>JAVBWI010000019.1:0-132817 GCA_036677445.1 Clostridia bacterium
GGTTTGGCTAAGGGGTCCCACCTGTTCCCTTTCCGAACACAGAAGTTAAGCCCTTATACGCCGAAAGTACTTGGTTGGAAACGGCCCGGGAGGATAGGTAGCCGCCGGCTCCCAATAACATTTAGCCGCATGATATGCTCATGCGGCTTTTGTGTTGCAGAAACCGGATGGCATGCATACGGATATAAAACATAGTAGATTTACAAATTATTAATAAATTTTGGTATAAATTCCACTATATAATATTAACGAAGAATGTACTCTGTATCACATATCATAATTTTCCACTAATCAACTTTAGAAATCCGGCGGTACTGCTATAGTTAAATATGTTTATAATGGGCAGAAACGTACATTTTCTGTAACAACGTAACTTTGTGAAGGGATAATAGGCGTATGAAAAACATTAATAAAAAAGACATAATATGTTGCTTTTTCTTGCTGACGTTTGTTTTGATTTTGATTACAGTTACTGAATATATTCAAAACCAAGGACCGGATATCTCAATCATTACTACAGTTATTTTGAATTGGGGGGTTGCGTTGCTTTTTGCAATAGTAATAAGTACCGATCATATAAAAGATGTCATTACAATCCGGAAGGTTATGCTGATTATTCCGTATTTACTGACTTTTTTGATACTGATAATAAGCTACATAGCGAGACTGTTTCCATATAACGCAATTTCGTATACATTTTTACGAATTGCAATTTGTTGGACGCTTATCAGGTCAATATCGCCTAGGTAAAACTGAGTTTGTCCAGGGTTCACCCAATGTTCACATCGCAAGGCGCCGCTGTCCTTGCGCGTTCAATACCCAATATGATACAATCTAAACGGAAATGAGGGCTGTCCGCAGCGAATGATGCGAGGCGGCCTTTTCCGGCTCGTATCCGTACACCAATTACAAGCCCAACACAAGGAGGAAGTGCGATGCGCGCGGTGGATCTTATAGAAAAAAAACGGGAGGGTTCTGCCCTAAGCGCGGAAGAGATTGATCGGTTGATACAGGGCTATGTGGCGGGCGAAGTACCCGACTACCAAATGTCCGCGTTTTTGATGGCCGTGTGTTTTTCCGGCATGAATCCGCGCGAGATCGCGGACCTTACCATGTCCATGATGCGCTCTGGCGATATTGTGGATCTTTCGGATATACCCGGTGTGAAAGTGGATAAGCATTCCACCGGCGGCGTAGGTGACACAACCACCCTTGTGGTAGCGCCCATGGTGGCGGCCTGCGGCGGCAAAGTCGCAAAAATGTCGGGCAGGGGCTTGGGCCACACCGGCGGTACGCTGGATAAGCTCGAGAGCATCCCGGGGTTGAGGATCGAACAGCCGTTGGAGCATTTCAAGCGGCAGGTACGGGAACTGGGGCTTGCCGTGGTAGGTCAATCCGGCAACTTGGTACCGGCGGATAAGAAGCTGTATGCCCTGCGCGATGTGACGAGCACCGTACGCAGCATTCCGCTGATCGCGTCGAGCATCATGAGCAAAAAGCTGGCCGCGGGCGCCGACGCCATCGTGCTGGACGTGAAGGTCGGCACCGGCGCGTTCGTGGAAACGCAGGAGGAAGCGCGCAAGCTTGCTTCCACCATGGTGGAGATTGGCAAGCATCTGGGCCGCCGCGTGGTGGCGATTATTACCGATATGAACCAGCCGCTGGGCCTTGCGGTAGGCAATGCCCTGGAGGTGCGCGAGGCGATAGAGCTTTTGAGCGGCAAAATCCCTGCGGGCGACCCGCTTTACGAAGTCTGCATGCTGCTGGGTAGCCATATGCTGTGTTTGTGCGGGGAAGCGGAAGGGGAGAAGGATGCGAAGGGCAAGCTTGCGCATTCCCTCGAATCCGGTGCAGCGCTGCAAAAGCTCAGGGACATGGTGCAGGCGCAGGGCGGCGATCCCAAATACATCGACATCGTAAAGATCAACGAGCTGTGCGCCGTCAAAAGCAAGATACCCGTATACTTACAGAGCGGTCAGGTACAGCGGATGGATGCCGCAAAGATCGGCCTTGCGGCGCAGTTGTTGGGTGCGGGCAGGGCGAAAAAAGAGGATCGCATCGACCCCGCGGTGGGCTTGGTAATGCATAAGCGGCTGGGGGATACCGTTAACGCGCAGGAGCCGGTGTGTACGCTCTATGTAAATGACGATGCGCAGGTAGAAGCCGCCATTGCATTGCTGCGCGAGGGGATCGTGGTGGAAAACCGCGCGCCGCGTATGGTGTATGATGTATTGGATTAAAGGGCGGGTGTGTCAGAAGCGTTCCGGTGGCAATACTTACCCCAAGGAGCGTGAATGACATGGTGATTGGTTTGTTCTGTGATACATTTCCGCCCGAGCTGGACGGGGTAGGCATGGTGGTGAAAAGCTATGCCCGCGAGCTTCATGCCATGGGCGACGAATGCTATGTGGTCTCCCCCAAGGCGCCAGGCTATGATAACATCGAGTACCCATATCATGTGCTGCAGTACAGGGGTGTAGCGGTGCCTATGGCGCCGCAGTACCGCGCGGGCGTGCCTGCATGGGATCTTTCCTATCTGCTGCAGTCGCGCAACGTAAAGATGGACCTGCTCCACGCGCACAGCCCGTTTGGCGCAGGAATCGAAGCGCTGCGGTTAAAGCGGATACACGATATCCCGCTGATCGGGACGTTCCACTCGAAATACTATGATGACTTTTATATGGCCACGCACAGCGAGGCCATGTCGCAGGCGGCCGTCAAGCTGATACTGAGCTTTTATAACGCGTGCGACGAAGTGTGGACGGTCAACGACTCTACCGCGCAGGTGCTGCGCGAATACGGCTTTACGGGCGACATCACCGTAATGCCCAACGGCACCGACCCGTGGTATCCCACACAGGCCGATAAAAAACGTGTGGAGGAGCAGTACAATTTAGGCGACGGACCTGTGCTGCTGTTCGTGGGGCAGCAGCATTGGAAAAAGAATATCCGGCATATTGTGGAAGCGTTATCGCTCTACCGGAATATACAGCCCGGGTTTCGTATGGTAATGGTGGGGCAGGGTTCCCACGAGGAAGAGATAAAAGAGCTGGTAAAGTGTCTGGATCTGGAGCAAAACTTCGTATTCACGGGGCAGTTGATGCAGCGCGAGCAGATCATGGGCCTTTATGCGCGGGCGAGCCTGTTCCTGTTCCCGTCGCTCTACGATACGGCGGGCTTGGTGGTACGTGAAGCGGCGGCCTCCGGCACGCCCTCGCTGTTAGTGGAAGGCTCCTGTGCGGCGGAGTGCGTGTGCGACGGCGAGAACGGCTTTTTATGCCGCGATGACCCGAAGAGTATCTGCGATGCGCTTACCCGCATTCTATCCGACGAAGTATTGCTGCGGCGCGTGGGTGAGGCGGCGCGGCAGACCATCCCCATCCCGTGGAAGGATGTCATGAAGCAGGTGCGCGCACGGTATCTGGAGGGGAAGGATGCGTATGACATGCGCGGCATTTGCTTGAACGAAAAATGAACCGGGGGTAACAAAATGGAAGCACACAGCGGCAAGCGGCTGATTGCCATTGACGGCAACAGCCTGATGCACCGCGCATATTACGCGCTGCCCGCAATGACCAGCCGGGAGGGCACGCCCACCGGCGCAATACATGGCTTCTTGAGCATGCTGCTCAAGCTGACGGAGATGAAACCGGATTATCTTGTTGTGGCGTTCGACCTGCACGGGCCGACATTCCGTCACGAGCAGTTTGAGGAATATAAGGCAGGACGCCGTGAAACGCCGGAGGATCTTCGCCCGCAGTTTCCGCTGCTGCGGCAGATACTGGAGCAAATGGGCATTGCGGTATGTACCTGCGAGACGTTTGAAGCCGACGATATACTGGGCACGTTCGCCCGTATGGCGGAAGAGCGGGATACAGACGCCCTCTTGGTCACCGGCGACAGGGACGCGTTGCAGCTGATCTCCGATTATACGCATGTGCTGCTTACCAAAAAGGGTATATCGGATACCATGGAAATGGACCGCGAAGTGCTCAGGGCGACCTATGGCCTTACGCCGGACCTAATGCGCGATCTCAAGGGCCTGATGGGCGACGGGTCGGATAATATCCCCGGGATTCCCGGCGTAGGGGAAAAAACGGCGCTCAAGCTGTTGGAAGGGTATGGCAGCATGGAAGCGGTGCTCGCCCACGCGAATGAAATCAAGGGCAAGCTGGGGGAGCGGATTGCCGCGAATGCGGATCTGGCGCGCATGAGCTTTCGGCTTGGCGTCATCCGCACGGACGCGCCCATTACGCTTTCCCTGGAAGACAGCGCGTTCAGGCCTGAACGAATGGGCGGCGCGCTGCCGCTGCTGCGGCAATTGCAGCTCAATTCACTTGCCAACCGCCTGCCTGCGGGGGAGGAAGCGGCCGTATTCGAGCAGCCCGTGCAAAGCAAGAAGACCACGACGGATATTTTGGATATCCCCGCGCTGCTTAACGCGGTGGAGGCGTTGCGCAATGCTGAGATCCTCGCGCTGTGTACGGAGGAGGATACGCTTTATATCGCAGCTGAAAAGGGCGCGGAGTATCGCCTGCGGCTTTCGGGCACATTGCTGGAACCGGGCCTGGATCCTGCCGAAGTATGGCGGACGGTGCAGCCGCTTCTTATAGAGGAGAAGCCAAAGAAAATCCTGTTCGACGCAAAAAAGTGGATGCACCTGCTTGCCCGCGAAGGGATCACTCTCCAAGGGCTGCATTTTGATGCGATGATCGTGGATTATCTGTTGAACGCCATACGCCCTACGCCTTCGCTCACGGCTTTGGCGCAGGAACGCCTGGGCGTCGATAAACCCGGCGCATGCGCGCTGCTGCATTTGTATGAACCCATGATGAAGCAGCTTCACGATTTTGGCTTGCAGGAACTGTATGAAACTGTGGAGCTTCCGCTTATCAGCGTACTTTTCCGCATGGAGCGGCACGGCTTCCGCGTGGATGCGGGCGTGCTGCAGGAGTTGGATGCGCAGTTCAAAGCGCGTATAGGCGAACTGGCCGCGGCAATTTACGAGCAGGCGGGGGAGAGCTTCAATATACTCTCCACCAGGCAGTTGGGCGCTGTGCTGTTCGATAAGCTGGGTCTGCCTTCCCAGCGCAAAACAAAGACCGGCTATTCCACCGATTCGGACGTGCTGGATACCTTGGTGGAATTGCACCCCATCGTGGCGCTGATTCAGGAATACCGGTTTTTGACCAAGCTCAAGAGCACGTTCATCGACGGGCTGCTTGCCGTCATTTCGCCTGCGGACGGGCGCGTGCACACGAGCTTCAACCAGAACGTCGCGGCCACGGGGCGCATTTCCAGCACCGAGCCCAATTTGCAGAATATTCCCGTGCGTACGGCGCTGGGGCGCGAGATACGCAAGGCATTTGTGGCAAGCCCCGGCAACGTGCTTCTGGGTGCGGATTACTCGCAGATCGAGCTGCGGCTGCTGGCCCATATCAGCGGGGATGAGGCAATGACCATGAACTTCCGGCAGGGCGGCGATATTCATACCCGCACGGCGGGCGAGGTGTTCGGCGTTCCGCCCGAAGAGGTCACGTCCGAGCAGCGCAGCGCCGCCAAAGCGGTCAATTTCGGTATCGTATACGGTATTTCCGATTTTGGCCTTGCGCGCAACCTTGGCATCGGCCGAAAACGGGCGGGCGAATTTATTGAGCGGTATTTGAACCGTTATCCCGGCGTGCGCGCATACATGCAGCAGAGCGTGGAAAACGGCAAGCGCGACGGGTATGTGAAGACCCTTTTGGGGCGCAGGCGCGATCTCCCGGAATTGAAGAGCAGCAACTACAATACCCGCTCCTTTGGTGAGCGCGTCGCCATGAACATGCCGATACAGGGCACCGCCGCGGATATCATCAAGCTTGCCATGGTACGCGTGGATAGGGCCCTGCGCGAGCGGGGGCTATCCGCCAGGCTCGTGCTGCAGATTCACGACGAATTGATCGTCGATACGCCGCCGCAGGAGGAAGAAGCCGTCACCGCGCTTGTGTGCGACTGTATGCAGAACGCCATGCGGCTTCATGTTCCGCTGGAGGCCGAGGTTAAAAGCGGGCATAGCTGGTACGATACCAAATGAGCGCAGGGTGTAAAAAACGCATAGGCCTTACCGGCGGCATCGGCGCGGGCAAATCCACCGTTTCAGCACGGCTGCGGCGTTTGGGCGCTACGGTGCTGGATGCGGATATTGCGGCCCGGCAGGCCGTGGAACCGGGCACGCCGGGCCTTGCCATACTGATACAGCGTTATGGTGCGGGCATATTGCAGCAAAACGGCGAGCTGGACCGGCGCGCGCTGGCGCAAATCATATTCGGCGAGGAGGCGGAGCGGCTTGCCGTCAACGCGCTGCTGCACCCGATGGTGCGCGAACGCATGCTCGAACAGGAAAGACTGTATCGTACTGCGCAGCCTTGTGCGCCGGTATTCTGGGATGTCCCGCTGTTGATCGAAAGCGGCATGCACAAGGATATGGATGAAGTCTGGCTGGTGGTGGCGGACGAGGCGGCGCGCATATCGCGCATTATGCTGCGCGACGGCAGCACACAGGCCGAAGCAAGCGCTCGCATCAACAGCCAGATGCCGCAGCAGCAAAAGCTTGCCTTTGCGCACCGGGTGCTCGATAATTCAGGCGATCAGGTTGCGCTCTATAAACGGGTGGACGCCCTATATGCGGCAGTGAAAGGTACGCAGGAATGAACAGGATGGAAAACGAGGGAAAGTTGGAAAGAACCAAGCAAAAACGAAAACGCAAGGGCAGGGGCGTATTCGCGGCCTTCCTATTGCTGTTGCTGGCGCTTATTATGGTATTGCTGCTTGGGCGTGAGCTGGAAAAGCGCACCTATAAGCTGAACTATCCCGAAACCATAGCGGCGTACGCGGAAGAATACGCGTTGGATCCATATCTCATAGCCGCCGTTATACACTGCGAAAGCAGCAACCGGCCGGAGGTTGTAAGCCCGGTGGGCGCCATGGGGCTGATGCAGATCATGCCGGATACGGGCGAATGGATAGCGGGTAAGCTGGATGTGGCGGATTTCAGTACCGATATGCTGCTGGATCCTGCGCAGAACATCCGTTTTGGCTGCTGGTATCTCCGGTTTCTGATGAACCGTTACGATCAGGACCGCCAATTGACGCTTGCGGCCTATAACGCCGGCCACGGGAATGTGGACAAGTGGATCGACGACCCCGCCATCTCCAAGGAAGGGCAGCTCGTGGACATTCCCTACGCGGAAACAAAGAACTATGTGGAAAAGGTGCAACGTGCATATGAAAAATATCAATCGCTTTATAAAAACGCATTTTAGAATACCGGCGCTGCTGCTGTGCTTCTTTATGGCAGGGTGCAGCGCCACTGCCGCGCCGGAGGCTACCGTTACGCCCATCGCGATTCCAACCGCCTCGCCCGCGCCGCAGCCCGTAGCAGGCGGCGAGCTTATTTTACCCATTCCCCGCAACCCTTTCAAAAGCGAAAACAGTACGGGGGCCAATCCGCTCTCGATCAATACGGAAGAGATGCGCAACATGTACTCTTTGGTGTATGAACCGCTGCTGCGCTGCGACGCTTCCAACCGCATTGTGCCCAGCCTTGCGGAAAAATGGAGCAGCGACGATACCGGGCGGGTCTGGACGATACGGCTTCGCAACAATGTCATGTGGCATGAGGGCGAAAGCATGCTCAACGCCGACGATGTGCTTTATACCATCGCGCAGATCAAAAGCCTGGGTGAAGAATCCTACTACTCGCTTGCGGCGAATGCGATAGAAACCTGCGAAAAGGTGGACGAGAGCACACTGCGCATCACCATGTACAAGGCGGGCACGGCTTCGCTTTATTCGTTGGTATTTCCGGTCATCTGTGCACAGTCCACGCCCGGCAGCCTCAACGGCACAGGTCCTTATAAGGTCGCAAGCTCGACCGAAACGGCGGTCGAGCTTACCGTCAATGGTCACTGGTGGAAGCAGGCGCCGTATATCACAACCATCCGCTGCCTTGCACGCGACAGCAATGACGTTGCGCTGGATTCGTATGAAGCGGGTCAGCTCAATATGGTGCCGACCGCCACGGTCTCGGCCGGCAAATACCGTGAGGAAGGCGTTACCAATGTGCTCGACGTGATGACGCAGGACGCGGAGGTGCTGCTGGTCAACCACAACAACTCGATACTGCGGGACTTGGAGGTCCGGCAGGCGATCGCCTATGCCATTGAGCGCAGCGCGATCGTATCCAACGTATATATGAACCGCGCGACGATCTGCGACGTTCCCGTGCCGCCGGATTCTTTTCTTTACGACGCCACCACAAAGATATACGATTACGACACCGCCCATGCCGCTTCGCTGCTTGCTTCCGCCGGGTGGACGGATGAAGACGGCGACGGTATCCTGCAGCAGGGCTCGCGCGCGCTGCACCTGCGCCTTTTGGTAAACGACAGCACGGAGAGCACGTACCGCAAGAACGCCGCCGCGCTGATCGCATCGCAGCTGCTCAAAGTGGGCATTGAGATCGAGATCGAGACAGCGAAGCTGAGCATCGGCGAGGCGGGCGGCGAGTTTGAGCAGCGGCTCCAATCCGGCGATTTCGACCTTGCCATGGCGGGATTCAATCTGGAACAGAGCGGCAATCTGCTGCCTTACCTTTCTTCCAACGGCGCGCGCAATTATGGCGGCATATCCGGCGCCAAATGGGAGCCCCTGATTGCCGCGGCCGCTTCCGCGATCGAGGAAAACAGTATACGGGAGGCGCACGCGGCGCTCCAGCAGGCATTTGTGCAGGAACTGCCTTTTATTATGCTGTATTTCCGCATGAGCAGCGTTGTTTACAGCGCCGATATCCGGGACGTAACGGAGATTCGCGCCACGGACGTGCTGCGTACGGTGAACCGGTGGTATTTCGGTACTTCGGAAACTGCCGCAGGCTGATTTTGCCTTTGCTGCGGGTATGTGCTATACTGTGAAAGGTTTTGCTTTAGCCTTGCTGTGGGGGACTGCATAACAAATACAATGAAAAAGTGCGCGTGCGGTTTTTCGTCGGGATAAAACGCCATGCGTCAATACCTCATTCTGGAGTCGGGGGTAACTATGCTGGAAACCATCATCGTGCTGCTGCTGATAGGCTTGGATCAGCTGGCAAAATATTTAACGGATCTCTATCTCATGCCTTTGGGCACCAGCATTCCGCTGTGGGAAGGCGTGTTCCATTTCACAAGCGCGCACAACACCGGCGCGGCATTCGGCATGCTCGCAGGCGGCCGTTGGTTTTTTATAGCCGTTTCCCTGTTGGCCAGTGCGGCTATCGTACTGTTCCTTGTAAAATCAAGAAAGCGTCTGCATATCTTTATACGCGTTTGCTTTGCCCTGATACTCGCGGGGGCGTTGGGCAACCTGATTGACCGTGCGATATTGGGTTATGTGCGCGATATGCTGGAGTTCCGCCTGGCCCGCTTTGCCATATTTAATGTGGCGGACAGCGCCGTCTCGGTGGGCGCCGTGCTGCTGGGCCTGGATATTATTTTCGGCAAAGGCAAAGCCCTGCTCGACGAACTGGATAAAAAAACGAAAAAGCCGGTTGCCGCGCCTGAGGCGCAAACGCCGGAAAAGACGGAGCAGGACCCGCCGGAGGGAGCCCGTGGAGACGTTTGACGAATGCGAAGAACTGCTCTTTGAAGCGGATAATGCAAATGAACGTTTGGACGTTTTTTTAGCGCGCGAAAGCGGGGAAAGCCGCGCGCGCATACAGCATTTGATACAGGACGGCTGCGTGCTGGTGGATAGCCGGGCCCGCAAAGCCAATTACCGGCTGCAAAGCGGGGAAGTCGTATCCCTGCGCATCGGGATGCCGGAAGCGCTCGATGTGCGGCCGGAGAACATTCCCATTTCCATACTCTATCAGGATGCGGACATCTGCGTGGTCAACAAAGCGCAGGGGATGGTGGTGCACCCCGCGCCGGGCAACCGGAGCGGTACGCTGGTCAACGCCCTGCTCTATGCGCTTTGTGACCTTTCCGGCATTGGCGGCGTGCTGCGCCCCGGGATCGTGCACCGTATCGACAAAATGACCTCCGGTCTCATCGTAGTTGCGAAGAACGATCTGGCGCATGCTTCGCTTGCGGCGCAAATCAAGGCGCATACTGCGAAAAGGACGTATCTTGCCATCGTGGAGGGAAATATTCGCGAGGATGCGGGCACCGTGGATGCGCCTATAGGGAGGCATCCGGTGGACCGCAAGCGCATGGCGGCGGTGCAGGACGGAAGGAAGGCGGTGACGCATTGGCGGGTACTTTCGCGTATGGGGCAGTTCACGCTCGTAGAGGCGTCGCTGGAGACCGGTCGCACCCATCAGATCCGCGTGCACATGGCATATGAAAAGCACTCGGTTGCGGGGGATACGGTGTATGGCCCCGCAAAACCCAAGCTGGGGTTAAGCGGGCAGGCGCTCCATGCGTATAAGCTGCAACTGCGGCACCCCCGTACGGGGGAGGATATGGCGTTTTACGCGCCCCCGCCCGAATGGTTTACGGATGCACTCAAGCGGGCCGGATGGGACGGCATGCCGGACTTAAAAACAATCGAATGAAAAAGGCAAGGAACATGAGAACTTATACAACGCTAAAAAAGGCTATTGTAGTGGCATTGCTGCTATTGACAGTGTTTATGCTTTGCGCCTGTACGGCGGCGGATGTCTGCGTGCGCGTAGAAGAAGAGGAGCTTACGGACGAGGCGAAGGCGGCGTTTTCGGCGCTCTCGGGTGAGCGCGGGGTCATGCTCTACAGCGACCCTGCACAGATGACGGGCAGCAAAGTGCGCATGTACGCCGTGCTCTACGGTTCTTCCGGGCAGGAGCTTTCGCTTTCACATTCCTTTTTCAACCTCGTATGGAAGATCACCGGGCAACCGCAGGAAGGGTATACCGTATGGCGTATAGAGTATAACCCCAGATGGGTCCGCCGCGCATCCTTTCAACAAAACGGCGAAGAACAGGCGATGGACGGTTACGAGGAGCTAAAGTTCACCGTGGAGGAATCGCTGCGCGCGCAGGAATAGCATACGTATTTTCGATAACCTTCGACAATCGTCTGTTTACACGATAAGCGGATTGTGTTATAGTATCTGAAGCGGACAGAACTTTAATTCGGTACAGTGATGCCGGGAAGGTCTGATGTGTATGTGCTGTGCATATTCACGCGCCTTCCGGCAAGCGGAAGGCGCGTTTTTTGTTAAAGAATGACGCTCGGCCATGTTGAAAGGGGGGAGCAGTGATGGAGAGCAAACGAATCATGGATGAAATATCCATGGATCGCGCACTGACCCGTATCGCGCATGAGATTCTTGAACGGAATCACGGCGTGGATGCACTCGCACTCGTCGGTATATTGCGCAGAGGCGTACCGCTGGCAAAACGAATAGCGGATAAAATTCAAAGGATCGAAGGGACAGGCGTTCCGGTGGGCGTGTTGGATATCACGTTTTACCGAGACGATCTGTCCCTTCTTTCGGATCAGCCCATCGTTCGCGGCAGCGTTGTGCCCTTTGACGTGAGCGGCCGCACTCTGGTGCTGGTGGATGACGTGCTGTTTACCGGCCGCACGGCGCGCGCAGCCATGGATGCGGTGATGGATATTGGCCGTCCGGCACGCATACAGCTGGCCGTGCTGGTGGACCGCGGGCACCGCGAACTGCCTATCCACGCGGATTTTATAGGAAAAAATGTTCCTACCGCCAGGCAGGAGCGTATATTTGTCAGCGTGCGCGAGCTTGACGGCCGTGAAGAGGTATCCATTGGCCAGGTCCGCTGAATAAAACCGGTTTTCTGCGCGCAGGCGCATGGAAATATTGCAATCCTATACAACATTTCAGGAGGGGTATCGATGGAAAAGAAAGGACAAGCACTGAAACTGGGGATTTTAGGCATACAGCATGTGTTCGCCATGTTCGGCGCTACGGTGCTGGTGCCTGCGCTCACAGGGCTTAACCCTGCGGTAGCGTTATTCTGCGCAGGTGTGGGTACATGGCTGTTTCATCTGGTCACCAAACGCAAGGTTCCGGTATTTCTGGGTTCCAGCTTTGCGTTTATGCCGGCCGTTGTAACGGTTGCGACCACTTTCTCAAGCGGAGCGGAATTCGGTTCGGACGCTTACCTTGCGGCGCTGCCGTATGCTACCGGCGGCATTATCGTGGCTGGCGCGCTGTACTTGGTGCTTGCTTTGCTCGTCAAGCTTTTTGGCGCGGAAAAGATCCGCAGCTTCTTCCCGCCCGTGATCACGGGTACGATGGTCATCATCATCGGGCTCATGCTGGCGCCGGTTGCGATTTCGGGCATCGTATCGCAAATGACCATTGGCGAGGCGGTGCTGCCAATGTGGAAGAACTGGGTCATTGCGGTCATCACGATATTTGCAATTATTGCAGGCACGCTCTACGCAAAAGGCTTTTTCAAGCTGGTTCCCATACTCATCGGCATTGTGGTGGGCTATTTGCTTTCCCTGGCGCTGGGCGCGGTGAATACGCAGCCGCTTACGAAGGCGGCATGGATACAGGTGCCCGCTTTCTTCCTGCCCAAGTTTGACTGGGGCGCGATACTGATGATTGCGCCGATCGCCATCGTTACGTTTGTGGAGCATATCGGCGACATTACCGCCAACGGCGCGGTTACAGGGCAGGATTACATCCAAGACCCCGGCCTGCACCGTACGCTCATCGGCGATGGCCTTGCAACCATGCTTGCGGGCGCTTTGGGCGGCCCGGCCAATACCACCTATTCCGAGAACACCGGCGTACTTGCGGCAACCCACAATTATAATCCTGTCACGCTGCGCATCGCGGCGACGGTCGCACTCCTGATCAGCTTTGTCGGCAAGCTGGGCGCCGTGCTGCAAACCATACCGGGTCCCGTTATGGGCGGCGTGAGCGTGGTGCTCTTCGGTATGATCGCGGCGGTCGGACTGCGTACGCTGATTGAAAACCAGGTGGATTTCAAAAACAGCCGCAACCTGCTGATTACGGCGGTCATGCTGGTCATGGCGCTTGGCGGCGCTACCATCAGCTTTGGCCCGGTCAGCTTCTCCGGCGTGGCGCTTTCGGCAGTGCTGGGAATATTCCTCAACAAGGTACTGCCCGTAAAGATCGAAAAAGACTAACTTACAAAATGGCTCTCCGCCCCCGGCCAGATATGGCCGGGGGCGGTTTTTGTTGCACGAAGTTAACAACAAATTGCAAATATGCAGTTGCAAATCGGATGATCCGGTTGTACACTATACATAAACAATCGCTTATATGTTTATATGTTATAGCGTGGAGGGGCGAATATGCAGGAAAAAAAGCAATTTCCCGTCTGTCAGGCGGAACACATCGACGCGCAGCATGAGCATTATATCATTTCCCAAATACCGGATGAAGACGCCGCTGTGGACGCTGCGGAGTTGTTCCGGCAGCTGAGCGATTCCACCCGCGTACGGCTGTTGTCCATGTTGGCCATTGAAGACATGTGCGTGTGCGAAATGGCGGATATTTTGGGTATGAGCCAGCCTGCGGTGTCCCATCACCTGCGTTCGCTCAGGCAATGCGGCGTGATTCGCTTTAAAAAAACCGGCAAGCGTGCCGTGTATTATTTAAACGACAACAATACCGGACGCATGGTGCGCCATGTGCTGCACGATATTTGCAGCGGCGAAGCGGCGGCGTGCCTGCAGCAAAAAGCGCCGTGCGAACTGTGCGGGGAGGAAGAAGAATGAGCGGCGAGCAAACAAAGAACGGATACAAAACGGAACATATGCACGAATCCGGCCATGCGCAGGATATCTGCGAAGGTGATTCCTGCTGCATTGGCGAAGGCTGCGGTGCCGGCTGCAGCGCCTGCGGCCACGCGCACGACGAGCCGTCTAATCCGTGGAAGCAATGGCTGTCCATATTGTCGGGCGCGGCGCTGTTCGCGGCCGCTCTCCTGACAAAAGGCGTCTTGAGTACGGTTTTGTTCTTCGCGGCATATGCCCTGCTCGGCATGCCGGTGCTGCTGCAGGCCGCGCGCGATATCGGGCGCGGGCAGGTGTTTGGCGAAAGCTTTTTGATGGGTATTGCGACGATCGGTGCATTTGCCCTGGCGGAGTACGGCGAGGCCGTGGCGGTCATGCTGTTCTACCGCGTCGGGGAATACTTTCAGGACTTGGCTGTAGACCGCTCGCGCAGCACCATTCGCTCTGCGGTAGATCTAAGGCCGGATACCGCGCGTGTTTTACGCGACGGCGCATGGGTGATTTCCGATCCCATGCTGATTTCGGCAGGCGAGCGGATACTTGTGGAGCCGGGCGAACGCATACCGCTCGACGGCAAGGTGCTTTCAGGCGAAAGCCGTGTGGATAACAGCGCGATTACGGGGGAATCCGTACCCGAGCGCGCCGCCCCGGGCCGCGAGGTCATGGCGGGCGGCATAAACCAAAGCGGGCCTTTGACGCTTGAGGTGCTGCGCGTTATGCAGGAGTCCGCGGCGGGGCGGATTCTTCGCGCCGTGGAGGACGCCGCCAAAGGCAAGCCGCGGCTGGAGAACTTTATTACCCGTTTTGCACGGGTATATACGCCCGTCGTCGTGGGGCTGGCGGTATTGCTTTCGACGGTGCCGCCGCTCTTTGGGGCGGGCGCGTTTACGGTCTGGCTGCACAGGGCGCTGCTGTTTCTCGTAATCTCCTGCCCGTGCGCGTTGGTCATCAGCGTACCGCTTACATTTTTCGCAGGGCTGGCGCATGCCTCTGCGCGCGGTGTACTCTTTAAGGGCGCCAACCGTATGGAGGCGCTGGCGAAAATCAATGCCGCGGTATTTGACAAGACAGGCACGCTTACCCGTGGGGTGTTCGAAGTGCAGCAGGTTTTTACGGCGGAAGGCTTTGAACCGGATGCGCTGCTGCGGTTGGCGGCCGCGGCGGAACACCACAGCCCCCACCCTGTGGCAAAGGCGATCCTGAAGGCCGCGGGCGAATATACCCCTGCCGAAGAGGTGCAGGAGCTTGCCGGCCGCGGCGTCTCCGCTCTTATTTCAGGCAAACGGGTGCTGGTTGGCAATGCGCGGCTTTTGCAGGAAGCAGGCGTCACGCCGCCGGAAATCGAACTGGGCACGGTCGCATATATTGCGGTGGATGGCGCCTATGCCGGGGCCGTCATCATTGCGGATACGCTCAAGCAGGATGCGGCGGACGCCGTGCGAAAGCTGAATAGACTGGTTGGGTACACGGCCATCCTCACGGGCGATGCCGCCGGCCCTGCGCAGCTTGCGGCGCAGCGGACGGGTGCGAGTCAGGTGTTTGCAAAGCTGCTGCCCGAGGAGAAACTCTCCCGCATGCAGGAAATTCGCGCCCGACACGGCCGCGTGTTGTTTGTGGGCGACGGTATCAACGATGCGCCGGTGCTCATGGGCGCGGATGTCGGAATGGCTGTCGGCGGCAGTGGTACGGATATGGCGGTGGAGGCGGCCGACGTCGTGCTGCTTTCACCGGAGCTTACGGCAGTCCCTGACGCCGTGCAGCAAAGCCGCCGTACCATATCGGTGGCGCGGGTGAATATTGTGTTCGCGATCGGGATCAAAACCCTGGTGATGGCGCTTGGCGCTTTCGGTATCGCCAACATGTGGATGGCGGTGTTTGCGGACGTGGGTACGGCGCTTCTTTGCGTGCTCAACGCGCTGCGGCTGCTGCCCGGCAAACGGAAAGCGTGACATTGGCACGGGCGAATATGCGCGTATGGTGTTGATAAAACACTATGCCCGGCTCCGACAGTCAAAATTCATAAAGCCGCCATATATTCAATGGCGGCTTTATGGTATTATTTTTAGGAAGTAAAGGGCGAAGGAGAAGAGGCATGTACGAAAACGCGTATGACATCGTGGCCATGGGCATGCGTTACTTCTTTCTGCTGCTCATACTCTATATACTCATCCGTCTGGTGCAGCATGCGCTGAGCGAGTTCAAAGCCGTGCAGCAAATCAAGCAGCAGGTGCGCAGCGTATCGCCCGGCTATTTGGAGGTGCTTGCGCCTGAAGAACTGTGCGGGGAAAAATACGCGCTGCGGCGCGAGAACACCATCGGCCGCAGCAAGCGGTGCGATATCCCCGTCATGCTTCCTTCCCTCGCGCTCATTCACGCCTTTTTATATGAAAAAAAGGACGGTCTTTATGTAACGGATTATGGAAGTCGCGCAGGCGTACTGCTAAACGGCGAGCGCATCGGCAAACGGGATGAACTGCTCTATACCGAGGATACGCTGCAAATGGGCGAGCTTATTTGCACAGTGCATCTCTCCGGAGAGGAGGAAAAGGATGCGTAGATGGAAACGTGTGAGCGCCGCGGGGCTGCTTACGCTCATTATGCTATTCGAGCTGAGCGCTTTTTCCCTTCTGGCGTTCCGGAATCTGACGCTGGATTATACCGCCTTCCTGTTTGGCGGCATACTGGTGGCGCTGCTGCTGTTCCAGTATATTTCCCTTACCTCCATATTCCGCCATGTGGATCGTTACCTTCTCATCATCGCCAATGTACTGGTGGCCATGGGGCTTATCGTGCAGTACCGTATCGATCCGGATATCGCCTTCAAACAGGTAATTTGGTTCGGTATAGGCATGCTGGCGATGGTGTTCTGCATACTGTTCATGCGCCGGCCAAACATATTCCGGCGAATCAACTGGCTGTTGATGGCGGGCGGTCTCGGCGTCTTGGCGGTACTGTTTATAATCGGCAGCGAGGTATACGGCGCGAAGAATTGGATTACCATCGCCGGGCAAAAGTTTCAGCCATCGGAATTTGTAAAGGTGGGTACGGTGTTCGTGCTGGCGCACTGGCTGACAAGCTCGCGCCAGGTGCGCGGCATCTGGCCGCTGCTCGTTTATATCGTGGGCGTTGTGGGGCTCCTGGTCATGGAACGCGACCTGGGCGCGGCGGTGCTCATCGCGGGTACGGCGCTTATCGTGTTCTATGTGGCGACGGGCAACAAGGCGCTTACGGGGTTGGGGCTTGCGGCGGGCTGCGCGGGCGCTGTGGCGAGCTATTATCTTTTTGACCATGTGCGCGTGCGCGTTGCCATCTGGAAGAACCCGTGGGCGACGTATTCGGGCAACGGCTACCAGATCGCGCAGGGCCTGATGGCAATTGCGAGCGGCGGGCTTTGGGGAATGGGGCTTACGCGCGGCTCACCCAAGCTGATACCAGCCTACCATACGGATTATATTTTCGCCGTCATCTGTGAGGAATTCGGCGTGATCGTCGGCGTGTGCGTCATCGCGTTTTACCTGGTATTCATCGTACGCGGGGCGCTTATTGCGCTCAATGCGCCGGATCGCTTTACCATGCTGGTGGCGTTTGGCTGTACGGTGCTGATCACCCTGCAAAGCTTTATCATCATTGCGGGCGTCATCAAGCTGATACCGCTTACAGGCATCACATTGCCGTTTGTAAGCTATGGCGGCAGTTCCATGATCGGGAGCATGATGCTGCTGGGAATCCTTGAAGGCGTTGCCATACAGGGCGGCGAAACGCTGGAGCGTGCCTTAAAGGAGATGACGGCATGAATACGAGGCAGAACATCAAGGGCATGCTCATTATATTCTGCGCGCTGTTCCTGGTGCTGTGCGTGTATCTTGTGTATACCATCAACGCCTATGGCACGCGCTGGTTTTCCAGCCCCTACAACTCGCGGCTCAATACGCAGAAGAATAATGTCATCGCGGGGGATATTCTGGACCGTACAGGCAAAGTGCTCGCCACCACGGATTCGGACGGGGATCGCGTGTATATCGACGGCAGCTCCGTCCGGCGCGCCACCTCGCATGTCGTGGGAGATAATTATGGCCAGACATTCGGCGCGGAGAATTTTTACTCAAAATACCTGCTCGGTTTTGATCAGACCATATTTGAACGCGTGTCGCAGGCGATTTCAGGCAAGCAGAGTAACGGCTCGGATGTGGTGCTCACCATTGACGCGGCGCTTTGCGGTGCCGCCTACGACGCCATGGACGATTATCGCGGTGCGGTGGTGGTGATGAACTATAAAACGGGCGAACTGCTCGCCTCGGTGAGCCAGCCCACGTTTGACCCCAAATATGTGGCGGATTATTTGAGCGGGGATAAGGCTCTTGACGAAAGCGCCATGGTCAACCGCGTGACTGTAGGGCGCTATACGCCCGGCTCCGTATTCAAGATCGTGACCGCGCTCGCCGCCATCCGCTACCTGCCCGGCGTGACGGAGCGTACCTTCACCTGCGCCGGGCCGCTGGTATTTGATGCGAGGAACGGGAAATATCTCCCCAACGTGCATATCACCGCCGAAGAGGATGTCGCCAATGAAGAAAACGAAGCGGGCATGAGCGGGGAATACCTCGTGGTGCGGGATTACAATGACGAATACCACGGCGAGTTGGATCTTAAGACCGCGTTTGCCAAATCCTGCAACCATGTGTTCGCGCAGCTTGCCGTAGAGGTCGGCGCGGACCGGCTGCAGCGGGTTGCAAGGGATTTGGGCATTGGGGACGACTTTCTCTTTGACGATATGGTAACGGCGTCCAGCAGCTATGAAAAGCCCGGGTCTGATGTGAATCTCGCCTGGTCGGGCGTAGGGCAGTATACGGATTTGATGACGCCGCTGCAAATGTGTATGATCGTGGGCGGGATTGCGAACGACGGCATAATGATGGAACCCAAGCTGCTGATGTCCGTGCGGAACTCCATTGGCACATCGACTTATCAGTTCAAGACCGAGAGCTACCGCAAGGCGTTTTCGTCGGCCGAGGCGGCGCAGCTTTCCGAGTTCATGATCAATACGGTGGAAAAGGGTACGGGCCGCAAGGCTGCGGTTTCCGGCTGTACGGTAGCGGGCAAGACCGGAACGGCGGAGGTTTCTTCCGGCGATGGTGCGCCCAACGCGTGGTTTGCTGGCTTTGTGGAGGATGATGAACATCCGCTTGCAATTTGCGTTGTGCTTGAAAAAGGCGGAAGTGGCGGCAGCAACGCTGCGCCGATCGCGGCAAAGGTGTTGAAAAAGGCCATTGCGCTGGGCTATTGAGCGCTGAACCGGCTGCGTAAAATGATTTTCGGCTTACGGGGCATGCTAAATGCATGTTCCGTTTTTATTTGGAAAAAGAGGAAGGTGGGACCTCTTGCATCTGTTCTTTATCATCGTGCTCTCGTTGCTGGCGATCATTCTTCTGGCTTTATGGTGGCCGGTACGGTTGGACGTACAGGCGCAGCTGGATATGCCAAGACGCGCGCAGGTTACCCTGTTTATTCGTTTTTTCAGCGGGCTCGTTCGACTGCGGTACAAGCTGGAGGCCAATCTGCTGAGTGAACCGTCCCTGACACTGCTGCTGTATCAGGGAGAGGAAGCGCCGCGCGTGCTGTGGCGGCCGGGCCAAAGCCGCCCGCGCACACAGCGCATGGGCCTGCCCTTCAGGAAGATTTGGCGGCACGTACGGCTTAAACGGCTGTGGCTCCTGGGCGAGCTGGGCATACGAGACGACGCGTTCTGGACGGTGATATTTACCGGCACGCTTTGCGCCGCACTGCAGAGCCTGTTGGTTGCGGCCTGCGCAGGTAAAGAACAGTCTTCTTTGGATGTACGCATACTGCCTGATTTTACCGGAGATCGTCTGCGGCTAAATTTGGAAGGCATAGCCGATTGCCCACCGATACATATTATAAGCGCCATAATGATTTGGCATCTCAAGAACAGAAAGGGGCAAGCAACGGTATGGCACATCCTATCGAAAACATCATGAAGACCACAATGGAACAGCTCAAGGAGATGGTGGACGTCAACACCATCATAGGCGACCCCGTCATGACCGGCGGCGATACGGTCATTGTACCGGTATCGCGCGTCTGTATGGGGTTCCTTTCCGGCGGCGGCGAATATGGGTCCAAGGCGAAACGGGACGAAAGGGAACCGCAGGAAGAAGGCCGGCACCCGTTTGCGGGCACGTCCGTCGCGGGCATGAACCTCACGCCTATGGCATTCTTGGCTATCAACGGCGGCGTTGTCCGTGTGCTGCCCGCGCACTACGACTGCACGCTGGATCGCATCATTGAGATGGTACCCGAAACCATAAGAGAAATCGACCGTATTGTCAAGGAAGCCTGCTCCTGTAAGCAACAGCAGCAAGGGCAGACGGAGTCGACGAAAAGCGGTTCAGCAGCCGGGGAATAGCGGTGGCTGAGCGTAGCGGGAGAAGTGCATGAAGGGGAGAAGGTTGATCGCTGCGCTGGCCATGCTATGCGCCTTGTGCTTAGCTATGCCTTGTAAGGCGGTGCAGGCGGAGGTAGGCGCGGCCGGCGCGGTGTTGATGGATGTGCAAACAACACGCGTGCTGTCCGCGCAGAATGCGCATACGCGGCTGCCCATGGCCAGCACCACAAAAGTCATGACGGCGCTTGTGGCGTTGGAAAACTGCGCGCTTGACGATATCGTAACCGTGACCAAGGACGCCTACGGCATGGAAGGATCCAGCATGTACCTGAACCTTGGCGAAAAGCTGACCATGGAGGACCTGCTCTATGGCCTTATGCTTTCTTCCGGAAACGATGCGGCGGTCGCCATCGCAGTACACGTGGGCGGCTCGGTGGAGGGCTTCGCGCAGATGATGAACAATCGGGCGGCTGCGCTTGGCTGCACAAACACCAACTTTGTCACACCCAACGGTCTGCATAATGAAAACCACTATACCACGGCATACGATTTGGCGCTCATTGCAAGCGCCGCCATGAGAAACCCCGCATTCCGTGAGATTGTGGGCACAAAATACAGGCAGACCGCCTCGGGCGATGTCGTACGGACGCTGAAAAACAAAAACAAAATATTGTGGCAATACGAGGGCGGCAACGGCATTAAAACGGGCTTTACCAAGAATGCGGGCCGGTGCCTTGTGTTTTCGGCGGAACGCAACGGAAGCACGGTCGTCGGCGTCGTGCTTAATTGCCCGGATATGTGGAACGCATCCACCAGCCTGCTGGATTTCGCGTTTAAAAACTATTCATGGAAGACGCTTGCCGACACGGGAGAGGTCGTACTTACCGCGCAAGTTGAAAAAGGCATGAAAAGCAGCTTGGAAATACTCGCCGAAAAGGATATACTGATTCCATTACGCGAAGAGGAGCCGGAGGATGCCGTGGAACTGCGGGTGGATTGCCCGCAGCAAGTGGCTGCGCCGGTATTTGCGGGCCAAACAGTGGGGACGCTGGAGGCATGGTGCGACGGCAGGATGCTTGCGTCAACGAAGCTGATCGCCGCGGAAACCGTGATGCGTAAGGAATATCCGTACTATTTGTGGCAGCTCGCGCGCGGTTGGGTCGCTTAGCCGACTGTGCGCCGGAATTTTGCTGACTGAATTCGGTACGGCGTTAAGGGGTTGGTCAAGGGATGCGGCTGCAGAAATATATGGCGGAAGCGGGGGTGGCTTCCCGCAGGCAGTGCGAGGAGTATATCCGGCAGGGCCGCGTACTGGTAAACGGCGAGAAAGCGGAGATTGGCTGCGTAGTGGACCCCGGGGAGGATGCCGTCAGCATGGACGGCGTGCCTTTGCAGAGAGCGAAGCGGCGCGTGGTGCTGCTGTTTTATAAACCGCGCGGCGTCGTTTCCACCAGTATGGATCCGCAAGGGCGCAAAACGGTGCAGGACTTTTTCAGGGAGTTTCCCGAACGGCTGTACAACGTAGGCAGGCTGGATATCAATTCCGAGGGGCTGCTCATCATGACAAACGACGGCGCGCTTGCGCAAGCCATGACGCACCCGCGCTACAAGATTCCCAAGACCTATTACGTTGTCTGCGACGGCGTGCTGACTTCGGCGCAGGCGGCAAAGCTGCAAAACGGCGTGCAGCTTTCCGACGGCATGACCGCCCCCGCGCGCGTGGAGAACGTGCGCCCTACCAAAACCGGCCAGACAAGCTTCCTTATCACCATACGCGAGGGGCGTAACCGGCAGGTGCGGCGCATGCTCGAGGCAGTGGAGCATAAAACCCTGCTGCTCAAACGGGAGCGCGTCGGCGTGCTGCAAATTGAAGGACTTGTGCCCGGCGCCTGGCGCCATGCTTCGGAGCAGGAACTCAAGTGGCTGGATGATTTGCTGCTGGGTAATAAGGAATGATTATGACCTTTGCGGCAAATAAGATTGTTTGATATGGCGCAGCGATTTCGCTGCGCCATGAATATGTATATGCGCATATAAGAAAAAAGGCTTGATATATTTATGCACTAGATGGTAGAATGCAAATATATTATAATGCGGGAATGTTCGATTATTGTCGGACTCCAAGGGATTGAAACCATAAACAATATTTCAAAGTGTCACATAAGCATAATGATTTCTTTTAACAGGAGGTGAAAGTAATGGACGTAACACAGATTTCCGGATGGGGAGTCATGGCGCTTGGCATGGGCGTGGTATTCATGGGATTGGTTTCGCTGGTCTTTATCACCCAGTTCATGAGCTTTTTATGCAAAGCGGCATCCATAAAAGGAAAGACCCCTGCTCCCGCTGTAAAGGGCACGGTTCCTGCAGCGGCGGCGCCTGCGCCCATCGCAAACAAGCCGCAGTTTACGGCAGCTGTCGCCACGGCCATCGCGTTACAAATGGGTACGGAGCCGAGCGGGCTTCGGATTCATTCCATAAGGCCCGTGGGCGCCGCTTCGGGCCGTGAGCAGTTCGTTGCGGCCGTGTCTGCTGCAGTGGCGGCACAAATGGGCGGCGATGTATCCGGGCTTCGAATTCATTCCATACGTCAGGTTTAGTACGGCGCCACATAGGGCGGTGTTACTGTGAAAACGATCCAAGATTATTTTAGGAGGAAATACGATGCGTAAATTTCTGGTGAATGTCAACGGTACTTCTTATGAGGTCATGGTCGAAGAAATTTCCGGTGCTGCCGCGCCTGCCGCGGTACCCGCCGCTGCCCCCGCGCCCGTTGCGGCTCCTGCCGCCGCGCCTGCTCCCGTCGCCGCTTCTGCCGGGCAGGAAAGCGTAACGTCCCCCATGCCGGGCACCATCCTGTCCGTAAGCGTGAAGGCGGGCGAATCCGTCAAAGAGGGTCAGGTATTAATGATACTCGAAGCGATGAAGATGGAGAACGAGATCATGGCGTCCAGAGCCGGCACCGTGGCAGCCGTCAACGTTACATCCGGTGCAACCGTCAACACGGGAGATGTGCTTTGCGTGATCGGCTGATCGCCCCAATCTTTATAAGGAGTACCTGCAATGAAAGCATTTATTGATTTTTTAGGCAGCACCGGCTTTGCCCAGATCGGCGCGGATTGGCGTGTGCTGATCATGATTGGCATTGCATGTGTGCTCCTATACTTGGCGATCGTCAAGAAATTCGAACCCCTTTTACTTCTGCCCATTGCATTCGGCATGCTGCTGACCAATTTGCCTGGAGCCGGTTTGTATCATGTGGAGTTGTTCGAGGGCGGACATGTTCACTGGGATGTTTTTGACAAAACCGCGGGTTTGATTGACTATCTCTATCTGGGCGTTAAGCTTGGCATTTATCCTTCGCTGATATTTATGGGCGTTGGCGCGATGACGGATTTCGGTCCCTTAATCGCAAACCCCAAAAGCTTATTGCTTGGCGCTGCGGCGCAGCTGGGTATTTTTATTGCCTTCCTGGGCGCATTGGGGCTTACCGAATTGTTTCCGGAGTTGGCGTTTGGTTATAATGAGGCGGCTTCCATCGGTATTATTGGCGGCGCGGACGGCCCGACGGCCATTTATGTAACGACACAGCTTGCCCCTGATTTGCTTGGCCCCATCGCAGTGGCGGCGTATTCTTATATGGCGCTGGTACCGGTCATACAGCCGCCTATTATGAAGGCGCTTACGACAAAAAAAGAGCGCATGATCGTCATGGAGCAGCTTCGCCCCGTATCGCATACGGAAAAGGTGCTTTTCCCCATCGTGGTGACGATATTCGTTTCGTTATTATTGCCCTCCGCCGCACCGCTGATCGGTTTCCTGATGCTGGGCAACCTGTTCCGTGAGAGCGGCGTAACGGAACGCCTTTCCAAGACGGCGCAGAACGAGCTGATCAACATTGTTACCATTTTCCTGGGCGTTTCGGTAGGCGCAACCGCTACGGCGGCATCCTTCCTAAGCCCGCGTACACTGATGATTATGGCGATGGGCGTAATCGCATTCGGATTTGGCACCGTTGGCGGCTTGCTGTTGGGCAAGCTGATGAACTTGATTTCCAAGAAACCCATCAACCCGCTCATCGGCTCCGCCGGCGTTTCGGCCGTTCCCATGGCGGCGCGCGTGTCGCAGGTGGTCGGCCAGAAGGAAAACCCCAAGAACTTCCTGCTGATGCACGCCATGGGTCCTAATGTGGCCGGCGTCATCGGCTCTGCGATCGCAGCGGGCGTATTTCTCTCGCTGTTCAAGTGATACCACTGTGAAAGGAGGAAATTAGTTTGACGAAAAAAGTATTCATTACCGATACCATCCTGCGTGACGCACACCAGTCCCAGGCCGCGACGCGCATGCGCGTGGAAGACATGCTGCCCGCCTGCGAAATACTCGACAGCGTCGGGTACTGGTCCCTGGAGTGCTGGGGCGGCGCCACGTTCGACAGCTGCCTGCGCTTTTTGAACGAGGACCCCTGGGAGAGGCTGCGCAAGCTGAAAAAGGCGCTGCCCAATACCAAACTGCAAATGCTTTTCCGCGGCCAGAATATTTTGGGGTACAAGCATTATGCGGATGACGTGGTGGAGCAATTCTGCCGCAAGGCTATCGAGAACGGTATCGACGTGGTGCGTATATTCGACGCGCTCAACGATATCCGCAACCTTGAAGCCGCGATCAAATATACCAAGAAATACGGCGGCATCTGCGAGCCCGCCATCAGTTACACCATCAGCCCCGTGCATAACGAGGACTATTTTGTGAAGATGGCCAAGGAACTCGTACAGATGGGCGCGGATACCATCTGCATCAAGGACATGGCAAACCTGCTCCTGCCCTATGCGGCGTATTCGCTGGTCAAGCGCTTGAAGGCGGAGGTGGATGTACCCATCCATCTGCATACCCACAACAGCACCGGCACCGGCGATATGACTTATCTTATGGCCGTGCAGGCGGGCGTGGATATCGTGGACTGCGCGCTGTCCCCTATGGGCAACGGCACCTCGCAGCCCGCTACCGAACCGTTGGTCGCTACCCTGCGGGATACCGAGTACGATACCGGTCTGGATATGATGAAGCTGGTGGAGGCGGCCAAGTATTTCCGCGGCGTAGCCGAACGGCTCACCAAGGAAGGCAGCCTTGATCCGAAGGTGCTCAGCGTCGACGTCAATACGCTGCTGTATCAGGTGCCCGGCGGTATGCTGTCCAACCTGATTTCGCAGATCAAGCAGGCCAATGCCGAAGATAAATACTATACGGTGCTCGAGGAAGTTCCCCGCGTACGCGAAGACTTCGGTTACCCGCCCCTTGTTACGCCGACGAGCCAGATCGTGGGTACGCAGGCGGTGTTCAATATACTATCGGGCGCGCGCTATAAAACGTTCACCAAAGAATCCAAGGCGCTGCTGCGCGGCGAATATGGCCGCCTGCCCGGCGAAGTGAACGAGGAAGTTCGCAAAAAGGCGATCGGCGACGAAGAGGTCATCACCTGCCGTCCCGCGGATCTGCTTACACCGGAGCTTGACAAATACCGCGAGGAAATCAAGGACTACATGGAGCAGGAGGAGGATGTGCTCAGCTACGCGCTCTTCCCGCAGGTAGCCATTAAGTTCTTTGAGGCGCGCAAGGCTGCGAAGGCCGCGCCTGCGGCAGCAGCGGTTACCGCGCAGGTTGCGCCTGCACAGGCCGCATCCGTGAGAGACTCGGCGCCTAAACAGGCTGCACCCGCCGTGCAGGCGGCGCCTGCCGGTGTTACGGTGCTCTACGTTGAGGACCTGTCTATCTGATACAGGAAGCACATTGCGGGCGGGGCAATAGTCCCGCCCGTAAGTTGTCTTAAAAAGTGTGGCCGTTTGTATCATAATGCGATATAATGGGGTACATGGACGATTGGACAGGATTGGCAGGTAACAGGCAATGAAGCAGATTCCCAATATGCTTTCCGCTTTGCGCATCGGCATGGTTGGATTATTTATACATTTTTTCTTACAGCAACGTTACTTCGCGGCGCTGGGAATCTATGTATTGGCAATACTGACGGATACATTGGACGGATATCTTGCACGTCACTACAACTGGATTACCGATCTGGGCAAAGTACTGGACCCTTTGGCGGACAAACTGATGCTTATCGCCGCACTGTTCTGTTTTTACAGCAAACAATGGATACCATTTTGGCTTGTTGCGATTGTGGTGGGCAAAGAGCTGATCATGATCATAGGCGGCGCGTTGCTCTGGAAACGCGACATCGTGGTATATGCGGATTGGTTCGGGAAATCAGCCACGGGCTTTTTCAATGCGGGTGTGGTTGCAACGCTGTGCAAACGGTTCTGGCCGTGGATAAGGCACTGGAACATTGTGCTGCTCTCCGTCGCCATGCTGCTTGCCATCATTGCCCTTGTGCATTATGCGCAGAAAAATGTGTTTGTAAACAAACGGACAGAGCCGCAGGCGACAAAGCTTGAAGCGCAGCAACGACAGGAAGGGAACTGCGCCGATTCCGCCAAAAACGGAGAATGATATTTAAATACGGGCTTGATCGGGCAGGCTTTATATAAAGAATAACCGGGGCGTAAAGCCGGGCGCGGTTTCGCCGTATCGGACATCAGGCGGAAAGTGCAGACGTGG
Organism: Clostridia bacterium; assembly: GCA_036677445.1. Classification (GTDB taxonomy): domain Bacteria; phylum Bacillota; class Clostridia; order Christensenellales; family CAG-138; genus JAVBWI01. The sequence goes on from JAVBWI010000019.1 coordinate 26,761, forward strand.
CACGGGCTGTGGCACGGGCGTATTTTTCCGTTGACAAACCCCTGTGGAATGGATACAATAAACGATGGTTGACCTTGGAGGAAAGCCTATGGAGCTGCATATTGCTGCGGCATTGAAACAGCCGGGCGAAGTCTTTTCGGCAACGCTAAGTCAGATAATACCGCCTCAGGATTTCGGGGGCAGGGAGATCGTATTTGCCGAACCCGTCCAACTGGAGTTTACCTATTTCTTTGACGGCAAGGCTTTTACCTTGAGCGGCCAAATGCAAACGGCATTGTCCTCGCGGTGCGCCCGGTGTGACGAGCCCTTTACCGAACCGTTGCACATTCCCTTTACCGAACGCTTTACCAAGGGTTCGCTGGGGGATAATGAAGAGGACAGCTATGCTTTCGAGGGAGAAACACTGGATTTGACTTCGATGGTGATGGACAATCTCTTCCTGCATGTGCCCATATCCAGTGTTTGCAGTGAGGGTTGCCGGGGCTTGTGCCCCGTTTGTGGATGCAATTTGAATACGGCGCAGTGTGCCTGCGTACCGGAAGAGCCGGAGGATGTTTCCTCCCCGCTTGCGGCGTTGGGGCCACTGTTGAACGATGGTAAGGAGGTGTAATCATGGCGGTCCCGAAGAGAAAAACTTCAAAGGCTAGGCGGGATTCCCGCAGGTCCAGTCACTGGAAGCTGACCATGCCCGGTATTGTGGCGTGCCCCCAGTGCCACCAACTCAAGCTCGCCCACAGGGTATGCAAGAAGTGCGGCTATTACGATGGCAAGCTTGTCGTCAACATGGAGACAAAAGAAAAGAAGAACGAAGCCTGACGTATGCGTGCGCCGCAGTTTGCGGCGCGCTTTACGTAGTTTGAACGGAAATTTTTTGTTTCAATCCGATTTTCATGCGTCCCGGTTCAGACCGGAACAATTTTGCAATGAAAGCTGCGTGTCTGCCTTGCAGGCATTACCTCGAATGAAAAGGCAGAGAATGTGAGTTTTCTGCCTTTCGTCATTAATAAAGGGGAAGTTGGGCGAAAGCAGCGGCAAGGCAGCCGCCGACCGAAAAGAGCGGACGTACTTTTGGAGGCGTCCGGTAATGGACACATCTTGCACGAATGCAAAACAGGAGGGGGAACGGTATGTATATTGCGGTGGATGTATTTGGCGGGGACAATGCACCACAGGCGATACTTGACGGCTGTATGCTGGCGCTTTCACAACATGCGGATATGCGGCTGATACTGGCGGGGGAGATTTCCGTAATTGAAAAATATCTTGCGGAACATGCTTGCGATTCCAACCGTATACGTATCAAACATGCGCCGGATGTGATCAGTAGCCACGAACAGCCTACGGTCGCCATCAAACAAAAGAAGGAGTCTTCGCTGGTGCAAGCGTTGCTTTCTGTTTCGCAAGGCGAGGCGGGCTGCATGGTGTCCGCGGGCAGCACCGGCGCGGTGCTTGCAGGCGCTACGCTGTTGGTACGCAGGCTAAAGGGCGTCAAACGCCCGGCCTTGGCGCCCATCATGCCTACGCGCACCGGCTGCATACTGCTGGTGGACTGCGGCGCCAATATCGACTGCAAGCCTAGTTACCTGCAGCAGTTCGCGGTAATGGGTTCAGCGTATATGCAGCATGTCAGGGGCATCGAACGCCCGCGGATAGGGCTGCTCAACAACGGCGCGGAGGCGGAAAAGGGAAACGAGCTGACGAAGGCCACGTATCCGCTGCTGGAGCGGACACCCGTCAACTTTGTGGGCAACTGCGAAGGGCGCGACGCGCTCTCCGGAAATTTCGACGTTGTGGTGTGCGACGGTTTTTCCGGCAACGTTTTTCTCAAGAGCACGGAAGGCGCTGCGGAACTGATGGTGCAAATGCTTAAGGATGAGCTGACGGCCGATACGCGCTCCAAGCTTGGCGCTGCGCTTGCAAAGCCCGCGTTTCGCCGCTTTAAGAGCCGTATGGATTACACCGAGTACGGCGGCGCACCGCTTTTGGGCATCAACGGCGGCATCATCAAGGCGCACGGCAGTTCCAACGCCAAAGCGTTCGCGGCGGCGCTGCGGCAGGCGGCGGCGTATATCAATGGCAATGTCACAGGGGCGATCGGCGAGGCGATCGCGGCCATGGAGCCGGATGGCCTGGACTAACGGTGCGCGGAACATGGCACGGTCAGGATTCGGCATTGACAGATCAGCCCCCTTGCCCTAAACTGAATTTGGAATACCTATTATTTATATTTCATTCGGACTGAGAGGAGTAAGCGCAATGAAATTTGAAAAGGTTCGCGAGATCATTGCCAAACAACTGGATGTGGATGCCGAGAGCATCACCATGGAATCCAAACTGGTGGATGATCTTAAGGCGGATAGCTTGGATGTGGTGGAACTGATCATGGATCTGGAACAGGAATTCGACATTGAGATCCCGGACGAAGAACTGCCGAAAGTACGCACAGTGGGCGACATTGTGGAGTATGTGGAAAATCACTGAGCATTTTAAAATCCATCATGCCCGCATCATACTTTTGGTGCGGGCATTCGTTTGAATAAGGGAGGCACACGAATGATGTCGAAGCGGGAAGACCAGCTGTCCGAGCTTCAGAAACGCATAGGCTATCAGTTTGCTGATTTCACACTGTTGGATACCGCGCTTACCCATACCTCTTTTGTAAAAGGCGATGGGAAGGGCAGCGCCCACAATGAACGCCTGGAGTACCTGGGCGACGCCGTGCTGGAACTGTGCATCAGCGAGCAGCTCTTCTTACGCTATCCCAATTGGAGCGAAGGCGCCATGACTCGCGCGCGCGCCCTGATCGTGTGTGAAACCGCGCTGGATCAGGCGGCGCGCACGTACTTTTCCCTGCAGGAGTACTTGCTGCTGGGTCATGGCGAAGAAAATACGGGGGGGAGGACAAAGCCTTCCATACTCTCCGACGCGCTGGAAGCGCTCATAGGCGCCATTTATCTGGACGGCGGGCTGTCGGCTGCAAAGGCCTTTATTATGCGCTTTGCGCTGCCTGCGCTGGAACAGGCTGTAGACGGCGGGCTGGGCAAGGATCACAAAACCAGCCTGCAGGAATATGTGCAGAAAAAGCATCTGGGCAGCATCGGCTACCGGTTGGTCGCCGCTACCGGGCCGGATCATAAAAAAGAATTTCGTATCCGCGTTTCCCTCAACGACAGACTCGTCGGCGAAGGCGTGGGCAGCACCAAGCAGGAAGCCGGGCAGCGTGCCGCAAAGGCGGCGTTGAGGCTGCTACGCACGGAAGAAAAGTAGTATATCAACGGCGTTCCCGCCGGGATATGCGTATATAAAGGAAGTGTATTGAAAATTGCGCCTGACCAAGCTGGAACTGCATGGATTCAAATCCTTTGCGCGCAAGACCGAGCTGCTGTTCGACGAAGGCATCACAGCGGTCATCGGCCCGAACGGCAGCGGCAAAAGCAATATCGCGGACGCCGTGCGCTGGGTACTGGGTGAGCAGAGCGCCAAAGCACTGCGCGGTACCCGCATGGAGGATGTCATATTCAACGGTACCCAGGAGCGCAAAGCGCAGGCATATTGCGAGGTGGCGCTGACATTCGATAATTCCGACGCATCGCTGCCTTTGGAGTTTTCCGAGGTTACCATCACGCGCCGCGTGTACCGCTCCGGCGAGAGCGAATATGCCATCAACCGCAACAACTGCCGGCTGAAGGATATCAACGAGCTGTTCCGGGACACAGGCATCGGCAAAGAAGGGTACTCCATTATCGGGCAGGGCAAAGTCGAGGAGATACTATCCAATAAGTCCGGCGACCGGCGTGCCGCGCTCGAAGAGGCGGCGGGCGTCATGCGCTACCGCATCCGCAAGGAAGAAGCGCTGCGCAAGCTGGAACATACGCGCAAAAACCTGGAGCGGTTGGAAGACATATTGGGCGAGCTGAAAAGCCAGCGCGAGCCGCTGCAGGAGCAGGCCGAAAAGGCGCGCGCTTACCTTGGGTTACGGGATGAGCTCAAAGCCCTGGAGATTAACGTATTCCTGTACCAGTATGAGCGTACGAAGGAGCGGCTTTCCACCGTGGCCGCCACGATTAATCAGATGCAGGAGGAAGGCGCGGCGCTGATGGATACCGAGCGCGCGCTTGCGGCCGACTGCGCCGCGCAGGAGGAAGAACTGCGCGCCATCGAGCAGACTGCGAGCGCGGCGCAAAACCGGCTACTTGCCATGATGTCCGGTATGGAAGCGCACATGGGGGAAGCCAATGTGCTGCGCGAGCGCAGGGATCATCTGATCAGGGAGCGGGAACGGCTGGAGAAGGCGCTGCAGGAGGATGCCGCGCGCCGGGATGCGCACGGCGCCGCGCTCGCCCAGCTTGCACATAACGATACCGCGGGGCGGGACATGCTTACCGCGCTCGACGCAGAGATCGCGCAGGTACAAACGCAACTTGGCGCGTTGCAGCAGGCGATTGAAGGACAGGAACAGACGCTCAACGCCCAGAAGAACAGCATTATCGAGTCGCTTAATCGCTTGTCCGACGCTAAGAGCCAGCTTTCCAGGATGGAGGCCATGACTGCGGCGCTCGAGCAGCGGCTTGCGGCCGTGCAGGGCGAGCAGGCTGCCATTGCCGACGAACGTGAAAAGCTCCTTGCCGAGCAGCAGGAGGCCCAAGCGGAATGGCAGGCGCAGGAACAGGCGCACCGCAGCCTGCTGGATGCGCAGACGGAGGCGCAAAAGCAGCTCGCACAGGCGCAGGGGGGGAGCCGCACAGCCGACCAGACCCTGCGTGAACTCGAACAGCGCCAGAATACCATGCGCTCTCGTTCCAACGTACTGGACGAAATGGCCCGCGCGCATGAGGGGTATTATTTCAGCGTGCGCAACGTACTGCGGGATTGCGACAGGGATATCGAGCTGCGCCGCTGCATACTCGGCGTCGTGGCGGAACTGATACAGGTGCCGGAAACTTATGAGACGGCTCTCGAAATGGCACTCGGCTCTGCGCTTCAGAACATTGTCACCCCTACGCCGGAACATGCAAAGCGCGTGATCGACCATCTGCGCCAGCGCCAGTATGGCCGCGCGACTCTGCTGCCGGTTTCCGCAATGCGGCCGCGGCTGCTGGATGCCGGTGAGCGCGCCGCGCTGCAGACGCCGGGCTGTATCGGCGTAGCGTCGGAGCTTGTGGAATACGATGAAAAATACAGGAGCGTTGTGGAAAACCTGCTGGGCCGCACGGTGATCGTCAAGGATCTCGATTCGGGCATTGCGCTCAACAAACGCGCCAACGCGGCATTTCGCATCGCGACGCTGCAGGGCGATATCATACACCCCGGCGGCTCCATGACGGGGGGCAGCGTGCAAAAGCGCGAGTTCAGCCTCCTGGGCCGCGAGCGCGAGCTAAAGCAGCTCCAGCAAAACATACGCGAGATCGAAGCGCAGATGCGGGAAGCGGCGGTACAACGTACACAAGCGGAACAGCGCGTGGAAGAATGCAAGCAGGCGATCGCGCAGGCGGAAGCCAACCTGCACGCGCAGGAGATCGAAAGCGCCCGGCACAAGGAAAAGCTGGAGCTCATACTCCGCGATATCCGCCAGAACGAGCAAAAGAACGAGCGCAGCGAGCTGGAATGCGCGCAGATACGCGACAACCTCGCCGATATCGACAAAGAGCGCAAGGGCATCGAGGGCGTGCAATCCGGCATTGAAGAGGGCAGCGCCGCCACGCAGGAGGATGTGCAGCGCTCGCAGGCACGCCTGAACGAGCTGCGCGCGCAGCATGAGGCGGTCGCGGCAACGCTCACCGAGCGCAAGGTGCAGCGTATGGCTCTTCAAAAGGAAGAGGACGCCGTACTGCTCGAGCACAAACGCTTGGAACGGGAGCTAGCGCAGACCGCGCATACGCTTTTGGACAATCAGGCCGCACATACGAAAACCATCGAGCAGGAAGCCGCGCTTTGCGAGCAGATAGAAGCGCTTTCCCGCGATATCAAGGATGAGCAAACCGAAGTGGACGCCCGCAAGGAAGAACAGCACGCCATGGAGGAAGAGCGCCAGCGGCGCCTGCAGACGCTTTCGGAGGGGCGCGCGCGCAAGGACGAACTCAACGCGCGCCTGCGCGAGCTGGAGGAACGCAGGCATAAGCAGGAGCTTGCGCAAAGCCGCGCGGAGCTGGAGTTCGATACGATGCAGGAACGCATGCTGACCGATTACGAGCTGACCTATGAGACAGCCTTACCGCTGCGGACGGAAACAAACGGCATTACGGCCGCGCATGTGCGCATCGACGAGCTCAAGCGCGAGATTCGCGCGTTGGGCAACATCAATGTCAACGCCGTGGAGGATTACCAGACGCTCAGCGAGCGCTACGAAACGCTCAGCGCGCAATGCGAGGATCTCAACCGCGCCGAGGCGGATCTGCAAACGCTCATTGCGGAGCTGACCGCCACCATGCAGCAGCAGTTTTTGCAGCAGTTCCAGCTGATACAGAAGAATTTTTCAGTGGTGTTCGAACAGCTCTTTGGCGGCGGCTGGGCGGAGCTTCGGCTTTCCGATCCCAAGGATGTGCTCAATTGTGATATCGACATCATTGCGCAGCCGCCGGGCAAGAAGCTGCAATTGCTCACGCTGCTTTCCGGCGGCGAACGGGCGCTGACGGCGATCGCGCTGCTGTTCGCCATGCTTAAGCTCAAGCCGACAGTATTCTGCATACTCGACGAGATCGAATCCTCGCTCGACGAGGTCAACGTTACGCGGTTTGCAAACTATCTGTGCGAATATTCCGACGATACGCAGTTCATACTCATCACGCACCGCAAGGGCAGCATGGAAGTCTGCAACGCCCTCTACGGTGTCGCCATGGAAGAAAAGGGCGTTTCCAAGATCGTGTCCGCGCGCTTCCAGGATGCGGCGTCGTAAAACAACCCGAAACGTGCTGCCTTGTGTGCCAAACATTGCGGGGGCGCGCCGCGCACGAATGATACTGAGAAAGGAACACACCTTCGGAAGGTATAGATATGGAACAAAAACAAAGCATGTTTCAAAGGCTCAAGCAGGGCCTGAGCAAAACACGGGATAACCTTCTTGCCGCGGTTTTTACCGGGCGGGATGGCATTGACGACGATTTTTTTGAGGAACTCGAAGAAGCGCTTATTATGGCGGACGTCGGCATGGAGCTTTCCGAGAGTCTGTTAGGCGAGCTGCGCACCTGTATCAAGGCGGAAAAGCTCAATAAATCCGCACAGGCGCGCGCGGCGCTCTCATCGCTGCTTGCGGCGCATATGCGCGTAGAGACGCCTTTCCTGCCCGAAACCGGGCCTGCCGTGCTGTTGATCGTAGGCGTCAATGGAGTGGGGAAGACGACCTCCATCGGCAAACTGGCATGGCATTTCAAACAGCAGGGCAAAAAACCCATGCTGGCCGCGGCGGATACATTCCGCGCGGCCGCCGCGGAGCAGCTTGGCATTTGGGCGGAGCGCGCCAAAGTACCCATGGTCCGCCATGACGAGGGCGCGGACCCTGCCGCCGTCGTATTCGACGCCATCGCTTCCTTTAAGGCCAAGGGCTGCGACCTGTTGATCTGTGACACCGCAGGGCGTCTGCACAACAAAAAGAATTTGATGAACGAGCTGGAAAAGATACGCCGCGTCATCTCACGGGAACTGCCGGATGCCGCCTGCCGTGTGCTGTTGGTGCTGGACGCCACGACCGGCCAGAACGCCATTGCGCAGGCAAAGGCCTTTGGAGAGGCCACGGGCCTGACCGATGTGGTGCTTACAAAGCTGGACGGCACCGCAAAGGGCGGCATGGCTGTAGCGGTAAAGGAGGTACTGGATCTTCCCGTGCGCTTTGTGGGCGTGGGGGAAGGGATCGACGACCTGCAGCCTTTTGATGCGGAAGCGTTTGCCGCCGCGCTGCTGGGGGAATAGTAATAATCAATAAAAACGGGGGCTGCTGATGCAGCTCCCGCTTACGCTATTCTTCCAGATCCATATCGAGGTCATCGTCCTGTGCGCGCTTGGCGCGGCGACGGGATTTGGGTGTTTCTTCCTCATCGAGTTTGTCCAGCGAATCTTCTTCCTCGAACAATTCGTCCTCGTCCTTACGGCGGAACCAGCCCCGCTTACGGCGCGGCTGGAAGTCTTCCTCTTCTTCCTTGGCTTCCGCCTGTGCTACCGGCGCCTGCGGCTCAACCGGGCGCTTGACGGACTGCGGCGCATCTTGCTTAGCGTGCTGCGGCGCGGCCTGCTGTACCGGCTGTGCCGCCTGCTGCTGTACGGGCGGCCGTGTGGCGACGACGCCAAGCTCTGTGCGGTTCTGGCCGACCATGTGATGGTATCCCATTAAATAACGCTGCACATCCTGCAATATTTCGTCCGCATACTGCTTTGCACCGTTATATACGATGTTCGCGTTGTTTTCGGCTTGTTTTTGTAAAAGCTCCGCGCGGCGCTGTACTTCCAGGAGCACTTTATCCTCCGCTACGCGCGCTTCAAATTCCTCCTCCGCGGCCCGGCGTATCTGCTCCGCTTCCGAGAGGGACTGGCGATGCAGCGCATCCGCTTCCTGCTGCGCCTGATCTACCACGTCTACCGCTTCCTGATTGGCGTGCTCGAGCAGGGTGTCCGCCTCGATGAGCACGCTGTTGGCCCGGCGGATATCCTCCGGAATCGTTACCTTCAGGTCGCCTAACAGGTCGTATATTTCATCGACATCCACAATACGGCGGCTGCCGCCGCCCAGTTTGGGGCGCGGCGCGCTCTCGAGCGTTTGCTCTATCTGGGATATGATGGTGAATATCCGCAGGGATTGCTGATTCTGTGTGCTCATCGCTTTGTCAACCTTTCTATTATGATGCTTTTGTTCACTGCCGGCACAAGATCGTCGATGGAACCGCCCAGCGAGCAGACTTCCCGTATTACGCTGGAGCTTAAATACGAATGCTCCGGCTCGGCCATAAAATAAACCGTATCGATATCCGGCGCAAGCCGCCGGTTCATTGCGCTGATCTGGAATTCATATTCGAAATCCATCACGGCGCGCAGGCCGCGTATGATGTGACGGGCGCCCAGACTGTGTGCATATTCCACCAGCAGACCGTCGAATGACCCGGGTTCTACGTTTGTAAGTCCCTCTTCCCGTACGGCGGCGTCGATGAACGCTATCCGTTCTCCCACAGTGAAAAAGGGCCTTTTTGAAGAGTTTGTCAATACGGCTACCACGACGCGGTCCATCAGCGCCGCGGCGCGGCGCAGTACGTCCATATGCCCTGCGGTCAGGGGGTCGAAGCTCCCTGGATAAACGCCTATATTCAAATTACTATGCATCCTTTCCGTTACGGGGAGGGACAAAAAAGCTCAGGCCCGTATCGCCGTACTTGCGCGTATCCGCATGCTCCATCAGCGGTTCGACGGCATGCGGAGGCTCCTCCCACGCATGCTCCACGATAACCTGCCCGCCGGCGCCAATGAGCCCCGCGCGAAACAATGCTTCCATCGCCTGTTGCGCGCCCAGGCGGTAAGGCGGGTCCAGAAAAACGAGATTAAATGCCTGTCCGCCCGAAAGCCGGTTGACCGCTGCAAGCGCATCCGCCTGCATGACGGCGGCGCGATCCGAAAACCCCAGCGTATCCAGATTCCGGCGTATTATATCGCAGCAGCCGTGATCGGAATCGTTGAATACGGCATAGGCCGCCCCGCGCGAAAGCGCCTCCAACCCGAGATTGCCCGAGCCTGCATAAAGATCCAGCACGCGCGCGCCTGGAATGGAAAACTGCAAAATGCCGAACAGCGCTTCTTTGACGCGGTCCAGCGTAGGGCGCGTATTTCTGCCTTTGGGGGCAAGGATGGGTCTGCCCCGTGCCGCGCCGGCGATAATGCGCAAAGGCTTCCTCCCAAGAATACCATTTTTTACGCCTATCATTGTATCATAAAAAGCACCCTGTGCAAATCAAAAAGAATGTACAGCCAGTCTTTACCTGTCGGTAAGGCGGGCAAATACCGGGCGGTATACAAAAGGGATGCTTTAAGCCGCAAAGGCAAGTGGGCGGGCTTGCCTGGCATAAACAGCATCCCTGCAGGAGGAACGACATTGTCCGGGTAGAGTTCGGGAATAGGAAACGGTTGCATATCCTGACCATCCGCAGGATACGTACGGGGGATGTTAACTGCGCCCGTACAGGCGTGTGAGGCAGGCGATTTTTTCAGCAAGCGCATCGGAACACTCGCCGGGCAGCATGCGCCATTGCCAGTTGCCGCCTACCGTACCGGGGGTGTTCATGCGGCAGCCTGAGCCCAGCTCCAGATAATCCTGCATCTGCGCAACGAACAGGTCCGCTACGGACGCCATGCCGCCGCGTATCAGCCCCCATACGCGCCCTTCCGCGTCGTTCAGGCCAAGGTAAGCCTCTGCATGCGCCGCGTCGTCCCGGCTGATTTCCCGCAGCCAGCCTGCCGCGGTGGTGTTGTCGTGTGTGCCGGTGTAGCAAACGCAGTGCCGCGTGTAGGTATGCGGCAGATAATTGCCCGGCTCGCGCGTATCAAACGCGAACTGTAGCACCTTCATGCCGGGGTAACCTGAGCGTTTTACCAACTCCATCACTTCATCCGTCAGGTATCCCAAGTCTTCCGCTATGATTGTAAGTTCGCCGAAGCGCTGTTTCATCGCCTCGATCAGGTCCCAGCCCGGCCCCTGCACCCATTTGCCGTTGCGGGCGGTGGTTTCGCCGCTGGGGACGCTCCAATAGCTTGCAAGGCCTCGAAAATGATCGATGCGTATTACATCAAACATACGGGCCGCCATCGCGATGCGGTCCATCCAGAGCGCGTATCCGTTTTTCTTCAGTGATTCCCAGTCGTAAAGCGGGTTTCCCCAAAGCTGCCCGTCGGCGCTGAAATAATCCGGGGGCACTCCCGCTACGGCGGTGAGATTTCGCTCTTCATCCAGCAAAAAGCATTCGGGTCTTGACCAAACCTCCGCCGAATCCGGCGCGGCGTATATCGGCAGGTCGCCAATAAGACGTATGCCCCGAAGTGAAACGTATTCCTTAAAGCCCGCCCATTGCCGGAAGAACAGGTACTGTACAAACATATAGAACCGGATATCTTCTTCCAGCAGGCAGGTATAGCGCTGTATGGCCTCCGGCTGCCTGCGCCGTATGGCGTCGTCCTCCCACTGCATCCAGGAGCGCATTCCGAAGTATTGCTTGAGCGCCATGAACAGCGCGTAGTCCTGCAGCCAGCAGCTGTTTGCGGATTGGAACGCTTCCATTTCCGCCGCGTGACGCAAAAAGCCGCGGCGGTACGCCGCGCGAAGCAAATGGTAACGGTGCGCATAGATTGCTCCATAGTCCACACGGCGCGCACTTTTACCCCAGTTGATAGCGTTTACCTCCTCGCAGGTGAGCAAGTCGTCCGCAATCAGCATGTCGAGATCAATGAAATACGGGTTGCCCGCATACATGGAAAACGCCTGATAGGGAGAATCTCCGTACCCTGTGTGGCCAAGCGGGAGCATCTGCCAGTATTGCTGGCCGGCTTTGGCAAGAAAATCCGCAAAGCCATAGGCCGCCCTTCCCAAAGTGCCTATGCCGTGGGGGGAAGGAAGGGAGGAAATATGCATCAATATGCCGCTGCTGCGCTTCATTCATACACTCCTGCGGGCGTCATCCCTTGACCGCTCCTGCGACAACGCCTTTGATAATGTGCCGTTGGCTGGTAAGATAGAATACGACGATCGGCGTGATCGCCAGCACCAGCATGGCCATCATCGCCCCCATATCGATTGAGCCGTAACCGCCTTTCAAATACTGTATGGCGATGGGTATGGTCTTGTGGTCCGTATCCAGCAGCAGGTATGGCAGGAGGTAATCGTTCCATATCCACATGGTGTTGAGTATGGCGACCGTGATGGCGGTGGGTTTTAGAATGGGAAATACGATTTTAAAGAACGTGCGGATGGGCCCGCAGCCATCCATCATGGCGGCTTCTTCCACGTCAACGGGGATGGACTTGACAAACCCGCTGAACATAAAGGTAGATAACCCCGCGCCAAACCCCAGGTAGATCAATATAATGCCGAAGGGATTGTCAAGGTGGAGCATATTTGCAAACTTGGACATAGTGAACATGACCATTTGAAACGGTACGATCATGGAGAACACAAGCGTGTAATAAATTACCTTTGTGAACGTACGCTTGACACGGGTGATATACCAGCCGGTCATGGCCGTAAAGAGCACGATAACGGCGACCGAGCAAACCGTGATAAACAGCGACCAAAAGAACGCCTGCCAGAAGCCGATCTTTTCAATACCGCTGCTATAATTGCTTAAGCCCGCAAAGGTGCCTTCCGCCGCCGAAGGGAACGAGAAAGGCGCGGAGCTGATGAACAGCTTTCCCTTGAAGGAGTTCATCAGTACGATGCCGATGGGGGAAAGGTATAACAGAGCAAGTACAGAGAGTAGCAAGCCCATCAGGGTACGGATGGACCGCTGCCGGTGTGAACGGCTTTTGCTGTTCATTGCTCCACCTCCCTGCGCCTTGTCAGTATCAGCTGTACAAACGCTATGGCGGCAACCAGCAGGAAGAATACCACGGCCTTTGCCTGGCCGACGCCTTCCCAGCCCATACGTCCGTAAAACGTGTTGTAAATATCCAGCGCGAGCATTGCAGTTTGCTTGGAAGGCGCGCCTGCGGTCAGCGCAAGATTCTGGTCAAACAGCTTGAAGGAGTTCGTAAGCGTCAGAAAGGTGCATATCGTAACGGCGGGCATGACCATGGGGATGGTGACGTTTTTAAGTAATCCCCATTTGCCTGCGCCGTCGACTTTGGCGGCGTCCATCAGTTCCCCGGGGATATGCTGAATACCGGCGATGTATATGATCATCATGTAGCCGATCAGCTGCCAGTTCATCAGCAGCACCAGCCCCCAGAAGCCATATTCCGGTTTGAATGTGAGCGTGACGCCGAACTGGTAAAGTATGCCGTTGAGTATGATCTGCCAGATATACCCCAGCACAATCCCGCCGATGAGATTGGGCATGAAGAACACGGTCCGGAATACATTCGTGCCCTTTATCCCGCGGGTAAGCAGCAGCGCGATGGCAAATGCCAGCACATTGATGGTTACTACAGATACCACTGCGAACTTGGCGGTAAACCAAAGCGCGTTCAAAAATTCGTCGTTGGTGGCAAACGCCTTGCTGTAGTTGGATACCCCGACCCAATGCGCGTTGGTGACGGTGGTGAATTCCGTAAACGACAGGTATATGCCCATGATAAACGGAATCACAAACGCGATGGCGAACGCGATCAGCGTGGGCAGAGCGAAGAAAGCGAAGTATTTCTTCAGTGATTTTTGCATATCGGCGCCCCTCCTTATGGATACTGCTCCGCACTGGGCATGCGGAGCAGTATCGCAAATGCTTTTACGGTATCTGTTCAGGAAGCGGCACGTTCAGACGCCCAGGACTGCACCACGACATCTGCGACTTCTTCCCAGGTCTTGGAGCCCTGCGCGTATTCGAGCAGCGCGTCGCCGAAGTAGTTCTTGAACTCCTCGGAAGGGAATGCAGCGAACGTCCACGCAACAGAGGTCACGCCACCCTTTTCCATCCAGGCGAGCACTTCCTTGGCCAGCGGATCGGTCGGCTTTTCATCATCCTCAAAGGTGTTGAACGGCGCGATGAAGCCCAGCTTCTCCTTCACAAAGCCCTTACCCGTATCGCTGGAGAACAGCCACACGAGGAAATCGATGGAGGCCTGCTGCTTCTCGGGGGAAGCCTGGCTGTTGATGCACAGATAGTTCTCCGTGCCGATGCATAGCCCCTGGTTTTCCTCGCCCGCTACGCCGGTGTAGATGGGCAGGAACTTGATATCCGCGTCGGCAACGGTGTTGCCTTCAACGCCCAATATCTGCGAAGCGCCCCAGTTGCCGTTCTGCACCATGGCGCAACGGCCCAGCGCGAACTCCGCCATGGAGTCATTGACGGAAATGTTGCCGAGCAACCCCTTGGCGGAAACGGAGTTATTGAGGTACAGGTCGAATATGTTACGGTAATTGTCACCGTATTTGAATGCGATGGTATCGGCCGCGAGCCCCGCGAGTACGGTATTGTCGTAGGCGGCGTTGTCCTTGAATTCGTAATACAGCGGCAGGTTGGCAAGGTGGGTCTGCCAGCGCCACTGTTCGCCCGCGAGCAGAGACGTGGAAGCGAACACGCCTTCAATACCCAACTGATCCTTCTTTGCCTGCATATCTTCCACTACGGCCTTGAGTGCGGCAAAACTATTGATTTCGTCCATGGAGGCGGCAGCTGCGCCGTCAAGGGCAAAATACTTCTGCATGATCGCATTGTTGTAAATGATGCCGTAGCCTTCCACAACGTAGGGAATACCGTATACGCCGTCGCCGCTTGCAACGGCAAGGCTCTTGTCCGAAAGCATGTTGTAGAGTTGGGTGCCGGAGAGATCCAGGCAATAATCCTTCCAGCCCTGGTAGCCGACCGGCCCGTTGATCTGGAAGATGGTAGGCGCGTCGGTCTTTGCGATCTCGCTCTTTAAGGTGGTTTCATACGTACCGGCGGCAGCCGTGTCGACCTTCACCTTCACGCCTGTTTCCGCTTGGTAAGCCGCGGCGATTTCCGTGTACACCTCTGCAATCTCGGGCTTGAAATTGAGGAAGTAGATTTCAGTCGCGGCGGCGGCAGACTCTTCGGACGGTTTTTCCGCCACGGGTGCTTCGACGGGCGATTGTGCGGCGGGCTGCGCGCAGCCTGCCAGAGCGGCTGCGGACATCAGAATCACGAGAAGCAGCGCAATTGTTTTCTTCATTGACTTTCCACCTCTTTCTTGATAATAGGGCTTGCTGCATTTTGCGCGGCAGATCCGCACAAACCGAATGTTTTAGTTAATGGGCATTACGGAGCCGCCTTCGCGAAGGTTCGTACCCAGCACCACGTGCCGGTTTTGGCCCTTTCCTTCGATGATATCGATCAACAGGCCCGCGCTTTGGCTAGCGATGGTATCGGCGGGCTGTTCGAGCGTAGTTAGGGTGGGGATGGTGTATTGGGAAAGCTCCAACCCATCGATGGCGATGACGGAACGGTCCTCCGGCACGCGGCAGCCGCTGTCCGTAAGCGCCTTCACGGCTGCGATGGCCATTGCGTCGGCGATGGTAAATACGGCGGTGAAGGTGTTATCCCGTGCAATCAGACGCCGCATGCCTTCATAGGCCGCCGGCATATCGAAGCTGCCGGTACACTCCACCAGCGACGGGACAAGCGGCAAACCGCATTCCTCCAGCGCCTGCTTATACCCTGCAAAACGCAGTTCGCTGATGGATTTATCGTTTTCGCGTGCAACCAGCGCGGCAATGCGCCTGTGGCCGCATGCGTACAAGCGCATGACGGCGTCGTGCGCTTCTTTTTTATCGTCCACCGCAATGGAAGAATAGGAGGCGGGGTCAAGGCTGCCGAACGTGTTGGTATAGGTGCAGCACACATAAGGAATATCCAGCCTTGCCGTATCCTCCGGCGTGTAATTGAATCTTCCACCCAAAAACAGTATGCCGAGCAGCTTGCGCTCGGTGGCCAGCATGACGGCCGTTTTTAACTCGTCGTCATCCGCGTTGATCTGATGCAGCGCCATCGAATAACCGCGCCGGTAAATCTCCTGCTCGACGCCCTTGATGATCCGTGTAAAGAACGGGTTGGAGACGCCGCGCACCACCAACGCGATGGTATCGGAGCTGGTGCATACAAGATTTCGCGCGCTGTTATTGGGGATGTAGCCGCATTGCTCAATCACATCCAAAATACGTTTGCGCATGGCGTCGCTGACATCCTGATGATTGTTGAGCACACGCGAAACGGTGCTGACGCTGGCATTGCAAATTCGAGCAATATCCTTGATGGTTTGCTGTTTCAAAGCGTAATCTTCCTTGCTTTTATGATGGAGGGCTGCCGAACACGATATTGTGCAGAAAAACTGGAAACGTTACTGGAAACGTTTCCGGAACTTGATGAATGTATTATACTATCCGATTATTCCGTTGTCAATACATGCGAATTGTTTTTGTCATATGTAAACAATCTACATTTTTGCGCAGGTACTTGCCAATCCGGTATTAATTAAGCAATAATAGAGGCAGGAGGAAACAAACCCCATGCTGTTGTTAAAAAACGCGCTCGTCATGAGCATGGCGCGCCCCGCCTTTCATGGCGATGTGCTGATAGAAGGCGGCCGTATCGCGGCCGTTGAAGTTGCTTTGCAGGCGCCCGGCGCGGAAATATTGGATTGTACAAATAAATATGTGTTGCCCGGTCTTATAGACGCACACTGCCATATCGGCATGTGGGAGGATGGTATAGGCGAGGAAGGCGCCGACGGAAATGAAAGCACCGACCCCATTACGCCGGAAATGCGCGCGACGGACGGTATCAACCCCTTCGACCCCTGCTTTGTTGAAGCACGTGCCGCGGGCGTAACCACGGTGCTTACCGGCCCGGGCAGCGCAAATGTGATCGGCGGCCAGTTTGTGGCGCTCAAAACATTCGGCCGCTGTATTGAGGAAATGATACTCAAAGAGCCCGTCGCCATGAAGGCCGCCTTGGGCGAAAATCCCAAGCGGGAATATATCGAGCAGAAGGCGACCCCGTACACGCGCATGGCTATTGCGGCGCTCTTCCGCAAGGCGATGGTGGAAGCGCAGGAATATCAGCGAAAGCTGGAGCTTTCCGAGGAGGACCCCGACAAATTGCCCGACCGGGATATCTCTGTGGAAGCGCTGCTGCCGGTGCTTCGCGGCGAACTCAAGGTGAAAGTGCATGCGCACCGGGCGGACGATATACTTACAGCCCTGCGGCTGGCGCGTGAATTCGGCCTTTCCATCACCATCGAGCATTGTACCGAAGGGCATCTGATACTGGATGTTCTCAAGGAGCAGATTGCGGAACTGGGCGCGGGGATCATACTCGGGCCCCTGCTTTCGGAGCGCGCGAAGATCGAAATGAAGAATCTTACCTTCCATGCGCCAAAGCTGTTGCATGATGCGGGCATACCGTTTGCCCTGATGACGGATCACCCCGTTACCCCCATCCAGTACCTGCCTGTGTGCGCGGCGCTGTGCGTGCGCGACGGGCTGGATGAGGAGACTGCGCTAAAGTCCATCACCATCAATGCCGCGAATACCACGGGGCTGGGCGCGCGCGTAGGCAGCCTGGAGCCGGGCAAGGATGCGGATATCGCCATATTCGACGCACATCCGCTGGATTTCCGCAGCCATTGCGTATGTACCATCATCAACGGACAAGTCGTTTATCGAAAATGAGTTTCTCGGTTTTTAATAAACCTGAAATGGAGGAAGAAATTATGCTTCGGCCGACTCATGCGATCATTGATTTGGATGCACTCAGGCACAACATCCGGTTGTTGCGGGCCAATGTGGGCGATGAAGTAAAGTACATGTCGGTGGTAAAGGCCAATGCGTACGGGCACGGCATCGTCGAGATCGGGAAAGTAACAGAGGAATTCGGCGCCGATTATTTGGGCGTGGCTATCCCGGAGGAGGGGAAGCGGCTGCGCGAAGCCGGCATTCACATCCCGATACTCATACTCGGCGGCATACTGCCTGATGGTGCCGATATGGTTCTCGCCTATGACCTGGCCCCCACGGTATTCACATGTGAAATACTGACTGCGCTTCAGCTTGCGGCGCAGCGGCAGGGTAAAGTATGCGGCATACACATCAAAATCGATTCCGGTATGAACCGTATCGGCGTAAAGACGGCGGAAGAGTTTGAAAAGCTGCTGCTGCTGGCGAAAAACAGCCCCAATATCCGCGTGGAAGGTTTGTTTACGCACTTTGCGGTGAGCGAGATACCGGATAAATCCTTTACCATCGAGCAGAACGACCGCTTTATGGCGTTTGTGCGCATCGCGCAGGAGATGGGCTTTTCGCCGCTCGTACATGCCTGCAACAGCGGCGCGCAGCTGGATATGCCCGAAGAGCTCAAGCATGCCATGGTGCGCGGCGGCATCGCCATGTATGGCTACCATCCCGGCGCACAATGCGGGCGCTGGGCCGATCTTCGGCCTGTGCTGACATGGAAGACTGCCGTACTGCACGTAAAAGAAATACAGCCGGGAGAAACCGTGAGCTATGGCAGGCGCTTTACCGCCGCACAGCCGCGTTTGATCGCCACGTTGCCCCTGGGGTATGGCGATGGCTATAAGCGCTGCCTTACCAACAAGGCGCAGGTGCTGATCCATGGCCAGCGCGCGCCTATCGTGGGTACGGTGTGTATGGATCAATGTATGGCGGACGTGACGGATATCGGCGGCGTACGTCCGGGCGACGAGGTGGTGCTCATCGGCAGGCAGGGCAATGAAAACATCAGTGCGGACGAAATGGCGGGCTGGGCGGATACCATCAGTTATGAGATATTGCTCAGCATCAGCGACCGCGTGCCGCGAATCTATTCGGGCGCAGGGTCGGAACAGTAACCGGCACCGGAAACATTTGCTCCGCCCCGGCGTTTTATCGCCGGGGCGGCCAGAGTGTAAAAAAAGTCTTTATGGTTAGCAAACGAGTGCCGCAATAGGCTTCATTCGCGAGCGGCGACACGTGCGGCGCGAGCGAAAAGCCTTGCGGCGCAAGGCTTTCCTTGCAGGAACCACCGACCGCATCAAAGATGCAGGCGGTTCCTGTGAAACTCAAAAAAGTGACGCAGTCACTTTTTTGACAGCCTCTCCGCCCAGGCGTTTTATCGCCGGGGCGGCGTTTGCCTTTAAAGGGTTTTGTGTACCTGTAACTACATGCAAAGGAAGGCGGAAGAGGACATGCTGCAAATACTCACGCCCGAACAGTCGCGGCGGCTGGATGTGCATATGATAGGGGAGCAGGGCATCCCCGGCATCGTGCTGATGGAGCATGCGGCGCTGGGCGTTGTGGAGGCTGTGCTTAGGCTGATGAACCCGCAGGGGCGGGTATGCATACTGTGTGGCGGCGGCAACAACGGCGGGGACGGCATGGCCGTGCTGCGGCAGCTCATTATGCGCGGCGTATCTGCATCCGCGGTGCTGTTGGCGGGACCGGAACAGCTTACAGGGGATGCGCTTACGCAGTACCGCATGGCGGCCGTATGCGGCTTGCCCATAACCCTTGCATTGACCGATGAGGCCGTTGAAGCGTTGCATTTCTCCGATGCGGATGTGCTGGTGGATGCGCTGTTCGGCACGGGCCTTTCCCGCGCGGTACAGGGGCGGTATCTGCGCGCCATTGAGCGCATCAACGACTCCGGCAAGCCGGTGGTGGCGGTGGATATCCCTTCGGGTGTGGACGGCGCAACGGGGCATGTGCTGGGCGCGGCCGTACAGGCGGCGGTGACCGTGACGTTCCAGAATAAAAAGCTGGGGCATCTGCTGTTCCCCGGCCGCGAGTATGCCGGCGAGGTGCGCGTTGTGCCTATCGGCCTGCCCGCGCTGCCGCTGGAGGCTGCGCTGGAGCTGGAGGAATCCGATGTACGCGCGCTGCTGCCGGAACGTCCGTTGGACAGCCACAAAGGGAAAAACGGGCACGCGCTGCTATGTGCGGGCAGCGGGCAATACGCGGGGGCCGCGCTGCTTGCGGCGAGATCGGCGCTCCGTTCGGGCTGCGGCTTGCTGCATGCTGCGGTGCCGCGGGGTATCCGCGCGGTGTTTGCGGATTGTCCCGGGGCGATCTGCCATCCCGTAGGCTGCTCGGAGGAATGGCAGGACGCTGCCGCCCAGGAGGCGATTGCGCTGCTGCCAAAGGTACAGGCCGCGGCCATAGGGCCGGGCATGGGCACAGGCGGGGGAATATCGATATTGCTCGAAGCAGCGCTCAATACCGGCAAGCCACTCATTATCGACGCGGATGGGCTCAATGCGCTTGCGGCCAATCCGAAGCTTATGCGGCTGCTGCACAAAAACGTATTGCTTACGCCGCATCCGGGAGAGATGGGGCGGCTTACGAACAAAAGCGTACCGGAAATACTGGATGATCCTGTACGTGTGGCGCGGCAGGCGAGCGGAGCCTGGGGCTGCGTAGTGCTGCTTAAGGGCGCTACGAGCGTCATCGCACAGGGGGACAGGGTATGCCTTAACGCAACAGGCAACCCCGGCCTGGCCAAGGGCGGCAGCGGCGATGTGTTAACGGGCATACTGCTTGCGCTGCTCGCACAGGGGCTTGCGCACTTTGAGGCGGCAAGTGCCGGCGCGTATCTATTAGGCTGTGCGGCGGAGGAAGCATATGCGCTGCTGGGTACGCGCATGCTGCTCCCCACCGACGTTATCGATGCGCTGGGCAATTGAGCCGCCATTGCGGAAGATATTATACAGTGCTATCTGGGCGCTATATGCTTACAAAACGGGCGTGCCGTAGTCGGCACGCCCGTTTTGTAAGAGGTAGGAAAACAATTATAAGGTTTCGAGCACGCCCGTCTCCGCGTTGAAGGCATCGATGAGCGCGTCGATTTCTTTGGCCTGTTTGTGGATGCCGCCCCAGTAGTTGTCGTAATCGTACCACTGCGCGTTGAGCTCTTCGACGGTCTTGCCCTGCTGTTCCACCCAAGTGTAGTACTTGAGGTTGTGCACGCGCTTGCGGGCCTCGTAGGTGAGCTCCTCCATCGTATCCGTGCGGATGCCATGCATATGCCCGGCGTAATCCGCGGCGGCCTTTACGCTGGAGTATTCGCCGTTCTTCTCTGCCAGTTCCGCCACGCGGGAGCCGTACATCTCGGCGGAATCCGTGCCGACGGTGAAGAGCAGGTCGTTTTCGGTCAGCTCGTAGTATTTTGCCATCTTGATGCAGCACAGCACGTTGGCGATACCCGAGATGCCGAGCAGAGAGAGCTTTTCTATAAACGCCGGGTCAAGCCCCAGCTCGCTCACGAGGTACGCGCGGCCGGCCGGTTCGTTGAACAGGCGAAGCAGGTTCTGGCTGTCCTCGTCGTCGATGGCGATGACCATGTCGGTGTTCTTGACGTTGTGTACCCAGGGCACATGCTTGTCGCCGATGCCTTCGATACGGTGGCCGCCAAAGCCGTTGTTGAGCAGCGTCGGGCACTGCAGCGCTTCGCCGACGGCGAGCTTCGCATGCGGGTACTGCTCCTTGATGTAATCGCCGCTTGCCATGGTGCCGGCCGAACCGGAGGTGAAGGCCATACCGGCCAGACGGCCGTTCTCGCCCTTCAATTGCAGGAACGCGTCCTCGATGGCCTTGCCGGTAACGGTATAGTGCCACAGGTGGTTGCCCATCTCGTCAAACTGGTTGAATATCACAACATCCTCGCGGGTGTTGCGCAGTTCCCAGGTTTTGTCGAAGATTTCCTTTACGTTGCTCTCGCAGCCGGGGGTGGCGATGACCTCGCCCGCAATCTTGGAGAGCCATTCAAAGCGCTCGCGGCTCATTTCCGCAGGCAGTATGGCTACGGAATCGCAGGAAAGCAGCTTGGAGTTGTAGGCACCGCCGCGGCAATAGTTGCCGGTGGAGGGCCATACGGCCTTGTGGTAGGTGGGGTCGAACTGGCCTGTTACCAGGCGGGGCGCCAGGCAGCCAAAAGAAGCGCCTACCTTATGGCAGCCGGTGGGGAACCATTTGCCTGTCAATACCACGATACGAGCTTTCACGCCGCTGAGCGCGGAAGGAATTTCTAAATAATTCACATCCCCGAATTCGCCGCCGCTCATCTTGGGCTCGTTGCGCCAGGTGATGCGGAAGAGGTTGAGAGGGCTGATATCCCATAAACCGGTGGTCTTAAGGCCTTTTTTGATCTTTTCCGGCACTGATTTCGGGTCGCGCATCTGTGCGAACGTAGGGATGACGATTTTGTTTTCGCGGGCTCTTTGAATGGTACGCTGGAGGTTATCTCGATTCACTGTTAAATCAATCATGATGCTTCGCTCCATTTCTGCATGCTGTATTGTTGGGGACACGCCGTTGGGTCGCTTTTCCTTTATATATCCACAGTGTAGCCCATTCCTATACGTTTGTAAATGCTTCCTGCACATTTTCCTAAAAAATTTTTTTCATGCCTGAAAAATTATGTGATTTGTCGCTGCGAATACTATTCCCCGCAGGGAATACTACAATAGTATCCTAAATGCGTCGGAGGGGGAACCTCTATCCGCTTTGATGCGTTTTATAAACAAACAATGTATGGAGGCGTTAAATGAAGAAGCTTATTACAATATTGCTCTTGGGAGTATTGCTGTTTTCAGGCATTGCCTGTGCGCCAAAGCAGGAGGAAGTACCCGCGCCCACGCCCGCCCAACAAGTCAGTCCGCCTGAAGGATTGACGCTTTCGATGCAGCAGGCTACTTATTACTTGGATAGTGCGGAACTGGTGGCAACGTTGATAAACGATACGGAATATACCTGTACATTCGGCGAGGCATCCTACCTTGAATTGCAAAGCGGCGACGGTTGGCAGCGCGTGCCGTTTAAAGAGGATGTTTATTGGATCGAAATCGCTTACATACTTGGGCCGGGAGAATCCAAAGAAGTCGTCCTGCCGCTCGATCTGTTTGAAGGGCTGGCCCCCGGAACCTACCGGCTGGTGAAAGAGGTATATTGCGACGACGGAAGCGAAGAGGGCATTCGGGCAACTGTGTCGGCTGCATTCAATTTGGACGCCGTACCGGCGGAAACGGCTGCTGCAATGAAACCTGTTATCTACCTTTACCCACAGGAGGAAACAGAGGTAACCGTTCAGCTTGACTTTGACGGCACGCTTACCTGCACCTACCCCGCCTATCGGGAGGGGTGGCATGTACTCGCGCAGCCGGACGGTACGCTGACGGATATGGAAAACGGGAGTGAATACTCATATCTCTTCTGGGAAGGCGTAAGCGATACGCAATACGATCTTTCGTCGGGCTTTGTGGTAAAGGGTCCGGATACCATGGCATTTTTACAGGAAAAGCTTGCGTACATGGGCTTAACCCCCAAGGAATACAATGAGTTTATCGTATATTGGCTCCCCCGCATGCAGGATAACGCCTATAACCTGATCTCCTTCCAGCGGCAGGCTTATACGGAGCATGCGGCGCTTACCGTAAACCCGCAGCCGGACAGCATCCTCCGGGTATTTATGGCGTATAAAGCGTTGAATGCACCGGCCAAGGTACCGGAGCAGCGCCTGACACCTTTTATACGTGAAGGGTTTACGGTGGTGGAGTGGGGAGGAGCGGAAATAGAATAAACAATTGTTTAGGATACATGAACGAAGCATTTCGATTTTGCTTTTAGCAGTCTGTCGTATCCGGCAGGCTGCTCTGACTGTTGATAAACCCCTTGGGGATTCGGGGACCGCAGTCCCCGGAGGCTTCCAACCGCCGCCAGCGACATGTGCGGTGGCGGCGGAAAGCCTTGCGACGCAAGGCTTTCCTTGCAGGAACAACCGCCCGTGCCGCAGGCACAGGTTGTTCCTGTAATTCTCGAAAAAGTGCAAGCACTTTTTCGACAAGCTAAGCAGTCTGCCATATCCGGCAGGCTGCTTTGTATGTCGGCTGCTGGAATACTCAAAAAATTGCGTATTGACAGTTATATCGTCTCCCGATATAATTACATCGTCATACGGTGTAACGTTAGACGATATAACGCTGCGCGATATACGGTGAACAAGCAATGGAGGCGGAACATGCAAGAGAACATCGCTTTGACGGAAGCGGTATTTTACATCCTTCTTTCCCTGTATCAACCCATGCATGGGTACGGCATTATGCAGAATGTTGCACAGCTCAGCGGCGGAAGGGTGAACCTGGCCGCAGGTACATTGTATGGCGCATTAAGCACGTTGCTGGAAAAAGGATGGATACGGCCGCAGACGGCGGAAGAAAACATCAGAAAAAAGGAATACGAAATCACACAGGCAGGGCGGGCAGCGGTGGAAACAGAGCTTAGCAGGTTGCAGGAACTCATAGAGAACGGCCGGAAGGTTGTGGGGGAGAAACGGATATGAAGCATACGGTCTATAAAGTGTTTACCGTCGCGGAATTCGAAAAAGAAGAAAATTGGCTCAACGAGATGTCCGCAAAGGGCCTGCAGCTTACCGACGTCGGCTTATGCAGGTATGTATTTGAGGAAGGCATACACGGCTAATACGTCTATCGGTTGGAATTGTTGGAGAATATGCCTGCGCACCCGGAAAGCGCAGCTTATATCCGGTTTATGGAGGAAATGGGTGTGGAGCATGTGGGTTCCATGCTGCGCTGGGTATATTTCCGGAAAAAAGCGTCGGATACGCCATTCGACATCTATTCGGATCTGGATTCAAAGACACGGCATTTCCGGCGCATCAATTTGCTGTGCAATTGGCTGATCGGCGCCAATTTGGCAGCCGGCGTTGTGAACCTGCTCCTGTTTGCCGGCGATCTTGTGAATACATATATGGGTGTTGCCGTTCATTTGCATGCCGCGAATTTCACGGTCGGCGGCGTCAATCTTGCGATCGCGGTGCTTATATTTGTGCTGGCGCGCCCCATACGTTTGCGTTTAAAGACAATGCAAAAAGAAAGTGCCGTTCACGAATAAAGGCGGACGGCAGGGCAAAGGGCGGCATTCCCAACGGGGTGCCGCTTTTTTGCGTGATTCTGCCTCGATTGGGTCAATTTGGGTACAACCTGTGCATGGCGCTTTCCAAACGGGCATATGTATAAAAGTGCGAAGGGGGGATGGGCGATGTTGCGCAAAGCGGCCGCCGCTTTTAACATTGGAGGAATGGCAGCCCACAAAAGGACGGCGATAACGGCGCTGCTGCTTGCGATATGCTTATGCATGCCTTGCGGCGCGGCACTTGCCACGACAGACGAGATAGAACCCGTATCCATGAAGGACGCCTCCGGCGCGCTGCTGGTGGAGGCAAGCACCCAGCAAGTGCTCATGGAGCAGGATGCGGATACGGCACGGACGGTTGCCGGGTTATCCAAACTGCCTGCCATTCTGGTGTTGTGCGAGGCGGTGGATGAGGGGGCGCTGGACCTGACCTCAAAAGTGAAGGTCAGCCAAAGGGCGGCGGGGGTCGCCGGTCCAACGGCGTTTATCGATTACGAAGAGGTAATAGAGGCCGCGCCGCTTATAAAAGCGGCCGTGATGATCAGCGCCGGTGACGCGATTGTAGCGCTGGGGGAGGCGCTCTGCGGTACGGAGAGCGCGTTTGCGGACCGTATTCGCGCAAGGCTTGACGAGTTGGGTATCGATGCGGAATATGCGGATGTGACAGGCAAGGATGTAAAGCTCAGCCCGCGCCAGCTTGCGGTGCTGGGCGCGGAGCTGATGAAAAGCCCGTGCTTTGCCGCCCACAGCAAGCTGACACTGGAGAATTTCACGCATTCGGATGGCAGGGAAACGGAGCTTGTCAACGCAAACCGCATGCTGCGCAATTATGCGGGGTGTACAGGCGTTTCCACGGGTTCCTCCCAGGCAGACGGCTACTGCGGCGTTTTTTCAGTGGTACGCGGGGATACACATTTGATCTGCGTAGTGCTGGGTTGTAAAAATGCCAATACGCGTTTCGCGCTTGCCGGTGATATGCTGGATCAGGCGTTCGCCACCAAGAAAGCGCAAAAGCTTGCAACTGAGGGGGATGTCATTGCCGAAAGCGTGCGTGTACAGGGCGGCACAAGGCGCGAGGTAAACCTGGTTGCAAAGGATACCGTCGTGCTGTTGCTGGAAAAATCCGAGCCTGCGCTGACGCCCGTGGAGAATATACCGGATCGTTTAGAGGCGCCGCTGAATATGGAAACCGTGCTGGGTACCATATCCTATCAAACCTCGGACGGCGTGGAACGTGGCAAGGTGGAACTGGTGGCGCAGTGCGCGGTGGAACAGGCGTTCTTCCGGGATATCATCCGGCAGATACTGCTGGGCTTTTTACGATCGTAAGCGTATAAGCCTGGGGTACCTGCGGCACGGGGTATAACCCGCTCCGTTCAGATGTCAAGAACAATTGTCTTTTATCATAAGATGCAAAAGTAATGACTGGCATAGAACATCATGTGCCCCAACAAGCGTTGCGTCAAGCGGCGCTTGTTTCAGTTACCGAAAGGGATGTTATGTACAATACGTTAATATTTACTTTATTGCATAAAATTTCCTCGTCTGATTATCCTTTGTCAGTATATGGGATCGGAAGCGAGTGAAAGTAATGAAAATAGATAGGAAAAATGGTACAATGCGGGTGTAGACCAACAAGGAGAATTACGTTTATGAAAAAACACGGTTTCTCATGGGAATGGCAAACGATTCGAGCATTGGCAATTTGCAGAATCGGCTGTATTATCGGATTGTTCTTAACGCTGACTGAAGGCATTATGATAATTATAGGACAAATTATGTTGCTAACAGGTTTGCTGCTTGCAATTATACTTTACATCGTCTACCGCGGGCATTTCTCACGTACAGAACTAATAATCAATTGTATTGTCAGCATCATTCTAGTGGCCATATTGTCATTTTTTCTTGCAGAAGGGCTTAATTTCAATACGTTCGTCGAGTATATAAAATCTGCTCAATTACGATCCTAGGAATCATCTAATTTGACAAGCCATTTCGGTACGAGTTATGCCCGCGCCGCTTTGCATTTGCTGCGTTCCTTGCATCATGTCCGGTTTTTTCGTATAATAGGCACATAGCCACAGCGGGCGCCCGGCTTTGTCCGGCGCCCGGGAGAATACGGAGGAAAAATCGTTGGGAATACTCAGCAGCCTCATCGGCAACCCCCAGGCGTTTTTGCAGCAGGCGCTATACAGCCTGCCTGCAATACTGATCGCGTTGTCTTTTCACGAATGGGCGCACGCATATGCGGCGTTCCGCCTTGGCGACCCTACCGCGCGAAATTTGGGGCGTATGACCGTTAACCCGCTCCGCCACATTGACCCTATCGGCTTTGTAATGCTGCTGCTGGTACGCTTTGGCTGGGCAAAGCC
Source organism: Clostridia bacterium (assembly GCA_036677445.1). Lineage (GTDB taxonomy): Bacteria > Bacillota > Clostridia > Christensenellales > CAG-138 > JAVBWI01. The sequence goes on from JAVBWI010000019.1 coordinate 53,683, forward strand.
TGTGCCCATCAACCCGCGCAATTTTAGAAATCCGCGCCGGGACGATACTATTGTTTCGCTTGCGGGGGTAAGCGTCAACTTCCTGCTGGCGCTTATCAGCATGCTGTTTATCTATATATTTGCGGTTCTTGGCGGCACCAACGCCGCCATAGCGAATATCCTGTACTATTTTTGTACCATCAATTTGGGCCTGATGGTATTTAATCTTGTACCCATCCCGCCGCTGGATGGTTCACATGTGCTGGAAAACCTGCTCATACGCAGGGTGGGTCCCGGGCCGTTTACATTTCTCGCCCGATATGGCAGCATGATACTGCTGGTTTTGCTTATCACCGGTATACTTACAAACATTCTGGGCACAGTGGTGTATGGAATCATGTCGGGCATGGAGTGGCTCTTCAATACCATATTCCAGTATCCGGGGTTGATGCATCTCTATTATATGATGTGAGGATGATGGATACGTGCCATATCATGTGCATGTGAGCCAATTCGACGGGCCGCTGGATCTGCTCCTCCACTTGATCGAGAGCGCCGAAGTGGATATCAAAGACATATTCGTTTCGGAAATCACTACGCAATATCTTACCTATATGGCGGACCTTGACGGGCTGGATATGGATACCGCCAGCGAGTTTCTGGCGATGGCGGCGACGCTGCTGTATATTAAGTCCCGCCAGCTTTTGCCGCGCCCGCCCAAAGAGCAGCTGGAGGAGGAGGATCCTGAGGTCATGCTGATCCGCCAGTTGCGCGAATACAAGGCGTTCAAACGGGCGGGGGAAGAGCTTCGGCAGTTGCAGGATGCGACGCGGGGTGCATATACGCGCCTGCCGGAGGATATAATATTGCCCCCGCAGGAGATTTCGCTTTCGGGCGCTACCATGCAGGAACTGTATCAGGCTTTCTTTACACTTTTGCATGCGCAGCCAGAAGAGCAGCCGCTGCACCCGCTGCACCAGGTGCGGCAGGATATTTTTACCGTGCGCACGCAGATTGCAAAAATACGCAGGCTGCTTTCTGAGCATACTGAGTTGACGTTCGAGGACTTGTTCGACCCGCATCCTATACGCATGGAGATCGTAGCTACGTTCATGGCACTGCTCGAGATGATCAACCGCGGCGAAATACTGCTGCGCCAGTCCATGCCCTTTGCGCCTATTCGCCTGCGCGCGCGCTCCCTTGGCGAAGAAGACCCGGAAATCGACTATATGGATGAATACGCGGAATAAGGGGAATATCATGCAACCAAGCGAACAGATCGCGGCCATAGAATGCATGCTGTTTGTAGCAGGCGACGCGGTTCCCATATTGGAACTGCAGCGGGTATTAAACATTACCGAGCTGGAGCTGAATGCGCTGCTGCAGGATATGCAGAAGCAATACAAAGAAAATATGCGCGGTGTTCAACTGATGGTAACCGCCGAGACCGCACAGCTTTGCTCCAACAGCGCATATGCGCCGTATGTGGAGCAGCTTTTGCAGCCTGCGCAGCAAAAAACATTCTCCCAGTCTCTGCTGGAAACGCTGGCTGTAATCGCTTACCGGCAGCCCGCCACCCGTGCGGATGTAGAGGCGGTGCGCGGCGTGCGCTGCGAGTACGCCATGAGCCAGCTTGTAAAAATCAACATGATTCAGCCAATCGGAAGAAAGGACGCCGTGGGACGGCCTGTGCTCTACGGCACAACGGATGCATTCCTGCGGCAGTTCGGCATAAGTTCCGTTGCCTCCCTTCCCAACTTTGAAGCGTATTCCAAAGGCGAGGAGCCCTGTGAAGATGTGATGACGGTATAAAGCTGTGTATATCTTCATGGGAACTCTATGCAGTTGGGTAGAGCGGCAGCCTCCGACTTGTAGGCTGAAGGGTTAAATTCCTTCGGGTGGAAAGGAAAAAGCACTTTGCATTCCCTTTTCCGCTATGCTATAATCAATTCTGCGGCATGCGACCGTAGCTCAGTTGAGAGTATCAGACTTCAACGCTGCGTGTCCAGGCAGGCTAAAACCGAATATGTGCCCGTAGCTCAGTTGGATAGAGTATCAGACTCCGACGCTGAGTGTCCAGGCAGGCCAAAACCGAATATGTGCCCGTAGCTCAGTTGGATAGAGTATCAGACTCCGACTCTGAGGGTCGAAGGTTCGAATCCTTTCGGGCACGCCAAAAAACCTCCGAAAACAGGTAGTTTTCGGAGGTTTCGTCTTTTCATAGGGGGTTAACGGAATACTTGTATTACTACATTTACTACATTTTTATGGTGTAAAATTTGGAGCTGGCAATCAAATTTGAAAGGCTAAAAAACTGCGGGTTTATCGATTTACTACATTTTTACTACATAACCCGTATTACACCCTTTTATAGAATGGCAAGCAATAGACGCATTAGACAAAAATAATGAAAGCGAGGGTAAAGAAATGGCAAAAAGCAAAGAGGAATTGAAGGCAGTCCTAATGGCGCAAGAAGTCTATATGCCTGACGGTGAGACGCCCAACCCGACAAAGCTGAACATCATTTCCGGCGCAGTTATTCCGCTGCTTATTGATGCCATGTGCCAAGAACGAGATCGCATAGATCCAATCGACGTAACAGAAGCATATCTGTGGGAGCTATATGAAAAATCGGAGTATACTATTATCGCTGGCATTTTGCGAGTGCTATATCTCTTGCATGAAATGACTATTCCCGAAATTGTCGAGGCGATCCTTCAGTGTGGCGATAATACTCTATTGGAGGTGTTCTTTTATGAGTTTTTAATGGACTTCTCTGATGTAAAGCTGAATTATTGTGATAGCCGCCAAGAAACCGACGACTAAACTATAACTTCAAAGTTCTATCAGCCGTTTGCCTTAACAAAGCAGACGGCTTTTTTTATTTTAATAAGGAGGAACCCACCATGACCAAAGTAATCGCCCTCGCTAATCAGAAAGGCGGAGTTGGGAAAACGACCACAGCCGTAAACTTGGGTATTGGCCTTGCAAGGCAGGGCAAAAGAGTATTCCTTATCGATGCAGACGCACAGGGCAACCTGACGGATTCGCTCGGCTGGAACGAGCCGGACAAGCTGCCCGTTTCTCTTGCTACCATAATGACTAAGGTGATTATGGATGAACCCATTGCCCTGGATGAGGGTATCCTGCATCATGAGGAGGGCATTGATCTTATGCCCGCGAACATCGAGCTTTCCGCGATGGAGGTTTCGCTGGTGAACACCATGAGCCGTGAAATTGTGCTTCGGAATTATCTGAGCGAAGTCAAAAGCAAATATGACTACGTACTGATCGACTGTATGCCCTCTCTTGGCATGATTACGGTCAATGCTCTTGTGGCTGCGGACAGCGTTATCATCCCTGTACAGGCGCATTATCTCCCCGCAAAGGGCATGACGCAGCTTTTGCAAACCATAAACCGCGTAAAAAGGAACATCAATCCGAATTTGAAAATTGAAGGCGCTTTGCTCACAATAGTGGATAGCCGTACGAACTTCGCAAAGGACATTTCGTATATGTTGCGCAACAACTATGGCGATAAGCTACGCGTATTCAAAACAGAAATCCCCCTTGCGATCAAGGCGGCGGAAACCAGCGCGGAGGGCAAAAGCATCTATACACACGATGCGCACGGCAAGGCAGCAGCGGCATATGAAGCTCTGACGAAGGAGGTACTTTGCGGTGTCCAACGTGAGAAACATGAAGTTGACCACAGTAGATGATCTGTTTTCCAGCGAGGAGTCACGGCAGGCCGAGCGGCAGCAGCAGGGTGAAACGGTATTGACCGCCCCCATTTCCGAAGTGTATGACTTTGCCAATAACCCCTACCGCGTCCGGCAGGATGCGGAGCTGATGGACATGGCGGAGAGCATTTCCCGAATTGGAGTCCACACCCCCTGCCTTGCCCGCCCACGTCCGGAGGGAGGATATGAACTGCTTTCAGGACATCGACGTAAACTCGCCAGTACGCTTGCAGGTTGTGATACACTTCCACTTATCGTGCGGGAAATTGACGATGACGCCGCCACAATCCTTGTGGTGGATGGGAATATCCAGCGGGAAACCATAACGTTCAGCGAAAAGGCGCAGGCATATAAAATGAAGCTGGAGGCACTGAAACGGCAAGGAGCAAGGACTGATCTAACTTGTGCGCAAGTTGAGCACAAGTTAGAAAGTAAAAAATCGAGAGATATTGTCGCGGAGCAAGCTGGTGTTAGCAAAGATCAAGTGCGCCGCTACATTCGGCTTACAGAGCTTATCCCGCCCCTGCTGGAAATGGTGGACGATAAGAAAATCGCCTTTAACCCTGCCGTGGAATTGTCCTATTTGCCGAAAGAGCTTCAAACCGAATTGCTTGACGTTATGGTGCAGGAGGAATGCGCCCCCTCTCTTTCACAGGCTCAACGGCTCAAACAGGCGGCCCAGGATGAAAAATTAGACCGTAACGGCATGGAGCTTGTCATGCAGGAGGAAAAGCCACAGCAGAACAACGTCACCATCAAAGGCAGCAAGCTCGAAAAATACTTCCCGAAGGATTATACGCCGAAGCAAAAGGAAGAAATGATTATCCGCGCGCTCGACCTGTATTGCAAAAAGCTGGAACGGCAGCGACAGGAACGGGAATTAGAGAGATAAGCGTCTATGCTGACGAGCATGGGCGTTTTTTTGTTGCCAGAAATCAGGAAGGAGGTGCTTCCATGCTGTTTGCGGATGGCAAGTGGCAGGAATACGAGCGTATTATGCAACAAAAGCCGGGCTTTGACCGCCGCCCGGTTAAAACGATGAAGGAGCGAGATTGCCCGTATTGCCTGTATTACGACCATAACGTGAAAAAATGTGGTCTTAAAACATGTACCGTGTTTCAGGACTAAGCAGCTTACGCTAAGGGGGGAGTCTGTCTATTTTGGTATGTTACAATCTGTACTTCGGCTCGATTCCCTTCCCCCAGACCCCCAACCCTAGATTACCTGCCGAAGGTTACTACCCGAAAAAAGGAATAGGGCTGTGCCTACAGAGCTTTGTGAATATCACAGGGCTTTTTTGTTGTGCGTTTCGTAACGGCATGATTGTCCGCTGTCATTTCTTCTCGGATAGTAATCATCATCCTTAAAAGGACCCCAATCACGGCGCTTTTTCACATAAAAATTCCATATAGGAGGTTTGAAAATGAGGTATTCATCACCCCTAAAGCGCATGGCATACATAACGCTTGCATTCCTGATGCTGCTGTCCCTGTTCCCCCATAAGGCAAAAGCTGCCGCCACTACCCTCGGGAGCAAACCGGTAGGCTCCATTGTCAAAATCAAGGAAGATGGCGTTTATCAAAATTACATCGTCATTCAGTCATATTATGAAGATAACCCCGGAACGCTTCTCATGAGGCAGAAAGGTACTGCCGGCAATGAAAATGGTTGGGGCTTCAACAGCCTTGCCGCAGGTCCTTACTTCGGGAGTTCACTGGATCAATGGCTCACAACCTACTACAGAAATAAATTGGAAAGCGGTATTCTTTCCAAGCTGCAGCCAATAAACATGCACTGTGATCAGCAATACGCAACACGAGATATATTTACTTTTTCTATCACGGAGCTTGGCTTATCACATTCAAATTACCGAAGCAATGGCTCCCACATACCTTACTTCAACGTCAACACAAGAATAATGGGAAGCGATTACGGAAGCCCTGCACCGTACCTTACCCGTTCAGCAAATCGATATGATGAAATGTACAGCGCAAAGATAACGACTAGTGGGACTATAATTGAAAACTACAAAATCGTCTTTGGATATTTTATGTTCCCCTTGTTCGTCCTTCCGGATGATATGCTGGTCGCAGATACCGGAGAAATTCTTGTGAACACGCCTCCCACCGCTCCCGAATCGATCACGGCAATGCACAGCGGAAACAATATCAATGTCAGCTGGACAATCTCCACAGACGCGGATGGAAATCTTACGGGGTACATCCTGGAGCGAAGCGTAAACGGAGAATCATGGAGTGTTGTCAAAGACACTGCCTTCACTACATATGAAGACACTCTTGCCGAAGGCTGGCCCTCCGCCGTATACCGTGTGAAGGCATATGACAGTGACGGGCTGGAATCGGAATATACGGTCAGCGATGTTCTACCGTTGCCTTACATCACCGGAATTGACGTTCCGGCAACCATGCCGTATACGGGCGGGGATGCCACAATAACCGTTTCCGGCGTTAACCTGTATGACGGTATCACGATCAAGGTTTTCGACGGAATAGTGGAAGTACTAAGCGGCAGCACCACAGGCAACGGTACCGAGCAGGCCGTCACACTTCTGTTTCCAGCAAACACAAGTTTTACAACAGACAAAACCTATACGGTAAAAGCGTCTCTGGACGAGGGAGCGACTTGGAGCAACTTCACAAAAACCGTGGTGGTGGAGCGAAATCTTTCACCCCTCATTTCAAATGTAACAGTGTCTCCTGTCAGCCTCGATCACAACGGAGGTACAGTCAACATAACTGTCATAGGGTTCAATCTGTCGGACGGGATGCTTGTGGAGGCATACGCCGGTGAGGATACAATTGAGGGTCCCACGACCGGTGATGATATGACGCAAGCCGCCAGCCTGGAGTTGCCTCCGAGCCAGGTTTACGTGGATGCAACGGTTTATGGCGTGCGCGCTTCGTTGGATGACGGCGAAAACTGGTTTATTTCGCCTATGGAAGTAGCCGTCTCCCCGCAGGTTCTACCTGCGCCCATGATAACTCGGAACCTGGATACGGATATGGCGCTGGTGGAAAAGGATACTCTGGAATTGACCATACAGGCGAGCGCGGAAGCAGGCGCGCTTTCGTATCAGTGGTATAAAGACGGGGTGCCAATTCCAGAAGAAAAGGCGGATACGCTTACGATACCGGATATCGCGCTCACGGACGCTGGCGAGTATTCCTGCACCGTCACAACCACGATACAGGGCAAGACAGCCAGCGCCACAAGCCGCGTATGCAGTGTTTCTGTCCAAAAGCAGGCGGATTTACCTACGATACTTGAGAATCTGCCAGAAGAGAAAACGGTTATAGAGTGGCACGAGCTCTCCCTGTCCGTTACGGCAAGCTGTGAAACCGGATCTTTGTCATATGAATGGTTCAAGGACGGCACATTGATTTCGGGAGAAACGGAAGCAGTATTGCTTATCCCGGAAGCTGAACCGGAGGATACCGGAACCTATTTCTGCAAGATCACCAGCACTTATGGCCTGTCGCAGAAATCCGTAGATAGCATTTCCTGCGATGTGGCTGTTCAAGAAAACATTCCGGTATTTGAAAACGACTTGCCGGATAAGCAAGCTGTTATCGAGGCGCATACATTTGCGTTGTCGGTATCCACCTCCAGTCCTGCCGGAGAGATATCCTATCAATGGTACAAGGATAATTTGCCGTTGACAGGAGAAACATCTCCGGAGCTGTGCATCCCTTCCGTTGTAACGGAGGATGCAGGTGAATTCTTCTGCCGTGCTACGGCTACATATGAGACATATCAGCGGTCGGCAGATAGTAACACCTGCACGGTCAGCGTCGAAGGGAATTTGCCCGAGTTAGTTGATGATCTTCCTTCTGAAATGACGCTCATTGAAACGCAGGACCTTACGCTATCGGTAACGGCAAACAGCCCGGACGGGGGACTTTCCTATGCCTGGTATAAGGATGATGCTTTACTCCCCAGAGAAATCGAGCCAACATTGCACATATCCTCCGTCACGATGGCCCATGCGGGCCTTTACTTTTGCCGGATCGTCAATACTTACGGGGAAATGCAATGGGCGGTAGACAGCACGGTCTGCTCCGTCAGCATTCAGGAAGGACCCGCCACACCCGTGATCGAGCAGGATTTGGAAGACAACGTTACTGTAACTTCAGGCAGCGGTTTATCCCTTGCCGCAAGCGCATCCAGCGCAAACGGCACGCTTTCCTGCCAATGGTATAAAGACGATGCCGCTTTGCCGGACGCGACCAATAGCTCGTTGTTCATTGAGTCCGTCATCTCTGACGATGCTGGCGAGTATTATTGCATCTTTACCAACACCATAGGGGAGGTGACGGCATCCGCTCGCACGCGCACCTGCCTTGTCGTATATGATGACCCGGAACCTGATCCGAGTCCGACGCCGGATCCAGAACCCTCGCCAGAACCTAGCCCCAGCCCGTCGCTGGAGCCTGATCCCAGCCCGTCACCGGATCCCACTCCAACGTCGGAACCCACCCCAACGTCAGAACCCAGTTCAAGTCCGTCGCCAGAGCCTAGTCATAGGCCGTCACGAACGCATCGGCCCAAAACTACGCCAAGCCCAACGCCCAGCTCTACCCCCAGCCCAACGCCGAAGGCGAGTCTCCGCCCAACGTTGAGGCCCAGGGTGAGCGCGACACTGTCTCCCAGCCCGATCGTGAGTCCCAGCCCATCCCCTGACCCCGGCCCCAGCCTAACGCTCAATCCGGAACCGGAACCTATTCCTACCGTCTCGCCAACACCATCCACTCCCATCGCGACTGAAGCAGACTTGCCCGATCCCGAACCTTTCAAGCAAGACGGTACTGCCATTCTTGTTGGAATCGGTATCGTGGTCATTCTTATATTGGCCGTGGCTATCTATTTGCATCAGAGGCGAAAAAGGGTGTAACTTTGTGACCAAATGAGGATGTGCTCGATTGGAGATAAAGGCAATATCAAGAAAAACGTTGACGCCCCCGGAGGGATACTTTCTGGTATCCCTTCGGGGCAAGGGCAAGGATGATATCTATCAGCCCCAAAAGAACATTGCGAAAAGCACTTTGTCTGCAGCGCTTGCGCGTATTTGCATGATTTCCCGTAGGTTAGGTGATTATCTTAGAATTTTATCAGAACAGCTATCCCACGGGATGTCGAAAGAATGCATATATGGTATAATATTGGAAATCCGATAGATTTCGATATAGCTATGTTTGCATTAGCTATAATGCAAAGCTTAGTGAAGTACCGGTAGTAGCAATATAATCGGAACCTCGGCGAAGATTGTAGCAAAAATGCGAAGCTCGTTCTTGAATTGTAAAATTAATATTCTTATACTTTTGGGTGTATGGAGATATTTAATATGAATCCGCCTAAGTACATCGACTGGTTTGTAGAGGAAAGCACCGTCACTTTAGAAGATGGCATTCCTATCTCATGCTACCGCCTAGACTATACAGTGGATGATGCTATTTATTGTGAATGGGCGTTGCATCTTCGCCAACACTATGAATCTGATGCTGAAATAGAAGAGTCCCTTGCGGTAACGGGGATGTCTGTTGAGCAATATTTGCGAACCCGTGTCATACCACAAAAAGATGATCCTTTCGGGCCAACATCTCGTTCAAATGATTTTACTGAAATTATGGTTTCCGACCTACTGGAGTTCATACAGGGTTATACCGTGCCTCGTTGTAAACAACGGAATCGGTCAGGTAAGACTCAAAGTGAGCATGGCACTGACATTCTCGCATATAAGTATGCAAAAGCCACCAAGAAACCTGATAGTGAAGATGAATTGTTAGCGGTTGAGGTAAAGGCAGGCTTATCCTCCGATAAATACGATCCGATAAGTAATGCTGTTACCGATTCCCATGCTTATGATGAGGTCAGGCATGCACTTACATTGAATTACTACCGTAAAAAACTACGCAACATAAATAATGAACAGGCGAATGAAATTGCTCGTTTCCAACAAAAGTCCGAACATGATTATCTTATTACCTATATAGCCGCAGCAATTATCAGCCGTGATCATATAGCTGATGATATTGTGTTGGGCATTAGGGGTGACGAACTGGAATTACGCCAAGATAATAGAGTTTTTCTAGTTCATGGGAAAAAGCTAATGGCTTTGGCGCATGACATATTTGAGAGGTGTATAAAATGATTTTTAATAGACGATCAAATTACATGCTCAAATACGAAAAATCAAAGTCAAAACTGGTTGAATTTGATGTCGCGGAAGAAAACTACCCAAGTTATCCCCTGAATTCCGATGATCTAACTTACACAACCATTTTTGCCCTATCACGCTTTTGCGAAGAGAACATAGAAAATCCGCGTTCACCACAGCTACCAGAATTAAAATCAGAATTAGCAATTGTTTCACAGTATTATGATTCAACAGTAAAAACCCGACTTCGTCAGAATCATAGCAGGTTGTTTTTATTATTAGGTTCAACCGCCTATTTTCTATCTGAAAATTTCGGAAGTGCTAAAGTTCTTATTGAGCAGATTGATATTCAGGAACCCCATGATAGTATTATGACATTGTTACACGTTACATTGCTATTTTTACTTACAGGGAAATGGGTAGAAGTTCCCGCGGAAAGGAAATATTATCGTCAATATGTGGATGGATTAGTAAGCCATTTTACGGAAGGTACTTCTGCTGAAATTGTTTTTGATGCTCTATGCAAAATGCGTGATAGAGTGCATCAGTCCACTGATGTATTTGCCATCAGCTACATAGACTTTCTCTTTTCCGTGATAATCTGCGCGATAGACCATTCTGCTTGGATTCTATTACCGCAGTATTCAAATACAGATCCTGAACAATGGAAAGACTATTTGTCCAAGTCAGGTAGCATTAAACTTTTATGGCCTGCTCAAAAAGTTATTCTACAAGCTGGTGCCCTCACCGGAAACGACCTAGTTGTCCCCCTACCTACCGGGGTAGGGAAAACAAAAAGTATTGAAATTCTCTTGCGCACAAAATTCATGAAGCAAGGAACTTGTATAGCGATTATTATTGCCCCGTTACGGGCATTGTGCAATGAAATCGCAACGGACTTAATGTCCGCTTTAGCAGGCGAAGCTATTATAAATCAATTTACCGATACTACGCAGGAAGATTTTGATCTTAAACTTCTCTTCAACACGAAGTATGTGTTCGTTTGTACCCCGGAAAAGTTTTCCTATATTTTTCGTCATGAGCCTAGCTTTCTCACAGATATTCAGCTTTTTATATTTGATGAGGCACATCTATTTGATGATGCTTCAAGAGGCGCACAATATGAGCTTCTGGTATCCGAAATAGCCAGAAGCCGGAATGAATCTGCGCAAATGGTGTTGTTTTCAGCCGTTCTTTGTAATGCCCGCCAAATAAGCGGATGGCTGTTCAATGATGAAGAAGCAACAATTGACTATTCATTAGTAACATCAACCGAAAAGTCGATAGGCTTCCTTTCTTCTGATCAAACCATACATTACTATGAAAAAGACGATATGGCAGAAGAAAGTTTCTACGTCCCCCAAAGTATAACTTTTCAGGAGCTTAAACTCCATGGGAAAGAAACAAAGCAGCGGTTTTTCCCAGAGATAGATGCGCAAGATATAGCCATATATTTTGCAATTAAATTATGCAACCAAGGGGGTGTGGCAATTTACGCAGGCCAGGTACGCAGCATCCCCCCAATCATGCGTCGCATTGTTGAGATTAGCGAGCGCGGTTATGATTTTTCAAATTTGCATAGAACAGTCAATTTCAGTGAAGCTATTAAGCTGTCAAATATGTTCGCGCTGCACTATGGAAAAGACTATGGACTAACGCAAGCCGCCAGATTAGGTGCATTTCCGCACTATGCGGATTTGCCTAATGGGATCAAAATGGCAATTGAACATGCACTGCGTAAAAGGCATGTTTCCTTTATCGTTTGTACAACAACCCTAGCAGAGGGCGTAAACATTCCAATAAAATACCTGTTCCTCACCACTTTCAGTCTTGGCACCACAAGTGTTCAAATACGTAAAATGCAGAACATGGTGGGAAGAACAGCAAGGTCAGGTATCCACACAGAAGGTAGCGCCATAATCACTGATTTCAAATTCTACGATAATCGCTTGAATCGGCGTGGGGGTGGCACATATAAGTGGGCCGACTGCAAAAAGATGTTCGATTATGGCAATACAGAAGCATGTACAAGTGCGATTTTATCATTAGTGAGCAATCTACCCATAGACTATGACTGTCACTACGGGGCTACCTCCTTGTCCTCTTACTTGATAGAACATTATGATGATCCTTCTTGCTTTTTTGCACTGGTAAGCACAATACAGGAGAACTATAAGGAATTCATATCAGATGACCAAAGATATCTACGTTATAGCTCAGAAATTGAACCGAAAGTCATGCAGATAAAGCATGTTTTAGAGAGCATCGAAAATTATTTATGCTATATATATAACGCACAGCAAAACACCGATGAATTTTCAACCATTGTGGATAACCTTGTTACACAGACATTCGCTTATTATTTGGGAGATGATGATCAAAAAAAGGCTATGCGTACAATTTTCCAATTAGCTGCTAATAAAATTATTTCTCATGTTAAACCAGAAAAGACGGCTTATTTTGCAAGGTCGCTTTATGGCATTGATGTATCAAATCAAGTATTGTACTGGGTTGATAGCAACATTACGACCCTTGAAAATTGCTCAATTGATCAGCTAATTTATGTCATAGTCAAACTCTTTACGCAATTATTCCCTGATAGAATAAACGTGGATGATGATATGCTAATAGCTGTCACACAGCTATGGATAGCAGGCGCGCCCTATGTAGACATTTACAACAGCCTCCAGAAAGAGCTGCCAATCTTGCAGATTGAAAGGCTATGTAGCAAAACCCTCTCATATCACCTTTGTTTTCTAATCGGGAATATTATTGATGCTATTGAAGACCGCGCAGAAGAATTGACGGAACTGCTAGCTTTACAGCAAAAGATGATTAAGTATGGCGTGCCATCATACTTTCAAATTCTCGTCTGTGAAAATATGTTTGATGATAGAATTATAGCTAACCAGCTTGAAGAAATGATTGGGCAAATATTTATAACAGATAAAGAGTTTAAGAATTATATGGTTGCTAAGCGAAAAGAGATATTACGAATTCTTGCAGACTATCCTGATTACTTTGGCTATAAATTCTTAATGTATATCAGATAAATGCCCACGAAATTCAGAAGCGTTCGGGAATTCCATGCGTTTGTATGAAAAAATAATATTAAGATGTTATAATGTAATCGATTTGTATATTTGTAGATATGGCTAAGTTACTCTTCTTTTTGGAGGTGTATATGACAGAGCAACAATTCTTCAAAACTATGATTGAGACAATTAAATATGATGATATGTATCATAACAAAGATGAGTTACTTGGAGTATTGCGCAATTCGGTAATTAGTTTTGATAAATCAAGCAATTTTACAAGAAAAAGTTGGCAATGCTTTGAATATATCGATTTACGAGTTCCAATTCCAATTATCAACATTGCAAGGGAACAACGCGAGACTCTAGCGCATATCGCTTCTAATGTTTATATAGAAACAGATGAATATGATTTTGGTGGACTTGTAATCAAACCTAAACCTGTTGATATTGAAACTGATGTACCGACTGAACACGATGTTGTTTTCAATGAAATTAAAGATACAATTATCCAAGGAATAAGAGGCGCTAAGTATATTATTTGGGCTGCTATTGCCTGGTTTACTGATCGCGAGATTTTCAATGAGCTTTTGCTTAGAAAGGCCACTGGGGTTAGTATTCGCATAATAACGTCAGATGAAAGCTCTAATCAATATTTAATGCAAGAAATTGACCAGAATTTTGAAACAATCAAAGTCCCTTTACGCGGAAATAATTTATCAAATCGTTTACATGATAAATTCTGTATTATTGATTTTGAATATGTAATGCACGGCTCTTATAATTGGAGCAAAAATGCACAGAAAAATGATGAAACATTGGCAACTGCCCTTGATCGAGATTTTGTCCGCAAGTTTGCTGATGAGTTTCAGCGGCTTTTCTTAGAAAACCAGCCTTGACCAGTTATAGTCTTCAAGCTACTTCGGCTTATACTCCGAAAATTCGCATTATTCATATTTGATAAGACTCCATAGTTGGGTCGCTAAGCTTGTTTAACATCAGAAAGGTAATGACTTCATGAACTCAGCAGATTTTGCAGAGCGAAACAAGCTCTATTTTACCAACAATAGCGATTGGAATTTGCTTTTAAATGAAATAAAAAGCACCAAACATTTTTTGGATAATTTAGGATTTCTTTCGTTTGGACGAGATCTGACCGTAGTGCGAACAGATGCTGGAGTTGCTCCCGTATATACAAACCAAATTCTCCAATCAGCAACACAGACATTACAAAGCCTGTTGGTATGCGCTGAATACGGTAATATTGCAGATACGCATATGCTTCTAAGAAAGTATAGGGATGATCTATTCTTTTATCTCTATATAATTGTTACTTGTGATAGTGAGAATCTAGCAAGAAAAGATGAGCTAAGTAGGCAAGAACAATGCATTTGCTCGTGGATAAATAACGAACTGACTAATCTAAACATTTCTGAGGTATTGAAAGAAATTGCTACATCAAAACGATGCAAAAGTGCTGTAATAAAATACGGCTTAAAAGTGGAATTTGATCAAATTGGGAGCACATTAAACAACTACACACATGGAAATGGTCGTACATACTATAATAGGTTGTACTCTCACTACCAGAATTGCGAAATAGAAAATATCTCAGCAGATATGTCCCATATGTTGCAATATATCACTATAACCTTTATCTTTCTTTTGGTGATATTACGGCCTGGTACTATCATGGCAACAGATTATATTGATGCGTTAGATACTTTCATGGCTCCCGAGGAGGGCAGCCAATACTGGGTGGCCCCATTTGTTAGCCACTTCGTTGAACGGCATAAGAACCTCCTCGGAAACACGGCTATTGACTATTTACGTGAGATGACAAATATGAAAATCTAAATCATTCAGACATCAATTCAAATTTCACATTAGGGTTACCTCAGGAAATACGCATTATCCATACACTCCAAAATTGCACACTATTCATAAAAAAGCGATAAGCCTGAAATTTAAGGTGGTGTATACGGTGAAATTCGAACTGTTTCAGACCACAGTTAGGGATTATAAGCGATTCACACAACAGCTCCCAATAAACTATTCTACGGCACTGTGGCGTAATTTCTTCGATTCTACATACGTTGCCGTACAAACTCGCCTCATGCTGCTTCGTAAGTATACGCGGAACGGGAGAGGCAATTTGTATTTATCCGACATCGTTACAGAAGCTATCAGCTGCTTCCCTGAGCATTCAGATTATCTATCTGAATTTCAAGCGCGTTTTCAGCACTCTTGCGATCAGTCGCTCAATCATGTTCTCGCTGACGGTACGGAACGGACACTTAGTGAATCCATCGATGATACGATGTACGGCCTTCATTTACATGCTGATGAAGAAAGGATTCATCGTATCGCCCAAGACAATGATCTACTTAGATTGTATTGCGTAGTAACATTTGTAAAGGGAATTGAAGCCTTAGTCATAGAATTGTCGGATTTTCTTGAGGTGAACGGCGTGCGTTGCATCGAAGAAGCGCACCACTTTCGTGCCCCAGTGATTCATCTCGAGTCGAGAGATTCAGAATTACGAAATGTCATTGGCTCACCTTATTGGAGTAACCTGATTGGCTCTGACATGACTTTGGAAATCACTGACGCCACTTCAGGTGATTTGCTCGCACAACACACATATGAAGAATGGCAAATGTGGGCGACCGCTTCCGCTTTCATGCAATTACTAGCACAGGAGCCGTTTTCTTATGATGAAATGAAGAAAGTTGTGTTTGAACCAACCATCTCTGACTGGGGCGACTTTTCCAAAGCCGCCGCATATTACAAAACTATTCCGTCGCCGGGAATGAGTTCTTTTATTGATTATAACGAACAGCGTGATGTTGCTTATATCAATGTAATTCCAAACATAGAAAAGAGCTTAATCATTGAATCCCCTCAGATAATTGCGGGTGTCTATGTGGTCACACTTGTAAAAGATCAAAGGTTGGGTGAGTGGAGAGTACATGCCTTCGGTGCTCATCTTGACCCGATTATTCGTGATTGATCGCATTTATTTTTCTTGGTAAAGTTAGGAATCGGAATCTGCATAAACAACAACCTGAGTTTCGCATTTTGTTTATACCCTACCAAGCAGTTCCGGCTGCTTTTTCTTTACCCCAAAACTTATAAGGAGGTAATCATGGTCACAAAACTGCAAACCGTGTCCGAGCTGACCACCCAGACGATGCACAGGCTCACCAATTCCGTAAGCGAATGGATGAGCTTTTTAGATTCCGCGGCGTGGCTTTACAAGTACCCATGGCACGAGCAGATCATGATATATGCGCAGCGGCCGGATGCAACGGCATGCGCGTCCATAGATCTTTGGAACAGCGCATTTCACCGCTGGATAAACAAGGGCGCAAAGGGTATCCCCATCATTGACGATAGCGGCGCAAAGCCCGTGTTGCGGTATGTGTTTGATGTTTCCGATACTAATACGCGCTATAACATTCCCTTTCGCTTGTGGGAAGCCCGCGAAGCGCATGGGCCGCAAATCCTGGAGGAGTTGCAAAACAGCTTCGGAGAGATCAGCGAATACGAGGGGCTTCATTTCTCCGACCAGCTTATGGGGATTATCCATAACGCCGTCACGGACAACAGTGCCGATTACTCCAGCGCGCTCATGCGTTCCCTTGCAGGCAGCGCCCTTGGCGAATACGATGATTTCAACGTTAGGGTTTGGTTTGAGCAGGTCACAGAATTGAGCGTTGCCTACTGCATTTTCACCCGGTTGGGATATGACGCGCGATCATATTTTGACGCTTCGGACTTTGTTCCGGTCATGGACTTCAATACGCCGGACACCATCGCACAGCTTGGCACGGCGACGGCGGATATTTCCGAAATGGTGCTTCGACAGATCGAGCGCAGCGTCCGCAGTATGGAAA
Source organism: Clostridia bacterium (assembly GCA_036677445.1). Taxonomy (GTDB): domain Bacteria; phylum Bacillota; class Clostridia; order Christensenellales; family CAG-138; genus JAVBWI01. The sequence goes on from JAVBWI010000019.1 coordinate 70,514, forward strand.
TGCAGGAGCGCGGCACACTTGCAAACGCTGAAAGGGTATCGCAGAATAAAGACAGAGAAAATGAAAGGAGCGGTGAACATGGAACTGACATACAGGCAGAACGGGGATTACCTGATTCCCGATATCGAGATGGATACGCAGCCGACGGAGCAGATTGGCAAATACGGGATGATGCGCAAATCGTTTCTGAGGGAGCATCAGAAAGGAACGTACAACAGCCTTCTCCTCCAGAACAAGCTGACGGCGCACCTCTTGGAGATCGACCGGACAGCGAGGGCGCAGGTCGAGCAGGCGGTGGCGCGGATGGCCAAGGCCGAGGGTGTAACCGAGGAATTGAAGGCCCGCGACCAGATGGCATGGGTGGGCCGAATGAACAATATCAGGCACCGGGCCGAGGAAGCGGTGATAGCCGACCTGATCCACAGCTAAGCCTGTTTCCCACAGCGGACGGGCAAATAGCACTGATTGAACAGGCAGAGGCCGAAAAAGCCTCTGCTTTTTCTATTTCACAAGCAGATATCGACGGCGAGTTGATGCGCGGCAGCGGCTTTCATGACGGAAAATACCGCATTTACCGCTTTTATCAAAGCCAGCCCTCCACGCAGGACGCTTTAGCCTTTCTCAAAAAGGAATATGGCATAGGCGGGCATTCGCACACCTTTTTGGACGGTCAGCAGGGCTTTGTCGACCACGACGGGAAAGGGCTTACGTTTAGAAAACGCGGCAGCGATACAACGACCGTCCTTTCATGGACGAAGATGCATCGCAGGATATCGGAGCTAATCGCCCTTGACCGTTACCTGTCCGAAAAAGAAAAAGCGTATCTTCCCACTTACGAAAAGAAACAGGCGGAACAGGCGGCGCAGCGGGCCGAAAAACGCGCCGCAAATGAAGTGTTGCGTGCCGCTGCCGCGGCGCTGGATGAGCAGCGCACTACCGCGATATACCGCTATTCCCTTGGAGATGAGGTGCAGCTTGGCGCGCAGGCCTACACCATCCTCGGATATGACGATACGGCGTTCATGCTGTCCGATCCGCAGTATCCCCTGCTTTCGGAGGAGGTGCCCCGAGAGGTTTTTGAGCGGCGTTTGCGCGAAAGCCCGGCAAACGACCACCTGATCGTACGGAAAATGGAAACTGCGCAGCAGGAAGAAGCGGTCACGAAAGAACAGGAACTGGTTGCCGTCCGCAAGGACGATACGCCCACCATCGGTTTGGATGAGGACAGCGCCGTATACACGGAAGTGGAGGTGGAACTGCCGGACGCGCTCGTCCCCGCGTGGGAACAGCTTCCCCAGGGCGAAGTGCTGCGCGCGCGCATTGATCTTATGCCCGCGATTGAAAAACCGCCCAAGCTGGATTTTCGTATCACCGATGATACACTCGGGCATGGCGGCGCAAAGGCAAAATACCAGATGAACGTGGCAGCGATCCGCGCGCTGCAGACGATAGAGGCAGAAAAGCGCATGGCCATGGCGGAGGAGCAGGAAACCCTCTCCCGCTATGTCGGGTGGGGCGGTGTTGCGGAAGCTTTCGACGATACGAAGGATAATTGGCGCAAGGAATATGAGGAACTCAAGGGCTTACTCACCGAAGAAGAATACGAATCCGCCCGCGCGTCCACGCTGAACGCTCACTACACTTCGCCCACGGTCATCAAGGCGATCTACTCTGCTATCGAGAGCATGGGCTTTCACGGAGGCAACGTGCTGGAGCCTGCCTGTGGTGTTGGCAATTTCTTTGGGTTACTGCCCGAGAACATGAAAGGCAGCAAGCTCTACGGCGTGGAGCTGGATTCCATTACGGGTCGCATCGCCCGCCAGCTTTACCAGAGCGCAAACATTGCTATACAGGGCTTCGAGCAGACGTACCTGCCGGACAGTTTTTTTGATATCGCCATTGGCAATGTGCCGTTCGGGGATTACGGCGTCGCGGACAAGCGGTACGACAAAAATCATTTCCTGATCCACGACTATTTCTTCGCGAAGGCGCTCGACAAGGTGCGTCCAGGCGGCGTCATCGCCTTTATCACCTCCTCCGGTACGATGGACAAGAAAAACTCCGCCGTACGCAAGTATATCGCGCAGCGCGCCGATTTCATCGGCGCGGTAAGGCTTCCCAACAACGCCTTTCTCGCCAACGCCGGAACGCAGGTGGTTACGGACATCCTGTTTTTGCAAAAGCGTGACCGGACGATAGAGACGGAGCCGGAATGGGTGCATCTCGGCAAAAGCGCTGAGGGCTTCACCATCAATCAGTATTTCATCGACAACCCTGAAATGGTGCTTGGAACGCTGACGGAGGAACACACGCAGTATGGGCGGCAGGAATGTACCTGTGCCCCCATCTCCGGCGCAGACCTTGCGGAACAGCTTCGCGACGCCATGGCCAGCATCCACGCCGAGATTACCGAGTACGAGCGCGAGGATGAGCTGGATGAAAGCGCCGCGGAGAGTATTCCCGCCGACCCTGATGTGCGCAATTTCAGCTTTGCGTCGATGGACGGGCAGATCTATTTCCGTGAAAACAGCCGCATGAACAAGGTGGAGGTTTCCGTCACGGCGACAAACCGTATCAAGGGAATGATCGGGCTGCGCGACTGTACCCGGCGGCTCATCGAATACCAGCTTGAGGGCTGTCCCGACGAGATGATCGCCCGCGAGCAGCGCAACCTAAATATCCTGTACGACAGCTTTACAAAGAAATACGGCCTGCTGAACAGCCGCGCCAACGATATGGCATTTTCGGACGACAGCGCTTATTGCCTGCTCTGCTCCCTTGAGGTGATCGACGAAAACGGGGACCTCTCCCGCAAAGCGGATATGTTTACGAAACGCACCATCCGGCAGCAGAGCGTGATTACGGCGGTGGACACCGCAAGTGAAGCCCTGGCCGTATCCCTTGCGGAAAGGGCGCGCGTGGATATGCCGTTCATGGCGGAGCTTACGGGAAAAACCGAGCAGCAGCTTGAGGACGAGCTTTCGGGCGTGATCTTTCGTGACTTTGGCGATCTTGACCCGGTACAGATGGCGTGGGCGTTCTTTGACCCTGCCCGGTATCCCTTTGTGACCGCGGATGAATTTCTGTCCGGCGATGTGCGCGCCAAGCTGAGGCAGGCACAGGGCATCTATGATATGCTGCGCGGCCACTGCAACGACGCGGGGTTGCTGCATACCATCCGGGTCCATGTGGAGGCGCTTGAAAAGGTGCAGCCCGTGGACTTGACCGCAAGCGAGATCGACGTGCGTTTGGGCGCAACATGGCTTCCGCAGGATGTGATTGAGAAATTCGTCTTTGAGCTGTTGAAGCCCTCCTATTACGCGCAAAACAAGATACGGGTGCACTTCTCTCCCTATACGGCGGCATGGAATATCGAGAACAAAAGCGCCGATTACGGTAGCGTCGGTGCCAATGTGACGTATGGCACCAAGCGTATCAATGCCTATAAGATCATCGAGGAAACGCTGAACCTCAAGGATGTGCGCATCTACGATACCGTTACGGATGAAAACGGCAACGAAGCGCGGGTACTGAACAAAAAAGAAACCATACTCGCGCAGCAAAAGCAGCAGGCCATCAAGGACGCTTTCCGCGATTGGATCTGGGCCGACCCCACGCGGCGCGACGAGTTGACCGCTTTATACAATACAAAATTCAACAGCACCCGTCCCCGCGAGTATGACGGGAGTCATATCCGCTTTGTCGGCATGAACCCCGAAATTAAACTGCGGCCCCATCAGGTGAACGCTATCGCGCGTATCCTGTACGGCGGCAACAGCCTGCTTGCGCACGTTGTCGGCGCAGGCAAAACATTCGAGATGGTGGGCGCGTCCATGGAGTTAAAGCGCCTTGGCTTGTGCCAAAAGAGCCTGTTTGTGGTGCCGAACCACTTGACGGAGCAATGGGCGGCGGAATTTTTGCAGCTCTATCCCGCCGCCAACATCCTTGTGGCAACCAAAAAGGACTTTGAAACCCGCAGCCGCAAGAAGTTCTGTGGACGAATCGCTACGGGGGACTATGATGCCGTGATCATCGGGCATTCGCAGTTTGAGAAGATACCCATGAGCTTGGAACGGCAGCGGGCGGTGCTGCAGGAGCAGCTTGACGAGATCATGGACGGGATTGCGGACGCGAAGTCCGCGAACGCCGAGCGATTCACCGTCAAGCAGTTAGAAAAAACGAAAAAATGTATCAAGCTCAAGCTCGATAAGCTCAACGATCAGACGCGCAAGGATGATGTAGTGACCTTTGAAGAATTGGGCGTTGACCGCCTTTTTGTGGACGAGGCGCATCTTTACAAAAATTTGTTCCTATTTACAAAAATGCGGAATGTAGCGGGACTTTCACAGACGGAGGCGCAGAAATCCTCCGACCTGTTCATGAAATGCCGCTATCTGGACGAGCTCACGAATGGCCGCGGCACCGTGTTCGCAACAGGAACACCCATATCGAACAGCATGACCGAAATGTATACCATGCAGCGGTATCTTCAATATGAAACGCTGCAGCGGCAGGGGCTTACCCATTTTGATGCCTGGGCGAGTACATTCGGGGAAACCGTCACAGCCATAGAGCTTGCACCGGAGGGTACGGGCTATCGGGCCAAGACGCGGTTCGCGCGGTTTTACAATCTCCCCGAGCTGATCGCCATGTTCAAACAGGTCGCGGATATCCAGACCGCCGATATGCTTGATCTGCCGGTGCCGGAGGTTGACTATCACAATATCGTGATTAAGCCCTCCGAGTACCAGCGGGATATGGTGGCATCCTTTGCGGAGCGGGCCGACCGGGTGCGAAAAGGTATGGTCGAGCCCGCGGTCGATAACATGCTCAAAATTACCAACGACGGGCGCAAGCTCGCCCTCGATCAGCGGCTTGTCAACGCCATGCTGCCGGACGGCGGGGAAAGCAAGGTTAACGTCTGCATGGATTATATTTATAAGGTTTGGGAGGAAAACAAAGAAAAACGGTTGACGCAGCTTGTGTTCTGCGATCTTTCCACACCGCATAACGATGGAAGCTTCAATGTATACGATGACCTCAAGGCGAAGCTTGTGGAGCGCGGCATTCCCTCGGAGCAAGTCGCCTTCATACATGACGCGAACACCGAAGTCAAAAAAGCTGAGCTGTTCGGCAATGTCCGCAAGGGCCGTGTCCGCATTCTGATTGGCTCGACCACAAAAATGGGCGCGGGCACGAACGTGCAGAAGCGTCTTGTCGCGGAGCATCATCTGGATATTCCGTGGAGGCCAAGCGACATTGAGCAGCGCGAGGGCCGCGCCATCCGGCAGGGCAACGAAAACGAGCGCGTAGGTATCTACCGTTATGTGACCGAAAATACCTTCGATAGCTACATGTGGCAGACCATCGAAAACAAGCAGAAGTTCATCAGCCAAATCATGACTTCAAAATCGCCCGTCCGCTCCTGTGAGGACATTGATGAAACGGCGCTTTCCTATGCCGAGATCAAAGCCCTTGCCACGGGAAATCCGCACATCAAGGAAAAGATGGACTTGGAGATCAGCGTTTCGCGTCTGAAGCTTATCAAAGCCAACTTCCAGAGCCAGAAATATGCGCTGGAGGATAGTCTTATAAAGCACTTCCCAAAGGAGATCAGGATTGCCGAAGAGCAGATAGCGGGTTATAAGCAGGACATGGCACTGTATGAACAGCATAAAGCCGAGGACTTTCCGGGCATGACGCTGTGTGGCATATCGTATGCCGAGAAAAAGGATGCGGGCGCAGCGCTCATTGAAACCTGCAAGGTGCAGGCCTCGCCGGAGCCGAAAGAGATAGGCAGCTATCGCGGCTTTGCTCTGCTTTTGTCCTACAACACCTTCGGCAAAGCCTTTCGGCTGGCGCTCAAGGGTGCGCTTTCCCACACCATAGACCTGAGCAGCGATATTCACGGTAATATTCAGCGTATGAACAATGCGCTGGAAGCGTTGCCCGCGCGCCTTTCTGTCTGTGAAAAGGCTCTCGCTGACCTTAAGCAGCAGATGGAGAACTCAAAGACGGAGATTGCAAAGCCGTTCGCGCAGGAGGAGGAGCTAAAGACAAAGGCGGCGCGGCTTGCGGAGCTGGACTCGCTTCTCAATATGGATAAAAAGCAAAATGAGGCGCTTGACGTCGAGCCGGATAATGATGCTATCGAAATTGAGCGAAAACGCGATTGCGCAAGATAACGAAATCTGTTGCATATTTCCCCGATTGTGGATATACTATTAGTAGGAAAGTAGCACTTTCCTACTAATGCCACGGGAGGTGAATACTATGTTGGCAGAACTTCGCGGCAAGTCGCAGATCACGATCCCGAAAGAGGTCGTTTCCAAGCTCGGCATCAAGGAAGGCGATAAACTCGAAATCACGGAAAAGGATGGCGTGATTCAGCTCATCCCCGTGGTGGTTTACCCCAAGAAGTTTGTAGACGAGCTTAAAATGGAGATCAATGATGTAAAGGCCAAGGTGAAGGCTGGAAGCCAGCCTGTTTTCGATAGCATCGACAGCCTATTTGATGAATTGGAGAAATAGGGATGGCATATCAGTTTACCTTTACCGACCGCTTCAAGAAGCATTTCAAAAAGCTGAATGCGAATGAGAAAAAGCAGCTTCAAAACAAGCTGGAGCTGCTTTCCGAAAACCCCATGCACCCTTCCCTGCGTACAAAGCGGATACAGGGAACGACCGACCTGTTTGAATGCAGCGTCAACATGGACATTCGCATTATTTGGTTTTACGAGGGTAACGTCATGATTATCCTCGTGGATGTGGGGCATCACGACATTTTGGATCAATACTAATAACAAACGAGTCGCAGAAAGGCGTCGGATTACTCCGGCGTCTTTTTCTATATCAGGAAGGAGGAAGTGAACCACGGTATGGAAAATCGAAAGCAGGTATCACCGGAGCAGATCGAGCGGGCGCGGCAGCTTGATCTGCTTTCTTATTTACAGCAATACGAACCGCATGAGCTTGTACAGGTCGGCAGCGGCGTCTATTCCACCCGCACCAACGACAGCCTGAAAATCTCGCATGGCAAATGGTTCCGATGGTCAACGGGTGTCGGCGGCGTCAGCGCGCTGGATTATCTCGTAAAGGTGCGGGATATGAGATTTGTGGATGCGGTGCTGCATCTATGCGATTGCCTGCGTTTTGAGCCGCCCGAAAAGCATTTTGCGCCAAAGCCACTAAAAAAATCGCCGTTTGTTCTGCCCAAGCCGAGCAAAAGCAATGACCGGGTGATCGACTACCTCATGCAGCGCGGCATCGGAATCGCGCTTTTACGGTTCTGCATCAACACAGGCAGGCTGTATGAGGACGAACGCCATAACTGCTGTTTCGTAGGCTTTGATCCGCAGGGTGCTCCCCGTTATGCCACGCTTAGAAGTAGCGGCGCAAGCTCAACATTTCTGCGGGAGATAGAAGGAAGCGACAAGCGATACTCCTTATCCCTGCCGCCGCAGGAACAATCCCATACGCTGTATTTATTTGAAAGCGCCATAGACTGCCTTTCCTTTATAGAATTGCAGCGCATGGAAACGGAGAACTGGAGTCCGGGGAACTATCTTTCCCTGTCGGGGGTTTACCAGCCGAAGAAGGAATTGTCCGAAACGCCACTGCCCATCGCGCTCATGCAGTTTTTGCAGGACAATCCGCACATCAATCATGTTGCCCTATGCCTGGATAACGATGATGCGGGCAGAAACGCGGCACTGGCAATCAGCACCCTGCTGCCGGAGCGGTACACTACGGAGCTATTGCCGCCAACGGAAGGCAAGGACTACAACGATCAGCTTATGCAGCGAAAGGGCATACCGATGACCGTTCGCACACGGGGCGGAAAAGCCCCCCGAACACACAAACAGGAGGAAAATGAAAGATAACGTCGTTTTTTGCACACAGAAGGGTTGTGATACGGAATGAAGCTCTATAAAGTCGTAATCACGGAAAAGCTCCAAATGACCGTGGAGGTGGAAGCAGACAGCCGCATGGAGGCGGAGAAGATTGCTTCCGACCAATGGCTCTCCGGTGAGCATGTTCTCGATGCTGAATGCTTCAAAGATGTAAATTTCAGAGCCGCTTTACCCGAGAGGGAGCGCCGTGAGCAGTGATACGTTTCTCGGGCAGTAGAATCGGGGCGATGCTCTGCATCGTACTAACGAGCATTGGATAATGCCAGCATTATCCCCTCGTAAGGGGGCGACCCCTAAACCCCAGATCCCATAAAGGAGGATTTATGGTAAAACGCAATATCAAAATAACCTTTCGGCTTAACGCCAAAGAGAATCAGAAGCTGAAAAAGGACGTAAAGAAATCGGGACTTTCACAGGAAACCTACATCCGCACGCTTCTTAACGGCTATGCGCCAAAGGAAATGCCTCCGCTCGATTACCACGTTATGACGCGAGAACTGAACGCCATCGGCAACAGCATCAATCAGATTGCGGCCCGCGCCAACACAACGGGCTTTTTTCTTGCCGATCAGTACGCCGGATATATGCAGGAATTTCGCAGCTCCGTGCTTTCCATTCAAAGAGCCGTCACCCAGCCGGAGAAGCTGTGATATGGCGACCACGCGGATATGGGCGGTTAAAAGCCGCGCCGATCATGTTCTGGATTATGCCATGAATCCCGATAAGACCGCAAATCCGGCATGGAGCAAGGACGAGTACCAGACCATGCGCGACGTGATGGACTACGCCATGAACGACTATAAAACCGAGCATCAGTATTATGTGACCGCGCTCAACTGCAACGCCGACTGCGCTCGCGGGCAGATGCAGCTTACTAAACAGCAATTTCAGAAAACGGACGGCATTCTAGCCTTCCACGGCTACCAAAGCTTTGCCGAGGGCGAGGTGGACGCGGACACCGCGCACAAAATCGGCGTGAAGCTTGCGGGGGAGCTATGGCCGGAATTTCAGGTCATCGTAGCGACGCACCTGAACACCCATTGCTTTCATAATCATTTCGTGCTCAACTCCGTGTCATTCCTGCATGGCGGCAAATTCAACGCCTGCCGCGCCAGCTATGCAAAAATGCGCGCCACGTCTGATCGGCTGTGCAGGGAGTACGGGCTTTCTGTTATCACAGAGCATACGGCATATTACCCCAAGCATTATGCTGAGTGGGACGCGAAGGAAAAAGGTCAGCCCACATGGCGTAGCGCCATCCGCGAGGATGTGGATAAGGCGGTCATGGCGTCCATGAGCTTTCAGGCGTTTATCCGTTCCCTGAAGGACGTGGGGTATGAAGTCAAAACGGGTGTGAAGCACATGGCAGTGCGACCGCCGGGTAAGGAACGGTTTGTACGCCTGCGCTCTCTGGGTGAAAGCTACACCGAGGAAGCAATCAGAGAGCGGATTTTGAAGCAGCGCGCGCCTATGCACCCGCCACGGGCGGAGCCGCCCAAGATACTGCACGTCCGGGTGTACGGGGATTTCCATCTTTCCAAAATCACATGGAAGGGACTGCGGGCGCTGTATTTCTTCTATTTAAGAAAGCTGCGGGCCGCACAGCGCCAACCGCAAGGAAAAACTCCCTACCTGCTGCGTGAGGATTTGAGGAACTTGGACGCTCTGGACGCGCAATCGCGGTTTCTGTTCAAACATGGTATCGATACAGCCGAGCAGCTTGCCGATTACCGCGATGTTGCGGACGGCCAGCTCAAAGAGCTATATGCCGAGCGCAAGGCCTTGAACAATGAGCAGCGCCGCACGGGTGTTTTCAAAACGCGCATAGCGGAGATCCGCGCGCGGATTGCCGACCTATCCGAGCAGGCGAAACCACTTCGCGAAGAAGTAAAGCTGTGCGACACCATTCTGGAGCGATACTATATTTTGAAAGAAAAGACGGCACGTATAAAACAAGCACTTCCAATGAAAGAAGATATATCTTTTAGTGGCAAAGCTATAAAAAAGAGTTGTAACAAGTTGCGTTGACTAAATATGGATATGTACGGTATAATAGGCATGCTCTACACGATTTGGTGTAGGTGATGGAGATTGTTGTCAAGCCTTGCGCAAGAGTTTCTTTGAATATTTCTCGCACAAGCTGATCATGGTCGATCAGCAATATGATTGCTGTCAAGCACAATAGACACAAGAATTTGTTGATTGAACTTCCCTCCATGACTATTATAACATAGTCTATCATTGGGCGAATTTGGGTAGTTGGCATTCCAACACAAGTTTACTTCGGTAAAAAAGTGAATACCATGTTTAAAAGTATACCTGCCAACTTAGGAACACTACCCTCCATGTTGGCGGGTATTGCGCTATATAGGGGATGGGAACTATGGATATTGAAGCTTGGAAAAAGCGCAATGCAACCCCCAAATATTATGCTCATTTTGATAAACGGGTATCTGTTCATGAAGCATGGCCATACATTTCCAATCCCATCAGGGTTGCCCACCATGGATTTTATCCGTTTATCCATTATCAGCAGAAATTTAACAAGTATAGCAAAGAAGAGGGAGTTAAGCCCAAAGAACGTGAGCTATGCTATGCTGCTCATATTGATCGCTATATATATTCATATTATGGTTTTCTACTAAACGAAAAATATATAAGCAGAGTCATAAAAGATGGCATATCGGATTCTGCTGTTGCATATCGTACTGACTTAGGCTGTAATAATATCCATTTTGCAAAAAGGGCTTTTGATTTTATTCGTGACAATAGTCCTTGCTTCATTGTCGTAGGTGATTTTACTCATTTTTTTGATAAACTTAATCATCGATATCTAAAAAGGCAATTGTGTAATTTACTTGAGACAAAGGTTCTTGCTCCCGACTTTTATGCCGTGTTTAAAAATATTACGAGATTTGCTACTTGGAATTTAGAAGACCTCTTGCAAATTAATAAATTCGAAAATACAAGACAAGGGGTTAGAACGTTAAACCAAAGGCCTCAGGTTTTAACCCCTGACCAATTTAAGCTGTTAAAAAAGGACTATATCAATCCGCATGCAGAGCCCTTTGGTATCCCTCAAGGTTCCCCAATAAGTGCAATTTTATCGAATATATACATGCTGGATTTTGATAAAAAGCTTCGGCAATTTACCGATGAAAATTCAGGCCTATATATGCGATATAGCGATGATTTTATTGTAATCTTGCCTGGTCGTGATAGTCAATCCTTCTCACAGCAACTTAAATGGATACAAACTCTTGTTCAGGATACAGACGGATTAGAATTGCAAGAGGAAAAGACGCAGGCGTTTTCATATAGCCCGTTGGAATTGCAGAATGTCAATGCGGATTATTTTGAATTAGCTGTACAGGGTAAGAGTTTTCTTAATTACTTAGGTTTCACTTTTGATGGAAAGACTGTGACAATTCGAGATAAGACTTTATCAAAATATCATTATAGGATGTATCGTAAAGCTAAATTTATCGTTAAGAGTAAAGGCTACACAAAATTCGGCAGTAGAATTAGCAAAAAGAATCTGTACAATTTGTATACTGTAAAAGGTGCTAATAAAGGGAATGGCAATTTTATTACTTATGTGCAGCGGGCGGAAGATGTGTTTGGAAACGGTGAAGCCATTGCGAGAGGTACTAAGAATCACTTGGGAAAAATTAAAAGAGTTTTAAATACTCCACAATCCCTCTAAATTATAAAAGGATATCCTATTGACGTTTAACGGCATTAAGGTGCTTTTTTGAGAAGCGCTTTTTTTATGCTTGGAATCAAGAAAGGAGCTGATGAATGATGTCCCAACAAGGAGAAGCGGCAGAGCAGATCGTCAACATGGCCACTAACATTACGGTCAAGGGCGTGGAGTTCGCCACCAATCTTGCAGGTAAGGGCGCGTTATCCCTTGCCACTTTTTTGATCGCTGCCCTGAAAGACCAAAAGCGCACGAAGGGCAAGGCGCGTATGCAGGCGTTCAGCGGCAAGCCCACCAAGGTATTTGTTATAAAAAACAAGGATATGCGGCTGTTTGCCGAGGAAGCCAAAAAGTACGGTGTCCTGTATGCCGCCGTGGTGAACAAAAAGCAGCCGGACGGCTTGGTGGATGTGGTGGTGAACGCCAACGATGCAGCCAAGGTCAACCGCATCGCGGAGCGGTTCGCCCTATCCACAGTGGATGTGGAGAAGATACGGGCGGATATTCAAAAGGCGCGTGAGGATAGAGCCAGACAGGAGGCGCAGAAGGAGCGTCCCACTCCGCCCGCTGAAAAGCAGGTGCATACCGTGGATGACGCGGCCCTTGATGAAATGCTGGGCGGTTCGGAGCCGCAGCCGCAGAAAACGGAGCATCGGCAGCCCGCCGATATAACGGAGAAAATGCCAAACCCTACACAGGCGAGGACGGAAAGCCCGAATCCGTCCGCGCCTTCCTTCGGCAGCAACAAGCGTTCCGGCGCGGAGAATTCTGAGCAGGAGCGCGTGCGTCCTTCTGTGCGCCAGCAGATCAGAGAAATCAGGGAGGAGCGCCAAGCTGCCAAATCGGATCAGAAGCAGCCGACGCGCGATAAAACGCGGCAGACCGTCCACAAGCAGCCTATACAAAAGCAAACACCAAAAGCGAAAGGAAGGTAATTATCATGGAGAGCTTTGACAGCTTATTTGATATGCAGGCGAAAAACCAGCCCGAGCAGCCTTTTGATAAAGATGCTTGGGCCGAAAAGAAGCAGGCGCAGCGTGCGGAATTGTACGAAATGATCGACGAGATGGTGGGCAGGGCGCTGGGCGAGCCGGATATGCTTGCCGTCTATTTACAGATGCAGGCGCGGCTTGGAAAAACGAGCGTTTCCAACACCCTGCTGATTACGGCGCAGAAGCCCGACGCTACCCGGGTGATGAGCTTTGAGGACTGGCAGCAAAAAGGGCGTTCTGTTAAGCGCAATGAAAAGGCACTGCTGATTCTGGAAGCGAACGGCGAATACCAGCGGGAGGACGGGGGCATGGCAACCTCCTACGATGTGAAGCGAGTATTTGACGTATCGCAGACCCACGGGAAGCCTGTTCAGCAAAGGGTTACGCTTTCCATGCCGCTGCGCACAAAGCTCAAGGCGCTCATGACGGATACGCCCGTGCCGGTCAAGCCCTCGGATCGAGTATCGGAAAGCATCGGGGCGTTGTATTCATCGGAGGACAATACGCAGGACTGGAACAAGCTGTTCTTTGTGATTGCACGGGAGCTTGCCCGCGCGTACGGAACAGAGGATACCTTCCTTTGCGATTGCGCCGCAAATATCGCCTGCGAGCGTTTTGGTATTCCGCCCATGACATGTGACCGCATTCCGGACGAATATGCCCCGCTCGATGTGCGGGAGAAGCGCGAGGCGTTAGGTAAAATGCGCGAAGCGGCCAATGAAATCGTGGAGCGCACGGACAGAAATCTGTATGCTGAGTACCAGCAGCAAAAAAATCAGCCGGAGAGGTAGTGTGCTATGGAGGAAAAGCATGTGATCGAGGTGGATGATTACCAGCGGGGGCTGATTATCAATTCGCTAAACGACAAGCGCAACGCGCTTGTGGAGCAGGACAAGGACACCGAATTTGTGGACGAAACGCTGCTTGAGATCATTGATGCGCCTAAGAAAAAGCAAAAGCGGCGCGAGGAACTTGAACGATGAGCATTCCGAGTGAGGATAAGCGCACGGGCTTCATCCTGATGGGACTCGGCGTAATTCCTGTTGTGTGGGCGGCCTTGATGGTCGCCCCTTTTTTATCCGGGGGACTTGCGGGCATCGTCGAGGGCTTCACCTCGGGCATAAACAGTCCAACGGCGATCACATGGTGCGCAGATTCCCCGAGGGCCATTCTCATTTTACTGCTCATCTACGGCATGAGCATCGGCGTGTATCTTGCCACCCGCCGCAATTACCGCAAGGGTGAGGAGCACGGCAGCGCGCAATGGGGCAGCGCCGCGCAGATCGTCAAAAGGTACGCGGATAAGGATAAGTTGCAAAATATACTCTTGACGCAGAATACGCGCATCGGACTGGACGGGCGCAGGCATCGTCGAAATATTAATGTCATGGTGGTGGGCGGCAGCGGCGCGGGCAAGACCCGCTTTTACGCGAAACCCAACGTTATGCAGGCCAACACGTCCTTTATCGTACTTGACAGCAAGGGTGAAATTCTGCGCGATACAGGTTATCTTCTGGAGCGGCAGGGCTACAGCCTCAAGGTACTTGATCTCATCAACACGCACAGAAGCCACGGCTTCAATCCCTTTGTGTACCTGCGGGATGATAAGGACGTGCTGCGGCTGGTCAGCAATCTCATCCGAAACACCACGCCCAAGGGATCGCAGAGCAACGATCCCTTCTGGGAGCGCGCCGAAACCGCGCTGCTGGAGGCACTGATCCTCTACCTGATGAACGAAGCGCCACCCGAGGAACAGAACTTCCCGATGGTCATGGAAATGATTAACGCCGCCGAGGTCAAAGAGGAGGATGAAGAATACGCAAGCGTTCTTGACGAACTGTTTGAGCGCCTTGCCATGCGTGACCCCGATCACCTTGCGGTCAAGCAATACCACATCTTCAAGCTGGCGGCGGGCAAAACCGCAAAATCCATCCTTATAAGTCTGGGCGTCCGTCTGGAGAAATTCAATCTGCCGCAGATTGCTTCGGTGGTCTGCCATGACGAGCTGGATATCCCCTCGCTTGGACAAAAGAAAACGGCGCTGTTCGCCATCATCCCCGATAACGACAGCAGCCTGAACTTCATCATCGGGATGATGTACTCATCTGTGTTTCAGGAGCTTTACTATCTGGCCGATCATGTGCACGGTGGCAGGCTCCCTGTCCACGTCCATTGCGTGATGGATGAGTTTGCGAACGTTGCCCTGCCCGATGAGTTTGACAAGCTCCTTGCCACCATGCGCAGCCGTGAAATTTCGGTATCCATCATCATACAGAACATCGCGCAGTTAAAGGCGTTGTTTGAAAAGCAATGGGAGAGTATACTCGGTAATTGTGACGAATTTCTGTATCTCGGCGGTAACGAGGACTCCACGCATGAGCTTGTGAGCAAGAAACTCGGTAAGGCGACCATCGACACCAATACCTACGGAAGAAGTTCGGGCAGGAACGGCAACTACTCCACCAATTGGCAAATCAGCGGCCGTGAGCTGTATACCCCGGACGAGGTTCGCATGCTCGACAACCGCTATGCCCTGCTTTTCATTCGCGGCGAGCGCGCTGTGCAGGATGAAAAGTACGATATTCTACGGCATCCCAACATCAAAATGACAGCGGACGGCGGTATGCGGTCCTACATTCACGGTCAGGCGCCTTATGCGCATGACCTTCATGATATTCTGCTGGACGGCGCTTACGAGGACTATGAAGTGCTTTCAGAGGATGAAATAAACCAACTCTATGAAAAAGAATCGGAGGAATAAGAATATGTCTGAGAAAATGAAGCGGACCCTTACCCTGTTTTGCGCCCTTGTACTGGTATTCTCTATCACCACGACCGCCTTTGCTACCGACGATCCCCTTGAGGTTGTCAACAACCTTTCCGAATTCATATTTGGATTAATAAGGGCGATTGGTATGATCCTGCTGGCGTTCGGCATCGTGCAGGTGGGCTTGTCGCTCAAAAGCCACGATCCAAGCCAGCGCGCCAACGGTTTCCTGACGTTGGCAGGTGGCGTCATCATCACCTTCGCGCGTGAGATTTTGGATCTCATCACGGGCTGACGGGAGGCGCAATATGGGACAATTCGCGCCAATTACGGAGCAGATGCACATTCACTCGCTGGACGGCGGGCTTGCGGAGGCCACTATCATAGAAAAGGTTGGTGATAACAAATAC
Organism: Clostridia bacterium; assembly: GCA_036677445.1. Taxonomy (GTDB): domain Bacteria; phylum Bacillota; class Clostridia; order Christensenellales; family CAG-138; genus JAVBWI01. Next base: position 86,299 of record JAVBWI010000019.1, read on the forward strand.
ATCGCGGAGTATGGCGGCATCAAATGCACCGCCATTTATAATCCCTTTGTCGGCCGCTTCTACTTGGACGACAAATACGGGGTTATACGGGATAAGGCGCATGACAGGGACGAGCCCTGCCGATAGCGCCTATGCAAGGCAAGCCCGCGCCAAAGCGCGGGCTTTGCCTTAGAAAGTGAGGTGAACCTGTTTGGGAAGTGGAAACTGGATTATTGATAATATCGCAAACGCCCTCAAGGTGTGGAACGAAAAGCTTGCGGAAATCTGGCTTCTGATTACCCAATCGCCGCAAAGCTTCAAGGGCGGCGGGGTATGGGATGTGATCGTGTCGATCAACGGATCTCTCAAAGCAATCGGCTTCGCGCTGCTGGTGCTGTTCTTTCTGGTCGGCGTTATAAAGACGTGCAGCAGCTTTACGGAAATAAAGCGCCCCGAATACGCATTGAAGCTGTTCGTACGCTTTGCGCTTGCAAAAGGCGTGGTGAGCTATGGGCTTGACCTGATGATGGCGCTGTTTCGTATTGTGCAGGGCGTCATCACCACGGCGATGAACACAGCAGGGCTTGGCGTACAGGAGACTATTGCCATACCCGCAGAGATGGAAGCTGCAATCAGGGAGCTTACATTTTTGCAGAGCATTCCCGCCTGGACGGTGTCGCTGCTCGGTAGCCTGGTCATTATCGTGCTGTCCTTTGTGATGATCATGTCGGTGTACGGGCGCTTTTTTAAGCTCTATCTCTACACCGCGATAGCGCCCATTCCGCTCTCCACGTTTGCGGGAGAGCCGTCCGCAAGCATCGGCAAAAGCTTCTTGAAAAGCTACGCCGCCGTGTGCCTGGAGGGTGCGATCATCGTATTGGCCTGCGTGATATTCTCCGTGTTCGCATCCAGTCCGCCTGTGGTGAGCGCGGACGCAAGCCCTGTCACGATGGTGTGGAGCTACATGGGCGAGCTGATATTTAACCTACTTGTTCTTACGGGCGCGGTAAAGATGGCGGACAGGGTTGTGCGGGAAATGTTTGGCTTGTAAACTACGTTGAGCAAAAGCGAAGTGTGTGCTAACATTTATATACGATAGAGTGTTGCGGCCGGTAAGAGTCATTAGCTTGATAGGAGATGCGGACATGAGCTTCTTTTCCGAAAACTCGTCATGGATTATTCCAGTTGGTTCAACCTTATTAGGTTCGGTAGCAACACATTTTTTTACAAGATGGCGAGGTAAACGTACTTCTAAGGAACATAAAGTAAAGGATTTGCAAAAAGAGATCGGCCGCTTGCACTCCGAAAATGAAGCGCTGAAGGAGAAGCTCAAGCAGAAAGAGTCTCGTGATGAATTCATAGCGACTTATGAATATTCTGGCACGGGATTTTACTATAAGCCGATAGAAGGCAGGTTGCCAGAGGAGTGTTATTGTTCCAAGTGTTTTGACAGCAATGGTAAGCGAATCCGGATAACTATTCGAGAAGATGGCGAATACACATGTCCGGAGTGCCATAGCACTGGACTATATAACAAACAAATGAGGGATGCTTATTTTCAAGAGCATCTTGATAAAATGAGCGACTATAACCAACAAATACAGAACTTTCTCACATACGGAAATGAATAAATTCTCCAATAACCCTATGACATGACGGCTTAGGCCGTCTTTTTGTTTGGAGGAAAATCTATGGAAGTAAAAATCAACCGTGAAATACGGGACTATCAGGAAAACATCTTTTTCGGGCTGAACCTGCGTCAGCTCGTTTTTTCTATCTTGGCAATCGGTGTTGCGGTGGGCGTCTATTTCGGGCTGAGAGATGTACTCGGCACAGAAACGGTATCGTGGATGTGCATCTTCGGCGCTGTGCCGTTCGGCGCAATGGGCTTTATCCGCTACAACGGCATGACGGCGGAACAGTTTGCGGCGGCGTACATTAAATCGGAAATTCTTTGTCCCATGTACCTGTGTTTTGAGGGCGAAAATCTCTATTATCTGGCTTTGAAGGAGCGCATAGAAAACCGCGTCCTGCCAGAGAAATCCGCAAATAAAAAGAAATCCCATAAAGGAGGAAAACAGCATGATTAAGGCGCTGAACCGTATCTTCAAGCAGGATAAGGAGCGTATGCGCATCCCGAAATCCGTGCAGCAGGTTATCCCCGCCAAGCGCATCTGGACGGACGGGATTTGGCTGGTGGGGAATAAATACAGCAAATGCTGGCGCTTTTCGGATATCAATTACGCCATCGCGTCCAAGGATGACAAAACGGCGATGTTCCTGGATTACTCGGAGCTTTTGAACGCGCTCGACAGCAGCGCCACCACCAAGATCACCATCTGCAACAAGCAGATGAACAAACAGGCGTTTGAGGAATCCATCCTTCTTCCCCTGCGAAGCGACTCATTCGATTGTTACCGAAAAGAGTATAATGATATGCTCATGGATAAGGTTACGGATGTTTCCAACTCCATTGTGCAGGAGCGGTACATCACCGTTTCCGTGGTATCAAAGGATGTTGAAGAGGCCCGCAGCTATTTCGGGCGCGTGGGCGCTGACCTGGCGCACCTTGCCCAACTTTCCTCCACATGCGAGGAACTGGATAGCGCGGAGCGCCTTCGCATTTTCCATGACTTTTTCCGAAGCGGCGAAGAACCGATCTTTTTTGCAGACCTAAAGGCCATGATACGAAATGGACGCAGCTTCCGCGATTACATCTGCCCGGATACCTTTGAATTTCATAAGGATCATTTCCGTATGGGAGAGAAATTCGGGCGGGTGCTGTTTCTGAAGGACTACGCCTCCTACATCAAGGACAGCTTTGTTTCCGATCTGTGCGAGCTGAACCGCAATCTGTTTTTTTCCATAGACATCATCCCCGTACCGACGGATGAAGCGGTGCGCGAGGTGGAAAGCAAACTCCTTGGAGTGGAAACGAATATTACGCAATGGCAGAGGAAACAGAATCAGAACAACAACTTTTCTGCCGTCGTGCCGTATGACCTTGAGCAGCAGCGCCGTGAAGCAAAGGAGTTTCTGGACGATCTGACCAGCCGCGACCAGCGCATGATGTTTGCATTAGTTACACTCGCGCATGTTGCGGATAGCAAGGAGCAGCTTGACCGGGATACCGAAGCGTTATTGGCGGTAGGCAGAAAGCACCTGTGTCAGCTTGCGGTTTTAAAGTATCAGCAAATGGACGGCCTCAATACGGCGCTGCCCTACGGTCTGTGCAAAATCAACGCCATGCGTACGCTGACTACCGAATCGACCGCCGTGCTTATGCCCTTCCGCGCGCATGAGATCATGGACATCGGTGGGGTATACTGCGGCGTGAACGCCATCAGCCGAAACCTCATCATTGCGGACAGGAAACAGTTGATCAACGGCAACGGCTTCATCCTAGGCGTATCCGGCAGCGGAAAATCCTTCTTTGCCAAACGGGAGATCATCTTCCTTCTGCTGGGCACGAACGACGATATCATCATAGGCGATCCGCAGAATGAATACACCTCGCTTGTGAACGCACTCGGCGGCGCGGTGGTGAACCTTTCGCCTACCTCCAGCAACCACATCAACGCGCTTGATCTTTCCCTCGGGTATGGCGATAGGCACAATCCCATTGTGGCAAAGACAGAGTTTGTGCTTTCCTTCTTTGAAGCCCTGCTGGAAAAGGATTCGCAAAAGCTCTCGGCGGGCGATAAATCCATCATAGACCGCTGCCTCGGCATTCTGTATGAGGAATACCTGAAAAGCAACTATATGATACAGCCGCCCACGCTGGTTGACCTGTACCATCTCTTAAAGCAGCAGACGGACAGCGGCGCGGAGCGCCTTGCGCTTACGCTGGAGAGTAACGCCACGGGGAGCCTCAATATGTTTGCACACCAGACCAATGTGGACGTTCACAGCAGGCTTGTGGCCTATGGCATCCGCGACCTTGGAAGCCAGCAGCGCACACCGGGGATGCTCGTTATGACCGATGCCATCCGCAACCGTGTGGCGAAAAACCGGGAGCGCGGCATTCGTACCCATATTTTCCTTGATGAAATGCACATTTTCTTTGCCAACGACTTCTCCGCTTCCTTCTTTTCGGATTCGTGGAAGCAGTTTAGGAAGGACGGCGCGCTGGCGACAGGGATCACTCAAAATGTGGAGGACTGCCTCAAGCACATTACCGGGCGCACTATGCTTGCGAACTCCGAGTATCTGGTCATGCTCAACCAGGCCCCCACGGACAGGGCGAAGCTCGCGGAGCTTTTGCATATATCGGATAACCAACTTTCGTTTATAACCAACGTGGGCTTTGGCAAAGGGCTGCTCAAGTGCGGCAAGAGCATAGTGCCGTTCATTGACAACTTCCCGAAGCATACAAAGCTCTACGGGTTGATGAGCACCAAGCCCGGCGAGATACAGGAGATTTTGGGGTAAGATTACACATAGCGACTATTCAGCTAGAATAGTCGCTATTAACTTAATTTTTATGTATAATACTGTGAGATAGTCAATACGAAAGGATGGTGAGGAGAAGAATGGGATTGAAAAACAGCATACAGCGAAAAATGTTTTGTTCCTCTTTAGGCGTAGCCATTAAGTCACTATTTTTATTAATAATCCCTTGTATCTTTGCAACATCAAGCATATGGCTTAAGTGGTTAATGGCGATGCTCACATTAGATATTTCTACATGGATATCTGACAGTTACAATAGTTTGGTTTCAACATTTGGAGTATTGGCTGGTGCATATATAACCCTTTTTGCGACTTATGCATTAAAACACAAAGATGAAAAACGAAAGGCCATAGCTTCTAAAGAATTGGCATTTTATATTCCCATGTTGCAAGAACTAATCGAAATTAGGAATTTTGATTATAAACGCGATTTAATGAGATTCACATTTAGAGAAAGCCCCCACTCTAAAGGCCTAAAGTGGTTTTTTTGGTCAGAAACACAGAATTCATTGTTAAAATATAGTGTTCCTCAAATATTTTATAAAAAAATCATGCAATTAGACAAAGCAATCCATGAATATGCAAAATTATATATCGAGACAGATTCATTCTGCATCGATATAGCCAAAAGAATTACTATAGAAAACGGTTTAATTGATACAGCTTTAATGAATCCATATTATAATATTTTGCATGAGCTGTATAAAGGAGAATTTTTGACTCAAAGTGTTTTACGAGCTATTCCAAATTGCCAAAACGTCAATGCTGATGTTGCTGAACGGGTTTGTAACACTATTAGGAAAGAAATATGTTGTTCTCAAAAATATAATGATTTTATTTCATGCTACAATTTACTGATCAATGATATTAATGAGGTATATGAAGGTTTGGATTATACCTTATTACAAATCCATCGGAAATACAAAGGCATGAATAAGCTCTATTAGGAGAAATAATATGGCTAAATGCAAAGAAGAAGCAGTAAGAAATATACGAAGTAGGCTGGAGAAATCCGTACTCTTGCGAACCGAGATGGATAATCCCTATGTCGAAAAATACATAGATGAAGTTATTGTTGCCATTGTAGACGAAATATTTAGCGCAATTAATGATAGAGAAAAGAGTATCGCCAGTGATTTAAGAATGGGAATACGATCCGGAAGGTTTTAGAGTTAAATACTTTTAAATCTGATTTTAGGTGCAGCATTTTTTGTTCTCAACAGAAGAATAGAGAGTGAATTCTATTATAAAACAGTAATTGTGGGCAGTTGTGAGGTTGCCCTTCTTAATGCTCGGTTGCAGATAATATATTGAAAAAGGAAGTGGGATATTGAAAGATATCAAAATCAAACGATTCGAGAAACCACCCCGCATCCTATCAGATGCAGCCCGTGCGCCCAAGGAGCTTGCCCGAAAATCCTTATTAAAAGCACAGGAAAAGGCAACAGAAAGCGTGGAACGGCCGCGGCAGAATGAAACGCCTACCGAATATGCTGAAAACCGCATTGAATATGCCACCGACGATATCGTGCATCGCTTAGCACAGGCGGTTGGGAATAGCGGTAAGCAACAGGCACAAAAGATAAAAGAAGTGCAAAAGCAGTACAGAGGTGAGAGAGGAACGGAAAACGCCCGTTCCTCTTTTTCGTCTAAAAATACTGCTTATCATGCCGGAAATGAACCCATGCCCGATTATGGATATGGCAGCTCCGCTTCTCGCAATGTTCGCCATTCGACACAAAAAGCGCAGCATTCTGCCTCCCAAGCACAGCGCTTCATGCAAGCGACACCATCGCCTGAGAGTAATACCTACCGCGCCGGGAAGGAGCGTGTGTGCAACAATTTTATATACAGGTGTCGCACTGACTCCGCTGTGCGGCAGTCCGCCCGGCAAGCGTATCAAGCGGCGCAGGCTCCCAAGGGCGCAGCGAAAGGAACAATCAAAACCGTGAAGCGTACTGTTAAGACTGCGCAGAACACTGTGAAAACAGCACAAAAGGCGATCAAAACCACACAGCAGGCCGTGCGCGTTACACAACGGGCTGCGCAGGCTGTGGCGAAGACGGCACAGGCTACCGCCCGCGCTGCACAGGCGGCGGCGAAAGCAGCGGCGGCAGCGGCAAAAGCAGCGATGAAAATGCTGATGGCCATCATGAAGGCGATCATAGCAGCAACGAAGGCGCTTGTTGCGGCTATCGCGGCGGGCGGCTGGGTTGCGGTCATCATCATCATTGTTGTTTCGCTGATCGCCTTTATTCTCTGCTCAGCCTTCGGCGTGTTCTTTTCCAATGAATCTGAGGACAGCGAGCCCATGACCGAGGCGATATCTGCCATTAATGCAGATTTTCAGACTTCGATCCAGCAAAGGATTGCCGAGATTACGGCGGAGGTGGGTGCGGATATCACCGAGGTTATCTATGAGGGGGATATGGAGAGCCTGGACAGCGTTGTTCCGAATTGGGCGGATGTCATTGGGGTTTACTCTGTAAAAACGTCACTGGATGAGGCTGACCCTTCCGATGTTATGACCGTTACGCCTGAAAACATTGAAAAGTTGGAAACGGCATTTAAGGATATGAACGTTGTGTCCTACCGAACCGAAACGGAAACAGAGGAAACCACGCTGAAGGACGAACATGGGGCTGCCATTCTGGATGAACACGGCAATCCAGAGGTCGAAACCACCGTAACGCTCTATATCTACGTCAATGTGAACAGCATGGATTACCGGGATGGCGCGGAGCTGTACCGCTTCAACGCCAGCCAAAATGAAATGTTGCATGAAATGATGCTCCCCGACTATTACCCGCTGTTTGCGGAGCTGTTGGGGGATATGATTGGCGATGGCGGTGAATACGGCCTTGCCCTCGACATTAATCCGAGCCTTCCGCCCAACGAGCTGGGCGCACAGATCGTAGCGGCTGCAAAGAAATACATCGGGCGCAGCTATTCCAGCATGGACTGCTCCGGCCTGGTACGTGCAGCCCTACGCGATTGCGGCCTGAATTCTATGAATGGACTGACATCTACGGGCATGGCTGAGAAATGCCGCGATATGGGCGTACTGTTTACCGATGCATCCCAGTTGCAGGCTGGCGATCTCATTTTCTTTGCTTGTAAGGATGCGAGTCGCGGCCCCGGCTATTGTACGGATCACAGGCGTTGCGGTAGCGGAAAGTGCAAACGCTGGATGCAAATTCACCACATTGCTATCTATATCAATGAGACCTTCCTGATCGACAGCACAGGAGGCAACAACAGCGTTCAGATCAGAAAGCATTGGGGCAAGAATGGCCCCGAATGGGAATGGGTTTGCTTTGGCAGGCCAATAAATTAAATGAATGATGAAGAGATATTACCATGAGTAAGATAAAAATCATTGTAGGGGCGGCAGGTTTGCCGCCCTGCTGCTTCAACTGCAAATTATTAAGACCTTCATTGAAGATGGTTGGAAGTATTCCGGACGTATTATTCATAAAGTAAAGAAAGTGATAAGTGAAGGAGTATATTCATGAAAAACGGTGATCGCCTCGATGAACTGATGGATGCCTTGAATGGCAGAACTGCTGTAACCCAAGCGGAAGCAGAGCAGCTCATATTGGAATACGGCAAGATACCATCCTTCGAAATCTTCATTGAGAGAGCAAAAAGAGATGCAGAGACCCTTAGTAAAATAAAAAACCAGCAGGAGTAATTCTGTAGTTGTTAAATATTTAAGAACTTAGTAAATCATTACAGATTTCCTCATTTCTATGTGTCATAATAAAAAGAACTTACCCCAAATCTCTTTTGAGATTTATACAATTTGCTGACAGATTTTTTGCTGCTGTAGTGTCTATAATGGCAATAGAATATCGTCCATTATTGCCCGCAGAGCATCGAACAAGCATAAGCCGGAGGGCGTATAATTGGATAAGGAAACAATCCTCGAGTATTTTGAAAGAAAGTATCGAAGTTTATTAAAATTGGCGGTCATGATGATGAAGGATGTGGATGCAGCACAGGATGTATTGCACGATGTTGCGGTAGTTCTGCTGAAAAAACAGCACGAGCTTGAAGATGTGGAGAATTATTCCGCATTCTTAGCAGTGTGCATTCGCCGGGCTGCATTAAACTACTTCCGCAAGAATGCACGCTATGATGTCCAAAATCCTGATATTTTGGCCGAGATATGCGTACATCCGGAATCGGACATCGGCTATGACTATATTGAGTGGGTTATGTCTTTAGAGAAACACTTAACGAAATTTAGCCCCGAAATTCGGAAGGCATTCATTGAACACTATTTGGATAGCGTGCCAATTGAGATAATTTCCGCAAGATTAGGCATTACGCCTAATGCGCTATCTCTCCGCTTTATGAGAATGCGTGAGACGCTTGCAAATACTTCCCCCAGTATGTTGCGGCATTTAAATATAATTGCTCTGCTATGAGTTTTATGAGGGAATGATGATAAGGTTAATCATAGAGAAAATCGAATGGCATCGCATGAAGATGATTGCATTTGATCATCCATACTTTGACATAAAAAGACATGTCTTATCTGAGCGTGCCGCAGAACAGCTTTTGCGGAAACATCAAGTCCTCGATGCAAAAGAAGTCCTACGCAAAGCACGCATTGAATGTGACCTCCCGTTGCCTACTGATAATGGAAGTAATTGCGGGTCTTCTATTGATTGGAAGCAGCATATGTCCAAGCCGAGACCCCATTACCGCAGGATTGCTATTGCGTTAGTAGCCGCGTTGATTATAACTGGCTTTTTAACATTAACAAAACCGGGGATAGCATTGGCGCAGGAGCTTTACGAAATTATTGTCAGAGTAGTTCATGGCACGCTGATGGCTCAAAATCGTGAAATCCCGGATGATGTGGATCCCATTGACTTTTCAAAGATTCCTGTCGAATTCTCCAGCCTAGAAGAGATTGCTCAACTCACAGGAAGAGTTATCTTTGTTCCTGCTGATGACGATGGTAAACTTGTTGAGCTTTCTACTATTATTATGAATTCGGAGATGATGGTGATCGTCTCGAAATATGCTCGAGAGGACGGAACATCTTACCGCATTGCTCAGACAATACATAATAGTGATACGCTTTGGGCAGAAGCAAGCAGTTCGATAACGGATGAACTGATAACAATAACTCTGCCAATAGGCATGACTGTATATTTGAGCCGGATGGAGGATGAAACGGTCTATGCAGCTGCCTTTGGCGCAGGATATGATCTAAACGTAGCCAGCACGGATTTAACCCTTGGAGAATTACAGGAGTTAGTAAAACGAATTCAACTTATAGGATAGATTAATGACATCGGACTTATCACCTATTCATGTCCTTAATCCCCCGGCAATTTTGCCGGGGGATCATTAATCTCCATAGATTAAGATACCCATTTAGCTGAAGTTCTGGATGTCACCGAATATGATTTGCCATTCTTTTTAGAATAATGGATACCGGTAAGCTTATAATAATGTTCACCATCAACCTTTTTCGAACTGGCTACTGTTACAATATCGGTATTTTGAGATTCTTCACTTGCTCGGGCAACCTCATACCAGCTTGATCCACGTTGCTCCCACAGAATAACGGTTATTCTAATAATATCCTCAGTTTGCGCTGATGTCGAATAACCTGAAAATGAAATCGTCCGACCTGATGGGGACATAGAAATAGTGCCGCTCGCCTGCCTAGGGGTTATCGTATCTGCCAGAGATGCTGTAGTAATTGACAAGCACAAAACGATGGCTAATGCCAGGCAGAAGATTCTCTTTTTCATCGGGTTTATCCTCCGTTAATTTAGATTGTGGTCTTAACCACTTTTGTTATGACACCCCAGCCCAGTAAAATCTTTCATACAGAGCATTAATATATTATTGAAGAATTTCGGGTTTAATGAAAGATTATCCTCTCGTTCGCGTGTCTATAAGGCATGAACGAGGTAAACCCGATATCGGTTAATGTGCACTGGGAAGGAGGGATGCTTATGATTGCGGATAAAGCCTTTATAAACCTTGAGTGATCGACCCATTACCATTCAGCGATGCAAATTAAGGATGAGAAATATATTCGTTTTTCATCTATACGGATTGAAAGGAGAAAACTATGAAAAAGGCAATATCTTTGTTTATTGTGGCGTGTATACTTTTAAGCATAACGCAAGTAGCATTCGCCAAAGAAGCTGGGTATGAACCGGGAGCGGAATCGTCATACAGTATTCCAATAGACGAAAGTGAGGAAAACGTTGAGATTGTATACGATAGATTACTAAGAGGCGATGATCCCCCCACTGATCCTACAGATCTGCCGTATACTTTGTCGGGGAATATAAAAAGCTATACATATGGTTCCAAATATTTCAAACCAAGCTCTATCGGAAAGATTCACACACAACTCACAGGGACAACCTATTATACAGGAAATGTAAGAGTTATAATTGAATTGTATGATTCAGCGGGCAATTTCCAAACGGATTATGATTGTGGTAGGGACCATAGATTTGATATGGGTATTAGTTGGTACAATCTTAATCCGAATACCGACTACTATTATAAAGTGAGGATTACGAACAAAGATTTCGCGAAGGAGTCCTTTAAGTTTAAGCTAAAATGCACAGCTCAAAACCAATGATATAGCCATTAGTAATATTTTGGATAGGAGCAAAGATTCTTTACTCCTATCCATATGCAAATAAGTACGGAAGGAAAAAGAGATGAAAACTAAATTTGTAACTACTATTATTTTAATAGGCTGCATAAGCAGCATGCTGATATCCTGTAATAATCCAGCAAATAAAACATTGGAAGAAACTTTGAACATTCCTTCTGATAAAGCTTTAGAGATTGAAAAGCATTTTTCTGATCGGGAAATCGGTGTTACAGCTATTAATCCATCAGAAAATTCTATTGTGAAAGAATTAGATCAAGCATTTGAAGCATATGATATTACTTCGGATGACGCCAAGCAATATTTGCTTATTGTAAGAACGGAAGATAAAAGCTACTGTGCGATCCTTGGCGAGAATCTCGAAATAATAGATGGAGCTATAGACAATACAATGTTTCCGATAAATGAGATGATAGAAGAAACCTTGAATATTCCTGCCGATAAAGCTTTAGGAATTGAAGCACATTTCTCTGATCGAGAAATCAATATAGTTGCTATTAATCCTTCAAAAAATCCTATTGCCGAAGAATTAGATCAAGCGTTTGAAGCGTATGATATAACTTCAGATGACGCCAAGCAATATTTGCTTATTGTAAGAATGGAAGATAAAAGCTACTGTGCGATTCTTGACGAGAATCTCGAAATAATAGATGGAGCTATAGACAATACAATGTTTCCGAGTTCGTCAACGTTGTTTTGAAAAAGAAACGCGCATGGATAATCATTTTGTTCTGTGAATACCTTCCATTTGCATATTGATGTACACGAATGCTTTCAGATCTCGCGGAGCCTGGGAATAGTATGCCGGTATGAAGGTTTGGGTTAGGAGGTAATGTTCCTATCGGAGAAAAAACGACATGATGTGTTCGGAAGGATGTAACATAATATACAATTCAGATATGGCTTAATAAAACGAGCATATGCTGATAGAGTTTCGGTAATTAATACCAAATACCATGAAAAATTGATAGTTTAAGCTACTGCCTCATGAAAAAGCATGATTTGGGCGGTCTTGGTTTACTTTGCCTTTTTCGGGATCAGCGCAGCCTTGGGAACAATAAATGTTTGATTTATTAAGCAAATCAGATACCCAGCACGGCGTAAGGCAGGCCGAAAAAAGGCAACGCTTGCATAGACAATACAGCGCAGTGCTGCTCATTATCAGAATATTTTGATTATTATGCATACGCAATATTAAACGCTATAAGCGGAATCTCCGCTTGTGGCGTTTTTGATATATGCGTCGCTTTTCAGCGCGCCCGCGCGCCTCCGTTTCTTCTTGATTTCACCGCAAAAATCAAGAAATTTACGGAGGTTACCCGATGAAAATAATCAATCTGAGGGACTTCTATGCGTCCCTTTATGCCCATGACTGCATTTGCGAAGTGCCGGATGAGGTTGTGGAGCTATTGATTCATTTCAAGAGCCGTGAGCAATCGCAGATACGCCAAAGATATAAGCATAGGGCGCATTACTCGCTTGACTGCGATGACGGCATCGAGAATGACACCCTGTTCTTTGCGCCGTCCGCGCAGGAGGTTTACGAACGCAAGGCGGAGCGTATTGCGCTCTACCTTGCCATGCAAAGCCTGACGGACAAGCAGCTGCGGCGTCTGTATGCTTCCTTTTTCCTCGACATGAGCTATGCCAGAATAGCGCGGCTTGAACGCGTTGACGAAAGCACCGTGCGCAAGTCCATCAACGGCGCTTTGGTACGCTTATCAAAAATTATCGACTTTTTGGACTGAGCCATACCCTGATTTGCCTCTTTTCAGGCATGGCTGTTAGAGGAAGCGAGTTCCTCGCCGTTCCTTGAAAACTGAATATCCATCGGCTTAGATACGTTAGCCATACGGTAAGCGATACGGCATATGCGCCAAGACTGCCTGCGGGACAAGCCCCGTCAAAACGATGGCATCAAAGGTACGAGCGAAAACATCCCTGCCGTAAGCCTCCCATAGCAAGGAGGATGCAATGACCCGTATGGTGGATAATGATACTTCTGCATAGTTGAGGTTAAGTCCCAAAGTGCAGCCCGGGCGTTGCCGGGGTGGTGAGATTCCAATGTTGATCGTTTGCGCGATCAGTCTGAGCGGGTGCCCTTGCACATCGGGATGTTGTGTCAAATAGATGTGCGTAAATATACAGGAAGAAACGGAATGGCGGCGGTCAAAGGCTGAATATGCAGAACCAATTATGACCGCCGCCTATTTCTTTGCCAAAAATCCGAGCGAAAGAGGTGCTAAAGATGGAATCAAAGTTTACAGCATTCAGCGAACTGCCTGTCATTTTGAATGCGACTGATGTTGCCAGCATTCTTGGGGTATCTCGCGCTTTTGCCTATAACCTTTTTCACGCCGATGATTTTCCCGTAATCGTCATTGGTAGCAGACGCCTTGTAAATAAGGATAGTTTCATTCATTGGCTTAACCAGAAAGAAAGCGCGGAGGGTTAAAGCTATGGCGAAAAGCAAAAAACGGGCTGATGGCCTATACCAAAAAAACATTGTCATTGGCAGAAACGCCGATGGATCATATAAACGCAAAACCGTTTACGGAAAAACGCTAAAGGAGCTGGAGGAACGAATTGCAGAAATTAAGAGCCAACTTAAAATGGGCATTCGCATTTATGACGATTCAACCTTTCGGGAGTTATCCGAAGTTTGGATTAACAACTACCGTCCAACGATGAACACAACATGGGCATACCAGCAGGAACGCTTACTCAATCTCCACATCCTGCCGTATATCGGTGATGTAATGGTCAAAAAGCTGACGAAGTTTGACATGCAAAGCCGCATCAATACAATGCGTGAGGAAGGCTATGCAACAAGCACCATGAAAAAGGTGCGCAATATTTCTGCGCAGATACTTGAAGTGGCGATGGACAAGAAAATCGTGTTTGAAAACCCTTTTAAGAAGATTGCTGTTGCTGAACTCGCACCTAATGCTCGCCGCGCACTGTCGGAACAGGAAATCGATCTGATTACGAGAACATGGTCAGGGCATAAAATGGGTTATGCCGCTATGACGATGCTCTATTGCGGGTTAAGGCGCGGCGAAGTGTTGGCCTTGGATTGGAGTGATATTGATCTATCAAACAAGATCATTAAAGTCACCAAGTCCGTAGCATACCTTTCTAATCAGCCCATTATGAAAGGGCCAAAGTCTATGGCGGGTATTCGTAATGTGCCTATTCCCGACTTTCTAGTTGAAATATTCAAAAGTCTCGTAAAAAGCAACCCCACATTTTTGACCAGCACGCAAGGGGAGCGAATGTCCGATATAGCCTATCGCAGAGCATGGGCTAGCTATGAATATTACTTGAACAAAAAAGCGGGAGGATGCGGAGCTGTCGGCGGCAAAGGGAAAGTAATCGTTATTGATCATATCACAGCTCACATGTTGCGACATACATACGCTTCTCTACTATATGATGCTGGTGTAGATATAAAGTCCGCGCAACGATTTCTAGGACATAGCGATATAGAAACCACTTTGGAGATTTATACGCATTTGACGAAGCATAAGGAGGATGAAGCCGTTCATTCCATCAATAAGCACTTTGAAGAACGGTTTATCAGTAAAAAACAGAAGCAGCGTGACAAAGACGATAGAGAAAGATAACGGCATGAGTTGCTGTCTGAGCGAAAAGTGCCTAATGATGATAGCCTGCTATCCGTTCTGCTATTTAGGTCATACGCCGCAGAACTATGTGGTGATGGCGTCCCACAAAGGTTATTAAGTCCAAGACACCATGCTTCATTTCGCTTGGATAATGACTTTCATTATGGTATTATGATGCAAAATGGGTAAGTATCAACAATTTGCATAGCGGGTCTACCAATAGAAGTGGACCTGTCAAAACGTAAAGGCAGAATAAATATGCTTTGGGACGGAATACCAAGGCTTCGACACTGTATGACATCATAAAAAGGCATGAGGATGCCTTGCAGCTTACACGCTTCCCGAATCATGGATGCTTTGTAACGTGAAAAAAGAATCATGCGTGTAGAGGTTGTGTGGCGGGTCGGCATTGACCGTTCCTTTGGTTTAGATATTTCAAAGGAAAAGAATTCATCCCATGACAAATCATCCATATTGCCGTGGCTTTGGACTTGGTTATGAAGAAGCACAAGCTCTTATGCAAATCGCTCAAAAGCCCGCTCTGTATCCTAGGATCGAGCGGGATGAAGCGATTATTTATTGACTATCAGGCATTTGAGCTTTACGGATACACAGGCCGTTCTTTCCGGCATGGACATGGCTGTTCCTGGAAAGGAGCAAGGTTGCTGATGAAAAAACAGCGCAACACTCCTGCATCAAAGATTTTCTCAATGGGTTTGACGCCAACCGCTTCCCTTGAAGGATTATGAAGCGGAAGAATGCCTTGGTTACAGCGAGTGGAACGAAATGCTGCTTATACGGAATCGCGGAACCGGAGCATATGCAGTTGCCAAGGGCTATGATATGCAGTTGACCGGCGAACGCAGCGAGGGCCATTTACTGCGCCAGCCATAGCATTTCGCTCAAATGGGCTTTTTTCGATATTCTATAATTGAGTTTAGATTTGTACCCCAGTCTACAGCAGGTTCCCCTTCTGCAACTTTACGCAAAAATGCATCCTACTGTATCTGATAGGATAAGGCCATCAAAACAAGGAGGGTATTCAAAGTGAAACAATCTCTTTCGCTGATAATTGCCGCCGTGTTGATGGTGGCCATGGCGGCGTGCACAGCCCCGGCTTCCGTACCTGAAATTACACCCGAACCTACCGCGGCTTTGCCGGAAGGGCTTTCCGGATATCCTTTTGAACTGGCGGACACCACCTACGCGCTGTGGTGCGCTGTCCGCAGCCAGCTAAGTGACGGAGGCGCGGAATACGAGATTCGGGTGCTCCAAATCGGCAACAAGGCGCCGATCCAGTTTTCGATGGGCAGCAATGGGAAACTCAATCCAAAGAGCTGCCTTGACATGCGTCTCATCATGCCGGATGGAAGCACTGTGAGCACGACCGGCATTTCCTTTTTCGCCACGGATGAGGCCGCAGGCTACAGCGCGGCCACAGGCTTTACCTTCCGTCTCGCGAGCGGGCAGGCGCTGCCGGATAAGGCGCTGATGTACCGCTCGGACATAGATGCTCAGATCGAGGTGGATCTAAGCAACCTGATCATCGTGGATGCCGCGGTGGAAACAGCCGCCGCGCAGGAACAACCTGCCGAGGAGCCTGCCATCGAATCCGCTGCCGCGCCTGTTATTCCCGAGGAACTTGTGGGCGCATGGACGGGTACCGGCGAGCCTGTGGGCGGCGGCAGCGCCATATCGCTGGACGTATTGGTCAACGCGGATGGAACCGGCAGCTATACATTTGAGCAAGCGGGCTATATAGAAAGCTATCCTTTTACTCTCACCAACGAAACAGAAAGCTTTTGCGTGGATATCCCCGCCGACAACCGGCTTGGCATATCGGCCTGTGAAGGAACTTACTTATATGCGGATAATGCACTGACGCTGCACATCACTACAACGTTTGCATCCGGCCGCCAATTTGAATATACGGCGAGCTGCACAAAGGCAGACTGACCAAAGGATTGCACCCAAGATTAAGATATGATGAGGCAGACATATATCTTGATGCGATGAAAAGCAGGCCGCAACAGAATGTGCGAGTCCGGTGAAAACCTGTGGAAGGATGGCGGCTATGACAAGGGATACCAAAGCGCTGCTAAAGGAGAATATCGAACTGTTTCATGAGGCGCTACAGGATTTTGAGGCCTACAGCTTTTGTGCGGATGTGCGAAGCCGCATGGACGCGCGGGGGCTCTCCTCCTCTGCGCTGGGGGAACGAATGCTGGTCAGTCATACCATCGTGGACAGGTGGCGGCAGGGCAAGGCAAGGCCAAACGGCAAGGAGCGCATGAAGAAGTTGGGCATGGCGCTGGGTATGGACGCGGAGGAGTTAGACGCGTTCCTCTACCGCAACGGCTACCCCAAGCTATATGCGAAGAACCCGCTAGACAGCGCCGCTAAGCTGCTGCTGTTAAATAGCGCCGGCCGGGCGGACGTGGTGGATATGTACCGGGAGCTGATTGGGCGGCTGGGTCTTACGGACTACGCACCGCCCACGGAAGCACAGCCGCTTAAAACAAGCGTTTTGAGCGCGGAGCTTATGGAAGCGGCACGGCAGGGGCAGGTCAGCGGCTGGTTCCGTGCCCACGAAAAGAATTTTACCGGCGACGCAAAGAAGCTTTTGCCGGATATGCGCATCATCCGTTACCTGCTACTGTATCTGGGCGAATCCACCGTCAACGAAATGGCGGTTACGGGCGAGCTGCCGGTAACGCTAAAAAACATCTTATACCCTCTTATTGGCGGCAGGGCCGTGCATGTGCGGGGACTTAGGGAAAAGCTCATCGCCTTTGGCCTGTATTGTAACATGACCGAGGATGAGATCGACGTACTGCTCGCCTATGCCAAGCTGCGTCCCATCTCCGAGCCAATCTCCCGCGCTGACCTGGCCGTGCTTTCGGTGTTGCGCGAGGCCCATGAGCGTTACCCATTCTATGAATATGAGAATGTAAAGCGTATCGTAGAGCAGCTCTCAGCATCCAAGGAATTATATGATAGGACCTTACTGCCGGAATATGAGGCACGGCTGCAAAACGCCGGGCAACGGACCGCCTATTATGAAAAAGCCGTACGCACAGAGGACGAGCGGCTATTTGAAGAGTGTTATACTTCTTATTCCGACAGGGGCGTAATGGATTATATGCGGGATGTGCTCGCACTCCTGTGCGAGGAAGAACTGTTGGACAAAGCCGAGGCAATGTCCCTCCTTGAGTTGATACAGCGCACGGAGGCGGGCATATCCATATGGAGTATGAAGTGATACGGGAAGGAGAAAGCATATGGAACTGACCAAGGCAGCCGAAGCTTGTATTTCGCAGGCGCATATGCAGCGCATGAGCGCGGGTATTCACGAGAATCTGTGCGTTGAGCATGTTTTCTTTGGCCTTCTGGCGATGGCGCGATACCTGGACCCGCCCTGCAACAAGCCCGAATATGTGGAGGAGGGCAAGGCAGTACGCGCAATACTCGCGCCAAAGGTGCGCAGCATCGAGAGTGCCTCGTGGCAGCTTAGAAAGGATGCCAGAGATCCGAACTCGGGCTATGTGGACGCCTCCGCTGTCATCGGCCGCGCTGCCGAGATGGCTGAAAACGCGGGCAGTGATCTGAGCGCGGCGATCCTTGCCAAGGCCGTACTGGAAAGCGCCACGCCTGCCATACTGGCCGTATGCGGGGTGCTCGACCCGGAATGCGCGCGGGAGGATGCAAAGTATCAGACGGCCAAGCCGGAGAATGCCAAGCCTCGACTTGACCAGGAGCCGCAACAGCAGCCCGAGCAGAAGCCCAAGGAGGACAATGGCCCCATCGCCTCCCAGCTTGGCGCGCTGCTGGCGCTGCTGGCAGCGGTGGAAGACGAACAACACAACACCCTCAAGCAGGGTGCAAACAGGCAGAAGGGGCCTAAAATCAAGCGGCGTACCAAGCTCGGTCTCTTTACCTATCGTGGCGGCATGGTCGCGGCATTCCTGCAGTATTTCCTGTTCGGTATCCTCATTCCATTTGCCGTGCTGTTTGCTCTGGAATATTTCACAGGGGCAGTAACCGCAGCAGCCACGCCTTTCGCAGGATTTTTAGTGAACGCCTTCATCGTGCTGTGGATGTTCTACCTTGCAAGAGGCGCGAACAAGCTGATGGGGCTGATTGGCAAGGCGTTCGGGCATTTTCTGGATCTTGTATCGAACTGCTTGCTGCTGCTGGCCCTTTCTGAAGCCGCGAAGCTTGCGTATATGCTCCCCGGAACGCCCGTATGGATGCGCATTGTGGTATGCGTGGGTTCGCTACTGATCTTGCTGATCGGCGCGGCGCTCTATCGTCACCTGACGGATCAGGGCGACGTCACCAAAACGAAGATCATGTTCCAAAACGTGGAGGGTACGCCCAGCATGATCTTTTTCCGCTTCCTGACAAAGGAATTATTATTCCCTCTCGCCGTGTTCAGCGTGTTTTGGATATTCCGCATCGCCTTGCCGCCGTGGGCTGAGAAGGTTTTCTATATATACGCTTTCTTCTGGGTATGGAACGTAATCATGACTATGTGGAACTGTTGGGCACTCAGGTACAAAAGCTCCCACAGACGCCATCGCGGGCAGATTCTGGTACGGTTTTTAGGCTCGCAGCACATTTTTCTGCTGCTGCCGGGGCTCGCGCTGTATCTCCACTGGCTCTTTCAATGGTTCCCCATGCGCACGTGGGTGATCGTGCTGTACGGTATCTACGGGCTGTTTTGGTTGATTATGAGCATTGCGAATCTCAAGCAGATCAAGGAGGATTGCTGATTAATGGAAAGATCGAGCCACGGCAACAGCTAACCCGCAGAATGCTTTATCCCGCAAAAGGAAGTTGAGTAGAACCGTCGATAAACCTATATTTGGCTTATGCAAGTAAATCAAGCAATTGGAAAAGGGGTTCTTTCAATGAAAAAGACACTTTGCGCATTACTAGCCACCTTACTGGTCATCGGAATGGCGGCGTGCGCCGTACCCGCGGAACCGACACCTGCCCCCCCGGAAGTGTCTAAGCCAGTTGTGTTTGCCGACCCTGTGCTGGAGGCGATAGTGCGCGCAACGATGGGTAAGCCGGAGGGCAGCATCACGGTGGCGGAGGCCGAGGCGGTGACGAGGCTGAACCTGAGTATTGAATGGCAGCGGTACATTTCCGAAGAGACGTCGATCAAGGATATCAACGGGCTGGAATACTTCACAAACCTTGAAAGCCTCGACCTATCCTTTCACGCGATCACCGACATCACGCCGCTGGCGGGGCTCAAAAAGCTCACCTTGCTATCGCTGGGCGGCAACCCGGTCGCCGATATCGCGCCGCTTGCCGGGCTGACGAATCTGAAAGTGCTGACGCTGTCCGGTTGCGCGGCGCAGGACTATAGTGCGCTTGCAAAGCTGACTAGCCTGGAACTTCTCATGCTGGACAATTCGGCGGTCACAGATGTGTCGCCGCTGGCCTCACTGACGGGCTTGAAACAGTTGTACCTGGCAGGCTGCCCGGTCGATTATTCTCCGCTGGCGGATATCTACCCGAACCTTGAAAAAAAGGATTTCATCATGGCATCCACGCTTGAGGAGCTTGGGTTTATGATGGACGATGGCGGCAAACAGGCGATCTATGAAGGCGAGAGGGCGTCCGTGCGTATCAACCACATCGAATGGGGCGCTCCTCCGGAGGATTGGTTTAAAAACTGCGTCCGAACGGTTTTCACGCAGAATGACTATAAGATTGACATCGGGTATTACCCGAATATCGACGCCTACGTGATGATGGCAAATAAAGACGGCAATCTGGCGATGAACTATGTGTATGACCACGCCGAAGACAGCTTTTCCTTTGGCCTGGGGGATCGCGAGAGCTCGGAGCAGGCCGTGCGCGCGATGTTACCCAACGCTGCCGCCGAAGACGCCTTGCTTGCACCCATACTCGTCTTCAACGACACGATCAGGACGACCTTCAGCATGACCGCCGACGCGCTGTACGCGCTGCCGTTTGAACCGCCGACGCTCAAGAGCCTGGGCTTTGTCCAGGACCAGGAAGGCAACGCAGCTTACGCGTATCACGAGCATGAGCCGCACGATATGCACGTATCCATATACGGGCCGGAATGGGGAGAGAGCCCTGACGGCCGTAGTATTGAGTTTTACGACGATGATCTGAACGGCTACAGCCTGCTGATCCTGTACTTCGCCGACGAGAGCAGCTACCACGTCGCTTTGTTTAAGGACGGTGCAGATTGCTCCTTTGGCATCAACGCCGCCACGAATGAATATGGCCCGGAATACCCCGACCCGGATACCCTGCAGCAGATGTTCAACGCCGCATTTGGAACGCAACGAAAAGAATTCTACGATAAGCCACTGGCCTATTTTGAGCAGGTGGTTCAGGATCGCTTCGGCATGAGCATCGACAAGCTTTATGCGCTGCCGATCAGATAACAAATAACCCTCATCGATGTTTGCGTACCTGCGGATGCTGGCCGCGCACCCGCTCCTAGTTTCATTACTATTTGAGCCGCCGGCGGCCGGCGGCGGAATGGACGGTTGACATGGCAGGCAAGATCATTTTCGAGGTCACGCGCGGCGCGCTGGCCGGGCAAACGTTTGAATACGGCGAGAAAACTCGCATCTTTATTGGCCGGCAGGAGGATTGCGGCATCGTGGTGCCCGAAAACACCGTATCCCGCTATCACTGTGTGCTGGAGATAACGCCTCCTGAGGTCAAATTGCAGGATTTCGGCAGCCTGAACGGCACCTTCCTCAACGGCAAAAAGATCGGTCAACGGGATCGGGAGCAATCCTGGGAGGATGCCAAGGACGAAGCGCGTGAGGAATTTACCCTGCACAGCGGCGACGTACTGGGCCTTGGCAGCAGATGCGAACTCCGCTGCGTGATCGAGGGCGCACAGGCCTGCGCCGCTTGCGGCGCGACGCTGCCTGAGGGCATATCCGGAAGCGCGACCGTTCCCGAGGGAGAGGAGCGTGCGCCCATGCACTACAACGCCGATGGAAAGCGCATCTGTGAAGATTGCTGGCTGATCGCTGAAAAAGAGCGGCTGGAAAAGCGCATTGCAGAAAAGAAGGCCAAAGAAGCGGCCGAAAGAAGAGCCGCCGAAGAGGCTCGCATTGCAGCTGAAAAGGCGGAACAGGAGCGCAAAGAGGCCGAGCGCAAGCAAAAAGAAGCGCAGGAGAAAAAGCGCGAGGAGGACGCGGCGAAGGCGAAAGCCGAGGCCGAGCGGATCGCAAAGGAGAAGGCTGAAAAAGAACGCAGGGAAAAAGAAGCGCAGGCCGCCGCCCAAAAAGCCGAAGCCGAGCGTAAGGAGGCCGAGCGATTAGCCCGCGAGATGGCCGCGAAGCTTGCCGCAAAGCCAAAGGCAGAGCAAAAAAAGTGCGGCGGCTGCGGGAAGCCCTTTACCCCCAAGGCGCCGGATAACAACCTTTGCTCCGAATGCCTTGCCGACCGCGCCAAGGTACTCGACGGCATCCTCAGAGCCATGCTGGGCGGCGCGCAGGCGGCAAAGCCCGAGGAGAAGCCCGTGGGCCCTTCGCCCGTGAAGGGCTATCAGAAGGTAAAATTGCTTGGCAAAGGCGGCATGGGCGAGGTCTGGAAGGTGCGCGATGAGGACACCGGCAAGCATTACGCGCTAAAGACCATGCTGCCCGCGGTCAAGACGGATGAAAACGCGGTCAAGCTGTTTTTACGCGAGGCGAGCGTAGCACAGGCGCTCAGGCATAAAAACGTGGTCTCCACCTACCAATCCGGCAGCGCCAACGGCGTGTTCTATATCCTGATGGATCTGTGCGAGGGCGGCAGCGTGGACGGCCTTATGGAGAAGAAAGGCGGCAGGCTTTCCCTGGAGCAGGCCACTTGGATCACCCTGCAAATACTCTCCGGGCTGGATTATGTGCATAATGTGGATCTCACGGCGGAGATCAAGAAGGGGATTTTCAAGGGAACGATAGACGCACATGGGGTGGTGCATCGTGATTTCAAGCCCGGGAACATCTTCCTTTCAGACCACTCGGACATGCCCGTGGCCATGGTGGCGGATTTTGGCATGGCCAAGGCGTTCGACGCGGCAGGGCTTTCAAAAATCACAAAAACCGGTACGGTCATGGGAACACCGGTATTCATGCCGCGCCAGCAGGCCATCGACTTCAAGTACGCCAAACCGGAGGTGGACGTGTGGGCCGCCGCCGCAAGCTATTACAACATGCTTACGGGTACCTTCCCGAAGAACTTTCGCCCCGGCAAGAACGTTTGGCAGATCATCGTCAGCGAGCCCGCCGTTCCTATCCGCGACAGGAACACGGCCATCTCCCAGCAGCTTGCGGCGGTCATCGACAAAGCGCTCAGAGAGCAGCCTGAAATCGGATATAAGAGTGCGGCGGCTTTCAGGAAGGATATCATAGCGGCCTTGCCAAGCAATGTGAAAAACGCGGTCAAGGGGGTCCTTTGATGAAGAATACGAAGCTTGAACAGTTTGATTATGCTTTTCGCGCCGCAGGGCTTAAGGATATCGGGCGGCTGCGCGATAGCAATCAGGACGAGGTGGTGTTCTGCCCCGAGATCGGCTTTTTCGCCGTGTCCGACGGTATGGGGGGGCTTTCGGGCGGTGCGCTTGCGTCGGAATTTGTGGGTAAATCCATGCCGGAGCTGATGCGCATCGGCACAAACGAGTTTTCAGAGCATAAAAGCATCGAAGAGGCCGCCAAGGCGTTCCGCGATACCGTGCGCATGATGAGCGACAACCTTTTTGAAGCGGGCAATGCTGAAAAGCGCTTTACCTACGGCGCGACTTTTTCGGGCGTATGGCTTCTTGGGAATAAAGCCATCTTTGTCAATTTGGGTGACAGCCGGGGCTACCTGCTTTCACACTTCAAAAAGCGGCCGATCCAAATCACGGAGGATCAGAACATCGCCGGCATCCTTGTCAAGCAGGGTGAACTGACGCGCGAAGCTGCAAAAATTCACCCGGCAAGCTCCCGCCTCACTGCCTTTGTGGGCATGAAGCCCCCCGCCGAACCGGAGGCTTTTATCGCGGAGGTGCATCCCGGCGACCGCATCCTTTTGTGCAGCGACGGCCTTTACGGTATGGTGGAGGAAAGGGAGCTTGCTCAACTGATGCGCGGAAGCCGCAGCCCGGAACGGGTATGCGTGCGACTGATTGAACGAGCCAACGAAAACGGCGGGAGGGACAACATCTCGGCGGCGTATATCCAGATAATGGCATAGGAGATCGTTTTATGGGACTGCCGGATCAATATATACACGGTGCCTACGAATGGATGAGGCATATTCACAGCAAATCTGTTGTGAACTTCTTTGCTCTCTATGGTTCGACGCCGCAATTTCGTTTCAGCGCAATATCCTGCGCTCCGGACAATGCGGTATTGAAACGCATCGTGCTGGAAGAGAGGGAAAACGGCGCCGCCGTGCGAATCTTTCAAAAAATACGTTATCACGACGCGCCGACATTGCGCAAGCTCAGCCGCTATACATGGAATCCACGGCTGCGGCAGTTGGCTCTCAACAAACTTGAGCATACGACGGACGCAAAGCCCGCTCCTCCTGAAAACCAGTACATCCTTCCCACAAAAGAAGGCGTTTCTTTTGCCGGATATCTGGCTAAATGCAACGCTGAAAAACGTCGATATGATTCGAAAACGTGGGAATTAATCGACTGTTTGCTCTATGCCGGGGCGAATGAGCAGAAACTTTTGTACGATTTTGCCCGCGGCCGCAAATTTGCCCCTAAATACTACGACGGAACAGACGCGTCGCCGTATGCGTGGCTGCACGTTATGGCCGCATGTAATCAAAGCCTCACCGACCCGGCGTTGCTTAAAAATCTGACCCTGCTTGGAGGCCCGGTGGGTCTTGCGGCTTACGCCCGCGGGGCGGACATATTGGACGCGAATGAGATATTGCTGCTTACAGAGGACGAGAGCATCGCGCTGGCCACGGTCGAGCGGGCGAACGATCAACGGGCGCTTCGCGCATTTGCCGACGACACGACGAAGCCCTATGCCGCCAGAATGAAGGCATACGCTAAGTTAGGCGACAGGGAAAACCTGCACCGCTGCGTATCCAAGCCCCCCAAATATCATCGGTCAACCTGGAAGTACGGCTATGACATGGACAGCAGCAATTACGCCGTAATCCGCGCTTGTACGGACAAAACGACATTAATAAGCCTTTACGGCACGGGGCCCAACGACCTCGTGGCGCGCTGGTTCGTTCGTATTGCCTCCGCCGAGGAGGACAGGCAGCGCCTTACACTCCCAAAGCGCGGCAGGGTACCTGAGGAATACCGCGGCGGGATTCCGGCGGAGGATATGGCTCGGTGCGAAGCCGTATGCCGCTCGCTTGACAGCAAGGAGATTACAAGCGCCCTATCCGCTATGGCATCGCGCAGGGATATGCTGTTTGTTTGTGCGGTGGAGGGCATGGCGTTTTGCCGCGGTCGCGCCGCGCGTATGCTTAGCTCGCTGCCGGATGCACAAGAAGAGCTTCGCTATATCGCGCTCAACGAAGACAATCCCCACGTCGTACGCCGGGCGATAGACGGCATTGGAGACGTGGATGTGCTGCCCGGAATCCTTGCACGTGATCTCGATCAGAATACCAGCAATAAGGCGGTACGCAGGCTTGGCAAGCTGAAAGGCATGCGGGCGAAACGCGCGGAAAGGGCGAAAAAACTCGTGTAAGATACGGCGTTGCAATGATACCCATAGTTGGATGAATCCAAGGAGGTTTCCCCATGGCAGACAACGATAAAACCGTATTCGACCCCGGCGCTACAGTACCGGAGGGCGGCAAGACCGTTTTTGAAGGCAATGCAACCATAATGGACGACAGCACAACCATGATGGAGGCCGCGCTTTCCGACGCGGCAGGGCAAGCAGGCCCGACTGTCTCCAACTCCGCCATCCAAAAGGGCAAAACCATACTCGATACCTACCGCGTGGAGTCCGACGCTATCGAGGGCGGTATGGGTAGCGTGTGGCAGGTACGCCATACGGGCTGGAATGTGGATCTTGCCATGAAACGTCCCCAGCCGAAATGCTTCTCCACCGAGAAAAGCAAGGCCGACTTCATTCATGAGTGCGAGGCATGGATCAATCTCGGCCTGCACCCGAACATTGTATCCTGCTACTACGTCCGCGAGATCAGCGGCACGCCGACCATCTTCTCCGAATGGATGGAAGGCGGTAGCTTGGAAAGTGCCATTAGGAAGGGAACGCTTTATGAGGGCACAGAAGCGGCGCGGCGGGAGCGCCTGCTCGACATTACCATCCAATTTGCGCGCGGGCTCCATTACGCGCACGAGGCAGGGTTGATCCATCAGGATGTGAAGCCGGATAACGTGCTGCTCACAAAAGAGGGCGAGGCTAAGGTTGCTGACTTCGGCCTTGCCAAGGCTCGTGCGGTGCTGACGGTACTGGAAGGCTACTCGACCATGAACGAAGCTGCCGATAGCGGCAAAACCATACTCTCTCCATCCGGCGGCTACACCCCTGCCTACTGCTCCATGGAGCAGATGGATGGGCGGGAACTGACGCGCAGAACGGACATTTATTCTTGGGCAGTATCAGTGATGGAGATGTACATTGGATCCCGCCTCTGGGCAAATGGTGTGGTGGCGGGATTGAGTTGCCGCGACTATTTTGAGCAGACCCGCGTTTCCATGCCGAAGGCGCTCAAGGAACTGCTGGCACAGTGTCTAGAAGGCGAGCCTGAAAACCGTCCCCATGATTTTGCGGAAGTTGAAAGAAAACTGCACGGGATATACCAAACGGAAACCGGCAGCGGCTATCCCCGCCCCGAGCCCAAGGCGGCGACGGATACGGCGGATTCCCTTAACAATCGCGCTCTTTCCATGCTTGACCTTAGCAAAAGCGGCGAGGCGGAAATGGCTTGGGAAAAGGCACTGGAAACGGCGCCAAACCACCTTGATTCACTCTATAACCAAGGGCTGTACCTGTGGCGGCTTGGGAAAATTACGGATACTGCGCTTGCCTTGCGGCTTAAGGCGGCACCGGAAAACGGCCATAGCCTCTATTTGAGCGCACTTATCGATATGGAGCGCGGTGACACGCAAGGGGCAGAAGGAAAGCTCGCGCGCGCGCTTGCGTTTGACGGCGATGAGCGTATCGAGACGCTGCTGTGTTCGCTTCGGGGCGCGCCGCCGCTGGTTCAAACGGTAAAGGGCGCAAAGGGAAGCTGTGTTGCGATTAATACACTCGCAAATACGCTCATCGTTTATGAAAAGGACAAGCGCGGCTTCTCACTGTACGATTTTGACACGGGCACATACAAAGGTTTCATCTCCGGGGAGGATGCGAAGACCGGCCTTGCGCTGGCAGGCGCGAGGCACGGCAGCGCGTTTTGGTCCTCCGGCAAGGATGCGCTGGTGCGCTACAGTCTGTCGGAGAGCTGCCCCACGGACTTTTTTGAAAACCCGAACGATGATATGCCTGTCTGGACATTTGCCTTAAACGAAGAGGAAACGAAGGCGCTCGGCCTTGTGCGCAGAAACAAATCGGCGGCGGATTTTGAGGTCCCGCATGCGGTGATGTGGAACATCGAGCGTGACAAGATCGAGTTCGACATAAGCTGTCTGCTCAACGGCAAAGTGTTTTTGAGCCCCAACGCGGAGTTTTTTGCCGCCGTGAGCGCGGAAAAGAAATTCCCTGTGGCCGAAGTGTGGAGCTCGAGTAAGCGTGAAAAGATACTCGAGTTAAAAGGGCATACCGAGCGCATCACGGGTTTCGACGTCAACAAAGACTTTACGCATGCCCTCACGATAAGTAAGGACGGTACGCTGAAACTCTGGAGTGTTACGAGCGGCGAATGTTTGAAAACCCTTCCTCTCAGCGACGTAACGGGAAATGAGGACGTCCGTTTTCTTCCCGGATGTCGCCGCGCGCTTATCACCAACTGCGGCGACCAATCCCTCATGCGGGTGATCGATCTGAAAACCGACAGGGTACGTTGTTCCCTCGGAAGCCTTGAGGAAAAGAATTCGCCGCAGGTATGTATCAGCTTGCACGAAACGGAAGAACGCTTTGCTGTTGCGCGTGACAACGGCGATGTGCAGCTATGGCGGATACCCACCCACATGAAGGAGGCGGAATGGTCGCTTTGCACGGTGGTGAAAACCTCAGCGCGGCTCGCGTTGGAGCACGAGTTTGAAACCTCTGTCGTCGCAGCTGAACTGGCGCTTTCCGAGTTTGATATCGCGCGGGCTCTTAGCGCTGTAAGAAAGGCGCGCGGTGTGAGCGGGTTTGAGAACCATCCACGCTGTATGCGCCTGCTTTATGAGGCAAGCAAATTCTGCCGTATCAAGGGGCTCAAAAACTGTTGGAAAGAGAAGGCTCTGGAAGGGGGTCACTATAGCCCTGTGCGCCTTTGCACCCTCAGCCCGGACGACCGCTTTGCCCTATCCGCCTGCGGGGAGAGCACGGACCGGCAGCTTTTATTATGGGACAGCGCAACAGGCGAATGGCTTTGGCAGGTCTACAATCCGCTCCGCTGCTTTGCGGCCGATTTCAGTCCCGACGGCAAATCCCTCTTGGCACAGTCGCAAAAAACGCTGATACGTTTTGAACTTATCGAGAGGAGCTATGTGCGGCCTGATGAGAAGGATGGGCGCAGCGTTTATGCCGACATCCGCGAGAAATATGAAACGGGCGCGGATGTGACACTCGTCAAATACCATCCTGACGGGCAGCACTTCCTGAGCGCGCATTACTCCCAAGTGCAGGTTTGGCGGACAGGTGTGCCGGACGCGTTCTATAAAATTGAGCGTCAAAACGTTCGGGGTGCGGCACTCTCCCCAGACGGGGATCACATAGCGATCTCACACGGAGACTCCGAACTTTCCGTTTTCGAGTTTAAAACGGGCGAGAAGCTATACCGCTTCTCTGCCAAGGGTACGGGAAAGCCTTACTTCAGCCCGGACGGAAAAAGTATTGCCCTCGCGGGTGAGGATGGATCGGTTACCCTGTACAGCCTGCCGAGCGGGCAGCTTGTCTCCCATTTCGGTACCGGCGCGCCGCGAACAGCCCCGCTGTGCTTTGGTCAGGATGGACGCTTCCTGTTTACTGGCGGCGAAAAGAACGAGATCATCGTATGGAGCCTGCAAAGCGGAAAAAAGGAGCGCACGCTGATGGGCCATTCTATGCCCGTCACGGCGCTTTCGGAAAGCTCGAAGAATTCCTTTTTGCTCTCGGCAAGCGAAGATATGACGCTCATCCGGTGGGCACAGGATTGGGAATATGAGTTCCCGGGCCTTGCCGATATGGACGAGGGCGCTATGCCATATGTGCGCAGCTTTGCCGTAAATCATCCCGAATGGACGGAAGCTGAGTTTCAAGGCACTTTGCTCAAGGAGCTGCAATTAAGGGGCTTTGGATGGCTGAGAGCGGAGGGCGTGAAAGCCGCGCTCCTGGAGATAACCAAGAAAAACAACAAAAAAGGAGAAAGCATATGGCAAAGTTTTTTCAGAAAAAAGTGAAAGAGGAGAGCCCTATGCGCACGCTCACGCCTGAAGAGCAGGCACGCGCGGACGCAATGACGGTTCCTAGGGAAGAGCTTATCCGTGCGATGCGGCAAATGGGCGTGTCCGAAGAGAAGATTATGGAAGCCTTTCCCGACCCGCTGCCCCAGCCGGAGCAGGATAAGATGCTCAACGATGTCCGGGTCATGTTCAGCGCACAAAAATACGCGGAAGTCATTTCAACCTACGGCGATAAAGTCGGCAGCGGACTTCTTTCGGGAGATGTGCTGAACGAGACCGGTTTTGCGGTGGGCTTTTCCGCCATCGTAACGGGGAATAAGGAGTATATCAGCCGGTATGCAGGCCACACCATTTCCTATCTCCTGCAGAGAATCAAGCAGATGGATACCGGAAAAACCTTAGGGACCATACGCGCGATCATGCAGATGGGCGAAAAGCATGTGCCCGGCTGCATGAAGCAATCCGCGCGCAAGCTGTATCCTGCGCTCAGGAACTTTCTTCCTGACGACGACGAGTTCGTGCTTGAGGTAAAGAGCTATATGTAGCGCATTCCACTGTTAAGGGAAGTGCCGAAAGGGGGGCAGGGTATGAATGAGAAAACGATCTTCGAATCTGGCACAACGCTAAAGGAAAGCGGCACTGTAATAATCAGCGGTGCTGCCATGCGCCTTTCTGCAAATGCACTAATCGTAAGGGGAATAACGCTGCTCGATACCTACCGCGTGGAGTCCGACGCTATCGAGGGCGGTATGGGTAGCGTGTGGCGGGTGCATCACACGGGTTGGAATGTGGACCTGGCCATGAAACGACCGCAGCCGAGGTGCTTCTCTACCGAGAAAAGCAAAGCCGACTTCATTCATGAGTGCGAGGCGTGGATCGGCCTCGGCCTGCACCCCAACATCGTATCCTGCTACTATGTGCGCGAGATGTCCGGCACCCCCACCATCTTTTCGGAGTGGATGGATGGAGGGAGCCTGGAGAGCGCTATTGCCAAGGGCTCACTCTATGAGGGTACGGAGGCCGAGCAAAAGGCGCGCCTGCTCGATCTCGCTGTTCAGTTTGCGCGCGGACTGCATTATGCGCACGAAGCGGGGCTTATCCACCAAGACGTGAAGCCCGATAACGTTCTGCTTACAAAAGAGGGCGAAGCCAAGGTAGCCGACTTTGGCCTTGCTCGCGCCCGCGCGGTCCTAACGATGCTGGAGGGCGATCCTACCATGCGCGAGGCCAATAGCGGCGGCAGAACCATCCTATCCCCTTCCGGCGGCTATACCCCCGCCTACTGCTCCATGGAGCAGATGGACGGTAAGCCGCTCACACGGCGCACGGACATTTATTCGTGGGCTGTGTCCGTGATGGAAATGTACCTCGGCTGCCGCCCGTGGGCGAACGGTGTGGTAGCAGGCCTTGGCTGCCGGGGCTATTTCGAAAACACCCGCGTCCCCATGCCGGAGGCGCTCAAGGAACTGCTGGCGCAGTGTCTTGAAGGCGAGCCTGAAAACCGCCCCCATGACTTCGGGGAAATTGAAGCAGCACTTCAGGAAATCTATGCTGCAGAAACCGGCAGCGGCTACCCCCGCCCCGAGCCCAAGGCGGCGGCAGATACGGCGGATTCCCTTAACAATCGCGCTCTTTCCATGCTGGATTTAGGAAAAGCGGAGGAAGCCGAGCGACTATGGGAAGCGGCGCTTCAAACCGACCTATCCAATTTCCGCTGCCAATACAACTATGCGGCAGCCCTCTGGAACAGACGAAAGATTGATGATGCGGAGTTCTTTGCGCGCATTGCCAGGCAGCGGGAGTGTTCCGCATTGTGGGCGCAGGCTATGGCGACGGTTTCCCTGATCCGGCGCAATGACGATAAGGAAGCAAAAGAGTCCATCGATATTCTGGCATCCATCGATGAGCGCATGCCTATGCTTGAAGAACTTCGGGAGCGGCTTGCGGCGCAGCTATCGTTTGGCAGCGGACGTTCCACCCGACCGGCCGACTCTGCAGCAATATACAGCATACCTTACGGCCCCGACGCGGTGCTGTGCGACAAGGATCGGTTTACCATCGTCGATCCCGCCTCGGGTAAAACGCGCTTCCGGTTGGAGGGCGACTGGTATTTCGGCATCGATCTTAGCCGTGACGGGCAAAAGGCCGTATACAGCCTAAAGGGCGGCAAAAGCTACTGCGTTCTCGATCTAACCACAGGAAGCTCCTCCGTTTTTGCGTGGAACGGCGTATACCTTGGCAGGTCATGCTTTGCGGATGCACAGGGCGGCGTGGTCGCCTGCGCAGGGGAAGCGGTGCGTTTCTTCGACGCGGTAAACGGCCGCTCGCTCCTGACTATGGAATCCGAGCGGGATCGTGAGGATGATATTATTTATGACCGCGTGGAGGCTTTCAGCGACGACGGCCTTGTTTTGATCAAGAGCTTCCGGCGGGAGCTTTGGGTGAAACTGCCGGATGTGTCCCTTCGGCCCTTTTATGAGCTTTCCGTCGTTTCAAGCCTATATGAGCGCAACAGCGCGCTGAACGAGGCCGAGCGAAATTGCGTCTTTGCGCGGGCTCTCTTTGAAGAAGGAAACGTTATGGGTGCATTCCGCCTGCTGGATAAAAATCGCATGAACAGCACGCTGCTGCTGCACGAGCCGTCGCTAAAGCTTTGGACGAAGCTCGGCCCTTCTTTCAAGCATGGCAAGCTGATCGCCGTTCTGCCCACAGAGGATACCCCCGCGCCCCTGCCACAGCGCAGCCGTATTGTGGAAAAGGCGGAGCCCAGTCGCGCCAGATATGTTACTGACGGAACGACCATTGCCACCGTTCAATCTACGTGCAAAATGACCGAGAACCTTAATAACGGCTTTGATCTGGATTACTCGTATTCGCTCAGCGCATGCGACGCCGTCTCGGGGCAACCGTATTTCGCCGTGCGTCGATTAACCTCGGATTCCCGTACCGACGCCGAAGAACTCGACGAGGAGCTATACATCGATCTGCTGCCGGAGGGAAGATTGCTCTATGGCAAACGTTCTTGGAATTCCCCAACATCGATCGACCTTCGCGACCCGGAGATCCAGATCGAGCGGGGCCTTACAATGGCGCTCCCCGCAGGCTATCGCCTGTCCAATACAAAAGAGGGTGTAGACATCGGTGGGTTCCGCTTCGAAGACGTGTTCGACGGGTTGCAGCCCCTTTGGAATGCTGATATCGTTGTGTGCAGAAAACGGAATTACCGGCTGGTCTACCAATATATCGATCCGGAGAAGGGCTGATAAAAGGCCGTTCATGATGCGGCGTGAAAAAAGAATTAAACACGGGAGGAAAATTTATGGATCTTTCCACTTCCATGCGGTATGTGATGATGCGCGCGCAGTTAGAGGCCGCGACGGCAAAAAGCGGCGGTGAGCCCACGGTGGAGTTCTTGTTTTTAGGGCTTCTCAAGCTTGCGGAAATCAGGTCCGAGGACTTCGCGCCCTCCTCCCGCCACAAAAAGGAGATCGACGAGGACATCGAGGCAATCGGGGCGCTTTTTAAAAGCGCGGGCATCGATACCGCGCGCACGCGCAGCCTGCTTCGCCGCACAGTGGCAGGCGGGGCAAAAAGCGGCGAGAGCGAGCTTTCTGCCTGCCTTGCAGCGGCGACGGCGCATGCCGCAAGACGCGGCGCAGAAGACGTATGGGGGCAGGATATGCTCACGGTCATTTTGGAAAACCCCACCGTCGTTATCCTCGAGGTATGCCCGCTCAAAAAGCGGGCTGCCGCTCAAAAGGCCGCACCGCAGAAGGAGGCTAAGAAAAAGCAAGAGTCCTCCGATGAAATGAGCCGTGATTTCCTTCCCTCGCTCACGGGCCGCATCCGCCATATGCGGGCAAAGCTCCTTTCCACCGTGCACGGGCAGGATCATGTGGTGCACGCCTTCACCGAGGGTATGTTTGCTGCAGAGGTCTTAGCCGCATCGGATGAAAAGCGAAAACGTCCGCGCGCTATCTTCGTGTTCGCAGGGCCGCCGGGCGTGGGCAAGACCTTCCTCGCCGAACAGGCGGCGGAGGCTTTGGATATCCCATTCAAGCGCTTTGACATGTCGAGCTTTGCCGACCACCAATCCTACATGGGCCTTGTGGGCTTTGAAAAGAGCTATCAAGGCGCAAAGGCCGGAACGCTTACGGGTTTTGTGAAAGAAAACCCCCATAGCATATTGCTCTTCGATGAGATCGAAAAAGCGCACCTCAACACCATACAGCTCTTTTTGCAGATCTTGGACGCGGGCAGGCTGACGGATCGTTTCAGCGACGAGGATGTCGCCTTCAAGGATGCCATCATCATCTTCACCAGCAACGCGGGCCGCTCCCTTTATGAAGGCGACGCCAAACAAAACGCCGCCGGCGTGCCGCGAAAAACGCTCATCAACGCGCTCGAAACCGAAAAAAACCCGCAAACGGGCCAACCCTTTTTCCCCACTGCCATCACCAGCCGCATGGCGACCGGCTGGCCGCTTCTTTTCAACCATTTGCAGGCGCATAATTTGGAAAAGATCAGTGCAGGCGAGATGAAACGCTTCTGCGGCCTGTTTGAAAAGCAGTACGGCATCGAGGCCGAGTTCGACCGCCTTGTGCCGACGGCCTTGCTTTTCAGCGAGGGCGGGCAGGCAGACGCGCGGACGCTTCGCGCGCAGACCGAGCTCTTTTTCAAAAACGAGGTGTTCAAGGTATGTAGGCTGTTCAATGAGGAGCATTTCGGCACGGCGCTTTCGGGCGTTGCAAAGCTCCGCTTCACCGTGGAAACGGATAAGCTGCCTGACGCGGTGCGCCCTCTTTTCTTCTGCGATGAAAAGCCCGAAATCCTCCTGTACGGCAGCCCTCTATTTGCCGCGCGATGCCGCGAAAAGCTAAACGGCTATGTCGTTTATGATACGCAAAGCGTGGAGGAAGCGCTTTCCATAGCCGGCGAAAAGGACATCCGTCTGCTGCTGCTCGACGTGGCGGGGAAAAGCGTTGCCCCGGACGAAAGCTATAACCGGATGGAAACGCTTTACGAGGGCTTTGAAGCCTCGCCCATGTCCGCAGGCGCTTTTGACTTTGCGCCCATGGCGGCGGGCATGCTGCGCGACGGCAACCGGCTGTTCAGCTCCTTGCGGGAGCGTTTGCCGGAACTGCCGGTATACCTGCTGGAAACAGAGGAATTCTCCATCGACCCCGAACTGCTCATGAGCTTCGTGCGCGCGGGAGCTCGGGGCAAGCTCACAGAACCTATAGACGATTTTGCCGTATTTGAGGATCAGCTTTCCTCCATCTGCCGCGAGCTTTACATGCAGAGCGTGGCGGCGCGTATGGCAGCCGAGCGCAAGGTGCTCTATTACGAATCCGCCCCGAGGCTTAACGAAAAGCAAGCCGAGATCACCGTGCGTCTTCGTGATTTCTCCCTCAAGCGTGCCACCGCCGCTGACGACGCGGATAGCGTTTTGGACGACGTGCAAAAGCCAAACGTGCATTTTGCGGACATCATCGGCGCGTGCGACGCCAAGGAGGAATTGAAGTTTTTCATCGACTACCTCAAAAACCCCAAAAAATTTTCCGCGCAGGGTCTGAAGCCGCCCAAGGGCGTGCTTCTGTACGGCCCGCCGGGTACGGGCAAGACCATGCTCGCAAAGGCCATGGCGGGTGAAAGCGACGTGGCGTTCATCCCTGCCGTCGCCAGTGCTTTCGTCACCAAATATCAGGGCAGCGGTCCCGAGGCCGTGCGTGCGCTTTTTAAAAAAACAAGAAGGTACGCTCCGGCGATATTGTTTATTGACGAGATCGACGCCGTAGGCCGCAAGCGCGGTGAATCCAACACCAGTCACGGCGAGGAAATGGCCCTTAACGCGCTCCTCACCGAAATGGACGGTTTTAGCGTAGACCCCAAGCGTCCCGTGTTCGTGCTCGCCGCCACCAACTTCGACGTGGAGGAAGGCCAAGGCGGCATGGGCGTAATCGACCCCGCGCTCGCGCGACGGTTCGACCGCAAAATACTCGTGGATCTGCCCAACGCCGAAGAGCGCGAGCAATTCGTTCGTATGCTTTTAAAAAAGAACAAAACGCATATGGTAAGCGAGGATATGATAACACGCCTCGGCTCCCGCTCCGCAGGCATGAGTCCGGCAAACCTCGCCTCGGTCGTGGAGCTTGCCAACCGCATGGCGGTGAAACAGCAAAGGCCCCTCGACGACGCGATTTTGGACGAAGCTTACGAGCTCACCAAGCACGGCTCCAAAAAGGACTGGGGCTATGAATACCTGGAGCGGGTGGCACGGCACGAAAGCGGCCACGCGTTCCTCTGCTACCTCGGCGGCCATACCCCCGCCTACCTCACCATCGTGGCGCGCGGCGGGCATGGCGGCTATATGGAGCACTCTGCGGCGGAGCAGGCCCCGCTCTCCACGAGGCAGGAGCTGATCGACCGAATCCGCACCTCCTTGGGCGGCAGAGCCGCCGAAATCGCCTATTACGGCGAGAAGGACGGCGTATCCACGGGTGCTTCCGGCGATCTCGAATCCGCCACGCGCGTGGCCCGCGCCATGATCTGCAACTATGGCATGGACGCGGAATTCGGCATGGCGGTGATGAGTCCTGAAGAGGCCACGCGCGGCCCGCTCGCGGCCAAGGTGTCCGAACGCGTGAGCGCCATCATCCGCGAAGAGATGGCCGAGACCATACGCCTCATCTCGGAAAATAAGCCCCGCATTGACCGGATGGTGGGCGCGCTGATGAAGAAAAACAAGCTGTCCGGCGAGGAAATGGAAGAGCTGCTCAAGGTCTAGTTTCATTTAGGTAACACGTTGTATGGATACGTTGATTCAGAAGGAAGCGATAGGTCATTTGACAGACGCAGACACCCTTCTCCGGCTCGCGCTGTTTGAGAGACGGTGGAGCCTGCGTTCGCTTGCCCAAGAGCGCATCGAGGAGCTTTGCATCAAGCCTGAAGCGCCCAAAGAAGCGGATGAAAATGGCTTTGTGACGGTGGGGGGACGCGTGCGCGGCTATTTCGGCCAGGCTGAGCGTCCCAAACTGCCGGAGACAGCGGTAAACATTGACTCGCTGTGGCCGAATGTGAGCGCCATAAATACGTATTTTTACAATCCGTCAAAGGACAGAACGAGCACGCGTGTTGACACCATAGAGGCGTTTCTTTGCGTGGTATGGGAACCGTGCGGCGCGCAGCCGAGGAAAACCGTTGCTTCGATAAAAAATCGATCCCCCTTTTTGCAAGCAGACAGGATTGCAAAAGCCGCGCTCGCAGCCATTTCAGACCCGGTTGATTTTTGTTATATCGCAAGGAACGACATGCGCGCAAGCGTAAGACGCAAAGCGGTGAACCGCGCCGCGAAAGACGAGACTCTATTCCTCGAACTCGCCATACAAGACCTCGACGAGAGAGTACGTAGTGCGGCGGCGCGGCGGTTGCAAGCCAATGAATCCTTTGACACGCTGCTAAGGGAAGGAACAGGCGCTGCGCGGCACATTGCCGCGGAAAGAACCTCGGATTTACGGCTTCTTAAAGAAAAGGCCCTGACTGCAAACGATAAAAGGCTTCAGAGCATCGCTCTTACGCGGGTGGAGGACTGGTCTCTGCTCGAAATTCTTACGATGCTCGGTAAGACAAAGGAAATCGCCAAAGGCCTCGCGCGGATGCGGATGGAAGGGATGGAAACGCAATGGCGCGCATCCGGTCTTGCGCTGCTTCATGACAACCAACGTTTATACGCAAATGCCGCCATGAACGACGCCATGTTTTATCGTCTTGTCATAGAGCACATGACGGACGAGAACTGCATTGCCGATATCCTCTGTTCCCTTTCGCCCCATCAAGCGGGAGCCACGGCCTACGGCCCGGTCGGCGAAGCGGGATACATCGCAGGCAACTGTCACAATCACGATCCCAAGGATATTGCAAGAGCCAAACGCGCGCTCAACAGGCTTTATACAAAAAAGGCGCTGCAACAGGTACTGGAGCAGGCCAAAACGCATTACCTCCGTGAAGAGGCGAGGAAAAGACTCGACAAGCTGCAACTTTGCTGAAAAGTGCGCGGCGATGGACTGGATATTCTAAACGCAATAAGGCAGAGTTGGGGGCGTGCGATATGGAGCATGAAGAGGCTCGCGAGCAGGCGATGCTCGCGATGCAAAGCGAGGATTGGCGCGTCCGCGCGGCTGCGGTCAGGGGGTATGAATGGCTGGACGATGTTCGTGAACACGCCGCCCTGCGGGATGCGGACTGGCGGGTACGCTTCTTAGCCGTCAGGCAGCAGTCTTGGGAGGATCCCCCCGCGTTTATGGAAGCCGTGGCGAACGACCCGAAGCCCGATGTGCGCAAAGCCGCCGTACCGCTGCTGCGGGATAACCCCATATTGGCTCGCATTGCGCTGCTTGACCCCGACGACGGCGTGCGTGAGGCGGCGTTTACCGCTTTGCTCGGTTACCGCTTTACCGTAGACGACCGAATTCGCTTCGACACGCCGGAAAAGAAAGATGCGCTGTGGATCGACCCGCATTTTGAAGGCGTTAATGACATCAGGATGGCGTGCATAGGATGGGACGAACTATTTCAGGCCATTTCCCTCGCACAAACGCAAACGCGCTTTGCGACGTTTTCAGACGTTTACTTAGAGGGCAGGCGCAACGGGGATTGGTATGTCCGCGTCAGACCGGAGGCGGACAGCATGGTAGAGCTTACGGTGATCTTGGCAGACGGTCCATACAAGGTGAAGGACTCCTGTAGAGAACGCTATCAGACCGCGCCCGATTCGCTTTTTGAATGTGAGCAAAACCACATTAGCAAGCAACGGGTCCGCCTTCCCTACAGGGAACTCAAAGTAGCGGCGGACAGTGCGCGGATCAAAAACTATTATTGCCGCCGCGATGAGTACTATGAGCGCATGGCGATTTGGGAGCAGGAGGACGAGGAGGCGCTCTGGGAGCAGGAGGACGAGGATGATCAGGAAGAACCGTGATTGCAAGGGAAAGCCATTCGTAAGAAGCGACGGCGGAAAGGGAAAAGGCTTCGGCCGCGGACAGCAGGATAGAACGCTCTGGCTGCAACTTTTGTAAAAGACGCGCTTTCTTTTTTGCGATACGATAACGCCATCAAAAGACAGCGTATTGTGAAAGGAGCGTATCACCTATGAAAAAGATGATTTCTTTGCTTGCCGCTTTTCTCCTTGCCGCCGCCCTGCTTTCTGGTTGCGCGCCGGATACATCCGCCCCCTCTTTCGCCCACGGCATCTATCAGGTCGGCTACACCACCGCCGTTTCTCAGACAGACGACGCAAAGCCCGCCGTTCAAGTGACCTATCCGTATTACGTGGACGGCGGCAAAAAGGTAAAAGATGCTTCTGGCATCGGCCTCGTTTTCGGCAACGGCGGGCTCTATGGCATATACCTCAAAGTGGATGGCTTCGCCTACCCTGTTACCTCCGTTGATATCAACCATACGGACGATGGTACCGAGGCCGTGTCCATCGTGGAGGTTCCAGGCGTGACCGAGAACAGCGTCATCGAGGTTTGCTCCGCAGGGCTCGACGCTTATATGGAACGGGACGGCAACCGCATTTACTATGCGCCCTATCTGCTTGGGGAGCTTGCCGAAAATGGCAACAGGCAGGTGCTGATCGACCTTGCATACATCAACGGCTTCGATATGCTCAGGAAAGAGGAGCATATCAGCGGGCCGTGCGCCAATTTTTCCGATGAAATTAGAACATTTATGGAGGAGGAACCGTTCATTGTGAGCGTTGGCGGTACGGAGTACACGGTAAATACCCTGCGCGCAAACATCTATGGAACGGCAAGCGGCAACTTATCCTTCGGCAGGCTGATGCTGCTCATAGACGTGCCCGCGGATACGCCTGCCGACGTGGCTATTACGGTTCGCTGAACACCAAAAGGAGTTGTATTATGGTGTACGAGCGTGAAGGAAACTGGAGAAGCCTCGACCCCGATACCGCCATGCGTGGCGTGCGGGGCGATATGAGCCGCAGCGAACTGATCGAGGTCGCTTACAGCGCCCGCTGCGGTGCGGCAAGGCGCATTGTGCTGGTGCGGCTGAATGATCCCGACATGAGCGCTGCGTTTGCCCAAGAGGACGCCGACCCCATGGTGCGCCGCAGGCTGGCGCGCACCCTCAACGACAGGGCCATTTTGGAATGCATCGCAGATGCGGATGGCGACCCCTCTGTGCGGGAGGCAGCGCAGCGGAGACTCGATGCGCTGAAAGAATCGCGGGAATGAAAAGCGGCGTGTGTCAGGCGTGCGAAAGAACAGGCGAGGGAGGGAAGGTATGGTGGCAAACGATAAAACCGTGTTCGATCCCGGTGCGACGATGCCGGAGAGCGACAAGACCGTTTTAGAGAGTGGTGCGGCGCTGTCGGATGGCGGTACAACGATGCTGGAGGCCGCGCTTTCCGACGCGGCGGAGCGGGCGGATGCCGACGCAAGGGAAAACGTCGCCATTATACAGGGCGACATGATACTCGATACCTACCGTATCGAGTCCGATGCAATCGAGGGAGGCATGGGCAGCGTATGGCGGGTGCATCATACGGGCTGGAACGTGGACCTGGCCATGAAGCGCCCGCAGCCGAAGTGCTTCTCTACCGAGAAAAGCAAGGCGGACTTCATCCATGAATGTGAGGCATGGATCAACCTGGGCCTGCACCCCAACATTGTCTCGTGCTACTATGTGCGCGAAATACAGAATGTACCTACTATTTTTTCGGAATGGATGGACGGAGGGAGTCTCGAGAGCGCAATTACCAAGAGCATACTGTACGAGGGTACGCAAGGCGAACAACGCAAACGCCTGCTCGACATCGCCATCCAATTTGCACGCGGACTGCATTATGCTCACGAAGCGGGGCTGATCCATCAGGACGTAAAGCCGGATAATGTTCTGCTCACCAAGGAGGGCGAGGCCAAGGTGGCTGATTTCGGTTTAGCGCGCGCCCGCGCGATGCTGACGGCGCTGGAGGGCGATTCCACCATGCACGACACCGCCGAAAGCGGCAAGACCATGCTCTCCCCCTCGGGTGGGTATACGCCGGCTTACTGCTCCATGGAGCAAATGGACGGCCGCGAATTGACGCGCAGGACGGATATCTATTCATGGGCCGTATCGGTGATGGAGATGTATCTCGGTTCCCGCCCGTGGGCAAACGGCGTGGTGGCGGGATTGAGTTGCCGCAACTATTTTGAGCAGACCCGCGTTTCCATGCCGGAGGCGCTCAAGGAACTGCTGGCACAATGTCTAGAAGGCGAGCCTGAAAACCGTCCCCATGATTTTGCGGAAGTTGAAAGTAAACTGCACGGGATATACCAAGCGGAAACCGGCAGCGGCTATCCCCGCCCCGAGTCCAAGGCGGCGGCGGATACGGCGGACAGCCTCAACAACCGCGCGCTTTCCTTTCTTGACCTCGGGAGGCCCGATGAGGCGGAACGGCTTTGGGAAAAAGCGGCAAAGGATAACAGAGTGCATTTTCCGTCGGTCTATAACAACGCCCTGCACCGGTGGCGCAGCGGCCGACAGGATGATTTGGGCGCGGTGAATCAGGTGCAAAACTGCATGCGGAACGGTCCAGCGCAGAACGGCCGCGCGCGCTGCCTGCTCGCGAAAATGCATAGCGAGCGTGGCGACGAGGAAGCGGCAAGGGATATGCTGCTTGGCGTAGGCGCGAACGACGCGGATTACGGTCAGGCGGAATCGCTTCTCCAAACGCTCGGGCAAAGGACTCCGCGGCAGGAGGAAAGGCTTTCCGTGAACCGCGGCGTGGTGGAGCGGCTTTTTATGAGCCGCGATGGCAAATGCCTTATCGTCGGGACCGAATATGGCTGGTCAAAATGGCGGATCGACATGAGTGAATGCGTTGAATGCGTTTGGCCGAGACCTGCGTCCGGTAAACGCGGGCCGAGGCCGAGCGCGTTTCCCATCGCACCGGACAGGCTGCTGGACATATACCGTGAAAACGACGCCGCCTTTGCCGAAATCTGGGATATTGAGGAGGGCCGCTGTCTTTGCACACTGTCGGATAGCGCGTTCTTCCACCAGGGCCTTGGCATTAAGCACATGATGGTCGACGTCAGCAGGGACGATCGAATCGCGCTGACAGCCTCACGCGTGGGCAGCGAGGCTTTGCTGTGGGATGTAAAAAGCGGCCGGCGTATCCACGTGCTGCGGGGACATGCCGATAACATAAAGGCCCTCGCGTTAAGCCGAGATGGCAGGCTTGCGTTGACGGGTGCGGCCGATGCAACAGCAAGGCTGTGGGATACGCGGACCGGGGACTGCCTGCGCGTCTTTTCGTTCGGCGAAACGGTGTCCGCGGCGGCCTTTGCGGCAAACGGCCGGCGCATTGTTCTTGGCGGGACGAAAGGTGCTCTGAACCTGTACGAAACGGCGGATGGGACATGCGCGGTCCGGTTCTACGGGCATGAAAGCAACGAGCGGATCACCGTGGACGAAGCGGGTGCGTATATGCTGTCGATGGGTGAGCCGGATCATGCGGTCAAGCTCTGGAGCCTCCAAAGCGGGAAATGCCTTCGAACGTACCCGCAGGGCGGAGGGGAGCGCTGCTGCTGCCTGAGCGCCGACGGCGAAACAATATTCACCGGAGATTGGTACGATGTTCGGATACTTCCTGTGAAAAAGCAAACGCCGCTTTGTCCGTGGGAGCTTTCCCGGATTCAAACCACGAGTGTGCAGGCGGAAAATGAAGTCCGGTTTCGGGCTTTGCTTGCCGACATAGACGCCGCAAAGCGTGTCGGTGATGTCGGCAGCGCACTGCGGCTGTGCGCTTTGGCGGAACAGATTCCTGGTTTTGCCGGGCACGCGGCGCTGCTGCGCGCGTATGCAGAGATTGGGAAGTTCTGCAAAAGGGAAAGCGTTCTGGCCGTTCGCCCCAGGCGTTTGCTCAAGGATGTGCTGCCCACGCGTATGCATGCGCCCGTGTGCAACAGTGATTTGAGCCTGCTTGCTGTAGGGGATGATGACAACGCGCTTCGCATTTGGGATGTGGAGCGCGAAGCCTGCCTGTTTATGAAAGAGAACGCGCAGCCCGACGGCTTTTACCGCCTGCTGTTTCATCCGGATGGGCGAAGGCTGATATCCTGGGGCAAGAAAGGCGTCATTCAGCTTTTGGACGCGAAAACGGGAAGCGTGGAAAA
This sequence comes from Clostridia bacterium, assembly GCA_036677445.1. Classification (GTDB taxonomy): domain Bacteria; phylum Bacillota; class Clostridia; order Christensenellales; family CAG-138; genus JAVBWI01. Next base: position 128,725 of record JAVBWI010000019.1, read on the forward strand.
GACCTTTCAAACACAGTACGACATGACTGGCCAGCGCTATGCGGGGAGAATCTGTGCAAGCCCCGACGGGCGCTCACTGTTTATCGCCAAGGGGGAAATCCTTTCACAAATATGTCTCTCCGACGGCGCGTGCTTTGCAGAGGCACGGCTTAACGGTTTTTTCTTTCAATCGATCAGCGCGGTCTGCGTCAGTCCGTCCTGCGATTGCGTTGCGGTTGCGGCGCGGGGAGCAAGCGAGTCGTACCTGTTTCTGTTTGCGCTTAAAGACGGACTGCTCCAAGAGGAGGGAGTGGAGCTGCAGGGCTCAAAAACGATCAGAACCTATTCCGCGCTTGCGTTTAGCGAGGACGGTCTCCGCTTTGCGGCCGTCGATCCCGAAAGGATCACGCTTTGGGACGTGTCTAATCAAACGAAAAGACTGCTGTTTTTCAGGAACGACCATTGGCTTGAAGAGTGCGCTTTCAGCCCTGACGGGCAATTTGTTTTCGGCTCAGGCTCCCTGGGCTCGGAAAAAGGCGTTGCGGTCTGGTCCCAAACCACAGGCGAGCTCCTCTCTAAAAGCGGTATCACAAAGTACAACTATAATCCCTCTGCATTGCGCATAAGCTGCGACGGCAATGCCCTCGCGGTTCAATGCGATAAGGACCTGTTCTTTTACGATACGGCTTATTCGTATGCCTTTCCCGGCTGGGCCGATTGGGACGAGGGCGCGCGGCGATACGTTGAAATTTACCTTGCCCTGCACCCAAACTGGACTGATGCGGATTTTCAAAACCTCATCCTCGATTTGCAAACGCGGGGCTATGGCTGGCTTCGCCCCGAGGGCGTGCGGGCAAAGCTCATGGAAATGAAACCAAAGGATGGAAGGCCCCGGACTGAAAAACTCAAATTCAGTCTGTTCGGCAAAAAGCAGTCTTAAAGAGAAACCAACGGAGGAATTGAGCATGGCCAAAGACGATAAGACCGTATTCGATCCCAGCGCAACGGTGCAAGAAGGCGGAACCACCCTGCTTGACGGCAGCGGCATTTCCTCGATTTCCGACGCCGCGCCCATCGCTCCTGGCATGACGCTGCTCGATACCTACCGCGTGGAGTCCGACGCTATCGAGGGTGGTATGGGCAGCGTGTGGCGGGTACATCACACGGGCTGGAATGTGGACCTTGCCATGAAACGGCCCAAGGCGGCGCTGTTCACGACCGAGAATCAAGTTGAGCGTTTTACGCACGAATGCGAGGCTTGGATAAACTTAGGATTACACCCCAACATCGTTTCGTGCTACTATGTGCGCCGGATACAGGGCGTGCCGTCGATCTTTTCAGAATGGATGGATGGCGGCAGCCTTGAGAACGCCATAGAAAGCGGCGCACTTTACAGGGGCACGGTAGACGAGAGGCAAGAGCGCCTGCTCGATATTGCCATCCAATTTGCACGCGGACTGCATTACGCGCACGAAGCGGGGTTGATCCATCAGGACGTAAAGCCGGATAACCTGCTGCTCACAAAAGAGGGAGAGGCCAAGGTGGCGGACTTCGGCTTAGCGCGCGCCCGTGCCGTGCTGACGGCGCTGGAGGGAGACCCCACCATGCACGAATCCACCGGAAGCTGCAAGACCATGCTTTCCCCATCCGGAGGGTATACCCCCGCTTACTGCTCCATGGAGCAGATGGACGGCAAGCCGCTCACTCGGCGCACGGATATTTATTCCTGGGCGGTCAGCGTTATGGAAATGTACGTCGGATCCCGCCCTTGGGCCAACGGCGTGGTGGCGGGCCTTGGCTGTCGGGGCTATTTTGAAAACACGCGAGTCCCAATGCCGGAAGCGCTCAAAGCCTTGTCGGCAGAATGCTTGGAAAGCGAGCCGGAGAATAGGCCGCGCGACTTTACGCAAATCGAAGCGACGCTCCTTGAGATATTCGAGGCCGAAACCGGCAGCGCCTACCTCCGTCCCGTGCCCAAGGCGGCGGCGGATACGGCGGACAGCCTCAACAACCGCGCACTCTCCATGCTTGACCTCGGCAAACCCGATGAAGCGGAAGGGTGCTGGGAAAGAGCCTTAACCGACGCACCTGATCATGTGGCTGCCACTTATAATTGGCTGCTGCACAGGTGGTTTGCATGCGAAATCGACGATCTTGAGGTAATGACCAGGCTGGAAAAGCTGCACATGAACCTTGATACACCCGAGAGCGCCGAGGCTCTTCGCCTTGCCCAAGTCTGCCGGGGCATAGATGAGCCGGTGACGCGCTTCGACTATGATCCGGAAAATTTGCCTGAATGCGCGGCGGAGCCCTTATCGTGCATACGGGGGCAGGAAAATGCGCAGCCGGTTGGTAGCGATCGCCGCTGTGTGTCCGCTTCCGGCAGATATGCGCTGGAGATAGGCTGGAGCGGCGCCCTTTTGTGGGATAATGAAACACACATGCTCGTAACAGAATTTTCGCTGTCCGATGCATATGCGGTGACGTTTATGTACCTTAGTGACGATGGCCGTACCGCTCTTCTTGGCGTCGACCCCAAGTTCGGTATCCCGTCCAGCGTGATCGAACGGCCGGGAAGTATGCGTCTTTTTGATACGCATACGGGGCGCTGCGTACGGACACTGCTCGCTTCCGGTACGGAAGAAGTTCATTCCAGGACACAAAAGAATCATATGTTCGGGAGCGCAAAACTGACGGCCGATAGAACGGGCTATTTCTATCCCGATTACTATAAAAGTAATTTTTGGTTACGGCGGCCGAGCATGTCTGCTTCGCAGCCTGCATGGCTGCTCAGCCGTGTTCAAAGCTATGCCGGCGCACAGGAGCGTCAGCGCATCATTCAACGCTGCACGTCGCTGGCCAAAGAAAAGCTGGCACAATTGGAGATCGGTGAGGCGCTTCAAGCCATTAGCCAAGGCTATGACGCCGCCGCAGGGCATGTGCCCGAGGAATTACACAAGCTCAATGCCGCGGCCGGCCGCTATGGGCACATCCAAAGCATCCGTGGCGTATCGGGTGAAAATCTGAAAGGCGCTCCCCCGACCGCAAGCAGCACAGTTAAGGCTGCGGCTCCGACAATCCGCTTTCAAAATCCGGAGAGCGGGGATTCACGCCGATATCCGATGATCGAGATATTGGATGCCTCGAAGAAAAAATGCCTTCATCGCATATCTTTCAGGGATGAGATTCGGGTGTTTCCTTCGGTATGCTTCTCGCCCGATCTGCGGCATCTGTATTGCCTGACAAAGCACGATAAGCAAAAAACGGATCATCATCTATACACCATCGACGTCAACGCCGGCAAAATTTGCGGCACGGCGTTCAATGTTTTCGGCAATAGGCTGTGGTGTGTCAGCCCCGACGGACGATTCATCGCAACAGGCAGCGACAGGGGGCTCTTCTTTTATTCGGTTGCAGACGGGGCAAAAACCGCGTTTCATTCGATCAAAGATAAGGACACCGGCAGCGGAAGCTATCTGAGAGCTGTATGCTGCCGTCCGGACGGGCGGGCGGTCTTTGCGCTTACCAACAATCAGGCAGTCATCATGCTGGACCTGGAAAGTGAAAAGCAATATGTGGTACGGGAAGATGAACTGATCCGCCCCGGCGACGATGTCCTTCGCAATTGGTTGTATAAAACACTGTTTACGGTCGGCAGTAATCAAATTGTGTGTGAAACGGAGCGTCTTGCCAAGCTGCCCTACGATTATACGCTGTGGGCTATAGACTATGTTTATCGCTTCCCCGGTTGGGCCGACTGGGACGAAGGCGCGCGACCCTATCTACAAACTTTCTTGGCCTTTCATTCTGACTGGACGGAAGCTGATTTTAGCGGTCTGGTCACCGAGCTGCAAAATCGGGGCTATGGCTGGCTCAAACCGGAGGGTGTGCGTGCAAAGCTCAATGAAATGAAGATGTCCGTTGAAAAAACTAAGCATGGACTCTTCGGCAAACGTATATGACATTGCAACTTTTTTCAAAAAAAGAGCTTTTGTACCTATGGTAAGCTGTACCCATCAAAACAAGGAGGTACAGGAATATGAGAACCAAGGGACAGAAAGGATTTGCCATTGTCAACATCATCGTAGGCGTGATTCTGGTCATGGCGGCCTTC
>JAVBWI010000020.1:0-48704 GCA_036677445.1 Clostridia bacterium
GTTGCGGTTCGGGTTCCTGAATATGCTGGAACCCGAACGGCAACTTGCGCTCTAAGGTGTCATTTTGAACGTACATGCACCCGAATGGCACATTCGGGTATTTTTCAAGGAAGGATGTGCGGCAGTTCGCCGCACATCCAACCGTCAGCAAAATGACGGATTGAAAGCCTTCGGTTTCATAAAGTAAGCTTTGTATTCTGAGACTCCGGGTTTGTCGGTGACCTGTGCGCGCCTATATACGGCGCGCTTTTTCGTTAACACGCAATCCATCCGCCAAAGTGCCGCATATACTATTGTTAGAAATGCGGTACAATATCGCCTCTGACCGCAACACAGGAGGGAATCCCATATGGCAAAACTAATCGTCTATGACCCGTGCGGGGGTGGAAAGCCCAGTGAGGGCTTCCTCTGCTGTATCAATTCGTTCTCATGCACAGCACCGATAACACAAAACTGCTGGCTTGTTGATACGGATAAATCCTGCGTACAGATACGGGACTTACTCTGCCCTGAAACTTGTCCCGGGGATCGGCTGTTCGTCGTTGTGGTAGGCAGGGAAGCCGCCTGGATAGGGCCCCTGCTCTCCTCCAATGACACCGTCAAAAAGATACTGAACAGCTGCTGCTGAACTCCCATGCGATGAACGCTCAAGACGCCCGCAGGCATTCGCAATGCCTGCGGGCGTCCTTTTCTCCAGCCAGGAAAGTCATTCTGCATTTGTCCAGGTCTTACCGCACGCGGAATACGGTGCGCGGGCAGGTGCCCTGTATAGCGTCGTTGAGCCTGCACCGGCCGTTTGCAATGATGACCGTGGTGCCCTGCCGCACGGGTTCCTTGATAAAATCCAGCTTGGCGCGCGCGCCGTTGGCGCCCGCACGGCTTGCGCCCATACAGGATTCCTGCAGGGCCTCAATGCCCTGGAGCACCTCGTCGACATTCTTTCCCTCCACCGCATCCACCAATGTGGAAGGATCGGAAGCGTCGCGGTAGATGCCGTCCACCGAGGTGAGTATGACAAGGTACATGGAATGCACCAGCGTGCAGATGACGGAGGCGGTCTCATCGTTATCGATGCACTCCACCACATTGTCCGTCTTCTCCCTAAGATGGCTCAGTTCCATACGGCGGTTTTCCTCAATGCTGACGGAGTCGTTGTAATTGACGATGGGTATGGCGTTCTGCGCGGCGCAGCGCAGTAAAAAGCGCTTGATATGCGCGCGCTTTTCCTCATCGTTAAAATGCGTGTGCTCCACCAGAAGCTGTCGTACGGAGTACTGCGAAGGGATGAAGCGGCGGTATTCCTGCATCAAAATCGCCTGCCCCTGTGAGGAATAGTCGGTCTTGATATCCTCGATATCGCCGATGAGCTCCCGGCCGCTGCGTTTGATATAATCCAGCCGCCCGATTTCCACGGCGCCCGAGCTTACCCAGATGACTCCGGGCCGAAGCTGCGCGCCCAGACGGCTGAATATATTGTAGTCGATGTCGTTGTCCTCCTTGCGGATCAACGCCATGGACCCGATCTTGCCCACGATTTCGTAATCAAATTTCGGCATATGTTTTTTCCTCCATGAGCGCAACGCCCTGTATCGGCTTTTCGTATAGCAATATGAGCGAAAACGCCCCGTATCGGCTTTTAGTATAGCAAATATGTACGGCAAGTACAATCACTGCGGCCATATGGCCGCATATGTGCCATGATTTCCCTTGCCAAGGAAGCGTGCGGCTTATCGAATAATACAAATCCAGGCAGGAATACTATGGATATTCCATAGAAAAGGGGTAATACGCATGTCAGGCATCTCGGACGATTGCAGCAGGGATAAGGCGAAACAGCTGGAAGCTTATAAAAACGACGGCAGCGGCCAAAAGCTCACAACGGACACAGGCATGCTGCTTTCCGACACGGACGATTCCTTGAAAGCGGGCGAGCGCGGGCCAACCCTGCTGGAGGATTTTCACTTCCGCGAGAAAATCACGCATTTCGACCATGAGCGCATACCCGAGCGCGTCGTCCATGCCCGCGGCTTTGGCGCCCACGGGTATTTCGAGCTGTATGAATCCATGGCGGAGTACACCAAGGCGGGCTTTCTGCAGGATCCGGCCGTTAAAACACCGGTGTTCGTGCGCTTTTCAACCGTCGCCGGTTCGCGGGGTTCGGCGGATACCGTACGCGATGTGCGCGGCTTCGCCACCAAGTTTTATACGCAGGACGGCAATTTCGATATCGTAGGCAACAACATACCGGTTTTCTTTATTCAGGACGCCATTAAATTCCCGGACCTTATTCATGCGATAAAGCCCGAGCCGCATAACGAAATCCCGCAGGCAACCACCGCGCACGATACGTTCTGGGATTTCGTCGTAAATACGCCGGAAACTGCGCATATGGTCATGTGGATCATGTCCGACCGCGCAATTCCCCGCAGCTTCCGCATGATGGAAGGCTTCGGGGTCAACACATTCCGGTTCATAAACGCACAGGGCAAAGCGCGGTTTGTGAAATTCCACTGGAAGCCCCTGCTTGGCGTACACTCGCTGCTGCGGGACGAAGCGCAGAAGCTTTCCGGAAAAGATCCCGATTTCCACCGCCGCGATTTGTGGGACGCGATCGAGCAGGGGAATTATCCCGAATACGAATTCGGCGTACAGATGATTGAAGAGGAACAGGAATTCGATTTCGATTTCGACATTCTGGACGCCACCAAAATATGGCCCGAAGAACTGGCGCCCGTCAAAATCATAGGCAAACTGACGCTCAACCGCAACGTGGACAATTTCTTCGCGGAGACGGAGCAGGTCGCGTTCTGCCCCGCCAACCTGGTGCCCGGCATCGATTTCAGCAACGATCCGCTGCTGCAGGGGCGGCTGTTTTCCTACGAGGATACGCAGCTGACCCGTCTGGGCGGCCCCAACTTCCGGGAAATTCCCATCAACCGCCCTGTCGCGCCCGTGCACAACCACCAGCGCGACGGCATGCACCGCATGACCATCCATACAGGGCCGGTCAGCTATTCCCCGAATTCACTTATGCACAATTCCCCCTCCCCCGCTGCGGAAAAGGAGGGCGGCTTCGTGCATTACGCGCAGCGCGTGGACGGCCGTAAAATCCGTGCGCGCAGCGAAAGCTTCCGCGACCACTTCAGCCAGGCTACATTGTTCTGGAACAGCATGTCTCCGGCGGAAAAGGAGCACATTATCGACGCGTTCCATTTTGAGGCCGGTTCTGTCAAGGATAAAGCCATCAAGCAGCGGGTAGCGGACATGTTCGCCAATGTAGCGCAGGAGCTTGCGGCACAAATCGCCGCAGGCATCGGTGCCAACCTGCCCGCGAACGTAACGCCAAGCGGCATAAACGCATCCTCCCCCGCGTTAAGCCAGGCCAACTCCGCCAAATCCGCCAAAACCAGGAAGGTCGCAATCCTTATAGAAAACGGCGTCTGTTCCGCATCCGTGCAGGATATGACGGACGCGCTCAAAATGGCGGGAGCGACGGCAGAACTGGTCGGCAGCAATTTGGGTAGGATAACAGGCAGGGACGGCGCGTCGCTCGGGCCGGATAAGGACTTTACCACCGCCGGCGCGCTGGTCTACGACGCGGTATACATCCCCGGCGGCGCGGAACATGTGCAGACGCTCATGAAAAATCCCGACGCCCGCAATTTTATCAACGAGGCGCTGTATCATGCGAAAACCATCGCGGCGTCGGATGAAGCGGCGGAACTGCTCCAAATGACGGACGCGGCGGCCTTTTTACCCGGTTCTTTGGATGCGCAGGGCACGCCGCAGGCCTCCGACGGAATCGTGGTGGTAAAAGGCGCGCCCAGCCTCGCGCCGTTCTGCCGGGAATTCATCAGCCAGCTTTCCCTGCACCGCCACTGGGCAAGAATCAGTCAAATGAAGCAAAAGAACAGCCAAGCATAACGCACGGTCTTCAAAACTTTACGTAAAGGCTCTAAAAAACCGGCGACATGCGCGCCGGTTTTGTACTCAGTAAGAACAATTGCCCAAAGGCCATGTTAAAGCTTCCAATCGTCATTTGTGATGACATGCGCATCACAAATGACACCTTGCACGACCGCTGGCCGTGCCGAACAAGCACAAGCGGTCGTGAGAAACCCGCCAGAGCGACCCCGTATAAATGCCGCGGCATTTATACGGTTTTGACACCCTGCACGGCCGCCGCACGGAAAATGCCGAAGCATTTTTAGGCGGCCGTGAAAAACCCGCCCCGCCATACTTTGTATGGCGGGGCGATCTCAAAAAAATGCTTTAGCATTTTTTTGAAAGGCGTTAGCCGATTTTGACGCCGATGATCTTCTGGCTTTCACCCGAGCCGTACACGCCGCGCGTACCTACGACAAGATAATCCCCGAATACGGAGGGTGTGGATTCTATGCGTGACCCCATATCCACATTCCCGACCTCTTTGCCGGTGCTTGCGTCGTGCATGCGCATCATGCCGTTACGGTCGCACTGTATGACATAAGCGTCTCCGCTTTGGGTATACACCACGACGGGAGAGCTCCAGTAATCCGAATACTGCTCGTAGCGCCACACCTCTTCGCCGGTTGCCTTATCGTAGGCGACAAGGAGGCCGCCTTTGCCCTGCTTTTGCTCGCCGCTCTCGTCGGTATAGGTCACGGGCACCAATTGGGAATTGAATATCACAAGGTTGCTGATATTTCCCCGGCCGACATGCGGCGTGCCCAGCGAACCGCCGTTGCTGGAGGATCTGCCGTAGCTCGCGTCATATTCCTTTTCCCATAGGATTTTGCCTGTGCGCCCGTCGATCTTGCGGTGGTAGTTTTTGCCCGTACCGGACGAGGACGCGCCGGGCTGCTTATCCACCTCGTTGGCGGTGTAAAGGTAGAAGGTATTGTTCTCCACATCCTCCTCAATGACGATGGTAACGTCGCTGTCGTCCGTCACATCCACCACATACTGCAGTTGGAAGGTGTTGAGGTCCAGGCACTGCAGCCTGCCGCCGTTATCCGTAAAGAAAGCGAAATTGTGGAATGTGGCTGCGGAGTTTTCAATGCCTACCCAGCGCTTATTCGATTCTTCCGCAAAGCCATAGCCGTCGCCCTTATAGCGGTACTTCTGCAGCTTGTCGGGGTTGACGGATACGGTGCCTGCCGCCGCGTCAAAGCTGGAATTAAGCTTGACGGTATAGAACACGCCGTTTTCACCCGGCGCGATGAGCGTATCCGTCGCGGCGTTTAAGAGCGCGCTGCTGTCATACGCCTGCCAGCCGCGGTGAGAGAAGGGATCCACGCCGCCGAACTTCCAAACCACCTTGTTCTGTATGAGGTCGATAATGCGGAACCACGCGCCGGTTACGCCATCCTCGGTGCTGGTGATGCCCTGCCCGGTATAAAGCAGCGGATAGCCGCGCGGGTCAAGCGACGCGGTACCCTTTGTGGTAACGCCGATGTTGATCGGGTCGCGCGTGGCCTCGCCGCTTTCAAGTTCCATAAAATAGATGCGGCCGTCCATCGTGGGATAAATGACCTCGGTGAAGCCGTCCTTCTGCTTGAACTCGTCCTTAATGCCCAGCACCTTGCGCGTTTCTTCAGGCCACTGCACGATTACAGGCATGCCCGACCAGCCGGTGCCCGTCCATGTGCCCAGCGCCTCGCTGGTGGAAAGGCTGCCGGTATTCTTTTCCCACACGCGGGTCAGCGTTTTGTTTGCTACGTTCTGCGTGCCGTAGGTGAAGGTGTTGCGGTAATTGTTGCCCGCAAACGTCAGCACGCCGGGTATGGACGTATATTCTTCATACCCGCCGAAGCGCATATCCTCGCCGCGGTCGAAGGTATCCGTCTGTTCGCCGTTGATCATGAGCCCTGTCTCAAAGCCGAAGTTATTCGGGTTGGCTTCCGCCACGGGTTCGATGGGAAGATCCGGCGCCAGCGTCGGGACCGGCGTGGGGCTAGGCGACGCATCCGGCAGGTTTTCCCCCGCCGTAACTTCCGGGCTGCCCTGCGGCAATATGTCTTTTAGCGGGCTTTCCCCGTCGCCCAGCAAATGGATCAGCAGCAGCACCGCCGCGGCGATCGCGAGCAGTATGACCAAAAACAGCAGGAACCGCCCCCAGCGGATGGTGCGGTTCTTATAGCGGGTCTGCCGCCCTCTGCGGCTTCTTCTCATGATGTTCGCCCCCTTGTATTCACCGCCGGAAGTCTCTTATGGACGGCGGCGGTTTTCTTGCTTACTCGTAATATTGAATGAGCGCCTGCGTGCCCAGGTCTTCCATACCGCGCGCGCACAGCGCGCGGTACATTTCGTTCACCTGTTCAAGCACGGCAAGAGAAAGCCCCTTTTGCGCGGCCTCGTCCAGCGCGATGCCCATATCCTTGCAATAATGCCGGATGTAAAACCCCGGGGCAAAATCGCCCGCGAGCATACGCGGCGCGTTGTTGCTCAGCTGCCAGCTTGCCGCGGCGCCCCCGCTGATGCAGCCGAGCACCGCCTCCGGCGAGAGCCCCATGGCTTTTGTATAGGCGAGCGCTTCGCACACGCCCGCAATGGCGCCCGCGATGGCGATCTGGTTGGCCATTTTTGTGTGCTGCCCCGCGCCGGGGCCGCCCACGCGCGCGATGTTTTTGCCCATTCTGGAAAACAGCGGCACAGCGGCGGCGTAAGCTTCCTCGTCGCCGCCCGCCATGATGGAAAGCGCCGCGTTTTTCGCGCCCACATCCCCGCCGGATACCGGCGCGTCAATGGCAAACGCGCCGCGCGCCTTTGCCGCCTCGTAAATACGCGCCGCCAGCTGCGGGCTGCTTGTCGTCATATCGATCAATATAGTGCCCGGCCGCGCGGCCCGCACCAGCCCGTTTTCGCCAAGGTACGTTTCTTCCACATCCCCGGGATACCCCACCATGGTAATGGCGGCGTCCGCCTCCCGCACGCAGGCGGCGGGCGAGTCGCACCACACCGCGCCGCGGGAAAGAAGCTGCTGCGCCTTTTCTTTGGTGCGGTTATATACGCGAAGCGCATACCCCGCGTCCATCAAATGGCCGGCCATTGCCGCGCCCATGATTCCCGTACCAATAAACGCGATCGTTTGCATGTTTAGACGCTCCCCCATCCTTTTTATCGTTCTAAGGACGCTTAACTACCCAGATTGCTGGGAAACCCTCCCCTTTGGGGGTGTGGGGGATCGCAATTCCCCACTTTCAATCCGATTTGATAGCGTAGCGTCTTTGTGCGTCAAATCGGCGGAGAAATGCCGCCGTGAGCGGTATTTCAACCCACAGAAAACCCGCTGATAAAATCCATAGGACTTTGTCAGCGGCTTTTACTACCAAGGCCTCCTTGCGCAGACGAAGTGGCTCTTCCAGTAGGAGGTCCTGCAGGAACGGCGTACGACCTTGCCGTTTGCGGAGGAAGCGTCCACCATTTCCCCACCGCCGATGTAGATGCCCACATGGCCGACCTTTGTCTTTGCATCGTTATAGAAGAATATCAGGTCTCCCGCTTTCATGTCGTTGTAGCTGATTTTCTCCCAGTCGCTCACGCCGGAATAGCCTGCGGCGTTGAGCCTGCGGCGGTTGGAACCGGCCTCCTTGAGGCAGTAGTACACCAAACCCGAGCAGTCGAAGGAGTTGGGGCCTTCGTTGCCCAGTATGTATTTGTCGCCCAGCTGTTTTTTGGCGGTTGCGATCATAGTATCGATGTTCGCCTTGCGCCGCGCTTCCTTGGCGAGAGACGGGCTCTGCTTGGCATCGTCGGAGTTGATCATGTCAAACGTCCTTTGCCCGGCTTTTCCGTCCACATGCAGGCCGTTCTCCTTCTGGAACGCTTTGACGGCCTCCACGGTTTCGGTGCCGTAATAGCCGGTCGTCTTGGAAAGATACCCCAATGCCTTCAACTGGCGCTGGAAGTTGTCGACGTCCGTACCGGTGGTGCCTTCGAGCAATGTGTATTTCTTTGCTTCATCAGAGAATATCAGCGCAAGCGTCTGCGCGCCCGCGATGCCGTCCTGCTGCAGCTCGTGCTGGCGCTGGAAGCGCTGCACGGCGGATTTCGTGGCGGGGCCGAAGTGCTGCGTTGGTTCGTCGATATCCAAATACCCCAGTTCCATCAGGCGGTTCTGCAATTCCGTCACACGCTCATTATCCGGCATGTCCTCATACAGCGTAGGGTCCGGCGTGGGGGTGGGCAGCGCGGTGGGCGACGGCGTTGCGGGCAGCGGTATTTCCAGCACGGCCGCCGCATCCACGCCCGCGGCGTTGGGGCCGCTGCTTAGCACGATGGCCTCCTTGCGGGGGTTTACAGCCGCCTTGCCCGAGCCCGGCGATACGCAGAGCAGCACAATACCCGCAAGCGAGGCCGCCGCAATGCCCAGCACGGTAATACGGCCTATTGGCCGCAACGCGGCGAACGCATTGCCCACCCTGCTGGAAAACAGGTTAAGCCCCCGTACGATACGGTACAGGCTTTGCCTGAAGCGGCTCCCCCTTATGTTTCTGCGTCTGCGCTTATATACAGCCATGCATCCTCCCGGTCGGTTCGCACTAACCGCCGCATCAACGATAAATCGCCGTGCGGCAGCCGCTTTACTAGGTAACCGCTGATTAATTCGGAACGTTGTCTTGACGGCTGTTTTCACGTCCTGCTGCGTCGCTAAAATCTTGAAATAGCGCTGCTATTCCTTCGATTTTGCTCCTTGCAGGCCATGAAAACCATCTCGTCAATCCATCATCCCTCATTTAATCAACGCTTACTTAATATTCTATCCCTTTTTTCGACAGCAGGCAATGTATTGCGCATTTGTTTATGCCCTATTCATATATTCTTTATACTTTTTGCGCATTTCCCTTCTCTTGTCCGCTTTCGCATGGTATCATATCATAGCGAAGAAGTTATGACTTGAGGTGTATGATACCATGTCCAACATGTTTCCCATATTGCTCGGCGCGACATGGACGTCGCTGCAGCTGTTCTTTCTGGCGCTGCTGTTTTCGCTGCCGCTGGCGCTGGTAGTGGCGCTCGGGCGGATGTCCCGCATGAAGGTGATCAGTTACCCCGTGCGGGTATATCTCCTGATTATGCGCGGCACGCCGCTGATGCTCCAGCTGATGGTGGTCTACTTCGGGCCGTACTATGCTTTCGGATGGTCCTGGAGCGACCGTTTTGTTGCCGCAGTGGTGGCATACGTCATCAATTACGCGGCGTATTTCGCGGAAATCTACCGCGGCGGCATCGAATCGATCCCCAAGGGGCAATACGAGGCGGGCAAGGTGCTGGGCTTTACACGCGGGCAAACTTTTTTTCGCATTATACTGCCGCAGGTCGTCAAGCGCATACTTCCCGCGTGCGGCAACGAGTTTATGACGCTGGTAAAGGATACCGCGCTCGCCATGACCATTGCCGTGACGGAACTGATGCGGCAGGCGGGCAGCATCGCCGCGCGGGAGTTTTCAATCATGCCCTTCCTGGTGGCGGGGCTGTTCTACCTCATTATCAATACGGTGGTGGAGCAGGGCTTCCATCTGGCGGAAAAGAAGCTCAACTACTATCAGTAAACAATGCAAACGATGAAAATTGTACGTGCGGGCCCAAAAGCCCGGCGATTACCGATAAGGGGCATGAAAGTATGCATCATATTTGCGAAGTACAGGATGTAAAAAAAGGCTTTGACGGCCTTGACGTATTAAAAGGCATTTCCTTCACGCTCGGCCGCGGGCAGGTGCTTTCCATCATTGGCCGCAGCGGCAGCGGCAAAAGCACGCTATTGCGCTGCATTACGCATTTGGAAACGGTGGACGCGGGCAGCATTTCCATCTGCGGCGAGACGCTGGTACGCGACGGGGTATACGCACCGCCCGGAGAGATTAAAAAAACGCTGCTGCACCTGGGCATGGTGTTCCAGAGCTTTCACCTGTTCCCGCATATGAGCGTTCTAAGCAATATTATGGAAGCGCCCATGGTGGTGCTCAAACGATCCAGGGACGAAGCCTCCGTATCCGCACGCGAACTGTTAAGGAAGCTGGGACTTTCGGATAAAGAGGACGCCTACCCCTGTCAGCTTTCCGGCGGGCAGGCGCAGCGCGTATCCATCGCGCGGGCGCTGGCCATGAGCCCGGACATACTTTGCTTTGACGAACCTACGAGCGCGCTGGACCCGGAACTGACGGGCGAAGTGCTTTCCGTAATCCGCGACCTTGCGGCGGAGGATATGACCATGATCGTGGTCACGCACGAAATGGCGTTCGCGCGGGATCTGGCGGATAAGGTGATTTTTATGGACGAAGGCGTTATCGTGGATGCCGGTACGCCCGAGCAGGTGCTCGTTAACCCCGAAAACGAACGCACGCGCCAGTTCCTGCGGCGGTATATCGAAGGGCAATAACAGGCACCACACGCGAAGGCGGACGGCAGTCCTGCCATTTTCCGCTGTTTCGGCAGAAATTCTATTGACAAACAGGCGCACTTTACGCATACTGTTCTAAGTAACACAGATGCATACGGCGTGGATGGGAATACGCGCGCAAATCGCAGCAGCAGCGAGCCGGGGAGGGTGCAAGCCCGGCGGCAAAGCGGGCGCGTCTTGGGCAACCCGGAGCCGAACGGACAATGAAGGTGGGCGGAAGTCTTTCCGCCAAAAAGGGTGGAACCGCGAGCGATGCCTCGTCCCTTTATGGGATTTGAGGCATTTTTTTATTGTCGAAAAAGTGCCGTGCGGCACTTTTGAGAGGATTACAGGAACAACCTGTGCCTACGGTGATGGCGACGGCCCGCAGGCCTAGTGTCCGAGGCATCTCCTGCCGAGAACCGGTTGTTCCTGCAAGGAAGCCTTGCGCCGCAAGGCTTCCCGCCTCCACCGCACATGTCGCTCTCCGGCGGTTCCAAAGCCTCCGGGAGCTGCGGCCCCCGAAGCCCCTAAAGGGATATCAGGGATTGCAATTCCCTGCACCCTCACGATGGGCGTTCCCAAGGAAGGGGGGTGGGGAAACGTAGTTTCCCCACAGTAAAAAGTAATCGTCGGTGCTAAAAGCACCGATACCTTGAAATCCTTTTGAAGCATTGTGTTCAAAAAACTATGGAATAATCATACAGGAGGAACATATGGAAAAGACAATGGAGAAGATCGTGGCGCTGTGCAAAAACCGCGGGTATATATTCCCCGGCTCGGAAATCTACGGCGGTTTGGCAAACTCGTGGGATTACGGCCCGCTGGGCGTCGAGTACAAGAACAACGTCAAGCGCGCGTGGTGGCGCAAATTCGTGCAGGAAAGCCCGTATAACGTGGGCATGGATGCGGCCATACTCATGAACCCGCAGGTATGGGTGGCCTCCGGCCACGTGGGCGGGTTTTCCGACCCTCTGATGGACTGCAAGGCCTGCAAGGCGCGCTTTCGCGCGGATAAGCTCATAGAGGACCATGCGCATGTGCACAAACTGGATGTGCGTCCTGACGGCTGGAGCAACGCGCAGATGGAGGAATACATCGAAAAAGAGGGCATCGCCTGCCCCGAGTGCGGTGCTACGCAGTTCACCGGCATTCGCAAGTTCAACCTGATGTTCAAGACCTTTCAGGGCGTAACGGAGGACAGCTCCGCGGAAATTTACCTCCGGCCCGAGACGGCGCAGGGCATATTCGTCAACTTCAAAAACGTGCAGCGCACCACCCGCAAAAAGATCCCCTTCGGCATCGCGCAGGTGGGCAAATCCTTCCGCAACGAGATCACGCCGGGCAACTTCATATTCCGCATCCGCGAATTCGAGCAGATGGAGCTGGAGTTCTTCTGCGAGCCGGGTACCGACCTGGAATGGTACGAATACTGGAAGGCGTTCTGCAAGAACTGGCTGCTTTCGCTGGGTATGAAGGAAGAAAACATCAAGATGCGCGAGCACGAAAAAGAAGAGCTTTCGCATTACTCCAAAGGCACTACGGATATCGAGTTCCTGTTCCCGTTCGGTTGGGGCGAGCTGTGGGGCATTGCCGACAGGACGGATTTCGATTTGAAGCAGCACGCCAACCATTCGGGCGAAAACTTCGAGTATGTCGATCCGTTCGACAACCAGAAGAAATACATTCCCTACTGCGTGGAGCCGTCTCTGGGCGCCGACCGCGTGGCGCTCGCCTTCCTGTGCGACGCATACGATGAAGAAACGCTCGAAGGCGGCGACGTGCGCACCGTGCTTCGGCTGCATCCGGCGCTCGCGCCCTACAAGGCCGCGATACTGCCGCTGCAAAAGAAGCTCTCGGATAAGGCCAAGGAAATCTACGCCCTGCTCGCAAAACACTGTATGGTGGATTACGACGATTCGGGCGCCATCGGCCGCCGCTACCGCAGGCAGGATGAGATCG
Source organism: Clostridia bacterium (assembly GCA_036677445.1). Classification (GTDB taxonomy): domain Bacteria; phylum Bacillota; class Clostridia; order Christensenellales; family CAG-138; genus JAVBWI01. The sequence goes on from JAVBWI010000020.1 coordinate 12,323, forward strand.
GCACCCCGCTTTGCATCACGGTGGATTTTGATACCATGGAAGACGATACCGTGACCGTCCGCGACCGCGACACCATGCAGCAGATACGGCTGCCCATCGGCGAGCTCGCCGCGTATGTGCTGGCAAAGACGGAGTTCTAAATTAAAAGCATGCGATAAGGCCGCGATTGCTTTTTGGCAATCGCGGCCTTTGAAGTTTGCCGGAAGCTTATATGTGTTTTAAGAATGTCGCGAGCTTGACAGGCGCCGTCATCCCATACTCGCGCACAGGCAGCACATAGCCGCGGTCATCTATTTCAAATACGGATTTATTTTCCCTGTCCGCAAGGCGAAGTACCGTGCCGCCAAGCTCCGTCGCTTCATGCGATATCAGAACCACATAAGAGCGGCCCGCACGAAGTATCTCAGGCCATTCACCGGAAAGCAGGAGTCTGGTGCGCTCAATGCCGCGAACAGTTTTTGCTACCTCCAGTTCATGCCGGCCCGTCACCTGCCCGTCCTTCCATGAGGATGCCTTGGTTACGGTGACGACGTACACACTGTCCGCCATAGACTTAAGCTCCTTGAGGCTGCCGGCTGCCGCCGTGCGCGGCACGACGATTTCCATGCCCTCATGCACGATGGCGTGATGGGGGGAGAAGTACCCGCCATATACGCCCGCAGCTTTATAATCCTTCAGAAGCGTTGTATACACCGCCTTGTCCGCGCCGCAATAAAGCGCTATGACGTTATCTTTCACATGATAGAAATACGTCACGGGGAACTTGGTATCAACGTACACCGTTTTGCCGCCATATACCAGCGCCTTGCCTTGTACCATGGCAAGGCACTTGCGCATGCTCCGCTCTCCTTCAAGGCGATAAAGCGTGAGGGATTCACCCTTTGTATTGAGCACTGCCCGGGTCTTGACGCATTCTGGCGCAGAGGCAAAAATAAATCTCGTTTCTTCCTTCTTCACGCTGCGCAGCCTGGGAAAGCGCTCTTTAAGGTAGCCCACATCCGATTCAACTTTTGTCGCAGAGATGGTTGCGTTTTCCCCGGCAGCAAGCGCAGTAGCAGGCAGCGACGTTACGAGCAGCAGTGCGCACAGCGCAGAAAGCAATATGCGTTTCATAAAAAATAAACACCCCTTTCATCCTTTGCCAATCAGACGGATAAAAAGGAGCGTTTGCTGCTTTCAAAAGGCTCCTGCGCCTCATTTTACAGTTCGTTCACATATCGGAAAACGATCCCTCACAGTAACGCAGACTGTCTCATAAGCAAAAACCTGGGGCAGCCTGCTTCTACTTTCTGCTATTTAAGACACAGGATGTCTAAGCAATTCCATTATAGGGAACAAAACTTGTTTGCATAGCAAAAAACCAGCATTGCGTATGTAAAACATATGTTATAATCAGTTAAAATAAGGGTAGTATGCACATTCGTGCGCAAGGAGGAAAGCGGTATGCAGTTTACGATGGTACACAACAATTTCAATGTATTGGATCTTGAAAAAAGCATTACTTTTTATAAGGAAGCGCTGGGCCTGTTTCCCGTTCGCGAAAAGCAAGCGGCGGACGGTTCTTTCAAATTGGTATTTTTAGGCGACGGGGTTTCGGAACACCAGCTTGAGCTGACCTGGCTGCGCGACCGCACAGCGCCGTATGATCTGGGCGAGAACGAGTTCCACCTCGCCTTCCGTGCGGATGATTTCGAGGCGGCGCACGTGCGCCATGCGGCGATGGGCTGCATCTGCTACGAAAACCCCAAGATGGGCATTTACTTTATCAGCGATCCGGATAATTACTGGCTGGAGATCATACCCGCGCGCTGAGCACGTTCAGCCCGGTTTATGCAAACCGCATGCCGCATTTGTTGCTGTATTGTACTGCCGCATTTATTGGTGTATTGTACCCAGTTTACGGGGAGCATGCGCAGGTGTTATACTGTAGGTTAAGGCTGTATGCCGGTATTGCAAGAGCGGCGCGGCTTGATAAGGAGGCTAAACCAATTGCGGACTTTACACCGCTACATACGTCCCATACAAGTGCTGCCGCTGGGGTTCCTTGCGGTGATACTCATTGGGACGTTGCTTTTGACTTTGCCCGCATGCAGCGCGGACGGCAAACCCCTGCCCTTCATGGATGCGCTGTTCACCGCCACCTCCGCTACCTGCGTGACAGGGTTGGTTGTTGTGGATACGGGTACACAGTATACCGTTCTGGGGCAAGTCATTATACTTGTGCTCCTGCAAACAGGCGGTCTTGGGTTTATGACGCTCGCAACGCTCCTGTTCATGGCGCTCAAAAGGCGCATTTCGCTGCACGAGCGCATGACCATCGCCGAAGCCTTTGGCGCCGACCGCCTGCAGGGTATGGTCCGGTTGGTGCTTTCCGTCATTAAGGTGACGCTGATCATTGAACTGAGCGGAGCAATACTGCTCGCCCTCCGCTTTGTCCCTGTTTACGGGGCGGCAAAAGGAACCTGGTTCGCGGTGTTCCATTCGATTTCCGCATTTTGCAACGCCGGGTTCGACCTGATAGGCGGCTACCGGTCGCTTACACCGTTTGCGGCGGACCCCCTCGTCAATATCGTGGTTATGCTGCTCGTCGTATTGGGCGGCCTTGGCTTTGCAGTTGTTACGGACGTGGTGAAAAACCGCCGTTTTTCGGCGCTAAAGCTGCATTCCAAAGTGGCGATCACGGCAACGGCGGTGATGCTGCTTTCAGGCTTTGTCTGCATCGCGCTGCTGGAGTGGGACAACCCCAATACGCTGGGCGCGATGCCCCCGGCAGAGCGCGTGATGGCCAGTATGTTCCAATCCGTTACCGCGCGTACGGCGGGCTTTAATACCTTCAACCAGCTCACCATGCGGGACAGCAGCAAGCTGGTGACCACGCTGCTCATGATTGTGGGCGCGGCCCCCGCCGGTACGGGCGGCGGCATGAAGGTAACCACTGCGTCGCTGGTGATGCTCAGCGTCTGGAGCGTGATTAAGAACCGTGAAGATATCGATGTGTTCGGCCACCGCATTTCCCCTGCCACAGTGCGCCGCGCGCAGGCGATACTGATGCTGTATGTGTGTATGATGGCGCTGTTTGCGGTGCTCATTGACGCCATTGAAGTACACACCCACGGCAGCAGCATGGGCATCATTAACGAACTGTTCGAGGTGGCATCGGCGTTTGGTACGGTGGGGCTGTCCACGGGCGTAACGGGGGCGACATCGCAGTGGAGCCGGATGCTGATAATCATCGGTATGTATCTGGGGCGCGTCGGCCCGCTGACAATGGTGCTCTCGCTTGCCGGGCGGTCATCGGGGAAAAACGGCATCCGGTATCCCGAGGGGAATATAATGGTAGGTTGAACGGGAGGAAAACAGGAAATGGCAAAGGCGGTAAAATCATTTTTGGTAATAGGCGTAGGGCGCTTCGGTTCGAGTGTGGCGCGTACGCTCATGGAGCTGGGGCAGGAGGTGCTCGTCATCGACAATGACGAGGAGCACATCAATGCGATCGCCGACGAGGTGACGCACGCGATGGTAGCCGACGCCTCGGAGGAGCGCGTGCTTATGCAGTTGGGCATATCCAATTTCGACTGTATCGTGATCGCGCTCGCGGATGACCTGCGCGCTTCCGTACTCACAACAGTGCTCTGCCGTGAGCAGGGAGCAAAGAAGATCGTCGCCAAAGCATACGACAGCATCCATGCCAAGCTGCTTTTAAAGACGGGCGCCGATACCGTCGTATTGCCCGAGCGCGAGACCGGCAGGCGGCTGGCGCATTCGCTGGTGCATGTAAACGTGCTGGATTATATCGAGCTTTCGGATGTATACAGCATTACCGAGATGCATGTGCCCGCCGAGTGGGTCAATCATACATTGAAGGAGATAGACGTGCGCGCCCGTTTCAAAGTCAGCATCATTGCCATCAAGCGCGACGGCATGCTGGAACTGACGCTGGACGCAGGGTTCCGGTTGCGGGATGACGACACGCTGGTGGTGTTGGGAGAAAACGCGAATTTAAAGAAAGTTGAGACGCTGTGAACCTCAGGAGCTATTGGCCCGGTAAACGCGTGCTTACGCGCAGGAGGTTTTTCGACTCGCTTGCGCAGCCCTTTTACCGGCAAGGGAGCGAGGTGGGCTGTGCCGTTTTGCACGGCTTTACCGGTACGCCCGCCAATGTGCGCGTCGTAGCGGATAAGCTTGCCGAAGCCGGATACACGGTGTATGCGCCGCTGTTGCAGGGGCACGGTACCACGCTTGCGGATATGGACACAAAAACCGCCGAAGACTGGATACGGGATGCCCAAGCCGCTTATGATAAGCTCATCGGCGCGGGCTGCAAGCGGATATTTTTAATGGGTCTTTCCATGGGCGGCGTGCTCGCGTCGCTTTTGGCGCAGGAGCGGCCCTGCGACGGGCTGGTGCTGATTAGCACGCCCTTTCGCATGCGGCGGTATCTGCGCAACGCCATGCGGGTTTCCCCGATGCTGCACTACATCATCACGCAGGGGGATGCGCGCGCATACCAGATCGACTCTTACGGGCAGGGGTATCCCGGCGCGCCGCTGCGCAAGCTAAAAGATCTCGAACGGCTGACCGTACGCGCGCGCGGCGGGCTGTATAAGCTCAAATGCCCGATATTGATACTGCAATCGGCGCAGGATAACCGGGTGGATTTAAAAAGCGTGCCCATTACGCGATACGGCGTAAGCAGCACGGACATCACGGCCATCATGCTGGATAACTCACCGCACGGCTGCTCTTTCGGGCCGGAGCGCGACGCTGTGGCGGCGCACTGCCTGGCGTTTGTGCAGCGGATTCTCAATGGGAGCCGGGCGGATGAATAAGAATTGGAGGTAAGTCATGGACGAACGGTTTATGCGCATGGCGCTTGAGGAAGCACAACGCGCTTTTGAGCTGGACGAAGTGCCCGTGGGCGCCGTGCTGGTGCTGCGCGGCAAAGTGATCGCACGCGCGCACAACCTGTGTGAAGCGGCGGCGGACCCCACCGCGCATGCGGAGATGCTCGTACTGCGCGAGGCCGCTCGTCTGGAAGGAGGCCGACTGGCGGGCAGCACGCTCTATGTCACGCTGGAGCCCTGCGCCATGTGCGCGGGTGCGGCAATCAACGCCCGGGTGTCGCGCATCGTATTCGGCGCGTTTGATATCAGGGCCGGGTGCTGCGGCTCCGTTGCGGATATTACGGACGGGTGGTTCAACCACACCATCGAAGTCGCGGGCGGCGTGCTGGAGCAGGAATGCGCAGCGCTGCTGCAGGAATTTTTCAAGGATAAACGCTGACAAAGTAAGAAGCGGCGAAACCTTGCATTGCAAGGCTTACCTCTCAGGAACTGCCGGTCCTCGGCGGGAGACGCCCCGGACATTAGGCCTGCGGGCTGTCGCCGCCGCCCGTAGGGTACAGGCAGTTCCTGCAAACTCAAAAAAGTCCGCAGCACTTTTTTGACAGCAGAAAAATACGCGCCGCGGCTGCACGCCCGGCGCCATGCAGGAGGGCGTATGTTCAATTACATGGTATTTCTGGAGCTGGGGCTGGCCATATACCTCATATTTGCCGCCGCAGCCGGCAAAAGCAGGGTGTTTACCAGTCCTTATATCAAAAAAGGCAACGAGGCCAAATACAAAAAAACTGGGCGCATCGGGTATCTTGTGCTCGCGGGGCTGCTGATCGTGCTCGCCGTTGTAAACGGATATACCAGTACGCTGGACCAGACCACGGAACTGTGGCGGCAAATGTCCACGATGGGCACGGTGATCTCCTTTGTTGTTCTTACCGCGCTGCTCGTACTTCTGTATCTGTTCAACCGGCTGATCGATAAAGCCAAGAAGTATGCGCCGCACTCCACGGCGCCGCGCGCCGCCTTTTTCTTTGACGAGGAAGAAAAGAAATCCGGCCCGAAAAAGAAGTAAAAATCCAGATATTATTAACATTCTTTGAACAATGTGGATATGGCGCATCCGGCATTGCACCCGCTTCGTTATAGCTGATATAATACGCAGGGAACAAGGTTGCCGGATGCGTAAAATCATGGTGATGTTTGTTTCAGCAAGCACATCGATTTTATGAAATGCCCGGACGAGCCGTTCGGGTAAAGGAGGCAGCATGGAAAACCTGTTCAGCTTATTTGAGGTCGCCATTGGCGCGTATCTGATTTACGGCGCCATTACCGGCGCGGGGCAGATGTTCCGCAACGAGAACATCAAGCAGGGCATGGAGCAAAAATACCGCAAAACGATGCGCATTTGCTCCGCGATACTTGGGCCGCTGATGGTTGCGCTGGGCATAGTCGATTATCTCTCGATGAAGTCGCCCAACCCCCTGCTCACTACGGCGGTATATGTGCTGTGGGGCGTTACGCTTATAGGAATCGTACTTCTTTTCGTCATCACGCTGCGCATGACGGACCGCACAAAAGCAAAGCAGCAGCAACGCGGCGGCGTCACAAAGGGCGCGCCCCGGTCTGCTTTTGAGTTTGACGAGGAGGAAACAAAACCCCAGGCGAATAACAAAAGCGACAAAGGGAATAAAAAATAGAACAGCGGCGACGACCGCATCCGATATTTTAAGGGGGATTTACTCAATGCACCTGCGCAGAAATGTGCGCTTATTCGCACTCGTTTTATGCCTTACCATCGTATTGAGCAGCTTCGTTTCCACCGCATTGGCAGCAACCGTGACCACAACGGCCGCGCAGGCAACGGCCGCCGCAGTCACCACCGGCAGCGTGAACTTCCGCACCGGCCCCGGCACGAACTACAGCTCGCAAGGCAAGCTTGCCCGCGGCACCACGGTAACGGTGCTGGACAATACCACCACGAGCGGCTGGTGGAAAGTATCCTATAACGGAACGGAAGGCTATGTCACCAGCGACTACCTCAAATTGACCGATACCGCCGCGCCCCTTGTACAAGCAGTCGGCACCGCAACTGTGAAAAGCGCGACGGCATTGCGTTCAGGCGCAGGCTCCGGCAGCACTTTGTGCACGATTCCCCGCGGCGCGGCCGTCATGGTTCTGGACAACACCACCAACACCAAGTGGTGGAATGTCGCCTATAACGGCCAGGAAGGCTACGCAACAAGCTCCCGCCTCAAGATGAACGGCGCGGATGCTTCCGTTTCCGCGGGCAGCACCGCCGTGTCGGCCAGCGACCCGCTCGCGAGCAAGATCGCCAACGCCAAGCGTGTCAACAGCGACACCGTAGGCTGGATAAAAGTGCCCAACACCAACATTGACGAGCCCATACTCTATGGCGCCAACTTTTACTACGCCACGCACAACATCAACAAGCAAAAGTCCTACGACGGCGTGTATCCGTATTACCGCGGCCTGACCAAAAACGTCGTGGTGTTCGGCCACAACATGCGCGGCTCCAACAGCATATTTCATCAGCTGCACCATCTGCAGGAAGCGGCGCTGGGCTACAGCAAATGCCAGTCCGGCCAGTGCGGAAGAGCGCTTTCCAGCAGCCTGAACGATTGGTATAAGACCGCCTCGAACCGCGTGTGGAATATTTCCATATACGGCAAGCAAAAATGGGAAGTGTTTGCCATGTACGAGGTCAAGGCCAACGAGCCCATTTCCACGCTGCGCAACAACTGGAGCGCGCTTTCAGGGATTGGCAAGGCCGGCGTGCAGAGCTGGATCGACAACCAGATCAAACGCTCGCAACTGGACTTCGGGGTCAGCGTAACCGCCGGCGACCAGCTGATGACGCTTATCACCTGCGGCACCAATTACGACTCCGCCACCGCGAATTCCCGCTTGTTCGTGTTCCTCAAGAACGTGGACTGACGCGGATTCATATATCCCGGATGTGATCTGTACCAACAGGACTAATCGAAGGAGGTTCATTCCATGAAAAAAGCCAACAAAAGCTTACGTGTCTTCGCGTTGGCGCTCTGCCTGATGACGGTGTTCACTGTGGCGGCACCGGCACTTGCGGCCAGCATCTACGCCTATGGCACGGTAAGTGCCGACAACACCCCCGTCTACTCGACCGCTGCAATGACAACGACACTCGGCGTGTTCAACAAGAACGATATCGTAGCCATTGAATCCCAGGTCAGCGCACAGAACCTGTATGTCGTACGCCTTTCGGGCAGCACCGCCAGCGTGGGCTACATCAGCAAATCCGCCGTGTCCGGCCTGCGCTACTCGCTGAAGAGCGGCACCAGCGTTGCCAGCCTCAAAACCGGCAGCGGCACGACAACCGGCACCGCCGGCGTCATCGCCAACTGCAACAGCTACGTCAACTTCCGCGCTACCGCCAGCACTTCGGGCACCGTATTGGGTAAGCTCTATAAAGGCGCGGCCGTGACCGTACTCGGTACGGAAGGCAGCTTCTACAAGGTGACCGCGGACGGCAAGACCGGCTATGTTGCAACGGCATATGTTTCCGTTACCGGCACCGCGCCGACCACCCCCACTACGCCCACCACTCCCACCACCACTACGGGCGTCGTCGCCAACGCCACCGGTTATGTGGCGCTGCGCAGGACCGCCAGCAGCACCTCTTCCCGCCTCTTAAACGTGAAGGTAGGCGCCACCGTTACCATTCTGGGCACAAGCGGCAGCTTCTACCAGGTCACGGTAAGCTCCAAGACCGGCTACATTGAGACGAAATACATCAATGTATCCAGCAGCGGCTCCAGCTCCGGCGGTTCCACGACCGGCACCCCCGGCGTCATCGCCAACTGCAGCAGCTATGTCAACTTCCGCGCTACCGCCAGCGCTTCGGGCACTCTGCTCGGCACGCTGAGCAAGGGCACGGCCCTGACCATACTCGGCACCGAAGGCAGCTTCACCAAGGTCACCGCCAACGGCAAGACCGGTTATGTCTCTTCGACCTATGTATCCGCAACTTCTACCGATACGCCCAGCAACAGCGCAGGTCAGGGCTCGGATACCGGCAAGATCACCGTAGGCACCGGCGCCATTAATATTACGCCCTATCAGTCCACGGCGCTTTCCACCGTAAAGTCCAAGCTTACAGCCGCACAGAAGACCAACTCCAAGACCATCGGCTACATCTCCATCAACGGCACCAACATCCAGCAGCCGATCCTCTTCTACAGCTCGAGCAATGTGCACTACTACAGCACCCACGACATCAACAACAAGACCGCCTCCGCCGGTGCTGTATACGCCTTCTATAAGGATATGGTGCGCAACAACACCATTACCGGCCACAACATGCGCGGCTCCAACGCCATGTTCCACCAGCTGCACCACATCCAGGAGAAGACGCTTGGCTACACCAAGTGCCAGACGACGGATTACGCCTGCAAAGGCAGCAGCCTTTCCAGCATGCCGAGCCTGACCGTCGCCGCCAACCGCACCTGGGACGTCAGCCTCTTTGGCTACAACAAGTGGGAAGTCTGGGCCATGTACGAAACCCCCGCCAACGAGCCTGCCAGCACGCTCAAGTACAACACCAACCCCTTGAGCAGCTACAAGCCCGCACAGATTAAGTCGTGGATCGAATACCAGAAGAACCGTTCCGAGTATAAGTTCAATACGGCGATTTCCACGGACGATATCTTCCTCACCGTCTACACCTGCGGCACCAACTACGATTATGCTACCGCACAGTCCCGCATTTACTTCTTCCTGAAGGCTGTGAAGTAACGGCAACAAGCTACTCTCAGATACACGAAAGCGGCGCTTTTCAGCGCCGCTTTACTTTTTAAAAAAGCGGTATGCGCCATGTCGGCATGATAAAACCAACAGGCAGACCTGTTGGTTGATATTCTTATGGTATCGCCGCCTACGGCGGCGACGAAGGATTATTTTATTTTAATAGCGGGCGGGCTTCGCCCCCCGCTCCCCCTTTGGTACGCGTTTGGTCAAACTGTACGATTGAAGGTCGGCGGCCATGCCGGACGAAAAGAATAATTCTTTATGCTCTAAAACAGGTCTTAAATGCCCCTCCCATTTTCACATCTTTTGGTTTTCTGCTGCTAAACCCGGCGTTTAACATACATGCGTTTACAGAAAATAAGCAGCTTGCGAAAAAACAGGCATTTTTACGTCATCGCCCAAAAAACCGCCTGTTTATCTTGGTTTTTGGCATTCCGGCGCACGCGAATTTCGTCGTTGACTTTTTTGCGCATTTATGCTTAAATGAATACGGTTTTGTTTAGACATAGTAAACATCAAGTTTAGCCTTTATGCGAGAGGAGACCGTTATGCAAATCGGCGAAAAGATCAAGCGCATGCGATTGCGCTTAGGGCTCACCCAGGAGGAGCTTGCCGCACGCACGGAGCTTAGCAAGGGCTTTATCTCGCAGCTGGAGCGGGATCTGACCTCGCCCTCCATTGCGACATTGATGGATATCGTGGAAACGCTGGGCAGCGATATCGGCAGCTTTTTTAACGAGGCAGCGCCGGAAAAGGTGGTGTACGGCGCCGCCGACGTATTCGTAAAAGAGGATACGGAGCTTAAAAACGAGGTCTGCTGGCTCATCACCAGCGCGCAGAAGAACGCGCTCGAGCCCATACTGGTCACGCTCGCGCCGGATGGAAAAACCCTGGAGGACGACCCGCATGAAGGGGAAGAGTTTGGTTACGTGCTCTCCGGCACGGTAACGCTGTACCTGGGCGAGCGCCGCTTCAAAATCAAAAAGGGCGACAGCTTTTATTTCAAGCCCCAAAGCGTCCACCACCTGGAAAACAGCGGAAAGAAGGAAGCAAGGCTGCTGTGGGTATCCACGCCGCCATCCTTCTAAGTAAAGGAATACGCACCCTGCACACCACATGGTACGGCGCGCAGGGACCAATGCAGGGAGGAAACCGACATGGGCGATAAGCATCTCATCGAGCTGTTCAACGTCTCCAAGGATTATGAAGGAGACGCGGCGCTTAAAAACATCAACCTGTACATCAAGGACGGGGAGTTTTTGACGCTGCTCGGCCCCAGCGGCTGCGGCAAGACGACGATGCTGCGCATCATCGCCGGGTTTGTGATGCCTTCCGCCGGTCAGGTAATGATGGACGGGGTGGACGTCGCGCACGTGCCTCCGTATAAGCGCCGCGTCAACACGGTCTTCCAGAAGTACGCGCTGTTTCCGCACCTGAATGTGTTCGACAATGTGGCTTTCGGGCTCAAGATTAAAAAAACAGCAAAGAGCGAGATAGAACGGCGCGTCAACGCCCTGTTGGAACTTGTCAACCTCAAAGGCTACGAAAAGCGCTGGATCGAGCAGCTTTCGGGCGGCCAGCAGCAGCGGGTGGCCATCGCGCGGGCGCTTGTCAACGAGCCGGAGGTGCTGTTGCTTGACGAACCGCTGGGCGCTTTAGATTTGCAGCTGCGCAAGGATATGCAGGTGGAATTGAAGCGTATGCAGCAGCGGCTGGGCATTACGTTCATTTATGTCACGCACGATCAGGAGGAGGCGCTTACCATGAGCGATACCATCGTCGTGCTGCGCGAGGGCGTCATACAGCAGATCGGAACCCCGCAGGATATTTACAACGAACCCAAGAACGCATTCGTCGCCGATTTTATCGGCGAAAGCAACATACTGCCCGGCGTGATGCTGCGCGATTATCTCGTGCGCTTCAACGGCCGCGAATACGCCTGCGTGGACTTTGGTTTTGGCGACGGGCAGGATGTGGACGTGGTGGTGCGTCCGGAGGATGTGGATATCATACCCGTAGCGCAGGTGAACGGCAACGGTATGGCGGGCGTTGTCAAATCCGTGCTGTTCATGGGCGTGCATTATGAAATTCAGGTGGACGTAGGGGATTTCACCTGGATGGTGCACACCACGGACCTTGTCAATGCAGGCGAGCGCGTGGGGCTGGAGATATTGCCCGACGCCATCCACATCATGAGGAAACCAAAATGAGGCGCACCGTATTCTCCTACCCGTATGTGGTATGGATGATTATTTTCATATTTTCCCCCATGCTTCTTATCGTGTATTACGCCTTCACGATGAACGGCACGTTCACGCTTGCAAGCATCGGCGCGTCGCTCGACCCGCTGTATATGCAGGTGCTGCTGCGCTCGGTATGGATGGCGCTGCGCGCGACGGCCATCTGCCTGGCGCTTGGGTACCCCGTCGCTTACCTGCTTTCGCGCATGAAGCGCACCACCGCCACGCTGCTTTCCGTGTTTTTTGTGGTGCCGATGTGGATGAACTTTTTGCTGCGCACCTATGCGTGGCAGGTGCTTCTAGACATCAACGGCATCATCAACGGCCTTCTCGGGCTGGCGGGTCTGCCCGCGCAGCAGTTCCTGTATACCGAAGGCGCGGTCATGCTGGGCATGGTGTACAATTTTTTGCCCTTCATGGTGCTGCCTATCCATACAGTACTGATGAAAATGGATGCTTCCCACATCGAAGCAGCGCGGGATCTGGGCGCCAACGGCGCGCAAACGTTCTTCCGGGTAGTGCTGCCGCTTTCCATGCCCGGGGTGATCTCCGGCATTACGATGGTGTTTATACCCGCCATCACGACGTTTGCCATATCCCGCCTGTTGGGCGGCGGCAAGTTCATGATGTACGGCGATTTGATTGAAAACCAGTTCCTGCTGATGCAGGATTGGGGCTCCGGTTCGGCGCTCTCGTTCATACTGCTTATACTGGTGCTCATCAGCATGGCCATCATGCGGCGCGCGGAAGGCGCGGCCGGCCAGGAAGGGGGTATGCTCTGGTGAAAAAGCTGCGCACGTTTTTCAAGGGCACATACCTCGGGCTGATGCTGCTGTTTTTATACGCGCCTATCGCGGTGCTCATCGTATATTCCTTCAACGAATCCAAGACTATGGGCCACTGGACAGGTTTTTCGCTGCGCTGGTACGAGGCGCTCTTCCAGGATTCGATGGTGATGGAGGCATTGACGGTCACGCTGACCATCGCGGTTTTTTCGGCGCTTATCGCCACGGTCATCGGCACGTTTGCGGCCATCGGCATGCACTCCATGAAAAAGGGGACCCGCCGTGTGATCGAAAACATCAGCCAGCTGCCGGTCGTGAACCCCGACCTGGTGACGGGCATATCGCTGATGATGCTCTTCGCCTTCCTGACGCTCAAAAACGGCTATATCCGGCTGCTGATCGCGCATATTACGTTCAATATCCCGTATGTGATATTTTCCGTAATGCCAAAGCTCAGGCAAAGCTCCAACCAGCTTTACGAGGCGGCGCTGGATTTGGGCTGTACGCCGCTGACGGCGCTGTGGCGGGTGGTAATCCCCGATATCATGCCCGGCATCGTCTCCGGCTTTATACTGGCGTTCACGCTCTCGCTGGATGATTTTGTGGTCAGTTACTTTGCCACGCAGGGCGTGCAGAACCTTTCCATCTACATTTATTCCATTGCGCGCCGCGGCATCAACCCCAAGATCAACGCGCTTTCCACGCTGATGTTCGCGGCGGTGGTGACGCTGCTGTTGATCGTCAACCTCAAATCCATACGCGAGGAACGCGCCGCCGCGACGCAGAGCAAAAAAGTGGCCCGCAAGAGCGCTTAATGCGTTTGCATCGGCTCCTCGAAAAAGTGCCTTGCGGCAACTTTTCCGAGGATTGCAGGAACAACCTGTGCCCTTACGGTGACGGGCGACGTCCTGCAGGCCTAGAGTCCGAGGCGTCTCCCGCCGAGGACCGGTTATAATCAGTTTTAAGAATGCAGGAGGAAACGAAATGAAAAAAATCGCTTTGCTGTTGGTCGTATTGCTCGTGATCGGTCTGTTCGCAGGCTGTGTGGCCAACGAGGAAAAAGCCGTAACGCTTAACGTGCTCAATTGGGGCGACTATATCGACGAGGAAATGCTCGCCCGTTTTGAAGATGAGAATCCTGGCATCAAGATCAAGTACAGCACCGCGGCCAGCAACGAAGAGATGCTCATTAAGCTTTCTGCGCCGGATTCCATATATGATATTTGTTTCCCTTCGGACTATACCATCGAGAAAATGATCGCGCAGAATATGCTCCACGAGCTGAACAAGGAGAATATCCCCAACCTGAAAAACATTGACGAGCGGTTTTTGAACCTCGACTTCGACCCCGGCAACAAGTATTCCGTCCCCTACATGTGGGGCACGGTAGGCATCCTCTACAATACCGCAATGGTGCAGGAGCCCGTGACAAGCTGGAGTATATTTTGGGATGAAGCCTACGCGGGCCAAATACTGATGTACGACAGCATCCGCGACACCATCGGCATCACGCTCAAGATGCTGGGCTATTCCATCAACACCCGCGACGCGGCGCACATCAAGGCCGCGCAGGAGGCGCTGATCGCGCAGAAGCCGCTGGTCAAGGCATACCTGGACGACCCGATCAAGGATACCATGATCACGGGCAACGGCGCGCTTGCCGTCGTGTACTCCGGCGACGCGGTATACTGCATTGAAGAAAACCCCGACCTCGCCTTTGCCGTGCCGGAGGAAGGCAGCAACCTGTGGTTTGACAACGTCATCATCCCGAAATCCTCCGCGCATCCCGCGGAAGCGGAGGCGTTTATCAACTTCCTGTGCGACGCGGAAGTGGCGAAGGCGAACACGGAATATATCGGCTACTCCACCCCCAACGCCGCCGCGCGCGAATTGTTGGACGAAGAGTGGCTCGCCGACGGGACGTATAACCCGCCGCAGGACGTGCTGGACCGCTGCGAGGTGTTCCGCGACCTTGGCGGCTTCATAGAGGTTTACAACGAAGCCTGGAATCACGTGAAGGCCGCATAGGTTGTCGAAAAATTGGAAGCATCCACTTTTTCGAGGTTCACCGCGCAAGTTGCCGCTCAGTTTCCTGCCGCTCGGTTTCCTGCTGCGCAGGAAAACTGTCGCGTCAACTTATGCTTTAAGGTGTCATTTTGCATTGCGTATGCCGTTGCAAAAGGTCGGGTTGAAAGCCTCCGGTTTCATAAATTTAGTTCTGAGACTGCGGGTTTGTCGATGGCTGGAGCCGTTCCATTCGGAACGGCTCCGCTGTTTGTTAACAGATTAGTTACTTAACGATGGTATCAACTATGCTACAATAAAAGTGTATTTATATTGCATAAATGTTAAACGGAGTAAGAACATGCGAAAGCGTAAACTCCTTATAGTTTCTTTGTTGACCGTTCTATTGCTTGCAGGCGCGGTCTTTCTTTTGTATGCAAATGGATCAAATGAGGCGTCGGCTCAACCCCCTATGCCCACAAGCGCCCCCCGGATTCCTGAAGGAGTTCCCGATAACAGTATGCTTCTTGATCGGCTGGAAAAAGCCGGCGCAAGTTATGATCTTAGGGAAGCGCTGAATAACCCAATTTCACCGGAAAGCGAAAACGGCTTGATTGCGCTGTTGGATATCCACGATGCCGCGGCTTCCGATTCAGAAAGAGCCGAAGCGCTGCAAAAGATAAACACCTATGTTATTCCCGGAGCGAATGAAGGATTGCCCGGTGAAATACAAAAAAGCGAGGCCGTTGAAATAGCGGTCAACACCTTCTCCAACCGATATGATGTAGAACCCAATGCGGAAGATATCGAAATTATCCGTTATATGGCTGCGGATTTATATTCCCGCTATGACGGCAGTTCATTTTGGGCAATACAAACGTCAATAGGTAGTCCTGATGCCAAACTGTATTGTATTGATATCGACGCAAGAACCGGCAATGTTCTTGAAGTAAGCTGTGAGGAGTAATCCATTCGAAATACCAAAAACCCTTTAAACGGCCTGGAAAAAGTATTTATAAAGTTGGGGTTTCCCAAAGGGCGTGCCCCTTGCGTGGAGCGCAAGGGTGAAACCCCTGTATCAGGCTGTAGATAAACCCCTTGGGGGTTCGGGGGCCGCAGCCTCCGGAGGTTTCCAACCGCCGCCAGTGACATGTGCGGTGGCGGCGGAAAGCCTTGCGCCGCAAGGCTTTCCTTGCAGGAACAACCGCCCGTGCCGTAGGCACAGGTTGTTCCTGTAATCCTCGAGAAAGTGCCGCAAGGCACTTTCTCGACAAGCAATGCAGGGGCAAAGCCCCTGCATTGCTACAGCATTATTCAATAGCGCTCTGCATCAGCGCCGCGATTAGCCCCTTGGCCTTCTGCCATACCAGTTCGTCAAACCGGGTGTCGTCATGCGGCAGCGAACCGTCGCCCACCGGCGTGAGCTCAACGCAGAAGGCGGGGCGCACATACTCCTGGCGGAACCAGTTTTCAAAGCCCGCGCCGTATACGGCGGGGTCCTGCGATACGTCCATCAGGTCATACCCCGTCACATCCGAAAGCGTCTGTGCGATGGAAGCGCTGGCCTCGATGGCCGCGTCGGTGCCGCTGTCCGCCCAATAGATCACCTCGCCCTTGGAATGGAAGGAGGCGGCCAGCGCAAAATCGTTTTCCCCGCAAAGCCGCATCATGGCCTGCACCTCCGGCTCGGTGGCAGGCGCCGTGCCCTTGTACATTTCGGAGCTGGGCACGTCGGTATTGCTGGCTTTCTCTTCCCAGTGGCAGGGATACTGCCGGTTGAGGTCCACGCCGTTGATATTTGCCTTCCACTCGCTGTAACTGGATTTGAGCATCCGCATGGCCTTGACGGCGGCGGGATTTTGCGCGGCGTCCGGCCCGTTCTGCACGAGATTCACGCCGTCCGGGTTGACCATGGGCACGATATATACGGTCACGGCGTCCAGAAGCGCGCGGATATCCATGCCGCCCAGCGTGCCTGCCGTCGCATACGCGCGGGCGTACTCGTCCACCGTTTCCATCAAAAATGTGGCCGTGATATATTCACGGGCATGGTGCGCGCCGGCGAGCACCAACTTGGTTTTGCCTTTGCCCAGCTTGATGAGCACAAGGTCCCGTCCCTCCACGGAAGTCCCCGCGCTGCCCACTTCCACAAGCCCGGGATACATGGCGGCAAGCTTCTTTGAATCCGACACCAGCATTTCGTAGGAATACGTTTGATTGGCGTTGACGATGTTCTCATACGCGGTTTCGCCGGTATCCCCGGCGGCCTCCACACCGGCATTCCCTGCGGCAGGCCGGCCGAAGTCGATGGGTTTCTCCTGGGACATCGTATCCGGCGACGCCGGCGCGCAGGCAGTCAGCAACAACAGTACGCATAGGTATAATAAAGCAGCCGTTTTCCGCATTAGTACGTATCTCTCTTTTCTTTTTATACACCTATTATAGGCGCAGGAGCCGCTTGCGTGTAGGGCTTACGGACATTGTTCATACTCTATTCTCATATCGGGCGGGACGTTTGCCGCTTCCGTCATCCGACGCTTCCGCCCCGGATAATGCTTTACCGCCTATTTTGAAACAAAAGAATTGCATACGATGAGATGTAAGAACAAAAGCTACGGCTCGCCCAATACCTGCGCCGTATCAAAGCCGGGATAGCACACCCGTACGAGCGTCAGGCCGTGCGCGGGCGCGGTGGCGCCGGCATCCTCGCGGCGGCCGGACAATAGCGCCCGCCGCATGCTTTCAGGCGGAAGGATTCCTTTTGCGATATCCAGCATGGTACCCACCAGTATGCGCACCATGTTGTAAAGAAAGCCGCTGCCCTCCACGTCGTAATATAAAAGCTCGCCGCAGCGCGTCCATTCAGAGCGGTAGATTTCCCGCACGGTGTTTTCCATGCTGGTGTTCGCGGCCATGAATGCGCGAAAATCGTGCGCGCCCGGCACTTCCTGCGCCGCGCGGGCCAGCGCTTCCTCATTGAGCATGCCGTGCACGTGCAGCGCGGTATTGCGCAAAAACGCGCGCGCATGCGCGCCGGTTTGTATGGCGTAGCGGTATTGCTTGTGCTTGGCGTTAAAGCGGGCGTGAAAATCCGCTTCCGCTTCGCCGGAATAGCGCACCCGGATATCCGCGGGCAACCCGGCGTTGAGCGCGTAGGCAAATTTATCCGCGGGCATGCGCGCCCCGGTATCAAAATGCGCCACCTGCGCAAGCGCGTGGACGCCGCTGTCCGTCCTTCCGGAAGCGTGTACAGCGATACTCTCCCCCGTCACACGGGCAAGCTGTTCCTCTACCAATTGCTGCACGGCGACGCCGTTTAACTGCCTTTGCCAGCCCACATAGGCGGTGCCTTCGTATTCAAGTATCAGGCGTATCCTTCGCATCGTGTTACTCCCCACCCAACGTGCGCACATCCTCGGAGCCCAGGGTCTGCACAAACCCGAGCTCGATCTCGCCGTCCACAAGGTAGAGCGTAATGACGTCGTCCCCCGCGTGCTTTGCCATCACCAGCGAAACCGTGCCCACGCGGTCGATATCCGAGGGAAAGCCCGCCTGCATGGAGGCCGCCACGGCAGCGTCCAGCTCCGTACCCGGCAGCAGCGCGCGTATGCTCTGTTCTTCCCAGGAAGCCGCGGGGTAAAGCTCGCCGGGCAAAATGGAATACCCGTAGCTGTTGAGCGTACGGCACAGCCGCGCGCTCTCGCTGGTCCTGTCGAGCAGCAGGCTCCATAACAGCGCGGCGGCAATGAGCACACCCGCCGCTAAGAACAAATACAGCCTGCCGCGCTTGGTCACCATTACAGCACCGCTTGCAGCAGCACGATTGCCGCGCCCATGCCGATAACCACGCCCGATGCCGCCGCATCCGCTGCGGCAAAGCGCAGTACGCGCATGCGGGTACGGCCCTCGCCGCCATGGTAGCAGCGGGATTCCATTGCCATAGCCAGCTCATCCGCGCGGCGGAACGCCGAAACGAACAGCGGCACCAATATGGGAATCATGCTTTTTGCGCGGTTGATGAGGTTACCGCTTTCAAAATCCGCGCCGCGCGCGATCTGCGCCTTGCGGATTTTATCCGCTTCTTCCATCAGCGTGGGGATGAACCGCAGCGCAATGGTCATCATCATTGCCAGCTCATGCGAAGGGAACCCCAGCCTGGAGAAGGGCTTTAACAGCCGCTCCAATCCGTCTGTAAGGGAGATGGGCGACGTGGTCAGCGTCATAAGCGACGTACCGCCCACAAGCAATATTAAACGCAGCGAAATATACACCGCTTGCCTGAGCGCCTCGCTCGTGATGCGGATGACCCAGAACGAAAGCTGCACATCCTCGCCCGGCGTTAAAAACAGGTTGATGAAAAACATGAAAAGCAACAAAAACCGCAGCGGCTTCAACGAGCGCAGCACATAGGAAACCGGTACCTGCGCCATCAGCGTTACCATTACCACAAACGCAAACGGCAACGCGAACAGCCACAGCGACTGCACGAGAAACACCACCACGATGTAGAGCAGCATCAGGAGTATCTTGGTCCGCGGATCGAGACGGTGTATGGATGAATTTCCCGGGAAATACTGGCCCAGCGTAATGTTTGTCATGCCAGCACCTCCAAAAGATACCGTTCGACATCCTCTTCCCGGTAAATGCCTTCCGGCGCCTGTATGCCGCGCTTGCGCAATTCCACGGCAAGCCTTGCCGCCTGCGGGATATCCAGCCCCATTTCCACCAGCTGCTCCGGATGCGCAAAGACATGCGCGGGCGTATCCACCGTCACTAGGCTGCCGCCGCGCAGTACGGCGATGCGGTCGGCGTTCTTGGAAACATCGTCCATGGAATGCGACACCATCAATATGGCGCAGCCGGTACGGGAACGAAGCTTCTGCAAGAGGTCGATAACCGACTGCCTGCCACGCGGGTCAAGGCCGGCCATGGGTTCATCCAGCAGCAGATAGCGCGGGCGCATGGCGAGTATTCCCGCGAGCGCCGCGCGGCGCTTTTCGCCGCCGGACAAATCAAAGGGGGATTTATCCGCGAATATGCCGGGCGCAAGGCCGACGAGCTGCAGCGCCTCCTCCACCCTTTCGCGTATTTCCGTCTCCGGCACACCGAGGTTGCGCGGGCCAAAGGCGACATCCTTATACACCGTTTCTTCAAACAGCTGATACTCGGGGTATTGGAACACCAGCCCTACGCGGCTTCTCGCCTGCATGCGCTGCTTGCGGTCGGAAAGGTCCAGGCCGTCCACCAGCACCCGCCCGGAAGAGGGCTGCATCAGTCCGTTCATATGCTGTATCAGCGTGCTCTTGCCGGAACCTGTATGGCCGATGACGCCCAGGAACTCTCCTTCCTCCACGCGCAGCGAAATATCCGAGAGCGCAATCTGTGCCATGGCGCTGCCGGGCATGTAGGTATGGGATACGTTTTCGAGGACGATGGGCATTGGAAGCTCACTTTCTATCCGGCCGCTCCACAAAGTCCCGCGGACTTTGTCAACGGGTTTTCATGCTTATTCAGTTTGCTTTTTTCAGCCGCACGGAGACGGCGTCAGCAAGTTCCTCAATGGAAACCGGTTCGTTTTGCAGCGCGACGCCCGCGGCAGAGAGCCTGTCCCGCAGGCGCACCATTGCGGGAACGTCCAATCCCGCGGCGCGAAGCGCATCGGATTCGCGGAATACGGCGCGCGGGGTGTCCAGCTTGATCAGCTCGCCCTGCGAAAGTACCGCCACACGGTCGCAGAGCGCGGCCTCCTCCATCAATTGCGTGATCATCACCACGGTCATATGCCGCTCGCGGTTGAGGCGGCGTACGATATCCAGCACTTCGCGGCGGCCTTCCGGGTCCAGCATGGCGGTGGCTTCATCCAGCACCAGCACGCTTGGGCACATGGCCAGCATGCCCGCAATGGCGATGCGCTGCTTCTGCCCGCCGGAAAGCATATGCGGCGCGCGTTCTGCGAACGCCGTCATGCCAACGGCGGCAAGCGCTTCATCCACACGTTTTCGGATTTCCTCAGAGGGCACGCCCAGGCTTTCGGGGCCGAAGGCGACGTCTTCTTCCACGATGGTGGTGACCAGCTGGTTATCCGGGTTTTGGAACACCATGCCCACATGCTGGCGGATATTGAGCAGCAGGGATTCCTCCCTGGTATCCATTTTATCCACCAGCACCCGGCCGGAGGTGGGCAGCAGCAGGCCGTTCAGGTGCTTGGCCAGCGTGCTTTTGCCTGAGCCGTTGTGGCCGACGACGGCGAGCATCTCGCCGTCCTCAATTGCAAACGAAACATCCGCCAGCGCGGGGCGCGCGGCGTTTTCGTATGTAAAGCAAATCCGCTCCAGTTCTATCATCCGTTTCCTCCACCCGTGTTGGGCACTATCAGGCCCGGCAGCTGCACTGCAGCCCTATGTATAGTATGCCGCCAGTACACAACCACCGAACATTTATTATAGCGCATTCCTATAAATTGCGCAAACCGTTTGGGCATAAGCGGGCATTTCCCGTTTCGCATGAGCGCCATGCTGTGTTATAATGGGAAAAATGCCCGATGCTCTATCAGGCGGCATTTGTATTATAACGCGCCGGACGTTGCGCAAACACCCGATGAAACGATTCGGGAACGCGGAAATACTCAATCCTCACGGGAATATTTGATGAATCATTCGGGTAAAGGAAAGGAAGGCGATTTTTTTGTTCCGGGCAAACGGCAATTACAGTTTATTGCAGGGCAGTTACCTGTTCAGCGAGGTAGCGCGCCGCACGGCCGCTTACAAGCAGGCTCATCCGGAGGCGGATGTTATCCGCATGGGCATTGGCGACGTGACGCAGCCGCTGGTGCCGGCTGTCATTCAGGCGCTGCACAAAGCGGTGGACGAGATGGGCGTTATGGAGACATTCCGCGGCTATGGGCCGGAACAGGGCTACGACTTTTTGCGAGAAGCCATCGCCAAGCACGATTACGCCGTTCGCGGCATAGAAATCACGGCCGATGAAGTATTCGTTTCCGACGGCGCGAAATGCGACGTAGGCAGCATTCAGGAGCTTTTTGGCGCCGACACCGTTGTGGCCGTCATGGACCCCGTATACCCGGTCTATGTTGATACCAACGTAATGGCGGGCCGCGCCGGGACGTTCGATGCGGAAAAGGGCGGCTTTACCAATATCGTTTACCTGCCCTGCTCGGCGGAAAACGGCTTTGAGCCGGAGCTTCCCCGCGAACGCGTGGACGTCATTTACCTTTGCTACCCCAACAACCCCACCGGCATGACGCTCAATAAGGCGCAGGTGCAGAAATTTGTGGACTATGCGCGTGCAAACGGTGTGCTGCTGCTCTACGATTCGGCTTACGAGGTCTACATCAGCGACCCGGATGTGCCGCACAGCGTATACGAGATCGACGGCGCGAAGGAATGCGCCATCGAGTTCCGTTCCATGAGCAAGACCGCCGGCTTTACCGGCACGCGCTGCGCCTACACAGTGGTGCCCAAAGCACTCAAATACAAGGATGACCTGGGCAACGAAGCGAGCCTGAACGCTATGTGGAACCGCAGGCACTGCACGCGCTTCAACGGCGTACCCTATATTACGCAGCGCGGCGCGGAGGCCATCTACACCCCCGAGGGACGCAGGCAGATACTCGAAGTCGCACGCTATTATATGGAAAACGCGCGCATTATCAAAACCAGCCTGGAGCAGGCGGGCTACACGGTATTCGGCGGCGTCAACGCGCCGTATATCTGGCTAAAGGTGCCCGGCGGCGACAGCTGGGCATTCTTCGACGAACTGTTATCCACCAAACAGATAGTGGGCACCCCCGGCGCAGGCTTTGGCAAGGCGGGCGAAGGGTATTTCCGCATGACGGCATTCGCCACGCGGGAGAACACGGAGCGGGCTATGAAGCGCATTTGCAACAGGTAATATCGCGAAAGTGCCAAACGGCACTTTTCGCGAGGCTCACCGCGCAAGTTGCCGCTCGGTTTCCTGCTAGCGCAGGAAAGCTGTCACGACAACATGCGCTTCAAGGTGTCATTTTGCACCGCACACGTCGCTGCAAAATGACGGATTGAAAGCCTCCGGATGCATGAATCTCAGCTTGACATCCTGAGATTAGGTTTACTGATACTAACCCGAATGTACCATTCGAGTGGAGGAGTATCCAAACAAGCAGAAAGGAAGTACAACGCCATGCAAGTCGAACGCTCCCTATTTGGCACGGACCAGAACGGTACGCCGGTATATGCCTACCGGTTTGAAAACGCAAACGGCATATGTGTGGAAGCCATCTCCCACGGCGCGGCCATCCGCTGCCTGCATGTGCCGGACGCACAGGGAAAAACCACCGACGTGGTGCTGGGTTACGACGATATGGCGGGGTATCAGGCGGATAGCTGCTATTTCGGCGCAACCATCGGCCGCATAGGCAACCGGATACGCGGTGCGCAGTTCGAGCTGGACGGTAAGACCTACACCTTAGCGAAAAACGACGGCGAGCACCACCTGCACGGCGGCAAGATTGGCTTCAACCGCCACAACTGGACGGGCGGTATTTTAAGCGACGGCGTGGCATTCACCCGCTACAGCCCCGACGGCGAGGAAGGCTACCCCGGCGGGCTGCTGACCACTGTTTGCTATCATTTAAAGGATGACAATTCCCTGCATATCGAATACATGGCGTGCGCGGAAGAGAGGACGATTTGCAACCTCACCAACCACAGCTATTTCAACCTTGCGGGGCATAATTCCGGCGATATACTCGCGCAGGAATTACAGATCAACGCCCGCTTCTATACCCCCGGCGATGCGGGCTGCGTGCCTACGGGCGAGATACTTTCCGTCACCGGCACGCCCATGGACTTTACGAAACCCAAGCCCATCGGGCGCGACATCCATGCGGGCTTTGCCCAGATTGCGCAGTTCGGCGGCTACGACCACAACTATGTGCTGGACGCCGGCAAAACGGATATGCGGCAGATCGCCCAGGCCTTTGACCCAAAGAGCGGCCGCCGCATGTGCGTGTTTACCGACTTGCCCGGCGTGCAGCTCTATACCGGAAATATGACAAATGCCACCGGCAAGGGCGGCACGCAGTACGGGAAGCACGCGGGCTTCTGTCTGGAGACGCAGTATTTCCCCGACGCCATCCACCACCGGCATTTTGAAGGACCGGTGCTGGAAGCGGGCAAGCCGTTCCGGAGTACGACGATCTATAAGTTCTGCTAAAAAACAAGGGTAGGGCGCCGCCCTCAAACTCCCGCCAAGGGCCGTAACGGACATTGGAGCCCCATCTGCAGACGCCCTATTCTAGGGCGTTTGCAGGGAACTCCCAAGGGGCATACCCCTTGGGTGGGGTACAGGGGTGAAACCTCTGTAAAAAAGCTTATGGACAAGTAAAAGAGCGCACAAATGCGCTCTTTTCGCTTGTCAAAAACCCTGCCGCAGGCACTTTTTTGACCTTATTACTGCTCCTGCGCGGGGATGGTGCAGCCATCCGGAAACTCGGGCGCACAGACGCTTTCATCAAAAAGAATATCCTGCTGCGTTGCAAATGCGATCACGCTCATATCGGGTCCCTCCTCGTTATTGATTGGATACTTATTGATAACCCGATTTGCGCGGTCTGCATCAGCGCGTTGAGAAACATGGTATTACAATATCCGTGCCATGCCAACGGCGCGGATACCCGGCACGGCGCAGCTGCCCGCGCCGAACACCGCGTCCATACCGGCGCGATAGCTTTCGAGCATATCCTCCGGCACCCAGGCCTGTATGGTACCCGCGAACCCACCGCCGTGCACGCGAAACGCGCCGCGGCCACCGAGCAGATGGTCGCTCAGGCATAATGCCGCGGATACCGGCTGGTGGCGCGGGTCGTTGGCGATGTATACGTTCTGCAGGTACATGAAGGAGGAGCGCCCCGATTCGCGCACCAGCGACAGGAAGCCTTCCACGTCGCCGCCGAGCAGCGCCTGCGCCTGCGCGCGGGCGCGCGCATCCTCCCGGAAAAAGTGCGCGGCCCGCAAGAACGCGCGGTCCCCGCAGGTTTCGCGGATGCGGGCGGCGTTAACGTAGAGCACCTGCTCGGAAACTTCCCGCAATACCGTACCGCCCAGCGTTTTCGCCACGGCGCGCATTTCCTCCGGCATGGCGGCGTATTCCGGCGTGAGGTTCGCATGATCCGCGCGGGTATCTATGATGCACAGCGCGTAGCCCTGCGTGGCGACCGGTATGGGCTGCATGCGCGGCTCTGACGGGTTTTTAAAATCGATCTCTATAAAGCCGCCCACGGCGCAGGCCATTTGATCCATCAGGCCGCAGGGCTTTTTGAAATAGACGTTTTCCGCAAACCGGCCCATGATGGCCGCCTCCGTCGGCGTAACGCGCCCATCGTTATACAAGTGGCTTTGGATGCAGCCGAGCAGCACCTCAAACGCGGCGCTGGAGGATAAGCCGGAGCCGCCCTGTACATCCGATACCATGTAGGCGCGAAAGCCGCCCACAGCATACCCTTTTTCCCGCATGGCCGCGGCCACGCCGCGGATGAGCGCTGCGGAGGTACCCTCCTCTTCCTTCTGCGCCTCCAGCGAGGAAAGTTCCAGCCGGATGCAGCCGAAGCCCTCGGAGTATAGCTCCACCAAGCCCTTTTGCATGGGCGCGGCAACGGCGAGAATATCCAGCTCCACGGCGGCGGCAAGCACCGCACCGTGGTTATGATCGGTATGGTTGCCGCCCACTTCGGTACGGCCGGGCGCGGAAAGAAGCTGCACCTCTTCATCCGAAAACAGCTCCGCATATTTCTTTAACGCGGCGGCGCAGCGCGCGCGCGCGGCATCCACCGACGCGTAAATACGCCGAAGCGCGGCATCCTGTTCGCCTGCCAGAATGCTCTTTGCCAACGCAATGGCATGCATATCCATCACCCCCATTAACGTTATTGTACCGCAGACCCGCACCGCAGGACAAGGGGGGAATACGGCGGATGTATTGCATTTTCGCCCGCCCTGTGGTATGATTTTTAAGCGCGAATCTGCGGGTAACGCGGAAACGGCACAACATATGGAGAGGTATCGAAGCGGTCATAACGGGGCTGACTCGAAATCATGTTTTTTCGCGCTAATTGAATATGGAGAGGTATCGAAGTGGTCATAACGGGGCTGACTCGAAATCAGTTTGAGAGCAATCTCACGTGGGTTCGAATCCCACCCTCTCCGCCATAAAAGCCAGTAAACATCAGTGTTTGCTGGCTTTTCTCATGTCCGGAAATATGAGCTGATACCCCTCAAAAACTAAAAATGTTGTTAATGTTATCCCGCTTGTTTTTATAACACGGCGGTTTTTTTGCTTTTCCGAACAGCTTCTTAGGCCCGATTGTTGGAAAAATGTTATCAAACTCTGTAAACAGCAGTAAACACCTGCGGATGGATATAAGAAAAAACATTGAAACGGAGGAATTCTTATGAATGGCAACTCGAAAGACCTTTTGCTCGAAAACGGCACCCTTCTCCCCGATGGGACAATCAGCAAGGACAAGATCAACCTTCTCTCAGGTGCACATACCCCTGACTTTGCAGAAATGATATGGACGATCACGAACGGCGACCAAAGCACCATCAACCGCATGACAGACCTTTTTACCCGGATGTACAGTGAGGGCTTGGAACAGGAGTTGATGGATGTCATCGGTGTGCTGCATGGTGTGGCAGGCATACAGCTCCCGCCAGAAATTGAAGCACTTGCCTGCCATCCTGAAGCTCGACAATATTATCTGTTTGAGTTTCTGCTGGACTTTGATGACGTGATACAGGAACTGATATCCGAGGAAATGGCGCAGGGGAGCAGTTTTTTACCTTAATCCTTCACATCTTCCGATATAACTTCAGAGGTTTCACCAAGCTTGAACTTTCCGGATGCAATATCTTCTTTCATTCTTTGGTAGATAAAGCGTGCAAAGGGTTTGATGACAGCTTCGTTATAGGCTTTTTCATCAACCTCAGCATACGTAACCTTGCGCTCGCCCGTCTTAAGGTTAACTTCAACAATGTGGGGTACTTTCACCATTTACTCCTTTCTCCCCTGCGACATCATCCTATCACAATTCTCTATATATCCAGCCTAATTGTTCCGGCCAAAGGGTCGGATTTAATATTTTCAGGAGGTGAACAACGTGGCAACAAATGTGATTGCCGTCGCCAACCAGAAGGGCGGCGTCGGCAAGACGACCACCTGCGCCAATCTCGGCATCGGGCTGGCGCAGAACGGGAAAAAGGTGCTGTTGGTGGACGCGGACGCGCAAGGCAGCCTGACCGCCAGCTTGGGTTATTCCCAGCCGGATCAACTGCCGGTGACGCTGGCAACCGTCATGGGAAAGGTAATGAGCGATACGCCCCTTGCCCCCCAGGAAGGTATCTTGCATCACGCGGAGGGCGTCGATCTCATGCCTGCGAACATCGAACTGTCCGGCATCGAAGTGTCGCTGGTCAACGCCATGAGCCGCGAAACCATCCTGCGGCAATACCTGGACGGGGTAAAGCGGCAATACGACTATGTGATTCTTGACTGTATGCCCAGCCTGGGCATGATGACCGTCAACGCCCTGGCCGCCGCCGATACTGTTTTGATCCCGGTGCAGGCCCAATACCTGCCCGTCAAAGGATTGGAACAGCTTTTGCAGACCATCGGCAGGGTGAGAAAGCAGCTCAACCCCCATTTGCAGATCGACGGCATCCTGCTGACGATGGTAAACGACCGTACCAATTACGCCAAAGACATCATCGCCCTGCTCAGGGAAGCCTATGGCGGCAAGATGAAAATCTTTGAAAACAACATCCCCCTGTCGGTACGGGCCGCCGAAATCAGCGCGGAGGGGAAAAGCATCTACGCCCACGACCCCAAGGGGAAGGTTGCGGAGGCGTATACCGCGCTCACGAAGGAGGTGTTGAAGATTGAAAAGCAGCGCCAAAAACATAAAGCTGACCTCCTACGATGAGCTTTTCCAGCCCGAAGCCGCCCGCGAGGACGACCGGCACGAAAAGGTGACAGAAATTCCCCTGACTGAGCTTTTTCCGTTCAAAGACCATCCTTTCAAAGTAGTGGACGACGAGGCCATGCGGGATACCGCCGAGAGCATTGCGAAATACGGCGTTCTTGTCCCGGCTATTGCCCGGCCCCGCGAGGAAGGCGGGTATGAGCTGGTCGCGGGCCACCGGCGCAAACGCGGCTGTGAGCTGGCGGGCAAGGAAACCATGCCGGTAATTGTCAGGGAACTGGACGATGACGCCGCGACGATCATCATGGTCGATTCCAATTTACAGCGTGAAAGCCTGCTATTCAGTGAGCGGGCTTTTGCTTATAAAATGAAGCTGGAGGCCATGAAGCGGCAGGCTGGCAGACCGTCTAAAGAAAATGCTACCCAAGTTGGGCAGGATTTACGGGGCAAGTATTCTGTTGAGATTTTGGCAGAACAATCAGGCGAGAGCCGTAATCAAATTCAGCGGTATATCCGCCTCACCGAGCTGACCCCCGAACTGCTGGATATGGTGGACGCAAAGAAAATCGCCTTCAACCCCGCCGTGGAACTTTCCTTTCTGAATAAGGAAGAACAGGTTCTTTTGCTGGACACGATGGCCAAAGAGGAAGCCACGCCTTCGCTTTCACAGGCCCAGCGCCTTAAAAAGTACAGCCAGGAAGGTAAACTGTCCGCCGACGTTATGGACGCTATCATGTCGGAGGAAAAGAAAGGCGAACTGGATAAGGTCACGCTGACCGGCGACAAGATCAAGAAGTATTTTCCCAAATCCTACACGCCGCAGCAGATGGAGGCCACCATCATCAAGCTGTTGGAGGGCTGGGCCAGAAAGCGCCAGCAGGAGCAGGAAAGATAGCTTCATCATAGGGGGAAGTCTGCCCTTTTTCAGCGGGCCGATTTCTGCGCTTTCCCCCTGCAACCCCCCTTTACCAGCTGGTAAACGAGCTTACCGGCTGGAAAATGAATATCACAGGGTATCGGAGGACGCTTTCGCAAGGGAGCGTCCTTTTTTTATGCCCGAAAGGAGGAATCCATATGCCCTACGTTTCAGCCGAGCAGATAGAACAGGCCAAACAGTGGGATTTGCTCTCTTATCTGCAGGCCCATGAGCCACAGGAGCTAAAGCGTTCCGGCCCCCATGAGTACCGTACTGTCACCCATGACAGCCTTGTAATCAGCAACGGCAAATGGCATTGGTGCAGCCGGGGCCTGGGAGGAACGACCGCCCTTGATTATCTCATCAAGGTGCGGGATATGCCGTTTTTGAAAGCGGTACAGACACTTTGCGACGGCAGAGCCGCCCCATTTCTTCCCCAGCCGGTAAAACGGCCCCCGGAACCGACCAAGCCCTTTATCCTGCCCGCCCCAAACACAGATAACAGGCGCGCCATCGCGTATCTGTGCAGCCGGGGCATCGACCCGGAGATCATCCGCCTGTGCGTACAGGCCGGTATCCTGTATGAAAGCCGCAAGCACCACAACTGCGTGTTCTTGGCCCGGGATAAGGCCGGAACCGCCCGGTTTGCCTGTATGCGCGGCACAATGGGCGATTTCAAGCTGGATGTGGAGGGCAGCGACAAGCGGTTTGGCTTCTGCCTGCCGTCCTGCACCCCGGCCAGCCGGTTTGTTGCCGTATTTGAAAGCCCCATCGACGCCCTTTCCTATGCGACGCTGCGGAAGATGGAAACGAACGTATGGGACAGATGCCACTACCTGTCCCTGGGTGGCACGTCGCCGCTGGCGCTGCTGCAATACCTGAAAGACCACCCGGAGGCCGACCACGTTTACATGTACCTCGACAACGACAAGGCCGGTCTGGACGGCATGGCAAAAATAAGGGCCGCCATCTACGCCGATGAAACGCTGGACGCCCGCGTTCAGATGATTACCGCCGAGCCTCCCCCCAGGGAGTGCGGCAAGGACTACAACCAAGTGCTGCAAAAAAGGCTTGCCCAAGGCAGGCCCCCTAAAAAGTGTGAAAGGAGCGTTTCCCGATGAATGTTTTATTGATAGAACCCGAAAAAGCCCCGCGCGAAGCGGAGATTGGCAGCGGCCTGAAAGCCATGCAGGACGTTGTGGGTGGCTACATCGAGGCCGTTTACCCGTATGACGATCCCGTGGCGCTTGTCTGCAACGAGGAAGGAAAGCTCACCGGCCTGCCGCTCAACCGCAAGCTGGAGGATTACGACATCATCGCTGGAACCTTCTTCATCTGCGGTTTGAGCGAGGACAATTTTGCCTCCCTGCCGCCCGACCTCATGGAGAAGTACAAAGAAAAGTTTGCCCGGCCTGAAATGTTCATGCGGCTGGGCAGGCACATCATCGCCGTTCCGATGGAACCCGCAAAGGAATCGGCCAAAGAACCCAAGTCCCCCAAGCTGGGCCATGACGAACGATGAAAGGAGATTGACAGGATGAAGCGACCGCTTGCATATATCAGCGCAGCATGGGGCCGGGATGACATCGAGAACACCGAAACGGCGGCGAAATACTGCCGGGCCATCTATGAGGCCGGTTTTTCGCCGGTCTGCCCGGTGCTGTACCTGACGCTGTATCTTTCGGACGAAATACCGCAGGAGCATAAGGACGGCATCGACATGGCCCGTGACCTGCTGCGCCGTTCCCACGTTCTTGTCGTCTGTGGCAACGTCGTGGACGAACAGGTGAAAACCGACATAGCCGTGGCCCAGCGGCTTAATATTACCGCCACCACCTTAGAAGGCATCCTGACCGTCAAGAGGCAGGGCCGTAAAAGTTCATAGCCGGTTAAAGGGAGTGTATTCATATGCCTGACTATCAGAAAATGTACCATTCGCTGTTCAACGACGTAACCGATGCGATCACAAGGCTCCAACAAGCGCAACAGAAAACCGAGCAACTTTACATTGACAGCCCGGAGCCAACCCTGACCGCCCTGCCGCACGATACCACCGAGAAAAAGCCAGGCGATAAGAAACCGATCATCCTTTCCAAAAGGGATATGCCACCAAAGGATACACCGCCCAAGAAAAAACCGCCGTCGCATGACGAGCGGTAATATTATGCGGCAATTCAGCCGTGAAAGGAGGCTTAACCCGTGCAGGAAGAAGTGCAAAACAGAACCGTAACGCTCGCCATCAGCACGACCAAGCTCACGGCGCGGACGCTGCAGGCGGCCATCCGCAAGCTGCTGGAAGCGTGGAAAAAGGGGCGGGATGAAGCAAAAATCCCTGTAATCCCCCACGGCAAGCAGACGGTCAAAGAGCTTGTCGGCCAGAACGCGGGCGTATCCAACATCGAGATTACCGACAGCAACATCAAATCTTTTGAAAAGGTTGCCCGCAAATACGGCGTGGACTTCGCCGTGAAAAAGGACAGAAGCGTTTCGCCGCCCAAATACCTTGTGTTTTTCAAGGCCCGCGACGCCGACGCCCTGACCGCCGCGTTCACGGAATTCACGGCCAAGACGGTGAACAAGGCAAAGAAACCTTCCGTGCTTGCCCAGCTCCGCAAGTTCAAGGAGCTTATCCAGAACAGCGTGATCGACAAGGCCAAGGTGCGCAGCAAAGGGGAACGGGAGCTATGAAAGCCGATATAAAGAAGCTCATACTGCCTAATCTCCCGTACCTGTTCATCTTCTGTCTTGCGACCAAGGCGGGCGAAGCCTGGCGGCTGGCCGCTGGCGGTGAGTTTGGTACAAAGCTGCTGCATTTGATGGGCGGCTTTGCCGCCGCGTTTCAAAGCCCGCTGCCCGGCTCCCACCCCCAAGACCTGCTTGTCGGTCTTGTAATCGTCGTCGCCATCCGGCTTGCGGTGTACGTCAAAGGCAAAAACGCCCGGAAATACCGCAAAGGCATGGAATACGGCAGCGCCCGCTGGGGGACTGCCAGGGACATCCAGCCCTTTGTCAACCCCAAGTTCAGTGAAAATATCATCCTGACCGAAACGGAGCGACTGACCACCGGACAGGTAAAGCACCCGGATTTCCGAAATATCAACCACAATGTTCTGATCATCGGCGGTTCCGGCTCCGGCAAGACCCGTTACCACATCAAGCCCAACCTCATGCAGATGAACGCCAGCTACCTTGTCACCGACCCCAAAGGCACCGTCATCGTGGAGTGTGGGCGGCTGCTGGAGCGCAACGGCTATAAGATCAAAGTGCTCAACACCATCGACTTTTCCCGTTCCATGCACTACAACCCCTTCCGGTATATCCGCAAGGAAGAAGATATTTTAAGTCTCATCATGGTGCTGATGGAGAACACCAAAGGGGAGGACGCCAAGAGCGCCGAAGATTTTTGGGGCAAAGCGGAGGCGCTTTTGTATCAGGCGTTGTTTGCCTACATCTGGTACGAGGCCCCCGAAGAAGAAAAGAACATGACCACCCTGCTGAACATGCTCAACGCCTGCGAGTGCCGCGAGGATGACGAGGATTTCAAAAACGCGGTTGATCTGCTGTTTGACGAGCTGGAACGGGAAAGCCCCGACCACTTTGCCGTTCGGCAGTACCGCAAATTCAAAATGGCGGCTGGCAAGACGCTCAAAAGCATCCTGATCTCCTGCGCCGCCCGTCTTGCCCCCTTCGACATCAAAGCCGTTCGGGACATGATGGAATACGACGAATTGGAGCTGGATAAGCTGGGCGACCGCAAGACCGCCCTGTTCGTCATCGTGAGCGACACCAACAGAACCTTCAATTTCATAGCGGCCATGATGTATTCGCAAATGTTCAACGTCCTCTGTGACAGGGCGCTGGAGTACGGCGGACGGCTCCCGGTGCGCGTGACCTGCCTGCTTGATGAATTCGCCAACCAAAAAATACCGGATTTTCAGAACTTAATCAGCGTCATACGCAGCCGGAACATCACGGCCCATATTGTTTTGCAGGCCCAAAGCCAGTTGAAGGCTATTTATAAAGATCACGCAGATACTATCGTGGGCTGCTGCTCGTCTATGATCTTCCTGGGCGGGAAAGAACGCGGCAGTCTGAAAGACGTGTCGGAAATGCTGGGCAAGGAAACCATCGACACCTTCAACGAGAGCGACACGCGGGGCAGCCAGCGCAGCATGGGCCTGAATTATCAGAAGCTGGGAAAGGAGCTGATGACCCCGGACGAACTGGCGGTCATGCCCGGCAGCAAGTGCATTTTGCAGTTGCAGGGCGTCAGGCCGTTTTTCTCCCGCAAGTACGACATCACCAAACACCCGCAGTACAAATACCTGTCGGACGCGAACCCCAGGAACGCCTTTGACCTGGATAAGTACCTGCGGCGCAGGCTCAAACCCAAGCCGGAAGAGGTATACGACGTTTACCACATCGATCTGTCCGGTGAATCGGAAGCCGCCGAATGAGGCGGTTTTTTGACCCCATCCACCCACAACAAATTAAATTTATGGAGGTAATATTATGGGATTTTTCAACAGCGCAGTAGACGTACTGCAAACCCTTGTGATCGCGCTCGGCGCGGGCCTCGCCATTTGGGGCGCTATAAATCTTCTGGAAGGCTACGGAAACGACAACCCCGGCGCGAAGTCCCAGGGCATGAAGCAGCTCATGGCGGGCGGCGGCGTGGCCCTGATCGGCCTTGTCCTGGTGCCTTTGCTTTCCGGCCTGTTCGGTTGATCGGGTAAACGGCCATGCAAAGCATACTCGACAAAATAACCGAATGGCTGAAAGGCGTGCTGATCGACGGCATTATGGGCAATTTGTCGGGGATGTTCGATAACGTCAACCAACAGGTAGGCGAAATCGCGGGAGAAGTAGGCAAGACGCCGCTGCAATGGAACAGCGGCGTCTTTTCCATGATCCAGAGCCTCTCCGAAACAGTCATCATCCCCATTGCCGGAGCGATACTGGCCTTTGTGATGTGTTACGAGCTGATACAAATGGTCATAGACGGGAACAACTTGAACGAAATCGACACATGGATGTTTTTTCGCTGGATATTCAAGACGTTTGTGGCCGTACTGCTCGTCACCAACACCTTTAATATCGTCATGGGCGTATTCGACATGGCGCAGCATGTGGTCAATTCCAGCGCGGGCGTTATCATCTCGGATACCAATATCGACCTTGCAAGCGTCCTGCCGGACATGGAAGCGCGCTTGCAGTTGATGGAATTAGGCCCGCTGTTCGGGCTGTGGTTCCAAAGCATCTTCGTGGGCCTGACCATGAAGGCGCTTACCATCTGCATTTTCCTTGTCATCTACGGCAGGATGCTGGAAATCTACCTTATGACCTCTCTCGG
Organism: Clostridia bacterium; assembly: GCA_036677445.1. Taxonomy (GTDB): domain Bacteria; phylum Bacillota; class Clostridia; order Christensenellales; family CAG-138; genus JAVBWI01. The sequence continues at coordinate 46,238 of JAVBWI010000020.1, forward strand.
CCCGATCCCCTTGCCACGATGACGAACCGCGAATGGAGCGGCATGGGCCAAAACTACCTGAAATCGCTGCTGGCGCTGGGCTTTCAAGCCTTTCTCATTATGGTCTGTGTGGGCATCTATGCCGTGTTAGTACGAAGCATTGCCACGGATGCGGACATCATCGCCGCCATCTGGACGTGCATGGGCTATACGGTGCTGCTGTGCTTTGCCTTGTTCAAGACCGGAAGCCTTGCCAAGAGCATTTTCAGCGCGCACTAAGGGCAACAGCAATGACTACCAGCAGGAAGTACGGCATTATCTATGCCGATCCGCCGTGGCGCTATGATCAGAAACGCTTGCAGGGCGCGGCGGAACATCACTACTCCACCATGACCGTAAACGATATTTGCAGCCTTCCCGTTCAGCGCATAGCCGAAAAGGACTGTGTTCTATTCCTGGGACGTGTGGGGCAACGAAGTGGAGGACGGTATTCAATTCTAAATTAGGAAGGAGGCAAATCTATGGCCTATGTCCCCGTACCCAAAGACCTTTCAAGGGTTAAAACCAAGGTAATGTTCAATCTCACCAAGCGACAGCTTTTTTGTTTCAGCCTTGCCGCCCTCGCGGGCTTTCCGCTGTTTTTCCTGCTCAAAGCGCATACGAGCGTGAGCGTGGCCGCCCTCATCATGGTGCTTGCCATGCTCCCGTTCTTCCTGTTCGCCATCTATGAGAAAAACGGCCAGCCCCTTGAGGTTTTCATCAAAAACATCATCACCGCCCGTTTTGTGCGGCCCAAGCAAAGGCCGTACAAGACGGACAATTTCTATGCCGCCATCAACCGGCAAATCCAGTTAGACAGGGAGGTAAAAGCCATTGTCACACGCAAAAACAACACAAGCGGCGTCGGCAAAGCCTAAGCAAAAGCTGACCCGTGCGCAAAAGCGCCAAATCGCCGCCGCCATCAAGCGCGCCAAGGGCAGCCCCAAAGAAATGTCGGCGCAGCAGTCCATCCCGTATCAGCGCATGTACCCCGACGGCGTTTGCCGGGTGACGGACACGTTCTATACCAAGACCGTGCAGTTCCAGGACATCAACTACCAGCTTGCGCAGAACGAGGATAAGACGGCCATCTTTGAGGGCTGGTGCGACTTCCTCAACTATTTCGACAGCTCCATCCGTTTTCAGTTCTCCTTCCTGAATTTGAGCGCCAGCCTGGAGGATTTTGAGCGCAGCATCTTCATCCCGCCCCAGCAGGACGCCTTTGACAGCATCCGCACCGAATATGCGGATATGCTGAAGAACCAGCTTGCCAAGGGCAATAATGGTCTGACCAAGACCAAGTTCATCACCTTCGGCGTCGAAGCGGACAGTATCCGCATAGCAAAGCCCCGGCTGGAGCGTATCGAAAACGACATCCTGAACAACTTCAAGCGACTGGATGTGACAGCCATTTCGCTTACCGGCGCAGAACGGCTGCGCCTAATGCACAGCGTATTCCATATGGACGGCGGCGAACGGTTCCTGTTCGATTGGAATTGGCTCGCGCCCTCCGGCCTCTCCACCAAGGACTTCATCGCCCCATCCTCCTTTGAGTTCAAGGACAGTCAGGTGTTCCGCATGGGCAGGAAGTTGGGAGCCGTATCGTTTCTACAGATTTTAGCGCCGGAGCTGAACGACCGGCTGCTGGCCGATTTTCTGGACATGGAAAGCAGCCTGATCGTCAGCCTGCATATCCAGTCCATCGATCAGACGGCGGCTATTAAGACTATCAAGAGGAAAATCACCGACCTGGATAAAATGAAAATCGAGGAACAGAAAAAGGCCGTGCGCTCCGGCTACGACATGGACATCATTCCCTCCGACCTCGCCACCTACGGCGGTGAAGCGAAAAAACTGCTCCAAGACCTGCAAAGCCACAACGAGCGCATGTTCCTCATGACATTCCTTGTGCTGAACACGGCGGACGGCAAGCAGCAGCTTGACAACAACGTGTTCCAGGCCCAGGGCATCGCGCAGAAATATAACTGCCAGCTTGTGCGGCTGGACTTCCAACAGGAACAGGGCCTTATGTCCTCTATACCGCTGGGGCTGAATGAGATCGGGATACAGCGGGCCTTGACCACCTCCAGTACAGCCATCTTCGTGCCGTTCACGACGCAGGAATTGTTCCAATCTGAATGTGATGCCCTGTATTACGGCCTGAACGCCCTAAGTAACAACCTCATCATGGTGGATAGAAAGCTGCTTAAAAATCCGAACGGCCTGATCCTGGGCACGCCGGGCAGCGGAAAATCCTTTGCCGCCAAGCGCGAGATCGTGAATGTTGTGCTCATTACGAAGGATCACGTCATCGTCTGCGATCCCGAGGGGGAGGTGCGACACGAAGTCGCGTAATTGAATTGCTGCACACCAGCTACCCTATCCATTTGGGGTAATCCTACCATGACCTGCGCCGCTGGTAACGGCGGGGTGGGAAGCTCATGGGACA
>JAVBWI010000021.1:0-36359 GCA_036677445.1 Clostridia bacterium
AGAGCGTGAAAATATCATTGAGCAGACAATGAACGGGCGAAAAGAAAAAGCCCGTCAAGGTGGTTGGAACGGCGGGTTTGCGCCCTATGGTTACTACCTCAAGGATAAGCAACTCTATGTCCAAGAAGATGAAGCCGAAGCGGTACGCATTATCTTTGACAAATATGTGAATGGTAATATGGGGTTTTATAAAATTGCCAATTACCTTAATTTGCAGGGTATCCAAAAAATCAAACGTGCCAACGGTACTCTCTCTGGGTGGAGTACGCATTTTGTCAGAATGATAATCGACAATCCTGTGTACTCTGGGAAGATCGCTTTTGGCAGACGAACAAGAGAAAAGGTCAAAGGCGCGAAAAATGAATACCGCCAAGTACACCAAGATGAATACATTATTGCAGACGGTCAGCACGATGCTATTATAAGCGAAGAACTTTGGAACCAGGCACGTGAAAAACGAGAAATAACAGGCGTAAAATCTCCATCTAAAATTGGCCGGGACAGGGCGCACTTATTAAGTGGTATTTTAAAATGCCCGAAATGTGGTGGCCCAATGTACACCAATAAACACGCTTGGACAAACAAAGATGGTACTTATAAAGAAATTTACTATTATGTGTGCAGTAAAGCCCGAACGGCACGTGGAAAAAGCTGTGATTATAAAGCTATGCTCAAGAAAACCGACATTGAGCCGCTTGTCATTGAAGCAATCAGAGAGCTGATTAAAAATCAGGATTTTGCAACAGAAATCAAATCAAGGATAGGCAAGGAAATTGACACTTCGACGTTAAACAGAGAGCTAAGCAATTATGAGTCCAAACTGAGGGAGATCGAGCTTAATAAAACCCGTCTTGAAAATGAAATTGACAGTCTGCCGGAAGATACTCGTTTTAGGGAACGCAAGCTCCACGATATGACCCTCCGGCTTGATGGACTGTATGACATCATCGCAGAGCTGGAAGGAAAAATTGAGGATGTAATGCTGCGCCGCAAAGCCGTGGAGCAAGATGCCATCACATTGGAAAACATCTACACCCTGCTGGCTAACTTTGATAAAGTTTATGATAAAATCAGCGATGAAGAGAAAAAATCTCTAATTTCTTCGCTAATCAAAGAAATAGAGATTTTCCCATGTGACGAGGCTGAGCTGCCTTTGAAGTCTATTTTATTCAATTTTCCTGTTTATAAAGACGGTGGAGATGTTTGTGGGTTTTTGTGGGACAAAAGTACGCACGTCTCCACATGCACCGTATGCGGGAACATATCCACCGGCTGCACAGCCTCTATACGATACCCGCCGTCGGAAAGCACGCGGCAGTCCCGCGCGAGCGTGGCCGGATTGCAGGAAACGTATACAATCCGCCCTACGCCGCTTTGAATAACGGCGTGTAAAAACGCCTCTTCCGCGCCCTTGCGCGGCGGGTCGAGCAGCAGCGCATCGGGCGTAAAGCCCTCTTCCAAAAGCGCGGGCAGCGCATCCTCCGCCGCCTCACACAGAAACCGTGCATTCTGTATGCCGTTTTGTTCCGCGTTGCGCTTGGCATCCTCCACGGCTTCGGATACGTTTTCAATACCCACGACCTCTTTTGCGTGCCGGGCCAGCAGCAGCGTGATGGTGCCTATGCCGCAATAGGCGTCCACCACGCGTTCATTGCCCTTGAGTGCGAGCATATTGAGGGCCGACTGATACAGCCGCTCGGTCTGCGCGGGGTTGACCTGCAGGAAGGAAGCGGGGCTGATGGAAAACGAAAGGTCGCACAGCCGGTCCACGATTTGCGGCTGGCCCCAAAGCAGGATGTTTTCCTCGCCCATGATGACATTGGTCTGTGCGGCGTGGATATTCAAATACACACTCCTGAGTCCTTCTACACGATCTTGCAGCATTTGCAGCAACGATTGCCTGTGGGGCAGCGCGCCCGTGGCGACGACCGTGACCATTGCCTCGCCCGTATTGGCCGTGCGCGCCACTATATGGCGCAGCAGGCCCTTTTGCGTCTCTTCATCATAAGCCGGAACGCCGTATTCATTTGCCCAATCCCGCACGGCGAGCACCGCAAGCAGCACAGGCACCCGCTGAATCAGACAATCCGGCGTAGGAATGAGCCGGTGGCTGCGCGGCGCAAAGAAACCGACCTCCACACGGCCGTTCACATTGGCAATGGGGAAGCTGCCCTTATTGCGGTACTGCCACGGCTGCTCCATACCTAGCACAGGGGGCACGGCAATATCCGCAAAGTCGCCGATTCGGCGCAATGCGTCCTCCACCACCTGCCGCTTATATCGCAATTGCGCGGAATACTCCATATGCTGAAGCGTACACCCGCCGCATTGTGCGAATATCGCACAGGGCGGAAACACCCGCTCCTTCGCGGGTGTCTCAATCTCCAGCAGCTTGGCCACGCCAAAGCCCGAGCCTGCTTTGATGATATGCGCACGCACACGCTCGCCCGGCAGCGTGCCGGGCACGAATACGGCATATCCCTCCACACGGCCGATGCCTTGCCCTTCGGCGCCCAGCGCGGTGATGTCCAGCGTGATGTCGTCGTTGCGCCGAACCGGCGGCCGTTTATCTGCCATTATGCGTTCTCCTTCATTGCTTTGCACGTTTCTTTTAAAACTTGGTAAGGATATCGTTAAGGTCATACAGCGCAGAAGCGAACCGGTCGATCTTGCCGACCGCTTCCTCCAGACTCACTTCGATGATCTTGTTGTCCCGGATGCCTGCGGCAAGGCCGCCCCGCCCTTCTGCGAGCAGTTCCACCGCGCGTACGCCCAGCCGTGTCGCAAGCACCCTGTCAAAGGCCGAAGGCGCCCCGCCGCGCTGGATGTAGCTTAGCACCACCGGCTTGATCTCCACATCCGTATGCGCGCGCACATACGCGGCAAAATCCTCCGCGTGGCCCGCGCCCTCGGCAATGATAACCATGCTGGTCAGCCTGCCCTTGAGCTTGTTGTCCGCCAGCCTTCGCGCCGCATCCTCCCAGGAATACTCCCGTTCGGGCAGCAGCGTAATATCCGCCGGGCCCGCAATGCCCGCCCAAAGCGCAATATCGCCGCAGTTGCGGCCCATCACCTCGACCACGCCTACGCGGTCATGCGCGCGCATGGTATCGCGGATCTTCCCGATCTCATGGATGACGTTGTTTACCGCCGTATCAAATCCTATAGTAAAATCCGTATATCCCATATCGTTATCGATCGTACCGGGCAGGCCGATGGTGGCAATCCCCGCCTTGGAAAGCGCCAGCGCGCCATGGTAACTGCCGTCGCCGCCAACGACGATCAGCCCTTCGATATTATAGGCTTTTATCACCTTGAGCGCCTGCGCCTGCCCTTCCGGGGTCTTAAAAAGTTCGCTTCGCGCGGTGCGCAGTATTGTGCCGCCCCGGTCGATGGTGTTGTGTACGTCCTCATACTGAAGCTGCTGCACCCGGCCCTCCATCAGGCCCTGAAAGCCATGGTAGATGCCCATAACGGTAATCCCCTTATCGATGCCCGCCTTTACCACAGCGCGTATGGCCGCATTCATGCCCGGGGTGTCTCCGCCGCTTGTCAATACGCCGATCCGCTTCATCATATCCTTACCCTTTCCTTCCCTGAACGTATCTATCCTTTATATCCGTTCACCGTACGGTGATCTTTACGTTTTCTTCGCCCAAGAGCGCATATGCCTGCCCTAAAAACGCTTCGGACAGATTGATGTAGCGCTCTTTGGAGGATAGTCGCTTCTCGCCGGTAGAGGCATCGTAAAGCACGACCGGCACATTGCCGGGGAAGCGCGATAACAGGTCTACCGTTTCCTTCGCACGCTCCGGCGTCAGCGAAGCGTACCTCAGATATAATGTAGGCACAACCTTCTCCAGCGGGATAAGCTCGTCCACCAATATGCTGTTTTTCTGGTTTTCGCGCATATTCAGCTTTCCCGTCGCCATCACGGCGCGGGCGGGGAAAAACACGTCGCCCACCTGCGTGAGCGTACGCGGGAACAGCACAAGCTCCACCGTGCCGGTCACCCCTTCGAGCACCGCGTACCCCATCATATTATTGCCCGCACGCGTGGGCTTGCGCTCTACATTGGATAAAAGCCCGCCGGTGCGCACACGTTCGTTGTCGCGCGGCACGCCCGTACCGTCGGCTTCCTGCAACTGCGCCACGGAATAAGGCAGCGCGGAAAGTATGGACTCAAAATCATCCAGCGGGTGGCCGCTGATGTATACGCCGATCGCCTCGCGTTCCTTATCCAGTATCACCTGGTGCGGGAATTCCGGTATATCCGGCAGCTGTACGGAGACTGTCTGCAGCGCCGTTTGGGAAGCTCCGCCAAAATCGAACAGCGATATCTGCCCCTGCTCGCGCATTTTGCGCGACTGCGCGGAGCCTTCAAGCGCGCGCTCGTAAACGCTTAAAAGCTGCGCGCGCCGGTTTTTCATGCCGTCAAAGCCGCCCGCATAAATCAGCCCTTCCAGCGCCCGCTTGTTTAAGCCTTCGGCCCTGTCCACAAAATCAAAAAAATCGCGGAACGGCCCGCTCCGCTCCCGCTCGCGCACCATTGACTGCATGGCCGCCTCGCCCACATTGCGCACCGCGCACAGGCCGAAACGGATGCTTCCCTCCTCCACAGTAAAGCGCGCGCAGCTTTTGTTGACGTCCGGCGGCAATATGCGTATCCCCATGCGCCGCGCGGCGTAAACGTACTTTGCCACATCGTCCACGCTGCCCAGGTAGCTGTTTAACAGCGCCGCCATGAACTCCGCCTTGTAATAAAGCTTGAGGTACGCGGTACGGTACGCCACCACAGCGTAACAGGCCGCATGGGATTTATTGAAGGCGTAGGAGGCAAAATCCATCATTTCATCGAATATACGGTTGGCGATTTCCGCCGGCACGCCGTTTTTCACCGCGCCGGGAATGCCTTCTTCCGCGTTGCCGTAAATGAAATTCCGGCGCTCCTTCGCCATGACTTCATGCTTTTTTTTGCTCATCGCGCGGCGTACAAGGTCGCTGCGCCCAAGCGAATAGCCGCCCAAATCCCGCACGATCTGCATGACCTGCTCCTGATATACCATGCAGCCGTAGGTGTTTTGTAAAATCGGCCGGAGTTTTTCATGCAAATAGCTCACGGGCGCGGTGCCGTGCTTGGCGCCGACATAACGCGGTATCTGCGCCATGGGGCCAGGCCGGAACAGCGAGATGCCCGCGATAATATCCTCAAAGCTGTCCGGTTTTAACTGCATCATAAACTGGCGCATGCCCGCGCTTTCCAACTGGAACACGCCGTCCGTATCCGCGCGGGAGATCATGGCGAACACCTTCGGGTCGTCGTAGGCCATGCCGTCGAGCTCCGGCGGCTCCTTGCCGCCCGCGCCAATGAAATCCAGCGTATCGCGTATGACGGTGAGCGTACGTAGGCCCAGAAAATCCATTTTCAGAAGGCCCAGTTCCTCCAATGTGCCCATGGGGAACTGCGTGGTAATGGATTCGTCGTTTTTCTGCAGCGGCACCACTTCCATGACGGGGTGCCTGGATATGACAACGCCCGCCGCGTGCGTGGAAGCGTGGCGGGGTTGCCCCTCCAGCCTTCTGGAAAAATCAATGAGCGTTTTTACATTGGGGTCGCTGTCATACGCCGCACGCAGATCCGGCGACAGGGAAAGCGCGCGTTCCAGCGTCATGTTCAGCTCATAAGGCACCATCTTGGCGATCTTATCCACATCGCCGTAGGGCATATGCAGCGCGCGCCCCACGTCCCGCACAGCGGCGCGTGCAGCCATGGTGCCAAACGTAATGATCTGCGCCACATGGTCCGCGCCGTATTTTCGCACCACGTAGTCGATGACCTCCTGCCGCCGCTCGTAGCAGAAGTCGACGTCGAAATCCGGCATGGAGATGCGCTCCGGGTTCAAAAAGCGCTCGAACAGCAAGCCGTATTTGAGCGGATCCACATCCGTGATGCCCAGGCAATAGGCGGCAATGCTGCCCGCGCCGCTGCCGCGGCCGGGGCCGACGACGATGCCGTTCTGCTTTGCGAAATGGATAAAATCCCATACGATGAGGAAGTAATCCACAAAGCCCATGCGTTCGATGACGGAAAGCTCGTACTGCAGCCGTTCGCGCGCGGCGGTATCGGCATTGGGCATCTTTTTATTTAGCCCCTCCCCGCAGAGCTTGCGAAGATAGGCGGCGTTCTCCATTTTATCCGGCGCGGTAAAGCCAGGCAAATGCTTTTCGCCAAAAGAAAGCTCCAGGTCGCATTTATCCGCAATTTCCTGCGTGTTATCAAACGCCTCCGGATATTGCGGCATTGCCGCGCGCATTTCGGCTTCGCTTTTTAAATAGAACTCCTCCGCCTCCATGCGCATGCGGTTAGGTTCATCCACGAACGTGTTGGTCTGTACGCAGAGCAGCACATCCTGCACCTGCGCATCCTCTTTATTGACATAATGCACGTCGTTGGTAGCGACGAGCTTTGCGCCGATCTCCCGTGCGATCTGCGCTAAGCCGGGCAGCACCTGCTTTTGCGCGGGGATGCCGTGATCCTGTATCTCGATGTAAAAATCGTCCCCGAACATGCCCTGCAGGCGCTGTGCCAGCGCCTTTGCCTCGTCATACCGGTTCTGCAGCAGGCGCTGCGGAATATCGCCCGCCAGGCATGCGGACATGCAGATGAGTCCCTCGCAGTGCCGCCCAAGCAGATCATAGTCGATGCGGGGCTTATAGTAAAACCCGCGCAAAAACGCTTCGGAAGAAAGCCGCATCAGATTCTTGTAGCCTGTATGGTTTTTGCACAGCAGTATTAGGTGCGCATATTCCCGGTCCTTCGGCCCCTCCCGGTCCTCCATGGAGCGGGGGGCGACATACGCCTCCATACCGATGATGGGCTTTACGCCCTCGCGCTTGCAGGCCTTATAAAAATCGACCACACCGTACATGACGCCGTGGTCGGTAATGGAAAGCGCGCCCATGCCATATTTTTTGGCGCACACAACAAGCTCCTCAATGCGCGCCGCGCCATCGAGGAGACTGTATTGCGTATGCACATGCAAATGGGTGAAAGCCACGGTCTATCCTTTGCGGGTAAGCTCCACCATGGCGCTCATAGCGATGTCCTCATCCGGCCCGTTGACGAACAGATGGATGGTATCTCCCTGGCCGACGCCGAGGGACAATACGCCCATGATGGATTTTGCATTTACTTTTTTATTACCCTTTTCAATCAGCATTTGGGAGGTGAACCCGCTGGCAAGCTGTACGAACTGTGCCGCGGGACGCGCGCGCAACCCCTCGGAATTCTGAATAGTCAGCACCTTATGTATCATCACGACGCCCCCTTATATTTTTTAACATGCCCCGCATGTAAGCGGCTCTAAAAATACCGTTCTCTTCAGTTTAATTCCTGCGCGATGCGCAATAGACGCTGCAGGCGGTGGTTCATGCCGGATTTCCCTATGCCGGCCATATCGGCAAGCTCCTGCAGGCTGGCCTCGGGGTTGTTCAGCCTCAGCTCCGCCGTTTCCCGAAGCGCCGGGGAAAGACGCGCGAAATCCCGATACAGCAGTATTTTTTGTATGGCGTCAACCTGGTCGCCCGCGGCGTATATGGTTTTGCCGATGTTCGCCGTTTCGCAGTTGCTGGTGCGGTTGATATAGTTGCGCAGTTCCTTTTCGGCCCGCACATCCTCAAACGCAAGCGTCGCGACGGACGCGCCCAACAGCGCCAGGAACGACGCGATACGGTCCCCTTCTTTTAAGTATACCACAGTTCGATCCTTACGGCGAACCGTTTTTGCCTCGCAGCACAGCGCTTGTACCAGCCCGCACAGCCTAAGCGCAAACGGCTCGCTGCGGCAGACGATTTCCAGATGGTACGCCCGCTTGGGATCGGAGCAGGAGCCCGCGCCCAAAAACGCGCCGCGCAAAAAGGCACGCCGCGTATCTTCGGCGTTGAGCAGCGCTTCCGGCAGGTCCTGGGTCAGCTCCACGCCGGCCTCCGTGCGCAAAAACAATCCGGCGTCATGCAGCAGCGGCTCGCAGCCGGGGCCGGTGAGTGTCACGACCGTGAGCGTAAGCCGCCTGCGGTCGGTATCGCGCAGCGTAAGCTCCGCCTGCACATCATAAAGGGAGGAAGCGAGCGCCGCGATCTGGCGGCCGACCTCATGCGTTTCGGTCACGTATTCCACGCCGAACAGATGCCCCAGGCGCAAAGCGCCCGCCGCATGCGTAAGCCCGAAAAGCTGCGCGCGCCGCACTTTTTCGCTGCGCAGCCGGATATGGGCAAGCTCCTGCTTTACGCCGCTAGAGAAGGACATATCATTCTCCCCCGTCATCTTCGTTTTCATAGAGCACGCGGCGGCGCAGCTGGCCGCACGCACCTTCGATATCCGTACCCATCTCGCGCCTTACGGTGGCGGAAATATGCCGCTGTGTAAGCCACGAAGCAAACTGCGCCGCCTGCTTTCTGGTTGCGCCCATAAGCTGCCTCTCCGGCACAGGGTTGAGGGGTATCAGGTTCACATGGCAGTTGATGCCGCGTAAATTTGCCGCAAGCGCCGCGGCGTCCTGTTCGGAAGCGTTGACGCTCTCGATGAGCGCATATTCAAATATCACCCGTCGGCCGGTGGTATCGGCATACGTCTTTGCGGCTTCGAGCACCTGTGCGATGGGATAGCGCCGGTTGATCGGCATAATGGCACTGCGCTGCGCGTCGTCGTGCGCGTGCAGGGAAACGCAGAGCGTAACAGGCGGCGCTTCCTTCAACAGCCTATACATTTCCGGCACCAGTCCGCAGGTGGAAAGCGAAATGTTGCGGGAGCTGATCCCCAAGCCCTCCGGCGAAGTCGCCCGCTGTAAAAACGCCACGACGTTATCGAAATTATCCAGCGGTTCACCGCTGCCCATCAGCACGATATTGGTTACGGCGCGTCCGCTCGCGGTCGGCGGCTCATCCCGTTCGACCGCCGCCACCTGGGAGAGCATTTCGCCGGACCGAAGATCGCGCACGCGCCCTTCCAGCGTGGAAGCGCAAAACGTGCAGCCCATCCGGCACCCGACCTGTGTGGAAAGGCAAAGCGTGTTGCCGTGATGGTAGCGCATCAGCACGCCTTCCACCAGGTCGCCGCCGTCCAGTAAAAACAGATATTTGACCGTACCGTCCTGCGCGGAAAGAAACTTCTGCTGTATTTCCGCCCCGCCCCACGGCAACACGGATAACCGCTCGCGCAGCGCTTTGGGGATATTCGTCATATCCGCGGGGCGCGCGCCGCGCAGCAGCCATTCGTATACCTGCGCCGCGCGGAAAGCGGGCTGATCCTTTAAGAGGGCGGCAAGCTCCTCTTTTGTCATATCCGTTAAATGCTTCATGCTTCCCCTTTTTGGCGTACCAACCGTGCGATAAAAAAGCCCTCGGTATGGTCCCTGTGCGGCAAAAGCTGCACCATGCCCTCCGCAAGGCCGGGAAAAACGCCGGGCAGATACGGCGCAAGGCTGTCCAGGGCGTAATCCTTCCGCCTTTGTAAAAACGCCGCTATCTGCGCTTCATTCTCCGGCAGAGAGATCGTACAGCTTGCGTAAACGAGTATGCCGCCGGGGTGCACATACTCTGCGCACGTGTCCAGTATGCGCCGCTGTGTTTCCGCCAGCGCGGTGATCGCCTCGGGCGACTTTGTATAACGCACATCCGGCTTGCCCGCCGCAACGCCAAGGCCGGAGCAGGGCACATCCAGCAGCACCGCGTCAAACGCGCCGCGGCAATCATCCGCTGCTTGCGCGGCGTCCTGCAGGCGGGTCTCCGCACGCACATGCAGGCGGGCGAGAGTTCTGTCCAGCAGCTCCTTGCGGTGGGGGTGCAGCTCCCATGCGGTCAAGTCAATCTCCGGGCACAGCGCGTACAGATACGCGCTTTTGCCGCCGGGCGCCGCGCAGGCGTCCAGCACCCGTAAGCCGGGCCGCAGGCCGCACGCACGGCAAACGAGCATGGCGCTTTCGCTCTGCAAAGCAATGCTGCCGTTTTGAAACAGCGGGTCTCGCGCGATATCAAAGCCTTTTTCAAGTTTCACGCAATCCGCCACGAGCGTGCCGTTCGTAAAGGCAACGCCGCGTTTTGTAAGCTCCTGCCGCAGCTGTTCCGCCGTAAAGGGCGGCTGCGCGCGAAGCGTCATCTGCGGCGCGGGGGCTTGCAGCAGCGCTTGTGTATCCGCTTCGCCAAAACGCCGCAGCCATTCCTCCACCAGCCACAGCGGCCAGCTGTACTGTATGCTCAGCCGCTCCGGTAGTCCCTCCGGCAGCGGCGGCAAATTTTCCATATTCCTTGCAAGCGTGCGCAGCACGCCGTTGATGTACCCCGAAAGCGCGCCCTTGCCAACTTCCTTTGCGAGCTTGACGCTCTCGTTCACGGCTGCGGAAGGCGGCACGCGCATAAACAAAAGCTGACAGGCGCCCATGCGCAGTATTCCCCGTATCACCGGCTTTTGCTGGCCCTTACTATAGTGCGTAAGCACATGGTCGATATATAGCAGATGATCGAGCGTTTCATACACCGCGGCGGATACCCATTTGGCGTCCGCCGGGGAGAGCCCCTGCTGCGCTTCCTTGAGCCGAAGATTGGCGTATGCGCCCCGTTCGGTAATATCCAGCAGTGCCTCAAGCGCGATACGCCGGATGCTCATAGCAGTCTGCTTCCCGCAAGCTGCCTGCCGCACAGGTATACCTTTGCCGCCATACGCTTGCAGCAGGGGGCCTGCAGCTCCAATATCTCGAGAGCCGTATCCGCACAGGTTACGAACAGGCCGGATTTTGCATCGCCGAAGCAGGCGCCGGGCAGCAGCCCGAGAGGTACCGGTACATCCGTCATGCGGGTGCGCCAGATTTTCAGCGGCAGCCCATCTTCCAGCATGGCGTATGCGCCCGGCCAGGGGTTGGTGCCGCGCACGCGGTCGTGGATACGCTGCGCGGTCTGCGTAAAATCCAGCTTGCCGTCCTCTTTTTTGAGCATGCGGCATTTGGTGGCCTGCGCTTCCTCCTGCGGGGTACGGGTGAGCGTGCCCGCCATAAGCTTTCCTAGTGTTTCCTTTAACGTTTCGGCGCCCAATACCGCCATGCGCTCATACAGCTCGCCCGCCGTTTCATCAGGTTGGATTTGCGTTTCGCGCGCGAGCAGTATATCGCCGGTATCCAGCCCCACATCCGTCAGCATGGTAGTAATGCCCGTCTTTTTCTCGCCGTCGATCACCGCCCACTGTATGGGCGCGGCGCCGCGGTATTTGGGCAGCAGCGAGCCGTGGACATTGACGCAGCCGAACGCGGGAACCGCAAGGTTATCCGCGCTTAAAATCTGGCCGAAAGCGGCCGTGACCATAAGGTCCGGCCCGAAGGCGCGCAACGGCTCCAACCCCTCCCGGTCGCGGATACGGCCAGGTTGGTATACGGGGATGTTATGCTTTTGCGCCAGCTCCTTGACGGGCGGCGGGGTCAGCACGGCATGCCGCCCCTGCGGTTTATCCGGCTGGGTAAAGACGCACAGCGTATGCCCTTCGTCGATAAGCATCTTAAGCGACGGTACGGCAAACGCAGGCGTACCCAGAAAGGCGATCTTCATTCTGTTGCTTCCTCGTCTTCCTCGTCCGTGTCTTCCTTGTATCCCTCCGGCGGCTCGGTGATGAGATCGATATACACCTTGCCGTCCAGGTGATCCGTCTCGTGCAAAATTGCGCGGGCAAAGAGGCCCGTGGCGTCGTACTCCTTCCATTCCCCGCTGCGGTCCTGCGCACGCGCAATGACTCGGGCCGGGCGCACCACATAACCGGATTTTCCGGGGAAAGAAAGGCACCCTTCCATGCATCCTTCCTCGCCTTCGGTAAAGAGTATTTCCGGGTTAATCATTTCCACAGGGCCGTCGCCGCTGTCGATCACCACCGCGCGGCGCAGTATGCCCACCTGCGGAGCGGCAAGCCCTACGCCGTCGGCATTGTACATGGTCTCCAGCATATCGTCGAGCAGCTGATGGATGCGCTTGTCAATGCGCTCCACCGGCCTGCAAACCTTATACAGAGCGGGATCGTTTTCCTTTAAAATCTTCCTGAGCGCCATCGTTCACCCTTCTTTCCTGCATCGATCTCTATTGCCAATATTATAATACACCCCCACGGTACAATAACAGTCTTTTTGTTTCTAAGTAAGGCACTGATTAAATGAGGGATGCTGGATTGACGAGATGGTGTCTGGGCCTGCAAGGAGCAAAATCGAAGGAATAGCAGCGCTATTTCAAGATTTAGCTTAACACAGCAGGACATGAAAACAGCCGTCAAGACAACGTTCCGAATTAATCAGCGCTCACCTAAAACAGATCGCCGGGGTTGACCTCCAGCGTTGCAAACCGCTCGCCGCGGTGCGCGCCGGCATACTCATAAATCGCCTGCAGCGCCGAAGCCGTATGCTGCGTGCGCAGCAGCTTCACCAGCACCTGAAAGCGGTATACGCCCTGCTTTTTATAGATAGGCGCGGGGGATGCGCACAAGAACAGCAGTTCCTGGCTGTGCTCACGGCCCAGCGCGTCGCGGATCGCCTCCTCCAGCCCTTTACCGAAGCGGATGCCGTCCGCATGGAGTTGCTGCTCATCCGTACCTGTAAACAGCGCGCGCACAAACAGCGCAAACGGCGGAAAAAGCGCCGCGCGCCGCTGCGCAAGCTCATATGTGAAAAACCCCTTATAATCATGCGTGCGCGCAAAACGGATGCTGGGGTGCCCCGGCGAATAGGTCTGCACAACCACGCTGCCGGGGAATTCATCCCGCCCGGCGCGCCCCGCCACCTGCGTGAGCAGTTGGAACGTGCGCTCCGCGCTGCGGTAATCCGGCAAATACAGCGTGGAATCCGCCGCGATGACGCCGACCAGAGTCACATCCGGGAAGTCGAGCCCCTTTGCGACCATTTGCGTGCCGATGAGCACCTGCGCCTCTCCGCGCGCAAACGCCGAAAGCATATGCTCGTGCGCATCCTTGGTGCGGGTGCTGTCCATATCCATGCGCAAAGCCTTGACGCCGGGGAACTGCTGCAGCAGCTGTTCTTCCACCTGCTGCGTGCCGATGCCGAAATACTTGACAAACGGACGGCCGCAGTTGGGGCAGACGGTAGGAACCGGCTCGGTATGCCCGCAGTAATGGCATTTGACGCGCTCCTCCGTACGGTGGTACGTCATGGAAATATCGCAGTCCGTACACTGGAATACATGCCCGCAGCCGCGGCAGGATACGAATGTGGAATAGCCCCTGCGGTTCATAAACAGTATGGCCTGCTTGCCCGCGCGCAGGCACGAGCCCAGCGCCTTATGAAGGGCGCCGCTGAATATGCCGTTGTTGCCGCGCAGAAACTCCTCGCGCATATCCACGATATTGATTTCCGGCATGGGGCGCTGCTGCACGCGCTCGGGCAGCTCGATAAGCGTATAAAGGCCCGTTTTCGCGCGGTAATAGCTTTGTATGCCCGGCGTGGCGCTGCCCAGTATCAGCGGAGCCTTCGCCATGGTGCAACGCTTTCGCGCCACCTCCAGCGCATGGTAGCGGGGCGAAAGCTCGCTTTGATAGCTTTGCTCGTGCTCTTCGTCCACCACTATCAGCCCGAGGTTTTCAAAAGGCGCAAATACGGCGCTGCGCGCGCCCACCGCCACCTGTACCATCCCCAGCCGGATGCGCCGCCATTCATCAAAGCGTTCGCCAGCGGAAAGGCGGCTGTGCAGCACGGCGACGTTTTCGCCAAAGCGTGCGCGGAACAGGCCCATTGTCTGCGGAGTAAGAGAAATTTCAGGCACAAGCAGTATGGCCTGCCTGCCCTCCGCAATACAGCGGCTGATGCAGTGCATGTAAATTTCCGTTTTGCCGCTGCCGGTCACGCCGTGCAGCAAAAACGTACCCTGCCCCGTCTGCATACCGGCACAGATGGTCTCTATGGCGGCCTGCTGCGCTGCCGTAAGCTCCACGGCTGGCGACTCCGGCTTGCGCGCACCTGCGGGGCGGCGGAATGTCACGCATTCGTTTTCCGCCAGCAGCCCTTTTTTCAGCAATGCGGAAATTGCGCCCTCCGCGCCCGGCAAAAACGCGGTAATATCCTGTACGGACATAGGCATGGCGGCCTTCGCCAAAAGCTCGAATACTTCAAGCTGGCGCGGCGCTTTGGGCGCGCCGTCCTTTTTGAGCAGGGAAGCGCGCGCGGTTTCCATATCCAGCCCGTCCGCCACGCGCACGGTGCGCAGTGTTTTTTCCTGTATACGGCCGCCGCGCAGTTGCGAAGGGATCATCAGCCGGAGCGCGTCCACCAGCACGCAATGGTAGCTTTGCTGCATCCACCGCGCAAGCGAAAGCTGCTGCTCAGTGAATATGGGGTAAGGCTCCAGTGCGCGCGAAACAGGTTTGATATGGGCGGCGGTTTCGGGGGCAGTCTCACTTAGCGCCAGCACGAAGCCTTCGAGCGGTTTGTTGCCCCGCCCGAACGGCACCAGCACGTGCTGGCCGGGCGCAAGTCGCATCCCTTCCGGCACGGCATACGAAAAAAGGCGGTCCACATCCGAATGCGCGATATCCACGATGACCTGCGCAAACATTTGTGACCACCTCCCGCTTCTTAAAAAAGCGGGGGAAGCTGCGCTTTCTATGCTTCTCCCGCCGGTATCTTCACTGTGCAGCCTTACATCACCGCATCCATGCGGCGGCCAGCGCATCGAGCAGCCAATCCGCAAGCGCCGCCTTTTGCATCAGCCCGCTTTGCCTGCAACCGCCCGCCGCGTCATACAGCGTCACCGCGTTGGTATCCACGGCAAAGCCCGCATTGGCCGCGCTTACGTCGTTGGCGGCAATAAAATCAAGGTTCTTGCGCGCAAGCTTATCCTTAGCGTTGCGCTCGAGATTCTGCGTTTCGGCGGCAAAGCCCATCACTACCTGCTTTTGCTTGCGTGCGCCCACACGGGCGAGTATATCCGCCGTTGGGGAAAGCGACAGCGTCAAGCCTTCGCCGTGCTTCTTGATTTTGTGCTCCGCCACTTCGGCCACAGTAAAGTCCGCGGGCGCCGCCGCCATGATGAGCGCGTCGCACCCGTCAAAAGCGCGTTCCACCGCCTCGCAAAGCTGCGCGCTGGAAGTAATATCCTCCCGCTCCACGCCCGGCGGCGTTGCAAGCTGTACGGGCCCCGCGATCAGCTTTACCTGCGCGCCCCGTTTTGCCGCCGCCTCGGCGATTGCAAAGCCCATTTTGCCGCTGCTGCGGTTGGATAAAAAACGCACGGGGTCGATCGCCTCGCGGGTGGGGCCGGCGGTCACGACGATCCGTTTACCCGCAAGATCCCGTTTGCGCAAAAGCGCCGCCTGTACGGCGGAAACGATATCCTCCACCGGCGCGAGCCTTCCTTTGCCCACGTCGCCGCAGGCAAGCATGCCGTCCTCCGGCTCTATAAACGTACAGCCGCGCGCGCGCAATGCCGCGATATTCTGCACGACGGCAGGATGCGTGAGCATGTTGCTGTTCATGGCCGGGGCAATCAAAACAGGAGCGCGGGTAGCCAAGAACGTGGTCGAGAGCAGATCGTCGGCAATGCCGTTTGCCGCCTTGCCAATGAAATTCGCCGTGGCGGGCGCGACAAGAAAAACATCCGCAAGCTTCGCAAGCGCGATATGTTCCACTTCATAGGGCGCTTCACGTGAAAACTGGCCGGAAGCCACCGGCGATCGGGAAAGCGTTTCCAGCGTGAGCGGCGTAATGAAGTGTGCGCCGCCGTCCGTAAGGATAACGCGCACATCGATGTTTTGCTTGGTAAGCCTGGATATGATCTCCGCAGCCTTGTAAGCCGCTATGGAGCCGGTGACGCCCAGCACCACGGTTGCTCTGTGCTCCATTTAGCGCAGCGTATACTCCTCCGGGTAATCAATGACGATCCGGTCCTTGTACAGGTCCTCTACCGCCATGGTGACCGGGTTCTTTTCGCCGAGCGTTTCCGGTTCGTTCATGAGCTGACGCGCGCGGCGCGCAACAGCCATCACCAGCATGTAGCGGGTGCCTACCTTGTCCACCAGCTCGTTGACTCCAGGATAATTCATCATATGGTATCACATCCTCCCAAGAGCAGGTTGATCAAATCGTCGCTTCGCGCTACGCGGCTCTTTTCCGCATATACGATGGCTTCGATGCCTTCCACGGCCTGCTCTACCGTGTTGTTGATGGTCACGTAATCATAGTAGGAGATACACTGCATCTCCGTATAAGCCGCCTCCGTGCGGCGTTCTATGGATTGCTCCGTCTCCGTACCGCGTTCGATGAGCCTGCGCTTAAGTTCTTCCATGGACGGCGGCGCCAAAAACACCAGCACCGCTTCGGGACATACTTCCTTAACCCGAAGACCACCCTGTACGTCGATTTCCAGTATGACGTCACGCCCTTTTTCCAGTTGGTCCATTACAAATTGGCGCGGCGTACCGTAGGAATGCGTACCGAATACGCGCATATACTCCAGGAATTCCCCCTCGCGCACCATGCGCGAAAATTCCTCCTTGGATTTAAAGAAATACTCCCTGCCGTCCATCTCGTTTTCGCGCCTGAGGCGCGTTGTGGCCGATATCGAAAGCGTCATATTGGGATTGGCTGCAAGCAGCTTGCGGCAGACTGTACCTTTGCCCACACCCGACGGTCCTGAAAGGACCACGAGCAACCCCCGACGTCCATCCTCCATAAGTAAGATCCTCCTGTGAAAGTTGCTTCCCTAAGCGATCATTCCCCGAGATCGGCGGTCTCCCTTACGTCCAGCCTGTGCGCGACGGTCTCGGGCTGCACGGCGGAAAGCACCACATGGCCGCTGTCCATCATGATCACCGCGCGGGTACGCCGCCCGTAGGTGGCGTCGATGAGCCGGCCGCGTTCGCGCGCTTCCTGCACGATACGCTTGATAGGCGCGGAATCCGGGCTGACGATGGCGAGCAGCCGGTTGGCGGAAACGATGTTGCCGAAGCCTATGTTGATCAGCTTAATGGCCATGCCTGTCCTCCCATAAAGTTTACTCTATGTTCTGCACCTGCTCGCGGATCTTTTCGATCTCGCCCTTGCCGGCGATCACGGCGTTCGTGAGCTGCGCGTCGTTTGCCTTGGAACCTATGGTGTTGAACTCACGGTTCATTTCCTGCACGATAAAATCCAGCTTGCGCCCGGCCGGTTCATTGGCAGAAAGCGTCTGCAGCAGCTGTGAAACGTGGCTCCTTAACCTGACGATTTCCTCGTCAATACTGGCGCGGTCCGCAAAAAGGGCGACTTCCGTCGCAAGGCGCGCCCTGTCGGGTTCCGTCTCGCCTAAAAGCTGCTCTATTCGCTCGTTGAGCTTCTGCCGGTATTCCTGCACGACAAGCGGCGCACGCTGCGCAATTTCTTCCGTAAGCGCAAGCACGGTCTGCGCGCGCTGGGTAAGATCGGCGCACAGCCGTTCGCCCTCCGCCGCGCGCATGGCCTTCATTTCTTCCGCCGCCAGCGCAACCGCCTCGCGCGCAAGTGCGGCAACGCAATCACGGTCCTCTTCGGCTTCGACGACATCCGAAACATCCGGCAGGCGCAGCGCAGCCGAAAGCGTCAGGTCGTCAGTTAGTCCCAGCCGCTCGCCCGCGCCGCGTGCGGCGATCAGGTATTGTGCAAGCAGCGCCTCGTCGATGACGACCGCACGCGCATCGTTGCGCCCATTCCAATAGCTTACAAAAAGATCGACATGTCCCCGGCTGACCCTTGCGGAAAGCTCCGTACGGAATACATCCTCAAGGAAGCCGATGTGACGGGGAAGTCGCATACCCAGATCCAGATACCGGTGGTTGACGGATTTCAGCTCCACAGTCATCTCTCGTCCATCCCGGCCGGCGGTACCGCGCCCGTAGCCGGTCATGCTGCTTATCAACCGTGCGTCCCCCTTGTCGATCATAGTATAAAAAGTATAACACAGATGCATGAGATTTGTCGAAGGTTTCCGGCAAAGGTTTATGAAAAAACTGACGCTGTTATTACAAATTTCCCGTACATCCGATCACCTTTTCAGAACATACCGCAGGGGAAAACAGATAAATACGCCGCTCATTCTTCCGGTTTACCGCTGCCGATAAGCTGCAGGAAGGACGCTTCGTCCAGCACGGGAACACCCAGTTCCAGCGCTTTTGCAAGCTTGCTGCCCGCGTTTTCCCCCGCGAGCACGTAATGCGTCTTTTTGCTTACGCTGCCCGACGCCTTGCCGCCCAGCCGCTCGATCAATTGCTCGGCCTCCCTGCGATCCATTGTGGGCAGCACGCCCGTGACCACGACGGTCTTGCCCGCGATCGGGCTTATTTGCGCCCGCGCCTGCTCCGGCCTGGGGGAAACGCCGTGACGAAGCAGCGCGTCCACCTGCGCGGAGATGGAGGGGTCGGCAAAAAAGTCGATGACGCTTTCGGCGACGATCTCGCCCACGTCGTCTATCGCGAGCAGCGATTCCTTATCCGCATTGCGCAGGGCTTCCAGAGTCAGAAAACACCGCGCAAGCTCCCGCGCGGTTTTGCTGCCCACGTTGGGAATGCCCAGCGCGAACAAAAAAGCGCCCAGCGTGCAGTCCCGGCTTTTATCGATGGCTTCCAGCAGGTTCTGCGCCTTCTTTTCGCCGAAGCGTTCCAGCGGCACCAATTGCTCCGCCGTAAGCTCGTAAAGCTGGGGGATCGCGGAAAACCCCAGCGTATCCACGAACAGCTCCGCGGTCTTGCCGGAAAACGTATCGATATCCATGGCGTCGCGGCTTGCGTAATGCTTTAGCCGCCCCACGATCTGCGGGCGGCAGGAAAGCGAATTGGTGCAGAAAAGATGCGCGCCGCGCTGCTCGACATGCGCGCCGCAGGCAGGGCAGCGCACGGGCTTTTCCACCTGCGCGTGCGGCTCGTCGTCGGGGACGCTCCCCAATATTTCCGGGATCACGTCGTTGCTGCGGCGCAAAAACACTTTGGACCCGACGCCTACCCGCTTGCGCTCTATATCATCGAAATTGTTGAGCGTGGCGCGGCGTATGGTCGCGCCCGCAAGGTCCACCGGCGTCAAGTGCGCGAGAGGCGTCAGCTTACCGGTGCGCCCCACCTCCCAGGTGACTTCCTCTACGGTGGTGGTGGCTTCTTCCGCGGCGAATTTATAGGCGATGGCCCAGCGCGGGAATTTTTCCGTATGGCCCAGCGCTTCGCGCACTTTAAACGGACGCACCTTGACGACCATGCCGTCGATCAAAAAATCCAGCGTGCCGCGCGTACTTTCCGCCGCCTGAATGGCGCTCAGGAGCGGCCTCATATCGTCACCCTGCACAAAAAAATCGTTTACGGGCAGCCCGTTCTCCTTTAGAAACGCGCGCATCTCCTCCTGAGAAAAGAGCGTCTTCCCTTCGATGAAGCCGATATTGTAGCAGCAGCAGCTCAATTTTCGCTGCTTTGTAATTTCGGGGTCGATGTTGCGCAAAGCGCCCGCCGCCGCGTTGCGCGCGTTCTTAAGAGGCTCGTCGAGCGTCTGGTTGAGCTCCTCCAAAACGGAAAGCCGCATATACCCTTCCCCCTGTACCTCCATACGGCCGGTAAAGGGAATGGTATGCGGGATATCTTTGATGGTTTTGATCTGTTCCAATATGCCCTCGCCCACCTCGCCGTTGCCGCGGGTGGCGGCCTGCACCAGCCTGCCGCCGTCATACGTCAGGTTGATGGTCAGGCCGTCGAACTTGTATTCGAGCGCATAGCGCACGGGCGGCAGCGCCTCTCCGGTGCGGTCGATATACTCCTGGCGCAGGCGGCGCGTGCGCGCGTCCCACTCCAGCAGTTCCGCCTCGGTGCGCACCTTGTCAAGGCTCCACAGCCTTGCGATATGCCGGTGCGGCGCGAACCCTTTTACCACCGCGCCGCCCACGCGCCGCGTAGGGGAATCCGGCAAGACCTCGCCGGATTCCCGTTCAAGCATAAGCAGTTCGTCGTAGAGCGCATCGTATTCCGCATCGCTGATTCGCGGCGCGTCCTGCTCATAATATGCCGACGCATGCGCAATCAGCTGCTGCGTCAGTTCCCGCTGCCTGTCGCTTACGGTCATGGATCTCTCTCCTTTTTACCGACCGGTTACTCTTCCGCCTGTATGGGTGCAAATGCGGTGGCGAACTTTTTGACGGTGCCGCCAAAATCGATGGTCACAACCTGCGCGCTGCCCGCGCCATCCACCTGCAGCACGGTACCGATGCCGAACTTCGCGTGCCGCACGCGCTGGTGCTGCACATACTGCGCAGCCGGGGCGTCGCTTTTCGGCCTCGGCACGTTGGGTACGACCGCCTGCGCGGCAACGCCAAAACCGCCGTAGGTATTCTCAAACGGTCGTTCCTTATGCTGCCTGCGCGTGGAACGTACGGCCGGCTGCGGCGCCTGCATACCGCCCTCCTGTTCCAGCAGCGTTTCGGGGATTTCCTCCAAGAACCGCGAAGGCGGGTTCATGGAAAGTTCGCCGTACAGGTTGCGCTGGTGTGCGTGGATCAGGTATAACTCCTCCTTTGCGCGGGTGATGCCCACATAGCAAAGCCGTCTCTCTTCCTCCAGCTTGACCGGCTCCAGCCGCGACCGGCGGCTGGGGAATATAAATTCCTCCATTCCGGTAATGAACACCACCGGGAACTCCAGACCCTTGGCGCTGTGCAGCGTCATGAGCGACACCTGCCCATCCTGTTCTTCCAGGCTGTCGATGTCGGATACCAGCGATACGTTCTCAAGGAAAGCGCCCAGCGTATCCACATCGCCGCCCGGGGGCAAACCATCCGCAAACTCGCGCATGCCGCCCAGCAGCTCGTTGATGTTCTCTATGCGGGCTTCATAGTTCTCTTTCTTGTCTTCCCTTAAATACGCATCGTATTCGATGCGCTTCAATATCTCCTGCGCAAACTCGTGAAGCGGCAAGGAGTCGCGAAGCGCGAGAAGCTCCGCCATCTGCTCGGCAAAGCCCTGCAGCTTGGGGCGCACGCGCACGGACAGCCCTTCGCCCTGGATGGCGGTCAAAAACATCGGCAGCTCCTGCGCCGATGCCGCGCTTTCAAGCTCCGCAACGGCGGCGGCGCCGATACCGCGGCGCGGGACGTTAATGATGCGCATAAGCGCCACGTCGTCCGCCGGGTTATACAGAAGCCGCAAATACGCGAGTATATCCTTGATTTCCGCGCGTTCATAGAACCGCAGGCCGCCATACACGCGGTACGGTATGCCGTAACTTGTGAGCGCGGTTTCCAGCACGCGGCTTTGCGCGTTGGTGCGGTAGAGTATGGCGTACTCGTCATAACGCCTGCCCTGCCGCGCGCCCGCGAGTATGTGGCTGCAGACATAATCCGCCTCCAGCCGTTCGTCCGGCGCGTGGTAAACGCGGATCTGTTCGCCGCCCTCGCGCGATGTCCACAGCTTTTTGCGCTTGCGGCTCTGGTTGTTGTTGATGACCCCGTTGGCGGCGTCGAGTATCACGGAGGTGGAACGGTAATTCTGTTCCAGCCGAATGACGCCGGCGCCCGGGAAGTCCTTTTCGAATTCGAGTATATTGCGGATATCCGCGCCGCGCCAGCCGTAGATGCTCTGGTCGTCGTCGCCCACCACGCAGATGTTGCGGTGCTTTTCGCACAGCATGCGCACCAGCTTGTACTGCGCCATGTTGGTATCCTGGTATTCGTCCACCAATATATATTTGAAGCGGTCCCGATACCGTTCCAATACGTCCGGGTTTTTCGCAAACAATTCCAAAGTCTTCAGCAGCAGGTCGTCAAAATCCAGCGCGTTATTCTGCTTGAGCCGCTTCTGATACAGCTTGTACACCTGCAGATATATGTCGCCAAAGGCGTCGTCGCGCAGGTATTCCTCCACCTCGGTGGTATGGTTCTTCGCCTGGCTGATGTGCTCGCGCAGCAGGCGTTTGGGGAATTTACTGTCGTCCAGACCCAGTTTTTTGATGATCTCCGTATATAAGGCGAGCTGGTCGGCGTCGTCGTAGATCACAAAGCTCTTATCGTAACCCAGATATTGCGCTTCGCGCCGTAATATTCGCGCGCAGCAGCTATGGAATGTCATCACCCATAAATCGGCGGCGCTGCCGCCGATGAGCTTTTCGGTGCGCTCGCGCATCTCGCGCGCGGCCTTGTTGGTAAAGGTCAGCGCCAGTATGTTCCATGGGCGCACATAATGGTTGCAAATGAGATTGGCAATGCGGCTGACAAGCACGCGGGTCTTGCCGGAACCCGCGCCCGCGAGCACCAGCAGCGGCCCCTCCACGCACTCGACAGCCTCCCGCTGCTCCTTGTTCAAATCATTGAGTTCCAATATACCCCCTCCAATCGTAACAACATGTATTATACCATGCGGACGGAGGGCGTGGTACTTAAAAACGAAAGAAGGGGCGTCCGCAAAGCATATGACATATGCTTGCGGACGCCCAAGCTATAAAAGATTTCCATAGAAACGGCGAGTAATTTTATTTGTGTAAAGGCTTTCAATCCGTCATTTTGCAGCGACCTGTGCGGTGCAAAATGACACCTCGAAGCGTAAGTTGACGCGACTGCTTTCCTGCGTAAGCGGGAAACCGAGCGGCAACTTGCGCGGTGAACTTCGAAAAAGTGGATGCTTCCACTTTTTCGACAAGTTAGCCTACCCTTTTCCCTTCACTAAAGCGCGCCGTAATATGGCACCCGTCCGGAAGATACAGCAGCCGTTCCAGCCGCTGCTGTATCGGCAGGCTGCGCACAGGCGGCAGGGAACTGTCATCGAGCACCAGCGCGTGCAACGCGTCGCCCTTTGCAAACCCCGGACCCGCGCCGAAATATTCCATTCCTGCGGAAGTGATCAGGTAAAATACCTCCGCCACCGTGAGGAAGGGTTCATTCTTCTGGGTGGCCAGCCAGTGGCGTTTGGAGGCGCGGATGGCGGAGGTCGCCACATCCATCATGGAAAGCCGCGCGCCGCCCGCGATATCCGAGCCCAGCGTGACGTGCAGCCCCTCGTTGAGCATGCGGCGGATGGGCGCAATGCCGCTCGCGATGTTGATATTGGAATCCGGGCAGTGCGCGACCCACACATTATGCTCGCGTATTGCGGCGCGTTCCTTCTTATCGGAATAAACGCAGTGCGCCATCACCGTTTTGGGCCCGAACAAGCCTGCGCGGTCGTAGCTTTCCCAGTATTGCCCGCAATCCGGGCAGAGCGACTTTACCCACTCGATTTCATCGACATTTTCCGAAAGGTGGGATTGCACATACAGCCCGCGCGATTGCGCCAGCTCGCCCAAAGCTTGCATAAGCGCATCCGTACAGGAGGGCGTAAAGCGTGGGGTCAGCATGGGGCGGATATGCCGGTAGCGTCCTTCGCACTCGTCCAGCCATTTTTTCGTTTCAAGAATGGACTCCTCCGTCGTCTCACGTAGATAATCCGGGCTGTTGCGGTCCATGTTCACCTTGCCCACATAGCCGGTCACGCCCGCGCGGTCCAGCTCCTCCATTAAAATGTGCGTGCTCTCCCTGTGGATGGAAGCGAACATGCATACCCGCGTGGTGCCCACGTGAATAAGCTTCGAAGCGAGCCTCCGGTACATGGCGCGCGCGTAGTCCGTATCCGCAAACGCGGCTTCGGTTGGGAAGGTATACGTATTGAGCCACTCCAGCAGCTGCAGATCCATCCCCATGCCCAGCATGGCATACTGCGGAGCGTGCAGATGCATATCCACAAAGGCGGGAACGATCAGCCGGTCGCCAAAATCCTCCGTTTCCGCGCCGGTAAAACGTTCCGGCAGAGTGGAGTAAACGCCCTCGATACGGCCGTTTTCACAAACGATATATCCGTTTTCCACGCACGTTAGCTCCCCTATGACGGGCGCGTGTACGATGTGTCCTTTATAGATCGCAGTGTTCACAGAGACATCCCCTCTCTTGCTCTTACAGTCATGGCCGGTATCCCTGACAGGGGCCGCGATGCACATACTTACCCAGCCCGGCTTGCACCAGCTTTCCGTTTTGCACGGCCCACTCGCCGTTTAGCAGCACATCGCGCGCGCGGCCGTTCGCCGCCATGCCCTCGTAGGGGGAATTGTCGCAATGGTGGGCCAGCGTTTTATACGAAATCTTCTCCGCATAGGCAGGATCCCATACCACGATATCCGCATCCGCGCCCTCGGCGACAGTTCCTTTTTTCGGATACATGCCGAAGAGCTTCGCGGCGTTTGTGCTCAGCTGCGCCGCCATTTGCTCCAGCGTGACCCTGTTGTTGCGCACGCCGTACGTATAGTAAAGTGCTGCACGGTTTTGCACGCCCGCGCCGCCGTTGGGGATTTTTGAGAAATCCCCTTCGCCCAGCGCCTTTTGCGCCATAGTAAAAGAGCAATGGTCGGTACCCACGGTATCGATCTCGTTTTGATTTAATCCTTCCCACAGCCGCGTATTGTCGGCGGGTGTTCGGAGCGGCGGGCTCATCACGAATTTCGCGCCGTCGGGGTCCCGGTAGCGCCTGTCGTCCAATACCAGGTACTGCGGGCAGGTCTCCAGGTAGACCGCCTGCCCCCGTGCGCGCGCGTAGCGCGCTTCCTCCAGGCCTTCGCCAGTGGAAAGGTGCACCACATACGCGGGCGCGCCCGCAAGCTGCGCGATACGCAGGTACCGGCTGACCGCCTCCGCTTCCACCTCGGCAGGACGGGAAAGCGGATGCCCCGCAGGGCCAAGGTTGCCGGCCATCTTCTGCTCCGCCGCCATGGCCTGCAGTACATCCCAGTTTTCGCAATGCATGCCGATGAGCGCGCCGACCTCCCGCGCACGCTGCAGAGCGCGATAGATGGTGCCGTCGTCCACGCGCAACGCCGGGTACACCATATACATTTTATAAGAAGTAACGCCCGCGGCGTTCATATCGTCCATCTCGCGGGAGACGGCGCCGTTCCACTCTGCAATGGCCATATGGAAGCCGTAGTTGCAGGAGCTCCCCGCGGCCTTCTTATGCCAGGTGTCAAGCGCCGCCAAGAGCGTACCGCCGCGATCCTGCGTGGCAAAATCCAGCACGGTGGTAGTGCCGCCCAAAATCGCCGCACGCGTGCCTGTATCGAAATTATCCGCCGTAACCGTTACGCCCAGGTCCAGATCAAAATGCGTATGCGTATCGATAAAACCGGGGAACACATAACAGCCTTTCGCGTCGATAAGCTGCGCATCCGCCGCATTCAGATGTTCCCCCATTGCCGCAATATGGCTGCCTTCCACCAATACATCGGCGCGCCGTTTTGTGTCCGCATTGACAACGGTGCCGTTTTTGATCAATGTACGCATGGGTAGTCTCCTCCTTGCCTTTTTATATAAAGAAATGAGCGCCCTTCCGCCTATGCTGCGCATTGCGCCGCTTATTCGGATGGACCCCCATAGCGGGACAAATTTCGGCTGCCCCGTAGAAACGTTTGCGCCATACCCGCAAACCTATATGAGAGACCGTGCGGCAATTTTTTTGCCGTACACATAGCGTCGAAAAAGTGGAAGCATCCACTTTTCCGAGGTTCACCGCCTCTAGTTGGGCAAACAAATTGCCTTCTGTTCCTCCCAGAAGTTTCAGCTTGCATGCCGCAATTTTTTTGCCGTACATTAAAGCATATCGTCGTAAAAATATTCCCTGTTTGCATAAAGTGTATCATTTCCCGTAACGTATTTCAATATTAGCCTGGCGCTTTGCGGCAATAATCGCTAATATTCTGTGATTCTATATGATTTCCGGCAGAATATAGAGCCTATTCCCCCTCTTGTACAAACAAAAATCCGTGCTATACTACTACAAAAAGCAGGTGAACCATGTATTTACAAAAACTCCAATCCAATATACGGCGCGCCATGGAGGGCGAAGCGACGCTCGTCATCAAAAACGCACGCATCGTTAACGTGTTTACATTGGAACTGCTCACCGGTGACATCGCGCTGTGCGATGATACGATACTCGGTGTGGGCGGGAATTACCATGCCGAGCGGGAACTGGATGTGCATGGCGCATACGTTTGCCCAGGCTTTATCGATTCGCACGTACATATCGAAAGCTCCATGGCCACGCCTGCCAGCTTTGCGCGCACGGTACTGCCGCACGGTACCACCGCCGTCATTGCCGACCCGCACGAAATCGCGAACGTCGCGGGCAGCGCGGGCCTTTCCTATATGCTGGAACAATTCGAACACATTCCCCTGCAGGTGTTGATGATGCTGCCTTCGAGCGTACCCTGCACGCCCTTTGAGCGCAACGGCGCAACGCTGACCGCGCAGGAGCTTGCGCCCTTTGCCGCGCACCCGCGCGTGCTGGGCCTTGGCGAGGTGATGGATTACCCCTCCGTCACCGCGGGCGAGCCCGGTATGCTCGAAAAGCTGCTGCTGTTTCAGGATGCGCCCATCGACGGGCACGCGCCGCTCGTGAGCGGGCAGGCGCTGCACGCCTATCGCCTTTCGGGGCCGTCGAGCGACCACGAATGTTCCAATTACGACGAGGTGCTCGAAAAGCTGCGCGCCGGTATGCACATACAATTGCGCATGGGTTCTGCTGCGCACGGCATAGAGACCATATTGCGCCGCATTGCGTATGAAGACCTGCCCACCGACAACATGTCTTTCTGTACGGACGACAAGCATTTGGAAGATATCCGCTGTGACGGGCACATCAGCTACATTCTGCGCCGCGCCGTAAACTGCGGCATCGGCCCGCTGCAGGCAGTACGCATGGCGACGTGGAACGCCGCGCGCCACTATGGCCTAAAGCACGTGGGTGCAATTGCGCCCGGCTACCGCGCCGATCTTGTGGTATTGCCGGACCTTGAAACATTCCGCCCGCTGCATGTGATTACCGGCGGAAAGCTGTACGAGGATACGCCGATATACACCCCCGCGCCTTCGCCCGCCGTTTTAAACAGCGTACACTTAAAGCCCCGCGGGGCGGACGCATTGGCGCTGCCTGTCACGGGGGATATGCCGGTAATTGAACTGATCCCCGGTCAGCTTGTGACCAAACTGCGCATGCGCGAGGTGCCGCAGTTGAACGGGCTCTTCCAGAGCGGCTGGGGCCTTTGCAAACTGGCGGTACTGGAACGCCATCACGCGACAGGACGCATGGGCTTAGGCATACTCAGCGGCCTTGGCGTAACGGACGGCGCCATCGCTTCCACCGTGGCGCACGATTCACACAATCTCATCGTCGCGGGCGATAACGACGCGGATATGTACCTCGCCATCGATACGCTGGAAAAGAGCGGCGGCGGCTATGTTGTGGTACGAAACGGCGAGGTACGCGCGCTGTTGCCGCTGCCCGTCGCCGGTATTATGACGGATGCGCCTCTTCACGAGATACTCGCCGCGCAATGCAGGCTGCTCAATGAAGCCACGGCGCTGCGCGTGCAGAATGAATCCGACCCGTTCATCACGCTCTCTTTCCTTGCTCTGCCCGTCATACCCGAAGGGCGGCTCACGGATCAGGGTGTGTTCCAGGTATCCGCACAGCGGTTTATTGTATAATGTGAGCGCTGATGCGATACGGGGTTATAGATTTTGCATTACAAGCCGCAAAAAACTGCATGCAAATCGTATAAAACATGTTATACTATTGCGTAGCCCCATTTTTCGCCGACCTGTTTGGTCGGCGAAAGGTATATGTAGGCGGCAAAACTTTATAGTGGCGCCGCACTTGCGGCAGAATGCCGGTTGTTTTGCCTTTATGCAGGCGACGGCAGGCTTTCCTGCATAAAATAGGATTGCACTGCTTGGGCGGCACAGATACCAAACGCTACGTCGTGGGAATCCCCCACGCACGCGAATACGACTTAGAGCAGGAGATACATGCATGCGTTACGATTCGTTGTCAAAACAGGAACTGCAAGCCCGTTACCAGGCGGCGCTAAGCACCTACGAGGCCTGCAAGGCAAAGGGGCTGAAGCTGGATATGTCGCGCGGGAAGCCCGGCCGCGAACAGCTTGACCTTTCGCTTGAGATGCTGACGAACCTTACCACTGCCGAGGATTGCATGGCTGACGGACTGGATGTGCGCAATTACGGCGTGCTGGACGGGCTGCCTTCCTGCAAGCGCCTGTTTGCGGAGCTTCTGGGCGTCCGCGACGATCAGGTGTTCGTAGGCGGCAACGCCAGCCTGCAGCTGATGTACGATACCATCGCCAAAGCGTATACCCACGGGCTTTTACACAGCCCGGCGCCCTGGGGCAAGCTCGATAAAGTGAAGTTCCTCTGCCCCGTGCCCGGCTACGACCGGCACTTCGGCGTTTCCGAAAGCTTCGGCATGGAGATGATCTCCATCCCCATGAACGCACAAGGCCCGGATATGGACGCCGTGGAGCAGGCCGTTAAGGACCCGGCCGTCAAGGGCATGTGGTGCGTTCCCAAATACAGCAACCCCGAGGGTATCATTTATTCGGACGCCACCATTGCGCGCATCGCCGCTTTGCGGCCCGCCGCGCCGGACTTTCTGCTGATGTGGGACAACGCCTATTGCGTACACGAGTTCGACGGACCGTTCGTGCCTTTTGCGGAAATACTTTCGCTGTGCGAGCAGGCAGGCAGCCCGGATATGGTATTTGAATTCGCCTCCACCAGCAAGATCACGCTGCCCGGCGCGGGCGTCGCCGTCATGGCGGCAAGCAAGGCGAATATCGACTATATGAAGAAGCTGATGACGCTGCAGACTATCGGCTACGATAAGGTCAACCAGCTCCGGCATGTGCGCTTCCTGAAGAACAAGGAAAACGTGCTTGCGCTCATGCAAAAGCATGCCGCCATTATGAAGCCGAAGTTTGACGCCGTGCTGCGTGCGCTTAATACGGAAATCGCACCCCTTGGCATTGCGCATTGGAATAGCCCCAAGGGCGGATATTTCATCAGCCTGGATTCCATGCCCGGCTGCGCCGGGCGTACGCTCGCGCTCTGCCGCGAGGCCGGCGTGGTGATGACCGGCGCCGGTGCGACCCACCCCTACGGGCGCGACCCGCAGGATTGCAACATCCGCATTGCGCCCAGCCTGCCGCCGGTCAGCGAGTTGGAACAGGCGATCGAGGTGTTCTGCATCTGCCTGAAACTCGCTACGCTGGAAAAGCTGATTGGCGCGCAAGCTTGACGGAGGTATTGCAATGGCGGCCTATCATATGCGGCGGCAGGAACGCCAAATAACGGATGAAGCCGAGCTTAAAGAAATACTCTCGCAAGGCAGGTATGCCGTCATCGCCATGTGCAGGGGAGACGAACCTTATATTGTTACGTTGAGCTATGGTTATGACGAAGCGCAAAATGCTTTGTATTTCCATACCGCACGCGCCGGCTTGAAGATGGATTTTATTGGACATAACCCCAATGTATGCGCGACGATACTTGACGACCGGGGGTATACGCAAAATGCATGCGCGCACGCATACCGGTCGGTCGTCCTGTTCGGAAAAATAGTGTTGGTCGATGATACCGAACAGAAAAAGCACGGCGTTACGGTCATACTCAACCACCTCGAAGAAAAGCCAGACACGATCCGGGAACGGGTATTGAAAAGCGATGCCGTTTACAGTACGATTGCCGTATTGAAGCTTGAAATCGCGCAAATGAGCGGAAAAAAGGGGCAATGACAGGCAGATCATCAGCTATAACATTACGAAAACCCGCCAATCGGCGGGTTTTCGTGATGAACAGCGAATCATTTCTATACACATTGCGAAAGCACTTCGCCAATCGGCGCGCGGATAACGACAGTCGCATTTCTATCCATGGACGTACTGCTCTTGTTGATGAGCGCTATCGCATTTCCTCGGAAATAATGGATAAGTCCCGCGGCGGGGTATACCACCAGCGACGTACCGCCCACAATCAATAAGTCCGCCTTGCGGATATGGCCAACGGCGGCATGGAGCACTTCTTCATCCAGCCCCTCGCCGTAGAGCACAACATCCGGTTTAATGGTGCCGCCGCAGGCGCATTTGGGTACGCCGCTTTGCGCGAGAATATCCGCAAGCGTGTAGTGCTTATGGCAAACCATGCAGCTGTTGCGGTGCACCGAACCATGCAGCTCCAACACGTTTTTGCTCCCCGCAAGCTGATGCAGGCCGTCGATATTTTGGGTGATGACCGCGGTCAGCTTGCCTTGCCGCTCCAGTGAGGCAAGCGCGCGGTGCGCCGGGTTGGGCTGCGCATCGGGGTAAAGCAGCATATCCCGGTAATACTCGTAGAACCGCTCCGTATGCGACAGGAAGAAATCATGACTTAAAAGTGTTTCCGGCGGATAGCCGTAACACTCGATGGCCGCGAATATGCCCTTTTCGCTGCGGAAATCCGGTATGCCGCTTTCCGTGCTGACGCCCGCGCCGCCTAAAAATGCAATGCGTTTGCTCGTTTGTATCAATTCCCGCAGCCGGACGATATCGGTATCCACGTTTACATCCCCTTTTCAGCGTCTGAACAGCAGCCGTTCGTCGATGCTCTTGAGATCCGTACTCCCTGTCAGTATCATGGCCTGCTGCAGCTGCTGCGTGTACGTGTTGATCATCAGCTGTACGCCCTCCGCGCCGCCGCCGAAAGCGCCCCAGCAGAGGGGTCTCCCCACCAGCACGCCCTGTGCGCCAAGCGCCAGGTATTTGAGCACGTCCACGCCGGAACGCACGGCGCCGTCCGCCAGTATCATCATGCTGCCGCCGACAGCTTTGGCAATGGCGGGCAATACTTCCGCCACGCCCGGCACGCCGTCGAGCACGCGGCCGCCGTGGTTGCTGACCACGATGCAGCTCACTCCCGCATCCAAACAGCGCAGCGCATCGTCCGGAGTCATGATGCCTTTAACAATAAAGGGGCTTTGTGGTACGAAGGCCCTGATCTGTTTGATCTGCTCCATCGCTTTGGGGCCGACGGGGTATCCGATTTTACGCAGTACGGTGAGGCCCGCGCCGTCAAGATCCATGCCGAAAGCAACAGCGCCCGCCTCACGGGCCCACTCGAAGCGCGCGCGTACTTTTTCCGGCTCGATATGCGGCTTGCTGATAACCACACCGCGGCCCGCGCTGCGCAATGCTTCACATCCATTCAGGAAAAACTCTTTCTGGCAGGGGTCGCCGATCCAGCCGATGCTGCCGGCCCGTTCTGTACCGACCATAATTGCGGTTTCGAATTCCAGATCGTCGATGGGCCCGCAATTGGTGTTGGGGCTTGCAACGGGGCCGTTCATGATGGGGGTGGACAGGTGCATGCCGAAGAAATCGAAGCCGGTATCCGGCTCTAAACAATCGTGCACGGTGCGCATGTTCAGCTTTATATCGGCAAGCGCCTTGACGTTTTCCATAAAAGAGGAGCCGGTAAGCGCACCGCCCATGCCGGGTACCTTGCCGGCGCACGCTCTGCCGTCGCAGACGGGGCAGACGTTGCAGAACCCCTTCATACGAGTACGGGCTGTTTCTCGAAGTGTTTGCATATCCAAAGTATTCACGACCTTTCCGGTTTATTGCTCCTACAAGTATAGTATAAATTGATTTACGCAACAATGGCCGGTGTGTAAAAAGCGCCGCCCTGCCCAAAATGGATCAAACAAACATATGTGCCGTACAGCGCTAAAAGGCGTGCATGGCGCTTCAGGTAAAGCCGGAATCCTGCAAAGGCATTCATCCCCAGCTCAAAAAATTGACATTCTAAGCGGGAAATTGAGGGTTGACGTATGCGGTATGAAGTGGTATTCTAATACTTGCCGTTAAGAAACGGCGCGTCGCGGGGTGGAGCAGTCTGGTAGCTCATCGGGCTCATAACCCGAAGGTCGTGTGGTTCAAATCCCGCCCCCGCAACCATTTTGTTGTCACCCCGAAGGGTGACACCGGTAGTCCCGTAGGGGCAACCAAAAATTGATGCGCATGCTGTACAGTATGCGCATACTCTATGGCGGCGTAGCTCAGTTGGTCAGAGCACTCGGTTCATACCCGTGGTGTCGTAGGTTCGAATCCCACCGCCGCTACCATGTAATGACGCAAGTCTTCATACAATGAAAACCTCCAGAAGTTCTGGAGGTTTTC
Source organism: Clostridia bacterium (assembly GCA_036677445.1). Lineage (GTDB taxonomy): Bacteria > Bacillota > Clostridia > Christensenellales > CAG-138 > JAVBWI01. The sequence continues at coordinate 32,031 of JAVBWI010000021.1, forward strand.
GCGTTTTGGGGTTAGGTTAGCCACGCATTTTCATCCTGCTTTGCCTCTGAACACGTTTCTCATTAGTTATTTGAACCCACCTGAACGCACCAAAGCTGAACCTATGCCTATTTGGCTGAAGGCGGGTTCAAACCTTATAACGGCTGCTCTGTACAACAATAATTGAGTTTTTCTTCATGGCCGCAAGCGAACTGTACGTGTCGCCCGTCAAGTTCCATATATTATACCTAAGGATACGTCATTGACCCGCCGCTGATAGCGGGAGGGCAGTTTCCCGTAAGCCAACGGTCTATAACGCTAAAAATCGTGCTTGACACTACTTTTAGTATGTCCTATAATCTTAGTCATAAGATGAATCTATTAATCCACAAAGCACGTACTTAGGAGGAAGGAAATGAAGGAGACGCTTACTGCCGCCGAATGGGTCGTGATGCATGCGCTGTGGGAAAAGTCGCCCATGACGCTTTCGGAAACTATCGCCCGGATCGGTGACCGCGCAAGCTGGAATTACAAAACCTTTGCGGCTTATCTGGCAATTCTCGAAAAAAAGGGGTTTATATCCGCCGATAAGCGCGGGCGCGACAAGTTCTACTATCCCATCGTGACAAAGCAGGATTGCATCGACCGCGAGAGCAAGAGCGTCGTGAACAAGATCGAAGCGGGCTCCGTGAAGCTCATGGTCACCAGCATGGTGCGCGCGGGCAATCTCCCGGCGGAGGAACGGCGCGAGCTTCTTTCCATGCTGGAAAAGATGCTCCACGAGGAGGCGCGGGATGACAGAGATCGTTAGCGCGCTGATCGAGATCAGCGTCTATTCGGCCGTTGTCGCGGGCGCGATATTGCTGTTTCGCTCACTGTTCCGCAAAAACATATCTCCAAGGCTTCAATTCTTGATCTGGGTGCTGTTGATACTCAGGCTGATGCTGCCGGTCACCTTCGAGAGCGGCTTCCATGTGGAAAACCTGTTTCCGGAACCGGCATGGGAGGCGGCGGCATCGCCCGGCGAGATCGCTCCCGCTCCCATCCCGGAGGCGGTTGTACCTGAGAGCGGCGGGCAGGCGGGCGGGGCGGCCACTCCCTATGTTCCGCAGGAAGGCGTACCGGCCGTGATCCGGGCAAAAACCGACTGGTACGCGGTAAGCTTCACCGTCTGGCTGTGCGGGGTGGGCGCCTTTGCGTTGTGGATGGCCTTTGTCAAGCTGCGCTACTGCCGCCGCATGAAGGCGACCCGCATAAAAATGCCGGAGGCTGTGACCGCTCTGTATGAGGAATGCCGCCGGGAACTTTATGTAAAGAGCGCCCTGCCTGTCTGGATCGTGGACGCGGCCATGTCGCCGGGAATAGCCCTGTTCGGCGGACCGGTCCTGTTGATGCCCGCTTCCCTGCTTTCTTCAAAGGAGGCGCTCCGCTTCGCGCTGCTGCACGAGCTGACGCACCTTAAGCGCGGCGACCACATGCTATGCGCGGTTATGAACCTGCTTCGCGCGGTATACTGGTTCCACCCCGTCATACATTTCGCATTCTCACAGATGCAATCGGATATGGAGACCGCCTGCGATTTCGATATCCTGCGCCATCTGCACGCCGATGAAAAGAAAGGTTACCTCACCACCATCGTCAACCTGTTTTCCTTTGAAACCCAGCCCCAACTCGGCATGGCGCGGTCCCGCACGCAACGCATGGCGGAGCGGCGCATGAAAGGAGCGTTCATGAAAAGAGCGACCACAATCGGTTCCCGTATTGCCGCCACCGTATTATGCATAGTATTGCTGGTATCCTGCTTTACGACGGCCTGCCAGAAAGCGCCGGCAGGAACGGTAACGCTACAACGAACGGGTGAAGACATGACCGGAGATTCTCCCGCGGCCCCGCAACAACCGCAGGCCACAGCCATCCCCGGCATACCGGCTGTCCCACCGGACGGGCAGGTACTCAGGGGCAGCTATGACATAAGCGCGCGTGCTTCCGATTCGCTTACCGCAAATTTCCGGCGCACGGCGGGGCTTATCAACGCCGGCAATGGTATCGTTGTACAGCCGGGCGAGGAATGGAGCTTCAATGCGTTCTTTGGCCCGCTTACCCAAAGCAACGGCTGGATATTGGAACCCGGCATCACCGCCATCGATCGAGTCGGGTCTGCCGATGATATTGACTGTGTTAGCACGGCCCTGTATTGCGCACTGCTACGCGCGGATGTTACCGTCACGGAGCGCAAAGCGCACTCTGCCCCGTCAGGGTATGTGGAGAAGGGGCTGGATGCAACGGTGGATAGTAGCGGCATTGATCTCAAATTCTTAAACGACACCTCCGCGCCGCTGACCATCAAATGCGCGCTGGAAGAGGATGAAAGCACGTTTGAAACGATCCATGTCGAGGTATGGGGCGAGCCGCTTCCCGACGGCATATCGTATACGCTGCGCAGCAATGTGGTGGAGACCTATGTACGGAAGGAGGTGAGGTATATCGACGACCCGACGCTGCCCGAGGGGATGTGGCGTATGAAAGTCCCGAGGCGGGATGGATATATGGTGGAGGTATACCGGGACGCTATGCAGGCAGGCAAGCTGATTTCCAGCGAGCTGCTGTATACGGATCTGTATCGCGGAAATGACGAGGAGCGGAGACGGGGTACGAAAACGCCGTACCTGCTGACGGATATGTCAGAGAGCGAGCTGAGGGAACTGGCGGGACGGCTGCGCGCCGCGTATCTCTATAACAGCCTCGAGCATACGTTTGACGAAAACAACAGCCATTATGGGAAGCTTTTTGGCGAGCTTGAAATAGATTTCGGCGGCGCTATGGGCGGCGGCAATGCCGAAGGCATGTCCTTTACCATAGGCGTTCCCATGAAAAACTTCGAGCGTTCCAAGTGCTACCCGTATGCAGCGGTACTTTACGCGCTGGACCCCGGAGTCGTATCCATGGATCTGTGCAGTATGGATTACGATCAAACCCCTGAACACGTGCTCGCGGTTACGCGCGCGGACGTGGAAAAACATTACGCAGCCGTATTGGATGCCCCTCTAGCAAGCTTTACACAAAGCGACGCACTGATGGCGGAATTCCTGATTTCGGTGACAGGCTATAGGGGGCATATATCGCCGCCACTATGATTTTTTCACCATACTCCAAATCGCCGTATGTTTCAATATGATCGAAAGCACTTCTATCCGTTCTTCCAAGTCAGTGATAAAGCGGACGAAGGCAATGCCTTCGTCCGCTTTATAGGGTTTGAATGTGTATCGCTTTTTTATGACTTCCGGTGCCTTGCCGCAATGAATAGGGCGCAGCCTGACGCGAGCCCGATCAGCAGAAAGCCAAGCGGTATTACGGCGCCTCCCGTTTTGGGCGGCTCGATAACGGGGGGCGGTACGTACGCCCCGTAGACTACCGCAAAGGGTGAGAGCTCCGTCACGTCAAATGTCGCCGCGCCGTTTCTCACCTTGACGTTGATGGTCTCCAGACCCCCGTCGGCGCAGTGGAGTATGTTCACGATTTGGCCGTTGTACGTATCGCCGACCGGTATGGAGACCGTCACCTCGCCGCGGAAGCCATAGCTCAGGCTGATATTGAACCCGCGTATCAGTCTGCCTTCCTTCTGTGCCCTGCGTATGGCGTTACAGGCCGTGTCCGACGAATGCAGCGCCAGCGAAGAAACACTCAGCCGCGCGCTTTTGTGGATGCGCTCACCGGTTACCCTTACGCCCGTCGCGCTGTCCCACAGCGTACGCGATTGGAATGTCGGCGTGGAAGAAGAGTCATCCGCCCGCGTAACGGTGACGGTATAGCTCCGCTTGGTCGTACCATTCTCCGCAGTGACGGCGATTGTGAATACATTCTCACCTACGCTCAACGTCTGCGCGGAGGCCGCGCCATCCCACGCCACCGCGCTGCCGCCGCCTTTTTTGAGCGTCATCGTCGCGCCGGCATGGTTCTTGGTGGCGGCGATCGTAACGCCCGTCACGCTGTTGGCGACCGACGCGGTATAGTTAAGCCTGTCGCTCGTGAACGCGGGCGAAAGCGTGGCGCCGGTCAGGGTCAGCGCGGAGAGCGTGGCGTCGCCGCTGCCCGCCCGCGTGACGGTCACGGTGTACTCCTTCTTTGTCGTGCCGTCCTCCGCGGTGACGGCTATTGTGAACACGTTCGCGCCCACGTCAAGCGTCTGTGCGGAGGCCGTGCCATCCCACGCCACCGCGCTGCCGCTGCCTTTTTTGAGCGTCATCGTCGCGCCGGCATGGTTTTTGGCGGCGGCGATCGTGACGCCCGTCACGCTGTTGGCGACCGACGCGGTATAGTTAAGCGTGCCGCTCGCGAACGCGGGCGAAAGCG
>JAVBWI010000022.1:0-15533 GCA_036677445.1 Clostridia bacterium
AGATGACGATCAAGCTGATCACGCCGATCGCTATTGAAGAAGGTTTGCGCTTCGCTATCCGCGAAGGCGGCCGTACGGTAGGCGCGGGCGTCGTATCCAGCGTTATCGAGTAAGCTTCGCCTCAACATACTAAGCGGTACAAAAAGCACGGCAGCAAATGCCGTGCTTTTAGCTTGTCGAAAAAGTGCCGTCATACGGCACTTTCAGAGTATTGCCAACTCCCCTTGGGTGGCGAGGGGGACCGCAATCCCTCACAATCAAATCTGACGACATGTGCGTCAGATTTGCGGAAAAAAAGTGCGTGAAAGCGCACTTTTAACCTACAGAAAACCCATCGGAAAAGTCCGCGGGACTTTGTCGATGGCCTGACACGGCAACACGCCGCGTTTGTGTTTCAACGAATATTGCAGGCATAAAAATGCGGCAAGTATGTTGAACTGCGGTTTCATATACTGTTATCGGCCGAAGGACAAGTCTCCACATACCTTTTTCAGTATCACATCTCATTTCCATGCAGGAACGTGCATAGAAATAGCTAAGTAATAGCGGATAACGCCGTGATTTTGCGCCATTGCAGAACATATTGCTAAAACGGGTGACGGTATGCAGGTATAAACCCGTTTCTTGTGGCAATACTTACTGCATCCAAAGTATGACAGGGGAGAGATCAAATATGACTGTTCAAAACCAGCAATACACACAGCAACACTCCGCCCGTCTGGGATGGAGCACCGAGGAGGATGCTTTGCTGTTCGAGGCCGTACGCAATGCCCGCGCAGAAGGTGCACCGCTCAAGGCGGTGTTCGATGAAGTAGCGGAGCGTACAGGCCGCAGGCCCAACAGTATCCGCAATTACTATTATGCCCGTGTGAAGCAGGGCGGCGACGAAAGCGCGCAGATGCCGCACAATCCGGCGTTCGTTCCCTTCAGCGAGGAGGAGATTCACAAACTGCTCAGCACCGTATTGAACGCGCAGACACGCGGCATATCCGTCCGCGCCTGCACGCTGCAGATGGGCAACGGCGATAATCGCGCCATGCTTCGCTACCAGAACAAATACCGTTCACTCTTGAAGAGCAACCCGGCGCTGGTGCGCCGCGTCGCGCAGGAAATGCGCGAGCAGGGTATCCCGGCATTTGATCCGTTTGAAAAAGCGGCGCCCGTGCGCCGTGCGGGAAGGCCGCGTAAGCAAAGCGGCAGCCTGCTCGATGTGGTGGGCGGCGTCGTCAACCAGCTCGACCGTGTGGAAGGCCTGGATGTTTCCGCCTTCTTCGAAAGCCTCGGTGCGCTCGCGGTATCCGCAGCCAAGGGCGCGGCGGCCCAGCAGCGCCTGCAGGCCATCAGCGGCAGTGAGGATACCGCGTTGCTTCTTGAAGAAAATCAGGAACTCAAGGCGCAGCTCAACGGCCAGAAGCAGGAACTCTGTGCCCAGCGCGAGCGGTTTTCCACGCTGCTTGGGTACTTCCGGCAGCTGATGGATGTCAACCGCGAGTTTTTGGGCATGACCTCCGTGACCAAGGTAAGCAGCCTGAGCAACTATATCCGCGAGCTTTCCCGCAATGTAGAGGATTGCGAGAAGTGGATGTATGAAGTTACTCCGATGGCGTAAGATGGTCAAAAAAGTGCTGGGCACTTTTTGAGTTTGCAGAAACCGCATGTACGGGTTGAATTCGCTAATGGTGAATACCGTGTTCTAAACCGAGGACATTGGAAATAGGAATGTAATGAGGTCAAGTGGTTCGTTTCGTGCAAAGAGGCTGCCGCGTTATGCGGCAGCCTCTTTGCTGTGAGGAAGAAAAAGGAGAGTGAAGTATGCCCCGCGCGTACTCGGGACGGACTTAGAGGATGTATCCATAGTCCGTGAGCACAGCCCACAGAAGGGCTTCGAAATCGCGGTTTAGGCCGGTATCCGCATCGTCGAGGTTTACGTCCCTGACTTCGCCGTCCAGCCGTACACGGAAGCGCTTTGCGCCAAGCGGCAGGAAACCCGTGTTTTTGCTGTCGTCAAAATCCCGCTCGGTGTGGAACAGCGTGGGCTTCACGAGGTAGGGCGCGTCGTCGTAGGGACAGAATACGGCGCAGTTGCCGCACTCATTGCACATGCGGTCCACATGCAGTATCTGCCGCTGGGCCATGCCCGGCACGCGGATGGCGAGGTTGGCGCGGTTGGGGCAGACCTGCGTGCAGATCTCGCAGGAAAGGTTGCAGTTCAGGCAGCGCTCGTTTTCGCGAGCGGCGTTGTCATATTCCTTGAGTATGCCGTTCTTTTTGCGGCAGTCCGCAGGGTCCGGGCAGGCCGATTCGGGAATATCGTATTCCGGGCGGTACCCGAGTATATGGTCGGCAGCGCGCTGCGCGTCGGCGATGGCCTCCACGACGGTGGCGGGGCCGCGGTTCGCGTCGCCCAGCACATATACGCCGGGCAGGCTGGTCTCCAGCGTTTGCGGGTTGACCAGCGCGTGGCCGCGTTCGTTCACCGCAATGCCGTTTTCTGTAAAGAGCGTCTGATCCACGCGTTCGCCTACGGCGGCAACGAGCAGGCTGCACGGCAGTTTTACGATTTCATCCGTCTCGACCGGCGTGCGGCGGCCCGAAGCATCCGGCGTTCCCAGAGTCATCTTTTTGCAGGTCAGCGTTTTGTCCGCAAGCGAAACGGGGCTTAACAGCTCGCAGAATTCCACGCCCTCCTGCAGGCAAAGCTGCAGCTCTTCATCATCGGCGGGCATATACCGCTTGCTTCTTCTATAAACCACGCGCACTTTTTCCACGCCGGGCAGGCGTTTTGCGGCGCGCGCGGCGTCCATGGCGGTATTGCCGCCGCCTACGATGCAGACGTTTTTGCCCACGGCGCCTATGCTTTCCTCCCGGCAGGCCACGAGGAAAGCCAGCACGTTCATGGCTTCGCCCGCTTCAAGCTTCAACCGGCCCGGCGCCCAGGCGCCAAAGGCGCACAGTACATAGTCGTACCCCTGTTCGCGCAGTTCCGCAATAGAAGGCGCAGGCGCGCCCAGCTTGAAACGAACGCCCATTTTTTCCACCAGCTGCACGTCGCGGTCGACGCTGTGGCCGGAAATGCGGAATTCGGGCACCACATACCGTACGATGCCGCCGAGCTTCTCGCGCTTTTCAAACAACGTGACAGGCATTCCTGCCCGGCCCAGGAAGTACGCCGCGGAAAGCCCGGCGGGTCCGCCGCCGATGACCGCCGCGCGCTGTGAATGGGTCATGACCGGGGTTTCCCGCTCGCCCAGCAGCGCCTCATATCCGCCGCGTGCGGCTTCCAGCTTGGCGTTGCGTATGCGTACGGACTCCTCGTAATGGCCGCGGTTGCACTTGCCCATGCAGAAATGCGCGCAGATGCGGCCGGTGATAAAGGGCAGCGGGTTCGTTTGGGTGATCACGCGCAGCGCCTGTAAGTACTTGCCCTGGCCGACAAGGCTGATGTATTCGGGGATATCCTGCCCGATGGGGCAGCCGCTTGTACACGGCGCCGTAAAGCAGGAGGCAAGTGGCAGCTTTTTCTCCAGCTTGCGCGAGGGCGCGGGCTTCATCGGCTTTGTGTGGTGCGGGTCGGTCAGCGCCGCCTGCGCGAGCTTGGAAACCCGCGCCACGCTCACGCCGGTAAACGCGCGGTACTCGCGGCCGCTCAATTCTTCGGCAAGCTGCAGCATGCGCTGGTAACCGCCGGCCTTCAATACGGTGGTGGCCACCGTAATGGGCCAAATACCCGCTTCGAACAAATGGGAGATATTGAACGCGTCCGCGCCGCCGGAAAACGAGAGCCGCAGGCGTCCGTCAAACTGCGCGGTGAGGCGGTTGGCCATTTCTATGGTCAAAGGATAGAGCGCGCGGCCGCTCATATACATTTCGCCGCTCGGAAGCTCCCTGCGCGTGACGTCCACCGGGAAGGTGTTGGAAAGCTTCAGGCCGAAGTCCACGCCATGCGCCGCAGCCAGCTTGCGCAGGCGTTTGAACATGGGCACGGCGTCCTTATACTGCAGGTCCTCGCGGAAATGATGATCGTCAAATTGGATATAATCGTAGCCCATGGCATCGAGCGTGCGCCGCGCGGTCTCATAGCCGAGTATCGTGGGGTTGCACTTGACGAAGGTGTGCAGCTTTTTCGTCTCGATCAGGTACGACGCGATACGCTCGATCTCCTGCGGCGGGCAGCCGTGCAGCGTGGAAAGCGTGATGGAAGTACATACGCGCGGGTTGACGCTTTCAACAAACCGGGCGTTGACATGCTCGAACAGCCGCAGGTTGTCCAGCACCCACGCCTTGCACGCCTGAAATGCGGGCGTATTGGAAGCGTCCTTCAGCCCTTCGATAAACCGGTCGATCTTTTCGGAGGTGATGCCCGCGTAATCGTAGCCCACGCTCATGTTGAACACAAACCCGTCCGCGTCGCCCAGGCCGTATTCGCGCGAAAGCAGCTTGCACACGAACCACGCCTTGACGTATTCGTCGAGCGCCTGCTCCACCGTAAGCTCGGTGGACCATTCGCAATTGTAACCCTCGTCCGCCGCCAGTATGCAGGGGCGGGGCACGCACTTGCTCAACTCCTCGCCGTCCATGATCTGCACGGTTTTGAGTTCGAAAAAGCGCGACCCTGCGTAATACGCCGCCGCGATGTTCTGCGCAAGCTGCGTGTGCGGGCCCGCCGCCGGGCCGAACGGCGTTTCAATAAACTCGCCGAACAGCGGCAGCTTTTTGCCCTCCCGGGCGATATACGGCCGTTCCACGCCGAACACCGCGTTTTCCTGCGCATGCTCGGTCAGTATCCATTTCATCAGATCCCCAAAGGGGATGGGCGTCATTCTTTCAGACATGGCGGTTTTTCCTCCTTATGTCGTAAGTACTTTGGAGGCGGGGCCTCCAATAGATTTTATCCGTTCAATTGCTTCCACAGCTTGGTGGTCAGCTCCAGCGTTTTGGCGTTGATTGCTTCCTCGTCGCAGCAAAGGAGCTCCCTGTCCTTCATCAGCACGCGTCCGTTGGCGACGGTATGGATGCACTGCTTGCCGCTCATGCCGAACATGATGTGTCCGTCTGCATTGAAGCTGCCAAAGGGCGTATACGTCTTGTAATCGAACACTGCCACATCCGCCGCTGCGCCGGGCGTGAGCAAGCCAAGCGGCGCATCGAACGTGCGCGCGCCGATCTTGCGGTTGCCGTCAAAAAGCATGGAGGTGACCTCCATCCAGCCCACGTTGGGCAGGCAGGCGTTGTGCTTCTGAATGCAGTTGGCGACCTTGAGACTTTCGAGCATATCGTTGGTGTAGGCGTCGGTGCCCAGGCCCAGCAGTATGCCCTTTGCGTACATCTGCAGCACCGGCGAGCAGCCCACGGCGTTAGACATATTGCTTTCGGGATTGTTGACCACCATGGTGTCGGTCGCCTTTAAAATATCCATTTCCGCGGGACTCATGTGGATGCAGTGGCCCGCTATGGTCTTCTCGCCTAAGATGCCCATATCGTGCAGGCGGTGCGCGGTGCGTTTGCCGTAATGCTGCAGCGAATCGTACACGTCGTTCATGCCCTCGGCCACATGGATGTGGAAGCCCGCGCCATCCGGTTTCTCCGCAACGCACTTTTCCAGCGTCTTGTCCGAGAGCGTGAACGCGGCGTGCAGGCCGAACATGGCCTTTACCATATCGCTGTTCTCGTTTTGCGTGTACTTGATGAAATCCGCATTCTCGCGAATAGCGGCGGCGCATTTTTCCTCGCCGTCGCGGTCGGAGACTTCGTAGCACAGGCAGGTGCGCACACCCAGCTCGCGTGCGACGTCGGCGATGGCGAACAGGCTCCCTTCGATCTCGCCGTAGCTTGCGTGATGGTCGTAAAGCGTGGTGACGCCGTTTTTTATGCTGTCCATATACGTCTGGTACGCGCTGTAGCGCGTTCCTTCCACATTCAGGTGCCGGTCGATGTTCCACCACATGCCGTCTAATATTTCATAAAAATTTGTGGGGTTGTATCCGTTTATGGAAAGCCCGCGCGCAAACGCGCTGTAAATATGGCTGTGCGCGTTGATAAGGCCGGGCATGATGACGCCGCCGCGCGCATCCAGGAATTCCGCTTCAGGGTATTTTTTCCGAAGCGCCGCATTTTCGCCGACTTCACCGATGCGTGTACCGTCGCACAGCACCGCGCCGTTTTCGTAATAGGTACCGTTCTCGTCCCTTGTCAAAAGCTTTCCGTTTCCTATGAGCAGCATGCTTTCTTCCTCCTTATAGCCGGATATGTCTGTAGAATGCCCGATTTGACAACCTGGTAACGACGATGAAAAAAAAGAGCGCCGTCCCGTTCGTTTCCAACGGGAAAACACTCACCGCAAACCCTGCAAAGGGAAGCTTGAGTGATAGTTACAGCCCGTGCGCACAGCACTTCCTTGCAGCTATCAGTCAACGATACAATTGAAGACGCTATTATTCAGTGGTATTATAACATAGCGGGAAAAGCCTGTGCAATAGGCGGGCGCCCTGAAGCCAAAAAAATAACGAGGGAGATCAAAAAAATGTTTGCTTCCGAATGGACGCTGGGAAAAAAAGACGCGCGGGAGGCGTTGGAGATACGGCGGAAGGTATTTGCGGAAGATATCGGTCAGGCAGCCGACACCGTATATGATTCAAACGATTCCATCGCTGCGCACCTTCTGGTGCGGCTCGACGGCGTGCCCATTGCCTCCGCCCGGCTGTACCCGGCGGAAGGGGGCGTGCGCTTTGATTATATCGGCGTTCTGAAGGAGTACCGTAAACAGCGCTTTGGCGACCTTTGCGTGCGGCTTCTTCTTTATAAGGCGCAGCAGATGGGCGCGCCGCATATATACGCCCTTGTGCCGGAGCAATACATTTTGTACTACGCGGCGTTCGGCTTTAAACCGCAGGGGGCGCCAGAGAATGGGTTTACCCCCATGGCGGTGGCGGGCGACGCGGTAAACTGGCACAGCGCCTGTCAGGGGGAAGAATAATCTGCAAAAAGTCTATCGACAAACCGGGGCCGCGCAAGTATCCGTTTGCGCGGCCTGCCTATATCTGAACGACGTTCCATGTGTTGCCGTTATGTTTCGCCAAGCAGCGCCGCGCGCAGCCGCTCGCGCGCCGTTTCGCCGCAGCCGCCCTCACCGCAAATAGAGCGGATCGCCTGCTCGATGCGGCACATGGCAGTTTCGAACAGCATGGAAATGTCGCCGTGCGCAATCAGCACCTGTGCAAGCAGGCCGAGCACTTCGCGTTTTACCTCGTCCGCCCGCGGCTGCGGCAGTACTGCATAAAGCGAAGGGTCGGCGAACCTGTCGCGGTAAATCTGCAAAAACGCGGAGAAATCCGCAAGGTTGCTTTCCGGCTCCAGTGCGAACAGCATGCGGAAAAACAGGTTCCAGTCATAATCCGAATTGAGCCTCTGGGTAAGATAGCAGCCGAGCGCCGCGCAGAAGGGGTCGTCGGATTCATATGCGCCGCCCAAGTCCAGAGTCTCCTCAAAGGAGAGCGGCTGCACGGCAGCCGCGTATACGCGCGAAAAAAGAAGATCGAAAGAGTTCTTCGTGTCCGCGCACCGCGCAAGCAGGTAATGCGAAAGTATATCGCACGCATCGTTCAGGCGCAGGGAAAAGCCCATCTGCCCGCGCATTCGCTGGAAGAACACGTCGGATATGGTCTTGGCGAGCAGCGGCCTAAGCTCCGGGGAGCGCGCCCCGCCCTGCGCCGGGCTTCTTTTTTGCATCTGGTCGTAAAGCAGCTGCAGATGGGAGTCCAACTGTTTGAGACTGTTGTAATTGGAATACAGCAGCTCCTTCATGAAACTGTCCAACAGTACGTAGGAATTGTTCTTATATATGAGCTGATGCTCCACCTCCGCCCAGAATACATGCACCAATGACTTGATCTGCAGTTCAAAGGGCGCGGATACGCCGTTTTTGTGGTACTTGCCGTCAATACGGTAGATGTGCAGGCCGTTTTGCTGCGCCTGCGGCTGCGGGACATTCAGGTCGAAACGGATGTTGGGATGCGTGGGCACACTAAAGGTACCGTCCGCATGCTTCTGCGTGCAGGCTGTTTGCAGGGCTGCAAAAAGCAACGGCTCTTCGCTTAGAAAGCGGCACTCGGCGCGCAGGCCGATAAGATCCGAAAGATTATTCAAAAGATCGTACGGGTTGTCGTATTGCAGATACAGGCGCTTGCGCAGTATTTTCTCGCGCAGGCTCACCGTCGCCTTGACGCGCGTGCTGACGCCCAAAAGGGAATCGCCGCGGAGTGTGTCGCTCAACAGCGCCTGCAGTTCATATGCAGAGGTCTGGTAATAGTCGCGTCTTCGTTCCAGCAGCGTGATGGTGTCGTCCATGGTATCGAACAGCGGCAGTCGCATGGTTTTCCTCCCGGTGTGTGATCGGGCCGGCGTGATATTTTCATCATACCCCCTGCGCCTTGCGCGATCAACGACGCGCGTGTAAACTGAATGTGAATATTTATTAGCGCGAAAGGAGGCGGCGGACATGCGGCTGCCCGCAGAGTTTCAAGCCCGTATGCATACCTTGCTCGGCGAACAATACCCGGCGTATCTGCAGGCTATGCAGCGGCCGCCCAGAAGGGGCCTTCGCGTCAACACGCTCAAAATAGGCGTGGAAGCATTTTTGGAAATATCGCCGTGGCCGCTCCAGCGTACGGGGCTGGCGCCGGAAGGGTTTCTTTTATCCGATGAAGCATCCCGCATCGGCAGCCACCCGCTGCACCGCGCGGGGCTGTTTTACATGCAGGAGCCTTCCGCAATGCGCACGGCGGCGCTTCTTTCGCCCCGGCCGGGCATGCGCGTGCTGGATCTGTGCGCCGCCCCCGGCGGCAAGGCGGGGCAGCTTGCGGCATACCTGAAGGGCGAGGGCCTGCTTGTCGCCAATGAGCTGGTGCCCGCGCGCGCCGCGGTGCTCGCCGGTACGCTCGAACGCCTGGGCGTCAGGAACGCGCTGTGCGCCTGTATGAACCCCGAGCCGCTGTGCGAACTGTTTGCAGGGTATTTCGACGCCGTGCTGGTGGACGCCCCCTGCAGCGGGGAAGGCATGTTCCGCAAGGAGCCGCAGGCGGTAACGGCCTGGTCGGTGGCGCATGTGCTTTCCTGTGCGGCGCGGCAGGCGCATATTCTCGACTCTGCGGCGGCGGCGCTGCGGCCCGGCGGCAGGCTGGCGTATTCCACCTGCACATTCGCGCCGGAGGAGAATGAACAGGCAGTCCGCGCTTTCTTAAGCCGCCATCCGTCGTTTGCTCTGCTGTGCGAGGAACGGCACTATCCGCATACCGGCCCGGGCGAAGGGCATTATGCCGCTTTGCTGCAAAAACAGGAAGTTTCTGTGGAAAAATGCATACAGGAGGCGCGGCCGCAGCCGCTCCCGCGCGAGGCGGTGCGGGCATGGGACGCTTTCGTGAAAGAAAATATGAAAACCCCGCCCCGGGGCGACCCGCTGCTGCTCTCCGACGGCCGTCTGGTGCTGCCGCCGCAGGGCTTGCCGATGGAATATGACAAGCTTCGCCTGCGCGGCGCCGGCGTACACGCAGCGGAATATAAAAACGGGCGTTTTACCCCGGCGCACGGGCTGTGCATGGCGTACCCCGCATCCGCCTTTCTTCGCGCGGTGGAATTAAAAGAAGCCGAAATGGAAATATATTTCTCGGGAAATACCGTGCCGATTTCCAATGATCTCTCCGGATTCTGCGTCGTTTGCGCACAGGGGTATCCCGTTGGATGGGGCAAGGCGGTGCAGGGCATGCTGAAAAACCATCTGCCCAAAGGGCTGCGCGGGCCGACAGGCAGGGGCCTGGAGTAGTGTGGTTCGCTTGCAATTCGAACGCTGTTCGGGTACACTAAGTATATGGATGTAGAAGCGCGTACCCGGCGCATCCACCTGCGGCCTCGCCTTGCGGCGGCGGCGGAATTGCTGGGGCAAATGCATACCGTGGCGGATATCGGCTGCGACCACGGCCGTTTGAGCGCCGCGCTTTTGCAAAGCGGCGCGGCAACACGCGCCATCGCGGTGGATGTAAGCGCGGCTTCCCTCAAAAAAGCAAGCGAGCTTGCGCGGTATATCGGGCTGCAGGACCGCATGGAAGTGCGGCTGGGCGACGGGCTGTCCGTACTTTTTCAGCGTGAAGCGGATGGGCTTGCCCTTTGCGGCATGGGCGGCATGCTGATGGTGGAACTTTTAGGCGCGGCGGCGATACCGCTTATGGGTGCTATGCGCGCCGTATTCCAGCCCATGCGGGGAATAGCGGAAATACGCAGATACCTGTTCGGGCAGGGATTCCGTATCGAGCGGGACGTGATCGTTCCCGATTCGGGCCGCCTGTACCAGGTTTTTTCAGCGGCGCCGGGGCAGGATACGCTGCCTCCCGGCTGGCCGGAGGATTGCTTCGAGCTGGGGCACCGCTCCATAGACGACCCGCATTTTAAAGCGCTGGCGCAAAGTATGCTCGCGCAGCATGAAAAGCGGCTGCTTACCGCGCGCGGTACGCGCGGCGCGCAATCGCTGGAGAAAAAGGCGGAGGATATGCGCCGCGTACTGGCGCTGCATACTGCGAAGGAGGGGACGGCATGCGGCTAAACGACTTTCTTGCACTCCTTGAGCGCAGCGCGCCGCGGGCGCTTGCCGAGGAGTGGGACAACCCCGGTCTGCTGATCGAGCCGGAGGGGGACGAAATATCCCGCGTGCTCTTCGCGCTGGACTGCACTTTGCATGTCGCGCGCGAGGCCAAGGAATGCGGCGCGCAGCTTGTGCTCACGCACCATCCTTTGTTTTTCAAGCCCGTGCGCCGTATTTCCCGCACCGCGCCGGATACCGCCGCGGCGTACATGCTCATACGAAACGGTATCGGGCTGTTCGCGGCGCATACCAATCTGGACAGCGTAACGGGCGGCGTCAACGATGCGCTCGCGCAGGCCGTCGGCCTTGTGAGCGTGCACGCGCTGCAGCTGCCGGATGTGCCGCTTGACGACGATACCCAGGGCATCGGCCGGGTAGGGGAGCTTCCCGAACCGCTTACCCTTGCGGCGTTTGCCCAGGCGGTGCGCGGCAAGCTGTCCGCAAGCGTGCGCTATGGCGGCCCGCCGGAACAAACTGTCCGCCGCGTGGCGGTGGTGGGCGGCAGCGGCGGCGATTTTATCGCGCAGGCCAAGGCGGCGGGCGCCGACGTGCTCTTGACCGGCGAAGTTAAGCACAGCCATGCGCTGGATGCGGCGGCGCTGGGTATCGGCCTTATTGAGGCCGGGCATTACGAAACCGAACGCGTGGTACTGGCGCCTTGGATTGCAGGTTTACAGTCGGCGCTGGACACGTTACAATATAAGGTAGACCTGTTGACGGCTAAGTCCGAGCGAGCGCCCCTTGTGGCGCCGTAAGAGGCCGTTTCGGATCTGTGAGGGAGGTTATAGAATGGGTAAGCTGGATGCGCTGTGGGAATACCAGGCAGTGGAGTTGAAAAAAGAGGCGCTCGAGCGCGAGGTGCTCAATACCCCCGCGCGCGCCAAATTCAATAAGCTGCACGGTTTTTTGACGGAGCAGCAAAACGCGATCCTGCGCACGCAAAAGGAGATCGTGCAGCGCCAGTCCGCATTGGAAAAGCTGCAGGAGCAGGTGGACAGGCTGATGAACCGCGTCGAACTGGAACGTTCCGAGTTTGAGCAAATGCAGCAGGACGAGGAATGCACGGCGGAGGAAATGACCGAATGCCGGGAGAATCACGAAAAGCTGCTCGAGGAGCTTACCGCTGTACGCCGTGAGATCAGCGATCTGGTCAAGTGGCTGGAGGCCGCGCTCAGTGACTATAAAGAGACCCGTACCAAGGCGGGAAAGGCAAAAAAAGAGTATGACGCGCTCATGCTCGTGTGCGAACAGGAGCTAAGCAGCAGCGAGGCCCCGCGAAAAGCCGCGGAGGACGCCGTGGCCGAAAAGGCCAAGACGGTGGACCCGGCGCTGCTGGAGCGGTACAAGCGTGTCAAGCGGAACCATGCCGTACCCATGGCAAAGGTGGAAAACAACCAGTGCAGCGGGTGCAACATGTCGCTGCCCATGGTGGTGGTCAAGCGCGTCGCGAACAGCGACGGCGTGGTGGAATGCGATAACTGCGGCCGGATACTGTATGCCGGCGAAAACTAAGGATCCGATACCGTATGTCGGCGTAAACTAGGGATAGAAAGAACTGCGAGTAAGACAGGTGACTGCGTCCGCTTCGTGCGGATGAGGAAAGTCCGAGCACCAAAGGGCAGGGTGCCGGGTAATACCCGGTGGAGGCGACTCCAAGGAAAGTGCAACAGAAAGAAACCGCCCGGGATTTTCCGGGTAAGGATGGAAAGGCGAGGTAAGAGCTCACCAGCGGCATGGCGACTTGTCCGCTCTGTAAACCCCACCTGGTGCAAGATTGGAATGGGAGCATATAATGGCGGCCCGCCACGCTCCCCGTAATCGCTGGAGCCTGCAGGCAACTGCAGGCCAAGATAGATGGTCACCCATCGACAGAACTCGGCTTATGGCTTGCTCGCATTCATTTATATTCCGGACAGGAGGCATGCATGGAGTTTTACGAAGTGCTCAAATCCCGGCGCAGTATACGCGCCTATAAGGATACGCCCGTAGAGCAGGCGGTGCTCAACCGCATACTCGAAGCGGGGCGGATAGCGCCCTCGTGGTGCAACCGGCAGTGCTGGCGCTTTATCGTCATCAAGGACCCGGCTGTGCGCGAAATGCTGGGCGAGGCGGTGGCGAACCCTTCCAAGGAATGCTATGAACAGGCGCCGTATGTGATCGTGGTCTGTGCGGATCCTTCCGACAGCGGCATCATGGGCGGCAAGGAGTACTATATGGTCGATTGCGCGATCGCGATGGAGCATATCGTGCTCGCCGCAGCAAACGAGGGCTTAGGCACCTGCTGGGTGGGCGCGTTCGCAGAATATTCGGTCAGAAACGTACTGGGTATTCCGCAGGAGGTTAAGGTTGTCGGCATCACCCCTCTGGGCTACGCGGATGAAGATGTGGAGCCGATGCCGCGCAGGCCGCTCGCGGACAGTGTCTTTTACGACACGTGGCGGCAGGGCGGCTGAATACAACGCAAAACAATAACGTGCAAGGAAACAGGGCTTGCGGCACCCTACCGGTGCGGCAAGCCCTGCTTATAGGCACTCCGCGGCAATACGCCGGAGGAAAGGGTTTATGACACAGGAACAGATAAAGGCGCTTGCGCAGGCCTACGGCTTCGCCGGGGCGTATTGCCTCTGCCCGGCGCCGCTCGGGGAAGCGTGGGCGGCGCTGTACCGGGAGCGCCCGCCGCATACAGGGGGGCTGTGCCTCGACCCTGCGACGGCGTATCCGTGGGCGGCAGCGCTGCTGCTGCTCGTGCGCGCCTACCGGCCCTTTCCGGCGGAAACGGGGCTGCCGGGGTATTATATCGCCTCCAACGCGGGCTACCATGCGGCAAACGCGCTGTGCGACGTTATTTCTGAGGCCGGGTACCGGGCGGAGCGGCTGGAGGTGCCGCTGCCCGCGCTTGTATTGCAGGCGGGTATCGGCACGCTGTGCAAAAACGCCATGCTGGATTTGCCCGGCTTGGGCACGCGTACGGCGCTGTATACCATTGTGACCGACGCCTGCGCGCCGGAGACGGAATTTCCCCCGCCGAACATGTCCTGCGGGGCGTGTACGCTGTGCGCGAACGCGTGCCCGGCAGGCGCGATCCATCCGGTTCACGGCCTTGAAGCGGCGCGCTGCCTGCGTACCTATATGGAAGGCGGCCCCATGCCGAGAGAGGTGATGGAGCGGCTGCCGGGGCTCTTGGGCTGTGAAGGGTGCCAGGCCGTTTGCCCGCGCAACGCGGGGATACCACCGCGCGAGGCGACGCGGGAAGAGATTGCCGCCTTCAATCTGCCCACGCTTTTGCGCGGCGAAAACAAAGCCGCCCGCGCGCTGGTCGGCAAAAACATGTGCAGCCGCAGCCGTTTAACGGCGCAGGCGGCGGTGCTTGCGGCAAAGCGGGGGCTGTGCGGCCTGCTGCCGGAGATCCGCGCGCTGTTAACGCACCCGCAGCCGGCCGTCCGGGAGGCCGCGGCTTGGGCGGAGGAGATGTTAAGCAAAAAATAAAGGGCTTTGCGTATTTATTCAAACTTTTATTCAGAAAACGTTGATAAAAACGTAATGATTTTGTGATGAAATGCGTGCGCGGGCTTGGTATACTAAAGCTGCAAATGAGAGTTGTCAAGCACCCCGATCGTGTGAAGCAACAATAAGGATCGCTTTATAGCGATCCTTTTCTCTTTCAAAAAAGTGGCGGGAGCCACTTTTTTGAGATCGTCCCAATGGATGTTACCCATTGGGACGGGTTTTGCACGGTCGCCTAAAAACGCTGCGGCGTTTTCCGGGCGGCGACCGTGTAAGGTGTCCAATCCGACGCACAGGTCGTCAGGTTGGACGATTATTTCGATGAAATGCGAAAGCATTTCACGAAACCGCTGTGGCGGGCTTTCTCACGAATAAGCTGCGCCTGAGGCGCGGCCGCTTATCCGTGCAAGGTGTCATTTCCGACGCGCATGTCGCCGCAAATGACGATGAAAAGCCTCGAAGGGCATGAAGCGTTTGTGAAGTCCTAAACTTTTTAAATCCATGACGGGGCTGTCTCAAATGCAAAAATCCGAGGCAGCTTATTTTGTTGCTACGGATAATGAAAAAAACAGTTCTATACCGCTCATCAACTCCCTAAAGGATGGGGTTGCAGCCCGCCGACCTTCGGTCGTACAATAGGCCAACGCGTATTAAAGGGGGGTGCGGGGGGCGAAGCCCGCCCGCCATTAAATAAAATAATCTTTCGCGACGGCCCGCGGGCCTAGTGTCCGAGGCGTCTCCCGCCGAGGACGCGCCACCGTAGGCGGCGATACCATAAGAATAACAGCCGACAAGTCTGTCCGCTGTTTTATCAATTGTTTGAGACAGCCTCATAAAAAACTGCCTGTGCAAAAACACAGGCAGCTTTTTTTATGCCGCGCACCATCCTTTGACCAAACGCCTCCGGGCGGCACCCCGGCAGGTGGCTCCTGCCAGGCGCACCCGCGGCACACCGGACTATTCCGCTCAATGCTGCTTCCGTCAGGACCTGACATGGTTCACGGACGCCGATTGCACGGGACCCGGCTCTCAACGCTCCTTACCGGTACCAGTACCCCACAGGCACCGGCCGGGGGATGGAATTCAGCCCTGCTGTAGCGGGTTGCAGGTTCAGGGCACCGCTATCTCCCCGCCTAGCGCGGCATAAAGGTATTGTACAATGGATGCGCGCGCCATGCAATGAAAAAAATCTCCAACAAATTCTGCTATCAGGTAGTGATGTTACGTTTTACTTGCATACTCATGGGCACTGCGGTAACTACTATCCCACATCTACCTGACTGGTGCCCAGATAAGGTACAATAAATTGCGCAAATTGAAAAAGGACATATGGAGGCCGCATGATAGAATAGGTTTGCTAGAACCATTCATACAAAGGAGGGCCAATCATATGTCCAAGAAA
>JAVBWI010000023.1:0-382236 GCA_036677445.1 Clostridia bacterium
GGTTGAGCACCTTATTCCGGGCGGTAACGGCTTGAACGGAATTATCCTGCTTGTCGAACTGCGAGGTGACCAGCTTCATTTCCGAGCCGAGCACCTTAAAATCCTGATTGATCTCACGCAGGGCCTTCTTAAATTCCTTTTCGCCCTCGACACCGATCTTGAGGCCGAAATTATCCGCCAAGAAACCGCCTCCTTCCTGAAAAGGACATAAAAAAAAGAGCAACCTTTCGATTGCTCCCAAATTAATCGTTATTCTGAGCGTCAACTCATGATGTACAAATTGGAATTTGCGGGCTTCGTTTTATGCTCATAACATGAGGTTGCACGAAGATATGGAACGTATGACTTATGCATCAATTGAGACTCCGGCTTGCTTGAGAAGTTTATAGATACACAGCGTCAGCCATCTCGAGGGCTCCTTTTTCTGCCCGAAATCCCAATCCTTCATGGAGAGGTAGACGGATTCGGGCGTAAAGCGCCCGTACTCATCAGCCTTGCCCATAATGCAATCAAGCATTTCCTTAAACCTTCTATCATTATGCACCTGCGGGCAGCAAGCCAGAACGCCGGATACGCTGACAATGTCGTACCAAATGAGCGGAGCTTTCAATTTTCTAAAGTCGGTTCCCGCATAAAACATATAGGGATGCTCCTCAAGGCTTCTTTCCCAAAGCCCCAGAAGAGCTTCTGCTCCAGCCGAGGCTTCGGTGCTACCCTTCCACTGAGAGCAGCTTTGCAGCAGTTGTACCATCGCAAGCGTTGCGTAAGGGCAGGGGTCATCCTTCTTGCCCGGTCCCCGGAATTTTCCGAGTTCCGGCGAGACCGCGCACGGCCAGCCGTTTTCCCGCGCAAGCGAAATGAGGTAAGCGATTCCGCTCCCCAGCATGCGCTCCTCTACGCCCAGCTTCAGCAATGCTTGCGTCAGCACAGGCGTGTCGCATAAGGCCCAGCCCCAATCGTCCCGCCCCGTGCCGCCGAAATGTACAGGTATATTTATCATTACTTGCGGCAAGCCGCTGATATCTCTGTGGCGCATTATCGTTTCCACTGCCGCGGCTATTTCCGGCGTCTTCAGTGTCAGGCCCATATCGGCCAGAAGGTTCAACTTATGGTAAAGCAGAGTGGGATTTTTATGGTTGTTTACAACGTTGTGTTCCCAGCTTTCCAATTCGCTCAGAAGCTTTGAAACAAGGGGATTCTTCTCCATTGCACCATACAGCATTTTCATATTGGAACTGTCCGGATCTTCGCCGAGGAGCCAGAGCCGTGCGGGATACTCGATCCATGGTTCGCCTTCCAGCAGCCATTGAACAGGATACTTCATACATTCCGCCTCCTGGATATTTATAGGATATCTATTATCATAAAGCAAGCTCATGATTTCAAATTAATCTATATGATTTTTCCCCGGTATCGAACCTACTGAGCATCTGAAATAACGTAGTTATATAAAAAATTAGCACTTCAACTTCCTGTCTTTTCCTAACGGCAAATGAAATATATCACAAATCGCAATATGTTTCAAATGCCGTAGGGGATGATGTCCTCAATAAACAGCTCCCGTTTGGGCCGCGCCAGTCCATGGAACTGCTTGTGCGCCTCCCACTGGTCGAGCAGGTGCCCAAGCGGCATGAGCCATACCTCCGGCTCCTCGCGGTGGAGCTGGCTCACCCCGTAATAGATGAGCCGGGCAAACAACTCCTCGTCGCTTACCCGGCCTGCGCGTTTTTTCCGGTTTCGTCCTCGCTCAGGATATGCCGTACCGTGCCGCGATACATGGCCTCCATGATCGCACCCTTGTACTTGGCAAGGTCGGCAGGCGAGGTCAAAAGCTCCACAGCTTCCTCGGTGAGCAGCTCGCGGGTGTCCTTCGGATGCAGGAGGTTGTGTACCTGTACGCCCTGATTGGCGAGCAGGGTCAAAAGCCATACCACCTCGTCTATGGCGAGCGTGAAATCCTCCGCCTTGAGCAGCTTGTCGCCGAGGTTCTCCAAGCCGCCGTACCGCTTGGCGATTTCCTTGGTCGCGCGCGTGGTGAGGACGAGCGCATACTCGTCCCCGCCAATCTCTATGAATGCCGTCCTTTCGTTGTCCATGTGCCCCCCTTATGGCTGCAAAGTGAAAATCGGCTCGTACACCTCGGAGAACCATTCCGATATGGTGGACGGGACGACGTTGGGATCGCCCTCTGTGACTTCGGCCTTCCACGGGTGGCGGCCGCTCGCGTCGAGCTTGTTGCGGCGCATGACCGTACCCTCGATCGTGGGCGTCTGGAAGGATATCGAGTCGCCCTTGGTCTGCAGGTTGGTGGCGGGCAGGCCGAATATCACGCGGTACAGCCAGAAATACCGGTACTTGCCGTTGGCCTTCTGCGCGCGGAAGCCGATCGCGACAGGCCCGCCGATATCCTCGCTGCCCGATATGAGCACGCCGTTATCATCGGCCACAGCGCCCGTAAGCTCCTCGGCGACCGGCGTGCCGATATCGTCCACGCCGAGACTGAGCTTGCCGCTCTTGAATTCCTTTATGACCTCCGCCGCGCCGTCGTCCGCATATAAAATCGCTTCGATAAGCTCGACGGACAAATCCGCCTTGATGGCCTTTGCCAGCACCTTGGGCGGGCCGTATGTTTCAATGCCGTCCACTTCCGTGATCGCGGAATAGAACAGCCTGTCCAATCCGATCGTTGCCATGTTATTCCTCCAGTGCGTATTCTTTTGCCACGTCGATGGCGTAGTGGTGATAGCCGGTGTCCGCCTCGCGCCCGAGGTATATCCGGCCGGTTATGGTCAGGCCCGCCGCAAGCAGCGCCTTGACCACCGCGTTTTTGAAGGAGGTGTACGCACCCTTGTCGAAGAGCGAGAGCCGGGCCTCCTGCGTTTCAAACAGCGCCCGGTTATCCGCGAACAGCCCGTATACGTCCGACATGGGGGTTATAAGCGCGTACCGATCGGGTGGAGGGTCGCTGAACGTGCCCGTTTCCACCGGGATACCGAGCGCGTCGAATACGACTTTGACTTCCTTCAACAGGCTCATATGCCGTTGACCTCCTCCTCGAACTTCTGCTGCATGGCTGCGATGCAGGGCGCGTGCGACGCCGAACGCGCGGGCTTCAAAAACGGCTTTGCGGGCTGGCCCGTCTTGCCGTACTCAAGGATGGTGGCGAGCTTGGCGTTGACGCCGCCCCCGCGCCGCGGCTCGCTGAACCCGACCTTAAGGTTGTGGATGCCGTTGTGGTCGATCTTGACGGGCGACACACCCAACGCGGCCAGCAGTGCGCCCGTAGAGCGCCGCCGCGCCTTGAGATTGCGCCCGATCGCCGAGGCGAGGTTGCCGCGCACTTTTGAAATCACTACCTCCGCGCCCGCTTCGAGCGCCGATTGTATGATGCCGTCCGTCTTATCGCCCAGCGCCTCCAAAGAGGCCATGAGTTCTTCCGGCATCTGGATTTCCGCTTTCGCCATGTCATCCGCCTCCTTTGGGGGTCACGATATCCGCGAGCACTTCGACATACATGCCACGCACATCCGCCACGCTCGCGATGGAGTATCTCTCGCCGCCGCAGCGTATCGCGTGGGCGGTTGTGATTTTCAGGGAGGGGATGGCGCGGAAGCGGAACAGCGTCGTTGCCGCCGTAAACACACCCGCATCCTTCGATCCCACCGCGCGCCCTTGGCGCGTTTCCTTGTGTGCCCGGACGCTTGCGAGCACCGTATCTGTCGTTGTGGCGAAGCCCTCGTCATCCTTGGCAGCCGTCACCGCCACGATGTCTATGAATGCACCCATCTTTCCAAGGCCCATGCGCTACACCTGCCAATCCTTGTCCAGCCGCAGCAGCAAGTCGACCGTCGCCCACGCCTGCTGCGCCGCCTGCGTGCTGTCCGCGAAAAAGCCGCCCGTGCCGCCGTCCCGGCTCTCGTAAAAGAGCGAGGCCAGCATGACGATTGCCTGCTCTGTGGCGGGCGTCATGCTGGCCTCGGCGGTATAGCTGCCCGGTGCTTTCTTCTGAAAGCCCTCGGCATATGAAATGGCGGCGGTGATGTAGCCTTGTAACAGCGCGTCATCCTCGTCGTGTTGGAGGATCAGGTTCTTTTTGACCTTTTCCAGCAGCTCCATGCCGTTCACCGCCCTTCGCCGGCTACGCCTTCATGCGCAGCACCTTGATGGCTTCGGGCAAGATAAGCTTGCCGTCCACGCGCTGCGAAGCCATGAACCCGACCTGACCGGTGGGCGCGTACAGCTCGTTGAGGCGCTTGAAAGAGCGGCCCTGCCTGTCCGCGATCCAGTAATACTTGAAATCGCCGAACGCGATGGGCTTGGAGTCCGACGCGATCACGGGGACATATGCGGAGGTCTTGACGGGGCGGTTGAGAATGGTATCCGGTTCGCCCGCCGTGATGGACGGCTGCCAGAGGTACTGGCCCTGATTGTCCTTGAGCTTACGGATCGCCTTCACGGTCGCGTCGTTGGTCACAAACACGGCCTTTTTCCGATAGGGCGATTTGAGCGAGTAGAACAGGTCGATGATCTCGTCCGCTGTGATGGCGGTAGCACTCGCCGCCGTCACGCCCAGCTCCGCGCCGCCGACCGCAGCGAACACGCCGGTGGGCTTACCCGCACCGTCGCCGATGAAGAAGGATTCCTCCTCGCGGTTGCCGATGCGGCGGGCGAATTCGGTGGCGATGTAAGTCTCAAGGTTGAACACGCTGTCGTTCAACAGCTCTTCGGAAACCTTGAGCATGGTTGCGAGCTTGAACGCCGAAATGGACACCTGCCCGAACGCGTCGTCGCTCTCGGGTATCAGACCTTCCTCGTCCACCCACGACGCGGTACCCTTGGTCGTGGTAACCGGAATTTTGCGGTCGCCGCTGGAGGTCTGGATAACGTTGGCGAGGGAGCGGAATATGTTTTCTTCCTGCAGCGCCTCCACCAGCATGCGTTCGAACTCGTCCGGCACAAGAAACCCGCCCTCGGAGTCGGTGCCGATCTGCAGCGCGTCCAGAATCTCGGGGCGGGCAGCCTTGGAGCGCATGGTGTTCCAGAACGCGCGCCTGTAATCGTCCGTGGCGCGGCCGGTCTTGGCCTCGCCGTCCGGCGCGTGCGCGGGCTTGCCCGTGATGGGCGCGGAGGTAGGCTTCGCAAGCTCCAGATCGACTACGGCCTGACGCTCGAGGCGCTCGACCTCCTTGCCCAGCGCCACCACGTCGGCCTCCATTTTGTCGTAAACGGCAGCGTCCTCGGCGGTCAAAAGACCGTCGTTGCCGCGCTTGCTGTCCAGAAACGCCTTTGCGGCTTCCCATGCCTTCGCGCGCTTTTCGCGCAGTTCAAGAATTTTGCTCATGTAAAGTTCCTCCTTCGATTTATGGCTTCAATAAAGAAAGCCGCTTTTCCAGCGACTCGATCGGGATACCCGTGTGTTTTTCCGGCTGCGGCAGCTTTCTGAGGATGGAATTCGTGACCGCCTGTCGGCTGAATATCAGCCCGCCCGAATCCTGTACGCCGGGCGTGCCTTCCTCCTCCCCGGTGAACAGGATGCCGTCCGCGAATTTCAGTTCCACGGCCTTCTTGGCGTTGAGCCACGTTTCCGCGTCCATCAGGTGGGATATCCGCGCGCGGGAAAGGCCGGACTTCAATTCGTAGGCGTTGATGATCGACTCCTTGACCTCGTCGAGCATGGCGATGGCCTTTGCCATCTCGCCCGCATCGCCTATGGCAACGGTCATGGGGTTGTGGATCATGAGCATGGAAACCGGCGACATGTACACCTCGCCGCCCGCCATGGCGATGACCGAGGCGGCGCTGGCCGCGATGCCGTCGATCTTGACGGTGACCTTACCCTTGTACTCCATGAGCATGTTATAGATTTGCGCGGCGGCGAACACATCCCCGCCCGGCGAGTTGATCCAGACGGTGATATCGCCCTCGCCGGAATGTAGCTCCGCCTTGAACTGCTGGGGCGTCACCTCGTCCCCGAGCCAGCTTTCCTCGGCGATTGCTCCGTCGAGACGCAGGGTGCGCGCGCCGTCCTCGTTCTTCACCCAATTCCAGAATTTACGATGCATCCGTTTCCTCCTTAGAAGCAAAAATGCCCGCGTCCGCGAGCTTGGTCATGTTGCCGTTGATCAGGTACAGATCGCCGCCCAGCTCCGCCGGGATACGGTTCATATCCTCCAGCTCCCTTATGTCGTTGGTAGAAAGCCAGCCGTTCTGCCGCCCGGTAGCGTAGCCGGTCATGCGGCTTTGGTAATCCCCGCGCAGGAGGCCGTCCACGTTGAACTTGGCGAAATACGCCCGCTTTTCGGACGGCAGCAGCAACGCTTTCTGTACGGCCTGCTCCCAGCGCACCACCCACGGGTCGAGCGTGTACTTCACAAACTCCAAGCTCTGCTGCTCGATGTTGGAGAAGCTGGACTTTTCGAGGTCGCCCACCATGTGCGGCGGCACGCGGAAGATGCGCGCGATCTCGTTGATCTGAAACTTCCGCGTCTGCAAAAACTGCGCCTGCTCGGGCGGGATGCCGATGGCGTTGAACTTCATGCCCTCTTCGAGCACGGCGATCCGGTGCGCGTTGCCGCTGCCCTGATACACGGCGTTCCAGCTTTCGCGCACACGCTTGGGGTCTTTGACCACGCCGGGGTGCTCCAGCACGCCGCCGGGGTTTGCGCCGTTGGCGAAGAATTTCGCGCCGTACTCCTCCGTGGCGATCGCCATGCCGATGGCGTTCTTGGCCATGGCGATGGGCGAGTACCCAATCAGGCCGTCGAACCCGAGGCCGGGGATGTGCAGCACATCCTGCGGACGCAGGATCACAGGGCCGGTGTCCGTGCGGTATTCGTAGAAAAGCTGCCCGGCGGGCGTCCTGTCCACGAGCATCTTGCTGGGCAGCAACGGATAGAGGGAAAGCACCCGGCCTGTGCCGTCCCGGATGATCTGCGCGTAGGCATTTCCCCACAGCAGCAGGTGGCTCATGAGGGTTTCGCGGAACGCGAACGAGGTCATTTCGGGGTTGGGCTCCGTGTGCAGAAGATAATACAGCGCATGCTCAAGCGCTTTTTCCTTGCCGCCATCCGGCTTGTGCCGGTACAGGTGCAGCGGGAGGCCCGCCACAGCCTCGGCCAAGATGCGCACGCAGGCGTACACCGCCGTGGTCTGCATGGCCGTGCGCTCGTTGACCGATTTGCCGGAAGTCGTGCCGCCAAAGAAAAAGCCGGGATCGCTTCCCGGCAGTCGGTTTTGAGGTTTATCGCGCGCCTTGAACAGCGTCGAAAATATGCTCACAGAATCAGAAGCCCCCTTTCGTCGTAGATCGAAGCGCCACGATCGCCGCCACACCGCAGCGCGCGGTCGAGCGCCATGATGGTCGCCACCGCGCCGTCGATCTTCTCGGTGCTCTTTTCCTTGTCGGGCTTGATGTTCCCGGCCGGATCGGTCTTCACGAAGATGTTGTCCACCATCCAGCGCAGCACCGGGTGCCCGCCGTGTGCAAGCTTTTCTTCGAGAGTCAGTTTCATAAGCTCCTTGGTGGGCGGCGACATATCCTTGAAGCCCTGCCCGAACGGAACGACGGTAAAGCCCAGCCCTTCGAGGTTCTGCACCATCTGCACAGCGCCCCAGCGGTCGAACGCGATCTCCCGGATGTCGTATTTCGTACCAAGCTCCTCGATGAAGCTCTCGATGAAGCCGTAATGCACCACGTTTCCCTCGGTGGTTTTCAGAAAACCCTGCTGCTTCCATACGTCATATGGCACATGATCGCGCCGCACGCGCAAATCGACATTGTCCTCCGGCAGCCAGAAGAACGGGAGGATGATGTATTTGTCATCTTCATCCTGCGGGGGGAATATCAGCACGAATGCGGTGATGTCCGTCGTGGAGGAAAGGTCGAGACCACCGTAGCAGGCCCGGCCGCGCAGGCTCTCGGGATCGACCGCGAACGCGCATTTATCCCAGCGTTCCATGGGCATCCAGCGCACGGACTGCTTCACCCACTGGTTGAGCCGGAGCTGCCGGAACAGGTTTTCCTCGGCGGGGTTCTGCCGGGCGTTCTCACAGGCCACCCGTAGCTTCTCGATATCCACTGTGATATCCAGCGACGGATTGGCCTTTCGCCACACCTTTTCGTTCGTCCAATCGTCGTTGTCCGCAATGCCGTATATAATAGGATAAAAGGTCGGGTCGATCTTGCGGCCCTGCAGGATGTCTTGCGCCTTCTGGTGTACCTCCCAGCAGATGGAGTGGCGGTCGGTGCCCGCCGTCGTAATTAGGAAGAACAGCGGCTGCTTGCGCGCATCGCCGGAGCCGTGGAGCATAACGTCATAGAGGTTACGGCCGGGCTGGGCGTGCAGCTCGTCGAACACCACACCGTGGACATTCAGGCCGTGCTTGGTGTACGCTTCTGCCGAAAGTACCTGATAAAAGCTGCCGAGCGGCTTGTACACCAATCGCTTTTGGGAGAGCAGCGGCTTGATCCGGGATTTCAGCGCCGGGCATTGCTCCACCATTTCCACGGCCACATCGAATACGATGGACGCCTGCTGACGGTCGGAGGCGCAGCCATACACCTCGCCGCCGTGCTCATAATCCCCACAGGTCAAAAGCAGCGCGACCGCAGCCGCAAGCTCCGACTTGCCCTGTTTTTTCGGGATTTCCACATATGCGGTATTGAACTGGCGGTAGCCGTTGGGCTTGAGGACGCCGAACACGTCCCGGATGATCTGCTCCTGCCAATCGATCAGGTCGAACGGCTGGCCGTGCCACTCGCCCTTGGTATGCTTGAGGCAATTTATAAAGGAAACGGCAATGTCCGCCGCTTTATTGTCGTATTCGGAACCCGCCACCATGAACGGCGTCGGCTCGTATTTCTTGAGCGTCCGCAGCCTCATCGCCTCCTTTTCTAAAAAACGCGCAACAAAAAAGGAGCCTCTTGTGAAGCTCCCTGTGTAGCGGATGTTTATCGCTTGCCCGTCAATATGAATTCCGCGTATTCCTTCCGGTGTTCTTCGAGGAAAATGACCAGATCGTAAAATTCCTGTCGGTTGGCCTCGGCCTGAACGCCGCGAGCATCGAACATGTTGACCTTGCCGCTGTCGCGGATGGCGAGCACCTGCGCAACCAGCTTATCTGAAATCAGGCAGTTCTGCTCCATGCCTACACCCGCGCCTTTCTGGATTGCCTGACCGAGAAGCGCGCCGCCTTTTCGAGTACGGCGGGTTCGAAGCCCGCGTCCAGGTATCCGTCCATGATGGTGTCGTAATAAAACAGCCCCGGCCCGCCCAGCGGCCTGCCCTCGTTCATGATGTAAACCATGGCCTCCACTGACTTGTCATTGAAAGACACCGTCACCGTTTCTTTGCGGTACAGCCTCGGCCAACCTTCGTACCGGTCGAGCGCCGCCTCATCCCGAGACGAAATTCGCCAGAGCAGCACCGGAACGCTGCCGCCCGCGTGCCTTTCAACCGTTGCCACCGCGCTACCGTTGTATCCCCGGAACAAGAGCCGGTATCCGTCGAGCGTCGTACCGCCCAGCACCTTGGCGTCCGGGCACCGGTACGCCATCTGTTCCAAATTGAGGTTGCTGCCATATGCCAGATATATCTTGCCTGCCTGCTTTTTCATCGCGTTATCCTCCTTGCGCGTGTCGCCCGCTGTTGCGCCCTGTGGCGCGCAGCGTTCGTAATCCAATCAACCATCCGGCCCCGCCCGGCCGCCGCCGCAGGGGGCGGCTGTCCGCCCCCCCGTTGGGCCGCGTTCCTATCTATGCCGCCGAGCGAAATCGCCATGCCGCCGATCCCGTAAGGTGCTTGCAAAGGTGCTCGCGGCAGTTTTTGAACTCGTCGCCGATCAGCCCGATGCGGTTGAGGTAGGTGCGCAGCGCGAATTTTTCGTTCTCAACCTGCGGCTTCCTGCTGCTGGCGCTCTTTTGCGTGAGCGCCTGCTTGTTCAGGGCGAGGGCAAGGACGATGTAGCTGCGTATCTTGCCCGCGTGCAGTTCGCTATTGAAGCCCCGCAGCTCGACCGTATGGTGGCCGGAGAAAAAGCTGTGCAGGTTCAAGAAGTGGTACCGGCTGCTATGGTAGTGGCGGTCGCGGCTTTCGCCGTAGCCTGCATACCAGATGTTTTCGATCTGGCTCAAGGTCGCGGGCTTGCTCCGGTTCATCCGCTCGACCAACGCCGCGTCCATCTTTTTGCAAAAGCGTACCCGATCCTGCTCAATTTGGAGGGCCTTGTAGAAAAGGTCGTTTTTGCTGGCTATGATGTTGATGAAGTTACGGATGCTGCGCGCCGTGTGGTTCGCGCCGTCGAGGTGGATGTGGATGCCGCAGGAGGTGTTCGCGAACCCACCCGCCTTGCGCAGCTTGCGGATAAGCTCCTGCAGGGTTTCGATGTCCGCGCGGTAGGCGAGGATCGGGCTGACCAGCTCGACGCTGTATTTCTTATCGGTGGAAACCGTCTGCCCGCGCTCCTTTTTCTCGGTGCGGATGCTGCCGTCGCTCATAAATTTCCAAACCCGG
This sequence comes from Clostridia bacterium, assembly GCA_036677445.1. Taxonomy (GTDB): domain Bacteria; phylum Bacillota; class Clostridia; order Christensenellales; family CAG-138; genus JAVBWI01. The sequence continues at coordinate 10,512 of JAVBWI010000023.1, forward strand.
CCGTCGGGTGCTGTAACCTTCTGCGTATCGTAGGAATCCCGCAGGCTTTCGACCCTGCCGCCGAGGAAGTCCGCCGCGACCCGCGCCGCCTGCTCCCTTGTGATCCCCGTGAATTCTACCTCGATGCCAAATTTCGTTTCAAACATCTTGCTGTCCGCCTTTCAAAGTGTGTATATTGCTTTTGGCATGTACATTACTCACTCTGAAAGGCTCTAATAGCAAGTTAATTGTGCGTGTGTTTCCCTTGGATTTTCTTCAAGCCTTATGTGCCGTTCCCGGTTTCTGCGATATTCTCGCCTGCCTCCTCGAGCGCTTTCGGCGGTGTGCCGTTCTTGAAGGCGCTGTTGCCGGAAAGGTTCTTGAGCAGGACTTTTCGGGCGTTCTTATACTCATCGCCCACAAAACCCAACCGCAGCAGAAATACCCGGAAGGCGAACTTTTCGTTCTCCACGGCTTTTTCTTTTGCGTTTACGCGCTTTTGCTCCTTCGCCGCCGCACAAAGGGCACAGACAAGCCGGGAGTAGGCGTCAACCTCTTCGCTGGTCGCGCAGAAGCGGAACCATGGGAATTTCAACATCGTTTCCGTCCGTTCGACGGTGAGCGCCGCTGCGCTGATGGCCTTCTTGATGAGCGCCGCCTTGCTGGAAATGAGCCGATCGAGGTTTTCAAGCGATGTGTCTGTGAAGCCCTCCAGCGGAATTTCGATGATCAGACGGTCGGGCACGTCACCTTCGGGCTGTCCGTAAGCGGGCGGTTCTTCCTCGTCGCGGTAGGGGCTGACCCTGCCGCCGAGGGCAGCTTCATAGGGAATTTGTACATCATCGGGGACAGGTGCGGCTGCCGGGAGCGGTGTATCGTATTCCTCTGTTTCCGCGCGGTAGTCGTGCAGGCCGCAAAGGTCGGCGACCAGCTCCGAATTGTCCTCGCCCTCAAGTATCCCGTTTTTGTCAATGGTATAGCCGCCCACTTCATAGGAGAAGGTCGGCGCTCCGAGATATTTGGTTGGTGCGTTCAGTTCCCGGCTGATTGCCCCCACCAGAGCTTTCCGCTTCGCGCCCGCTACGTTGAAGTTGATTTTCATGTTGTTACCGCCTTCCGTTTTGGTAGTAACATTAATTGCTCTAAACGCTGTAGAAAGCAAGAGATTTGTGAGTGAAAGCACCACCAAATTCTGGCGTGAAACGCCGTATCAGTAATTGGTCAATCGGCAGATACCGCCGCGTATGGTATCTGGCTCCCATTCCGCATAAGGTACGCCGTTTCGTCGCTTCCTGCCTGACCGATGAACCGCTTTACGATCACATCGCAGTATTTCGGATCAAGCTCCATCATGCAGCACACGCGCCCGGTCTGCTCGGCGGCGATGAGCGTCGTGCCGGAACCGCCGAACAGGTCAAGCGCTAAGTCGCCTGTGCGCGAGCTGTTGAGAATGGCCTTTGCCACAAGCGTCACCGGCTTCATGGTCGGGTGCTCTATGGATACCTTCGGGCGGGGCACATCCCATACGTCCGACTGCTTGCGATCTTTGAGCGGACACAGGCGCGAACCCTCCGTCCAGCCGTACCAGATCGGCTCATATTGCGTATGATAATCCTTGCGGGAGAGCACCAGGCTATCTTTCTTCCATATGATCGTACTCGACCAGTGATAGGAAAGCCCGGTCATGGCGTCCATGAGATTGCCCCATTCCTGTGCGGACATGACCACATATGTCATGCAGCCCGGTTCGGATACCTCTTTCATGCAGGTAAACGCGCGCAATAAAAAAGCACCGAACGCCTCGGTGCTCATTTTATCATTGAGAATTTGCCGTGGTTTCCAGCTTGGGTGCTTGGCATCCGAACCGTAATCGACATTCCACGGCGGGTCGGTGAACACGAACCGGGTCGTTTTGCCGTCCATGAGTGTTTTGACGTCGGCCAAATCCGTGCTGTCGCCGCACATGAGGCGATGCTTGCCCAAGAGCCACACGTCGCCGCGCTGCGTGACCGGCGTTTCGATTTCGGCGACAGCCTTATCCGCATCGAAGCCGTCCTCCTTCACGTCACCGGCGGGCTTATCGCGGAACAGATCGTCCATCTCGGCGGCGTCGAAGCCGGTCAGCGATACGTCGAAGCCGTCCGCGCCCAGATCGCGTAGCAGATCGGTCAGCAGGGGAATATCGAACTCGCCGCCGATTTTGTTGAGCGCCACGTTAAGCGCCTTCTCGCGCTGTTCGTCCAGATCGACCACCACGCAGTCGATATCCTGATAGCCCATAGCCGTGAGCACCTTGTACCGCTGGTGGCCGCCCACGATGTTGCCGGTGCGGCTGTTCCAGATGACCGGCTCGACGTAGCCAAATTCCTCGATGGAGCGGCGCAGCTTTTCATATTCGGCGTCGCCCGGCTTGAGGTCGCGGCGCGGGTTATACTTGGCCGCCTTGAGTTTAGCGGCGGGAAGCTTTTGTATGTTCATCGCATTCTCCTTGAAGAACTTGTACAAAATGGTATAATAATATTGGATCAAGGCCCCCTTGCTGATCCACCAGATCTAACAGGTCCGTCAGGATTATACGCAGATGAGAAGAATAACACTAAAGGGGGAGTGCTGATGACTAAAATTATTGCATTGCTTCAAAAAGCGATCGGTAAGGCAACGGGACACAAGTATTCCGGTATGACTGTAAAGACGCCCTTCATCAACTTCTCATTTGCTCCTGCGATTACTCTGCGGCTTCCTTATTAGGAAGCCGTTTTTATTGCCTTTTCGCCGGTAAAGTCCTCCCACCGTTTAACCGCCAGATCGCAATAAACCGGTGAAATCTCCATCGCGTAACAGCGGCGCTCGATCTGCTCCGCCGCAATGATGGTGGTGCCACTGCCGGAAAACGGTTCCAGCACGATACCGCCCGGATCGGAGTGCATCTTGATACACCGCCACGGCAGCTCGACGGGGAACATGGCCGGATGCTTTTTGCTGGAGCGTACAGGGGCGATCTCCCATATGCCAGCGTATCCCCACTTTTTGCGCTCCTCCTTGGTTAGCCGCTTTACAAACTGATAGCTGTGCCCGGCAAAAGCGGAGAGCCACACATATTCCTGATCGTTGTACGCGTCTGTTTCCTGCCCGGCGAAGGCGGTAACGTACTCGTACGGCTGTACTGGCTTGTTGGTGGCCAGATGCTGCGAACCGGCGGCCTTGCTTGCAGCAGGTTTTTTCCAGATACGAATCCATATGGGTCGGAACCCGTTTTCTCCAAACAGGTTCACGCTGTACATGCCGGTCGGCTCGATAAACTGCGAGCCGGTCGCATACAGATCGCCCAAGTTCCAGCAGATGATGTCCGCGTGCCTGCACAGGTTTCGGGCCACGAGCCGGATGGCGTCGAGCCACGGTTCGATGCCCGCCTTCTCGTATTCCATGCCTTCCCCGTAGGGCGGGGCGGTGACCGCCACATGCGCGTGCGCACCGTCCATGAGCTTTTCAAAATCCTCCGCGCTGGTGGAGTCGCCGCACATCAGACGATGGTTGCCGAGCAGCCAGATATCGCCGCGTTGTGTGACCGTGCCAGATGCCTCGATGCGTTCCATTTCAGCGTCGGCATCGAAATCATCCTGCACCGCTTCTTTGGAATAAAAGCGGTTGAGCAGCTCATCAACCTCGGCAGCGTCAAAGCCGGTTAGCGCCACGTCGAACGCAGCCGCGTCAAGGTCGGCCATGATTTCAGCCAGCTTGGTTTCGTCCCATTCGCCCTGGATTTTGTTGAGGGCGACGTTGAGCGCCTTCTCCCGCTGTACATCCAGATCGACCACCACGCAGTCGATTTCGGTATGCCCCATATCGAGCAGCACCTTCAACCGCTGGTGGCCGCCGACCACGCTGCCGGTTTTTTCGTTCCATATGACAGGTTCGACATATCCGAACTCCGATATGGAACGCTTGAGCTTCTCATATTCCTTATCGCCGGGCTTGAGGTCGCGGCGGGGATTGTACGCCGCAGGGTTGAGTTGCCCAGCGTTTATTTTTCGGATATCCATGCGGCACCCGCTTTCTTGCATATTCGTTCCAGCCCCTTTTGCGCGCCAGCCACATCGCCCGAGAGCGCCTGCCCGCGCAGGGTCTTGAGCTGCTGCGCGGGTATCCTCCCCTTATAGGTGGCAAGGCGCTTTACGAACCGGTTGATTTCGGAAAAGTTCATCTGCCGCCCCTCCGTGCCGAGAGCAGGCGCTCCATGGCATCGTCGTGCGGCGTCGCGCCCTTGTACTCTGTCGCGCAATTTTCGCGCACCACCTGATAAATCTGATACCACAGGTTGTTGACCTGCTTCATGAAGCTCTGGCTCATCGCCACATACGGTGAGGGGATAGCGTTACCGGTCGTAGGATGCTTGGCGAGGAAGCCAAACTCGGTGATGCATTCCTCACACTGCACCCAGCGGGATACCGACATGGCATACTGCTCCAGCAGCAGCGCGGGGATCAGGTGCGCGCACCGGTTTTCGGTGAGCCACTGCCACGTTTTTTCGTATATTTCAACGGCAATCAGCTCCCTGCCGTTTTTCTGCTTGCCGGAAAGGTAGTCGCGCGGCTGCGGCATGGCCCGGCCTTCGAGGTCGGCGGTGTCAGGGAACTCTATTACCGTCAGCTTGCGCCTGCCGGGATTGCCTTCGAGCACCTTATTCGCCAGCGGCTTTTTCTTCTTGCCCGCGCCCACGCGCGCGCCGCCCCGGCTCGTACCGTCCTTTGCCATATCGCGTCAACTCCTTTCTCCCAAAAATAAGCGAGGGCCTATACCCCCGTTTGAAACCGCGACTTTTCGCGCGTGACCCCCTGCCCGTTGCCCGAGCGAATGCACACAGAGATTTTGACCGCCCCTCCCCACAGAAAAATCAGCGTCTGTGCCAGCGCCCGCCATCCCGAGCGGTGATTTTGGAGTGGCAACTCGTGCATAGGCTCATGAGGTTTTCCTCGGCGTGCGTGCCGCCACGGGAGAGAGGAAGGATATGGTGTACCTCCTCGGCGGGAGTGATCGTGTCGGCCGCCTGACATTGCTCGCACAGGGGGTGGGCCGCGATATAGCGGTCGCGGATGCGCTTCCACGTCCGGCCGTACCGTTTGCGCGTGGCGGGGTCGCGCTCATACTTGTTATATCGGGCGTCCGCTTCCCGCTGGTGCTGCTCGCAATACCTGCCGTCCGTGAGCGCCGGGCAGCCGGGGTGGCTGCAGGGACGTTTGGGTTTCCTCGGCATGGGCGGCACCTCCTCGCGGCAAACAAAAAGCCCTCGCAGGTTTCCCCGCGAAGGCTTCTCGGATATTCTTTCACACTACCATTATACCACCCATTGGATTGCTGTGGGCTGCGAAAGGGTGCTATCTACTGCTGACTTTCAAAAACCACATAGCTTTTATCCTCGGCAGCCATCTTCCGCAGCGCCTTTTCGAACTGCACCTCGATCCATTTGGGCAGGAACACCTTGTTCGCACGCGCCTCGCGCGCCGTACGGAAGGAACAGTATTCCTCCGCGACGTGCGTATCCGTCAGGTACACATAATGCACCACGGGATCGTCGATGGTACTGTGGGCAACGTAGAGCCTGTCCAGCCAAAGCTGGGCGTATCCGTCGGTTATCAGTTGCGCGGGCGCGCGCCTGCGCTTGAGCGCCACATGCAGCTCGGCGGCGGAGGGAACCCGCAAGCGGATGCGTTTTGCCACCTGGACAGCAAGCTCCGCCACCTCCTGCACGTTGAGGTACTTAGCCATGGATGTACCCCCGGTGCCTGTTCAGGATGTCCTCAAAGCTATAGAGCGCGGCCCGGTGCAGTTGGTATGCGTAGGATACGCTGATGCAGAGCTTGTCCGCGATCTGCTCCCACGAGTCGAAACACAGGTAGCGCAGCTCCAGCAGCAACCGCTGGTCGTCGTTATCGAGCAGGCCCAGCATGTCGGTGATCTCACGCTTGATGTCCACGAAGCGGTCGATTTCGTCATTGATATCCTGCTCCGCCATGACGATCTTGACCACTGCGTCCTCCAAGGCGCTCTTGGGCGTGCCGCTGCCTTTTACGTTGTCATGTCGGATTGAGCGCGTCACCTGACAGGCAAGCGAGCGCAGGCGCACCAATTGCTCCAGCTTGGTGTTGATCCGCAGGTCGAGCCTGTTGGCCCGCGAAAGGAACAGCTTTGCAGTCATACGCGCCGCCCTCCTTTGCTTGCCGGGCCGGACTTCGCAGCACCGCTGCGCCACGGCGTGGTGCCGCCGTAGTATTTTTCGGAGATGTGCTTCTGCTTGCGCGCGGGCAGGCTCGCCAGCCGCGTAAGCGCCTGCGCCCTGTCGAACGCATACCCTTCTTCCGTTTTGAAGAAGGAGCAGTTTTCGGGGCAACGTTCAACTTCGAGTATCTTGCAGCCGTTCTTGCGGCTGCCGAAACATAAATTACTCACAAGGGGTTCCTCCAAGTTCAAGTTTTTTGAGGCCGTCCACCACGGCCCGGACATCATCGACACTTGAAACCTTGCAGGCAGTGCCCATTGCATCGTTGATCTTTTGAATGGTGATTTCTTGCAGCTTTGTCAGCCTGCCCGACGGGGTTTTCACCTCGAAGGCCACGAACCTGCCGCGTATGCAGCAGATGATATCGGGCAGACCGGCTGTGCCGTACATGCCGCCGTGCTCTTTCCAAGCAAAGCAGCCGGGCACAGTCTTGAGGTAACGCAGGATCGAGGAAACGATGTCTTTTTCCAGCATATCGCGTGGGCGGATATGACCGGCAAAACCGGCATAACCGGGAAAATGGGACGCTATATATATTTTTCTCTTTTTTTAGTGCATATCACCATTGTGGTTATATACGCAAGGAATGGAGAAGCCCGGTTTTCCCGGTCACGCCGGTCGCAAATCGGTCAGTCAACGCCCTTTCCCCCTTCGCAGAAGGTAATCCCGTGCCATACACGGCGCTTCGAGAGCTTATCCCGGCTCCGCTTTATGGCCGGATACCCGGTCTCGACCTCCTTGTTGAAGTTGGTCTGCGACACGGGCTTCATTCCGGCGTTGGCACAATACTCCCTGTACCGCGCGAATAGCTCGTCGCGCAAGGCCGCCTTGCCCTCGGCCACCTCGCAGAAATCCTCCACGAAGGACAGCACGCTGTTGCTCTCGATCTTGTACCGGAGCAGCTCCGCGCGGGTCGCGTCGGTCTCGGAGAAGACGTAGCTGTTGGCGATCAGCCGCTTCAGCCCGGCCAGCGCCCACATGAGGATGCCGTCGCGCTCGGCAGAGAACTTTTCGCGCAGGTTCGGGTCGCGCTTGCTCTCCGGTACCGCGTTCTCAAACCGAAGGATGATGAGCCTGCGGTAAAAACCGTCGCTGCGGTCGCCGTAGTTACGGGGGATCTCATTGCAGGAAAACAGCAGCCGCGCGTAGGGCCGGAACGAGAACGGGTCTTTGTTCTTACGCTCGGCGGTAATGAAATCCTCGCCGGTGAGCGCCTTGAACATGCCGTTGTCGTCAATGCTCTTTGAAGGCAGGTCGGCGAAGATATTGGCCAGCTTGCCGAACAGCTCCGCCTTGTTGAACCGGTCGGCGAGGTTCTGCCACGGGATGTTGCTGACGTTTTCGCTGCCGAGCAGTATCTCCTGCGCTACCGAGAGCAAGGTCGACTTTCCGGCGTTGGGCGCGCCCACGAACACGAAGGACTTCTGCGCCTTGTTCACCGGCACCATCAGGTAGCCGAATATCTCCTGCAGCAGGTGTATTTCCGCGTCCTTGAGAATGCTGCGCAGGAATTTCAGAAACTGCGGGCACTTGGCCTCCGGGCTGTATGTCGCGTTGATCTGCACGGTCGAGTAATACTCGGGCGTGTGCGGCTTGAAGCTATCGTCGAGCACGTTGTACAGGCCATTTTTCACGTTGATTATAAAAGCGTTGCAGTTGATCTCCCGCACCGGCTTGCGGATCAACATACGCCACTGGCCCACGGCATCGTTGATCGCCGTCATGCTGGCATAGCGAGGGATCATGAACTCGCGCACCTTGGCGGATGCCCATAAATCCTCGCTTTCGGAATACACGCCGTCCTGATAGCTGAAATAGCTGCCCGCGCCGTAAAAGGCATCGACGCTCTCCGCCATGAAGTTGGCCAGCAGCCCCGGCAGGAAGCGCAGGCCGCCGCGCTCGGTCGCCTCGTACCAATCGGGCAGTTCGGAGCCCTCCGTCTCGCGCCTGGTCTCTTTGTTGGCGCGATACGCCTTGTACAGCTCACGTTGTACCGCGACCAGCGGCTTCATGGCTCCGGCCTTGAGGCCGAAATGCTCCTTCATTTCGTACTCGATATATGTAGCCGCCACGACCGGATCGATGTTGTAAAGGTAATCGCGGATGAACCCCTGCGCCAGCGCGACATTGTCGACAGCGGATTTAGAGACCGTAAGCTCCCCGAGAAATACACGCAAGTCCTCCACGGAGAGCGGCTTGTAGCAAAGCGCGGCGGGGGATTTGCAGGCGCACGCATCGGTGCCCAACTTCGGACAGGCGAAGCCCTTCTCCGCGATGGTCTTGCAGGTCATGGGCTTGGTGCCGGATTCAAGGAAATGGTTGATCTTCTCCTGCGTCTCGGCAGCCCTGTATTTCGGGTACTTGGCGGAAAGCGCATGAACGAGCTTATCGCCGTCTTCGAACACCGCGAGGTTGGTAATCATAGCGTACCAATCGTGTTCCCGGAGCGTCGCGGCGTTCTCGGTGCAATGCCGGATGAAGTCGCAGCGGCGGCTGACCAGCGCCAGCCCCTTGCGGGAACCCTTATGCTGCGGCCCGATGATAGCGGCAGACTCGTCCTCCACAGCAGGGAGCACAGCCTCCAGCTCAGCCTGCGTGTAACGCAGCTCGGGGCTGAACCTGACGCACTCCACCATGACCGGCGCATCCTTGCAGTGCAGGAAGCCGGGCAGGCGCAGCACGCGGCTCTCGTTGACACAGGTCTTGTCACCGGAAAACTGCGCCGCGAGGCGCTTTTGTACACGGCGGAAGGATGCGACATCGGCGTCCTTTACCAGCCAGTAGGTGTGAAGAGACTTTTTCGTTTTCACGATCAGCGACGGCGGGAGCGGGAACGCGTCGATCTGCGCCATCTGCTCGTCAAAAGAAAGATCGTCGCACTCCATGAACTGCGCGTTGATGCGGGTGATGTCGCTGTCCTCGTGGCCGCCGTAATTGACCACGAAATAAATGCCGCGATTCTTTTCGTTATGCTTGTGCAGCGTTTCCTCGGCGGCATGTACATCGGCGATGGTCGTTTCGAGCTTCGCGCCCTTGAACGCGCCGGTCTTGCGATCGTCGAATATGCGCAGGCATATCTTTTCGCCCGGATCGAAAAACGGACGCAGGAACTCCTCCAACGGGATATTCAGGGTTTTCATACCGCCTGCACCTCCTCGCAGCATGTGTTGAAATACCGAATGGGGACGCCGCGCTGCGTGGCCTTTTCAATCTCCACCGCCATGCCGCGCGAAACGGTGCTGCCGAACACCCATAATTCCTTACAGCGGCTCATGAGCACCATGCCCATGAACAGGCCGAGGTCGCGCTGCTCCTGATCATCGTCATCCATGAACTGCGGGAAATACACATGCGGCGCGATGGGAATGTACCCGCTGCTGACCGCAAAGCGGCAGTACCGGCGCGCGCGCTCCACGTTGCGTTCGGTGTCACCGGCAAAGGGAGAGCAGATGAACACGCAGGGCCTGAATGTTTTTCTGGCGGCTTGCTCGATCCGGGTGAGCGCAGCGCAGGCCGTGGGGTCGGGATAATGCTCATGGTTGAATATGTTGATACCCATGTTGTTACTCCATTTCTGCCATGTTGCCGAAGGTAGGCCCGCAGGCCGCCTCGGCGACGATCGGCACGTCAAATTCGGGAAAGGGGTGCGCCTCCATGCATGTTTTTATGAAAGCAACCGCCTCGGATACTTTGCCGTCCGGCAGTTCAAAGACCAGCTCGTCGTGAACCTGCAACAGCGGCTTGAGCCACATGCGCTCCGGCAGGCCGGTGAGGATGCGCCCGAGCGCCAGCTTGAGGATGTCGGCGGCGGTGCCTTGGATCGGGGTGTTCAATGCGCACCTTTGCGCGAAGGACTTCTTGCCCCAATCAGATGAGGATATGCCCGGCAGGTAACGGCGGCGGCCTAAGTACGTCTGCGTGTATTTGCGGAACTCCGCCCGCTGCTTGACCTCCTCCTGCCAAGATGCCAGGCGCGGGTAACCCGCTTTCAGATTGTCGATGATCCCCTCACACTCCGAAAGCGGCGTATTCAGGCCCGCCTTGAACTTGAGCGTGCGCTGCAGGCCCTTGGCGAACAGCCCGAAGAACACACCGAAGTTGCAGTTTTTTGCGATTACGCGCCGCTCCTTGTAGTGCTCGGCGTGCTTATCCGCCGCCTGCGCGAACGGGATGCCGTAGATGACCGCCGTGGTTTGCGCATGAATGTCGCCGCCCGTGCGGTAGGTCTCCAGCATCTTTTCATCCCGGCAATAATACGCGCCGACGCGCAGCTCGATCTGCGAGAAGTCCAGCGAGAGGAGAACGCTGCCAGCAGGCGCGGTTATGAAGCTCCTGACGCCGATCACGTCGCCGTCCGCACGCGGCATGTTTTGCAGGTTGGGCTTGCGGCTGGCGAAGCGGCCCGTTTCCGTGCCCAGCGGCATGAGGTCGGGGTGTATCCTGCCGGTGGCCGCGTTGATATGCTGCAGATACCCGTCCAGATACGTGGACTTGAGCTTGCCCCAGCGCCGGTACTCCTGCACCAGCTCGAACAAAGGCACAAGCTCCGGCCGGTTGTCCCGGCACCACTCGGCGAGCAGGATCATGACCTCATCGTCCGCCGCCTCCTGGTACTTGGCGGTGGTTTTCAACACCGGCAGACTGAGGTCGTTGAACAGATAGCTCTTGAACGCGGATGTACCCGCGTTCGCGCCGATGTTCACGTCGCCGATCAGGAAGGCGATCTCCTCCCGGAGCTGTTGGAGCCTGTGCTCGGCCTCCGCCTGCTTTTCGAGCATCCGCGCCTGATCCGCCAGCAAGCCGTTGTACTTCATGAGGCCGCAATACACGGCCGTGGGGGACTCGATTTCTTCCACGATGAAGCGGTGCTTGGGGAGGTAACGGTCAAACCAGCCGTTGAGTAGGTGATACAGCCGCAGCGCGTAATCGCTGTCGGCGCAGGCATAGCGCACCGTTTCCGTGTCCTGCGGATCAAGCTCGTCAAAGAACCGGCCCGCCGTCACTTCTTCAAAGCCGGGCAGCTCCACGCCGAACAGCTCGGGCACCAAGGTTTTCAGGCCGCTGTCCGACAGCGCCCGAAACTGCGTGTGATTCTTGAGCGTCATGCGCACCGCCGCGATCGTGTCGTAACAGGGCGGCTGCACCACGATGCCCAGCGCATAAAGGAACATCGCCTCGAACGCGAGGTTGTGGGCGATCTTGAGGATATCGGGATTTTCAAACAGCTCCGAACGCAAGGTCGCCATGATCGCTTCCGGCGAGTCGGCATTCTCGCCAACCCGGTGCCGGAGTGGGACATAGATGGCACTGTCTTCGGCAACCGATAGGCTCACGCCCACGATTACAGATTTGTGCGCATCCAGCGCAGCCTTTTCTTCGCTGCGATACGTTTCCAGCGGTGCGGTTTCAAAGTCGAACGCAACGATGGCCGCGCCATGAAGGTATTCGTGTATTTCTTTTGGTACTGTCACGCACCTGTATGCCATACTGTCTGCTCCTGTCTGCCCGAGGGCCGAGAGGGAGGGTATGCCTCCCACTCGCACCGGGCGGGTTGATTACCGTAAAGGTTCGATGATCTCGCCGGTTTCCGGGTCGATCGCCGGGATATTCTCCACAGGCTCGTCCACCTCGAAGGCGACGCGCCTGCTGTGTGCCTTGACCTGCTCAGCCAGCGTAGCGATCAGCGCGTACTCCTCGACATTCAGATCGCGGTCGATGCTGAATTGCGCCTGCGAATACGCGATGCCGCTTGCGCTCATCGCCTTTTTGAGCGAAAAACGGGTAACGATTGCGTTGGATTTCTTGCCTTTGCTGAGCAGGCGCTTGATGTAGCGCGTGAACTCCTTAAGGCTGCCGGTGGGCAGGGACAGCAGCAGCGGGAAAATCTCGCCCTCGCGCAGCACATAGATGCGGCGGCGGTTTTTGCACGCCTTGGAGCCGTTTTCGCCGGAGCCAAACTGGTTGTAAGGGCATTTGGCGCAGGAACCGCCGGGCATGCCCTCGCCGGTCATGCCATCGAAGCTGCCGCAGACGGGCGGGTTGTTCGCCCCGGTGTATTTGTCCGTATAGAAGGCGAAGAGCGGATGGTGCCACAGAATGACGCCGCTGAACTCCTTGGTCATATCCGGTTCGTCGGTTTCCTCGCCGGGCAGCTCGAACACGGTGCTGCCGCCTGCCGGTATCTTGATGCGCTCAAAATTGACGTTGAGGCCGTCAAGCTCCTCGGCCATGGCCGCGCTCATATTGAATTCAGACAGATGCGCAAATGCGTTGCCGACCACCTGAATATCCGTATCTTTTTTAGACATTGTGTTTTCCTCCGTTTTTGAATAGATGGCGGTTTTATCGTAATAACCGCCTAAACGCCTTGCCCTGCCTTGCCTGACCGAGCCAGACCTTGCCTTGCCCTGCCACGCCCGGGGAATGGGGTGGCAGTTTTGACGACAAACTGCCCCAGAAACGATGGGCTTACCCTGCCTGACCCAACCTTGCCTGGCCGAGCCGTACCATGCCCGGTATTGGTGTATTAGTCAGCCAGCAGCGAAAAATTGCTGACCTGAAAACGCCCGTATGTTGGGCGGAAATCCCCGACGCCGACCAGCCTCCCGGCATCCGCCATCACGTCAAGCAGGAAGCTCGGCGCAATGTACTCCGGCGTTTGCACCTGCAAAAGCACCCTGACCTTCCATCCCGCATCGAGTGCCGGGCGCAGACGGGTGATCCCCGCACGCTGCACGCAAACGCGGCGCTTGTCGATATAGTCCGGTTCGCCGCAGCCGGTCGTAGCCAAATCGCTGATCGAAAGCACGCTGGCCTTGAACAGGTCACAGGCACTTTTACGCGGGCTGCGGGGGTCTTGGCGGCATTTCGCTGCTGTGATGATGCTCTGTCGGAAATACTCGGTGGGAATACAAATCTCGCGCTTATCGTTGCGATACAGATATGCCTCAATGTTGTCGGTTTTCTTGGCTTTGCTGTTCTTTGCAGCGGTGGCCTTCGCCTCCACATCCTCACAGCTCCAACGGTGAAAAAGGATGGGCGACGTGCCGGTGATCTCGCATTCCACGACATACGGCATAAGGATAGCGGCCTCCGCATCGTTGTTGACCTGCGCCTCTAGACGCTTCGTTGCTTTTGTTTTTGTAGCCATTCTTCAATCCCTCATCTTCAAAATTCTTTATTTGACGGCCTTTCGGACGCCGACGGTGGTTTTTTCAAATACATTCACCAAGCCCCGGAGCCAATCGGGCAGCGCGTCGCCGTTCTCGGTGATCTGCTCCTTTACGAACGCGGACAGGGAATTGGCGTTGACCGTTTCCGTGACAAGCTCGCCGTAGCCCTCGCCGCGCAGCGCTGCGAACAGCTCATCCTTACGGTCGGCCGTAGCAGACGCGCGGGTCTTGGAAATCAGGTAGAACATGGTGCCGCCGCGCGTGAAGTTCTGCGTTTCGGTCTCGGCCATAAGCTCGGATAGGCGGTAGTCCACCTCGTCGAGCTGGTCGTTGACCTCTTTGAGCGCCTGCTCGGCATACACCTTGGCCTCGCGCAGCTCACGCAGCCGGTCGGCCAGTTCGAACAGCCTTTCACTCGACATGGAAACCGCCCCCTTCGACAAGGCACTGAATGGTTTTTTTCGCACAAGCCAGCTTTTCAAACGCAAGCGCGAGCGCCTCCTCCGGCGAATCTTCACGGAAACGGGGCAAGCCGTCGCGTATGCGTTTCAGCTCAGATGCGATGGTCAGGCAGGCTTCCTCCATAATGGAAAGCGCGCAGGTTACAGCTTTGAGCGCGGCGTTCGAAGCATCCGCGACATTCTCCCGGAGCGTCGGATTGCCTGAAAGCATGCGGATGGTTTCAAAAAGTCTCATTGTTTCCTCCTATGGCGCAAACGGGTTTTGCCCGCTGCGGTAATCGTCGACCAGCGCTTTTGCGAGGTCGGCTTTGTTCTTGAGCGCTGTGAGCACCTTTTCGTCCACGGTGCCTTTGGCGGTCAGGTAGATGTAGGTGCAGTTGTGTTTCTGGCCGAGGCGATGGATTCTCGCTTTGGTCTGCTCGAAATTGCTCATGGAGTAATCGAGCGAGTAAAACACCATGGTGCTCGCGGCCGTGAGCGTGATGCCCAGCCCCGCCGTGGCGATCTGCCCCACGAACACCTGCACGTCCAGGTCGTTCTGGAACGTGGCGATCTGCGCGTCCCGATCCTTCACGCCGCCCATGATGAGCGAGTACCGGATGCCCTTCGTTTCCAGCAGCTTGCGGATGGCGTCGATCTCCGGCACGAACCGGGCGATCACCACCAGCTTTCTGCCCTCCTGCAGCACGTCCTCCACGATGTCCTCGAGCGCCGCCTGCTTGGCGGTGCTGATCCGCTGCGGGGTGTTGCCCTCGTCGTCCCCGATGAAACCGCCCGTAAGCTGCGACAGCCGCAGCAGCCGGGTGAGGATATTGGTGACGGTAACTTCACCTTTGCCAAGCTCGGCGTAGCTGTCCCGTACCAGATCGCGGTAGATGCGCAGGGCGGCGGGTTCCAGCTCGACAAACCGCACAATGTCCGTGGTCTCCGGCAAATCGAGGCATTCGGCCTTGGTCGCCCGGTACGCGATGCTGTGCAGCCCGCGCATGAGCTCCGGCTCCATGCTCCGTTTAAGCACTGGGGTGTGGTTGCCGTAGCCCACCATATCGAAGTACCGGTTGCGGAACACATAGTAGCTCGGGCCGAAGACCGCCGGATTCAGGAACTTGTACTGGCTGAACACATCGATGGCCTTGTTGGTGATGACCGTCCCCGTGAGCAGCAGCCGGTACCGCGCCTTCGCGCCCAAGCGGTGCATGGCCTTGGAAGCGGAGATATTGTGGGTTTTGATCTTGTGCCCCTCGTCCGCGACGATCAGGTCTGCATCCCACGCCAGAAGCTCCTTTTCCATGCGCCACGCGCTTTCGTAGTTGATCACCGCCACCTGCAGGGGCGCGCCCCGAAGGTGCCGCAGGGTATCCGCCTTCTTCCCGGCGCTACCTGTGAGCACCGCCAGCGCGTAGTCGAAGCCCGCGAACTTTCGGAATTCCTCCTGCCACACGCCGAGGATGGAGAGCGGCGCTACCACCAGCATCCGGCGGATTTTTCCGGCTCCGTATAGCGCGCCCGCTACCGCGATGCCGGTCAGGCTCTTGCCGCACCCCATTTCCATGAGGAGCGCCGCACCCGTGGACACCGGATCGCCCTCCAAACCGAACAGCCCGCAGGCGAATTCGAACGCTTCCACCTGATGCCGGTACGGAGCGGCCCGGATGGGCAGCCGCATCCCGCTGGCGGCGACAGGCTCAGTCATCCTCGCCCTCCGCCACCTCTTGGATTGTGAGCGTCCTGACGGTGTTGCCGGGGACGATTACCATGACGCCGTTCGATTCGCCCAGCAGGCGGCGTAGTACCCTGTCCCACAGGGGTAGCTTGCGGCACCGCACGATGCCGGGGCCTTTCGCGTTTTTGTCAAGGCTGATCTTCAATCTGTGTTGCATATGCTTTTCACCTCTTCCCGAGGGCTGTGTTTTTGTGGCCCTCACTGTTAGGTCACGGGAAAGGTGAAATGTAAGGGGGGTTACTCATAACTTTTTTTCAAGGTGCCTGTAAATGCGCTTCAAACGATCGAGAATAGCCACATGGCTTACGCCCTGTTCCCGCGCAATGTCCGCAACCGAACTATTTTCACAGAATACCTGCCGCAGCAATTCCTTCTGCTGTGGGAGTAGCATGCCGATGGCCTTTTGCAGGTTTTTGCTTTCCAATGCTTTCTCTATGGCGTTAGCGACGTTGGCGTTAGGGTCGATGAACGCCTCGCCCTCATACTCCATGGCATTCAGAGAAGCATGACGCCGGGTTTCGGTTTGGTCGTTGTTGTACTCGCGGCGATCCAGATCAAGAAGGATAGCACCCCATTTCTCGTCGACCTCCACGTCGACGGCCTCGTTGACAAACCGGTACTTGATTTGCATAAAAGCAGTTCCTTTCTTCGTTGGAGTGAAGAAAGGAACTGCAAATACAAAAAAAGCCGGAGCAAAGCAGTTTCTTGCTTCACTCCGGCCATTTGGTCACTCGCTTTTCAGGCGGTGCCTTTGCTCGGTAGATGATATAGCGTAAATCCTATTCGTTAGCCGATTGCGGCTTCTGCCGTACAGGGTATGCGAACGATATTATGGCAGTGCGGACACTTTATTTCCACATGGATCGGCTGTTTCGGCAGATCGGATATGTCAAACGCCCGCTTGGTGCATACCGGACACCGCATTGACAAATGCAGCCTGTTGGCCTCCATCTGCGTTTTCTTTTTGATTGCCTGTGTACTCATAACCCTTTACCCCCGACATTTTATCCTGCATAAGTTTTGTTGACGAAGTCCACTTCGTATGCTATTATACAAACGCCACGACATGGAGTCAATGATAATTCACGAAGTTTACTTCGCAAATATTAGACGGAGGTTCCAATAAATGACATTCGGCGAGAAGGTCAGGATATTAAGAGAAAATGCTAAGTATCCTCAACGCAAGGTAGCGGAGTACATCGGCATCTCCACGCGGGCCTATCAAAGCTATGAAGAGAACAACGTGATACCGAAAAAACGCGACGTGCTGATAAAGCTTTCCGAGCTTTACAATGTTTCGATCGACCAGTTGCTCAATGATCAGGAGCTTTTCTTTATGGATATGGCCGAGCAGTACGGCGGGCGCGGCGCGCAGCAGGCGCAAAAGATACTCGGCGACGCGCAGGCGTATTTGGCGGGCGGTGACATTACGGACGAAGAACGCGAGGAATTCATGGGCTCGCTCATGCGGATGTTTCAGCGTTCAAAGGAAATTGCCAAAGAAAAGTATGGGAATAAAGGACAAACGGAAGATAAGCCGGAATGATCTGTACGGACTTTTGCACACATAGCCTGTTATACTCAAAGTATAAAGATATGGGAGTAGATAGGTGTGAACGGAGGCATGATCGACCGGCTCTGCAATGCTCTGGTCAGAAAGTATGGAACCGGCGATCCTTTTATTATTGCGGAGATGCTGGGTATATGCGTTGAGTATGATAATCTAAGGAAACTCAAGGGCTATTATTGCTACATGAACCGCGTGCGAATGATTGTGATCAACGCTGCTCTGGATGATCAAATGAAGCGGTTGGTCTGCGCACACGAATTGGGGCACGACAGGCTGCATCTCCGTATGGCCATGGCTTCGCCTTTACGGGATGAAGGGTTTCATTCCACCGCGAAAACGGAGCTTGAGGCAAACCGATTTGCGGCCGGGCTATTGGTACCCGATGACGAATTCATACAATTGGCGTCCTATGGATATACAGACAAACAAATTGCCATGGAACTTGGGACATTTCCCGAAATCGTCCAAATAAAAGCGCGATCATTGTTTGCGCAGGGCATACAGCTACGGTTAGTGAATATGCCAAACAGCAAATTTCTGAAAACGCTATGATAACCCTTGCCATATCCCGGCAAGGGTTGATTATTGGTATCCCTGCAGCGTTTTTACGAGCAGGCTGTGCATCTCCTGCTTGACCCAATCGGGCGAAACGATCCTTGCCATATCCCCAAACTGGAACAGCCACGCGAAAAAAGGTGCGCTTACGGCGATTTCCACCGCACAAGTAAAAGAAGTTTCATCGTTCTGTGCCATAGAAACCTGATCCCCGAACCGATCGATGACCTTGCCGATTAGGGACACATCGAACCGAATGTTAACCCGTTCCTGTTTTCCAGCAAACATGCCGAAGGTACTCTTTGCGTATTCGGCGGCATCCAATGCACGTTCCATGGGGCGACAATTTTCTGCCGTAATCTCAATGCCGGACATTTTGTCCACACGAAAATGCGCAAGGCCATCATACCGGGTGTGCCAAGCGATAAGGTAATAGTTATCATAATCCCAAGTCAACAAATAGGGGCTGACATGATACGCCTCGCCCGCCCTTCGCAGATGGAGCTTCTTATCCAGCCCGTATTCCTGATATTGAAAGGCCACCTGCTTGCCGCTGCCGATGGCGCTATGCAGGACGTCCACATTGTAGTAAATCTGCTCGTTGGGCGACTTCACCCGATTGGCGATATAAACCTGCCGGGACAGTTCCTTAGCGTGATGTCTGCTTGTAAGGTGCTGTAGCTTTTCGATAAGCTGTTCAGATTTCTTCCGCGTCATAAACCGGCTGCTCTGCACTATGTCCGCAAGAAGCTTCAGTTCAGGCAGTTCAAAAATACGGTTGCCGATATAATAATTATGATGCTTACCCTTTTGGTAGATAATGTCCAGCCCGTATGTGCGAAGCGCCTCCAGATCATTATATATTGCGCGCCGGTCTGCATGTATTCCGTAGCCCTTGAGCATGCCTATGATTTGCGGAATGGAAAGCGGATGCGCCTCATCCGTTTCTTCCTGCAGGATGCGCATGAGATAAAGAAGCCGCAATCTGGTTTTGTCAATCAACCTAACTCCCTGCTTTCCTCTGGTCCGTCTATTTTTACAACGTTCCCTATCAAAATATTGGATAAGTAAGGGGTAGGTTATGCAGAAATGGCAGCAGCATGCATATCTTGGGGCCTGCCCAAACTCCACATTTGGCGGATCATAGCTTAACCGGATGAAAATAAAAGAGAGGCGAAATGTTCTTATTAGATTAAAAGTAACAATGTTCCAAAAGTGATAGACGCTAGCCCCAGTATACCTCTATTCTTAATTCTCTCTTTCAAGAATAAATAGGCAAAAGCAACGGTGAATAGGATACTCAGCTTATCGATCGGCACGACGATGCTTGCTTGTCCGTCCTGCAGGGCACGATAGTAACACAGCCAGGATAAGCCAGTGGATATCCCGGAAAGGCATATAAACCGCCAGCTCCTCGCATCGATCCGCCTGACCTCGCTCTGCTTTCTCTGCAAGAAAACAATGCCCCACGCCATTATCACCACGACGACCGTTCGTATTGCGGTCCCTAAAGTAGAGTCGATTCCTTGTATACCTACTTTACCGAGGATGGAAGTCAGGCTTGCAAATACGGCGGAAAGTATGGCATACATCAGCCAACCCTTGCGCTCCGTCGATTCTACGTTGACGCTCTTTTTTTCAACCATCAGGTATGTCCCAATGCCGATGGCCGCCATACCAAACAGGTTCAACCAAGAAACTGGCTCATTTAAGAAGAGGAACGCAAACAGCATGGTGAGAACGGTACTGGACTTATCGATCGGCGTAACCTTGCTCACATCCGCCAGATGGAGTGCTCGGAAGTAACAGAGCCAAGAGGCTCCCGTCGCAAAACCGGATAATATCAAGAACAGCAATGGTTTGGGCTGTATGGCTGATAGCGTAGGGTGCGATCCGGTGATCAAGACCAAAAGCCACGAGAACCCCAGAACCACAACGGTACGAATCGCTGTCGCGACATTGGAATCCGTATTCTTGATCCCTATTTTTGCAAGGATGGCAGTCACTCCAGCAAACGCGGCTGAACCGAATGCAAACAGAAGCCACATGTATGATCACCCCGTGCCGTAAGTATAGCATAGTTGTCAGCGAATGAGCACCGCTGTGCCTATTTCGATTCTCTCATCGTTTTTAGAGAAGGCGGCTGACAGACACGTCGGATTCTTCCCGCTTTTGTGCTTTGTTCTTTTCCCTAAGTTCCAGTCGATGTATAGCAGCGAGCGTAATAATCGCCAATGCTAGCGCAATCAAAGAAAAACAGAGCAGCAACCATTTGCTGATCTCATTGTCTATAAAGCACATGGCGGGGTTTACCCTGTCGATCCAGAAAAAAGTCAGAAACATGCCGCCCAATATGATCAATAGGTGGGATAACACCTTGCGTACTTTAAGCATCATATCCTCCGTTTACTCAGAAATGAATATAATATCGCCTGACTCACGACCGCCGTTGTAGGGGCGGTTGACCAATTGATTGCCATATGCCATCATGGCAGTCTGGCCTCCATCGAGATTATAGGCCGCCGTACAGCCCAGATCGTAAAATAGTTGTGAAAGCGCCTGCAACGTTATACCGTCCGAATATCCGCTCTGACGACCGTCTACGGTCACGAAGCAATAGTGCCCGGGCTCATAGTAGCCGATCGCGCATCTTGGATTGGCCTTTTTCACCGAGCTGTTAAACTCCTGCATGGGTTGCCCATTTTCAAGGAGCTGGGGCCCAAAGCTCCATATCTGGTATGCCTTGCGCGCAATGGCGTCGTCTATATTAAACGTATCCTTTGTATATGTTTCCATAACGCCGTCCTGGTAAAGCACGCATACATCCTCAAAAAGGATATCCCTGTATAGCTGGCCGTTTCTGACCACGACGCCTTTGGCACGTGCACTGTAATAGTCGCCGGATATCGCGACAATCGCTTTATTGTCCTGGACCATTTTCATGAATTCCTGATGGATTCCCTGCCCGTATTGCTTCTTTGCGAATGCTGTCTGGAACGAGGATATGTCTTTTACCCAGACATCCGCCACATAATAAGCGACACCATCAGCAGAATATCCCTTAACAGCCACGCGGACGGAGTCCGACTGATGGCTGTAGTCTGCGCCCGCGCCTGTATCCTCCGTTGGAAATGCAGCGGAAAAGTTGCCCGCAGGCATGGCAACCTCACCTTCAGTACCGGATGCCTGAGGAAGAGTATTTTGTGCGGTGGCATCGTTACGAGATGGCCGGACGTTTACAATGCTCAGCTTGGGGCCGCCTCCATCCCTTGGAAGCACATGATGGAACAATGCGAATACACAAAGCGCTACGCCAAGCGCCAGCACGTCCAACACGACAATGGCCCAACCGGGGAGCACTGTTTTTCTCTTACTTGAATTTTTCATTATAGTTACCCCTTACTTTATTGTTAGAAAAATAAGAACGGCTATTGGGAGTATCATCAGCAAAGGAAACCAATAAAGTACTTTGTAGGGACGCCTCCGTTTCCCTTTGCGCCTTTGTAAGGCTTTCAGATGCTGCATATCATGCTTTTGAAGCTCATTCAAGAAGCGGTCATGCATACCGTGCCTCCTGCTTAGCATAATGGTATCGCTACTCAGTTTTTACCGCTATAAGCGATGGCTGACAAACGCTTATCCGCTTTTGGGGATGCACAGACATCTCCAACAAGCAATGCCCCAAATATTACGGTCACGCCGAAGGACATCCATGACAAATCGGTGGTGAGGTAGCTGCGAGCTTGACCGGCTACCTGGATCATGGTCGTAAAGAATGTAATCCCCAGTGCGAACGGAAAGGCCCGTTTGATTGCCCGCTGCAGGATTTGATCCTGTATGGGCGTATCGTTTTCACGGAGGGTAAGTATAAATGCGGGTATCGCCTCAAACAATAGGCCGTAAATGCTCAGTTGCAGCGGTATCAGGGGATAAGCCCTTCCAAGCAGAACGAAAACAAGGGACAACATGAAGGAGAAACAGGTCTTTGCCAGAAACAGAGAAGCCGTCACGGAGATGTTGTTTACGACCCGCCGTCCTTCTGAAAGCACTTTGGGTAATATCATGAAACTGTCGCCAAATAGGACCATCCGCGCGACCTTGCGCGCGGCGTCGCACCCAGAGGCCATCGCAATACCGCAATCGGCCTCCTTGAGTGCCATAACGTCGTTGACGCCATCGCCCAGCATTGCTACCTTGTTCCCACGGTTTTGCAACAGGCGGATAAGGATCAGTTTTTGTTCCGGCGTCACCCTTCCGAACACATCGGTTGTTTCTACAATGCCGGAGAGGGTCGCCTCGTCCATGTCCGTAACGTCGACACAGGCGCTGGCCTCCAGCCCCGCTGCCTGCGCGATTGAGGATACGGTATGCGGGTGATCGCCGGATAAGATTTTCAGCGTTACCCCCTGCGCCCTGAAATAGTCCAACACCTGCGCCGTGTTTTCCCGAAGGTTATCCTGTATACATAAAGCGGCAACCGGCTTTATATCTGTCGGGAGCTCATGCGAAAGAACATGATCGGAACACCCGATCACCACGATGCGCTTGCCGTTTTCCATGGCGTTTACAACCGTATCTGGAGGAGCCTCACGGAACAAACGCTCCCATTGGCCGAGCATGACTGTACCGATGCCCGCATAATACACCGCGCTCCATCCTCTGGAAGGGGAGAATTCAACAACATGAGAGGGACTTACGCCATACTGCGGAAAATGCTTCTGCAGCGCAACATAGGTACTGTTCTGGGTCTGAAAGGCCCCGGAAAGAAGGCTGCCAAGGAACCGAATCTGCTCCTCGGAAGAATTGTATAAAGGTATGACTTCCGTAATTAGCAGGTCACCTGTGGTGAGTGTTCCTGTTTTGTCCATGCAAATCACATCTGCACGTGCAAGCGCTTCAATTCCATATAGCTCTTGAACCAACAATTTTTTTCGCCCTAATTTGATAACGCCGATTGCCAGCGATACGCTGGTCAGCAGCACCAACCCCTTGGGAAGCAGACCCAGAAGCGCTGCGGATGTGGTAACGACGGCGGTTTCAAATGCATCGCCGTTTCCGATATAGCTGTGGTAGAACAGGATCGCGCCTAAAGGCAATATGAAACAACCCGTAAAGCGTACCAGCCGGTTGAGCGCATCCATGATGCCGGATTGATAGGCTTTATAGGACTTTGCTTTTCTCGTGAGTTTTTCCGCATAACAATCCTCGCCAATCTCATCGACAACCGCCTTGCAATGCCCGCTTACGATATAGCTGCCGGACAGCAGCGGATCGCCGGAAGATTTCATTACCGGCTCGGATTCTCCCGTGAGCAATGCTTCATTCACTTCAACCTGCCCTTCGAGCACGCTGCATTCCGCATATATTTGATCGCCAGGCATGAATAAAACGGTATCTCCCTTTTTAACTTCCTCTACATGTACCTGCGATACGATTCCATCGTGCAGTACCTGCGCTTTGGTTACGCTTAAAAGTGCCAAGCTGTCCACAATGCTTTTCGCACGCAGTTCCTGAATAATGCCTATCGCAATGTTGAGAAGAATCACGCCGAGATAGAGCAGGTTCTCATATGCGCCGACCGCTGCTAAGGCAAGGCCGATTGCGAAGTTGAATGCGTTGAATGGTGTGAACAAATACTTGAGCCAGATGCGTAATGGCGTATTGCCGCGCTCTTTGGTTTCTTTCTGCATGGAGGTCTCCTCTGTTTCCCGGATTGCCTGCATCATAGCTCCCGATGCTTGTAATGCCATGAGGGGGAGATTAGAATTCGATTAGAAATGCATAACCGGGTGGAACCGAGCCGTGCGCATACGCTATAATGAAGCGAAGCGGAGGGAGACGGGCTATGCGCATTCTGATTATTGAAGACGAGAAGGATATCGTGCGGTTCCTGGAGTTGGAACTGCAGCATGAAGGTTATGAGACGGAATGCGCATACAATGGACGCGACGGCCTCAATATGGCTCTTGAACGGGAGTATGATATCATACTGCTCGACGTGATGCTTCCCGGCCTCAACGGCATCGAGGTGCTGCGCAGATTACGGCAGGCGAAGTTCGTTCCGGTCATACTGCTCACAGCCAGGGATGCTGTGATGGATAAGGTGACCGGGCTTGATATGGGTGCCAACGATTACATCACAAAGCCGTTCCATATCGAAGAACTTCTGGCGCGTATTCGCGTGCTGACCCGTTCGGAACCAATGCCGTCGGAAATAAAGGTTTGCGATCTGGTCCTTACTTCCTTGTCACACAGCGTCACGCGGGATGGCGTGGAACTGCAACTGACCAAGAAGGAGTACGATCTGCTGGCCTATTTCATGCGCAATCACGATATCGTGCTGACAAGGGAACAGCTTCTTAACGAGGTATGGGGGTATGAGTATTTTGGAGACAGCAATATCGTGGACGTATATGTGAGGTACGTCCGTGCAAAGGTAAACAAAGGCTTTATGCATAAGCATATCGAAACGGTCCGCGGCACTGGCTATGTATTGAGAGGGAAAACATGAAGCGCCAAAAACTTTCAGACAAGCTATCATTATTATATGCGGCGCTGTTCGGGATCGTGTTTTTCCTGCTCAGCGCAGGGGTGTTGTTCTGTACCTATGAGGCACTGTCCGGCGATAAGCGCGAATACTTACAGCATATGATGCCCCTCGTAGAGAGCCATATTCTGGAGGAGATTGCGGAGGGGGACGCTATTACAGATGGCGATCTTTTGATGGAACAGGCTTATGACTTGAACCTGAACATGATCGTTTACTCGCCCGAAGGCATTATCGTCAATAAACTGTATAATTTCCCCATGCAAGAATCCGAGCTTCCGCGTGAATTGGACAAAGTACATACCGTTTTTACGGAACAGTATGGGATTCTCCTAAGCTATCGAAGCAGCCTTTATGACGGGGATACGCATCTTGGATCGATCCTTTTGGTGAGCAACCCCGTAAATGAGGTCGGTTATATCAAGCTGCTGGGCATATTGCTGCTAGCCGCAAACGGTGTGGGCATCGTCGCCGCGGCATTTGTGGGCCGATATGTCAGCAGGAAAATGCTTGCACCGATCGACAGCATGATCCATGAAGCAGGCAAGATCGACAGCCGTCATTTAAAAAAACGCCTGCCTGTGCCTGAACCGGACGATGAACTCCGGCGGCTTGCAGTGACGATCAACAGGATGCTGGCACGGGTCGAGGACGCATTCAACCAGCAAAGTCGGTTTACGGCGGATGCTTCGCATGAATTACGCACGCCACTGGCCGTGATCCGCGGTTATACGGACATTTTGCAGCGTTGGGGAAAAGACGATAAAAATGTCCTGCAGGAGGGGATCGCTGCGATTTCAAAGCAAACGGAATACATGCACAAGCTTGTTGAGAATCTTTTATTTCTCGCCCGCGGCGAGCGAGAAAAACTGGATGTGAACAAGGCTCCTTTTCAGGTTGAACAGTTGATGAAAGAACTCACCGTAGAACAATCCGCATTGGATAACCGGCATCAGTATCTTGTGGAAGCTGAACCGGGTCTTGCGATATTCGGCGACAGGACGATGATTAAGCAGCTTCTTCTTGCGGTAATCGATAATAGCAAAAAATTCACGCCGCAGGGAGGAAGTATCACGCTCGCTGCGAAAAAAACGGAAGGCGGAACCGAGCTTTCGGTAGCGGATACCGGAATAGGCATGGAGCCCGAGCAGTTGGAGCATATCTTCGAGCGTTTTTATCGCGCGGATAAGGCAAGGAGCCGCAAAGACGGAAGTGCGGGCTTGGGGCTGTCCATTGCGTCCGCGATTGCTGATGTACATGGAGCGGAAATCGGTGCAACAAGCTCCCCAAACGAAGGCACGCGTATCATGGTCCTGTTCCCCAATCAGAGCAGCGCTTTGGATTCTCAATAAGATCCACAGCCGTATATGATCCCAGCCCGCGGCAGGCTTTGCTACCGCGGGCATTTTTTATGACAAAATAACCCCTCTTGAAAGGCCCTATTATATTTGTTTTCTTATCTCCTTCTCATGTTCCTCTAATCCTCCACGCCTACGATATACGCATGGCAAAGGAGGATGTTATGCAAAAGACGACGGTCGTTATTCCCGCATATGAACCGGATGCAAAACTGGAGGCACTGGTTCAAGCGTTGATTAAAAAAATCGCAGTATTGGTTGTAGACGACGGGAGCGGCGGCGCATATGCTGGTATCTTCCGTGCTGTTGAGGAAATGGGCGCAATCGTCCTTCGCCATGATCAAAACTACGGCAAAGGCGTTGCATTAAAAACCGCATTTGAGTATTTGCTAAAAAGCGGTGCGAACTCGCATGCCGTTACCGCGGATGCTGACGGGCAGCACCGCGCGGAAGATATCCTGGTGATCGCTTCTGTATTGGAGCAGGGAGCCGATACCCTTCTTCTTGGCGTAAGGGACGTTTCCCGGATGCCGTTCCGGTCGCGCTTTGGCAATACCATAACCCGCTTTGTTTTCCGAGCTTTTACGGGGTTGAATATATCGGATACGCAAACAGGGCTGAGGGGTATTCCAGCAAATCTGATCGGTAAAATGCTGACCGTTACCGGAGATCGGTACGAATACGAAATGAATATGCTGCTGGCACTCAAAAAATGGAGCATTTCGTTCGTGGAACTTCCTATTCAGACGATATATCTTGACGGCAACCGTTCTTCTCATTTCCATCCGATTAAGGATGGATTCCGGGTATTCGCCCAACTATTCAGATATACACTCATATCCTTTGGCTGCGCTATATTGGATTACGGTCTTTATTGCCTGCTGATCAGGATGTTCCTGCCGTCATGGAGCTACGCCATGGCACGGGTATTCAGTGCTTGCCTCAATTACCAGATGAACAGGCGTATGGTTTTTCAGGCGGGGCCATCTGCAAGAAGTGCAATTGCCTATGCTTTACTTGCCGGATTTTCGATGGCGGCTGGCGCATTGGGGACCGGCCTGTTGTCTTCCCTTGCGATAAACAGTGTTTTTGCAAAGCTGGTTCTTGATACTTTGCTATTTGCCGTGAACTATCTGGTGCAGAAAAGGATTGTTTTTCATCATGCCGCAGCATATCCGGCAGCGGAGAATAAGGAGAATGCCGTCCATGAATAAGAAGCTGCAAATTCGGGGCGTGCTGACGTTCTTGCTGGCGTTTTTTATATTGATACAGTTAACAGGATGCTCGGAGGATAAGCTTCAGAATGGACAAGAATCCCTACCTTTGGCTCCCACAAATACGACGGAACCAACCGCTCCCCTTATTGAAATAGAAGTTATCCCCAAGGAAAACACATTACCGTCCCAACCCACACCGGCACAACAAATACAGACTGCTACCGTTACACCCAAAGTGGCTGACGGTAAGTATACCATCGCGTGGATATCGGACACCCAGCATTATAGCCGATACTTTCCCGAGACGTTTTTGACCATGACGCGCTATTTAAAGAAGAATCGGGAAAAGCTGAACTTAGGCTACGTTTTACATACCGGAGATCTTGTGGCAAGCGGAACCGACATTACACAGTGGAAAAATGCAAAGCGGGCAATGGATGAACTGTCTTCTATTCCTTATGGGGTTCTTGCGGGAAACCATGATGTGGGGCAGAGCTATGACTATACCAACTATTCTGCCTATTTCGGAGAAAAAGCGTTTGATCAATACGCCTATTACGGCGAAAGCCTCCTAAACAACCGCTGTCATTATGACTTGATCACAATGGGCAATACCGATTATGTTTTCATATACCTGGGTTATCAGCCGGGGGAAGCAAGCGTTCGCTTTGCAAATGAAGTATTCGCGAAGTATGAGGACCGGGTGGGCATACTTTGCGTCCATGAATACCTGGGCTCACATTCGACGCTCAGAGCCATAGGGCAAGACTTATACGCGAAGGTCGTGAAACCAAACCCGAACGTCTATATGGTGTTGTCCGGCCATCGTTATAACGAGGATTGCGTCCCCGTAACATTCGATGATGACCGGGATGGCAAAGCCGACCGTACCGTCTATCAGTGCATTGCGAATTATCAGGATATCGATAAAAAAGGCGGCTCGGGATATATGCGGTTCTTGGAAATTGACGAGGAGAAAGGGACGATTCGCTTCTATACGTATTCCCCGTTACTTGATCAATACCGTGCCATTCCCAAGACCGCTATAACCCAAGAAGCGACTTTGCCTATCCCATGGAAATAAACCCTCCAAATAGGCTTGATGTACTCTGTTAATTTACCTTTATATGATGAAGAAAACTATGCCGGGAAATCCGCACTGCTATACGCTATTTAAATCGGTTTTATTAATAAATACGTATTTGTTATTCCGTATTTGTTAATAATTTCTGCAGAGATACAATGGAGCAGTTGAATGATAAGAAAGATAAATCTGCATGGAAAGATTAGGCGCGCTTTTTTATATATAGGCATAGGTTTTATTTTTACCATAATCTTGTTTTGGGGATTACTTGGACATCAAAATGCCATCCCTGCAGCCAATGCTATGCAGGTTGATGATTCTCAGGGGAATCCGAGCTCAGAAATCGAGTATATCATTGATATGCCTGAAGCAGGCCCGCAGATTATTTCCGAACAACCAGAAGAACTCGGCATGATTACAGCGCCTCCAGATGGTCAGGAGGAACCCGCAAATGAACCCGGACTCTCTCCCGTATCTGCACCTGCACTGGCCCCTAGTCCAGCGCCCACTTCAACACCAATAGACGTAAACAGTCTGGTTGATTTTTATAAGCTGGAAGAGAAGCATTATTACAGTGACTACGGCTATTCATCTAATCACTATGAATATACTGATGAAGAACTGTACATGCTTGCACGCCTGATTTACGGCGAAGCCCGTGGTGAATCGTTAAAGGGGAAAATTGCGGTAGGAAATGTAGTAATGAATCGCGTGCTTGCGCGCGGGTATCCCGGCGATACGATTAAGGCTGTTGTCACTGCCTCCGGTCAATTCACAGGCTACTCTGCATCCATAAAACCGGATTCGGCATGCATGTTCGCCGCAGGGCAGGTTCTTGATAAAGAGTTTGGGTCATACCGCAGAACGTCTATTTCTTCCACTCAGGCCGATCTTCCGGAGAAGATTGGGGGGACCATAAATATTACACAAGAATTGATGGGCACTGTTTTTATACCGAAAATTATAGCGGACGAAACAGAAACGGAAATATACCACCTGCCCTGTATGAACGCATCTATAAATGGCCGCAGTATGGATGTCAGCCGGGGAAAAGAGTATATAGGATACAGTACATACTCAACGAATTGGGATACAACATAAAAACGGACGGCTATTTTGGAATAACCACAGAGCAAGCTGTAGTTGCATTTCAAACTGGTAACAGGCTCAAGGCCGATGGGATAGCAGGCCCATCAACAGTAAAGGTACTAATTATAGCATACGGTGTTAAAGCGTATTGCTTGAAATTCGGAGGTTCCAATTAAGCAGGGCTACTCGATTCCGTCGGTCTCAATGCGACAAAGCCCCATGGCAGCGGAAGCCTTAATGTATCTAGCAGTCTGACTCTCGACTGACCAAATCAAGTATAGGCGGGTTCACTTTTCTGAACTTTTTCATTGTATTAATGACTGCGTCATTACTGGTGGAGGCAAAGGCGTCGGACCCTCCTTTCCTGCATCTACACAACCCGGCGCAAAATCAGCCGTTATCTGTTCGGCAACAGCACCGGGTTTTTGATGCTTATTGATCGTTGAGCGTATCGAATATCGACCCTTCTATGCCGACTATTTCATCAATGGGGATCGTTGTCCCATCGGTCATAATAACAATCCGTTTGTGTTCGTCGATCTTTTTTGCCGCGCTGGTAGCAGTAATATAAGACCCGCCACTTTTCATTATATCTGGCTGAAAATAGGTAATTGCGATTTCCGGCTGCTCAGCAATTCGCTCTGCTATGATTTGCAACCTATCGCTCAAAGCGTTCGTTGAATTTTCGTCCAATTCTACTCTCTCATCAGTCAATCTTGCGGTTTCTTTGATGGCGGCATCATAGCCGGTCAGTGCAGCGAAGGGAGAAAACTGAGCTGCCCGGTCAATCGCGGCCATATGAGGGTGTGTCTTAGATACATGGCGCGGTAGATGGATGATGTCGTCATATAGCCCCGTCATGCCTTGTGCCCTCCAATCTGCCTGTTTCGATCGACGGTGGTCGCGCCATCCTTCAAATTCATGCCCTTTAGAATAGCGTTCTTTCCGTGCTTCTTCTTAATTGACAGCATTGCCGCCTGCATCCGCTTTTCCCGTGCGTGGTTGGCTTCCTCGGCTTCTTTCTGCGCTTGGATAGCCGAGTAATCGGTAAAGAGATCAAGTTGCTCGACGGCGTCTTTCTTTTGTGCGGATGCTTCATCGACAACGTGATTCGCCGCAATGTTGACCCGTCTGACCAAGAGATTCTTGTCGACGATGCGCTCAAACAGCTCTGTGACGGCATTTAAGAGCAGCTTTGTAGAGGAGGTCTGCCTGCCGAGGTTCACCGAACCATGCGCCGATTTCGGAACGGCGCGTCCGTAGCCGTCCGTGGTGATCGCCCCGTGATAGGTTTTCTTTATCGTCGGGTCTGTCAGATTTTCTATATCATATCCAACCGCTAAAACAAGCTGGTCTGTCACGAGTTTTTTGTCGACCAGATCGAGCGCCAACAGATCGGTCATTTCGCGCACGATCAATTTTGCTTTGTCAAAGCTATAGGCGCTGTGCAATACCTGTCCCGATCCGATACTGTTTGTACTTGGCTTGTACGCCTTAATATCGGCCATTGTGCAGGGCTCCCATCCCCACGCATGGTCAATCAGCAGCTCAGCGTTGATGCCGAACAGCTTGTACAGAAAATCCTCGTTGAAATAATCGGTAGGTTTTCCGAGGGAGCAGCGCGCGATGTCGCCCATCGTAAAAAAGCCGTGTTCCTCCAGCCTTTTCGCATATCCCCTGCCGACACGCCAGAAGTCTGTCAGAGGCCGGTGTGACCAAAGCAAGCGGCGGTAGCTCATTTCGTCGAGTTCGGCAATCCGTAGGCCGTTCACGTCAGCCGGGATGTGCTTTGCTTGGATGTCCATCGCGACCTTGCTGAGGTACAGATTCGTGCCGATGCCCGCTGCCGCTGTAATACCGACCGTTTTGAGCACGTCCAGAATCATTTCCGAGGCAAGCTCACGGGCCGTGAGTTTGTAGGTTTTCAGGTAAGCGGTGGCGTCGATAAACACCTCATCGATAGAATAGACATGAATGTCTTCCGGTGCGATGTACTTCAAGTAAACATTATAAATCCGCGTGCTATACTCTATATACAGGGACATTTGTGGCTGCGCAACGATGTAGTCCAGCGAAAGGGCTGAGGAAGATTTCAATTCGGTATCGTTGTAGGAAGAACCGGAAAAGGTACGTCCCGATGCCTTGCGCCGCCGCTCAGCGTTTACCTCCCTGACCTTTTGCACGACCTCAAATAGCCTTGACCTGCCTGAAATGCCATACGCCTTGAGAGACGGGGTGACGGCGAGGCAGATGGTTTTTTCTGTGCGGCTGGCGTCGGCAACCACAAGGTTGGTGGTCATCGGATCAAGCTGCCGCTCGACACATTCCACAGAAGCGTAGAAGGATTTCAGGTCGATGGCAATATATACTCTGTTCTTCATGATCCTTCTCCGGCCACCTCCTTATGAATCCTCTCGTGAAATTGGGGGTCGATCTGCCACACTGACCAATAGTATTTTCCCCAAAGCAGTCATGGATAATAAGTGAAACAACTCCATGCGACCATAAGCCTTGGCACAGCTTCACAAAAACAAGAACATGTGTTCGATTATAGTATAATTCGCAGCTCATCCTCTGTCAACAGAAGGGGACATATTTGCAGGCAACCAAAAAAGCCCATCGCAACCGATGAGCTTTTTTGCGCCAACTAATGCCGGTATTCATGGTGGCGGCAAAGGGCGTCATACCTTTCGTTATCAGGTATGTACCCACCTCCGGCCAAATGAGCGGCGATGCTCCCTTGCACCCAGCATGCACCCACTTGCACCCAGCAGCATCGATACGGCGTATCAGGTGCCTGAATGCATGCGTAATTCGGTTACTGATTCACCCCAAAACAACGAAAAAGCCCAGATAATCTGGACTTTTTCATTGTATTAATCCTTACCGGATTACCTGGTACCCAGTAGGGGAGTCGAACCCCTGTCACTGCCGTGAGAGGGCAGCGTCCTAGGCCACTAGACGAACTGGGCACGTATGGCGCAGTATTTATATTAACGGGTTTTCCGCCGACTGTCAACCCTCACGCTTTGAAAAAGCGCAACATTTTTTCAGGCGCGAAAAGCATGCAAAACAGTCGGCACATACAATACACTGCAAGCTATGCGCGCAGGGCGGCGCGCCAAACGCGGCGGATACACAACAGGCCAATTAACCCCACCGCGCCTGCCGCCGCCACAAACAGCACCGTATGCGCAAGCGGCGGCAGCACGCCCGCACTCAACCAGCCGCGCATGCCTTCAGCCAGATAGTAAAGCGGATTCAGACGCAAAAAAAACAGGGCTATTTCAGAGGCTCCGCTCGCAAGCGGCCACGCAATGGGCGTTGTCCAAAATATAAACGGCATGGATACCGCAAGCCCTACGCTCGCCACACCGGGGAACAGCGGTACAAACGCGGCCGCAAACATCCCCTGTGCAACGGCATTACAGACATTGCACAGCAAAAGATAAGGCAGCAGCCATACGTTTTGCAGCGGCATACCTGCAAATAGCGCCGTAAGCAATGCTACCAGCGTCCAGAATAACAGCGTCGGCAGCGCCGAAACCGCCTGGCATACGGCAAACCACGCCGGGTCGTACCCCTGGTGGTCGAACAGGTGTAAAAATGCCCGCGGGCGCTCCAGCGAATCGTACAATATCTCCCTGAAATAGAACCATGGCGCAAGCCCCGCAAACAAAAATACAGAATACGGCATGCCATCCGTTGGCATAAAGCCGCCCAGCGCCCAGGCCAGCACGGCCGCACGCACCGCCTGCTCCAACAGCCGCCGCAGCCGCTCATTTGTGTCCGCAGCACGCCAAAGCGCCGCAGTCAATGCAAATATTCCTGTCTGCAAATGCTTACGCGGCACTGTATCCCTCCTTTTGTGAAATAAAAATACCTTTTCACATAGGTTGAACCATATGCGAAAAGGTATGTGCGTGAATGATTGGGTATTGCGTACGTTACTCCCTGAAACGGATGTTATGCTCTTGTGCTTCTTCGATGATCGCAAGAGATCTCAAATCGATTCCCTGCTCACGAAGCCGCGCGCCGCCGGGCTGAAAACCCTTCTCTATAGCAATGCCGACGCCCGTGAGCTTTGCGCCGGATTGGTTCACAATTTCGATCAAACCGCGCAATGCTTCGCCGTTTGCCAGAAAGTCGTCGATGATGA
Organism: Clostridia bacterium; assembly: GCA_036677445.1. Lineage (GTDB taxonomy): Bacteria > Bacillota > Clostridia > Christensenellales > CAG-138 > JAVBWI01. Next base: position 43,700 of record JAVBWI010000023.1, read on the forward strand.
GCACATTATCGTCTGCCGTCAGCCATTGTTTGGAAAGCAAAAGCGTTACTTTCTTTTTATATGTATAAGAAAATATATCGCTCTGATATAAGCCGCCCTCAATATTATCGCTTTTTGCTTTTTTTGCGAATACCATCGGTATGCCGAATTCCAGCGCGGTGATAGACGCAAGCGCGATGCCCGATGCTTCCACCGTCAGAATCTTATTGATTTCCTTTTGCGGGAACAGTCGCTTGAATTCACGGGCCAGTTCCTGCATGAGCCTGATATCCACCTGATGATTCAAAAAACCGTCAACCTTAATGATATTGCCCGGCAAAACGCGGCCCTCCGCACGTATCCGGTCCTGCAATAGCTGCATTGCAACGCCCTCATATTTCCGTATATTTTTCTTTATTATGCGTTATTTTGACGTGCAATTCAAGCATGATTCTGCTGGATGAGTAAAATATATTCGAATATTTCCGTTTAAAAGCATAACCGTTTTCATTTCCCATAAAGGCGCCTGCATTTAGGCCGACGCCGCTCGGCCTAAATACGGGACTTTGCGTTCCCGCTTGATGCATTTTGCAGCATGAGATATAATAATAATGGATAATTAGCAAATGCTGAATCACCAGGAGGTATTCTAATGAAAGAACGCAGGGTCTCCGAAGCCGTTATCCGGCGGTTGCCCCGATATTATCGCCAGCTTGAGCTGCTTGCGTCTAAAAATGTGGAGCGCATCTCATCGAGCGAACTTGCGCAGCAGATGGGTCTCAACCCTTCTCAGGTCCGCCAGGACCTCAACTGTTTCGGCGGCTTTGGCCAACAGGGGTATGGCTACCCCGTACAGAATTTGCACAAGGAAATTGCCGCCATATTAGGGCTTACGCGTACGTACCGAATGGTAATTGCGGGTGCAGGGAATATCGGACAGGCGTTATGCAACTATGAAGGATTTGCCAACAGGGGTTTCGAGGTCATCGCGCTCTTCGACATAGACGAAAATCTTATTGGGAAAACCGTCAGCGGCAAGCCCATATTGCATGTGGACCAGCTCAGTGACTTTATCCGCAAAAACAATGTGGATATTGGCATCATCTCCGCGCGCAGACGGGCGGCCCAGCCTATTGCGGATACCATGGTAGAGGCAGGCATCCGCGGGATCTGGAACTTTGTGCCGATAGACGTAACAGCCTCGGTGCCGCTGGAAAACATACAATTGAGCGACAGTATGTTTGTGCTTTCCTACCGGCTCAACAGCGGGCCGGAGGAGGCTGAATAGCAACCGTTACCCCAAGCGCCGGCTCCATAGAGCGGCGCTTTTGCGTGCCATTTTGCACCGCACGTGCCGCTGCAAAATGACGGATGGTAAGCCGCCGGTTGCCTGAATCTCAGCCCGATATCCTGAGACTGAGAATTTACCGATGGCCCTGTCTGTTCTGCAAGGCTATTTGCCCTGTTCCTCTTTCATTTGGGAAAACAGCACAGCCTCTGAGGGATCGTCCATCCAAAGCCGTTCCATATTATAATACTTGCGTTCGTCGGGGATAAAGAGGTGCACGAGTATGCTGGAGAAATCCAACACAATCCATCTGCCTTCCGTATATCCGTCCTTTCTGCGCAGTGGCAGTCCCAGCGCGGACGCTTTATCCTCTACCTCGTCACACAGCGCTTTTACCTGCGGCACAGCGCGGCCGCTGCAAATAATGAACCAATCCGCTATGATCGTCTTGTCCGCCACATGTATGGCGATGATATCCAATGCCTTTTTGTTGTAGAGTACCTCGCATAACGAGAGAACTTGCTCTTTTCCTTCCAAATCTACATCTCCTTCCAGATTTATGATCGTATTGTCATTGTATTTGCATCTGCCGCCCGCCATCCAGCTCCCGCAGCGCAAGGAGCGAATCCGGATGGACCGGCTGGCCGTTTTCCCGTACATACCGGATGGTGCTAAAAAGCCCTTCCCTTACCGCCGCATCCAGGTTCTCCCTTGCAAGAGCGCGCAATTCCTCCACGCCGGGGTAACTGCGGCCGGGTTCGATCATATCCGCCAGATAAATCACTTTGTCCAGTTTTGTTGCGCCCGGGCAGAGTGTTGTATGCCGGCGGATCGCGCAAAGCACCGCTTCATCCGTTATGCCATATTCCGTTCGCGCCATTCGTTCGCCCGCCGCCGCATGCGTAAGCGCACCCTTTTCCACACTGCGCCCGCAATCGTGCAGCAGTGCCGCAAGCCGCGCCTGCCCGGTATCCACCCCATATTGATGCGCGAGTGTGATCGCGGTACGAACCACGCCGACCGTATGCTCGTATCTGTTTTTATTCAACGCGGCGCGGCATTTTTCCTGCATCATGTGCAGCGACTCTGGCAAATATAACCCGTTTTCGTAGATATATTCTTCCACGGCAGCCGGTACCAGTCCGGTAACGGGCAGCGCGCGGGCTATTCTTTCACGCACTAAAGTGGAGGAAATGGGCGGTACATCCATATCCAGCAGGTGCACATCCGCAGCGAATTCCACATGCAGCCGCTCCACCGCCTCCCGTTCGTCGCCGCCCTGCCCTTTTCGCGGTATGCCGACGAATGCCGCCATACGCAGAAGATCCTGTGCCCGCCGCCAATTCGGCAGATCCCGCAGCATATCGCTGCCCACGATAAGGAACAGCTTCGCACCGGGATACAGTGTCAAAAGCTGTTCCAGGGTATCAACGGTATAGCTTTTGCCCGTGCGGGACAGCTCAATGTCGGAAGCCTCAAGGCCCGTTTCGTTTTGTAAAGCAAGGCACACCATCGCATACCGGTATGCAGCCCGGATATGCCCGTCCACCTGCTTATGCGGCGGATCGGAAGCAACAATAAAAAGCACATTATCCAGTGAAAGCGCTTGAAGCACGCCCTGCGCCATGGCGATATGCGCCAGATGGATGGGGTTAAACGTACCGCCCAATATGCCGATACGGCGCGGGGCAAGGTCCATAAGCACGAGGCTCCTTCCTCACCGGACTGTATTCTTCCGGCAACGATCGACAGATTTCTTTTGCAAACGCTGCCTTTCATTACACATATTATACACCAAAGTGGTATCAAGACGCATACGAATCCATACTTGGGCAAGAATCAGTACAAATTCAGGAGAAAGGGAGGACAGGCAATGGACAGAGACTTAAAGCGTTATTTTAAACAACGGCAGCATGGCGGGCGCGGGCGGGCCGCAAGAGCAGCCGACGGCATCGCGCTCCGGCTTGTGTTCGCCGCAGCCTGCTATCTTTGGTTCCGGTACAACGTTGCCAACCAAATCGTTGTCATATTGCTCACCGCGGCGACAACACTGTTGTTTCTGGCGGCAGCCAGACTCTATCGCGAGCTCTCCTTTGACCGTTTTGTGCAAAAAGAACAGGAGCGGCTGATGGATGTGGTGCTGCGCGAGCGGCTTCTGCTGCTTAGTGAAGACGCATTCTCTCAGCTGTGCAGGAACATATGTGAACAGCTGCCGGGTTTTGATGGCGCGTTCCTCTGGTGTGCGCAGCGTGCAACCAGGTTGGATGAAGATACCATTTTACAGGCGTACCATGCAGCGCAGGCGCAAAGCAACCCGCAGTTGGTGATATGCAGCCTTTCGCCCTGCAACGAAGCCGCGGCGGCGCTGCTCTTGCGGCTGCCCATACATGCCGAGTGCCTGAAACCGGAACTGCTGCTGCGTATGGCGCGGCAAACGGAGGGATATACCGTAAGCGCTTCCGATGTGGAAGCGCATATCCGCAGCGGGCTTGCCGCGCAACGGGAAAGCCGCGCCCGCATGCAAGGGGAGCCGTTTGCGGCAGGCCGCTCACGAAAGTATCTTTTATGCGCCGGCGTGCTCATACTTGCATCCTTCTTAACAGGATATGCGCTGTATTATCGTCTGCTGGCCGGGCTTTGCCTGTTGTTGGCCGCAACAACCTTCGCATTGAACCGCCCTGTTCCCGCAAGCGTTACGGAACAGTAAATACCGAAAAAAACCTTTATTTTCTAGAATGCCGCACCCGATCTAAGCGCATGATAATAGCGTGCCGGGGGTGTATTTCCACTAAGTGAAGGGAAAGGAGGGCGAAACCACGATGGCATATAACCAGAACAACAATACCCAGAACTACCCGAACAACACTGAACAAAAGCAGCGCAGCAACCAGCAGAAACAGAATCAGGGGCAGCAAAAACAGAACCAGCAGATGCCCAACCCGACCAAGTATTGACGTAAGCAAAACGCATATGCATACGAGGCGAACGAGCGGATTGCTGTGCGGCGATTGTTTGGCGTTCAGCCAACGCAAAACCAAAGCAAACTCCTCTTTCGATGTCCCAAACACGGCACCCCGGCAAGCACGGCCCGTGTGGCGGACGAGCAGAATCGGACCGGACGGCCATGTGGTGGGCGCACAAAATTGTGCGCCCACCCGTGCTTTTTGCATTTTTTACTAACAAATTAATTTCAACATGTATGGCGCTGGAGTCCATAATTTTCAAATTTGGTGGTATCATAAATATTCATGTTGATTTTTCGCCGTATTTTTATATAATTATGATGTACATGTGAACTCAATGTTGAACCGTTGCGTCAATACCATCTTTATGCAATCGAATTTCCGAAATAATCATGGCTCACTTCTGCGCAGATATATTGCGCACCTCAACAATGGGATACATGTATAGTTCCCTAGGAAAAGAGCACATATGCAATGCGCGTAATGCGCGCCGGGCGAATGGCGGACGCCCGTAACCCAAAAATGAAACGGGAGGGACTTATCGTATGGAAAAAAACAGAGGCCAATGGGGTTCAAATTTTGGTTTCTTGATGGCGGCAGTCGGCTCGGCCGTCGGCTTGGGCAACATCTGGGGGTTCCCGTACAAGATGGGCGCGAACGGCGGTTTTGCGTTCCTGCTTGTTTACCTGGTACTCGTCGTATTCGTTGGCTTTGCAGTCATGCTCGGCGAGCTGACGTTGGGCCGCAAGACCGGTTTGGGCGCGGTGGGCACATATAAAGCGCTGAGCAAAAAGTATACCTGGATCGGCTTCATGGGCGTAGCCTCCGGCTTTTTAATTCTTGCTTTCTACAGCGTGCTTGGCGGCTTTGTCATGAAGTACATGGTGAGCTTCCTCGTCGAGGCGGTCAGCCCCGGCGCAGGCTTTGCCGGCATGAGCAGCGGCGAGTTCTTCGGCGCCTTCATCGGCAACTCGGGCGGCTCCGTGTTGTACCATTTCATATTCATGGCTATCACCATCGTCATCGTTATGGGCGGTATCTCCGGCGGTATCGAGAAATTCACCAAGATCGCCATGCCGGCCCTCTTGGTCATGCTCGTTTTCGTCATTGTTTACAACTTGACGCTCCCCGGCGCTGCAGGCGGTTTGGCATTTATGTTCGCGCCCAACTTTAACGCATTTGCGGAGATCGGCTTCTTCAATGTGTTGAAGACCGCGGCAGGGCAAATGTTCTTCTCTCTCTCGCTTGGTATGGGCTGCATGATCACCTACGGCTCTTACCTCTCCAAAAACGAGAATCTCGAGAGAAACGCTTTCATCATCCCAATAGCAGATACTATCTTCGCACTCATGGCCGGTTTGGCGGTCATGCCTGCCGTGTTTGCCTTTGGTTTGGAACCCGGCGGCGGCCCCGGCCTGCTGTTCGTAACGCTGCATACGGTGTTCGTCGAAGGTATGGGTGGCGGTACCTTTGCCTGCCTCTTCGGCTTCCTGTTCTACTTCCTGGTACTCATTGCGGCTGTCACTTCCTCCATCTCGCTGTTGGAAGTCTGCTCCGCATACTTCATTGACCGCAAGCTTGAAAAAGGCGCAACTGCCAGCCGCAAGAAGATCACCGCCATCGTGGGTGCCATCATCTTCCTCGTGGGCATTCCTGTAGCCATCGACGGTCTGGGTGGCGGCGCTGCACTCCCCGCAACCTTCTGGTTCGGCAAATGGGGCTTCATTGACTTCTACGATCTGATTTCCGAAGGTATCTTCATGCCTCTGGGCGCAATGCTCATGAGCATCATCATCGGCTGGGTCATCAAGACCAAGGCTGTGAAGGAAGAAGTCGAACAGAACGGCAACGAGCTCAAAGGCTTTACGTTCTGGGATATCTGCTTCAAATTCCTCGTTCCCATCGTCATGGTCATTGTTCTCATTGGCCAGCTGCAGAGCTTCGGCATATTCTAAACGATCTGCTTTTTCCGCGCATATGTGCTGCGGGGCTGTCCGTTTCCGGACCGCCCCGCTTTTTTTATATATCATCCTGTGCTTTTGATGCGGGGATTGCGCCTGTCCTTAAAAACCGTTATCATAAAAAGGAGAAACTAAGCAATATACCCGAAAATAGAACCGCATGATTTTCATGAACGCACAGGAAAGGACGGCAATCATCATGGCACTGAGGAATTTTGATGAGCTTATCGAAAAGGTAAAGGGCGGAAAAAAGCGTACCGTTGCGCTTGTTGAGGCGAACGACGCACACGCGCTGGAAGCGGTGATCCATGCGGCGGACATCGTATCCGCAATACTCGTCGGCGACCGAAAAAAAATCTTGGATGTGCTGCTCGAACTGGGGCAGGATCCGGCCGGTTTTGAAATTGTTGAGGTTCCCGCAGGCATGCATCCTTCCGTATGCGCGGCAAACCTCATACACGAAGGCCGCGCAGACTTTTTGATGAAGGGCAAAATGATGACGGGCGACCTTTTAAAGGGCGTACTTTCCCCTGAAGCTAACTTGCGTTCCGGCGGGCTTATGAGCCATGTCATGATGACGGAGGTGCCGGGTTACCATAAGCTATTGTGCGTAACAGACGGCGGCATGTGCACCTATCCCGATCTTGAAAAGAAAAAACATATCGTGGAAAACGCCGTAAAGTTCTTCCATGGTCTGGGGTATGAAAAGCCCAATGTTGCCGCGCTATGCGCAATTGAGACGGTCAACCCCAAAATGCAGGAAACCGTGGACGCCGCCGCGCTCAAGGAAATGAGCCTTAACGGCGAGCTGCCCTCCTGCTATGTGGAAGGCCCAATTTCCTATGATCTCGCCATGGTACCCGCGCTTTCCGAAATCAAAGGCTTTTCCTGCCCTTGTGTGGGCGATTTCGATATACTGCTCGTACCGGAGATCGTGGTTGGTAACGTGCTGGGCAAATGCTTCGTGTATACCTGCGGCGGCCGCATGGCCGGGGTGATACAGGGCTGCAAGGTGCCCATCGTGCTGACCTCGCGCGGATCCTCCGCGGAAGAAAAATACTACTCCCTTGCTCTTGGCGCGGGCGTATGCGGGTGAAGCGCCTATGGAACGCATATTGGTAATCAATCCGGGCAGCACCTCGACCAAGGTCGCGGTGTTTGAGGATGAGACCAAGCTCCTGAGCGAAACGCTGCGCCATGCGGATGAAGAGCTTGCCCGGTTCTCCTGGGTAATGGAGCAGGTGGAGTATCGCAAGGATCTGATCGGGCAGTATCTCAAAGCGAACGGCTTTGATATTTCTTCGCTCACTTGCGTAATGGCGCGCGGCGGGCAGCTTCCGCCCGTCCCCTCCGGCGCGTTCCCTGTGAATCAGGACATGATCGATTACCTGTATACCGTAAAAGCGGGCGCGCACGTTTCGAATATTGCCTGCGTAATCGCCGACGGCATCGCGAAAGAGCTGGGAATCCCCGCCTATGTGTACGATCCTGTGGCCGTGGACGAGCTCGCGCCGGTCGCACGCATTACCGGCATGCCGGAGCTGACCAAGCTCAGCCGCGGACATGCGCTCAATACACACGCCATGGCGCGCCGCTGCGCACAGAACATACTGCGCCGGCCTGTGGATGAATGCACCTTTATCGTAGCGCACCTGGGCGGCGGATGCAGCGTCTGGCTCATCGACAAGGGGTATTCCATCGATATGTACAGCGATGACGACGCGGGCTTTTCGCCCGAGCGCTGCGGCCGCATACAGGCAATGGAACTGGTGAAGCTGTGCTACAGCGGCAAATTTACTTTTGAGCAAATGGGCAAAAAAATACGCGGCAACGCAGGCTTCCGCGCGCTCCTTGGCACCAGCGACGCCCGTGAGGTGGAAGCCCGTATCGCCGCAGGGGATGAATATGCCAAGCTGGTGTATGAGGCCTTCGCTTATGGTATCGCCAAGAGCATAGGCGATCTTGCCACCGTGGTGCGCGGTAAGGTAGACCGCATCATACTCACCGGCGGAATTGCTTACTCTAAAACGGTTACGGACAGCATACTATCCTATGTGGATTGGATCGCACCTGTCGAGCTGATGCCCGGCGAGTATGAAATGGAAGCGCTCGCGGAAGGCGGGCTGCGCGTACTGCGAGGCGAGGAAATGCCCAAATCTTTTGTATGGCACAGGTCTTAAACCGCTTCCCCGCACTATGCAGACAGCTTGGAGCGGGGTTGTTTTTACCCTTTGCGTATTACATGCAGAAGTTGGGTACACGCTACAAGCATGAGATGGTGGAATTATCGCATCCAAACACTCCGTGCAAGGCGGCAAGGACACATACACATGCGTCGGCGCGGCCCCAATCGCGCATGGGCGCTTGCGGGGTTATTTGCTGCCGTGCTTATCGTGGGCGCGCTTGCGTTATTTTTCAGCAGGCAAACGAACGTACCGACTTTGCCCACACCCACGCTCTCCCCCACGCTTTCCCCCACACCCACTGCAACGCCCCTGCCGACTATATCGCCAACACCCCTGGCTTCGCCCACTGTTTCGCCGTCCCCGACGGTTACGCCTGCGCCTACCGTAACAAAGTCGCCCACGCCAAAACCTACCGCACAACCAACCCCCACCGCAAAGCCTGTGGTGACGCCCTCGCCCTCGCCCACCCCGCGCCGTACGCCGCGGCCCACAGCTGTGCCCACGCCTACCGCCGTACCCACGGAGGTACCTACGGCGGAGCCCACCGCGGAACCGACACAGCCTCCCTCCACTGAGGAGCCGACGTCTGCCCCATGAAGCGGCTGCCCGGCAGTGCCTGCGCCAACATTCCGGTAAAAGTCGCCCATAGGGTATTGTGCGCATGCACGCTTGCCTATGCGTATTGAAATGCTTTCAGGAGGACCCCATGGACAAACGACCCATCGGTATATTCGACAGCGGCCTGGGCGGCGTTTCCGTTTTACGCCGGGCGCTGCATATGCTCCCCAATGAGAATTTCATTTACTACGGAGATAACAGCAATGCGCCTTATGGCTGCCGCAGCGAAGAAGAGATTCGCACGCTTACCCTTGCAGCAGGACAGTTTTTGTCCGCACAGGGCATAAAGGCACTGCTTATTGCCTGTAACACGGCGACCGCCGCCGCAATAGATACCCTGCAACAAGCTCTGCCTATACCCGTTATAGGCACAGAACCCGCCATTCTGCTGGCTGACGCGCAGCCCGGTCAGGGACGCATATTGATGATGGCCACCGTAGCCACAACCAGGCTTGCCCGTTATCATGCACAAAAAAGGCTGCTCACCCAACCCGAACGCGTGGCGGACGTTCCCTGCGATGCGGAATTTGTGAGGCGCATAGAAAGCGGATTATTTCAACCCGGCAGCTATGACGATATTCTTGCACAAACACTTGCGCCCTTTGACGGCGAAAAAGTCGATGCAATCGTGCTTGGCTGCACACACTATCCCTTTATTCAAAAGGAGATAGAGCGCTATGCCTCGACGCATTTTCAGGGAAAGCCCCAATTTTACGATGGCGGGCAATCCGCCGCGCAGGCGCTTGTCGTCACGCTCACACAGAATGGGCTGAACAATCCCGGCGGCTGCGGTCACGTTTCGTTCCTGACCAGCGCGGATGCGCCGGCTGTCCTTCCGCTTTTTGAAATGCTGCTTCATCAGCCGATGCGCTTCCTGTAAAAGAACGGAATACATTTTCTAAGATTTCACAGTCATGGCGAAAAGCACTTGAAATATCGGCTAAAACTATGTATCCTATTAATATAGAATGCGTGTGTACAGGCATATGCGTATGCATGCATGAAAAACGAGGAGGGTGAACTCATGAAGAAGATCGTATCGATTCTATTGGTCGTCCTTTTGGCGCTGTCTCTGGTTGCCTGCGCTAAGCCCCAGCAGCAAAATCTTGCCATGGTAACAGGCGGGGAAAGCGGAACGTATTATGCTTACGGCGGCATGATCGCGAATGTGCTGACCGAAGCTGTTGAAAATGTGACCATCACCGCTTCCACCTCCGGCGCTTCCGTAGCAAATGCCCGTTCCATCAACAACAGCGAGGCGGATCTGGCCATACTGCAGAACGACGTGTTCGATTACGCATACCGTGGCGTAGAAGCCTTTGCAGAAGAAGGCAAGCTTGAGAACGTCGCCACCATCGGTACATTATATCCTGAAGTCATTCAGGTCGTTGCCACCAAAGCCTCCGGCATTACGAGCATTGCGGATCTTGCCGGCAAGCGTGTTTCCGTCGGTGATGTAGGTTCCGGCACGGAAGCGAATGCCCGTCAGATACTTGAAGCCTACGGCCTCTCTTATAACGATCTGGGCAAGGTTGAATATCTCGGCTTCGGCGATTCTTCCACTGCCATCCAGCAGATGACCATCGACGCCGCGTTCGTGACTGCGGGCGTACCCAACCCTGCCATACTTGAGCTCAACGCCATGGTAGAGGTCGTTCTGGTTCCCGTTGAAGGCGCCGAGGCAGATGCGCTCATCGCCAAATACCCCTTCTACGCGCCCTATACGATTGAAGATACCGCTTATGAAGGCATCTCCGGCGTTAATACCGTCACCATACTCGCCACGCTTGCCTGCCGCGCGGACCTCGACGAGGATACGGTATATGCCATCACCAAGGCGCTCTTCGAAAACAAAGACAAGATCGCCCACGCCAAAGCGGAAGTCCTCTCCCCCGAGAGCGCTGTAAAGGGCGTATCCGTCCCGTTCCATCCCGGCGCTGTGAAATACTACAAAGAACTTGGCCTAATGTAAGCCCGTGCTGCCTTTTCACCCGTGAAGGCTTACTTATCAAAGGTTTTTGAGCAAACGCGGGGGAACAAGTTCAAACGGCTTGTTCCCCTTCTCTTTTTATTTGCATTGCTGCTGTGCGTCTTTTTTCTGCCCGTCGCGCCCCGTCTGGTTCTCACCCGTGCGAAGGACGGCAAAATGCTGCTTGCGCTTCCCATAGCGCAGCAGGAGACCTTTCAGATCAGATATACGCATTCCGCCAACCGTTCGCCGGTGGTGGATACCATCGAATGGACAGGGGAAGTATTGATGGTGCGTGAATCGCTGTTCCAAACATTCGGCGCAGGTATTCCCATACCCGCGGACGGCATAGGCAAGGAGCTTATCAAGACAGATAAGGGATACCGCTTAACCGGCATAGATAAACCGCAGGATTCATTTTTGCTGATGACCCAGGAAATACCCGATCATTACTTGTTATATCGCGACCGGGAAATCAGCCTGAATGCGCTGATCGGTATTGGAAGCATATTAAAATTCGAAGTACGCAAAACAACTTTGCCCGAATGCATACTGTATGGGGCGTAAGTGATATTGCAGGAAAAACCCTATGAGATTGGGAGGAATCCTATGGCATTGTTTCATAAGAAAAATAAGAGCGGGACCACGCCCGATGATACCCTGCTTGCCGTCGATACAGCCGGCATGACGGAACAGGAGATCGCCGGATTGGAAGCGGAAGCCGTACTGCAAAAGTACGACAGGGAATCCGCCTATCGTAACCGGCTTTCCAAACCGCTTACGATGTTTACCGCCGTGATACTCATTGCGTTTTCGGTCTTTCAGCTCTATACCAGCATATTCACCATACCTACGCAGCTTCTGCGCGCTTACCACCTGTCCTTTGTGTTGTTTTTGGTATACCTCCTGTTCCCCGCAAAAAAAGGTATGCGCAAGGATACCATACCCTGGTATGACTGGGTATTGGGGTTCACGGCGCTCGCGCTGGTGCTGTATATCCCTGTCAACTATGAGTATCTGGTCAAGGCAATGGGCAACTACAGCCTGTTGCAGACGGTGATCGGCATACTCGGTATATTATTGGTAATGGAAGCCTGCCGCCGCGTGGTCGGATTGCCCATTCTTATTATCGTGAGCATATTTCTTCTGTATACGCTCTTTGGCAACTACATCCCGGGCACATTTGGCCACAGGGGAAATACGTTCAAACAGCTTTCCACGCACATGTACTACACGCTCTCCGGCCTGTTCGGTACGCCGCTGGGCGTTAGTTCCACATTCATATTCCTGTTTATATTGTTCGGCGCTTTTCTGGAGAAGACGGGTGTAGGCAAGTTATTTATAGACCTTGCCAATGCGATAGCGGGCAAGCGTATCGGTGGGCCCGCCAAAGTGGCGGTCATATCCTCCGCGCTGCAGGGAACCGTATCGGGAAGCTCTGTGGCAAACACTGTCGGCACCGGTTCCTTTACCATACCCGCCATGAAACGGCTGGGCTATAAACCGGAATTCGCAGGCGCGGTGGAAGCGGCCGCTTCCACCGGCGGGCAGCTTATGCCGCCCATCATGGGCGCAGCAGCGTTCCTGATGGCGGAAGTTACCGGCTTTTCTTACGGCCGCGTGGTGCTCTCCGCCATCATACCCGCGATACTCTACTTCTCCGGCATACTCATCAGCGTCCATCATGAGGCGCGAAAATTGGGACTCAAAGGCCTGCCCGATGATGAAATGCCCAAGCTGGGGCAGGTCATGAAGGAACGCGGGCATCTGTTGCTGCCGCTGGCGTTCATGATCTATATACTCGCTTCGGGTCTGACGCCCACGTTCGCGGCGCTTGGCGCCATACTCACTTCGCTGATGGCATACAGCATACAGCTCTGGTCATTGATTCCGGCGGCGGGCATCATCATCGGACTCCAAACGGGTCTGCCTATAGAGTGGTGCGCCATCGGCGCGATTGCAGTTTGGATGCTTATCTGCCTGTTCCGCAGGCGTTTGGGCTTTAACCCTATGGATATTCTCGATTCTCTTAAAAACGGTGCGCGCAACGTATTGGCGGTAGCGGTCGCCTGCGCAATGGCAGGCATGATCGTAGGCTCCGTCACATTGACCGGCCTTGGCCTGAAGTTTGCAACGGGTCTGGCGCATCTCGCGGGTGATAATATTTTCCTGATGATGTTCTTCACAATGCTCGCCTCCATCGTGCTGGGCATGGGCGTACCGACCACGGCCAACTACCTCATTACCTCCACCATCTGTGCGCCCGCGATCATCACCATGCTGATGATACGCGACGGCGTTTCCCAAGCTACGATGGCGTATATCATGAGCGCGCATCTGTTTGTATTCTACTTTGGCATCGTGGCGGATATTACGCCTCCCGTGGCGCTCGCCGCCATGGCCGGCTCCGCCATAGCAAGAGGGGATCCGTTTAAAACAGGCGTGACGGCAACGCGGATAGCCATCGGCGCGTTCATAGTACCGTATATTTTCGTGCTGAATCCTGCCATGCTGATGATCGATGTGGATATCCCTGAAATATTGCTCAACGTATGCACGGCGCTATTGGGCATGTACGCGCTATCCGGCGGGTTGACCGGTTTTGTGCAGGACGACTGCACCTGGTATGAACGCCTTATACTCATCGGCGGCGGTATGGCAATGATCATACCCGGAATAATGACGGATGTAATCGGACTTGTTGTGGTGGGCGCCATCGTGGTTATACAGAAGCTGCGCTATAAAAAAAGCGGCAGACGCAAGCCTGTCCGACTATAAAGCATAAACACACGAAAAGCCCGCGGCGCAACTCGCCGCGGGCTTTGCTATGCAACAGAGCATAATCTTTGAGGGGTTTCGACAAATGGCAGCCCGCTATACGGAAATTCGTCTTCGCATTCAGGATTTGCTTTTTGCAGGTGCATAGTCCCGCATGCCCGGAATCGCGCCCCCTGCAATCGCCCAAAGGTACAGGCAAGCGACCGACGCATAGGGCGCATACCGCCTGCGGTATTTCTCAAAGAGCCTTTTATCGATGCGCCTGTGATGATAGAGCATACGCAGGCCGCGATGGATAGCAAGGTCGCCATAGCTCATCACATTCGGACGCTGCATGGAAAACGTCATCAGCATCTCCGCCGTCCATATGCCGATGCCTTTCAGGCCGGACAACTGCTTGCAGACCGCATCATCCTCCATGCCGTAGAGCGCATAGAGATCCAATTCGCCGTTGCGTATGCTCGCCGCGGCGTTTTTAATGTATCCGGCTTTCCGGAAAGAGATTCCAAAACGCTGTATCTCCTCCGCGGACAAGGCGTCGATCGTCTGCGGCGTAATGGCTGTTAGCTCCGTTTTCATGCGGTTCCATATGGTTTGGTGCGCTTTGGTGGCGATCTGCTGGCCAACGATGCAATTGACAAGCGACTCAAAGAGATCGGGGTTCACCTCGCGGTCAATATGGCCGATCTGGTCTATGGCACGGCCCAAAACCGCGTCGCGGGCTTTGAGATGGTTGATTTCCCGTTCCCCATACGCAAAGCACTGCATGTTTAAAGTACGCCCTCCAGCCTGAGCAAACATTCCTTGGCCGCCAGCCCGCCCGCATAGCCAGTCAGTTGGCCGTTCGCGCCGATGACCCTGTGGCAAGGTACAAACAGCGAGATGGGGTTCAAGCCGTTTGCGCGCCCCACCGCGCGGGCGGCGTTCGGCCTGCCGAGCCCTCGTGCAAGCTCCCCATAGGTCCGCGTTTCTCCATAGGGAATGGTAAGCAGCGATTGCCATACGGCACGCTCAAAATCGGTTCCCTCCAAGGCATACGGCAAATCAAAAACACGGCGCTTGCCGTCAAAATATTCTTGAAGCTGCTTTGCCGCTTCGCGTAGCAGCGGGGTCTCCCCTATCTTAAATTCTTTTGGTTTTACCGTGCCGCCAAAAAACACGTTGGTAATCGCTTCTCCGTTTTCGGCGATGCCGATTTTCCCGATCGGCGTTTCATAAAAGAACGCTTTTTTCATCTGCCCTATCCCTTTCGCTTTTGCGGTATTCGCCGGGCGTCATTCCGGTCTGCTTTTTAAAAAAGTTATAAAAGGCGGATAAGCTTTCAAATCCGCAGGCACATGCAATATCGACAACAGGCAACATTGTTTCCTTCAGTATACGCATGGCGCCGCGCGCACGCAGGCGGTTCGTGTATTCAAAAGGCGTCATGCCGAACTGTCGTTTGAATATGACCGACAGGTGGTTGAAGGAAACCCCAAGGCCGTTGAGCCGCTCGATCATATCCTCACGGTTGGAATAGTTGATGTCAAGCAAAACCTTTACCTGCTCCGCCAGCTCCTCCAAAGGACGATATTCTGTCAAATCGGGCCGGCAGCGTTTGCAGGGACGAAAGCCGTCCGCCGCCGCTTGCTCCGGCGTATCATAAAACACGACGTTTTTCCTTAACGGCGTGCGGGCTGTGCACGAAGGGCGGCAGAAGATGCCCGTCGTCTTTACCGCGATGCAATATGTGCCGTCGAAGCTTGCATCACACCTGACAAATGCCTCCCATTTTTCCTCATCCGAAAGGCCGTGCACGGTTCTCACCCCCTATCCGTCTTGATTATATCATTTTTACCCTGCGGACGCTTCCTGTTTTTCATGAAGTATATTGGAGCGGCGTATAAAATGGCCTGCATGCTCATCCCCGCTTATCCTCCGCCGGTTTATACTCCACAAACCTGTACGGGTGTTCCATCCAAAACATTGTGCAAAATAACGGCACGGAACTTGTAATACCCGGCGTATTTTGCTATCCTGTTATAAGATAAACGATATGGAGGTAACTGCGCAAATGAAACCAGAACTCAAGCGGGAGCTGAAGGATTTCGCACTCCAGATCCGCATCGCCTGCCTTGAAGAATTAAAGTCTCTTGGCTTCGGCCACGTCGGCGGTTCTCTGAGCGTAATAGACGTGCTGGCGGTGCTTTATGGCGCGGTCATGAAGGTGGACCCCAAGAATCCTTCCTGGCCTGAGCGGGACAAACTGGTCTGCTCCAAAGGCCATGCCGGCCCTGCCGTATACGCCACGCTTGCTCTCAAGGGGTATTTCCCGTATGAAATGCTGATGACCCTGAACAAGCCGGGTACATTGCTGCCCAGCCATTGTGACCGCAACAAGACCCCCGGCGTGGACATGACTACGGGATCACTGGGGCAGGGTACCTCGCTTGCGGTTGGTCTTGCCATGGGCGATGCGCTCAAGAAGCGCGGCAACCGCGTATTCCTAATCTCCGGCGACGGCGAGTTGAACGAAGGCCAGACGTGGGAGGCCGCTATGCTGGCAAGCGCCCGCAAGGTATCCAACCTGATCTGGTTCGTGGATGAAAATAAGAAGCAGCTGGACGGCCCGACAAACAGCATACTGCCGCAAGGCGACATTGCCGCAAAGTTCGAGGCGTTCGGCTTTGACACGCAACACATCCCCGGCAACGATGTTGAGGCGATCTACGAGGCGATCGAGCGCACAAAGGCCATTACAGACAAGCCGCACGCCATCGTGCTCGATACCGTCAAAGGCGCGGGCGTCAAGCAGGTGGAAGAAACCGCGGCCAACCATTCCATGGCGGTCAAGGCCGAGATTTTTGACGGATGGATCGCGGGCCTGAAAGCAGAGCGCCAGGCGCTCGCAGCAGAGTGAGGGGAGGAGATCGTATGAAGATCGTATATAACGGCAGCATGGACCCTGTGGCCTTCAAAGATCTGCTGGGCGAAACGATACCGCGTCTGATCGCGGAGGATCCCGATGTTATTTATCTGGATGCGGATCTTATGAGTTGCATCGGAACGACGAAGTTTGCCGAGGCCCACCCCGAATCCGCCATCAACTGCGGCATCTCCGAAGCAAACATGATCGGCACGGCCTGCGGGCTTTCGGCTGCCGGATTCAAGCCCATCGTGCATACGTTTGGCCCGTTTGCTTCGCGCCGCGTGTTCGACCAGATATTTCTTTCCGGCGGATATGCAAAGAACAATATCACGGTGCTCGGCACCGACCCCGGCGTCACGGCGACATTCAACGGCGGTACGCATATGCCCTTTGAGGATATGGCGCTTTATCGTGCCATCCCCGGGGCAAAGATATTCGATATCACAGATTCCGCCATGCTGCTGAGCGTGCTTACGCAGGCAAAGGATATCCCGGGCGTAAAGTACATCCGCGTTGGCCGTAAGACGGCCGCCAAGGTATACGAAACGGGCAGCGTCATGCCCATCGGAAAAGGCATCACGCTGCGTGAAGGCAAGGATGCGGTGGTATTCGCTTCCGGCATTATGGTGCACGAAGCCATGCAGGCGGCCGAACAGCTTGAAGCGGAAGGCATTGAGGTCGCGGTCGTGGATATGTTCACCGTAAAGCCCATCGACGAAGAAGCCATCGTGAAATATGCCAAAGCGACCGGCGCCGTAGTCACCGCGGAAAACCACAACAAGATCGGCGGTCTCTACAGCGCCGTGTGCGATGTGCTTGCGCGCGCCTGCCCCACCCCCGCAGAGTATGTAGCGGTGGAGGATGTGTTCGGCGAAGTCGGCCCGCAGGATTATCTGCAGGAGCGTTTTGGGCTGACCGCCGCCAACGTCGTGAAAAAAGTCAAAGCGGTACTCGCCCGCAAATAATTCCCTGTTTTCGGGGCTTTTCCGACTGCGCGCAAATACTTTGCGCGCAGTCTTTTCCGTAAAGCCGGCCTGTTTCAGACAGTTTGTATATGCACACAGGCGTGCGAAAAAAGGTTGACAACCCCCCTTTTCATTCAGTATAATGTTTCTTGCAGCGCGGTAGTGCTGGAACTGGCAGACAGGCACGTTTGAGGGGCGTGTGCGCGAGCGTATGGGTTCAAGTCCCATCTACCGCACCAGACATTAATACAATGAAAACCTCCAGAAGTTCTGGGGGTTTTCGCGTTTGGGGCTTATTTAACCACTTCCTGGATGAATTCTTTTCCCCTTGATCTTTCCATTATTATCTAAAAGTGAACCTACCTGAACCCACTTAGGGAATTTGACTGGGGAGTGTGTTCATACCTTATAGCGAATCCTCGATGGACATATTTCCGAAGACATGGTGGAACGAACCGTTCATATTGATGTCTTGAGTGTAATTTTACATATATCCGTCGTGGGAAACAAGTCCACCGAAAAATCCGTTCTCGGGAATAAGTCCCATTATGGCCTCGAGAGGTCGATTTGGATAACATCCAAATTATCAGATATGTTCAAGACCTGCCCTTTTTTCGGCAGGTCTTTCATTTCGTTAGAATTTCAAGTTTCATAGTAATGGCAGTTACTATATCCAGACCGGGATTGCAAACTGAATGCAATGTTGAATATTTCCTCAACGATATCAACATTACCTATGTTGTACGGCAATTAAAAAGGAGTGCAGCCCTATTTTTTGACCTGATTAAGTGAATTTTATAAAAATTTACTATAGACCCGTAGGTCTATATGCGCTATAATCGTTATAGACCCGCCGGTCTACCATGATGCTTCTTGACTGAAAGGGGTAAGGCTATGTACGAAAGATTCTATGAACTTGATATGGAAAAGCAGCAGCGCATTTTAGACGCCTCGCTGGAGGAGTTTTCCCAAAATGGTTATGAGCTTGCCAATACCAACGAGCTTGTCAAAAGGGCCAATATCGGCAAGGGGATGTTGTTCCGTTACTTTGATAGTAAGGCAGGGTTGTTTTTCTATCTGGCGGATTATTGCTTTGACAGGATAGAAAAAGAACTGTTTGATAGGCTGGATTTGAATGACCGGGATATATTTTCAAGATACCGACAGCTTGAGCAATTAAAAGCATCCATGTTGAAAAAAAACAGTACACTCTATTCTTTTGCCGCTGTTGCACTAAATACGCAAAATAAAGAGCTGATAGATGGTATGTATGAAAAGAAACGACGCTTTATCCAGTCTGGGAATAGGATCTTTAACAATCTGGACACAAGCCGTTTCCGCGACGAGACATCGGTAGACAGGGTAGTTAAAATTATCGCGTGGACGGTTTCCAGCTTTGAGCGCGAACTACTGCCGAAAGCGGGAGAGCTTCTAAAAGCATCAGACATGCAGGATAAATTTTTCCAAGAGTTTGATGCCTATCTGAAAACAATGGAACAGAACTTTTACAAATAAGGAGGGGATTTTTTATGTTAGCGATACAGACGCAGAGGTTGACCAAGACATTTGGGAAAACAAAAGCCCTCAATGAGTTGAACTTTGAAGTAAAGCAGTGCGAAACGCACGGCTTTCTCGGGCCAAACGGCGCGGGCAAGTCCACGACCATCCGCGTGTTAATCGGCGCGCTCAAAAGGGATGGCGGTGAGGCAAAGCTGTTTGGCGGCGACGTGTGGCGCGACGCGGAATCGCTGCACAAAAGGCTTGTTTATGTGCCAGGGGATGTACGGCTGTGGCCAAATCTTACCGGTGGTGAGGTCATCGACCTGTTAGGAAAACTGCGCAATGGCTTTTCAGCCGTAAAGCGCAAGGAATACATTGAACGCTTCCAGCTAGACCCCACAAAAAAATGCCGGTCATACTCGACGGGCAATCTGCAAAAGGTGGCGTTGGTTTCGGCATTTGCTTCCGATGTGGATTTATACCTGTTCGATGAACCGACCAGCGGCCTTGACCCTTTGATGGAGGCGGTTTTCACGCAAAGCGTATTGGAACTCAAAAAGGCCGGCAAGACGGTTTTGCTATCCAGCCACATTCTTGCGGAAGTGGAGGCTCTTTGTGACCGCATCAGCATTATCCGGGACGGAAAAATCGTGGAGTCCGGTACATTGGTCAAACTGCGTCATTTGACGCGCAGCAACGTAACCGTTTCCACCGCAAAGCCGGTGATGGGGCTTGAAACCCTATCCGGCGTTCACGATCTCAATGTCGATGGAAACACGTCTCATTTTCAAGTGGACGACGCGGAAATGTCCAATGTGATGCGGCATATCACAGGCTATGAAATTCTCTCTTTAGTATGTACGCCGCCCACTCTGGAAGAACTTTTTCTGCGTCACTACGGCGACCAAATTCCCAGAACTGCACCCACGAAAGGCGGTGTGTGAATATGAAAAGCAAAGTAATACGGGATACAGGCTACTATCTGCGAGTTATATTTCGCCGTGACCGTATCCGGCTTATCCTCTGGCCGCTCTTGTTTACCATACTCCTTGTCTATTCAGCGTGGAGTTTGGTAGACTTGCTACCGGATCAGGCGGCGATTGAAACGGAAGCGGAAATACTCAAAAACCCGTTCACCATTGCCACATCGGGGCCGGGGTACGGGCTGGGCGCTCCCAATCTTGGCGTGATTTTGGCGCACAAATCGTTTCTGGCCTTTGCGGTCATTGTGGCGATGATGAGCATATCTCTCACGGTGCGCTATACAAGGAGGGAGGAATCCGCCGGATACTCCGAATTATTCCGCTCCACCGCTCTCAACCGTCACGCCGGAAATCTATCTGCGCTTTTAATTGTTACAGCCTTTAACCTTGCGATATGGCTGCTCTCGGCGGTTGGGCTGAGCGCTTTGGGAATAGATGGCATAACCTCGCACGGTTCATTCCTCTTTGGCGCAGCGTTCGCCGGAGTGGGGCTAGTATTCATGGGTGTGGCTGCTTTGGTAAGTCAATTTACGTCAAGCCCACGAAGCGCTACGATGCTTTCTGTTGTAATACTCGCACTGTTTTTTGGCATACGCGCAATCGGGGATTTGGGGTCGAGGGCACTTTCGTGGTTCTCGCCGCTTGGATGGGCGCAGGCTACACAACCCTATGCCAATGAAACTTGGTTGCCCCTGCTGCTCTGCCTGATATGTGCGGCGGGGTTTGTCCTGCTTGCGTTCCGATTGAGTGAAAAAAGAGATTTTGGAGCTGGTCTTATCCGGTCGCGAGAAAGAAAAGAAACGGTCTCGAAGGGCCTTTTATCCCCCCATGGTTTAGCGTTTCGTTTGCAGCGCGGAAGTCTGATTGGCTGGATGGCAGGTATGGCTGTTTTCGCAATCGCCTTTGGGACGCTTACCGGCATTGTGGTAGAGTATATGAACGACCCTAATGCGTTTTTGCTCGGCGTAAAGTTTGTAGATGAGTTTTTTGCCCGTATGCTTCAATTTATAGCATTTGGGGTGGCACTGTATGGCATCACTTCTATGAGCTGGCTGAACCGGGAGGAAAAAGATACTCACCTTGAGCTTGTTGTAAGCACAAACACCACAAGACGGCAGTGGTTTTTCAGCCATTCGCTTATCGCCATCGCTGGAAGCGCCGCCATGATTGTACTGGCTTCGCTGTTTTTTGGGCTTGCATCTGCGGGAACAACAGGCGACAGCGCGGCGTTTCCGCGCATCCTGCTGGCGGGAATATCTTATATCCCGGCTGTTTGGGCGGTCATAGGCATAGCTGCCTTTGTCTACGGTTTTTCGAGAAAGGCCGGCGTGTTGCCATATATCGTTTTGGTTTATTCGCTGGTTTTATCCCTGTTTGCTTCGGGCCAGAACATTCCCGGATGGATGTTGTGGCTGTCTCCGTTTGGGAAACTGCCCTTTGTACCTTATGAAAGCTTTCAACTAACTCCTGTTTTATTGCTGCTCGGTATAGGAATAGTATTCGTAACAGCAGGCTTTTTGGGATTTAGAGAGCGGGATGTGAAAGAATAAGAGCAGCAGACAAACCGTATATCAGTATACATCGTTTCCCTTTAAAGAGCTGACGGGGAAATACGGGATCACACCGTCTATGTCCAGACCGGGAACACCGCTTGACAATGCCTGCGCGGAGAACTTCTTTAGCATTCTCAAATGTGAATGCATCTATCGTGAAAAACCCAAGACGCTGGACGAAGCTGAACAGCTGATCGACGAGTATATTGAATACTATAATTACGAACGCTTACAAGTTAAGTCTGGTTGTACACCATACGAATGGCGTACCATGGCAGGCAATGCTGCGTAAATCATAGAAATATTAAGCAATCATGCGATAGCGTTCAAAAATCACTGTCCGCTCCCATGGGTTCGCTACAATGCTCATTTGGCCGGGGTGCATACCTGATAACGAAAGGTATGGCGCCCCCTGCCCTACCATGAATACCGACATTAGCTGGCGTAGTAAAGCTCACCGGTTGCGGTGGTTTTTTTTGGTTGCCTGCAAATATGCCCTATCCTGTTGACATAGGATGAGCTGCGAATTATACCAGTATCGAACAAGTGTTCCTGTCTATAAAATTGTGCCGAGGCTTATGAACGCATGGAATTGTTTCACTTATTTCCCATGACTGCTTTGGGGAAAATACTATTGGTCTGTGTGGCAGATCAAATCCTAATTTGCCGAGAGGATTCATAAGGAGGTGGCGGGAGAAGAATCATGAAGGACAGAGTTTACATCGCAATCGATCTGAAATCCTTCTACGCTTCTGTGGAATGTGTCGAGCGGCAACTTGATCCGATGACCACCAACCTTGTCGTCGCTGATGCCAGCCGCACAGAAAAAACCATCTGCCTCGCCGTCACCCCGTCTCTCAAGGCATACGGGATCTCCGGTAGGGCGAGGCTATTTCAGGTCGTGCAAAAGGTCAAGGAGGTAAACACGAAGCGGCGGCGCAAAGCACCGGGACGTACCTTTTCCGGTTGAGTTGAAAGAATAGATTTACAAAGTACACGTTGAAATGTTCAAGGCCCATCTACCGTACCAGCCGGCCATCATATCATCGGAGATATTCGAACCTGTCGAAACCCTCTTCCATTTTTGTGGATTTTGTAATAATATATCGATATAAAATGACCGCAGTCAATTAATATTATATTCAAAAGAAACAGGGTAAAAGAAAATGCCTTACAGCAGCGAAAGCAGAAGAATAAAAGCCAACGATACAAAGCAGAAGATCTATAAGAGTGCGGAGAAGCTGTTTGCATCCCATGCCTACCACGAGGTAAGCGTAGATGAGATTGTGAAAATGGCGGGCGTTGCCAAAGGCTCTTTTTATGTGCATTTTGCTTCCAAAGACGCTCTGTATGCCTCCCTGTTTTCAGACTATGTAGCCAGAGTCGATATGGATTACAAGTCCTATCTCGATTCCTTGCCTGCGGATATACCTGCCTCAGACAGGCTGCTGTTATTAATAGGAAAAATAGTCGATGTAATGATCAATACGGTCGGCTATGAAAAACTTAAGGCTGTCTATCAATTGCAAATAGCAAAAACAATCAATATGGAAGTGATTAATGGGTATAACCGGGGCCTTTATAATATGGTTGAAGATGTACTCGCTTGCGGCATACAAAAAGGGGAATTCAAGGAAGCGTTGCCGCTTGAATTTTTGTCCAGGCATTTCGTAATGGCCATAAGAGGAATCACCTATGAATGGTGCATCCGTTACCCTGATTTTGATTACAAAGCGCAGATGTTGCAGCATTTCAAGCTTTTGCTGAATGGGCTGCACGGCCCGATTTCTCCTGACCAAATGGATCGATCCGGACGGTAAGACGTCCCGAAGCTATAAAGATTTCCTATGTACAAAGGAGAGCGAGAAATATGAAAAAGATCCTGGCCGCGTTGCTGTGTGCGGCGCTGGCGCTTACGCTGGTTCCGCAGGCGGTTTTTGCGGTGGAAGGAGATACTTCCGCGGGAGATAGCTGCATGGGAACAGGCCTAATCCCTCCCGCCCAAACCGCCACGATGTCCGGGCTGCCCAAGTCGAGAGCGCGGCCATCACGCTGACCAACCCCACAAAAACCGACTTTAACTTCGCTGGCTGGTCGGGCACAGGCATCATGGGCGGCCCGGTAATGATTGTGACCATCCCGGCAGGCTCCATTGGCGACCGGGCATACACCGCTCACTGGACGCCGATTGCGTATGCTTTAACCTACGATCTGGATGGCGGCACGTCCAACAATCCTACAAGCTATACCGCGGAGAGCGCGGCCATCACGCTGACCAACCCCACAAAACCCGGCTACGACTTCGCCCGCTGGTCGGGCACGGGCATCACGGGCGGCCTGGTAATGACCGTGACCATCCCAGCGGGCTCTACAGGCGACCGGACATACACCGCCCACTGGACGCTGACGCCTCCGGCAATTCGTTCCGCATATTGACGGACAGCGCCACGGGCATATCCGTATCCGGCAATGGCATCCACAGGGGTGCGCAGCTGAACGTAAACACGATGAATGCCCAATCACTACCTGCGCATATGCGGAAAGCGATTGCAAGCGGCAAAATGATCGTCGGGTACGACATCACACTCTCCGGCGGATTTAGGGGCAACACCACACTCTCCTTCCCCGTGGGCGCGGCATATGAAGGCCGGGTTGTCACGATCCTCCACTATGTGAGCGGTCGGGTAGAGACCTATACGGCAGTGGTGGAAAACGGCATGGCGACGATCACGGTAGACAGCCTTTCTCCCTTTGCAATACTCAGTACGGGTGTAACGGTGCCGGATACCGTCGTAACCGATCCGCCCAAGACGGGGGATGGTGTAAAGCCGGTCGGTTTTGTAATGCTGGGCCTTGCGGCACTCTGCGCCCGCTATCTGGTAAGGAAGAAGCGCAAAGCATAAACACGATAAAAAGGACGAGGGGTGCGAAAACGAATCCGAGGTCCCCGAAAAAGTCGAAAGGCTTTTTGGGGTGAAAATGGAAAAGGAGAGAAACGAATGAAAAGGACGTGGTTTTTGTGTATTCTGATCTGCGCGTTCATAGCGCTAACGCTACTGCCGACGGGGGCGCAAGCCGCCGTGATCGGCGGCGTATTTGAATACACGAATCCCAACGGCAGCCTGCAGAGTTTTATCGAGGCCGACCTGCAAGACGCGCCGTTTCATCAGCCGCCCGGTTCATACGATTACCCAGTCGTGACCAGTCTCAAAATTACCGGGGCGATGGCGGACGCTGACTATACGTTTATCAAAGACTATCTTCACTCCCTGGCGACGCTGGACATTAGCGGCGTGACCTCAAGCCTGCCGGATTATGCGTTTCGGGAATGCGCCAGCATAGAAACGATCCGGCTACCGGCGGATGTGGAAATTTCAACATTTATGTTCCTCTACTGCAGCAGCCTGAAAACGCTGGGGATTGGGAGCGGGGCGCTCACTGATAGGGTAATCGACCTGAACGGCTATACTAAAGACTCGTTTGGCGGCTCCGCATTTCACGGCTGCGATAGCATAGAAACAGTCCGGCTGCCGGCGGACGCGGTAATCTCGAACTCTATGTTCGTCATCTGCAGCGGTCTGAAAACGCTGGCGGTTGGCAGCGGGGCACTCGCCGATGGGGTGATCGACCTAAATGGCTATAACGCAGTCTCGTTTGGCGAAAATGCGTTTGCGGGCTGCCACAGCATAGAAACGGTCCGGCTGCCGGCAGACAAGGCGATTTCAAAAAGAATGTTCTACGATAGCGGTCTGAAAACGTTAGGGGTTGGCAGCGGCGCCCTCACCGAAGGCGTGATAGATTTGAGCGGCTATACCGCCTCGTTTGGCGATTCTGCGTTTTGGGGCTGCACCGGCATAGAAACGGTCCGACTGCCGGCGGATATAGCGATTTCAGGCATGTTCGGTGGCTGTACCAATCTGAGAACGCTGGGGGTCGGGAGCGGGACTCTCACCGATGGAGTAATCGACCTGAGCGGCTATTCCGCAGCCTCGTTCAGCAACATGGCGTTCTATGGTTGCAGCGGTATAGAAACAGTCCGACTGCCAGCCGATGTGGCGCTTTCACCAAGCATGTTCGATAGCTGTACCAATCTGAAAACCCTGGGGGTTGGGAGCGGAGCGCTCATCGACGAGGTGATCGACCTGACAGGCTACACCGCGCCATCGTTTGGCGACTCTGCGTTTTATGGCTGCAGCGGTATAAAAACAGTCCAGCTGCCAGCGGATGTAGCGCTTTCAGTATGTGTGTTCGACAGCTGTACCAATCTGAAAACCCTTGGGGTTGGGAGCGACGCGCTTACCGACGCGGTGATCGACCTGAGCGGCTATACCGCGGACATGTTTGGAGACGCTGCGTTTGTGAACTGCAGCGGTATAGAAACGGTCCGGCTGCCGGCGGGCATCGCGATTTCACGAAACATGTTCGTAAACTGCAGCAGCCTGAAAACGCTGGGAGTTGGCAGCGGGGCGCTTACCGACGGGGTGATCGACCTGCTTGGGTATACCCTGGCCCAATTTGGCCACTTTGCGTTTCAAAACTGCACCAGCATAGAAATGGTCAGGCTGCCGTCGGGCACGACGATTTCAATTGAGATGTTCAAGGGCTGCAGCAGCCTGACCACGGCCGTATTTACGGGCAATACCGCCCCTACAATTTGGATGAATGCATTCTACGACGTGAACTGCGTTGCCTGCGTACCTGATAAGGACAGCGGCGGGTATGAGGCCGCTGCGTTTTCCCAGCATTTTTCAGAGGTTCATAGCATCTCGCTGCCCGCATTCAGCGCAGCCCCGCAAAACCAGACAACAACAGAAGGACAGACGGTTTCCTTTTCCGTGGCAGTAATTCCCGGAGCGCCCGCGACCTGTACGCTGCAATGGCAGGCATCCGCCGATGAGGGCGTAAGCTGGGACGATATCGCAGGAGAAAACGGCGATACGCTGCGTTTTGATGCCGCCACCGTTTCGCAGAATGGCTGCCGGTACCGCTGTGTGGCCGCCAGCCTCGTTGGCAGCGCCGTTTCCTCCGACGCGATACTGACGGTTAACGCCATCGTGAACGCTGAGAGGACATCCGACCGCTGTATTCCCCGCAAGCTTACCGATAGTACAACGGGCGTCATGGTTTCTGGCACCATTGATAAGAATGCGCGGCTTATGGTCAAGTCCCTTGCGCTGCATCATGATCCTGCCTGCGACACCATACGCGAGGCGCAAAAGAATGGGCAGCTCATATTGGGCTATGATATCAGCCTGAACCGAAGCTTTATTTCTCCCCTTACGGTTTCCATTCCCGTGGGCAGTCCACACAACAGGGAGACCGTTACCATCCTCCACTGTATAAACGGCAGGCTGGAAACGATCATCGCAACGGTAGTCGACGGTGTGGCAACGTTCACGGTGACGGCGCTCTCGCCTTTCGCGGTAACGACCGGCTTGTTGGTACCGGATAGCGTGGTGACCGACCCGCCCAAGACGGGCGACACGGCAACGCCGTGGGGCTTCACGCTGATCGGGCTGGCGGCGGCTTGTGCAGGCTACATGGCAATGAAGCGGCGCAGGGGATAAAACGTTGTATGGCAAAAGGGCGAGGCATCGTGCCTTCATCCTTTTTGCATTCCATATCATTTTCTCAGGGAGTCGCCGTTTGCCATCAGGGGCGGATATGACATCGGGACTATGTCCCCACTTGTTTATGATGTTTTAGACAAACTGATGGCATATCCACTGCACTCGCAGGGAGATTTTACATAAAAAGTATAGTATAATTGGAATTGATAAAATTATTGCTTATATCTTTCTTGGCGAAAAGGGGTTTATATGAAAGACAGCATATGCCGGGAGGGAATGCAAGCCCTTCTTCGCTTGGCCGGAAACAATGATTTATTCTGCGATCTGATCGATAGCTTCCCATATCCTATCCAACTCTACATGCCAAATGGGCTGCTGATCGCCGTTAATCCGGCCTTTCTCAAAGAGTTTAACGTCCCCCATCCCAATCTTATTGTCGGAAAGTATAACATCCTGCGCGACCCTACGCTTGCCGAATATGGCGTGCTTGGAGAAGTCCATGCCGCCTTTGAGGGAAAGCCTGCCTGCGTTATGGACATCCCCGCACCGGTGCATCAGCTCAAACAATGGTTTCATATCCCCGTCGAGGCTTCCGAACTGTTTTATCTGGATATCTCCTCCTTCCCGCTCAAAAACAACCAGAGCAAAATGATTGGCGTAGCCATTGTCTATGTCACGCGCAAAAAGCTGCTGGATCGGGAGGAAATCGTAAAAGCCAAGGAATATATCGAAGCCCATTGGTTTGAAAAGTTCAGCGTAGAGGAGGTCGCCAAAGCGGCGCTCATGAGCGTAGCGCATTTTGAGCGCAGGTTCAAGGCGTATACCGGGATGACGCCGCATGCCTACTACGTCAGGACAAAGGTCAATAAGCTTAAGGAAGCGCTTCTTAACCAAAACCTCAGCGTTGAGCAGGCGTTCTCCGCTTGTGGATTGCCTTATCACGGCCACTATGCGCAGCTATTCAAAAGGGAGACGGGGCTGACGCCTTCCGAATACCGCAAGCTTGCGCAGGCGCAGTCCCAACATGCCGATATATCATGAATCCGGTCAACTGATCTGCCCAAAGGTGCGCGGAATCCCGTTTGTAAATAGCAGAATTTTGACTATGCATGTCTATGACTTCAAAATATAATTTCAATATAATGGAATTGCATTGCGGTTGTGGGCAGCTTTGTTTTTGATTCAACTCATTTATCTGTTTACGCCTACGGCTTAATGCTCGCGATAGCCCGAAGAGAGGATCATCGGGTGCAGCGAGATAGCACGTGTGATAAGTGCGCTTGCTACGCGGTAATAACAGCAATCCGGCACCTTGCGCTGGATAGCGAAATGGAATTATATATTTATAATTGGCAGCAACAAGATCGTGACGGATTTTAATTTAAGGAGACGCTTCTATGACGTGCAAAAAATGTGGCTCACAGAACGATGACCATGAGATGATCTGCCAAAAATGTGGTGCCCACCTTGACCAAGCGCCAAAGCCTTCAGCAAAAAAGCCCCGAACCTATTTGATTGCCGCCCTCGTTGCCGTAGGAGTGGTAGCGGTTGTGATAACACTCGTTCTTTTGCTGGGAAACGGCAGGTCGCTCACCGGCCCATGGCACAATGAAGAACTTAGGCAATTACTACGCTTTCGTGAAGATGAAACCGTAGTGATCAGGATGCCTCACGGTGACTTTGAAGCCGCCTACGTTTTTAACCAGGAAGACGGCAGAGGAGTGATCATATTTAACGAAGAAGCCATTAGCTTTACGATAGAGGGAGAAGAACTGCTGCTCACATGGAGCGGTGTGCAAGCCGCCTTCGTTCGCGGGGAAATGGAAGTTGTTGCAGCTATTGCAGAAGCAACACCTGGGGTAACCGCGCCCACGGTGATAACTCCTCCGCTCGAAGCAACGCCCGAAGCATCCAGCACAGCGCCTCTGCCTTCGGCTCCGCCCACCGTAACACCTTCGGCCGCACCTACTACAGCGCCTTCGGCCGCGCCTTCAGCCTCCCCGACGCCCACCCCACTTCCCTCGTCGTTAGGCCCGTTCTTTACCCCGCTTCCGCAGATTTCGGCTAAACCGGTAATCCCCGGCGATATCATAGGTAACCTCTCGATTCCTATTGTCGGTGTCTGGATTAATCCGGACGATTCCGAGTATACACTCACCTTTGACGATAACGGTCAATACGTGCTGTCAACCAGCGGGTCCGATATGTCCGGCGATTATACATATGATAAGGCAACCGGCAAAGGCGATCTGGACTGGTTGTTGGGGATGCGTTTTGGCTTTACCGTAAGTGGCAATACACTTACGCTACAGGACGGCTCAACGTACGAGCGCAAGTAACCATGTTACTAAAAGGAGGATTTGTTCATGAAAAAGCTTCATCTTATGATCGCCATCGTTTTTATATCGGTATGCTTGGCAGGATGTGCGGGACCCGATAAATTGCAGATTTCGCCTACGGCGGACAGCCCAACCCAGAGCCAACCAAATGCAGCGACGACGGTTGACAGCGGGGAAAGCATATCGCCCCAGATCATTGAGCCGGAGGAATTGATTTCCAAAGAAGAAGCTGAGCAGTTATTGGGTGAAACTGTCAAGGACGGTGAAAAGAACGAGCAGGCCGTTGTAGGGCAGAAGATATGCTTTTATAACGCACAAAACGAGGACTCGCTGAGTTATCTTCAGATCAGCATTACCCAGACGTCATTTATGAAGAACGATGGCCAGACTCCTGAGAGTATATATACAGCAACAAAAGAAGCATTGATCGAAACGGGCGAGCAAAGACAAATTGATGGGGTCGGCGATGAATATTTCTTTGGAACGCCGGGGCTGCATATCTTGACGGATGGATATTACCTCTGTATTGCCGTCGGCAATTCGGACGAAGAAAAGGTTCAGCAGATGCTGGAACAGGCGGGTGCTCTGGCGGTTGGGAATTTAGAAAAAATATTGAGTCGATAACCGGTAGGGCGTATTGTGCGGGCGCTATTGCCAGCTTTGAAAAATACCATTCTGCAAAAAAGGTATGCCGAACTGACTATGCTTGGAGGTTATGAAGATTTCCGCTAAAATTGTCTTTATATTTGTTGGAGTATCGGCAATTCTTTTGCCGGTTGTTGCCATGCGAAGGATGCAGCGATTGAAAAGGGAAGGTGTGCGTGTGAGCGCCACTGTGATCGACAACATACGCGGTATCGGCAGGGGTACGCGCTATTACCCGGTTCTTGAATACCTTGTCGACAGCAAACTGGTTAGGGCCGAAGGTGGCGATACACCAAGGGGCAAGTATCCTGTCGGAACGGTATTGGAGATCCGTTACGACCCCCGCAAGCCCGAGCAGGTTTTGGTAGGCGAACCCAAATTGGCGGGCTATATCTT
Source organism: Clostridia bacterium (assembly GCA_036677445.1). Classification (GTDB taxonomy): domain Bacteria; phylum Bacillota; class Clostridia; order Christensenellales; family CAG-138; genus JAVBWI01. The sequence goes on from JAVBWI010000023.1 coordinate 74,301, forward strand.
CCTGATGATAATAGGCGTTGCCTGTATTGCAGCTGGTATGCTGGCCTGACTGGCACATAGGACTTTATATGGAGGACGGTTATGGAACACTTTTTCATCGCCGGGGCGTTGCTACTGCTTTTGGCGTTGATTATCTTCATAATCGTCAGAGCCGGAAAGGGTATCAAGCGCGGTGTCATAAAGCAAGTCTTGACCGAGCATACGGCGAGTAATGTGATTGTCGCGGCGAAAAACCAAAAAGGCATTGTTACCTTCCAATTTAAGAATACCAATAAGGTTGACTGCGCGGTACCTGAATGCGTCTATAACGACGTTCAGGTAAACGACAAGGGAATCCTGACCTTTCAGGGATTGCGGTTTATCCGGTTTGAAATAACCGGCAGATAAGTACAGGAGGGTACGAACATGAAAACATTGAAAAAGCTGCTCACTTTCGCTCTCATATTTGTTCTCTGCATTTCGCTGGTTCCATCGGTAGCTTTTGCCGCAGACCCACCGGAGCTGCAATCCGCGACGGTAACTTCAGATGGCCATGTGGAGCTGACCTTCAGCAAAGAGATGGCTGCGCCCCCAGCCAGGGAGATGCGGGGTTCCACGTAACGGGGATGTTCGGCCTGACGAAAAACGTGCAGTCGGCCACGCTGGTCACGGGGGATAGCACAAAAATCCGGCTGACATTGGAGACAACGATAAAAGGCGGCGAGAGCGGCGGCTATCCTTGGGGCAGATATATGCCCGGCACGGTACAATCCGCCGATGGCGAGCCGCTTGCAGCCATTGCAGGTTTCAGTATCAGCAATTCGCTGCCCCATCCCACGCTGGGTACGGCCCCGATGCCGGAGGGAACGGTGGGGTCGCCGTACTCCTACACCTTCACTGCCACGGGCGGAACGCCTCCCTATTCCTTCTCTAAGTTGTATGGCGAGCTGCCGCCCGGGCTGTCGCTGAACAATAGCACCGGCGAGCTTAGCGGAACGCCTACCGCAAGCGGTACATACGGCGACTCCACGGTCCTGCGTATCGAGGTGCTGGATGCTAATCAAGCGCTCGACATACGCAACATCATTATTGTCATCAACGCAGCCTCCAGCATCAGCCTGCCAACCGTCGTGACAATGCAACCGGTACTTCGATATGGTCGGCTACGGCAATCATACGCCGGTGCTTAAGCGGAGCATGGAACAGGAACTCATGCGCCGCCTGCACAGCATCGCGTACCGGGCGACCAAGGACGAATGTCTCGATTTGCCGGAAACCACGGACATCGTGCGGTTTGTCGAGCTGGAGCCCACCGCAACGCGGATTTACCGCGATCTGGTGCGGGACAGCTACGCTGAGCTTGGCAAAGGTGAAGTTACCGTCACCAACATTCTCACCCGGCTGCTGCGGTTATCGCAGCTCACGGGCAGGTTTATCGGCGACGATGAGGGAAACGCCCCGCAGCGGATCAGCACCGCCAAGCAGGCGGCGCTTGAGGACATCGTGGAGGACGTTCTGCAGGAAGGCAAAAAGCTGGTGGTCATCGCCCGGTTCGTGCCGGAGATCGAGGCCATCCGCAAGCTGCTGGAAACGAAGGGCATCCGGTACTCGCTCATCATGGGAGGCGTGAAGGATCGTGACGGATCGCCGCGTTCCAGAACGACCCGGATGCGCAGGTGTTCGTGGGCCAGATCGCCACGGCGGGCCTGGGCATTACGGTCACTGCCGCAAGCACCATGGTGTTCTATTCACTCGACTACTCCATGAGCAATTTCGAGCAGACCAAGGCGCGCATCCACCGCCTCGGCCAGAAGCACAACTGCACCTACATCTACCTGACAGCCAAACCTAATAACGAAGGGTAAACCTGATAACGAAAGGTATATGAATCGTTAAATTGTCTCAATCATTGAGCTATTAGGCAAAGGGAAGACCATCCGAAAGGATGGTTTTCCCTTTGTATGTAGTTCAATGGGACTTGAGGCCGCGTTAAAAAGCGATTTTAGCAGCCGGCTTTCGGACTTCCGGGCGGCGCAGCGCGAAGCACAAGCAAGCGCGGCAAGGCCCAAAAGAGGCGTACATCCCCTTGAACTTCCACCTGGGCGCCCCTTGGGCTTCCCGCGAGCTTCCCGAGGTTGAGTGCAAGGCATATAAGTGATACAATAAGATTGGTTATACCATTCGCAATTCTTTTGGGGTGAAAGTGTTTGCTTGATTCAACTCTTATCAAAACCAAATACTGCATCCCACGCGCGAATCCAAGTATGATATCGCGCGAGCGGATGATAAAAAAGCTGGATTATGCACTCGATCGGATGCTTACGCTGGTTGTAGCGCCCATGGGATACGGCAAGACAACAGCGGTTTATGAATGGGTGGAAAAATCGGGATTGCAAGCGGCATGGCTTTCGTTGGATGAAAGTGATAATGATCCGATTGTTTTCTGGAAGTATATTTGCGCAGCGATGGAAAAAATTCTTCCGGGAATTACGAACCATGCCGAATATGCCCTTTCATCTCATCAGCTATTAGAAGCAAACGTTCACATTAACATCCTCATCGACAGGCTGGCGCAGCACGATGATCAAGCGGTGCTTGTCTTAGACGATCTGCACACAATCTCGAACACGCAAATATTGAAAGGTCTTTCACATCTGCTTTCGTATCTTCCTGCAAACGCGCATGTGATTATCACAAGCAGGACAGATCCTGCTATGGAGCTTAACAGGTTTGAATTGCGATCCCAGGTTTTGCGCATTACCGCAAAAGATCTTCGATTTCGGCAGGACGAGATCTCGGACTTTTATCTCAAGCGCGACTGCACGTTCGGCAAGGAGATTATTGAAAAGATTGGCAGTTACACGGAGGGCTGGGCCGCGGCCATGGTTGCCATTGCGGTATCGGCTCAAAACGATTGTGTAAACAAAGACCTTCTCAATAGCATAACTGCGACGAACATCGATATGTATCAGTACCTTATGAACGAGGTTTTTGAATTATATTCTCCCGAAAAGAAGGTGTTTTTGCTCAAAATCTCCATATTGGAGTTGTTGCAGGAAGATCTCTGCAGTGCCGTAACTGGCGAAGATAATGTTGCTCGTTTTTTTGAGGATATGATAAGAAGGAACGAGTTTCTGACTTTGCTCGGAGATGAAAGCAATGCCTACCGGCTGCATCCGATTTTGAAGGACTTTCTGCTGAAAAAGCTGAAGCAAACCGATCCTGACGCGCTTGCCGAACTACATACGAAAGCGGCGCTTTGGTATCGCGAGCGGGGTATGTTGTCGCTGGCTGTTTCACATTATTTAAGCGGTATGCAGTATACGGACGCTTTTGATCTCATCGAAATGCAGCTGGGGAATTTTGCGAGCAAAAACGAATATGAAACCGCACATTCCTGGCTCAAACAGCTTCCCGAATATTATAAGCGTGAAAGCGTCAAGATCGCGGTGTTTTATTCCATGTATTCCGCACAGGGGCGGGACTTCGAAGCTTCCCGCAAATGGCTCGCCCGCGCCCGGGAAACACTCGAGCGTGAACAAAGGGCAGAAAACGGGGCACAGGTTCGCGCCTTGGTCGGCCTTACGGCAGTCAATCTGCTGCTCAGGGAAGGCAATGCGGCAGAACTTCGCAGCCTCATCCAAAGCAATGAAATCTGCAGCAGCAACGCCTTTAAAACTATTGAATATGTGGATTTGAACGATTCGGATATCTACATTTACCGAAGCCCGGTCCATATATTGATAAAGCTGTTTGAAGCGGATCGCGATGCGTTTGATAAGCTGCGGGATTATCACAGCATGATGTCCACAAAGAGGCCGGGGTCTATGCCCTTGGCCGCTGCGGAATATTATTATGAAAAGAACAGGCCGGAGGAAGCGCTGCCGTTGTTCCTCAATGCGGCCGAAGCCGCGCGGTTGCTCAATTATCCGGGCGTGCTGGTCCCGGCAATGGCGGGCATTTCCCGCATTAAGAGAAGTCAGGCCGACATGGTTGGCGCCCTCGCCGTCTTGGAGGAATGCGAAAGCAGGCTCAAAGCCATTCAAAAACCGCATTGGAATGACCTTGTATCCGCGCTGAAAACGCGCTACGCCATCGAAACCGGCAACATGGATGAGGTGGAAAAGTGGATCCATACCAATAAGCTACACATATTCAGCGAAATCAACAGAGTCCGTGAATTTGAACTGATCGTACTTGCAAGGGTATTATGGGCGAAAAAAGATACGAACGGCGCTGAACTGCTGCTGATGCGGCTTTTGCCGTTTGCGCAGGCCGAAGGCCGTTTGCACAGCGAGGTTGAAATACTGAATCTGCTGGCGATGATGGCCTGCCAAAAGGGCAATACCCCTTCTGCGGTTGCGTACTTGGAGAGATCATTGCGCATAGGGCTTACTGAAGGCTATGTGCGCAGCTATATCGACGAGCAGGCACCGATGCTTACCGTATTAAAGCAGACGATGCGCGCACTCAGAAAAACGGAGGAGGTAAGCCGGGAATTGGGGCGCTTTGCCGGTTCCCTTGTTTCGCTGCTTCAGGAGGAAATGAATGTACCGCCCGGCGGCAGCACGGCCGGCGGCATGAAGTTAAAGAAGCTGCTGACCGCAAAAGAGTTTGAAGTGCTGGAATTGCTGTGCGCCGCATATTCCAACGAAGATATCGGCAAAAAGCTGAATATCGGCCAGCGTACGGTCAAAACGCATACGGGAAGCATCTACAACAAGCTGGGGGTCAATACCCGCACCCAATGCGTAAAGCTGGCGTATGAGGAAGGGCTTTTGCTGCCGGATTGATCCCGGCACACAACAAAAAACTTGCGGCATCGTACCTTTGTACGATGCCGCAAGTTTTTTGTTGTGCTAACATTTTAAGCGGTATGGTACGAGTCGGGGGAATTCATCAAATCCCTGGCAAAGAGCCCCGTCAGGCGCGGAAGTATATGCCGTTATATGAATTGGAGGAAACGCAAATGAAAGCAGCAAAAAAGTCACTGGCGCTTGTGCTAATTGCTTTGATGGTATTGACGATGCTGCCGCTGTCGGCGCGGGCGGCTGATCCGGGGGCTCCGGTTAATGGCGGTTATGGGAGGGAAGTTCGAGACGGGGTAACAACCTATAATGTAAACTATAATGAAGCGGGTACGGTAAACTACGTCCTGCTGGAATATGGCATGGCCCAGCCCTCATACACGCAGGTGAAGAACCATCAGGACGCGGACGGGAACAGCATATCTTCCTTGTATTGTGGGACGGTTGAATGCACTGCTACTGCACTCCCAACACAATTTGACGCGGTTCTCCCGATTGACCTTTCCGCTCTTGCTCCAAACAAGTACAACATTTTTTGCGTTTGTACGGACGGTGAAGGTAATACATCCGATGTGCTCAGGTTTAATATAGACTATGACAAGCCATACAGCTTTGAAATCACGGAAAAGCTTACCTTTACGGTAAACGACGGGACGACCCCTATTTCAGGCGCAACGGTTAAGGTGGGCGCCGATATAAAGACCACCGGAGGCGACGGCAAGGCGGTATTTACCCTTTCGGGGGGCGTCTATACGTATTTGGTTCAAGCGATCGGGTATCAAGGCGTCTCCGGCAATTATACCGCTGATAAGCAGATAGACGAAAAAACGGTTTCGCTAGCTTTAGGCAGCGGCGGCGAGTATTCCGCAGTTTTAAACATTAAAGATGATAAAGGTACAAACCTTAAAAACGCAAATGTAATCATAGGGGGGGTCACCAAAACGGCCGACGCCAGCGGCAATGTGGAATTTTTCCTTGTGCCGGGGGAGTACTCGTATAGCGCCAGCGCAATGGGACGGATAACAAAAAGTGGCAGCATCATCGTAAGCACAGAAAATACCAGCGCCAATGCTGTGCTGGCTACAGACCCGGCCGGCGTTGATTTGGTCATCAATTCCCATCAAAAGGGAGAATTGGGCCATGAAATGGACGTCATTCTGTCCGCGAACAGCCTTGGCGCCGATGCCGTCAGATCCCTCACCGTTCATGGGGGGGTAATGGGCAGCAACGATTTTTCATACTCAGGCATAGGAAAGCTGTTTGGGTACGACAATAATATTTTTGGCTCCGTTGACTTGTCGGATACGGTCCTGGACGGCAATACCCTGCCGGAAGGCGCGTTTTATTATGCAACCCATCTAACCAGCATAACCTTGCCGAACACTGTTACGGAAATAGGTTCTTATGCATTTGCGTACTGCCCGCTGACATCTTTTACTTTTCCGGCTAGCGTTCAGGTAATCGGCGATTCCGTATTTGCATATTGCAGCGCGCTCAAAACCGTCACGTTCCCGGCCGACGTTACAAGCATCGGGGAACACCTTTTTGCAAACTATGTCGATGCTCCGGCGCCTGTGGCGGATGTATATATGCTTTCTACTAATCCCGCAGCAGTGGGTGTAGCTGGAAGCTCGTTTTATAATCAAAGCAACACAGTCCTTCATGCCCCTGAAGGAAGCGCAGATGCTTACAAAGACGACGCAAGGGACGGGAGCACAACGGATGGAAAGTGGTTCGGGCTGTACATATATGATCCGGACGCGGCGAATCCCGTTATCAGGGGACTCATGGCAGGGTGGTGGGACGATGATTCGGCATTTTTTGCTTTTTCATCCGATTCCCCCGGCCAGTTTTATTACGCGATGGTGGACGACGGCGCCCCTGCGCCGGTGATTGATACCTCGGGCACAGGCACGGCGGTCAGCAGCGGTTTGGAAGGATTTAGCGTATTCGAAGGACCGACGACCGCAAAAGACATCCATATTGTGCTCAAGGGCATCAATGGAAAATTAAGCAATATGCTGAAAATGGATATGCCCGCCGCGGACGCCGCCCTGGCGGACATTACCATAAACGGCCATACAGAAGGGAATCTGGCGGACGAAATCAACGCGGAGCTTACAAAAGTGAATTTGAGCTACAATTATGACAGGGTGGGCAGCCTTACGGTAAACGGCGGAACCATAGGCGACGATGATGCGGAATTTATTTCTGATGAGGTTCATTATCTCACCAATGCTGATTTTTCCGGAACCTCATTTGAGGACAACACGGTTCCGGAAAACTTTTTAGGCTGGTCGGATACTTTAAAGACGATTATTCTGCCCCGGAATGTGGAAGCGATAGGCGATTGGGCCTTTTGGATATCTGAAGCGCTGGAGAGTATCACACTGGGCAGCTCAATCCCGCCGGCTGTCGGTGAGGATGTGTTTGAAATGGTGCCGGACGGCGCTGTGGTTTACGTTCCCTCCGGCAGCAAGGACGCTTATTTGACTGTAGACGACGGGAACACCACGGACGGCAAGTGGTACGGCCTTACTGTCGTGGAAATTGGCTCCGGCAGCGGTGGCTCGAAGCCGAGCTATTCCTCCCGGACGCTGACCGACAGCGAGACAGGCATTACGGTATCGGGCAACAGAATTAACAGGAGGGCGCGGCTCGCGGTTTACCCGCTCAAGCTGCACCCCGCGGATACCTGCGCGGCCTGTAACGCCATACGCAAGGCGCAAACGGATGGGCAGCTCATACTCGGTTATGATATCAGCCTGACTCCCTCTGCGACCGGCGAGCTTACGATCTCTATCCCTGTGGGCAGCCAGTATAACGGCCAGATGGTCACCATACTCCACTGCGTAAACGGCAGGCTGGAAACGATCATCTCAACGGTAGTCAATGGTATAACGACCTTTACCACATCGTCGCTTTCGCCGTTCGCGGTAACTACAGGCCTGCTGGTGCCGGATTCCGAGGTGACCAACCCTCCCAAGACGGGCGATGCGGCAACCCCGCTCGGCTTTATCATACTCGGTTTTGTTGCGTTATGCGCGGGCTATCTGGGGATAAAGCGACGCAAAGCATAAAACACCGTACAACAAAAAAGGACGAGGGTATAAGCACCTTCGTCCTTTTTGCATCATGTCATTTTACGATCGTGACGCGGCCCTTGAGAGCTATCGGCTTGGCGATCAGCCGGTCATTTCCGAGCTGCTTGCATCCTTGCAGAAACTCGGCTGCCCCGTACAGAACACGGAGGGATCATCAAAAATTCGCCGTGATCGATCATCGCGTCGTTTGGTACGGCAGCATCAATGTCCTGAGCTTTGTCGGTTCCGGGGAGAGCATGATGCATTGTGGAGGTTTGCCCGTCCCTTGCGAGCGGAAAACCGCGCATCGAGGTGCATCCGCTCGGCATCGGCGGCAAGGGTGACCCCGCGCGGCTCGTGTTCGATGGGAAAGCAGGAAAGGGTACGGTGTCCTCACTCATCGACATGGGCGGCAGAATGCGGCTGATCGTGCAGGATATTGAGGCGGTAAAACCCATCATGAATATGCCGAACCCGCCCGTGGCGCGGGTGATGTGGAAAGCGATGCCGGATCTTTGCTTGGGCGCGAAGCTTTGGATTTTGGCGGGTGGCGCGCACCACACTGTACTATCCTACGACGCAACGCCCGCAATGCTTGATGACTGGGCGGATATGATGGGCATCGAGTATGTTCATATCGCCAGGGATACCAATATTGAGCTGTTCCGTCAGCAGCTGTTCCTTGCGGATATGGCATGGAAGCTGAGTTGAGAATATTTTTATCCCGGCAAAACCGCGCTGGTCGAACGCATGGAATCCCGCAATGGCGTCCAATACGGCAGAGCCGCCGCAGCTCCGGGACCGGTTGGAGGGAGTATGAAATCGTAAGTATCGATGAAGTTCAATGGGACTTGAAGCCGCGTTAAAAAACTATATAATGAATATTGGCGGCCTGCATTTTACTTGGAAGTGCTAATGAAAATATGACTACCCAACGAAGCAAGAAATTCTTAAATATTCGAAGTGCATTGCAATGCCCTATATGCAAGAGTGGTTTGGAATCCGTTGACACCAGCTTTGTATGCGCAAACAAACATTGCTTTGACGTTTCATCAAGAGGTTATATCAATTTTGTTCCACAGCAAAAACCAATGATTTATGATTGTCAATCATTTGAAAGCCGGAGAGCTGTCTTTATGGATGGCTTTTATAGTCACGTTTCTGATGCAATTGTTAATTCTCTGCGCTCTTGTCCATCTGCTTCCCGGCTCGTTGATTCCGGCTGCGGGGAAGGGTATTTCCCGCTTGGAATTGCGGAACATACCAACCTTGAAGTGGTTGCTTTGGATTTATCAAAAGATGCAATCAGAATCGCTTCAAGAGGCAGAAACGACATATACTGGATGGTTGCTGATTTAACGAATATCCCTCTGAAAAATCATTGTGCGGATATTGTGACCAATGTGTTTGCCCCGGCAAACTACAAAGAATTTAGAAGGCTGCTTACACCGAATGGAATGCTGTTGAAAATAATCCCCGGTAATAACCATTTATGCGAGCTTCGCAGCATCATTGCATTGGAGAATGATAGCTATTCAAACGGCGCGGTAACAGATCATTTCAGGCGGCACTTTAAGTTAACCGATACAATACGCGCCAGCAAAACGATGGCGATCAATGGAGTTCAGCTTCATAATTTTTTACGCATGACACCGCTTATGTTCGGCGCAAAGCCTTTCTTGCCTGATCATACGATCAATACTATGAAGCATCTTACCATCGAGGCGGAAATATTGATAGGAAAATTATCGTGATATGCCGCGATCCGGGACTTGGGAATTTACCCCGCTGCCGAGGCTGAAGGAAGAGGAGCATATCCGTCCTTCCCGAGGACTTTTCCCTGCCGTTGTACGCCGTATAACCCCATTTCTTAAGAGACACGGCATTCCTGTACGCGCCCTGCAGTCCGCCGCGCAGCGCAGCGGGCAAAACCGGAAAGAAGTTCAGAGTACCTTGCGTATGTCGTACATGGAGTTAAGCACCTGGTAGCTTTCTGCGGAAAAGAGATTAATTGTCCAAAAGCTCACGCCACAGAGGTTATAAGTCTCTACAAGTTGCAAAGTTACGCGAACGTTTTCCAGGGCATCAAACCAGACGATATGGCGAACACCCATATCATCTTCATATTCAAAATATGGCGCCTGCGACCCCGGGTCGACCCGTATGGTGGCGCCCACTTGTGCGGCAAGGTATTCCGCTTGTATCAGAGACAGCGGCCGCACGTCCGCATTCGCTTGCGGCAGCAGGGCCCAGTCGTAGCAGTAATTTGGCATTCCCAGGAGAATTTTTTGGCTGGAGACGGCCGCAGCGGAGTATTCAAGCGCACGGTGCACCCGATCGAGCGGGCTAATCACCATAGGCGGCATATCAACATATGCGCACTCACTGGTCATGAGTATGAAACGATCGATCAGGCGGCCCTGCCTGGAATAGTCGAGCGGCTCGCTCACTTGCTCCTGCTGTTCCAAAAGTACTTGAACCCTTACCGAAATCGCGACAATGTAACCGAGCGGATGCAAATTTACCGCGGCCATCTGCAGAAACCGCGCGTAGGCGTCAAAATCGGAAGGATATAAGTACTCAAAGTCCACATTGAGACCGAAATAGTGCTTGGAATTTAATATGGAAATGATGTTGTTTATGAGAATTTGCTGCGTCTGTACGTCCGTCAGGACGGCATGCGCCACATCCCTGGAATAAGCCCCGGTATCGTCGGTATTCGCAATAACCATCATGGGTGCAACCCCTGCCTGGCGTGCCGCTCGAATAAGCGGTGTGTCGTTGATATCAGCCAGCGAACCGTCGGGTTTCACCTGATAGCTTAAAATGCTTAAATAGGTAAGGTAGGGTAGGGTATCGAAAAGTACTTGGCTGTCAATATCCGTATAGGTATAGCCGTTGACATCAATTGTACGGCGTATTTGATAAACATCAGGAATGTGCAGCCTCTGCCTGACAACGATGTCGCCCGTGCCGGTAATTTCCGGGTTAGCCAGACGCAAACGCTCCGGTGTAATATTGAATGCACGCGCGATGGAATAAATTGTGTCGCCGGGCCGTACGATATAATCGATCAAATGTGCCACATCCTTGATATAGGATATTGTGAATGCTTATTCATATGAAAGATATTGGAAAAAATGAACGCAGGCGGCGTTTCCCAATACGGCTTGCGGCCGTCGGCGTATAGCAAAAACGCTGCATCATCCGGCCGATGATCAGCGTTTTATGGGTCACACGGCACTCCAATATTCTGCTGCTTTACTTTATGCGGGGATTGGCCCGCGCCCCTATACGGATAGGGAATATCAAGTATTCTTCGCGACTTTAGACGCTTTTACAAACGCCATGACGATATCCAATACCGTGGCAAACACCACTGCGCCCAGAAAAAACAGCGGGAAATTCGACATCATCCCGACTATAAACGAGCCGTCGCTGCCAAATTGTGCGGTAAGCCCCGTCGTAAACGCGGGATTGGTCAAGCCTTCCACAGTGATGAACAGAGCGATCAACAGCAGGTTCAATACGCCTGTTAACAAAGTTACGATGGCAAGGCGTTTGGTATAGCGGCCTTCGTATAGCTTACAGCTTTCTTTGATGATGCCCAGCGCAAAAATACTTACGATAAGCGGCCACTGCATTTCGATTACGCGCTGATTGAACAGCGGCACAAACCCCGCATTCCCGAAGTACCCGATAAACTGGGGGGAAGCCCATAAGAACACGACAAGAAACAGCACCGAGAATACGATGCCCACAATGGGTTCGAAGCGCTCGATACGCTCATTCTTTTTCGGCACAGGGGGCAAATCGCTCAGCACGTCATCCTGATCGAGTTTGACTCCCTTGCGCTGAAAAAAAGCAAATAGCGCAGTCACAAACGCAAAGGCATACATTTCCGCCGCAAATATCATACCGATCCACCCCATCAGCCTAAAAAACGGATGCATTTCCCCGGCGCCTAGCAAAAGGTTGATAAAACCAGACAGCAATATGCCGCCGCCCGTTGCCAGCAGTACGATCTTCAGAACCTTTTTGTATTTGCCGTAGTAAGGAGGCCCGATGAGCGCGCCATGCTTATCCGGGTCATATTTTTCCGCAAGCTCGGCAGGCGTTCCAAGCTCGGTAAGTACCACACGTATATCGTGGTCGGTCGGCGTAATATCCCCGCAGCGCTGCTCCAGCATATCCGAAATCAGCAGCTTCAGCTCCGCCTCGATATCGCCGCGTATTTTGTGCGGCAGCCGCTTTGTCACGGCGTATACATATCTTTCTATCAATTCATGGTTCATTTTTGTTCCCCCTCCATCAACACATGCATGCTGTTTACTGTGGCATCCCAATGCTTTTTCAGCATAGAATAAATCTCCCGCCCAACATCCGTCATTACATAATATTTTCTTGGCTTGGCGCCGCCCGTTTCCCATTCGCTCTTGAGCACCCCCTGCCCTTCCAACCGCCGCAGCAGCGGGTAGAGCGTGTTGACCTCTACCGCGACGCCGCTTTCGGAAAGCACATTCACCAGGTGGTAGCCATACATGGGCTGCGCAAGCTGGCTCAGTACCGCCAGTACGATGCTGCCCCTTCGCAGTTCAAGTATCAGGCCGGAAAGCACTTCATCCCGTTCCATCACATTCTCCTTTCATCAATATCGTAATTCAAATTATAGTGTGCGTCACACTATATGTCAATAAAAAAATTATTGCGGATTTGGCATTAAACTAAAATGGAAATCCATCCGGACTTCTATGGTATTTCCTCTGCGAAAGATAAACGGGCGGCCTCATGTAAAAAGCCGCCCGCTTTATTCACGGGCAGCTCCTTTGCATTGCTCCGCCAGTTTTGGTTCCGCAGCGTCTTGGTCTTCTTCGTTCTTCTGCGCTAAGCTGGCTTGGTCTTTATCGGGTACTTGTGTTTTGCCGGTTTGCCGCGCTTTGATGATCTGCCGCACGCCGGCTATCAGCTTGCACAGCAGCGGAAGAAGCGCCTGTCCCCATTTTCGGTATGCGATATAAACGATAAACCCCAGCCCTGCGGCGCACAGCTGCACCAACACCCACTGCAGCGCCTTGGGGGGGTCAGCCGCTTGTGCGCTGTCCGCCGGCACATCCGGCACGGCCGCCTCCTGGGAGGGCAATACGCCCAGCACATGCGATACGTCGGATATGAACGCATCCGTCTGCACCAGTGCGTTGACGACCGCATCCTCCGCCTCCACGGCTGCCGAAAACACAAATGTATCCCCCTCGTTCAGTCTGGATAAGAGTACCACGAACCCGTCGTTGCCGGGTACCACATCGCGTATGGTCTCGGCTTGCTCCGCGTCCGGGGTCTCTTCCGCTGACGCATCCCCGGCATCCTCCTCTACGGCCGGTGCATTCTCTTCCGTCTGAGCCGGAAGCACCTGCACGCTCTCGGGCAAAAAACGCATTCCTTTGCCAAGCTGTACCCGCAATGCCGTCCAATCCTCTGTTGCGCCAGCCTGTCCGGTCGTGATTTTGTAGGAAATGGTGTCGCCGGGATATACTGTCTCGCCCTCTGCGGGCGTACACTGCCATGTTACGGCATCCTGTGCGGCGTACGCGGCGACGGGAACGCACAGCAGCGCCGTTATCAACAGCGGCGCTGCCAAGAGTTTTCGCATCAAACTCCGCATCTTATCCCCCGCACATGATCTCTTGGTTACATATTACGCATCGCCATAAAGTACGGGGCGGCGCATATAGCGGAAGCCGCTTGACCATGCTTCCGTTACGACGACAGCGTTTTTGCTCGACGAGCTGTGCGCCACAAGGTATGTGCCATCCGCATTCTTTGCGACTACAATGCCGACATGATTGGTAGACACAGTGCCCGGCGCTGCCCGAAATGCCAGGTCGCCCGGCTGCGCTTCATCCCAGCCCAACGACAGCGAGTGCTTCCACTGGTTATTGGAACCATCGCCGATTGCCTCCGCTACGCTCTCATCCCCCGCGGCGTTGATGAATACCCAGGTAACGAAGCCGCTGCAGTCCAAGCCGTACGAGCGTACCTTCCCCGTCGTCTTGCTGCCTTCCGAATAAACGACGCGCGGTACGCCCCAGAGCGGATTCCAACCTAAATACGGGTACTTGCCGCCCCAGAAATATTTGATTTGCCCCACGAGCGAATATGCGGTAAGAACAACGGACTCGCGCTGCATGGCAAGGCCGTCGGGCAGGTTGGCGCGGATAGCCGCCTCCTCCTCACCCGTCATGTCCATGAATGCGGTATCGCCCGTAAGCGAAGCGAACAGCCGCTGGAATTCCGGCTGCATCAGTTCGTCCAGCCGCGCCCTTCGGTCGGCGTCCATGCCATATTCCGCTGCCATCTCCTCGCTGGAGCGCTCTTTGAGTATCACCTGCAGCTCGCCTTCCTCGATATGGAAGGTCAAGTCATGCATGTCCCAGAACACCTTGCCCATACCGTCGAGAGGGATCTTGCGCAGATTAAAGAGATCCAGCGGTTCCTCCACATCCAGCGAACTTGCGGCGACAAACACCGCCAGCACATGCGACCAGTTGGATACCGCAGGCGTATCCATCGGCACAAGCGCCGTTTGCGCCGCCCCGGCATCCGTTTCATCCGTCTCTTCCGTCACCAGTACCTGACGCATCGCCTGGTACATATTGGCATCGGAGAACGCGCTACGCAAAAGATCGACGCGCTGTATAAACTGCTCGTTCAAGCCTTGGATCAGCTCTTGCAGTTGGGCGGAAACCTCGTCGCGGTATTGCTGGTATTTGCGGTAACGGGAATCGCTGGTACCGGTGAGCGTGGTTTCCGCCGGCTCCAATATTTCTTCCGCCGCTTCTACCGTAATCGTGCACTCGCTATAATATTTTTCACCGCTCAAAGGATGCGTCGCATACAAAGTAATGATATACGTTCCCGGTACGTCCGGCTGAAATCCGCCGTCATCCTTCACACGGACCTTCAGCTTGTTGCCCATTTCATCGACCGCATACGCGATATCGCTGATATCAAACAAAGAATCGTTGACGCCAATGGTCATATCCCGCGCGATAATCACCAGATTATACGGCCGTGGCGTGGGCGTGGGACTTGGCGTGGGCGTGGGACTTGGCGTGGGCGTGGGACTTGGCGTGGGGGGTGGCGTGGGCGTGGGCGTTATGCTCGCCGCGGGCGTTTCGCTTATGGCAGGTGTTGTATTGGTGGGGGTCTCGCTCACAACAGGCGTCCCGCTCGCCGGAGGGGTCTCACTTGCCGGAGGCGTCTCGCTCGCCGGAGGCGTTTCGCTCACGACAGGCGAAGATGTCGGCGTATCCGTATCCCCGTTTGTCGGGGCGGGCGCCTCGGTACCCTCTGCCGACGCAACCGACCCGAGGGTAACTGCAAACAAAAGCAGCACCGCTAAGGGGAAGGCGATCAACCGTTTGAGCATGGGGCGTTTCCTCCGGTTCTCTGTTAAGTATATGGTACCACATTCCGGCTGTGGGTACAAATGGGCAGAAGCCCATCCAATACCGTACAATGAAGTAATTATAAGGATTCACTGCCTTATTGAAACATTATATCGCAAAAGCAGTCACATTTCATCCTTAATATAAAGGCGCAGCAACAAAACGGAGTAACGATGGGCATCCTCGGCCACAGTCTGCGCTTTTATGAAAAGCAATGCTCTGTGCCGGTATGCACGGCGAAAATAAAAATAGCGGAAATCCATAAAAACCCGTTGACAGCAAAGCAGTTTTTTAGTATTCTTGCAAAAATGGGTATGCGCGTAAAACTGCGCGTACAATGCGGGCGGACCGGCTGGTACAGGATAAGGGGGGCGGACGATCGGCATGCTGCACGGATCTCAAACATATGCATAGCAGCGTAATGAAAGGAAACACTGGTGCTTCTGAACCAAGTGTTTTTTTTTGTAAAAAATTATCCAGGAATTCTGACGACGAAAAGGAGGAGAAGAATATGCTCAAAAACAAAAGTCTGATCGCGCCCGGTGATTTCTCCATTGCGGAAATTCAGGAGGTGTTGGAGCTTGCCGACCGCATCATCCAACAACCATCTTCGTATTTAGAGGCGTGCAGGGGCAAGCTCCTTGCAAGCCTTTTTTATGAGCCTTCCACCCGCACAAAATTTTCTTTCGACGCGGCCATGCTGCGCCTGGGCGGCAGTACGGTCGGCTTTTCCGACCCTTCCACCTCCAGCGCCGCCAAGGGCGAAACCATCGCGGACAGCGCGCGTACGGTATCCCAGTATGCG
Organism: Clostridia bacterium; assembly: GCA_036677445.1. GTDB lineage: Bacteria > Bacillota > Clostridia > Christensenellales > CAG-138 > JAVBWI01. Next base: position 90,421 of record JAVBWI010000023.1, read on the forward strand.
GATGTGATCGTGGTACGCCACCCCAAGGAGGGGACCGCACGGCTGATGAGCCAATACGCCGATTGCCCCGTCATCAACGCGGGCGACGGCGGCCACCACCACCCCACCCAGACGCTGACGGATTTGCTGACCATACGGCATTACAAGCATACCTTCGAGGGGCTTACGGTGGGCGTCTGCGGCGACCTGAAGTTTGGCCGCACCATACACTCCATGGTCACCTGCCTGTCCCGCTATGACAACGTACGGTTTCGGTTCATCTCGCCGGAGGAGCTTAAAATGCCCGCCTATGTCAAGGAGGAACTTATTGCGCGCAATATTCCCTACACCGAAACGGACGATCTGGAACAGGCCATGCCGGCGTTGGATATACTCTATATGTCCCGCGTGCAGCGGGAGCGTTTCATCAGCGAAGAAGAATACTTGCGCCTGAAGGATTTCTTTATACTCACCAAAGCGAAAATGGCGCTGGCAAAACCGGATATGATCGTCATGCATCCCCTGCCCCGCGTCAACGAGATCGCCACCGAAGTGGACTCCGACCCGCGTGCAGTCTATTTTGAGCAGGTGAAGTTTGGCATGTATGTGCGTATGGCGCTCATCATGAAGCTGCTGGGCGTGGAATAAGGGCTGTGACACGAAGGAGGAACGTGCTATGATCAATGTATCCAAACTCAAAGAGGGCATCGTCATCGACCACATCCGGGCGGGGCACGGGTATAAAATTTTTCAGCAGCTGGGGCTGGACCAGCTCGACGACGTGGTCGTGCTCATGCGAAACGTCAACAGCACCAAGATGGGCCGCAAGGATCTGATCAAGATCGAAACAAATCTGGAGCTGGACCTGGACGTGCTGGGCCTCATCGACCCCAACGTGACCATCTCCTACGTGAAGGAAGGCGTACGGGTCAGCAAGATCAAGCTTTCGCCGCCGCAGGAGGTCAAAGGCATACTCACCTGCAAAAATCCCCGCTGCATCACCAACCAGGAGCATATCGAAAACGTCGTTTTCCGGCTGGTGGATACGGAAAAAAACGAGTATGCCTGCGAATACTGTGACGCGCGCACGCGCCTGTAAGGAACGGCCATGATCGTACAATATCACAACGCGCGTCTTGTGGACGCTATGGGCGACCGCTTTGGCGACCTGTATGCAGAGTATGGCGTGATACGCTATTGCGGCGAAGGGACAGAGCAGCGCAGCGATGTGCAGCTTGATCTGTGCGGCCGCGTGCTGATGCCCGCGTTTATCGACCTGCACTGCCATTTGCGCGACCCGGGTTATCCGGATAAGGAGACAATGGAAACCGCTATGCGCGCCGCGGTCAAGGGCGGCTATGCATTTTTATGCGCCATGGCCAACACCGACCCCGTTTGCTCCACGCCGGAGCTGGTGGAGGTCAACCACAAAAAAGCGCGATCGCTTCGCCTGTGCCGTCTGATACAGTCCGCCGCCGCGGGCGAAAACCTGGACGACGCTGTCCCTACCGATCGCGCCGCGCTCTCCCGCGTGACGCGCATACTAACCAACGATGGCAAGACGATATTTTCCGACGCATTCATGCGGCAGCTGCTGCTCGACTCCCGCGAATACGGCTTTGTCATCAGCACGCATTGCCAGCCAGAGCGGCAGATTGTAGCGCGGGATATCGCCCTTTTGCGCGAGGTGGGCGGAAACCTGCACGTTGGGCATATCAGCCGCGCCGAAACCGTGGAGATGATCCGCCGGGCAAAAGCGGAAGGGCTCCGTTTGACCTGCGAGGTTACACCGCACCACCTGTTTGGGTGGGACGACCCATATAAAGTCAACCCGCCGCTCCGCACACAATCGGACGTAGAGGCACTCATAAAAGGCATACAGGACGGTACGGTGGATTGCCTTTCCACCGACCACGCGCCGCATACGCCGGCGGATAAGGCTGCGGGCATGGCCGGGATTTCCAACATCGAATACGCCATACAGGTATTCCTGCAGGTGTTTTACGAGAACGGCATCCCGCTCACGCGGCTAAGCGAACTCACCTCCCTTGCCCCCGCGAAGCGGCTGGGAGTAAAGGCCGGACTGCTCGCAGCCGGATACCCGGCGGATCTGGTTGTGCTGGAGCCGGACGGGGAACATACGGTACGGCGTGCGCAAATGCTCTCGAAATCCAACAACACGCCGTTTGAGGGCAGAAAGGTGCGCGGGCAGGTACTGCAAACGATCGTGGAAGGAGAAGTACGCTATGAGCATGGACAGGCTGTATAACGACGTACAAAAGAAAGGCCCCGTCTGTGTGGGGCTGGATACGCAGCTTTCCTTTTTACCGGAGTATTTGAAACAACGGGATGTATCCGAGGGGGAAAAGATATTCGAGTTCAACCGGAAGATCATCGACGCAACATATGAACACGCCGGCTGCTTCAAGGTGCAGATCGCCTGTTACGAGGCGCTGGGGCTGGACGGCATGCAGGCGTTTGCGAACACGGTACGGTACGCGCGGCAAAAGGGCAGCGTGGTGATATCCGACGTCAAGCGCGGCGACATCGCCTCCACCGCCTCACAGTATGCGCAGGGGCATTTTACCGGCGACTTTGAAACGGATATCATCACCGTCAACGCCTATATGGGGGAAGATGCGATCTCCCCGTATTACCCGTACCTTGAAAAAGGAAAGGGGCTGTTCATACTGGTCAAGACCTCCAACCCCAGCGGAAAGGATTTTCAGGATCTCAGTACCGGCGGCCTGACACTCTACCAGCGTATGGCGCAAAAGGTTGCCGCGTGGGGCGAAGCGTTTATAGGCGGGAGCGGTTTTTCCGCCATCGGCGCGGTTACGGGACTGACCTATCCGGAGGAATTCGAGCTGATCCGCACGCTGATGCCGCATACGTTCCTGCTCATTCCCGGCTACGGTGCGCAGGGCGGCACCGGCCGAGATATCGCAGGCTTCTTCCGCGACGGCCTGCGCGGGGTCGTCAACTCCTCACGGGGGCTGATCACCGCGCACAGGGGCAAGACCGAGGACGAGGATTTCGATATGTATGTGTATAACGCCGTCTGCGCCATGCGGGAGGATATTCTTTCATGGCTGTGATATTGGAAAACGCGCCCGTCGCAGAAGGCGTTTACCGTATGCGGCTTGGCGGCGCGCCGGCGGGCCGCGCGGGGCAGTTTGTGATGCTGCGGCAGACCGGCATACTGGATCCTTTCTTGGGCAGGCCCATCAGCCTGTTCGATGCGAACGCGGAAAAAGGCGAGTTGACGCTGATTTATCAAACGGTCGGCCGCGGCACAGTCCTGTTTTCAAAATTATTGCCTGGGCAGCAACTGGAGGTACAGGGCCCCTATGGCAACGGGTTCCCGCTTGTGCCCGGTGACGCGGTATTGATCGGCGGCGGCATAGGCGCGGCCCCGCTGTATCTGCTCGCGCGCGAGCTGCGCGCTTCACAGCCGCAGCGCCGCATAGATGCGTTCCTCGGCTTCCGTGAGGAGGCGTATCTGAAAGAGGCGTTCGAAGCGTTTGCGGATGCGGTGCGGGTGAATATCGGCGGGTTTGTGACGGCGGATGTGGATTTTTCACGATCCGCGACATACTATGCCTGCGGCCCCGCGCCCATGCTGCGCGCGGCCGCTTCCGCCGCGGAAGCGGCGGGCGCAACGCTCTATGTATCGCTGGAAAAGCACATGGCCTGCGGCGTGGGCGCCTGCTTGGGCTGCACGTGCAAAACGGCAAAAGGCAACAAGCGCGTATGTAAGGACGGGCCGGTATTTTTGGCTTCGGAGGTGCGGCATGCTATATAATCCGCTGCAAACCGAACTGTTGGGCGTACCGCTCAAAAATCCTGTGATCGCCGCCTCCGGCACGTTCGGCTTCGGGCGGGAGTATTCTGCGCTCTTTGACGTTTCCCTCTTGGGTGGCGTCAGCGGCAAAGGACTCACGCTTTACGGCAGCCGCGGCAACGACGGCATGCGCGTATTGGAAACCCCGGCTGGCATGCTCAACAGCATCGGGCTGGAAAACCCCGGCGTAGCGCATTTCGTTGCGGAGGAAGCCGCATATATGCGTTCTTTAGGGTGCGCGGTGCTCGCAAACCTGGGTGGCCACAGCGAAGAAGAGTATATCGAAGGCGCACGTCTCTTGAACGACGCGGATATCGATATACTGGAGCTGAACATCTCCTGCCCCAACGTCAAAGCGGGTGGCATGGCGTTCGGCCTGCTGCCGGAAACCGCCGCAAATATTACCCGGGAAGTAAAAGCCGTCAGCAAGCATCCCCTGTTGGTCAAGCTTTCACCCAATGCGCCGGATCTTGTCTCCGTTGCGCTCGCTTGCGAAGAGTCGGGCGCGGACGGGCTGAGCCTGGTCAACACCTTCCTGGGCATGGCCATCGACGTGGAGAAGAAAAAGGCGGTATTCGGCAACGTGTATGCGGGCCTTTCCGGCCCCGCGATATTCCCGCTGGCGCTGCGAATGGCACACCAGGTATGCAGGCGCGTAAGCATCCCCGTGGTGGGCATGGGCGGCATCGCCACCGCCCATGACGCGCTGTGCTTTTTGATGGCCGGGGCACGCGCGGTGCAGGTGGGCGCGATGACATTCGCGGACCCCCTCGCCATGCTGCGTATCATCGACGGGCTCAAAGACTATTGCGAAAAACACGATATACAAAATATCAGCGAAATCTGCGGCATCGTATAGGAGGAACTATGGATCAGAACCTTGAAACAATGAAGCAATGCGAAGCATTTCTGGAGGGGCATTTTCTGCTTTCCTCCGGCAGGCACAGCGGCGGCTACTGCCAGTGCGCAAAGCTGCTGCGCTTCCCTGACCGTGCGGCCGAGGTGTTGCGCTCTGTTTGCGCGCAGGTGCGGGCGCTACCCATCACCAAGGTATGCGGCCCGGCGATGGGCGGCATCATCGTTTCCTATGAGCTCTCGCGCCAACTTGGCGTGGAAAGCATATTTACCGAGCGCAAGGACGGCGAAATGCAGCTTCGGCGCGGCTTTTCCGTGGGCCCGGGCGATAAAATCCTCATTGCCGAGGACGTGGTCACCACCGGCAAATCCACAATGGAGACGGTGAAGGTGCTGGAGGATATGGGTGCGCAAGTCATCGGTGCCGCCTGCATTGTGGACAGGCGCACGGCGGACTGCGGTTTCCCGCTGCCCGTGTACGCGGCGCTAACGCTCGACATCAGGACCTACGACGCGGATGCGTGCCCGTTGTGCGAAAAGGGTGAAATTCCACTTGAAAAGCCGGGCAGCCGCGAGATACCCGCGAAGTCGTGACAAGCCATACCGCGATGCGCATATGAAAAATGATCGCAGGTTTTGTTTCCCCCTTGTATAAAACCCAGAAAGCGACAAATACTACTCCTGCATCCAAAAACGCATGGCATACAGGAGGGCATCCATTTGAAAGCGACAGGAATCGTAAGACGCATCGATGAACTCGGGCGCGTAGTCATCCCCAAGGAGATCCGCAGGACGCTCCGCATACGTGAGGGCGACCCGCTGGAGATATTCACCGACCGCGAAGGTGAGGTCATACTCAAGAAATACTCGCCCATTGGCGAACTGAATGATTTTTCGCGCGAGTACGCGGTGGCCATGCACCAGAATCTCGGACATATCGCCGCAATCTGCGATAAGGACGTCATTATCACCGTGGCGGGCGCGAGCAGGCGTGAGCTGATGGAAAAGGCGATTCACGAGGACGTGGAGCAGGTCATGCAGTCACGCACAAAAGTAATGCGTTCCGCCTCCAGGGGGGAGGAACTTTTGAACGTCACTGCCAATGATGAGGAAAACCATCCCTACCGCGCGCAGGTGATCGTGCCTATTTTAGCGGAGGGCGACGCGATTGGCGCCGTGATGCTGCTCTCGCGCGAGCCGGATACCGTGATGGGACCCACCGAAATGAAGGTTGCGGAGACCGCCGCAAGCTTTATAGGCAAACAGATGGAGCAGTAACGCTGCGATTTACCAGAATGTAGCAAAAGCGGGAGGCAAAAATGCCTCCCGCTTTTATTACTAGGCAGCCTCACCCGGCGCCTCCACATCTTCCTGCGGCTGCGCCGCGTCGTCATCAATAAATTGCGCTTGTTCCGCTTCCGCATACCAGACGGCGTAATAGAATATCGGGTCGGTAATCCCGTCGATATAAGGGTTCGCCGTCACGATAAAATGATAGGTCGCGAGCGGCTTTTCCCCGCCGGAGGTTAACATATCCACCTGCAAAGCGTACTGGTCGTCCCCTTCCATCTCATAAGAGACGATTTGCGAATAACTGTCGCCGATATCCGACTTCCCTACAAGGTAAGCATCCCGGCTTTCATCGTAAACAATGCCGTTTTCTGCAGGCAGTTCGAGCAGATCGTTGTATTCTCCGAAACAGGCTGTTGCGAACTCCTGCATCACTTTGCGGGGCACCTTGTATTGCCCGTCAGTCTCTTCCACCAGCGGATGCTGCGTGCTAAAGTTGGTGCACAGATGATACAGCACGCCCCAGAAGAAGTCCGGATCGGCACTGTCATAGTTTTGTTTGTCCTCCGGCTGCGCACGCATGGCGCGAATGATGGAATCAAACACCGGCTGCATGGCGTCCAGCTTCGCCCGCGCTGCTTCATCCACTTCGGCCTCGGGTATGTCCACTTCCGGCACGGTTTCTTCGGGTACCGGCGTCTCTAAAGGCAGCTCGGTCGGCTGTACGTTCTCTAAAGGCTGCCGCGGCGCACAGGCGGCAAAAGCAAGCAATATAACGAGCGGCATTGCAACAAATAGAATAGGCTTACTGCACATAAGGTTCCTCCCTGCCGCCGGTCTGTTCTTCCCCCGCGGCATTATTTAGCGTACTCCCGCTCTTTCGCTCTGTCAATGGCGGGGTCAAGATGCAGCGGCTGAATTTACCAATCAGTCGCCGCGCCTTCGTTCCTACGCTCTATTTCACAAACGTGTAACCACCCGTGTCGGTTGCAGCCGTATTGCATAACGTTTACGATGCCACGTGAAATATGCATCCCATCGCTTAAGAAAACCATCGGCCGTTCGCCCGTTTTCAGGCACTTGACAGGCGCTTCATGCATACAGTACACTATTATAAAAGGCTGTGACGGAGAAAGAGTATCCGCCCGCAAGCTCAAAGAGAGGGCAGGCCGAAAACGGCTGAGAGCCTGCCCGGGCGACGCTGCGGAGAAGTGCGTTTCTGTAGCCGCCTGCGACAAAGGGGATCCTCCCCGAGTATCGCAGGACGTAATGGCCGCGTTAAGGCGTTAAGTGGGGCAGCCCCAGGCACAGGTGCGCCGGGCGGGCGGCTCAAACAAAGTGGAACCGCGGAACACATCCGTCTTTGTAAAGGACGTCGATGTGTTTTTTTATTACCCTTTCGTAAATACTGAATTGACTGAGAATGAGAGGTGCCTATGTTCAAGACACTGCGCAGCGATATCCAATGCATACTGCAGCGCGACCCGGCAGCGCGCAACGCGTTCGAAGTGCTGCTCTGCTACCCCGGCTTCCATGCGGTCCGCTCGCACCGTGTGGCGTACTTTCTGCACACGCACAAAATGAAGCTGTGGGCGCGTATCCTTTCCAACCTGAACCGGTTCTTTACCGGCATTGAGATCCATCCGGGCGCAAAGATCGGCGCACGGCTGTTTATCGACCACGGCATGGGGGTCGTTATCGGCGAGACAACGGAAATCGGCGACGACGTGACCATCTATCAGGGCGCGACGCTGGGCGGTACCGGCAAGGAAACCGGCAAGCGCCACCCCACCATAGGCAACCATGTGATGATCGCAAGCGGCGCGCGTGTATTAGGCCCTATCACCGTGGGCGATTACGCTAAAATAGGCGCCGGCGCGGTGGTGCTTAAGGATGTGCCCCCCTGTTCTACCATCGTCGGCGTACCCGGCCGCGTGGCCAAGATATTCCCCTGCCCCAAGGATGCGCCGGCTGCCGCCCCTTGCGAGCTCCGCGATACCTGTGTCTGCAAGGCGTCCTGCCCTGCCGAGCAGGGCTCGGATATCCCCTGCCCCGTACGTGCGGCGGAAGCGCCGGGCGAAGCGGGCGTAGACCTGGATCAGGTACATCTTCCCGACCCCGTGGAACAGGAGATGGCCCGCCTGCGCGCCCGCATGCAGGCGCTGGAGGAAGCGGTCCAAGCTCTTTCCAACCAATCGCGATAACCGTTTCTCCTTGAATAAAACGTATATCAGACGCCCCTTCAGAAAGGCGGCTCAGAAGCCGTAATCCGGAGGGACGTTTGGGTTATCAAGGCTGCCGATCCGCAAAAACCCGTTGTCAGCCAATCATTCATTCAATTTCTCGCGGAGCGTACTAAGCGAAACCTTTGCTCCGTAAAAATTCTTCGCCGAACAGCCGGCCCGTCCGCCGCCGGCACAGGCGCACGCGCAGGCGCAGCCGCCCGCACAGGCGCAGGTATGGTGCGCGCCGCCGCCATATGGCCCGCCGCCGCCAAAGCCGCCCCTGTAGCGGTTGATCATATTCCATATCCCAACAATGAGAAGACCGATCAAAACGATAATGGCCAAGACAGGAACATCCTCGCCGCTGTCCTGATTTGCCTGCATGCTATCCAACGTTATAAAGACGTCATCGGGATATTTGACAAGAACGTCATAGCGTTCGCCCGCATCCAGTGAAGTCTCCCAAATCAGATATTCGCCTTCCGTGCCCGTTGCGTTTGAGGACGCGACGTCGGCCTCGTTCCAAAGCACTTTAAGCGAATCGACTCTGATTTCGTCAAACCAACCTGGTATGAATGTGTAGGAGCATGTATCTGTTGATCGATCGTTCATATACATATGCGACTGATGGGTCGAAAAGTCAAAAGCGACCGTTTCACCCGCGCGGTACGGGCGGTCAAAATCGATGCGCACATAACTGCCGCTGTCGGAAAGATACCGGATGCCGCTGATATTCTGTGAGAGTGCCTGCATGTTGTCCACGTGTTTATTGGGAATGCCGATTTTTACCCAGGTGAGTGGGCCTTCCGCAGTATCATCGAGTATCAGCCAATCCAAATGGTATTGGATATCCATGGTGCCGTCTTCCCGCATATCCACCGTGATGACATAGCTCTTGATTTCATCCAAAGGGTCGACCGCTTTTGACGGCATGGATTGTAGCCAGAACAGCACTAGCAGCAGAAAAAGAGCGGCAAAAAAAATGCGGTTCGTTTTTTTCGTCATTTTCCTGCCTGCTTTCTAGCACCCAACTGGCACCGGTTTTCCATCCTGGCGGAAGCGGTCCGGATCTCACGGCATTTGCCGCTGTTCCAAATGCTTTCCCATGACATGGAGAGCATATTTCCAAGCCCAGGCATTGACAGCCAACTTTGGCACGGGATGACTGTGCCGTCCGGCGCGACGGCCATATTGCTTAAACACGCCCCGCAGGACGGCGACATCCTGAAGCCAGTTTCATACAGGCATTCTTCGTTGACCCATCCCGGCGAAGTAAAGCTGCAATCCATGCCGTTTTCCCGGCAAAAGCTACCTGCCTCCTGTAAGAGCAAACGGAGCGCATCCGTACCAAGCCGCGTACCGAGGGATGCTTCGCTTGTTGCGCCGCCCGCCGGAATCAGCCCCGAGCAGGAGACATATTCTACCCCCAGCTCTTTTAGAAACCGAAGTGTTTCGGTATAATCCGCATTTAATGTGCACAACGGGGTGTTGACGCTGACGTTCAGATTTGCGTCGACGGCGTTTTTAACGCCCTGCACCGTTTTTGCAAAACTTTGCGCGCCCACAAGCAAATCGTGCTTTTCCGGGTCATGCGAATACAGCGTCACCTGCACGCTGTCCAAGCTTGCCTCATACAGGGAAGCGCAGAGCGCTTGTGTAAGGCAGATGCCGTTGGTATTCAGGCGCGTAATAAACCATTTGGAATATTCCACGAGCTCCACAAGGTCGTGTCTTAGCGTAGGTTCGCCGCCGGTAAAGGTAAGCTGCGGGATATTGGCCCTCCGGCATTTGTCGATGATCTTTTTCCAGTCCTCCGTCGCAAGCTCTTCCGCGCCCGAAATGTCCTGCTCTGCGGCATAGCAGTGCAGGCATCGATTGTTGCAGTTCCAGCGGCCGTTTTTGTTGAGGGAACTGATCATCAGGTCCATCCGATGGGGCGCGGTCATATAGGGGGCGTATTCCCCCAGGGATACTGCGCCGATTTTTTCATCCGGCTCCCGCCCCTGTGCGATATCATGGAACGTGCCGAGTATGCGCCACAGGTCGCTTTTGAGTGTTTTCTCGTCGACACCACGGTAAACGCTCCGGGTTTTTTCAACCGTTCTTTCGATGATGCCGTTCCAGTCGCTACTCTCCAGCGTTTTCCCGTCATACCGCTGGATTTCGTCAATAAATGCCGAAAGCAAAATTGCCCATGAGATGTTGATGGGGAGAATATCCTGCCCATTGAGCAGTATAACGCTTGGAGTGTTTTTGAACAGGCTCAGCTTGGGCGGCACCATATGGACCCGGACGACGCCTTCGCTGCCCGGGTTGAGCGTTACATGCTTGACTTCGTTTAAGTGTTTTGACAGGTACGCATATTCCCGAAAACCAATCATGCTATCACTCTTTTCCTGCATAAAATCAACTGCCGCCGGTATACCAAGAGATGGTTAAACTGTAACTTTCCTTATATTCTATTACATCCCATACTATTACATCCGGTAGGGTATTTCAACCGGAACAAAAAAAATCGTCACAGCAGCACAAATCATAGTTGACAACCGCAGGCAAAGCGCATACAATAGCAAAAAAGCGAAACCGACGAATAAGAGGAGTAGGCACAGGGATAGTTCACAGAGAGCCGTGACGGTGGAAATCGGCAGCGAATACCTTTGCTGAATGGACTTATGAGGGCAGCCGAACGGGCGCAGGCCTTAGTAGTAGCTGACGGCATTCCCCTCCGTTACCTTGGGGGAAGACCTGTGTTAGCAGGTTTTTAAGGCGGGCGCATTTGCGCCAAATCGGGTGGCACCGCAGAAGCATAGCAAGGCTTTTGTCCCAATGAATTGGGACGAAGGCTTTTTTTATGTTCATTTTTATAATCTGAAAGGAGACAACGACTATGACACGCATCCCGCACCGTTTCTATTTGACCGAGGACCAGATCCCGCAGCAGTGGTACAGCCTGCGCGCGGATATGCCCGAGCTGCCCGCGCCCATGATCGTACCCAATACCATGCAGCCCGCGGTGGAAAGCGACCTCTATCCCGTTTTCTGCGAGGCGCTCGCGCATCAGGAGATGGATAATACGACGCGCTATGTCGACATTCCCGGCCCCATCATGGATATGTACCGCATCTACCGGCCCTCGCCGCTGGTGCGCGCATACAATCTGGAAAAAGAGCTGGATACCCCAGCGAAAATCTACTTCAAGTTTGAAGGCAACAATACCTCCGGCAGCCACAAGCTGAACTCCGCCGTCGCGCAGGCGTATTACGCAAAGGCGCAGGGCCTGACCTCGCTTACCACCGAAACCGGCGCAGGCCAATGGGGCACGGCGCTCTCGGAAGCCTGCGCTTACTTCCACATTCCGCTGACGGTGTTCATGGTCAAAATTTCGAGCCAACAGAAACCTTACCGCAAGGCCATCATGGAAAACTTCGGCGCAACGGTCTATGCAAGCCCCAGCGATACCACCCACGCAGGCCGCGCCATACTCGAAGCCGACCCGGATACCGGCGGTTCTCTGGGCTGCGCCATCTCCGAAGCGGTGGAAAAGGCCGTGACCACCGAAGGCTGCCGCTACGTGCTGGGTTCCGTGCTCAACCAGGTGCTGCTGCACCAGTCGGTGATCGGCCTGGAAGCAAAGCAGGCACTGGACATTTTAGGCGAATACCCGGATATCATTGTCGGCTGCGCAGGCGGCGGCAGCAACCTGGGCGGACTCATCGCCCCGTATATGCAGGATAAGCTGCTCAAAAAAGCAAACCCGCGCATCGTTGCGGTGGAGCCGGCCTCCTGCCCTTCCTTCACGCGTGGCAAATACGCCTACGATTTCTGCGATACCGGCAAAATCACGCCGCTTGCCAAGATGTACACGCTGGGCTGTACGTTCTCGCCTTCGGCCAACCACGCGGGTGGGCTGCGATACCACGGCATGTCGCCGATACTCTCCAAGCTCTATCACGACGGGTATATGGAGGCCGTATCCGTCGAGCAGACCCGCGTGTTCGAAGCCGCGACGATATTTGCACGCTGTGAAACGATACTGCCCGCGCCGGAATCCGCGCACGCCATACGCGCCGCTATGGATGAGGCGGTCAAATGCCGTGAAAGCGGAGAGAAAAAGACCATACTGTTCGGCCTCACCGGCACCGGCTATTTCGATATGTCCGCCTATATGGCTTACCAGAATGGCAGCATGACGGATTACATCCCCACCGACGAAGAATTGCAGCGCGGCTTTGATATGCTGCCTCAAGTACCGGATAGACATATCTGACTGCTTCCCGCATAAAAACCACGCTCCAAATATCTGGAACGTGGTTTTTTTGTTTCCGTTTTACTTTGTTTATTCCACCCTGGGCAGCGTGGAACCGCCGTATGGCATGGCAAGCACGGTGGCGTCCGGCCCCAGCTTTATAAACGCGGCGTCCAGCGCGGCCTGCGCGGTTTCGCACGGCGTGAGAAATATTTTGCGCACAAACTCGGACGAAAGCTCGGATACGAGGTAAATATCCGCATTTTCCAGCACCATGGCGATAGCCGCCGCCTTATGCCCGCCCAGCCGGAACTCGCGTTCAATACGCTCGATCATGCTGCGCGCGGAGGGCGACTGCGTCATCCATTCCTCAAACACCTGCTCGCCCAGCCCTTCCCGGCAAGAGCCGATCAGTATCACCACGCCGCCGTCTTTCACGGCGTGCCTGGCGTTATCCAGCGCCTTCTGCGTTTGATATAGGTTTAAATCCTTGGGCGCGCCGCCCTGGGACACCAGCACGATGTCCGCGCGCGCGGGAATTGTTTTAAGATACAGCTTATCCAAAAACACGCAGCCCGCGCGGTGGGCCGCCGTTGCGTCGCCGGCCACGGCATACAGTATCTCCTTATGCTCGTCGAGCACCACATTAAAAAGGAAATCAATGCCTACCATGGCGGCGGCTTCTTCGATATCCTCCCGCACGGGGTTGCCGTCAAGCTTGCCCGCGCAGGCCGCGGCTTCCACCATGCGGCTGTGGTTGCTCTGTATGGCGTCCCGCGTGGATACGCCGGGCATGATGGCTTTCGCCCCGCCGCTGTACCCCGCGAAGTAATGGTATTCGATATTGCCCAGGCAGATGCGGCGGTGGGCCTCCGCCACAACGCGTACGAGATCCACCGGCGTTCCACGCGAGGTCACGCCGATATGCACGCAATCCGAGGCGTCGCCGTCGATACAGGTAATTTCGGAAAACGCGCGTTCCCCCGCAAGCTTCTTCCGCTCCGCCTCCGTATGCTTCCTGTGGCTGCCCAGCGCAAACACCAGCGTAATATCCGAAGGCCTGACGCCCGCCGCGTACAGTTCATCCAGCAGGGCGGGCATAACTTTATAAGTGGGCATCGGGCGGGTAATGTCGCTGGTTATAATTGCGATTTTTTCGCCGGGGCGGACGATTTCACTTAGCCGCGGCGTGCCGATGGGTTCCTTTAGCGCGCGCCGCACCTCCGCCTCTCCCGTCAGGCCATATTCCACGCAGTTGGGCGTGAGTACGCCGATCACGTTCCGCTCCGGTACCTCGACGCACTGTACACCGGTTCCAAATCCAAATTCCAGTTTCATGGTTTGCCTTTCAATTGCACCTAGTACAGATGCTTTTCAATCTGATGGAAAAGCGCTGGCCGCATACCGCAGCGCCTTTACAACAGGCAGTTCCTCGCCGGTCAGGAAGCGAATGAGCGCCCCGCCGCCGGTGCATATGTAGGAAATGCTGTCCGTCTTATGGTATTTCGTGGTCGCGGTAATGCTGTCCCCGCCGCCTACGACGGTATACGCCTGCGTATTGCCAAGGGCGTCCCATACGATCTTGGTACCCTTTTCTGTCTCTTCCTGTTCGAACACGCCCATGGGGCCGTTGACGAATACCGTTTTCGAAGAAAGTATCACATCCGCATATGCTTTTGCCGCGCCCTTACCGATATCCGTAACCGCCGCCGCTTCGGGTATGCCGCCTGCCGCCGCTTCTTCACGCATGTCATCCTGCACAAACGCGACATCCTGCGGCAGCCGTATTTTATCCGCATAGCGTTCATACAGAGTACGCGCTTTGTCGATATACTCAGTATAATTGGACTTTTTTATGAAGTCCATGCTTCCGCTGCCAATTTGTTCACCCTTTGCCGCAAGCAGTATGTTCGCCACCAGGCCGCCTGTGAGCACATGGTCCGCCACACCGCCCGAGAGCACCGTTTCCATCATCAAAAACGCATCCGCAATTTTGGCGCCGCCCAGTACGAATGTGCAGGGGCGCGCAGGGCTTTCCATAATGGAGGATATGACGCAATATTCCTGTTCAAAGAGCCGGCCCATGGCGGAAGGAAGCACCTGCTCGAATCCGCACAAGCTGGGCTGATCGCGGTGCGCGGCGGCAAACGCGTCGCATACATACAGATCTGCCAACGGCGCAAGCTTTTGCACCACCTGTGTCTGTGCCTGCTGTGCGTGTGCGAGCCGCAGCTTCAGCTCAAAGAGCGTTTGCTCTTCGGCGCAGAAACGCACGTTGTCCAGCAGCAGCACCTCGCCGTCCTGCAGCGCCTTGATCTTATCCCGCGCCGCGGGCCCGCATACATCGTCTATAAACTGGACCTCGCGGAACAGCAGGTCGCTTAACACTTTTGCGTGGGGGGCGGTGGTATAAAAGTTACTGTATTCGATATCGCTGCCCTGATGCGCGAGCAGTACCACCTTCGCGCCTTTGTCCGAAAGCTCGCGTATGGTGGGTACACACGCTTTGATTCGCGCAATGCTCTTGAGCGTGCCCTTCTCCCTGTCCACCGGCTGGTTGATATCCACACGGCACAGCACGGTTTTGCCCTTAAAATCGAATGCATCCAGCGTATTGATCCCGAATCGCATGACACTTTCTCTCCTTATAACAGAAAGGTGCTCATATACCTGCACATATGAAGCACCCTCCCATTCAACCCCGATTTATCGCCATTTACCGATGCCAAGATATTTGTTGGTGGCCTCGGTGCCTTCCGCGCGGGTAAGCTGCATTTTCATGGCCGCGCGGATAGCGTCGATACTTTCCGGTATCGTCACGCTCTCCTGCGGGATGTTGATGGCATACATGATGTCGTCGCCGCTTTCTACGATGCTATCCTGCCAAAGCGCAATTTCGTACATATCGCCGCGCGGGTTGCCAAGATCCCGCGCATAGCGGAACAGGCTCGCATTCCCCAAGAACCCCTCGTCAATGCTGACCATGCGGATGCGCGGGTGCTTTGCAAACGCTTCAAGCGCCATTTCCCTGGTGATTTTCTTGCCGTCCCTGCCGGAGGCTACCACCGTGATGATATGCCCGTGCGTTACCGGCGTGTGCACGAGTATGCCGGTGGCATCCACATGCGGCATAATGCTCATCAGGTCTACTGCCTGATGGTTGGGCGCCTTATCGATCTGCAGCGCATTGGTCAGCCCCCTGTGGTAATCGCCGGGGTCGGCTACGCGGCGGATGATGGTGATGGCCACTTTCGAAACGCCGCAGGCGCGGTCAAGGCAATCCACCGAACGGATTAACCCTGTCGTGTTGCAGCTGGTCAGCTTGAGATAATCCATGCCCAAGCCCTTTTCGTAATTCGCGTACCCATGGAAGAACACATCCGCCACAGCGTTCTTTTCGCCGCCCTGGAATATGGCTTTCACACCCTTTTTCGCGTAAAGCTCCTTGTTCTTCGCACCAACGCCGCCGGGCGAGCTGTCCAGCATGATATCCACCTTATCGATCAGATCGTTGAACGTGCCCGCGACGGGGACGTGCAACGCATCGAATTTGCTTTTGTCCGCGCCCTCTACAAGGTACAAATCATAGGGCATGCCTTTTTCCTTGAGCGCGCGAATGGAAAGCGTCGGCGCCAAATCCGCGATGCCGACCAGTTCCATATCCCCCTGCAGCGCCACACCGTCTGCCAGCCGCTGCCCGATTACACCGTATCCCGCTACCCCAACCTTGATTCTCGACATTTACTTTTCCTCCTGAATAGATATTGACCGACAGCTTGGTCCGCTAGCCGCCCGAAGGCGCTGACCGCTTGGAGCTAAAGTATCCTGATAATCTTTTTATGCGTTTCGCACAAATATTGTACCATATTTGAGTAACTATTGGCAATATATCGATTATAATTGCCTATTTGCCTTGCGTTTCTTGCACAATATACGAAAAGAGTTTGAAAAATCCTTGTTTCATGTTATGATGTTGTATAGGGAGGGAGCAAACATGCGCCTTGACAGATTGAACGCCATGGAACAATATGTGCTGCAAAACGGCACCGCCTCGCTGGATGATCTTGCAAACCGCTTTGAGGTATCTACCAACACCGTTCGCAGGGATCTTGCGGAACTGCTCGCGCGCGGCCAGATCAAAAAGGTGTACGGCGGTGTTTCCGCATGCACCACGCAGGTGCCGCTGCCCATGTCCGTACGCGCCGAAAGGTGCCGCGAGGCGAAACGTGAAATCGGAAGGCTGGCGGCGGAGCTGGTTTCGGATAACTCCACGGTATTCCTGGATTCCGGTTCAACGACCGTTTGTTTACTGCCCCACCTTGCCAATAAAAGCAACATCACCATTATCACCCACAGTCTGAGTGCGTTGTACGAAGCATCCAAATACCCGGAGCTGCGTGTGATTGCGCTGGGCGGGTTGTACAGTGTATCCACTTCCTCCTATGTGGGCGTTTCTACACTGGAAATGCTCTCACGTATGAGCATTGACCTCGTTTTTATCGCGGCGACCGGCGTTTCCCTGGAAAGGGGCCTCACCAACACGACGTATTTTGAAGCCGAGATCAAGCGAAGCGTGGCTGAACACAATAAACAAATCATACTGATGGCAGACCGCACCAAGTTCGATCATTCCGCACTGTTCACCTTCTGCGAATTTTCCGATCTTTCCGCGGTCGTAACGGATCAGCGGCTGCCTGAACATTATATGGAATGTATCGAGCGCCGCGGTATTCGCCTGCTCTGCGTGGAGGATGAACAAATATAATCCGTTTCGCTTCAGCTGGGCGCTCCGGTTTTACCGGAGCGCTTTTTCAGCTTCTTTCAGTCAACCGGAAAATATGGCGCAAGCACCGCCTTTGTTTTTTCAAGGCTGACGCGGATGGTCTTCTCATCCGGCCAATCCCAATACTCCGGCCGGAACAGCTCTACGGAAGCCATGCGGTCGTAGCCGATCTCCTTAAGCGTCTGCAAAATTGCCTGCATATCGATCGCGCCGTCCCCCGGCATCAGGCGGTGGCAATCCCGCGCGGCGCCTATGGGCAGATCCTCGGAGTCGTCGATATGGAATATAAATATCTTTCGCGCATCCGCCTGCTTCAGGTGCGAAATCGCCGAGCGCATGGAATGGAAATGGAAGCAGTCGAGCACGATGCCGACAGTCTCCCGGTTCACGGCCTTCACGATATCGTACGCCTGCCCAAACGTATTGACCGAACAGTTGGGATATCCTACGAACTCGAATGCGAGCTGCATGCCGCGGGGGGCGGCATACTCCTCCATGATACGAATGACGCGCACAGTCTCCTCGTGAATTTCCCGGATGGTCTTATTGCCCACATCGAAGGTGGGCACGATGACCACGCGGTGACAGCCGATCACATCGCCCATATCGCAGCAGAATCGCAAGCCCTCCATGATCTGTGCAAACCCCGCTTGGTCGCGGAAGTTGATGAACTCCAGCGCATTGAAGGCATAGGGCTTTATATGGTTGGCCGCAAAAAATGCTTTCAGATCGTCGATGCTGTGCCGTGTCAAGTATTCCTTCAATTTATCCAGCCGGATTTCAATATAATCGAATCCGTAACGCTCACACAGCGCAAGATCGGAATCCAGTGTGGAGTTTTTCATGGTAGTGGCTTGGTTAAAGCAGAGCTTCATGATATATTCCCCCTTATATAAGCCGTATTGATACAAGGTTCCTTATGCGGCCCGCCCAAGGAACCCCGGAAGCCTTCGGGTGAATGCAGCCGCTTCACCCGAATGGCGTGTATCCAGCATGACATGGATCTGATGAATAACCGAAGGCCGCTTCCCTTACTTCTTGCGGGCGATCTTACGCATATCGAATATCACCGCGACCACGATGATGGCGCCCTTTATAATCTGCTGGAGATAAGGCGAAACGCCCAATATCAGCAGACCGTTGTTGATTACGCCCAGCACCAGTATGCCGCCGATGACGCCGGTAATGGTCCCGATGCCGCCCGTATGGGATACGCCGCCCACCGTCGCCGCCGCGATAGCGTCAAGCTCGTAGCTCTGTCCCAGCGACGCGATACCCGAAGCGGAACGCGAGGTGACCATCACGCCCGCGACTGCCGCCGTCAGCGCCGACCATGTATAGATCGCGACAAGGTTTCGCTCCACCTTGATACCTGCCGCGCGCGCCGCATCCACATTGCCGCCTATGGCATAGACATTCTTGCCAAAGCGCGTATGGTTGAGCATCACATATGCAATTGCAGCAAACAGTATGAATACCGCAACAATGTTGGGCAAAAAGCCCAGCATGGTGCCCTGCCCGATGCTGGTGAAATCCTCGCGCAGCATGGGCACGGGATAAGCGTTTGTAAACAGCAGCGCAACGCCACGGGCAATCACCTGCGAGCCAAGCGTTGCGATAAACGGCGGAATCTTGGTATACGCGATAAGCAGGCCGTTTGCCAACCCGAATGCCGTACCAACTGCAAGGCCCGCAAGCACCGCAACCCATGCCGGTATGAATGTGAGGTTGGGTATAATGAGCGTGGCGTATGTCAGCTTCTGCACCAGCGCCGCGGAAAATACCGAAGAGACCGCCATCACGGAGCCCAGCGAAAGGTCGATGCCGCGCGCTATGATACAAAACGCGACGCCAAACGCCAGGAGGCCGCGGCTTGCTTCGGACGTTAAAATGTTGATAATATTTTTGGGTGTAAGGAACATGGGCGATGCGATGGCAAGTACCGCCACCAACACCAGTAAAATCACATAAATCGTATACTTTCCGATAATTGCTTTAAATTGAGTGCTTGCGGTATTACTTTGCACCGCTACCTGAGGCTTGTCGTTCATGCTGCTTTCCTCCCTAGCTTATTGCGTGTTGGTCGCATACTGCATAATGCGTTCCTGTGTAGCCTCTTTCCTGTCGAGTATGCCTGTCATTTTGCCTTCGTGCATGACCAGCACGCGGTCGCACATGCCCAGAACCTCCGGCATTTCGGAGGATACCATGATGATTGCCTTTCCTTCGCCCGCCATTTTCGTAATAAGGGAGTGAATCTCCGCCTTGGCTCCCACATCAATACCGCGGGTCGGTTCATCCACCAGAAGAATTTCGGGCTTGGTCAGAAGCCAGCGCGCCACCAGCACCTTTTGCTGGTTGCCGCCGGAAAGATCCTGTACGCGCACATCGGTGCTGGATGTTCTGATATTGAGCTTGGCAACATATTCGTCCGTATCCGCCTGCATTCTGCGCTTGTTTATCAGGTGCAGCTTGTTGACATACGATTTGAGGTTGGCAACGATGATGTTGTCGCGTACGCTGGATACAGGAATGATGCCCGTCCGCCTTCTGTCCTCCGTAAGCATTGCAAGGCCGTATTGGGCGGCGTCCGAAGGATCCTTGATATGTACTTCTTTGCCCTTGATATACACATGTCCGCCCGTTTTTCTTCGCAGGCCGAACAGCGTTTCCAAAAGCTCTGTGCGCCCGGCACCCACCAAGCCCGCAAAGCCCAGTATCTCACCGCGCCGCAGGTCGAAACTCACATCCTCAAACGCATCGCCCGCGCTGAGGTTTTCCACCTGCATAACGACATCTGTTATTTCGCAGTCCACTTTGGGATACATTTCATCCAGATTACGCCCGACCATCATTTTGATCAGCGTTTGGATATTGAGATTGGACGCGAGATCCGACCCCACCATCATACCATCCCGGAACACGGTAATTTCATCGGAAACGCGGAAAATTTCTTCCATTTTATGAGATATATATATGACTGCAACGCCTTTCGCCTTTAAGTTGGAGATCATCTCAAAAAGTTGCTCGACCTCCCTGGTTGTCAAGGCAGAAGTCGGCTCATCCATGATTACCACTTCGCTGTTGTAGGAAATTGCTTTTGCAATCTCCACCATTTGCATTTTTGCAACCGTCAGGTTGCCCATTTTTTCATAGGGGCTGATGGGAATGCCAAGCTCGTCAAGAAGCTTCTGCGCCTGCCGGTACATCGCCTTGTGATTGACAAATATTTTGCCGCGCACAGGCTGGCGGCCCAAAAACAGGTTTTCGGCCACGGAACGTTCGTTGACCGTAGAGAGCTCCTGATGAATCATCGCGATGCCGTTTTTGGCGGCATCAGAGGGATCCTTTATGGTCACTTCCTGACCGCGCAGCAGAATTTTCCCGCTGTTCATTTGATAGAGCCCGATCAAGCACTTCATCAGCGTGGATTTGCCGGCACCATTCTCCCCCATCAGCGCGTGTACGGTACCGGGGCGCAAGCGGAAGGATACATCCTTCAGCGCCTGAACGCCGGGAAAGCTTTTGGATACATCGACCATTTCCAGTATATACTCGCTCACTTCACGCGCACCTCCGTCGAATATGTCTTGCCGTTTGGTCTTAAAGCGCGCCGTACGGGGCCTGCCCGCACGGCGCCTTCGAAAAACCGGGTCCTTTCACCTGCAAATCTGGCCCAAACTTCGAGCCAGATTTGCATTTGGAATGGTATGCTAGTGTGTGCGCACGGAATATTACATGTAATCGTCTACGTTGTCGGCGGAAACGGGCTCGAAGGGCACCCATCCAAAGATATCGAACGTTTCACCCTTTGCGGCTTTGATCGCATATTCCATTGCGACCTGGCCCTGGGCAGCCGCATTCTGGAATACGGTAGCGGCCATTTCACCGTTCTTCACGGATTCGCAGGCCATTGCCGTCGCGTCGATGCCGACCACGGGGATAGCGGACAGGTCAATGCCCGCAGCCTTCAAAGCCTCTACGCAGCCCAGCGCCATTTCGTCGTTGTTGCAGATAACGACATCAAAGGCTTGGCCGGTGCCGAGTATGGTCTGCATCTTATCCATCGCTTTGGAGCGATCCCACTCGGCCGTGTCTTCGAATACCGCGTTGAGCGTAAAGCCGGCTTTCTGGAGTTCTTCCTTCACGGAACGGGTACGCTCGTTGGTATTCTCAAGGCCCAGCTGACCCATGAAGAGAACGTAGTTGAGGGTCTTATCCGCTTTGCTCTCGAAGAACTTGGCAAGGAATTCCGCCTGCATCTTGCCTGCGTCATATTCCTGAGAACCGACATAAGCATATTTGCCTTCGACAAGCAGCTCGTCAACAGGGCGGCGGTTGATGAATATGATGGGGGTATCGCCGGCCTCGGCAATGATTGTCTCCGCAGTGGAGGTATCGACCAGGTTCACGATAATGGCGTCATAGCCCTTGAGCGCGAACGTACGCACCTGTTCCTGCTGTTTCTGGGTGTCGTTGTTGGCTTCCTGAGAGTCCACGGTATAACCGCTGCCCTCCGCCGCAGCCAGTATCGCCTGCTCAAGGTTGGAGATAAACTGGTCACGCGCATACAGGCTCACGCCGATGGTGCCGCCGGCGGCGGGCGCTTCGGCAGGGGGTTCCGCCGCAGGGGCAGGAGCTTCCGTAACGGCAGGCGCCTCCGCTGCGGGCGCGGTGCAAGCGACCACGGACAATACCATGGCCAAGACCATCAAGAATGCCAGAAGTTTCTTCATTGTTGGTTACCTCCTCGTTTTATAAATTGGACGACCTGCGCCCAAAGCAAATAATAAAATCGTTCGCGTCTAATTCGGCGGAATATCAATACGAATACAATAGTCTTGAAAAATACGCTCAGCGTGGTAACCGTTTCTGCGGGCTGTTCGGATTTTATTGCAGCCTGGAAAATGTAAAGAACGCTTGAATGCAGCCGCAACGCCATTGGGATGCCATAAATATTGTTGAAGAGTATCTTTCGGAATGTCTTACTGCAATGCAACGCCGCAAGGTATCATTTTCAGAATATATGCAGATTATAGCACGAGTATTGTTGTTACGTCAATATGTAAGGTTATGTATTGATAAAAATATGAGTAAGTTTTTTCATTAACAACGATTATGTTTTCAACAAATATATTACGATTGGCGAAAAACAGCACTTTGTGAATGGTTATGTCTTAGCATGTCAATTCGGCGATCCTCTTATTATTTTATCATAGCAGATATGGACGAATTCTCCCAGTATATTCGCCGCGCCGAATCAAAGGCGGCGCAGCCCTTAAAAGACGCCGGGGCGCGGTTCTTCGCGCCCCGGTATCTGCGGCAAAAATTACAGGCCCGTATGCGTGCGGATATATGCGCGCGCTTTGAGCGCGTATTCGAACGGGTTCGCCCTGGCCGGATCCTGTTCCGCTTCCACAAGGAGCCAGCCTTCATAGCCCGCCTCATCCAATATGCGGAATACGGGTGCAAAATCCACATCACCGTCGCCGGGTACGGTGAACGCCCCGTTGCGTACTGACTCAAGAAAGCTCCATTGTCCGGCGCGCGCCTGCTCCACCACGCGCTTACGCATATCCTTCAGGTGGACATGCCCTACGCGCGCAACATGCTTTTGGAGCATCATTGCCGGATCCACGCCGGTAAACGTAAAGTGACCGGTATCATAACACAGGAAAACATAGCGCGCATCCGTCTCAACCATCAGGCGGTCGGTCTCCTCCGCCGTTTGCACAACGGTACCCATATGATGATGGAAGCACAGCTTGAACCCCCGCTCCGCCGCGGCTTTGCCAAGGCGGTTCAGACCGTCGGCCAGGAGCTTCCATTCCCCCTCATTCATCACATATTTCCCTTTAAAAATCGGCGTATCCTGCATGCCCTGTATACTGTGACTCTGCTCGGAGACATTGATGCGGCTGGCGCCCACGGCAGCGAGGAAATCCAGTTCCTGCAGAAAAGCCCGTTCATTATGCGCGTAAGGCTGCGATATCAAAAAAGAGCTGAACCAGCGCGAAGCAATGCGCATTTTGCGAATGTCCAGCGCCGCTTTGAGTACAGCTGCATCCTTGGGAAATTTGTTGCCTATTTCGGTACCGGTGAAGCCCGCAAGCGCCATTTCGCTCACGGTCTGCTCGAACGTGTTCTCGCCGCCCAATTCGGGCAAATCGTCATTCGTCCAGCCGATGGGCGCGATGCCTAAGAATACCTTTTCTTTTTTGAACATGGAAATATTCTCCTTCCGTCTGCAGTGACGTTTGTACAGCCTGACAAGGTCTGCGGTTCCTATGATAAACGGGATTCTTGGAAAGATGCCCTGCTTTTCCGTTGACGATTTATTATGCTTTCGTATATAATGAGAACATACTTGGTAATATGATGGTATTCTGTTGATAATATTACGTCCTTCTGTTATTGTATCATTGTCAACTCATTATTTCAATCCCGTAATATTCAATAAAGGAGGTTTTGCGGAATGTATCTGCAAAAGGATGGTCTGCAGGCTGGCTGCCACACATACCTGAACGCGGAAGAAAACAGTGTCGCGATGGATGTGCAGCTTATTATAATGGAAAAAGGGCAAAGCCTTGCGATCTTGGAGCCGGAAAAGGAAACGGCGCTTCTCCTTTTTGAAGGCAGCGTGTGTTGGACAGCCGGTTCACAGTCGCGCACGGCCTCGCGCAAGAGTCCCTTCGAGCAGGAAGCAAGCTGCCTGCATGCCTGCGCCGGTACAGAGATGCAGTTAAGCGCAGATAGCCGCTGCGAGCTCTATGTGCAAAAGGCATACAACGCCGCCGCTTTTGCGCCCGTATTCTATGGGCCGGGCGATATTCATATGCAGCGCGCAGGCGCCGCGGGGGAACTGCGGGGCGCCATGCGCCGCAACATCAAGACGGTGTTCGATTACGAAAACGCGCCTTACTCCAACATGGTATTGGGCGAGGTGCTCAATTTCCCGGGCCGGTGGTCAAGCTACCCGCCGCACCATCATCCGCAGCCGGAGGTGTATTTCTACCGGTTCGATAAGCCCCAGGGCTTCGGCGTGGGGTTTGCAAACGGCGAGGTGGTCCGCACCGGCCACAACGGGTTGCTGCAAATTACAAGCGGGTTTCACTCACAGGCGGCAGCGCCCGGCTATGCGCTGTGCTATGTTTGGGGCATCCGCCACCTGCCGGGCGACCCGTGGAAAAAAACCCGCATCGACGACCCGGAACACGCCTGGATGCTCGCCCCGGATGCGACGTTTTTCGATGACAATGCATGATACTAAACAAAGCATGTGGCAACGAAATAAAGAAGGGGGAATGGAAATGAAGACCGTACGCCTGACAATGGGGCAGGCGCTCATACGCTTTCTGGAAAACCAGTATGTGCGTTACGACGATGTGGAGCACCGCTTCGTGCGTGGTATTTTCATGCTGCCCGGGCATGGCAATGTGGTGGGGCTGGGGCAAGCCATCCAGCAGGAAGCCAGGGAGCTTGAACTCTACCACGGCAAGAACGAGCAGGGGCAGGCGCAAGCCGCCATGGCGTTCGCCAAGCAAAGGCACCGCAAGGAGATTTTCGCCTGCACCTCTTCAGTCGGCCCCGGCGCGGCCAACATGGTGACGGCCGCAGCAAACGCCACGGCCAACAACATTCCGCTGCTGCTGCTGCCCGGCGATATCTATGTTTCGCGCCAGCCCGACCCGGTGCTGCAGCAAATCGAACAGGCGCAGGAGCTTTCCATCTCCACCAACGACGCTTTTCGGCCCGTCTGCCGGTATTGGGACCGCATCGTACGGCCGGAGCAGCTGATGAGCGCGATGCTTCATGCCATGCGTGTGCTCACCGACCCGGCGGATACCGGCGCCGTGTGCGTCGCCCTGCCACAGGATACGCAGGCCGAAGCATACGATTACCCCGTTTCCTTCTTCGAAAAGCGTATACACCGCATTGAGCGCCGGCCGCCGGCCGGTTACGCGGTGGAAGAAGCCGTGCGTGCAATCCGCGCCGCGAAGAAGCCCCTGCTTATCTGCGGCGGCGGTGTGCGGTATTCCGAAGCGCACGACAGTTTCCGCTCCTTTGCCGAAAAGCACAACATCCCCTTTGGGGAAACGCAGGCGGGCAAGAGCGCGGTCGTATGGGATCATCCGCTCAATCTGGGCGGCATCGGCGTCACGGGCTGTTCGGCCGCGAACGAAATCGCAAGGGATGCCGATCTCGTCATCGGCGTCGGCACCCGTTACACGGATTTCACCACGGCTTCCAAATGGCTGTTCAGCGAAAACGCCCGTTACGTGAACATCAACGTCAGCGAGTTTCATGCCTACAAGCTGGACGCTATACGCGTGATTGCGGACGCGAGGCTGGCGCTGGACGCCATTTCCGAAGCGCTTTGTGATTACCGCAGCGCCTACGCGGGTGAAATCCAGGCGGCCCGCGCACGCTGGCAGCAGGAGCTGGACCGTTTGGACGCTATCGCCTGCGGACCGGACTACGCGCCCGAGGTCAAGGATCAGAACAGCGGAAGCTGGAAGCGATTTGCTTCGGATATCGGCTCCACCTTCACGCAGACGATGGCGCTGGGCATCATCAACCGCTGCATCGCGCCGGATTCCGTGGTCATCGGCGCATCGGGCAGCCTGCCCGGATGCATGCAGCGCATGTGGCGGCCCAAAGCGCCCAATACCTACAATATGGAGTACGGCTATTCCTGCATGGGCTACGAGGTTTCCGGCGCTCTGGGCGTAAAGCTGGCGATTGGACAGGACCGCGAAGTCTACGCCATGGCAGGCGACGGCAGCTTCAACATGCTGCACAGCGAGCTCATCACCTCCGTACAGGAGGGGCAGAAGATCAACGTCATGCTGTTTGACAATGCGGGCTTCGGCTGCATCAACAATTTACAGGTTGGCAAAGGCAACGAAAGCATGTGCACGGAGCTTCGTATGCGCGGCAGCGGCGGCAGGCTTTATCACGACGGCGCGTTCATGAACATCGATTACGCGGCGATCGCAGAGGCGTACGGCTGCAAGGCATACCGCGTGAAAACCCCGCAGGAGCTTGAGGCCGCCATTGAGGATGCGAAGCGGCAAACCCGCTCAACTTTAATCGATATCAAGGTACTGCCCAAATCCATGACGGAAGGCTACGGCGGCTGGTGGCGCGTAGGCGTGGCGGAGGTATCCGAAAAGCCTGCCGTCCAATCCGCGCGCAAGGACCTTGAGGAGCATCTTGCGCAGGCGCGCAAATATTAAAGCACGGCGGTCACCGCCTGCCAATAAAGAAAGGATGAAAAGCATGAAACCATTACAGATCGGCGTTGTAGGCACGGGCCGTATCGGCAAGCTGCATGTGAACAACCTGATGACGCGCGTAAAAAACGCCGCCGTCGTCGCAGTTTCGGATGTGGTGCCCGAAAGCGCGCGGGCGCTTGCCGCGCAGTGGGGTATCCCGAAGGTGTATGCCGATTACAAGGCGCTCGTGCAGGATCCGGAAGTGCAGGCGGTGCTGGTGTGCTCTTCCACCGATACGCACTCCACCATCGCGTATGACGCGGTGCAGGCAGGCAAGCATGTGTTCTGTGAAAAGCCCATCGACTTCGACCTTGGCCGCATTCAGAAAGTCATCGACGCGGTGCAGGCGGCAGGCGTCAAGTTTCAGGTCGGCTTCAACCGCCGGTTTGACCGTAATTTTAAAAAGGTACGCGAACAGGTGCAGCAGGGCGCAATCGGCGACCCGCACATCGTGATGGTCACTTCGCGCGACCCCGCGCCGCCGCCGGTGGAATATGTCAAGGTCTCCGGCGGCATATTCCTGGACATGATGATCCATGATTTTGATATGGTGCGCTATCTTTCCGGCAGCGAGGTAACTGAAGTATTCGCAAACGGCGCGGTGCTGGTTGACCCGTCCATAGGCGAGGCGGGCGACATCGATACCGCCATCGTCACGCTGAAATTCGCAAACGGGGCCATCGGCGTCATCAACAACAGCCGCAAAGCCGTATACGGTTATGACCAGCGGGTAGAGGTGTTTGGTTCCAAGGGCTGCATCACCGCCGACAATGAGACCCCCAACCTTACCACGCTTTCCACATCCGAAGGCGTAACGCGCGAAAAGCCGCTGTATTTCTTCCTGGAACGCTACAACGACGCGTTTATCGAGGAAATGAACGGCTTCGTGCAGGCCGTGCTGGAGGATAAGCCCACGCTGGTCAATGCGACCGACGGCCTTAAGCCCGTGCTCATCGCCATGGCGGCCAAGAAATCGCTGGAGACCGGCATGCCCGTCAGGCTCTAATTCGGGACGAGTTCACCGCGCCGCATGCGGGATCCCTTACTTCTCCCTGCGTGCGGCGCGTTTTTTAAACATCTGACCATTTCTTCATAAAAAGTTTTGCAGAACAGATTGACAACGCAGCGTGGCGGCAATATACTTTAGGCAATGGAAAAACGTTTTTCCATAATAGCATATCATTCCTTTCCATAACCGTGTTCTTCATTTGAAACGTATGCCGTCCCGCTGTATCTCAACCAAACCAACCAAAAACTACGTATCCGGCAATGTTATCAGCATCTCAGTCAGAAAAACGTTTCTCAATCAGCAAAAGGAGGAAATTTATGGAGAAAAAGAAGTGGCTGTTTACAGAAGACCCCGCCATACTCTTTGAGGATACGGCGGTCGGGCGCATGAAGAAAGAAGTCTGGGATATGACGGAGGAACAGCTTGACGCGGAGCTTCTCGCCTACGGCATCCCCTCCGCGCCGGAGCTGGGTGTGGCCGGCACATATATCCAGAATACGCCTCGCGTGGACCAGATCAAAAAGCGCCGGAACAACGACATTGTGTTTATCCCCATCGGCTGCACGGAAAACCACGGCCTGCACGCCAATACGGGCCTCGACACCTTTATGTGCACGCAGATACTCGAGGGTGTGCGCCGCTACACCAAGAAGAAGGGACGCGAGATCAATCTCGCCTTTACGCCGCTCAATTACGGCGGGCACCCCTACCATCACATCGGCATGCCGGGTACGGTCATCATGCCCGAGGAGGTTGTCAAGGAGACTCTCATTTACTGCATGCTGGGCCTGTGGAACGACGGCTACCGGAAAATCATATTCGTCAACAATCATGGGCATTTATGGATGCTGGAGTCAGCCATACAGGAATTCTGCAAGCGCTACCAGCTGCCCGGCATATTCCGCGTGATCGAATGGCACAGGGCAGTGCGGGAATTCTTCTACCCCATCGACTGCGAGCTGAGCCTGGGCACGCATTTCATTCACGCGGATGAAGCGGAAACCTCCGTAGCGCTCCTGATGTTCAAGGAAATGATCAACATGACCGCCGTACAGGATTCCTGGGGCGAATCGCTGCTGCCTGACGAGCACTTCGACAAATCCGTCGATCCCTTCCGCCGCCCTTGCCGCTGGAGCGAAGGCGAAGGCCACAACGCGATCGAGCGCGCCGCCACGCCCGAGGGCGTGGTGGGCTGCCCCTCCACCGCTACCGCGCGCAAGGCCAAGCGTCCCATCGTGGCAATCTTAAAATACCTGACGCTGCTCAACGACCAGATACTCGACGCTTACCCCACTGGCAAGGTGCCACCGGTAGAGAAGATCACGCTGCGCAAGGAGGCAGAGATGGCCCCCTTCCTGAAGGAACCCCTGAGCGAAGGCTGGAAGTCGGTTGATGAGCTGCCCCGTATCGGTATATTCGAGCATCTGTAAAAAAGAAAGGAAGAAGCGTATGAAAGCCAAAATTGCGTTTTTGCATAAGCCCTTTGACCTGTGCGTGGAGGAAGTGGAAGTTCCCGCCCTCAAGGATAACCAGGTGCTCATACAAATGGGTGCCTGCGGCATCTGCGGTTCGGATGTGGAATGCTTTGAGGGAAAATCCGCCGAAGGCCGTTACGATATCGCCCCGTATACGCCGGGGCACGAATGGGGCGGCCGCATCGCCGCTGTGGGAACGGGCGTGACCACGCTGCACCCAGGCGATAAGGTGACGGGCGACTGCGTGATGGCGTGCGGCGTATGCCGCAACTGCAAGGACGGACTGATGCCCTCCGCTTGCCTGAACATGCGCGAGGCGGGTTTCCGGCCGGACTCCCCGGGCGGCATGGGCGAATATATGGTGATCGAGGAGCAGTACGTCCATAAAGTACCGGACGATTGGAACTACGCCGACGCAGCCTGGGTGGAGACCTTCTCCATTGGCTACTTCGGAATATGGGGCAACGGCGGGTATATCGACGCTTCGGATACTGCCGTCATCATGGGCTGCGGGCCGGTGGGCGTTTCCGCCGTGATGACCGCCAAGGAAAGCGGCGCGACCGTCATCGTGGTCGAACCGTTTGAAAAGCGGCGCAATATTGCGCTCAAATACGGCGCCGATTATGTCATCAACCCCAAAGAAGTAGACCTTGTCAAAGAGATCGAACGTCTGACCGGCGGGCGTATGGGTACGGTGGTGGTGGAAGCCTCCGGCAACGACGCAGCCATCGCCTCGCTGTTCGAGGTCGCGGGCCACAGCGCGCGCGTGCGGCTGATCGGCCACTCCATCGGCCGCAAGGTACCGGTGGAGATAGGCCGCACCATTTGGCGCACGCTTTCCATCAGCGGATCGGGCGGCACCAGGAACTTTGCGCAGCGCACCATCCGCTTTATGAGCGCCATCCGCGGCAAATACGATTTCGCCGCGCTCAATACGCATTATTTTCCGTTCGACCGCCTGCATGAAGCGTTCGACGTCGCCTGCAAGCTGAAATCCGATGCTTTCAAGGTCATGCTGACATTCGGCATCGATTGAAAAGGGTTCCCTTCCATGCAATCCGGGCGGTGGAGTGTTTTTGCTGCGCCCGGATTGCATCGGAATTGAATTCCTGCTATGGTGAAGGAGGTAGGGATATGCCGCAAAGCCGTTGTTCCATACCTTGGCTGCCCACCGGGGCGCAGCCGTATGCCGGCTCGTTTAACGAGGCGGCAGGCACGCAGATCGTGCTCGCGCGCCTGCGCGGCGCGCAGCTGTTGTTCGCGCACGGCGCGGGGCGGCTGTTCGAAGCCCTCGAAGGTTCCAATCATGGTCACGTCAAGGCATGCCCGCTTAACAACCGCAACCGGCTGGCGGTCAACGCCTATTTGCCGCATACCGCCCCCGTCGCATTGGGGCGGGGCAGCGCAACGCTGGGCCTTGGCGACCGGCTGGGGCTTTGCGCGGACGCACACCTCCGCGCCGTTACGGGCAGTGCATTAAAGCCCGTGCTGGCGCAGCAAAGCCTGCGCGAGCTCGCTTTTATGGGGCGCGATTATGACGATATGCTCTGCGCCGCGGCGTGGGGCGCGCTGCGCTGCGGGTACCGCGGCGGCTATGCCGCCGACGGCGACCATTTGAAGACTCAGGAGCAAATATCCCGCGCGCTGCGCCACGGCTGCACCATGATCACGCTGGATTGCTCGGACGCGCTGCATGAACTGCCGCAGAGCGCGCCCGTACACGCGCAATATGCCGCGCTGCCGCAGGCGCTGCGCGAACGGCTGGAAGCCTGTTATTTGGATGATGCGCAGGCGCGGAATTTGGGTATTGTATTTGAACGGGAGACGCTCGAACGCCTGGCCGTACTATACGGCGGCAGCGTCGCGCTGGCCGTTGCCGTATACCGGGATACCATACGCCCACACGGACGGACGGTGGATTTTGAGATTTCGCTTGACGAAACAACGGCCATTACCACCCCTGCCGCGCATTATTTCACAGCGCGCGAGCTGACTCTCGCAGGCGTTCCATACACCGGTATTGCCCCGCGCTTTGTAGGCGAGTTCCAAAAAGGCGTGGAGTACGTCGGCGATCTGGACGCGCTGCGCGAAGACCTGCGCGCGCATGCGCGCACCGCGGCGCTGTTTGGGCATAAGCTGAGCATCCATTCCGGCAGCGACAAATTCAGCATCTACCCGCATATTGCCCGGGAAACTGGCAGCCGCTTCCATGTTAAAACATCCGGCACCAGTTGGCTGGAGGCCGTGCGCGTCATCGCCATGCATGAGCCCGCGCTCTACCGCCGCATGCATACGCGTGCGCTCGCGGTATTGACAGATGCACGTACGTATTATACCGTTCGCGCCGATACCGCACGCATCCCGCCGCTATACAGCATGCCCGACTCCGCGCTGCCCGCATATCTTGCACAGGACGACGCGCGGCAATTGATGCACATCACCTACGGGTATCTGTTCTCGGACGCCGTGCTCGCCGCGGATATCCGGGCGGCGCTTGCGTTACACGCAGAGGCGCTTGACAACGCGGTAAGCACGCATATTCGGGCACATATCCATGCCCTCGGATGCGATACAAATCAAACGGAGTGATGAATAATGTTTGTTCCAAGGTTATGCATGACACTGGTCAAGCAGCGCGGGCACATGGCGCCCTTTCTCCACGCAGGTGATTTTTCGGCGGGAATCGCTCTGGCGCGCGCATTGGGCTACGACTGTGTGGAGCTTCACGTACGTACGCCGGAAGAGCTTGCATTGACCGATTTACAGGAGGCGCTCTCGCGCGAAAACATTGCGGTAAGCGCGTTGGGCACCGGCCGCGCCTATGTGGACGACGGGCTTTCGCTTATCGACGGCGACCCCGCCGTGCGGAAGAAGGCCGTTCGCCGGCTGGAAGGGTTTATCGACGCCGCACAGGAACTGCGGGCGCTGGTCATCGTCGGCTGCATGCGCGGCAACGTGCCTGAACCGGCGCTGGAGCAAAAAAGCCTCGCGCTGCTGGGTGACGCCATGCGGGAGCTGGACGGCTATGCGGGCATGCGCAACGTGCAGATGGTACTGGAACCCATCAACCGTTACGAAAACAATTATTTATGCAACGCGTCCGCTGTCGCCGCATTTATACAGGAAAACGGACTCACGCATACCGGCATGCTGGCAGATACCTTCCATATGAACATTGAGGAGCGCGATATCGCAGCCGCCATACGGGATAACCTCGGCTATATCCGGTATGTGCACGCGGCGGATTCCAACCGCCTTTACCCCGGCGGCGGGCATATCGGCTTTATGGAGGTGCTCGAAGCGCTCTCCGGCGGCGGTTATCAGGGGGACGTCAGCGCAGAATGCCTCCCCCTTCCCAACGACCGGGAGGCGGCGGCTTTATGGCTGAAAAACATGAAAGGATACCTTGCACGCCTATGACGAACAACACGCGCGCACAATCCCACAAAACCGCCAGCATCAAGGATGTCGCGGCGCATGCCGGCGTTTCCATTTCTACGGTTTCCAACGTGCTCAACGGCACAAAAACCGTAAGCCCGGAGCTCAGGCAGCGCGTTCTCGACGCCGCAGTTCAGATGGAATATCAGGCGAACGCCATCGCGCGGGGATTGAAGAGCGGCAAGACCAACGCGCTTTGCGTTATCGTTCCTTCCATAGTAAGCGTGTTCTTCCCCAAGGTGCTTCGCGGCATGCAAGCCGTCGCGGCGCGGCAGGGGTATTCGCTAAGTATTTATGAAACCGGGGAAAATATCGCGCAGGAGCGCGAATGCATCCATATGCTGCGCAGGCAGTGGACCGACGGTATATTGCTTTCCACCTGCGCCAACCGGGATACGGATGCGGCGTATATCGACGAACTGCGCCAGCTGCGCATCGGAGGCAGGCGCATCCCTATCGTGTTCTTTGAAGCCGTACCCGGCGAAGGGCTGGACGCCGTGGTGGTGGACAACCGGCAGGCGACGCTGGACGCCACCGCGTACCTCATCAGCCTGGGACGCAGCCGCATCGCGTATATTTCGGCGCCCACCCGCTTTACCATGGGCCGCCAGCGTTACGACGGATATCTCGACGCGCTGATGGCTGCCGGGCTCCCTGTTGAACAGGCGCTCATACGCGAGGGCGATTACACGCCCATCAGCGGTTACGAATGCATGCGATCCCTGCTTTCGGGCGGCCTGCGGCTGGACGCCGTACTGTGCGGCAACGACCAGATGGCAGTAGGCGCGATACGCGCAATACGCGAAGCGGGGCTTCGTATGCCGGAGGATATCGCCGTGATGGGGTTTGACAATAACTTCCCCGGCACGCTTATAAATCCCTCACTCTCCACCGTATCCGTGCCCAAGCAGCATATGGGCCGCGAAGCCGTGGAATTGCTGTTCTGGCGCATACAGCAAGGCCCCGCCGCACCCAACCGCATCATTACGCTGGAGACCAAACGCATCATACGCCAGTCTACAGATCTGCGGGCAGAAAGCGCGTGGGATCTGTACGACTGGTAATCACGTACAGTACCCCGTTTGAACAAATCAGCACATTACAAGGAGGCAGCCATGAAAACCGTCAAACTGGGAATCGTAGGATTGGGGCGGCTGGGCCGCAACCATGCCGCAAACATTCATTATCATATCCCCAACGCAACACTTACGGCCATTTGCAGCGTGATTCCGCAGGAGCTTGACGAAGTGGGGCGGGAAATGCAGCCGCAATACCTCTATACGGATTACCGGGAACTATTTAAGAACCGGGAAATCGACGGAATTGTCATCGCCACCAACTCGCAGTCCCACTGCGAACTGGCCTGCGCCGCGGCGGAGTTGGGCGTAAAGAACGTCTATATCGAAAAGCCGCTGGGCATGACGCTTGAAGAGATCGGCCGCATCCGCGAAGCCGTTTCCAATAGCGGTATCCGCGTGTTTCAAGTGGGCTATAACCGGCGGTTCGACGCATCGTATCAGGCGCTCAAAAAAAAGCTGGACGAAGGTTTTATTGGCAAACCGATACTTATCAAAATGATCAACCGCGACCCCGCTTCCATGGCCGAGTTTATCATTAAATTCTCCCCCACCTCCGGCGGGCTGGTGTTCGATATGCTCACCCACGATTACGACGCTGCGCGCTGGTTTTTAAATGCCGACGCTGTGAAGGTATACGGCCTTGGCGGCGTGTACGCCTATGAGGGCCTTGCCGCCGTCAACGACATCGATAATTGCGGCATACTCTGCAAGTTCGACAACGGCGCCATGGGCTGGTTTGAGACTACCCGCAACTGCGCTTACGGCTACCATGTGGAAACCGAGGTATTCGGTACCGAAGGCTGCATCCGCGTCTGCGTCACGCCGACCAACGACCGCGTGCTGTATTTGGACAAAAACGGCATCAACCAGACAACCGTCAAATGGTTCTATGAATACTGGGAGCCCACATTTGTGGCCGAAATGCGAGATTTTGCAGACGCCATCGCATTGGACCGCCCGCCGCTTGTGGGGCTTACGGACGGTTACAAGGCCGTACAGTGGGCGCTGGCCGCCAAAAAAGCCGTGGATGAGGAGACCGTGGTTACCCTGTAATGCGTATAGCCCTGCAGATGGGTCTTGCTTCCAGTGGGCGCATCTGTTATTCTATTGGTGACAATCATCCAGCAACTTACGAATCGCAAAAAACTGCATCCCGGTTTCCATCAGCTCTCCCTGCGCACGACCGCGTTTTGGTTGTCTTTCAATTATCCCGATGCAATGCCGGATACTGAAGTTTCCGCTGTGTATAAACCGAACCTGCACAACAGCATAGCTTTTTCGTTTCCCTTCCGGGATAAAGCCGTAATACGGCGGCGCGGGCTTACTCCACGCAATAGGCCCGGGCACGCTATAAAAAAGGAGGCACCAATATACCGCTGCGGCTTGCGGTGCGGCAGTGTGGAGACCTGCCGTAATACCGCCGCGACATATGCGCGCGGCGGCGAGGCGGACAGTTAGCTTTGTGGCTGTGTCCGTCAAAGCCGGAAAAGCATGGCAAACGTTACGCTCAGGAACATCAAGAAGGTCTACGAAAAGAACGTGGTCGCGGTGCAGGAGTTTTCTCTTACCATCGCGGACAAGGAGTTCGTGGTGCTTGTCGGCCCTTCGGGCTGCGGTAAATCCACGACGCTGCGCATGGTGGCGGGGCTGGAGGAGATCACCTCCGGCGAAATTTACATCGGCGACCGCCTGGTCAACGATGTGCCGCCAAAAGACAGGGATATCGCGATGGTATTCCAGAACTACGCGCTCTACCCGCACATGACGGTGTACGAGAACATGGCGTTCGCGCTCAAGCTGCGCAAGGCAAGCAAAACGGAGATTGACGAGAAGGTCCACGAAGCGGCGGAGATACTCGGCATTACGGAGCTGCTGAAGAGGAAACCCAAGGCGCTCTCCGGCGGGCAGCGGCAGCGTGTGGCCATCGGCCGCGCGATCGTGCGCAGCCCCCAAGTGTTTCTGATGGACGAACCGCTTTCCAACCTCGACGCAAAGCTCAGAAATCAGATGCGCGCGGAGCTTATCAAGCTTCGGCAGCGCATCGATACAACATTCATATATGTTACCCATGACCAGACGGAGGCCATGACGCTGGGCGACCGCATCGTCATCATGAAGGATGGTTTCATACAGCAGATCGGTACGCCGCACCAGGTGTTCCATGAACCGGCAAACCTGTTTGTCGCGGGATTTATCGGTACGCCGCAAATGAATCTTTTCCCCGCGGAGTTGACTGTAGAGAGCGGCAGATATGTCGTTGCCGTATATGGCATGCGGATTGCCCTGCCCGGCGACAGGCAAAAGCTGCTGGAGCTCAAAAAGCAGATGCCCCGCCCCATCACGCTGGGCGTGCGGCCGGAGCATATCCGTATTGTGCCCGAAGGTACGGAGAATTCCATCCGCGCGCAGGTGGATGTTTCCGAAATGATGGGCAGCGAGGTATACCTGCATTTGAACATCGAAGGACGCGACGCCGTAATACGCGTGCCGACGGCGGATCTTCTGGACAGCTATACGTTCACGCCGGGGCAGGAAAATTATATTCATTTCACTTTCCCCAATACGCTGATGCACTTATTTGATCCGGAAACACAGCAGAGCCTCTATACGCCCATCGTGTAAGTTTTATAAAGCTTTCTTTTGTGTCAAACGGCTATAAGAAACGGGCTGCCCCTGAAAACCGCAGGAGCTGCCCGTTTTTTTATGTCAAAAACGGTTAACCGTGGTTCTTATTCCCATTGTAACGCATAAATAAATTGCATTGTAAACACAGGCGTAAATTTGGTATGATAGTACGCATGATATCATTTAGAAAGCGAACGGATATGGAACAACAACGAAATTACCGCGTACTGGCACTGGACTTAGACGGAACCTTGACCAATGCAAAAAAGGAGATCACGCCCCGCACAAAAGCCGCTATTCACCGCGCTATTGCCTCCGGCGTTCACGTCGTACTCGCCTCGGGAAGGCCGCTTCTCGGCGTCTGGCCTGTGGCACGCGATCTGGAGCTTGACCGTTTAGGCGGATATATCCTCGCTTACAACGGCGGGCTGATATTAAAATGCGACACCAACGAAGCCGTCTTCCGGCGCCTGCTGCCGCAGGACGCCGTGCACCGGATATGCGACTGGGCCGACGGACGCCCGCTGTGCCCGCTGGCCTATGATTCACAGGGAATCGTCACCCCCTGCCCCAGCGATCCCTATGTGCAGAAGGAAGCGTACAACAACGCCCTCACTATCCGCCATGTGCCGGATCTTCCGGGGTATGTAAATTATCCCATCGAAAAAATGATGCTCGTGGGCGCGCCGGAGGATGCAGCGCAGGCAATCCCGGTTCTGCGCAACCGCTTTGCCGGGCTGCTGAACATATTTGGTTCGGAACCGCATTTTATCGAAGTGATGCCGCCGGAGGTGGACAAGGCCTTTTCGCTGGGCATATTATTGAAGCATCTGCATGTGGACCGCGACGCGCTCATCGCCTGCGGCGATGGCATGAACGATTTGCCTATGCTGCAATACGCCGGCTTGAGCGTGGCAATGGAAAACGCCTCCCCTGTTGTGAAGGCGGCGGCGCATTTCGTCACGCTCTCCAACGAGAACGACGGCGTGGCGTATGCGATAGAAAAATATCTGCATGTATAATATCAATCGACACGTTATAAGAGGGCTGTTCCGTCCGATGGCGGGACAGCCCTTTACTTGTTTACAGTTTTGACCGGAACATCTCGCCCAGCCGTTTTGTACCCATCCTAATATTCTCCGGCGATACGCCGCCGAAACTTACGCGCATGCAATCGCTGCCCAGGCCGTTGCCGTCGGTGAAAAATCCCTCGCCGGCAACATACGCCACCTTATACGCCTGCATCGCCTCGGGCAAAAGCTTCGTCGCGTTGAGCCCGTCCGGCAGCTGCACCCACGTGAACAGACCGCCGTCCGGATAGGTGTGCCTGGTACCCTTGGGAAAATATTCGTCGATGCAGGCAAGCATCACGTCCCTGCGCACACGGTACAGATCGCAAATCATCCTTTTGTGGGCGGGAAAATACCCGCGCCTGAAAAATTCCGCGCAGAGCACCTGCGAGATCATGCCCGTGTGCGAATTGGTGGCCGTTTTCACGTCATAGAGCTTTTTGATGATCGTATCGCTGGCGACAGCATACCCCAGGCGGCTGCCCGGCGAAAATATCTTGGAAAAGCTGTTGGCGAGCACGGTGTGCCCGGTGGTATCGAACGCCTTGATTGGCAGCAGCTCTTCCCCGCTGTAGCGGATATCGCGATAGGGGTCATCCTCCAGCACGATAACGTCGTACTTGCCGCCCAGCTCCGCCAGCCTGCGCCGGCGTTCCAATGACAAAGATCTCCCGGTCGGATTCTGGAAGGTAGGAATGGTATAGATTATCTTGGGATGGTAGATTTTTATTTTTTCTTCCACATCCTCTATGATGACTCCGTCCTCATCCATCGCACAGGAGACACACCTGGCCTGGAACATCTCGAATACTTCCACACAATGTATGAAGGTAGGCGATTCCACCAATATCACGTCGCCGGGATTGATGAAGAGCTGGCATATCAAATTCATGGTCTCCAGCCCGCCGCTTACGATGAGCACGTTGTCCACACGCGTATGTACGCCCTTGGGCGCAAGCAGCTCGTGCGCCACCGCCTCGCGCAGGTCGTATAAGCCCATGGGGTTGCCATACTGCAGCGCTTCCACGCCGCGCTTGCCGACGGACATTACGTCGTTTGTGATCTCCCGCAGAATGTCGATGGGCAGCGCTTCCTTTGCGGGAGAGCCTCCGCCGAAGGAAATGATCTCCGGATCGGTCATGGAACCAAACAGGCTGCGGATGATGGCCGCGGATTTTTCCATCGCAGCCACGCGTTGCGCAAATGCAGGCATCGTGTTCCTCCTTTTTGTGGATCGGGCAGGCCCGTTGTTTGTTTTCTTAGGAAAACTATATACCACCGTGCCTGAAATGTAAAATGCGGCTTTGCATTGCATATGCCTTTTCGCAATCGTATCGCCAAAGAGCGCAAGCGCCCGTATACCTGACGGCGCCATATGGCCAGCCCGTATTTTTCCATCCGCAACTGCGCAGACTACTTGTGAGGTGAGAATATGGAATCCAAATATTCGGACATGCACGCGCTGCTTAAAGGCGATTCGCAGGCATGGAAATATTACAATATGCTTCCCGACCATGTACGGGACCATATCGGCTCCCAAGCGGACACTGTCAACACGTTCTCCAGCTTACGCGCGCAAGCGGAACATCTGCTGCACGGAGATTAACGGCGCCCACTGAAAATATTATGAAGAAAAGAAACTGTCTCAGGTTCAAGAATCCGGGACAGTTCCTCGCGCTTTTACAAGCAACTGCAGTCAGCCCCTTATAAATAAAATATAGTCTTATATGAAGCGCATATTGTCTTACAGACTTATCTCCAAAGCGCGCTCAAGTACTATACCAAATCAACCGATAAAATCAATACCGGCTTCCCTGTCAACCCTGCGGCGCCGTCTTACGCAGCAAGGCGTGACTGGCCGCACGCGCGGCTGAAAGGGACCGCCATAAGTACAGCGATTTGAAAGGATGTGTTTACTATGCCGTGGTCGCCCAACCTTTCGGTAGGCGTGGAAATGATCGACGAACAGCACAAGACATTGTTCGAGAACGCCGACAAGCTCTTTGAGGCAGGACGAAATCATAAATCCGCCGAGTTTATCGGCGGATTGCTGGAGTTTTTGGATCAGTACACCAAAAAGCATTTCAGCGACGAGGAAAGATACATGCTTTCCATCAAATACCCGGAATATGATATACAAAAGAAGATGCATGCGGATTTCCTTGCGCGCCTTGCAAAGCTCAAAGCCGATTACGCACAATCCAAGGGAAGCATCGTTGTAATCATCGAAGCGAACCAGATGATGCTCAACTGGCTGACTCAGCATATTTCCATACAGGACAAGAAGATCGGCGACTATGCGAGATCTTTGGGTTAAACGGAAATTCACGCTAAGCAACACGAAAAGGGGCTGTCCTGATGAAAAACAGCCCCTTTTTCGACAACGCTCCTACGCTAGTCAAGATGCTTTTTCAGATCCGCAATGATATCCGCCGCGTTTTCCAGGCCAACCGACAGACGCAGCAGACTTTCGGAGATATGCGACTGCACAAGCTCCTCCGCGGTATGGGTGGAGTGTGTCATGGAGGCGGGGTGCTCTATGAGCGTCTCGGCGTCGCCCAGCGATACCGCAAGGTAGCACAGTTCCAGGCTGTTGATAAAGCGTTCGGTTTCCTCGCGGGAAGCGTTTAGTTCAAACGCGATCATCGCGCCGGGCAAACGCATCTGCTTTTTTGCGATTGTATACTGCGGGTGGCTCCTGAGCCCCGGATAGTGCACCACCTTGACCTTCTTGTGTGAAGAAAGGAACTCCGCTATCTCCATGGCGTTTTTGCAATGGCGCTCCATGCGCATATCCAGCGTTTTGATGCCGCGATCCACCAGGAACGCGTCGAACGGACTCATTACGGCGCCGGTCATGTATTTAAGACCCGTTACCGTGCATTCCTCCACAAACGCTTTGGGAGCGCATAAGAAGCCGCAGATCACGTCGCCATGGCCGTTTAAATACTTGGTACCGGAATGGATGACCATGTCCGCGCCCAGATCGATGGGGCGCTGGAGATACGGCGTGGCGAACGTGTTATCCACCACCACTTTGATTTCCTTAATCGCCGCATGCGCAACGGAAGCCACCGCCTCAATGTCCACCACTTTCATGTTGGGATTTGCGGGGGTTTCGCAGTAAACAAAACGCGTATTTTTTGTGATAGCGCTTTTTACGGCCGCAAGATCGTTGAAATCCACAAATGTCGTCTTTATCCCAAGCCGCGGCAGTCGCTGCGACAACAGCGCATAAGTGCAGCCGTAAAGCGTATCGTCCGCGACGATATGGTCGCCGGATTGCAGCACCGTCCAGAACATGCTGTTGATAGCGCCCATACCCGAGGAAAACGCCATGCATGCTTCCGCGTGCTCAAGGGTGGCGATGCGCGCTGCGATCTGCGTCTGGTTGGGGTTGCCGACACGGGTGTAAATATAGCCGCTTTCCTCGCCCGCAAAGCGCGCCGCGCCCTGCGCGGCATCGTCAAATATGAACGTGCTGGATTGGAAAATGGGCGTGACGAGCGGATGGTACCCCGGAATCACCAGTCTGTCACTGTGAATTTGCTGCGTCGCAAAGCCTGCATTGTTTACGTTCGGTTCCTTCATGAATACAATTTCCTTTCAACTCTAAATTATTCCGCCGCCCGGCGTATGCCAACAGGCAGCTTGAAAACATGATTGTTCATTAAAGCCAATACGCCCGAATACCCCGGCTGTTCCGTCAACGGCTTTCATGGTATGATAGGGCATATATGACAGCCCTGGCGGCCGTCGTTTGAAATGCGGAGGGGAAATGGGCATGGTACACAGTTGTATCACACAGGCGCAGGCGATCCTGCAAAAGGACCCCGTAAAAAACGCGTACCCGCTGCTCCGCATCGCCCAGGGCATGGTATCCGAATGCGAGATTCTCGGTGAGTCGGTGCGTTTGCTGGATTCCGAAAACGGCAAATACTTGTATTCGGTCGATACGTTTGAAGCGTTCAAGGCGCTGTACGCGCCGGTCCGCAACAGGGGCGGCATCAACGTATCGCTGGTGACGGACGACCGCTTTATAGAAGAGCTCCCTAAGCTAGACGGCACGCTCAGACTGAACGCCTTCCATCAACTGCTTGCCGCAACCGGCTTGCCGGTGGAACCCGTTGATGGCATCGCTTTCACCCGTATTGATGAAGCCGCCATCGGCTGGATACTTTCGGTTTACCAGCACCCCGAGCTCAACCGTGATTTTATAGTACGCCGCTGTACTAGCGCGCCCAGCGTGCTTGCCCTGCACCATGGCGCGCCCGCCGGCTTTATCATGAGCCACTGCGACGCGGAGTTGGGTCCGGCATATGTGGACCCGCAGTTTCGCGCAAGCGGGCTTGCAACGCAGCTTTTCGCAAGAATCATGGAGCAATTCACGGCGCGCGGCATCCGCCCCGCCATGTTTGTTTCGCTGAACAATGTCCGTTCGCTCAAATGGCTTTTGCGGATAGGCTGTACCCCTGCGAAGGATAAAGTCCTTTGGTTCTGGCGGGACATATAAACCGTTAGGACGTCTGATGAACGATCATATACATCAAAGCGTACCGGACAGTTTGCCCGATACGCTTTTTCCGCCTTTTTTAGAATTCAACCCAGCACCACAGGCTCTGCGATCTGCAGGGCGCGGTGGTAGATTGTTGCCGCGTCCTCCACATATTCCACGCGGATGTGCGATTGCGCAAGATCACGGCCTACCGCGATCACGCCGTGGTTCGCGAGCAGGCAGGCGTGCCGGCCCTTGTTCAGTTCTTCAATTGCAGAAAGCCCCAGCGCGCGCGTGCCCGGCCGCTCGAACTTCGCGCAGTATATCTCGCCGCCTAAAAACGGCGTCATCTCAATGAGCACCACCGGTATGGTCTGCCGCACCACCGCGAACGCCGTAGCATACGGCGAATGCGTATGGAACACGGAGTTCACATGCTCGCATTTTTCATAGATGACCGCGTGCATGGGCAATTCCGATGAGGGCTTATGCTTTCCTTCCAAAATCGTACCGTCCAGCGCCGTTACCACGATATCCTCCGCCATCATAGTCTCATAACGCACGCTGCTCGGGGTTATCAATATTTTCCCCTCTTCCCTGAGATATACCGAAAGGTTTCCGCTGGTACCCGCAAACAGCTTGTTGTTGAATGCGCTTTTGCATACCGCCACGATCTCGTTCTTCAGTTTTGCAACACTATCCATTACTCTCTCCCGTCTTATTGAAACGACTGTTTAAACAACGATGTCATATTCGCCCTTGTGCCCGCTCGTG
The DNA here is from genome assembly GCA_036677445.1 of Clostridia bacterium. Lineage (GTDB taxonomy): Bacteria > Bacillota > Clostridia > Christensenellales > CAG-138 > JAVBWI01. The sequence continues at coordinate 132,886 of JAVBWI010000023.1, forward strand.
TAATACCGCTTCAGGTCATACGGAGAATACACGCCGCAATCGGTAATAACGCCGCTGACCAAGCTGGGCGGCGTGATATCAAACGAAGGATAATACCCTTTTACGCCCTCCATCGCCGTACGGACGCCCATTGCCTGCAGCACAAATTCCGGGTCGCGCATTTCGATCTTCACCGTATCCACAGTGGGGTGGCCGATATCCGGCGCGCCTGTCGCAAAATACGGGATGCCCATGTATTTGGCAACGATCGCGATCTGGAAGGTGCCGACCTTGTTGACGATATAGCCGTCCTGGCACACCACGTCCGCCGCCGAGGTGAATACGTCGATATGCTCGCGCTGCATCACGAAGGCAGGCATATTGTCAGTGATGACGGTGACGTCGAATCCCATATCCCTGGCTACGCTCGCCGTAAGGCGCGCGCCCTGAAAGTACGGGCGCGTTTCCGCGCAATAGATTTTCAACGCGCTGTTGCGTCGTTTCGCTTCCTTGAGCATCTGCCCGACGATTGTCTCGCCGAAGCACTGCGTCATGATTTTGCCGTTCCGGGGGAACAGATCCACAAGATATTTCGCCATCACGCCGATTTTCTCATAGCGCGCATTGTTGGTCTTTACGGCATGCTCCACGATGGCGTCGCTGACGTTTTTGCCCGCCGCCAGAGCCGCTTCCGCGGCCTGATAACAGCCGGCAGTAATAAGCGACATGCGGTCCACCGTGGTCGGGCGCGCGTGGGCGATGGTATCCGCCGCTTTTTTCAGGTATTCCTTTTGCTCCGCTTCGGGTTTGTTCCGGCACTCATACGCCGCAAGCGCCATGCCCATAGCGGCCGCCGTGTAAGGGCCCGCGCTCTGGGTGACCATATCGGTAATGGCCTTTGTGACCTCCACATGGTTCTCGCACTCCACAAACGACACCTTCGTCGGATAAATGCGCCTGTCCAGTATCCTTACCCTGCCGTTTTCATACCAGGCGACGTTCTCGTACTGCAGCATGAACGCAAGGCCCTGATCCGCTCTTTCCATTGCTTTGCCTCCAGTTTCTTTTAGAACAGGCGTCTTTGCCTGATCCAAGTCGATTTTAATGCCTTGACTCCAGATTTTCTGTTTAAAACAGGCGTTCCATCGCCTGCGCAAGGTCAAATTTCACTTTATCGTAATCGATTGTAAGAAACGCGCCGTTTTCATACAATATCTTGCCGTTCACCATCGTCATCGTCACATCGCTCGCCTGTGCCGAATACACGAGCAGCGCGGGAATATCGTGTACCGGCATCATGTGCGGCGCATCGAGATTGACCGCAATGAAATCCGCCTTTTTGCCCACGGCCAGTTCGCCGCCATCCGTCCTGCCCTGCGCGGCCGCGCCGTTTTTCGTCGCCATCAGCAGCAAATCATTCGGCTTCATGATGGTGGGGTCGCCGGTGTAGCCGTTGTGTATAATGGAGGCGATGTGCATCTCCTCAAACAGGTTCTGGTTGTTGTTGCTTGCCGCGCCGTCGGTGCCTATCGCTACGTTGACGCCATGGTCGAGAAGCGTTTGTATCGGCATGAAGCCGCTGCCCAGCTTCATGTTGCTCGAAGGGTTATGCACGCAGGTAACGCCCTTTTCCTTGAGGATTTCGATATCCTGCGGCTCGACCATCACGCAGTGCGCGGCGATGGTGGGGTTCTCCAGTACGCCGAGGTCAAAGAACCATTGCGCGGGCGTTTTTCCGTGGCGCGCCTTGCATTCCTCATGCTCCTTTTTGGTTTCCGAAAGGTGCAGGTGCATTCTCGCGCCAGCCTTTTTGCAGTCCTCGCCGTATCGCCTGACCAGCTCGGCATACGAGGTGTACTCGGCATGTATGGAAAAATCCGCAATGACCCTGCCGCCGCCCGCGCCGTTACAATCCCTGAAGAATTCAAGGGATTCGCGCACGCGGAAATTCTTTTCATAAGGCTCGGAAGGGTCAAAAGCAAGTATGGGGCGGTTAAGGTTTGCCTTCATACCGGCGTTTACCACTTCCTCCACCGCAACGCGGGATTGATCGTACATATCCGAAAAGCTGACTACGCCGGAGGCGAGCATCTCCATCATGGCCAGCCGTGTGCCTACGCTGATATCCGGCGCGGTGAGCTTTGCCTCAATAGGGAACATCGCCTCGTGCAGCCACCTGTCCAGCGGCAGGTCGCTGCCCAGGCCGCGCAGCAGCGTCATGGCCGTATGCGTATGCAGGTTATACAGGCCCGCCATCAGGATATGGCCGGACAGGTTTTTTTCGCTCGTATATTTCTCTTTAGGCCTTTCGTCGCCGATATAACGGATGGTGTCGCCGTCTATGCCGACATAGCCGTTTTTGATTACCCGCCAGACTCCGTCGTTGACCAGTACATCCGCATGTGACAATAGCAGCATTGTTATTCCCCCTCCCTCACAGGCGTCTTAGGATATCCTTCACATATTCCCGGAACAGCGGCGCCACGCGGCGCGCCGTTTCGTCGACCTCCGCAGTCGTAAGCGGCTGCTCAAGCACGCCCGCCGCCATATTCGTCATCAGCGACAACCCCAAGAGCGGCATATGGCAATGCGCGGCGGTCAGCGCTTCGGTAACGGTGGACATGCCCACCGCGTCCGCCCCCAGAGCGCGCGCCGCGCGGATTTCCGCGGGCGACTCAAAGTGCGGGCCGCAGAAAAACTGGTAAACGCCTTCGTGTACTTTGAGCGCCGTGTTTTTCGCGCACTCTCTGGCGATCTCGCGCAGCGAACGCGTGTACATGTCGCCTATGTCAAAGAACCGGTCGCCGAATTCTTCCACATTCCTGCCGCGCATGGGGCTTGCGCCCATGAGATTTATATGATCTTTAATGATCATAACGTCGCCGGGCTGATAGCTTGTATTCACAGCGCCCGCCGCGTTGGTAAGTATCGTTGCCTTCACGCCAAGCAGCTTAAAGAGGCGGATAGGGGCCGCCAGCTGTTCAAAGCTGTACCCTTCGTAATAATGGAACCGCCCGGACATGCAGGCCACTTTTTTTCCCGCTATCGTACCGAGTATCAGCTTGCCCGCATGGGACTGTACAGTGGATACAAGAAAATTCGGAATATCCTCGTACGCAATAACCACCGGGTTTTCTATTTCATCCGCAAACCCGCCCAGCGCCGACCCAAGGACGATGGCGATTTCGGGCGTGAAATCGATCTTGTCTTTTACATACTCCGCGCTTTTTTTGTAATAGTCATAATCAAACGGCATCGGTATCGCTCCTTTGTATGAAAATTATGTTCTGACCTTCATGCCTTTTCTAAGCTGTACGAAGTTGTACATGGCGAGCGCCACAACAGTCGCCACATACGGCAGCGCCATCGTCAGCTGGCTGCTGATCGAAGAATTCTGCAGCATGTTCGCCATGGACTGCGCAAAGCCGAAGAAGGCGCTGGAAACAATAACACCCAGAGGATGCGCCGCGCCCAGCGTACCCGCCGCCATCGCGATAAACCCGCGCCCGGCGGTGATGTTCTGCGCGAACATCGTAACACCGCCCATCGTAAGCAGACACCCGCCTAAGCCCGATAAAAGCCCCGAGAATACGACCGTTAAAATCTGCAGGCGGTCGGCTTTGATGCCCAGGCTTTCCGCCGCCGGCTTGTTGATGCCCACGGAACGCATCCGAAAGCCCGTCACCGACCGGAACAGGAAGAAATACAGTATCACGGCCAGCACGAAGGCAAAAAGATCCAGGTAGGTCAGCGAACCGAACATGGTCTTCAAAATTGGCGTTCCGCTTAGAAAATCCACGTTGACCTTGGGCAGGCTCACAAGATCGGTACTGACGTACGCGCCCTTGCCGCCGAATATGAGCTGCATCAGGAACGTGGTCAGGCCGCCGATCAATACATTGATGGATACGCCGACCACCAGCATCGCGCCCTTGAACTTGACCATGAATATCCCGGCGACCAGCGCCACCAGCATCGCCGCCAGCATCGCCGCCAGCATGGAAATGAAAATGCTGCCGGTGTAAAAATTCGCAACGATGGCCGCGAAAGCGCCGGTAAGCATCATGCCCTCCAGGCCGATATTGAATATAAATACGCGGTTGCACAGCGCCGACCCGAGTGCGACGAACAATATGGGCGTCGTCATCCGTATGGTGGAGTTGAATACAACTGCCAAATAATTTGCGTCTACTGTCATTGTTCCGCACCCTCCTCATTCCCGTCTTCAGAAAGCGATGCTGTTCCGGCTTTACTTAGCGTTTTTTGCGCCTTGCTTTTCCGCCGAATGCTGATGACGATCTTGGCCGATATGAACAGCGTAATGCAGCCCTGTATGATGGACGATATTTCTAAAGGCACACTGGTTGACCGCGCGATGGCCGCGCCGCCCGTCTGTATGCCCGCGAGCACGATGGATGTAACGAATACGCCGATGGGGTTATAGCCGGATATCAGCGCGGCGTTCAATCCAACCCACGCGTAGCTTGCCGAAACATACGTGTTGTGCACATACCTGTACTGCACGCCGAACACCTCGCTCACGCCGGCCAGCGCGCAGATGACGCCGCTTAACGCCAGCATGCCGTACATGACCTTTTTACTGCTGATTCCGCCGTAATTGCAGAAATCCACATTAAAGCCGCTCATTTTGGACTCATAGCCGAAGGAGGTGCGGTTCATCAGCAGCCAGACCAGCACAACGAGCACAACCGCCACCACAAACCCCCAGTGCAGGCTGTAGCCTTTTACAAGCTCGGGCAGGTGCATGCTTTCATCCAGCATCAGCGTCTGGGTCAGCTTTGCGTCGCCGGTGGTATCCAGGAATACGTTTGCGGTAAAGTGCATGGTGATAAACTGCGCCGCATAGTTGAACATCAGCGTGGAGATGGCGAGCGACATTTTGAACTTGTCCAACAGCCAGGCCGAAAGCAGCGAATAAAGCCCGCCCGCGAGCAAAGCGCCTACCACCGCGCAAAGAACCCGGATCCAGACCGGCCCCGGCATGTTCAGCGCAATGATTGCGGTGGTGAAGCCACCGACAATCATTTGCCCCTCGCCGCCGATGCCCATGTAATTCGAGCTCCAGGCGATTGCCGCGCCAAGGCCGCAGATGATGATGGGAGTAGCTCTCGTCAGCGTAGTCAATAGATAATACGTTCCGCCGAACGCGCCTTTGAACATGGTCGCGTATACGGTGAACGGATTTTCGCCCGTTACCAGTATCGCCAACGCACCCACCATCAGCGCAAAGAATATCGCCAGCATCGGCTGTGAAAGAGGCGCAATAAACCGCTTCAGCTTACTTAGCTTCATTCTTTTCACCCCCTACCATCAGCAGGCCAAGCTCTTCTTCCTTGACGTTTCCGCGCGTAAATTCGCCGTTGATTTTGCCGCCGTACATGACGTAGATGCGGTCGGATAATTTCATGATCTCCGTCAGCTCGCTGGATATGAGCAATACCGCGTCGCCGCTGGAGCGTTTTTCGATCAGGCGGTCGTGTATGAATTCCATTGCGCCTATATCCACGCCGCGGGTTGGCTCGCAGGCCAGGAGCAGCGGAGTCTTTTGCGTAATCTCCCGCGCCGCGATGAGCTTTTGCGCGTTTCCGCCCGAAAGCGAACTTGTTTTAAACTGTATGCTTTCGGTCTTTACGGAAAACTCCCGCACAATATCGCCGGCAAACGTGCGTATGTTCCTGATTTTCAATATGCCTTTTTTTGAGAAAGCGGGCTTCTGGTAATGCGCCATAATGGCCGTTTCGGATATCGTCGCAAGCGCCGCCGAGCCCCAGATATACCGGTCCTCCGGAATCATGGCGACGCCCGACTCCCTGACCTGTTTCACGTTTTTGTTAAATACGTCCCTGCCTTTTATGAGCACCCTGCCGCCGTCCGCCTTCTGCAGGCCGAAAATGCATTTGGCAAGCTCCGACTGGCCGTTGCCGGATACGCCCGCAATCCCCACGATTTCCCCCGCACCCACATGCAGCGAAAGATGATCGATGACGGGCACGGCGCCTTCGCCCTTTACATACAGATCCTCTATACGCAGCACGTCTTCGCCGGGTTGTATCGGCCGGATCTCTTTTTCGACCAGATGCCGCCCCACCATCATGAAGCTAAGCTCGTCGATATTGGTATCCTGTATATCGACGTCTGCAATCAGCTTACCTGTGCGCATGACCATGGCGCGGTCGGCAACCTCCATTACCTCGTTGAGCTTGTGGGTGATGATGATAATGCTCTTGCCGCCCGCCGCAAGCTTTTTCATGGTTTTCAAAAGCTCATGGACCTCCTGCGGGGTCAGTACGGCAGTAGGCTCATCGAATATGATGATATCCGCATTTTGGTACAATACCTTTAGTATTTCAACGCGCTGCCGAAGCCCCACCGGCATACCCTGTATCTTTGCCTGCGGAGAGAGCGGCAGTTCATATTTTTCGGATAATTCCTGAATGATACTGTTTGCTTTTTTAATATCGAAAAAAAGCCCCTTTTTCGGCTCCCTGCCATACACCACGTTTTCCGCAACGGTGAACGGATCAAACAGCATGAAATGCTGCTGCACCATTCCTATTCCGTTCGCGATGGCGTGTGCGGCGTTTTTGACGTGCAGTTCCTTATTGTGAATAAATATTTTTCCGCCCGTCGGCTGCTCCATTCCGTAAAGCACCTTCATCAGCGTGGTTTTTCCCGCGCCGTTTTCGCCTATGACGGCAAGTATTTCGCCCTGATGCAGCGTCAGGCTGATGTCGTCATTGGCGACAAGGTCCCCATAACACTTTACGATATGCTCCATACGGAGTATCACGTCTGCCTCTTTGTTTTGCATGCGCCATCGATCTCCCTTAAATTGCTTTGCTTTTTACCATTCTGCCGGTTACTTGCAGGCAATTCCAAAGTACACACCCTTTAATAAGAAATGTGCCCCCCACAATACACTATGGGGGGCAGTATGCAGTAAGCCTTAGAAGGAATATGTCTCTTCGAGGGGCACTTCAATCACCAGCTCGCCGGATTTGATCTTCTCGGCGGCAGCGCGCGCCGTCGCAACGATCGCATCGGTGAGGATTTCCGTGTTGCGGGGGTTGGTGCCGTCATCGGTAATATAGGTTGCGCCCACAACGCCGTCCGCAAGGCCAAGGGCGACCAGGCCGGGCTGTATGCCGGTGGTGAAGAATTCGTCGATGATCATGCCTGCGACAACGCCGGTATACTTCACCTGTGTGGTGATGATGTTCGGGTTGTCGGGGGTGGTCATATCGGAATCCTGACCGGAGGTGTAGAAGCCCTTCTCGGCGGCGGCTTCAAACGTACCGTAATCGGCAACGGCGGAAGCGGCGTTGATGAACACGCAGCCCTGCGCGGCCTGCTGCAGCGCAAGCTCTTTGGCGACGGGCGCATCGGTATAGGACTTGGTATAGTTGAATATAAAGTCATTCATCGTCACGCTGGAGTTGACGGACCTTACGCCCTCCATGTAGCCATAGCGCCATTCAAAGCTGCCCTGGCCGGGGTTGGCGTGCACGCCGCCGAAAGGACCGTCGGGCTTGCCTGCGTCGGCGCTTACGGAAGCTGCGATGATACCGATCAGGTAAGCGGCTTCCTGGGGCTTGAATATGTAAGATTTTACATGTTCGTTCGGGCACTCGGTATCGATGATGGCATACTGCGCCTTATCGGGGAACTGGGTGGCGACCTCGTTCAAAGGATCGGCGCCCTGCCAGCCGACGACCAATATCAGGTTGTAGCCTTCCTCTACTGACGCGCGGATATTCTCGGACCATGCGGTATCGTCGGAGCACTCGATGACGGAATACTCCATCGGGTATGTGCCTGCGGCTTTGAGTTCCGCACACTTGTCAACGACCTGGGTAAGGAAGGGGTTCACGCCGACGGGGTCGCAAATGACTGCGATCTTCTTAACTTCCTGCGTTTCTTCGGGAGCCGCCGGGGCATCGACGGCCGCGGGGGCTTCTGTCGCCGCAGGCGCCGTCGCCGCGTTGGCGCAGCCTGCGAGCGCGGATACCAGCATCAGTATGCTGAGCAACAGGGCCAACTTTTTCTTCATTGTTTTTCTCCTTATTTCTTATTGTATTTAGCGGGGACACGCACATTTTTTAACAATGCCGGCGCCCCAAAAAATATCAATTTCCCAGCGGTATGGCCGAAATAAAGCGCATGTGATTGTTTGTTTTTATGCTTTTTTCTGTCTTTTGATTTACTTCTTTATACTACCATATTACACACACATGTCAATATACTTTTCAAAGAACTACCGATTATATCTTGCCTTGATAATAATGAAACAACACTCGACACACAGTTTGTTTTATGCTATCATAATTTTACAAACCCAACAAATCTCACAAAAACCCAACACCTGGAGGCCGATATGCTGGCTGTTGAGCGACTGACCGCAATTACCGAAGCCCTGAACTCGAACGACTGCGTTTCCGTTTCCGAGTTGAGCCGTGCTTTTTCCGTAACCGAGGAAACTATCCGCCGGGATTTGGATAAGATTGTAAACAGCGATCATTCCGTGGTGCGCGTACATGGCGGGGCGTATAAAATCAAGACATTCGACCGGGAAGCGCCGTATCAGCTGCGCGAAACCCTGCTCGTTGAGGAAAAGGACAGAATAGCCAGAAGAAGCTTCGCCATGTTGGATGACGGCGATACCATCATGCTCGATTCGAGCACCACGGCGCTGCATCTCGCCACATTTATTAAGGACTCCCCCCTAAAGATATCCGTCATTACAAATTCCCTGCGGATCGCCTCGGAGCTTTCCGATTGCGCCCATACGAATTTGATTTTAACGGGCGGTACATACCGCCCCGCCTCGTGTTCCTTCGTGGGATACTCGGCTACCAATACGCTGGATGAATTTCACGCCGACAAGGCTTTTGTAAGCTGCTCCGGGCTGCATGAGCGGTTCGGCCTTACCGACAACAGCGAAAGCGAAGCGCAGGTAAGGCGTATGATGCTTATGAATTCGGATTTTCGATATTTGCTGGTCGATTCGGATAAATTCGGCCGGTGCAAGAGCCACCGCATCGCGCATCTCGACGGCATTCAGGCAATATTCTCAGACCGCGAACCGGACGACGGACTCAAGGCGCTGCTTTTAAAAAATCAGGTTGAGCTGATCGTTTGCTAAGCATGGCGAAGCCGCCGCAATGGTGACTCCACCGGCGCTGCGGCGGGTCAAACGGCGCATAATGCGCAATCCGCCGCACCCAGCCTGCTATTCCGTCTTCATCTGTTTATCAAACGCATAGTAGTAACCGTCAATGCAATTGAACAATTCCATGCCGTTTTCAAGCAGTGTTTTCTCAATGACGGGATACAGCTGCTTGGCTGCGGTCGTAACCAGCCGCCCGCCGTCTTTGAGCATGCCGCAAAGCTCCTTATAAAATGTTCCTATATTCTTTAGCTTATCCGTCTCACTCTCCACCACGATGAGGTCGTAGCTCGCCGCACCGAAATAGATCTTTACCTCTGCCGGCGCCGCAAACATCCATCTGTCGCAGACCGTTGCAATATCAGGCAGGTTGTTGAGCGACTCCGAGAGATAGTGCATCGTCACATTCTTAACGCCGCGGCTGCGGTAAATATTCTTGATTTGCAGCAGGGAGGCGGCACAGGAGCTGCCGATGCCGAGCATGCGCACTTCACCCTCCCGGTTATAATCGGCGAGCGCCACAATACACTTGTCGATCCTGGTAGCGGCCCAGGCGTCTATGCCAAACTTACTGAAAAAAAGTGACCGATTACGCGCGACAAGATTGTTTTTTCGGTATTCCTCCTGAAATGTCACGGAGCCGTAATGGTGCACGTAGGTATCCTTTGCGAGTATCAATTTGTAGCCCATGCGGCGTAACCGGAAGCTCATAGCGTCATCGTCATAAGCGCCGGGATTGAAATCCTCGTCAAAGCCGCCGATGGCCTTTTGCACGTCGGTGCGGAACAGGCAGGTGTAGGTGATCAGCCGAAGCCTTTCCTCCCAAAGGGCTGGATTGCTGATATTGTAGAGCTCCGCGGCCTGCTGCATTTGCTCAAACGTGGTGTAGGCAAGCTCCACAATTTGCTCGTTGGAAGAGAAATTGCATACCGGCACGACCATGGCAATCTTTTCATCCGATTCGGCGCATGCAACCAAATTGCGCAGCCACCGCGGGGTGGCCACGATGTCGTTGCTCAGATTCAGGGTATATTTTCCTTCGGCAATTCGAAAACCGCAGTTGATCGCTTTGTCGACCCCGACATTTTCAGCAAAACTGATTTTCTTGGTGTTGGGCAGAGCGTTGAAAAATTCTTCGGTTCCATCCGTAGAGCCATTGTTGATGGTAATCAGCTCAAAGTCCACGTCAGTGGTATATTTATATAAACTCTCAACGCATTTTTTTGTATAGTCGAGATGATTATAGGCAAGCAGTACAATGCTCACTACAGGCGAGCATCCTTTTGTTAGCACGTCGGGCATACGATGGTCCTCCTCTTACACAACTGATTCTTTTATAAAAGCGGCCGACAGGGCAGCTTAGCTAAAATCAAGCCGCCCGTAGCTGCGATAAACCCCTTGGGGATTCGAGGGCCGCAGCCCCCGGAGGCTTCCAACCGCCGCCAGCGACATGTGCGGTGGCGGCGGAAAGCCTTGCGGTGCAAGGCTTTCCTTACAGGAACAACCGCCCGTGCCGTAGGCACAGGTTGTTCCTGTAATCCTCGGAAAAGTGCCGCAAGGCACTTTTTTGACTAGCTGAGGGCAGCTTAGCTAAAATCAAGCCGCCCGTACTTCTAAGTAAGCGCTGATTAAATGAGGGATGATGGATCGACGAGATGGTTTTGTGGCCTGCAAGGAGCAAAATCGAAGGAATAGCAGCGCTATTTCGAGATTTAGCTTAACGCAGCAGGACGTAAAACAGCCGTCAAGACATCGGTCCGAATTCATCAACGGTTACCTAAACGCCGGCGATAAATGCGTCGATGGATTCGGCCATATAGGCAAGCATATCTTTGGTCAGTCCGTGGTAAATGCCGATAAAAAACGTATTGCGCAGTACGTTCTCGGTATTCGTCAGTTTGCCTGCGATGCGGTGGCAAACGCCGCGGTAACCGGGGTGATGCAGAATATTGCCTGCAAACAGCATGCGGGTTTCTATTTGGCGGCCTTCGAGATACGTAACGATATCGCGCCGGCAAAACGGCGCGTCTTCGCGCAAGGTAAGCGGCAGGCAGAACCAGGAGGGTTCGGCTTTTTCAAGCTGCCGGGGGAGCAGGAAATACCGCGCGTGCTTTTCGAGCGCGGCATGCAGCAGTGCAAAATTCTCCTTGCGCTTATTACTGAAATCGGGAAGCTTTTTCAGCTGCTCCAGCCCCATGGCGCACTGGATATCCAACGGCTTCAGGTTATAGCCGATATTGCTGTACACATATTTGTGGTCATAATCGTCAGGCAAGCCCTCGAATTTATGGTCGAAGCGGCGGCCGCAGGCGCCCTGCGGGTTTTCTTCCCCCGTCTGACAGTAACAGGCGCGCCCCCAGTCGCGGATGGAAAGCGCCTGCCGGTACAGATCCAGGTTGTTCGTCAGCACGGCGCCGCCTTCGCCCATGGTGATATGGTGCGCCGCATAAAAGCTGAATGTGGAAATATCCCCGAATGTGCCGCAGAGCCTGCCGTCGTATGTGGAATCCAGCGCGTCGCAGGTATCCTCTATCACATAAAGGCCGTGCGCTTTTGCAAAAGCCATAATCGCATCCATATCGGCGGGATTGCCCAGCGTATGCGCAAACAGTATGGCGCGGGTCTTTGCTGACAGCGCTTTTTCCAGCAAACGTACGTCAATATTGTAGGTAGCTTCCTCCACATCCACAAACACGGGCACCAGACCGTTCTGCAAAACCGGGTTGAGCGTAGTGGGAAACGCAAGAGCGGTCGTGATCACCTCATCGCCGGGCAGCAGCGGGCGTGCAATGTTTTTCGAGCACAGGGCGCTGACCGCCAGCAGGTTGGCGGAAGAGCCGGAATTGGTAACCAAGCCGTACCGCATGCCCATTTTTTCCCGAAAGGCTTCGGTAAACGCCGCGCCCTTACCCCCCAAGGTAAGGTGAAAATCCAGCACGCTGTCCACAACAGCCTGCATTTCTTTTTCGTCGTATACCCGGCCGGCATAGTGTATTTTTGTCTGCCCCGGCACAAAGGTTTTTTCAGTCTCCCGAAGATGATAGAGCTCCTCTACCTTCGCGCGGATTTCCTCTCGTATCTGCTTTTCACGTTCCATATATTTACCTCCCGCCGTGTATGCGCATCAAGTTGAGCAGATTGTCGCATACAATACTGATATCCTCATCGGTCAGGTTTGCCGCCGACGGCAGGGACACGCCGCAGCGTTCCACCATGGCGGCAACGGGGTTCTCAAACCGCTGCTCGAACACAGGGAAACCGCTCATCCTCGGAAATGCGGGCCGGGCGTGGATGTTTTCGTTCCGAAGCCCCGCCAGTATGGCGTCCCGCTGCTCCCTTGTGTATCCGTTTAGCAATATGGAAGGGTAGCAATAGTTGCTTTTGCACCCTGCCCGCTCCGAAACGATCTGTATACCGTCCGCGCCCTTCAACCGGCAGTAATAGCCGCCAAACAATGTGCGCTTGATTTCCATCAGTTCTTCGGCGCGTTCAAGCTGCGCCAAGGCCAGGGCGGCGGTCACGTTGCCCATGGTATACTGATAGCCCAGGCTGTCGCTCCAGAATACGGCGCGGCTGTCGGTCCGCCCCATGGAAGCAAGCAGGCACGCCCGCCGGTAATATTCTTCATTATCCGTAACCAGAATGCCGCCTTCGCCGCTCACCGCCATTTTGGCGCCCTGGAAGCTGAAGCAGGCAATGTCTCCAAAGGAGCCGACACGCCGCCCGTGATATTCGGCGCCGAGGGCGGGCGCGGCATCCTCAATAACAAAAAGGCCGTGCTCCTGCGCGATTTCCAAAATCGCGTCCATCTGCGCCGGATGCCCGAATGTGTGTACCAGCATGATGGCTTTGGTACGGGGGGTAATCGCCCGCCGGATACAGTCCGGATGGATGGTCCATGTATCGGGGGTAATATCCACAAACACGCACTTCGCCCCCGTATAGGCCACCGCATAGGCGGTCGCCACCCAGCTGAAATCCGGGACGATCACCTCGTCGTCCGCACAAAGCCCCAACGCGGCGGCGGCAAGATGCAATGCCTGTGTGCAGCAGTGCGTGGCAACGGCGTAGCGTACGCCTATATAGTCTGCAAAGGTTTTTTCCAGCCGTTTCACATAACAGTCGTAGTTCTCGTACCAGCCGTTTTGTACGGCGTCAAGTACCCGGGCAATCTCCTTTTCAGTAATGGACGGCCCCGCGAAGCTGATCCTTCGGTTCAAAAGATACCCCTCCCCTGCATTGTTTCAATTCAGTATTTTTTCAGCGCCGAAAGGCGCTCGCAGGCCTCCTGCAATACGGCGGTTTGCTTTGCAAAGCAAAACCGCACCAGGTTTTCCCCGCCGCCACCGTGGTAAAACGCCCCGCCGGGTACTGCGGCCACGCCCGTCTTTTCCAGCAGGTACATCGCCTTTTCCTTGCTCGTTTCACCTTTTAGCGCGCTCGCGTCCGCAAGCACATAATACGCGCCCTGCGGCACAAACGGGGGCAGCCCCGCCCCGCGCAGCGCCGTGCACAGCATGTCGCGCTTTGCTTCATACTGCGCGCGCAGGGATGCATAATAGCTAGAGGGCAGCGCATGGATGGCGCTCGCGACTCCCGCCTGCAAGGGCGACGGCGCGCAGACGTACACAAGATCGCTGGCGCAGCCGATTCGCACGGACAGCTCCCTGCCGCACGCGCTGTAGCCTATGCGCCAGCCGGTGATGCTGAATGTTTTCGAATAGCCGGATATTGTCACCGTGTGGTCGGCAAGGCCGGGAACAGTGCCGGGGCTGATGTGGGAATGTCCGTCGTACAGGATATATTCATAAATTTCATCCGTAAAAACGAGAAGATTATGCCGCGCGCAAATATCGGCAAGCGTCTCCAGCTCTTTTTGCGTAAACACTTTGCCGGAAGGATTGGACGGCGTGTTGAGCATAATGCCCCTTGTACGCTTGGTAATCAACCGTTCCAAGGCTTCGGGGTCGAAGCTCCAATCCGGCGGGGCAAGGCGCGCGTAGACGGGAATTAGATCTAGCGCCACGAGCGTATATTCATGATACCCATAGAACGGCTCAAAGAGTATCACCTCGTCACCGGGATTTAACAGCGCCAAACAGGCGCAAAAAAACGCGCCGGTGGAGCCCGCCGTTACAACCAGCTCGGTTTCGGGATCTACCGCAAGCCCGTTATAGCTTTTCAGCTTTTGCGAGATACCGCGGCGCAGCTCGTTCAGGCCGTCAAAGCGGGTGTAATGGTTTGTGCCCGCATCGATGGCCGCTTTGGCGCCGTCCGCCAATACAGGTGGCAGCGGCAGATCGCATACGCCCTGTGAAAGATTGATGCCGCCCGCTTTTTCACACTCCACCGACATGATCCTGATTTCAGAGCGCGACAGGGTTTTTATCCGTTTTCCTGCGGCAAAATTCATTTGCCTTCCTCCTTTATGGTTTTTCGCCCTTACACCGGGTTTTGCGCCTTCCAGGCGTCGATGTTCAGCCGCATGCGGGTATACCGCTTGCCGCCTTCCGTGCCGGGCAGATTTTCATGCGTGATGAAAAAAGCATTTCTTACATAATATTCGATGGCATGGCTGTTATCCGAGAATACGCGAAGCTCGATTTCCCGAAGCCCCAACGTTTCAATTCCGAAGCGGATGAGCGCGCGCAAAGCATAGGTCATGATGCCGGGCAGCGCCTCTTTTTCCCCCCGCAGCACGGCATCCACCTCGCAGGACGCCTTCTCGTAGTTGAAGCACGAGTATCCGATATGCCCGACGCGGCGGCCGCCCGGCAAAACAATGAAAAACAAAAGCCTGTCTTCACGGCCGATGATCAAATTATCCAGCCATACTTCCGTGCTCGCGGCGGTAGCGGCAAATTGCTGTACCGACAGGGACGGATTCTCGTTGCGCCAGTTTGCCAGCTGCTCCAAACAGCCCGGCAGCGAAATTCGATAATCCTGCGTGATGGGCCTCAAATACGCCACCAGCATACCGTCGTCCCCATAAATTGGGATACATTTGAGCAAATCATACCGGTGCATGCATTTAAAGCTGTCGAAGATTTCTTTTATGAACGATTGGTAAGTATACATAGCGGCTCCCCCCACACAAAACCGTCTACGCCGGATCCATAGGTTTGACGATCATATTCTCTAAAAATTCATCCGCCTGCAGCGGCGGCTCCTGCTCCTCCACAGGACGGTTGACCGAAAGCTTGGGAAATACATAGGTATGCTGCGGCAGCATGACCTCAATCACGGCAGGCCGGGGCGTCTGCAGCATTGTTCGCACCGCCTCCATATCTTCCATCCCCTGCACCCGCAAGCTGTCTATGCCGTAAGCCGCGGCTATGGCGCAAAAATCCGGCGCGGCGTAATCCTCCAGCGTCGCACAGAAGCGCGAGTCAAAGTACATTTCCTGAAAATGCCGTATCATGCCAAGGCTGCGGTTATTAAGCACGATCACCTTCACGGGGATGCCGTTTCGTTTGAGCAGTGCCAATTCCTGTATGTTCATCTGCATGCCGCCGTCCCCCGCAAACGCGATCACCCGGTTTTGCTCTGCGCCATAATACGCGCCGATCGCGCAGGGCAGCGAAAAGCCCATCGCACCCATACCGCCGGAGGCAAGGAGCCTCTGGCCGCCGCTTATACACAGCGACTGCGCGCCCCACATCTGGTTTTGGCCTACGTCCAGGCAAAGAATGTCATCTTTGCCCGTAAGATCGCCGAGCGCGTGAACTGCAAAGTTCGGATCCGAAAAGTCGTTCTTTGCAGCGGAAGGATAACGGGTCTTATACCCTTCGATGATCTCTGTCCATTCGCTCCAATCGGTATGTATTGTATCCGCAGCGGCGGACAGCTGCCGTAAAAATGTCCCGGCGTCCGCCAGCATGGCAATTTCATCCGAATGAATCTTTCGCTCCAACTCGTTTGGATCGATATCCACCCGTATGAGCTTCGCCTCCCGGGCAAAGCTATGCGGAAGAGTCCCTGTCTGCCGCGTATCCAGCCTCGTACCGATGGCGAGCACCAGGTCGCTGTTGGCAACCGCCAGGTTGGCGTAGCGGTTGCCGTAAGCGCCTATCATGCCGCAATAGGTTTCGTGCGCGTTATCCACCGCGTCGCGCCCCATCAGGGAGCAGACCACCGGAATGCGCAGCCGTTTGACGATGTCGCCCAGCAATTGCGCCCCGCCTGAAAGCCGTACGCCGCCGCCGGCGAGCACCACCGGGCGCCGGCTTTGGTTAAGCTGCCGTACCACGCGGGCGATATCGACGGGTTCATCCGCGCGAAGCTCCGGTTCAAAGCCTTCCAACAGGTTTTCGTCCACCTCGGCATGCTGAATATCCATCGGAATATCCAGCAGCACCGGGCCTTTCCTTCCCGACTGGGCCGTAAAAAGCGCCTTTTCAAGCTCATAGCGTATGCGCGCAGGGTCCGTAAGCCGGACGGCATACTTGACGATGGGCGTTACGATGCTGACAATGTCGGTTTCCTGAAACCCCAGCTGCCGTACGGACAGATCGCCTTTGTATTCATAGGTATTCACCTGCCCCGTCAGGTAGAGACAGGGAATGGAATCGAAATAAGCGCTGCCGATGCCCGTTATGAGATTGGCTGCCCCCGGCCCGCTGGTAGCGACCGCCACCCCGCAGCCGCCCGAAACGCGCGCGTACCCTTCGGCGGCAAACGCCGCAGCCTGCTCGTGATAGCAGCCTATAAAGCGGATGCGGCTTTTGTATTTGTACAGCGAGTCGATCAGATGTGTCACGGCGCCCCCTTGGTAGCCGAACACATGGGTGCACCCGCTGCTCATCAAAAATTGTGCAATATAGTCGGACAGCTTCATCAATTTCCCTCTCCCCCGCCGTATCCCGGCCGCTCATCGCGGCAGCACCGGGCGCTGTATTCTTCAATCTGGCGCGCGCAGAGCGCGCGCATATCCGAAGCGGCACAGGCTTTATACCATGCCGCCGTTTCCGACAACGCTTGATAAAGCGTCAGCCTCGGTCTCCACCCCAGCTGCGTTTTCGCCTTGGTGCAGTCGAGGTTCAATTGCGCCGCTTCGTGGACGGCCTGCCGGCTTGAAATATCCTCCCATACCCCGCCGCCCCAAATATCCGTAAGCAAGGCTACCAGTTCCCCCACCGGCGCCGCCGAATCCGGTCCGAAGTTCCACGCGCCGGAATATTTCTCCGGCTCGTTCAACAGCTTCACCCCCAGCAGCAGGTACCCGTACAGCGGCTCCAACACGAACTGCCAGGGACGAACCGCGCCCGGGTTGCGCACGCCAATGGCGCGTCCGTAGAGCAGAGCGCGCATGCAATCCGGTACGATGCGATCCTCCGCCCAGTCCCCCCCACCGATCACATTCCCTGCGCGCGCAGTGGCCACGCCTTTATGCCCGGATGCAAAGAAGGAACGCGTATAAGCGGCGGCAACCAGCTCCGCACACCCCTTGGAAGCGCTGTACGGATCAAAGCCGCCCATGGCGTCGCGTTCCCGGTAACCCCAAATTTGTTCTTTGTTTTCATAGCATTTATCGGAAGTGACGATCACCGCAGACCGCACGCTCTCACACAGCCGGATGTTTTCGAGCACGTTTACGGTACCCATGATATTGGTTTCCAGCGTATCCGCGGGGATGGCGTAAGAAAGCCTGACGATGGGCTGCGCGGCAAGATGGAACACCATATGGGGTTCAAAGCGGGCGAACGCCGCCTGCAGCGCCGCTTTGTCGCGGATATCGCCGCGCAGGTCCGTCATATCGTCCTGCAGGCCGCAAAGCACAAAATTATCCCGTTCGTGTACCGGGTCAAGCGCGTAGCCCATCACGTCCGCGCCCATCAATTTCAGCCACAGGGCAAGCCACGAACCCTTAAAACCCGTGTGGCCCGTGACCAATACCCGTTTGCCGCAATAAGCGCCGCCAAAAAGCGTTTTCAGATCTACTCCCACAGTTTCCACGGCGCTTCCCCCGTATCCCAAAGCGCATTCATCCTTTCAATATCCTTGCTGGTATCGATGGCCGCCCAAAATCCGTCGTGCTTGTAAACGCTGATTTCGCCGTCAAGCGCAAGGCGATGCAGCGGCTCCTGTTCAAAGGGGCAGTTATCCTCTGGAATATATTCGAACGCGCGTTTATCAAGCACCATGAAGCCGCCGTTTATAATATCTTCCAGCAGGGGTTTTTCTTTAAATCTTGTTGCCTTGCCGTTTTGCGTCTGTATCACGCCAAAAGGCGAGGTGGGGTTTACGCCTGTGATGGTCGCTATGCACTGCGCAGCTTTATGGCTTTCCACCAGCGCCGGTATATTCACGTCGCTCAGCCCGTCGCCGTAGGTAAGCATGAAGGTATCGCCGCTGATATACCGCTCGATTTGCTTGATTCGTTTGCCCGTCTGCGACTCAAGGCCGGTATCAGCGACAGTCACGCTCCAGTTCTCATTATTGCGGGTGTGATATTCTACATGGGAATCCCTACCTGTAAAGGTTGTAAAATCGTTATTCTGCCAGCACATTTCCATGAAATAGCGTTTGATCATATCTCCCTTATAGCCCACGCAGAGTATAAAATCCTTGTAGCCATAATGGGAATAAATTTTCATAATATGCCAGAGTATAGGTCTTCCGCCGATGAGCACCAGCGGCTTGGGACGGTATTCCGTTTCTTCGCGCATTCGCGTACCCTTGCCGCCGCAAAGAATTACCGTTTGCATTTTAAGCACCTGCTTTCCGTCTATAACGCCGCGGCGCCGCGGTAAGCCGCAGCGCGTCTCTGATTTACTATATGCAATAACGCATGCGCCTGTTAAACATATGGGCTTTTATATAGTTTCCAACATGTGCATGATACCGTAAAATGCAATGGCCGGCAGAATAAGAAAAGATATAAGCTATGCTTTTAGTATCATATCCTACCCTTTGCATATTTTGCATTGACTGTATATACGAACCCTGTTACAATTCAACCAACCGTTTGGTAAAAAGAGGTCATGCTGATGGCGAAAGACAAAACGCGGAATCAAAGCCGGGCGCAAATACTGGGCGCGGCACAACGCCTGTTTGCGGCCAACGGTTTTGCCGGTACGGGCGTGGATGCAATTGCCCGTGCGGCAGGTATAAACAAAGCTACGATTTATTATTATTTCTCAAGCAAGCAAGCCATACTGGATTGCCTGATCGAGGAATTTCTTCAATTCTTCATGGAAACAGCCCTGTCCATATTGGAAAACCAGGATACGGCAGCGCTATTCACACAATCCATTTCTATATCCGCGGATACCATTGTCATCAACGACGCTCAAAGTATGCAGGGCATGCTTGGCTTTTTAGATGGCTGGCTGGATAGCTTTTTAACCGTATTTACCGAAAAGCGTGATTTATTGCGCATCATGTTTGCCGAATCGGTTAAGGATGGTGTAAACCAGCACTTGCTTTTCCGGCTGTCGGATATACTTGCATCGGGCGCGAACGAATATCAGCAGCGGTTGAGCGGCCTGGGATTCCCGCAGTTAAACCTTGAGACGGTCGTAATGAAATTCTTTGGCGGTATTTTGCCCATTGCCTATTACGCGATCTGTTCGGACGCATGGGCCGCGCATTACGGCATGACAGCGCAGGCGCTCAGGCAAGGCCTGTATTCGCTTTTCCATGTTGAAATACTCGGCTATTATGAACTGACAACCATTCAGGGCAGCGCGTTCGGCGCGCAGCACGGGAAGGATTCGTTATGCAGGAATTGATCCGGGGCACTGCCTTGCGCAAGGTTTACCAAACAGGCGACGTACAGGTGGAGGCGCTGCGCGGGGTTGACATCACGCTCTACGAAGGGGAGTTTGTCGTGATACTCGGCCCCAGCGGCTCGGGAAAATCGACGCTTTTGAACATACTCGGCGGCATCGACGCGGCCACCAGCGGCGAATTGCTTTATGACGGCATGGATCTTGCGGGGGCCGACGAACGGGTACTCACGCGGTACCGGCGTCACGCGGTCGGCTTCGTGTTTCAGTTTTACAACCTGATGCCCAACCTCACCGCGCGCGAGAATGTCAAGCTTTCTACCGACATTGCGCAAGACCCGCTGGATGTGGACGCTGTGCTGGAGGACGTAGGCATGACGGATCGCGCCTCCCACTTTCCGTCGCAGCTTTCGGGCGGGCAGCAGCAGCGTATCGCCATCGCGCGGGCGGTGGCAAAGAACCCGAGAATGCTGCTTTGCGACGAGCCGACGGGCGCGCTGGACGTTACCACCGGCATGCAGGTGCTCAAGGTACTAAAGCATTTTAACCGGGCGTATCAAAAATCCGTCGCGGTGATCACACACAACGCAAGCATCGCGGGGATGGCAGACAGGGTATTCACCATACGCGACGGGCAGATTGCGCAAATGCAGGTAAACGCACATCCAATGGAGCCGGAGGAGGTTGCCTGGTAAATGACAACCACGCTGCTGCGAAAAGCGCTGCGCGATTTGCGCGGCCATATCGGGGCGTATCTTGCCTGCGCAATGGTGATGGCCATCGGCGTGGTCTTTTATTCCTCCATGTCGCAGGTGATCAGCAACATACCGCTGGTGCAGCAGGAGTTTTACCGGCAGTATCGTTTTGCGGACGCGTTTGCACAGGTCAATTCCATACCGGTTTCCCGGCTTTCCCGGCTCACGGCCATCGAAGGCATAGAAAAGGTGTCGGGCCGCCTGAGTGTAACCTCCCGCCTTGTTACGGACAGTGAGGACAAGAATGTAACGCTCAAGCTGATATCGTACGATCCGGCGGAGACAGACCGTCTCAATGACATCCTCGTTACCCAAGGGGCTGCGCCCGCCGCCGGCAGCTACGATATATGCCTGAACGAAGCGTTTTACAAAGCCAACCAGCTCAAAGAGGGCGATACGATAGAGCTCGCCCTGCGCGGCCGGCGGGTGAGCTTTTCGGTGTGCGGCAGCGTACAAACCCCCGAGTATATTTACATTATGCCGGAAGGCAGCCTGATGCCGGACGACAAGAGCTTCGGCATCGCGTATGTGCCGCTGGATGTTTTGGATACCCTGCTGGACCGTCAGAGCGAAGTTAGCGACATTGCGTTTGCCTTTGCGCGCGGTGTTGTGTATGAAGATGTGAAGAAGCCGCTGGAGACGGCGCTCGCTTCAAGCGGGCTGATACAGCTCATTCCACGGGCCGACCAGCTCAGCCACAGCATGCTGGACCTGGAGATCGAAAGCATGCGCAGCATGGTCGGCGTTGTGCCATTCATATTCCTGATGGTGGGCGCGCTGATTATGAGCGTGGTCATAAAAAGGCTGGTGGAACAGCAGCACGCGCAGATCGGCCTGATGAAGGCCTACGGGTATTCCAGCCGCGAGGTACTGGGGCATTATGCTATTTACGGCGTGGTGATCGGGCTCCTGGCGTCCTTTATCGGCGGCGGGCTGGGCGCGCTGGTGGCGGGTTATATGGCGGAGCTGTATTCCACTTACTTTCACATGCCGGGCATATCGGGCTCGTTTTCCATCATAAATGTCCTGTCACTTTCGGGGCTGGCGCTGGTGTTCGGGGCGGGCGCAAGCGTTTATGGCGCGCGCGGCGTGCTCAAGCTCAAGGCGGCCGAATCCATGCATCCGCCTGCGCCGCCAAGCGGCAAGCCTATTTTATTGGAGCGGTTAAGCGGGCTTTGGAATGTGCTGCATACCACGACCCAGATGTCTTTTAGAAACCTCTTTCGTTCACGTCTGCGTTCGGTGCTGACCTGGATCGGGCTTACCGTATGTTACGCGCTTATCGCCGCGGTATTCGCCTTCAGCCCTATGGTGGATGTCATGATGACGGAAAACTTTACGGCGGTGCAGCGATATGACCTGAAAGCAGGGTTAACGCAAATGACGGACGCCCGTTCGCTCGAATCCGCGCTTTCACATATGCAGGGCGTCGCAAACGTGGAAGCCGTGCTCGAGGCGCCGCTTACCCTGCGGGCCGGCGCCCTCACCAAGGATGCGACGCTGCTTTCCCTCCCGCGCGGGGGTACGCTCTACCGCCTGTTTGACGACAAAAATGTCCCCGTTGCTGTACCCGAAGAAGGCGTAGCAATTACCTACCGGATGGCGAAAGCATTGGGCGTGGAGATAGGGGATCGTATTCTTTTGGATATTCCCTATCCGGACAAAGAGGTATACGCCACCGTTGCCGCGCTGTGCGAGCAGTATACCAGCAATTATGTGGTGATCGACCGCGCGTATCTGGCGTCCCTGCTTCACATGCCGCAGTTCGCGACCAGCGCAATGATCGCTATGGCGCCGGGCGACCCGACGGCTGCCGATACGCTGATGGAACGTCTTAATGAAGCAAGCAATATTACCTCGGTCATGAGTACCGCACAGGTGCAGCAAAACATGAACGAACTGATGCAAACCTCCATGAGCTCGCTGTATGCAATGGCGATAATGGCGGTATTCGCAGGCTTTGCCATCGTATACAACGCAAGTGTGGTGATACTCTCCGAACGCATACGCGAGCTGGCCTCCATGCGGGTACTGGGGTTCTCGCTGGGTGAGACGGTGCGCGTGGTGGCGCTGGAGCAATTGCTGCTGTGCATGGGCGGAATTTTGGCGGGCCTGCCGCTCGCGGGGGCCACCATGCAGGCGCTTTCGGATGCCGTTGCGTCGGATTTATACGCGATCCCCACGGCTGTGCCATTGAGCTCCCATCTGACCTGTATCGTTTGCCTGCTGTGCGCGTGGCTCTGTGCGGTACTGATAACGGCGCGCAAGGTGCGCCGCACATCCATGGCGGATGTGCTAAAAGGCAGAGACTGATTAGACTAAACCCTATCCTTGGGGCATGGGTAGTGTAATTCCCCACTTTCTATCCGATTTGACAGCGCAGCGTCTTTGTGCGTCAAATCGGTGGAGAAACGCCGCAATGAGCGGTATTTCAACCCACAGAAAACCCGCGGATGAAGTCCGTAGGACTTTATCCGCGGCCAGAGACTGACCAATAGTTAACCGGAGAAACAGTAATCAACGAACCTTCAACAACGGTGTATGGCAATGGAGGAATGGAAATGAAAAAGCTTTCAGTTCGGGGAATGCTAAATACGCTGCGGAGCAACAAGAAGCTTCGGTATGCAAGCCTTGCCGTCGCGGTGCTGGCGGTTGCGGGGACGGCAATGGCGTTTTCCTCCGGCAAAGACGTTGCCGTTATAGCGGTAACGCCGCAACTGCTGGAGGACAGCTTTTGGGAGGACGGCGTTGTGCGCGCACAGACCCGCAACGTAGTCAGCGCGGATCTGCCGGGCAAGGTCGTTGCCGTGCATGTGCGGGAGGGGCAGACGGTAGAAAAAGGGGACGTCCTGCTTGAACTGGACACCGGCGATTTGCAGGCGGAACGCAAGCGCCTTGCAGCCGACCGGGCCGGCGTACTGGCCGTTTGGGATCAAACGCGCGATCAGGTAAAGCAGCAGATCGCGGGGATAGAAGCGCAGCGCGCCGGTTATGGTGCAGCGGATGTAAGCAGCGCGCTAAATGAACAGATTTCGCTGCTGGAATGGTCCATGGACCCCCTCGCCAAGAACAGCATTGCCTGGCTCTTTGAGGATATGCTGGACGCAACCCATGCGCGGTACAGCTATGTGACCAGACAGCTGAAAGGAACTTCCAAAATTACGCCCGCAGAGGTGCAGGCGCTCGAAGCGCAGCTGGAGGCCGCACAAATACAAGCCGAATCCATCGCGCTGCAGCAAGCGCAGGCG
Organism: Clostridia bacterium; assembly: GCA_036677445.1. Classification (GTDB taxonomy): domain Bacteria; phylum Bacillota; class Clostridia; order Christensenellales; family CAG-138; genus JAVBWI01. The sequence continues at coordinate 156,785 of JAVBWI010000023.1, forward strand.
GAGGCGCAGCGAGAGGCGCAAATAAGCGAACTGGAAGATAAAAAGGCGGCGGCCGCGGGCGATGCGGATGAGGTCACCCGGCTCCAGGCGCTCATTGACAGCCTGGATGCAACGAACGGCTCCTATGCCGAAATGCTGCGGATCGCGCAGGCCCAGGTGGCGCGTTTGCAGGAGGATTTGACCGATGCGCAATCCGCAACACCCCAGGCGGAGGCAACGCTCAAGATGCAGCAGCTTGCTCTAGAGAACGAGCATAGTTCCTTAAAGGAGCAATATAATCTGTATCTTCTGAATACGCAGGCGCAGGTGCTCGCCCTCATGGCGCAGCAGGAGCAGGCTGCGGCGGCGCGCTCAAGCGAACAAAAGGTAAAGCACGCGCTGGGCGAGCAAATTGATCTGTTGGAGCAATCCATGCAGGATGACTCCAGCACGGCAAGCTATTACGCCGCCCAGGTAGAGAAAATCGACGCGAGCATTGCGGATCTCGACCGGAAAATCGCGCTTGCGACCGTAAAAGCACCCAACGACGGTATCGTTGGCGCGCTGGATGTCACGGCGGGGCAGTATCTTCAGGCCGGTATGTCGATTACGGAAGTGGTGGACCCCTCCTCTTTGCGGGTGGAGTGCATGCTGCTTACCGATGACGCCAACAGCGTCTCCCAGGAAACGCCTGCGCGCATTGTTTGGGAGCGGCGCGACGGCGATGTTGCGTATACCGGCGGCGTCCAGGATATTTCCGCGCTTGCCGTCAATTCCCTTTCCGCCGTCGGCCTCAACGAGCAGCGGGTGAAAGTCGTTCTTACGCCCGCGTTTGAGGGCGTAAGCCACCCGGGCCACGGATACCAGGTGCGCGTACAGTTTACCACCGCAAGCCAAACCGTGCTCGCCGTGCCGCAAAGCGCCGTAGTCCGCACCGACAGAGGGGACGCCGTGTACGTGGTAAAGGATAAGCGGGCGGTGCTCACAGAGGTCACGCTGGGCATGGAAAGCCAAGATATGGTGGCCGTTCTGGGTGGCCTGACGCAGGACGATACCGTGGTGCGCAATCCGGAGGCCGACAGCGTGGCGGCCGATCAAACGGTGGCCATAAAAGGCGCCGATATGTAAGCCCGCCAACAAAACTTTGACATGCTTTGATACGCCTTCCTTCGGCGGACAAAGAGCGTGCGAACTGGCTGAACTCTGTTATAATGATGTTACGGGCGCAGTTTCGCGCTTACACTAACGACTGTTTGGAGGATTTATGGCTGGTCAAACTGTATTGATCGCGCTGGGCGGCGGGCCGTCGCCCGTGATCAACGCTTCGCTGCAGGGCGTATTGGATCGTTTTCTTCCCGAAAAAGATGTGTTTGACGGGGTATACTGCGCCTTTCATGGTATTGAGGGTGTTTTGCTCGAGGAAATCATCGACATGCGCGCGCAAGATCCGGAAGAGATCGCGCTATTAAAGCTGACGCCCAGCTCCGGCGCGATCGGCACCTGCCGCTATAAGCTCAAGGACGGCAATGCGGAAGACTACGCACGTGCTTTGGAAGTATTCCGAAAGCACAACATCTCTTGCTTTATTTATATCGGCGGCAACGACTCCATGGACACCGCGGATAAAATCAATATCCTTGCAAAAGAAAAAGGCATGCCGCTTACCGTAATCGGCGTGCCCAAAACGATCGACAACGACGTGGGCGACGAAGCCTTTGCCATCATCGACCATACGCCGGGCTACGGCAGCGCCGCGCGCTACTGGGCAAATATCATTATGGAAACAGAAGAGGAAAGCCGCGGCATGTGCGTTTCCGAACGCGTCTGCGTCTTGCAGGCCATGGGAAGAAAATCCGGCTACATTACCGCAGCGGCAAGGCTGGCCGACCCGCGGCGCAAAATGCCCCTGCAGCTGTATTTTGCGGAATCCGGCCATACGCTTGCGAGCCTGACCGACCATGTCAATGATGAGATCAAGCGGAGCGGACGCTGCATGCTCGTCGTCAACGAAGGTTTTGACACGGGCGACCTCGGCGAATTGAAAGACGGCTTCGGGCACACGGAATACGGCGCCAGCCGCTCCACCGCCGCGCAGAACGTCATCAACCATTTAAACCGTGTCGGGCTTCCCGCGCGGGGAAACGCCGTGGGGCAGGTGCCGGGTATTTTGCAGCGCTCCTGCTCGCTGCACCGTTCGCCTGTGGACATACAGGAAGCGTACGAGGTCGGCGCCCACGCGGCCAAGCTTGCTATCTGCGGACAAAGCGGATATATGGCCACCATACTGCGCAAAAAAACAGACGCTTACTGCGTCTATTATGACAAAGTGCCGCTTGCCGCCGTTGCCAATTCCGAACGCTTTTTGCCTGCATCCTGGATTTCCGAAAACGGGCTGGATGTTACCGATGACTTTATCCGTTACGCAAAACCGCTCATCGGCGAAGGGCTGCCGCCCGTTGCGTTTGAAAACGGCATACTGCGTTTTGCGCGCATTGCCCCGCATTATATTGAGAAGAAATGCCCGCCGTATATCCCGCAGAACCACCGCGCTTAAAAGAAAATACGGTTCCTTCCAAATCCCCCCGCTGCAATTACCGGCAGTGGGGGGATGTTTTCACGGTTACTTATTCTCCTGTACCATAGCGTTTTTCGAACCGGCATGCATCGCTTTGCTTCGGTATACCAGCGCGTATGTCGGCAGGCTGACGAAGAGCGAAGCTATGACATCCAGTATGGAATGCTGTTTGATGAAAACCGTAGAAGCGCAGATCAGCAAGGCGATCACCGCCATCGACGCTTTGACGGACTTTCGCACCCTGGCGCTATGATAAATCCCAAAAAAGACGGCCAGCGCGCCTATCACATGCATGCTCGGAAGGACATTCGTATTGGTATCGACCCGATAAATCTCCCCTACCATTTGCGTATAGAAATTGGTCTCTTTGAACGTAATCGGCCTTAAATCCTGTCCATTGGGGAATACGGCGCATATTACAAGGCCCAATGTCATCCCGATCATGATATGGTACATGAATTTTTTAAATACCGGGACATCGCATATCATCAGATACAGTCCCGGAAATATGGCGTATGGGTACCACATGCAATATGGAATTACGAACTCCGCCACGAACGGAATAGCATCGTCCACAGGCACATACGACGCCCAGTAATTTGCCGTAATGTTCTGTTCCAGAACCCAGAAGGCAAGCAGGTAGACCGGCAAATAAAGGGCCAGCAAACAATGCTTATATTTTTTAAGCGTACACAAAAAAGCGCCGCAGGTATGATGCGCATGCACGGTGCTTTCCATCGGTTCGCATTGTTTGATTGTCTTACTCTCTTTTAACTGCTTCATAACCGAATTTTATCATATATATCCAATTCAGGCAAACGGCACATCATACCCATCTTGCATGCGACCCTCCGGCATGCTATACTCTGTATAATTGAATATTGAGGATTTCAGGTGCCTGCAGCCGGGCATGCCCGGCAAGGCCTAACAAGGAAGAGGGGCCCATCCCCCACGAAACTCGTCGCTGTAACGGCGGAGTTTGCCCCACTGTGCCACTGGGAAACCGGGAAGGCGGGTGCAAACGAGGATGCCGGAGTCAGAAGACTTGCCTGACAAATCCGTACAAAGAGCCACGAGGAAACTGGTGTTCGTACAAAATGCCTTTTGGGCGGCGGAAGTTTTCGTTTTTTTGTATTTCCTCTTTGTATTGGGTGCCTCTAATCCCAATATTGAAAAAGGGGGATTTTTTATGTCCGTTACACGCAATAAGAAACTGATCGTACTCGCGCTGATACTCGTGGTGCTCGTCGCCGCCGCGGCTATCCTTTATTCGCAATTTGCCGCAAAACCCGTCGAAGGGGCAAAGGCGATTGCCATCACCATTGCGCACGGCGATAAAAGCGTGAAGGAGCTGACGCTGCATACCGACGCGGAATACCTTCGCGGCGCGCTGGAGGAAGCGGATCTGGTAGCGGGTACACAAGGCGAATACGGTTTGTATGTGCTGACCGTCGACGGCGAGACCGCGGATGAAGCCGCGCACGAATGGTGGTGCTTCACCAAAAACGGCGAGCAGGTCAACACCGGCGTGGATCTTACCCCCATATCCGACGGCGAGTCTTACGAAATCACACTGACGGTGGGTTGGTAACCATGCCTGCCGCAGCCAGACGCATCGTACTATTGGGCATGTTGGGCGCGCTGCTCGTAATTACGCAGGTGGCGCTTGCGTTTTTGCCGAATATTGAGTTGGTGTCGCTGCTGGTGATTGTATACACGCTTGTGCTTGGTCCCGCTGCGTTCGCACCGATAGCCGCATTCGTGCTGGTGGAAGGCCTTCTTTACGGCTTCGGGCTGTGGTGGCTGAATTATCTTTATATATGGCCGATGCTTGCGGGCATCGTACTGTTGCTGCGCAAACAGCGCAGCCCGATTTTCTGGGCAATCCTCGGCGGCGGCTTCGGCCTGTTTTTTGGCGCTTTGTGCGCGATACCGTATTTTTTCATAGGCGGCCCCGCCTCGGCATTTGCATACTGGGTCAGCGGCATTCCGTTTGATATCGCGCATTGCGCGGGAAACTTTGCCGCAGGGCTGCTGCTGTTCGCGCCCTGCCTGAAAATTCTCGAGCGTCTCATGTACTACGGGGCAAATATACAACCACAGTAGAGCGAAAGCAAAGCGCCCGCCGGTATGTTTTACCGGCGGGCGCTTACTATTTACTTTAGAGCATCTTCCATAGCCTTGAGATATGCGTTGCACGTCGCGGTCGCGCCTGAGATCGTGTCCACATCGATATTTTGCTTTTGAATAACCTTTTGAATTAGCTCCTTTGTTACGTCTTCCTGTGCAATGGCGACATCGTCCAGAATCTTCACGTCCACGATTTTGTTCGCCACAATCGTCACTTCCACCGTGTTTGACCACCGTGCGTTTTTGTAAGTACCCTGATAGCTGCCGTCCGAAAGCGCTGACAGGTCCGCAGGGCTGATCGCCTCGCCCAGCACGGTTTTCATTCCTGCGGTAGCGAAGGCGTACGCGCAGGCGGCAACAATCAAAATCACCGCAATGAGAATAACAATTACCTTCAGAAAAATTTTCATAAATCCTCCCCGTTTCCATGCTGAAAGCCGATAGTATCTATGCTGTTTGTGAACGCGCATAGCTTTGTAATTTTGCCACGCCGTTTGTCAATGGCAGCGTCAGGTGATCTGCTCACCGATTATACCATTGCGCAGGATCCCAGGCAAGGCAGTATATACCTGGAACTGCATATACATGGAACACTTCTGCACGGCAACGAAAAATCATACTTTTGCGGGATGGGTTGGTTATATTTTTTTCTTTGTTTGTTTCATGAAGCGCGCATATTGGGTGGCCTTGGAGAAGCAGGAAAGGCATATATTCCAACAGACATAAATGAAGGGGGAATAAAATGATGACGGAAACGGTTATAAAGTGCGCATTGGAGATCGCCGCCACGCTGGTTATCCTGGCCATCGGCATCGCGGGCGCGCGGCTCGCAGCCATGGTCGCAAAGAAGCAGGAGCTGGCCGGTATCGCCGCGGCTACCGAGCAGGTAGTAAAAGCTGCTAAGATCACGGCGGGAGAATTGAATCAGACTGTCGTATCGGTGCTGAAAAAGAATGGCGCAAAGCTTACCAGCGAGCAGATCACCGTGCTCAAAGACGATCTGCTGTCCATGGCGTACAGCAAGATTTCCGCATCGGCAATCACACTGCTGGAAGACGCCGCTGTCGATGTGCGGGCGCTCATTATCGGCGTGGGCGAGGATTGGATCAATAAGCTCAGGTAAGAATATCGGCAAATCGTGTCTATCGGCATAAATTACGCAAATAAGCCGATACTTCATGCATTTGCCCGGGGCCTTCATCCTGCGGGCGGCCTTCTCTTATGGCCCCTTGCCATGCTTTCACAGCTTTGCAAGGGGATCTTTTGCGTCAGATAATACGGCCGTGCTCGGTCCCTGACGCCTGGCTCATTGTCCCTTAGCCCGGCTACCTGGGTACGCAAAACCCCATGTTGTCCGCGGAAATTCCCTTTTATAATACTTTCCGTATTTCATACATGGAATTAAGTGTTTGGTAACTTTCCGGAGAAAAGATATTGATCGTCCAAAAGCTTATGCCTCCAAGATTATAGATTCTGACGAGTTCAAGGCGCGTGCGAATGCTTTGCTCATTGTCGAACCAAACAACATGGCGCAAGCCCATATTATCCTCATAGTTGAAGTAAGGAGACTGTGTTTCCTCATTAAACTGTACGATGGAGCCCGTTCTGGCGGCGAGATCCCTCGCCTGCGCAGGCGTGAGCATCTGCGCGGTTGTGCCTACATGATACGGCAGCGTCCAGTCAAAACCGTAATTGGTCATGCCCAGCAGAATGCTCTGGCTGGGTATCACTGAAACGGCATAGTCCAGCGCAAGCCTTACCTGATCGATTGGCGTTACAGCCGTGGGCGGCCCATATGCATTTCCAAACGCGTAAGCGACAATGATGAATATCTGGTTCGCTAACCTGGCATACGCGGCAAAATTGAGCATATCATACACCAGCATGCTTTGGTTTGGGCCCGTTTCAATTGCGTCCGTCGCTACGACTATATACCCCAGCGGATGCAGTGTGATTGTGAACATTTGAAAAAACCGGGTAAAGGCTTCGCGGTCCGCACGGTAAACATTTTCAAAATTGATATTCAGCCCGTAGTAATTTCTCGATTTGAGTACATTGACCACATTGTTGATAAGGGTTTTCCCCAGCAGCTCATCCGTCAGTATTGTATGGGCCAGATCGCTGGAGAAGCCGCCGCTTCCATCAATATTCGTAATGACCATCAGCGGCGCGACGCGAACCTGACGCGCTTGCCGGATCATAGCAGTGTCGTCAATTCTTATAAGGGAACCGTCGGACCTGACCTGATAGCTGTAGATGCTTAAATATGTAAGATAGTAAAGCGTGTCCTGCAAAACCTGGCTGTCGATTTCCGGGAAGGCAAAGCCGTTCACGCTGATTACACGCCGAACCGGATACCCGGGCGGCAAATGAATGATCTGCCCTGCAACGATGTAATCCGGATCAGGGATATTCGGATTTGCAAAAATCAAATTTGCGAGGGGTATATCAAACAAGCGGGCGATAGAATTAAATGTATCGCCAGGTCGGACCGTATAATCAGTCAATCCAGCCACAACCTTCCAGTTAAAATTTAGAAATTATTCTTTCTTGAATTGTATTACACAAACAAAGCAAAGAGACTACCTGCCGGCAAACGGTTCATCCGTTTTAGGTACAGCCTTTAAGACGCGCGACGCTTAGTCCCTGTTCCCTGCCATACTTGCCCCCTGTACAAGAACGCGCGCAATCGATATACTATCAATAGAAAAAGCCAAATACCCCGGCGCAAACTTTGCGCCGGGGTCGTTTAAGGAGTAAACCCGCACAATGATATACCTTGACTATGCCGCCAATACGCCCGTACGCGAACAAGTACTTACAACCTTCTGTGAGGTTTCGCGGACGTACCCGGCGAACCCCAATTCCCCCCATGCGCTGGGGCGGCAGGCAGGAGAAAGGCTTGCCACATGCACGTGCCATATGCTTACTTTGCTTGGGGTAACGGACAGGGAACTTATTTATACCTCCGGCGCGACGGAGGCGAATAACCTTGCCATCAAAGGCGCAGCACACCAGTACCGCGGCCGCGGCAAGCATATCCTTACCACGTATTTGGAGCATTCCTCCGTGCATGGCGCAATCGGCGCGCTGCAGGCGGAGGGGTATGAGGCGGAATACGTCGATCTGCTTCCAAACGGCCGGGTGGATATTATGCACCTGCAGTCGCTTTTGCGGCCGGATACCGTACTCGTTTCCGTCTGCTATGTGGACAGCGAGCTGGGTATCATACAGGATATCGGCAGCATCGGAAGGCTCCTGTCCGCCTGCCCGAACTGCCTGTTCCATGTGGATGCCACACAGGCGGCGGGAAAGTTCCCGCTTGCGCTTTCGCATGTGGACCTTTTCACCTTCGCGCCGCATAAATTCTACGGGCTCAACGGCATAGGCGCGCTCGTCAAAACGCCGGAGGTGCTGCTGGAAACGCAGATGCACGGCGGCGCGAGCACTACAGTTTACCGCAGCGGCTCGCCCGCGCTCGCGCTCATCGCCGCCATGGATACGGCGCTGTCTCTCGCTTATGCCGATATGGAGGCGAACGGGCGGCATGCGCAGGCGCTCAACGCGAGGCTTCGGCAGGCGCTCGGGCAATATCCGGACGTTACGGTCAACAGCCCGCAAGGCGCGTCGCCGTACCTGCTCAACGTAAGCGTGCCCGGCCGGGACGCGCCCGCATTTTTGCAGGCGCTGGAACAGAAGGGATTTTGCCTTTCGGGCAAATCCGCCTGTACCGCACCCAAGGCGGTCTCCCGCCCCGTGTATGCGCTGACAAAGAACCGCAGGCTGGCACTTTCCACCCTTCGCATCAGTATCAGCCACCTGACCGCGGCGGAGGATATCGAAGGGTTTCTTGCGGCGTTTGACGCGTGTTATCAGGAAAGCGGGAGGTGACTGCAATGGATCGGCTGCAGGAAATCGAACGGAGCATCATCAAGAAATTCCGTAAGGAAATCTGGCGTAACTTTGCGTTTGCGGTAGGGCGCTATCAGCTGATACAGGAGGGCGACAAAATCGCCGTTTGCATTTCCGGCGGCAAGGACTCCATGCTGATGGCCAAATGCATGCAGGAAATACAGCGGCACGGACAAGTACCCTTCGAAATTGAATTTCTGGTGATGGACCCCGGTTACAACAGGGAGAACCGGCGGCGCGTGGAAAATAACGCGGCGCTGTTGGGCATCCCTGTCCGCATATTTGAAACGGATATATTCGATATCGTGGCGGAGGAAGAAAAGTCCCCCTGCTACCTGTGCGCGAGAATGCGGCGCGGCTGCCTGTACAGCCGCGCGCAGGCGCTCGGCTGCAACAAGATTGCGCTGGGCCACCACTTTGACGATGTGATCGAGACAATACTCATGAGCATGCTCTACGGCGGGCAGGTGCGCACCATGATGCCCAAGCTCCACAGCACGAATTACCCCGGCATGCAGCTGATACGCCCCATGTACCTCGTAAAAGAAGAGGATATTCAGCACTGGCGGCGGTACAACGAACTCGAGTTCATACAATGCGCGTGCCGGTTTACGGAAAACTGCGTGCTCGGCGACAGCGGCGGAGGCGGGAAACGGCAGGAAATGAAGCAGCTGATACAGCGCTTCCGCAAGATCAACCCCAAGATCGATCAGAATATATTTACAAGCGTGGAAAACATCAATTTAGAAACCGTTATCAGCTACCGCGACAAAGACGGCCTGCACAGCTTTCTGGACGATTACGACGGGCAATGAGCGACAAGTGCCAAGAGGGATACCCGGCTTTTCAGCCAAATATCCCTCTGCCCAGTCTGGTGCTAATAAATTTGTTGCTTCTGTCTTACATGCCTGAATTCAAATCTTGGCCCGGAGATTACTTCGCGGCATTTCGACCGGCAATCTGACCGAACGTGAATATGTCCGCAATCGCATTGCCGCCCAGGCGGTTGCCCGCGTGAATGCCGCCGGTCACTTCGCCGGCCGCCCATAAGCCTTCAATCACGGTACCGTCGGCTTTGAGCACGCGCGCTTCGGTATCGATGACCACGCCGCCCATCGTATGATGCAGGGAGGCTTTTCTGGGGCTGATGCAGATGTAGGTGTTGGGGTCCGCCTCAAACGCCTCAATATCAATACCGCCCGTAATCACTTCTTTGCCGAAATCGTCATCATGCTGGTTCGTGACATATGTATTGTACTTTTCGATGGTTGCACGCAGGGCTTCCTCCGTGAAAGCGGGGGCGGCGCCGGCAGCGGGCGTCTTGGAGGCTTCCGCAAGCTCAGCAAGCGTCCTGCCCACCCAGATATGACCGCCGTCCACCATTGCCTGGATGCGCCCATCCATTTCAGCGCCCTTCAGGAACTGGGAAGGATTGCTTGAATCGCCGCGGCCGGCATAGATAATGTAGAAAATACCGTTTTCCAACGCGAGCGAGCTCTTTGCCAGCACATCACGCTCGGCATATTCATTCACGAAACGGTTGCCCTGGCCGTCAATCCAGATCTGCGCGGAAGCGTCGCCCCAGATGCCGTCCGTCATCGTTCCCTTGGTCGGTGAAGAGGAGGGCATCATCTGCGCAATTTCCATACCGGTCAAATCCGCGCCGATGGCTTCGGCCATGATAATGCCGTCGCCCTCGTTCGTACCAAGATTGGTGGACAACGTGGTATCGGAAAGATCTTTGCCCCAGTACTTGTCGTATTGCTTCACCATGGCCGCATTGGCGGAATAGCCGCCTGTCGCAAGCACAACGCCCTTGGTTGTATGGATGGTGATCTTGGTGCCGTCGGTCTGTTCGGCTTTTGCGCCCGCCACCTTGCCGTTTTCGTCCACCAGCAGTTCTGTGCCGCGGGTTTCCGTATAGATCTGCACGCCTAATTCTTTTGCGGACTTCTCCATCTGCGGAATACGTTCCGCGCCCGACATGAAGCTGTGTGTACGCGGCCACATCGCGCCCAGAACGGTGCTGAGGCCGGTACGGTCACCCTCATGCGTCGCTGCGCCGTAAACGGCGTTCAGCCCAATGTTTCCCATCCATTCAAACGAGGAGAGCGCCTGTTCGGCCAGAACTCTCGCAAGATTGATATTGGAGGCGATCCAGCTTCCATCATTAAGCTGCCGCAGGCCGCCGATATAGATCTGCCACATATGCATGGCCTGTGAATCAAAGCCGGGCATATCCTCCCCTGCCGTTTTTCCCTTATTGGCAGCATAGAAGTCGGTAATATCCTTTTTCACCCGGGACAGCACTTCTTTCCACTCAGGGTAAAGGTCCAGCTTAAGCGCAGGATCCTTCTCGTCCATCGCCAGATAGCTGTCCATCGTGTCCTTCTGCGCCTTGCTCAGCGTCATAAGCGCTTGGGCTTCCGGGTCCGCCGCATTGTATGCCGCGCCTGCCACCAGCGTGTTGCCGCCAAGCACGGAACCTTTTTCAATCAGAATGACCTTTACGCCCTGCTGCGCCGCGGTGATGGCCGCCGTAAGGCCCGCGCCGCCGCCGCCCATGACCAGAACGTCCGCATCCCAGGTTTCGTCCGGCTTGGGGGCGGGCGTATACTTATTGGCCTTGAGCGCGTCCACATCCAGCCCCGCGTTCCTGGCCGCATCCGTCACAGCGCCCAGTATGCCATAGCTTGAGAAGGTCGCGCCGGTGACCGCATCCACACCGAGCGTCTGATGCTCCATAATCAGCGCGGGAATGCGCTCCTTGGCTACCGCCGTTATATTTTCCGTCTCGGAATACTCTACGTAGTCAATACCGGTGATGGCGCCTTTATCCACCGTAATATTCACGGTAATGGCGCCCTGCATTCCACGGCTTGTGCCTTCAAAGGTCCCGGATATCTCGTTGGAATTGTCTGCCGCCTGTGTCGGTTCAGGTGCCGCGGACGGGTTCGCCGACGCTCCCGGCTGCTGCGCGCAGCCCGCGCCCAATGCCAGAATCATCAGCATGACCAGCATAAAGGCTAATAATCTCGTACGTTTTTTCATATCTGCTCCCCCTACATCTGTTTTCGTGAAATTCTTCACAATTCGAGAATACACTTTACAACGCATTTAAAGTCAAGTACCATAATTATGTTACATAAACAAGCGTCGTTTATATGTTAACGAAACCATAGCCGTCGATGCTAAGGTAACCGGTCTTGTCCGCCGGAGAGGATACCGTATGAAGGAATATAATATCAGCGAAGTCGCCAAGATGTTCGGCATCAGCAGCGAGTTGCTGCGCAATTATGAGCGACGGGGGCTTATTGCCCCGCTGCGCAGTGAAAAAGGATACCGTATCTATACGAAACCGGATATTTATGTGTTATCAGGCATACGTTTTTTGCGCAATGCAGGTTATTCACTTGAGGATATCGAAAAACTGTACAAGGCCACATATGAGGAAGCGCTATTTATCAAAGGCAGCCGCTGTGAGGAGTTGCAAAAAGAAGTTGCTTATCTGCAGCTAAAGCTGCAGGCGATGCGCAAAGACTTTGAAGATTTTCAGGGTTTGGCGTGCAATGCCGATGGAATTGATTGGACGACCAGCCCCGCAATGCTTCGGGTGAACAACCAGGTAAACGATTTTTTCCTGACGGATGATAAAGGCATATTGGATTGGGTCGAGCACATGCCCATCGTCCGTATTTCCCCCGCATTCAGCAGGGAAGCCATCCTGAAAGGACGGGATGAGGTACGCTTTGGCTATGCGGTACCGCTTGAGTTTGCCCAGACACTCCAATTGGATAATACGCCCGGCGCAGAGATCAAAGAACCGGCGCACTGCCTGACGACCATTGTCCGCAGCCACGGAAAGAAATATTTAAGTGCACGCATGTTGGAAAATGTATTGCGTTTTTGCGATGACCAAAATCTGGAGATCACCGGTGACGTGTGGGGAATAACCGTCGGTGTGTATGTAAAGGGGGGCCGCGATATGCGTTGCCACCGGCTTTATATTCCGGTTGCCGCTGCCGGCCCGGGCAGCGCTCCCTATCAGGAATAAAATATCTTCTGAGCTTTTTTCGGTTCCTTTCAGCCATCATATCCCCAGCTTCCTGAGACAATATGCCTTTGATTTCTCTTTCTGCGCTCTCCCGAAGAGCGTATTTTGTTGCCCGTTTTATACAATGGCTGGTATTCCTCAAGCGTGCACATAAGCTGCAGGGCGCGTTATAGTGCAGCGCACGGGTATGCGATGCTGATGCGCCGGAATCTTTGCGTTTACGCCGGGCGATTTAAAAATATAGTCACTGTCAATAGCCTAGTTCCCTGCCAAAATCAAATTACTATTTTTGAAAATACTCTTGACAAAACTGCACCATAAGCGTATGGTATTAATATCATATTAAACATATGGGAATATACGGTTTTAATTGGAGGGTATAGTATGACAAAGATTGCAAAGAGCCTGACCGACCTGATCGGCAAAACACCGCTGCTTGAGCTGGGAAATTACAACAGAAAAAACGGATTGAAAGCCACCATCATCGGCAAACTGGAATATTTCAACCCCGCCGGCAGCGTAAAAGACCGTATCGCCAAAGCGATGATCGACGACGCGGAATCAAAGGGGCTCTTAAAGCCGGGGTCGGTGATCATCGAGCCTACAAGCGGCAACACCGGCATTGGCCTGGCCTCCGTTGCGGCGGCGCGGGGTTATCGCATCATACTCACTATGCCCGAAACAATGAGCGTGGAGCGCAGAAACCTTTTGAAGGCATACGGCGCGGAGCTGGTGCTGACTGAAGGCGCCAAGGGCATGAAGGGCGCGATCGCCAAGGCGGATGAGCTTGCACAACAAATTCCGCAAGCCTTCATCCCCGGCCAATTCACCAACCCCGCCAACCCCGCCGTGCATAAGGCGACAACCGGCCCGGAAATCTGGGAAGATACCGACGGCAAGGTGGATTTCTTCGTGGCGGGCATTGGGACCGGCGGCACCATTACCGGCGCGGGCGAATACCTGAAATCGCGGAATCCCAACGTAAAGGTCGTAGCCGTGGAGCCGTTTGACTCCCCCGTACTTTCCGAAGGGAAGCCGGGGCCTCATAAGATTCAGGGCATTGGCGCGGGCTTTGTGCCGGACGTGCTCAATACCGCTGTTTACGATGAGATCGTCAAAGTGAAAAACGAGGACGCTTTCGCGACCGGCCGCGCCGCGGCAAACGCGGAAGGCCTGCTGGTGGGCATCTCCTCCGGCGCCGCGCTGTGGGCCGCCACGCAGGTTGCGCTTCGCCCTGAAAACGCGGGCAAGGTCATCGTCGCCCTGCTGCCGGATACCGGCGAGCGTTACCTTTCCACGCCGCTGTTCACGGAATAGTTGTTCGTGAAGACCGAATGACGTTGTGCGAAACACAAAAAAGTCCGGCTTGCTATTGCCGGACTTTTTGATTCAGATAGAGCGTTAAACCGTGATGACTTTTCCGGCGTTTTGCATGCGTGAGAGTATCTCGTACATGTTGCTCACCTTGCCGACGGATAGCTTTTCCGCAAGGCCAAAGAAGTTCAGGCAGGCGCCGCATACCAGTACCTCCACACCCTTTTCCGTAAGCGTACGCAGGCTGTCCAGCACCTGCTGCTCGCCGCCCGCGGGCAGTCTGACGCCCGCATTCATGAACAGTATGCCTGCGGGCGGATTTTCGCCCTCGCTCAGTGTGTAAAGGAGCATTTTGAGCAGGTTGTAGCCCAGCGTACGGTCGCCGTCCCCCACATAATCCTTGCCGATGAACACCACATAATCAGCGTCCGGCGCGCACTGTATGGCGGCAGGCACAACCGTCTCCCCCGTTTTGCCCTCGCCGCCGGAGATGCTTACCTCGAAGCCGCCCTCTACCGCTTTGGATGCAATGTGTTTGCCGTTCGCCTCCGCCAGCCGCGTTAAATTCTGCACCGCGAAGGCGTTATCCACCAGCACGACGACGGACGGGCTCCCCTCGTCCATCGCTTTCTTTGCCAATAGAACGGGCTTGGGGCATAAAAGCCCTCTTGCATCGATCTGCTTTGTCATCGCACCGCTTCCCTTCTTTTGGTTGCAGGAAATGTTTTCATCAGTATAGCAGGCGTTCGTTGTTTTTACAATAGTATAACGATGTATTCCAAAAGGCTGAAGCCGTTGGCGGGCGCATTTCTTCCGCCTGCGCCCGATCTCTCAGCCGTCGGCGCGCTCCATCGTAAATTTCATGTGGAAATATTGCTCTTCTTCTACCACCGGAAACAACATGGTCCCTGCATCCGAGTATCCGCTGTATTCCACCTCGTTGGTGACACGCACGCCCGCTAAGGTAAACGAATAGTCCCCCATTGTCTGCGTAACCCGCTTGAGTTCGGGTCCGGCCAAAATGCGGATGCAGTTTGCCTCCTTTTGCGCCGCAAGAAAAGCAAGATACAGGAGCTGCTTTTGATACCCGTAGTTATATTGGACGTTATTCGTCCGGTTGGTTACCTCAATGCGCACGCCGGTGACGATGCCGTCCTCTACGGTAAGAGTGTGCATTGGCGTGCCCATATCAACGTAAACGACACCGTTAAACGGGTTATTCTCCCATGTCCCGTCCGGCAGCAAGTGCTTGCCCTGGGCGTTGCCGCCCCGGTTTAGCACCTCGTTCACATTGGCGGCATATTGCTCCGGCGTAATATCCCCCCTGTGCAGGGGCATTTGCGCCTGGAATGCTATCAGTATCGCCAGCGCCAGCCCGGCAACCCAGGCGAACGCATATCCGATCAAACGCGTTCGTTTTGTATCCAGCAGCTGATAATCAATGCCCTCGTCCCACGCCATAGTTTCGTTCCGCAGGCTGGCCGATCTGCATTTGAGCATGCGTACAATATTATAAATGGGTATGCCATAACCCATTCCGTACATGAACACGCCGAGCGCGCGCTCCCTCGCCTGCCATATAGCAAGCTTTTTCCCCTCCGGCGTTCGTACAACAAGGCCCATGATCCACTTGCCCGGCGTTGTGCCCCATGTGGCAAGCAATACAGGCTCAATCAATAGCATCATTCCGTAACCGATATAGGAGATGAGCAACGTTATCAGTATGTTATTCTCCGGCTGCCACCGCAGCACAAAGTATTGAAAAGCCATCCATATTAAGTCGTACAGTGAGAAATCCAGCCCGCGGGCAAAATACCTTCGCCAGGGATGGAGCAGCGCGGTCTGTTCGCGGATAGTTGCGTTTTCCGCCAAAGGTTGTTGTGCCATGCGATTTTCCTTTCCACAATATGTCCCGCCATTCATGACGCGAATCCGGCGCAGGCGAATTTAGGCGTTTCCAAAGAAAAGACGTCTCTCCTTTCACTTTTTAAGTAAAGACGATGCAGGGACGTGTTTTGTCGCGGAATGGAATAGACTGGATAGGGCTATATTGACCGGAATACAAAAAGAACGGGAACCGCAATTTTCAGCGATTCCCGCTTTGTTTTATACGACTACATCATAGCCCTGTTCTTCAATCTCGGATTTTATCTGATCCAGCGTGCTTTTGGCGGGGTCATAGCTGAACGTCACCGTCTTTGCTTTCAAGTCCACGCTAACCCGCTCCACCCCCGGCAGCGCGCCCACCGCCGATGTTATCGCCTTTACGCAATGCTCACAGGACATACCGTCCGCTTTCAATACCGCTTTTTCCATATATACCTCCTGTTATTGCAAGTCGAAGGGCTTGAGGAATTTATCCACTTCGATATTTTTCCCGTCTTCCTCCACCGGAACCTTCGCAAACGCCCAGCCGATTACCGCGTTGGGGTCGACTCCTGCCGCGATGAAGGGTTCCGGATTTAACACGAACACGATATCCTTGTCGTTCTTGCTCATGTCCTTCGCCCATTCAAACATGTTGCCGTTTCCAAGCTTCACGCCGTAATGGTCCAGCGCCGTGTGATAGCCGATGCTGTCCCGGTACAGGCTGACGATCTGCTCGTATGCCGCAAGCGGGGTCGGGTCGCCGCTGTACTTCAACGCATCGGTGCCAAGCTTTGTCCCCACCATGAGCTTATCCTCATAGTACTGGACGTTCTCGGGCAGTTTGCCGGGGTCCAGGCCCGCGTCAAGAAACGGCGTTGCGTCAAACTCCAACATGACGTCATGAATGGGACTCCTGCTGTAATCCTCGCTCCAGATAAACCGCACGGTATCGTCCGGGGCGCTAAGCGACCATCCGGCGTTCATCTCGTCGGCTTGTACTTTATCGGGGATGGCGTTCAATACCGCGCTGAACGAGGTAACCGATTCTTTGCCCACCACATCCAGCTGTTTGCAGCCCGCCA
The DNA here is from genome assembly GCA_036677445.1 of Clostridia bacterium. Classification (GTDB taxonomy): domain Bacteria; phylum Bacillota; class Clostridia; order Christensenellales; family CAG-138; genus JAVBWI01. Next base: position 173,700 of record JAVBWI010000023.1, read on the forward strand.
AGGCAAGCATGACGATTGCACCGGCGCAAAGCAGGAGGCCGACTTTCGTAACCTTTTTCATATACATTTCCTTTCTTAGCGTGTCGCTTTAAATCTTTTTAACCGTAACGCGTTGGTCAGCACCGATACCGAGCTTAAGCTCATGGCGGCAGCGGCGAATATGGGGTTCAACAGGGGGCCGCCGAACAGATGCAGCACGCCCGCCGCAATGGGGATGCCGATGACGTTATATCCGAACGCCCAGAACAAATTCTGTTTGATGTTGCGGATGGTTCGTTTACTCAGATGGATAGCCGTGGGCACATCCATCAGATCCGAACGCATCAGCACGATATCCGCGCTTTCCATGGCCACATCTGTTCCGGAGCCGATGGCGATGCCGATATCGGCCTGCGCGAGCGCGGGAGCGTCGTTGATGCCGTCGCCCACCATAGCGACCTTATGGCCCTCGTTCTGCAGCTTCTTGACCTCGTTGGATTTATCCTGCGGCAGCACCTCGGCCAATACCCGGTCGATACCCACCTGCCGCGCGATGGCCGCAGCGGTCTTTTTGTTGTCGCCCGTGATCATGGCGACCTGTATGCCCATCTTATGCAGGCTTTCAATGGCGGCGCGGCTAGATTGCTTGACGACGTCCGCCACGGCGATGATGCCGGCAATTTTCTCGTCGAGCGCCACGTACATCGGCGTCTTGCCTTCCTCCGCCAGCCGGTCGGATGCGGCTTCCAGTTCTGACAGGGAGATGCCCCGTTCATCCATCAGCTTCCGGTTGCCCGCCAGCACCGTCTGACCATTGATGCGGGCTTGTATGCCGCGCCCAGTAAGCGCTTCAAACCCTTCCACCGCGAGCAACTGCAGGCCCTTTTCCTGCGCGCCCAGCACAATCGCCTGCCCCAATGGATGCTCGGAGCCTTTTTCCGCCGAAGCTGTGATCTGCAGCAGATCGTCCGCCGGTATACCGGCGGTCAGCACATCCGTCACGGTGGGTTTGCCTTCCGTGATCGTACCGGTCTTGTCGAACACGATGGTATTGATCTTGTGCGCGGTTTCCAGCGCCTCGCCGCCCTTTATGAGTATGCCGTTCTCCGCGCCCTTGCCGGTGCCTACCATGATGGCCGTAGGCGTCGCCAACCCAAGCGCGCAGGGGCAGGCGATGACCAGCACCGAAATGAATATGGTCAGCGCGAACTCGAGATCCCGTACGCCGAAATACCACGCGACGCCCGCGAGAACCGCAATGATGCACACGATGGGCACGAAATATCCGGATACGATATCCGCCATCTGGGCGATAGGGGCTTTGGAGCCTTGCGCGTCCTCCACCAGCTTGATGATCTGCGCGAGCGCGGTGTCGCTGCCGATTTTCTCCGCCCGGAACCGGATTACACCGTTTGTGTTGATGGAAGCGGCATACACGCTGTCCCCCGCTTTTTTATCCACCGGCATGCTTTCGCCGGTCAGCATCGATTCGTCAATGGCGGTGTGGCCTTCGAGCACCGTGCCGTCCACCGGTATTTTCGCGCCGGGCTTTACGACAATAACGTCGCCGATCTCCACTTCATCGATGGGGATCTCTTTTTCCAAACCGTTCTCTATGATGATCGCCGTTTTAGGCGCAAGCCCCATCAGCTTTTTAATGGCCTCGCTCGTACGCCCCTTGGATACGGCCTCCAGCGATTTGCCCAGCAGAATGAGCGTAATAATGACGCCCGCCGTTTCAAAATAAAGCGACTCCACGGCTCCAAACGCCCCGTTTGCGATCTGCCACACATTGTATGCGCTGTAGAGGAACGCGGCCGTCGTGCCTATGGCAATGAGCGAATCCATATTCGGGCTGCGCTGTACGAGCGCCTTAAACCCGTTTGTATAAAACTTGTAGCCTACGCCAATGACGGGCAGCACCAGCAAAAGCTCCGCCAGGGCATAGATCAGGGGATAGTTCATCGGGTCAAGTGCGCCGGGGAAAGGCAGCCGCACGAACGTGATCATGGGCGCCATCGCGATATAGAGAAGCGGCAGGGAAAACACGGCGGAAACAATGAATTTTGTCCACAGCGTGCGAATCTCCTTTTGCTTGCGCGCCCGGTCTTCATCCGAAGCCGTGGTTTTTGTGACTTCAAGCGCCTTATACCCCGCCTTTTCGATTGCCTCCCGTATGGCGGAGACCCGTATCTGCCGCGGGTCATACGCAATAGTTGCTTTTTCCGTAGCAAGGTTGACCGAAGCGCTCGCCACGCCGTCGAGCTTACGGATGGATTTTTCCACGCGCTGCGCGCAGGCCGCGCAGGTCATGCCGCCAATGGGTATGGTGACATTGCTGTGCGCCTGCTTTTCCATCACTTCGTATCCGATTTTCGATACGGCCTCCTGAATGGAAGAAAGCGGGAGGATGTCGGCGTCATATTCTACAAACAGCTTTTCGCTGGCCAGATTAACACTGGCCTGCCCAATTCCGGGAAGCTTGCGCACGGTTTTTTCAATCCGCTGCGCGCAGGCCGCGCAAGTCATGCCCCGAATGCTTAACACTTTACTTTCCATATTGTGGACCCCCTTTTTTTCACTGGCAGCTCTGCCCTTGACGGACGATCGAGCTTATGCTATTATTCTAACAGTAACAGTAATAAAAACAAGTACGCACTATATTGTGCTATACTATCCAAAACGATAGTATGAAGGGAGGCAAATAATGAACTGCCATCATAGCGGCCTGGACTGCCCGGTTGACGCAACGCTTCGCCTGATAGGCGGAAAATACAAGTCCCTGATATTATGGCACCTGGTCAATGGTACGCTGCGCCACGGGGAGATTCAAAAGCTTATTCCCAAGGCAACGCCGAAAATGCTGACCCAGCAGCTGCGCGAGCTGGAAGCCGACAATTTGCTTATTCGTACGGTTTATCCCGTCGTACCGCCAAAGGTGGAATATTCTTTGACGGAGTTCGGCCGAAGCCTGAAGCCCATTTTATCCGCCATGTACGAATGGGGCGCGGGTTACATGCGGGATAACGGCATGCAGGCGAGCTGCTCCATGACCATACACGCAAATTGAGCCTGCCGCATGCGGAGCCGCATGTCCTAAAGTGCCGTGTGTATCTTCGCCATGTATAATAAAATTATCTCCCGGTTGTTTCATCCGTATCCGATGAAACAACCGGGAGCTTTTTAGTGGATTCTTAGGATCTTTACGATCCTAAACGAAGGTTCGGAATCAGCGCTTCCAATGCATCAATGGCAGCTTGCGCCGCCGCTCTCGTCAAAATAAGAGGACGGCCAGATCATGGTCTCATAGCTCGCCGCTTCCTCTTTGATGGCTTCTATATCGATGTCCCCGATATCCTCCACCACCTTTACATACCCATAGAACGCGTTGTCTTGGGTGGAGAAATCAAAGCTTTCCGCCGGATACAGATATAACGCGGTTTCGCCTTGCTGCATGGGAAACTGCGTGTAGTAAACAGGGAAAAGCAGCGATGCGTTTCCGGGACGGGAGGAATTGTTGACGACTGTCCATTCGGTGTCCACACCCGCCTGGAGAACAACGATGGCAGGCTCTATGCCGTTATCCGTCAGCTCGATTTCCACCGTCTGCAAGCCGTCTTCAATCTTCCCTACCGCCACGGCATCGGTGAAAATACGGACTCCCGCAGAGACGGGTTCGGTCAGTTCCGCTGCCGCGTTGTTGCCATCCTGCACGGGCGCGGTGCTTTCCGGCGCGGAGGCGGCGGGCGTTTCCTCCCCCGCTTCCACCACGTTGATGGAGCTTCGGATCATGCCCATCCAGCAACTGTACGGGAATTTTCCTGCTTCTGTCGGCGTGAACTCAATAATGTTATCCCCGGGTTCAAACTTGTGCTCAATGTTATATTCCGGAATAATGAACCGGTTGTTGCAGCCGTTAATGCTCCCTTCCGGCGCGTTGATGGTCCATTTGACGGGCGTGCCCGCCTGTACGGTAATGGCCGGATATTTGCCCGACGCAAGCGTGGAATTTACGACCTGCACGCCGTTTTCAACCGTTACGCCCGTATCGCCGCTCTGCGCGGGGTTTTGCACGCCTTCCTGCGCGCTTTGGGGCAACAGAGAAGGCAGTGAGAATCCGGATAAGCTCCAGCCCTGTGTGAACATGGACATACCGAGCACCACCACCAGCACAGCGCCCACCGCCATGACCTTGTGCGTAAACTTTTTGCTTAAAACGGAGCTGAGCGCGCCAAGGCCGAACATCAGAGGGACCGTCCCCAAGCTGAAGAGCAGCATGGACAGCGCGCCTTTTATGGGGCTCGCGGTGGAAAGCGCGTAAAGCTGCATGGCCTGCAGCGGGCCGCAGGGCATCAGGCCGTTCAAAAGGCCCACGTACAGCGGGCTGTTGCTGCCCGCCTTCTGTTTGTTGATGCCGCGCGCAAACGCCCTGGGCATCCTCGGCGTCAGTTTTCGCAGCCAGGGGAATATGCCAAGCATGTTCAGGCCCATTATCACCATGAATACGCCCGCAAGAAGCTGCACGATACCCTTCAATGCGCCGGAAAAACTGACCACGGAGCCCAAAGCGCCTACGATCGCGCCAACAGCCGTATAAGAAATCACCCGGCCAAGGTTATAAAGAAAACTTGGCCTTAAGGCGGCGAACTTATTTGGGCTGTTTACGTCAGGCTGGGGAATACACTGGGATAAATTGATGCCGCCGCACATCGCGATACAGTGCACGGAGGTCACCAAACCGATGACAAACAGCATCCCGTACCCCATGCCTTCTTCCGCCAGCGGAAACGCATTGAATAGCTGTGTAAAGCCGAATTGCTGCAGAAGTACGTAGAGCGCGACGGCGATAATGAGTATACCAAGCAGGCGGGTTTTACTTGGCTCCCGCCGCTCACCGGTGAGCACCTGATAATCGAGCTTCTCTATGGCGGCGGCGATCTCCTTAATAGAGATCACGTCCGCATCGTAGGTAACGAGAGCGGTTCCCGCGCTGTAGCTCACCTGTGCGTTTTCAACGCCGAAGGTATTTCGAAGCTTCCTTTCAATCTTGTTTTGGCAGCTCACGCATGTCATGCCGCCGATGCGCAGCTTTTGGGTCCTTACGCTGGCCTTCATTCCATCTACCTCCATTCACTATTGTCGAACAATACCATGAAAGTTTGTGGAATTTATGAAGGCAGGATAAGAGCCTTTGGCATTTCGTCACACTTTTCGGGCAGCCACCAATAACATCATCGGGCGGCGCAATTCATCCGTCATGCCGGGTATGGATAAAAACGCTTCGGGCGGCTGCGGCTCCACCAGCGCGGTAAGGGCAAAGCCGTTTTTCAGAAGGCCGTTTATATAGCTGGCCATCGTCCTGTGGTATTTTACGACAGGTTCGCCAAGAAATATCGCTTCACGCCTGCCCTCCGTAAAGTACCTGTCGACGGGCCAATACAGGTGATTGCCGTCCTGATCGTCCATCCACTGCTGCGCACCCTCCGCCGTAAAAACGGGATGCTCCACAGAAAAAACGAATGCGCCCTCATGCGCAAGCCAGCGATGCACCTTTTTACACAAGCCGCTAAAGTCCTCAGCATAATGGAAGGCCAGGGAGCTGATCACCACGTCAAAGGATTGTTTTTCAAATTCCGCATCCTCCATGGGCGTTCTTCTGTATTCCACAACGCGGGAAACCGTCTTTTCCCGCGCCATGGCCAGCATTTTTTCGGATATGTCGATACCGACGACCCGTTTCGCGCCGTGTTCCGCCGCGTAGATACAATGCCAGCCGTACCCGCAGCCCAAATCCAGCACGCGCTTTCCGGTAAAATCAGGCAGCAGCTTTCGCAGCGCCTGCCATTCGCCCGCGCTGTCCAAACCGTTTACAGACCGCGGCATCCGGCTGTATTTCGTAAAAAACGACGGATCGTCGTATCTGTTTTCTTTCAAAGTAGGGTCTCCCTCTCCATCATATTGCTTTGAGTGTATACCAAAACGCCGCCCAAAACAAGAAGGGGGGGCATGAAGTTCTATCATCCCCGCACTTTGAGTCCTTCTGTTTTTACAGTCCTTATGATATTCTGTAATATAAAATGAAAGTCAGGCAAATAGTAAATTTGATACCAAACGGAGAGAATTTCATAATTGCCAATGAAACTTTAAAAATCATTAAGCAGCGCAGAAGCATTCGAAGTTTTAAAGAAGAACAAATTAAAGAGGAAGAGCTGCAGGCGGTACTCGAAGCAGGGCTGTACGCGCCGAACGCCGGAAATCAGGCGTGGCATTTTACCGTGGTGCAAAATAAGGAGTTGCTGGACATGCTAAATTTTGCAGCTAAAGAATCGGCGAAAAATATGGGATTTGCGCATTTAAGGGAACTGGGAAACGATGAGAATTTTCATTGTTTGTACGGCGCGCCCACATTGGTCATCATATCCGGCAGCGAGCGGGCTCCCATACCTCTTGACGCGGATTGCGCCGCAGCTACCGAAAACCTTCTGCTGGCCGCAGAATCCATCGGGCTCGGGTCGTGCTGGATATTCTTTGTATTGATGGCGTTTGATTCCCTGCAAGGCGCCGATTTGCGAAAACAATTGAAAATACCCGAGGGGTATAAGCCTTACTATGCAGCCGTATTGGGATATAAGGCAGCAGCGTCTGCCAATGTGCCCGACAGGAAGTCCGGCCTCATTACATACATCAGATAAGCCGGAGAAAGCTGGGAATCTTATGGAGCCAGAGAATGTTTTATCTCAAATAACCTCTTCATTATCGGCAGAGGATAAGACCATTGTAGACAGCCTGCATGAAACGGCGCTCAGCCTTGGATATACGGCAAAGATTTCCCCCGCCGGAAAGAAGCCTGACGATTGGAAATGCGAATATATCGCAGCAAAGCCGAAACGGGCGCTTTACATTTTGCGCATAACCGGAGAGCGGTTTTCTATCCGCGCAAAATTGTTTCACATAGCGGAGTACGCCGATGTTTTGGAAAGCTGCACGGAGCATTGCAAAGCTTCATTGCTTTCTTCATCCAAAAATTGCGGAAGTCATGGCGGCGGCTGCGCCGGACCAATTTCTTTTACGATGGGCGGGAAATCCTATTCCAAGTGCAGACACTTTTTTCTGTTTGCAGACATTGCCCCGGAGGACATGGAAGGCATACGGCGGCTTCTGCAAAATGAAGCCCATTATACAACTAATCTATAAAAGGAGTGTGTTGAAAATGGTCGGAGTCGAGATCGACATGGTTGTTGCGGACAGCCTGAAAGCATTGGAGTTATACGAAAAAATATTTGACATCGAGCGTGTTGAGGTGTCGAGTTTTCCGAAAGGCGAGAATGAAGTAATTTTCACCCTCTACGGCGTACGCTTTCACATGTTGGATGAAAACCCGGCATTCCAGCTGAAAGCGCCAAACCCGGACGAACCTAAATCGATTTGGTTCAACATACTTGTCTCCGACATCAGGGAAACCTTTAAAAAGGCGGTCGGCGCAGGCTGTACCGAGGTGCAGCCGGTAACCGAGCTGCCTGATTACGGCGTATCCAACGCCATATTCAGCGATGCTTTCGGCTATGTATGGATGCTGCACCAAATGCATAAAGAGGTAAGTTATGAAGAACGCATACGGCTTTGGGAGGAAAAAAGGGGTTAGCCGTTGATACATAAGCCAGGCAAATGGCATAAAACAGTCACTTTTTGACCGTCCCTGCAATTTCCGCCAATGGTATATAACTTGTAGTCCTGCAATTGGCTCGGCGGTAATATGCTTGTAAACGGAGGGATCCGTTGCCCTTCTTCAAATTGCAGGGAGTATTTAGCATGAAGCGCATTGCCTTTATTTTGATCGGCTTTTTTTTGCTGGCGTTAACCACCCTGCCCGGATGTGCGGTTGTCGCAACAAATACGCAGCCATATCCGGTTGTTTCGCCCGCCCCCGCGGCTACCCCCGATATTTCAGATTATTGCGTTCCCGCATATGCAGACAGATATTCAGCCTATGCGGCAAAGAATCCTGAACTGAGCGAGCGGCAAGTGGTGATCGCGGTCAATCTGAGGCTGGACCATAACAATTATCAGCATGTGGTTCTAGCCGAGGACCCGGACAGTGTTCGGGTGTTTATAAGCAAACACTACGGAGTACCCGAAGATTACCGCCCCGATACACTGGTATCCGTGGACAGGAAATATGCGCAATCCGGCGTCACGCTCCGAAAGGATTGTTATGACGCGTTTTTGGTCATGGCGCGGGATATGGAGAAAGAGGGATTGTCCCTTTACATGAAATCCGGCTATCGCGTCAACCGTAAACGCCGTGATCCCGATAGTTTGTGGTATGCCTGGCCCGGGCACAGCGAGCATCAAACCGGGCTTGCCTTTGATCTAAGAAAAAAAGGGGTAAGCTACCCCACTTTATCGGAATACCGCTATGAGAAAACCGAAGAATATGCATGGCTGTGCCAACACGCGCATCGGTATGGCTTTATTCTGAGCTATCCAAAAGATAAGACGGATATCACCGGGATTGGATTTGAGCCCTGGCATTGGCGTTATGTAGGCGCCGATATTGCCACCGACATGAAACAAAAAGAGTATGAAACCTATCATGAATACTGGGCAACCCATTTTATAATGTATGTTGTGGATTGATGGCTAACAAGAAAACAAAGGAACGACTTCATCAATATTCTGGTAATTATTTCCGTGAGGGCTGTGGTATATTACAGCCGAATGCGCTTGCATGTTTCATAATGTCAAAATATAATAATTGCATAATGGACAGACAGGAGGAGGCAGCTTGGATAAGTTGATTTATCAGGAAAATAACCAGGTGATGGCTTCCTTTCAATCCGTATTCGTCAATGAAGAAATGCTTTTCCAGGTAGCCGAATTGTTCCCTATACCAATCCAGATATTTACGCCTGATGGCAATACCGTTTTTGCTAGCCGGGCAGTGTTGGAGATGTGGAACATCTCCGAACCGTCGCAGATCGTGGGAAAATACAATTTGCTCAAAGATCCTGTTGTCAACGAGCGGCTGGGCCTGCGCGAATATGTCCGCCGGGCTTTTGCGGGAGAAATAGTCCTGGTGCCGGATGTAAAGGTGCCTTTGGAAGATTTTTCGCATTGGTATGAGGCGAGAAGTCCGGATTATAATGTGGAATCCATATATACAGATATTCTCAATTTTCCCGTATTTGATGAGAACAAGAAAATCACGCACATCGTCAGCGTGTTTATTACGTCCAGAATGTATCTTGGAAAATCAGATATCATAAGAGCGAAGGAATATATTGAGAGCCATTGGCTGGACGAATTTAATATGGATAAAATCGCGGACGCCGTCAAAATGAGCCGGTATCATTTTGCGCGCGTTTTCAAGAAAAATTCCGGTATGACTCCTTACAGCTACTATCAGGATATTAAAATCAGGAAGCTGAAGGACGCTCTGCGCGACACAAACCTCTCTATTACACAAGCATTCGCCTCTTGCGGCGTGGAATATAACGGCAGTTTCGCCAGGGTATTTAAGGATAAAGTCGGAATGACTCCAACCCAATACCGAAAAACGCTTTAATAGTAAAAGCAGCCGTCTATTGACTGCCCTTCACTTGGTTTTGGGGAAGTCTATTTATATGTAAGCAATATTTTTACTAAAATCAGCCTTCACCCGCTATTTCCTTGCCGCCGCGTTTTATAACATAAAAGCGGTATGAAGTATGCGAAAAGTTTATGGAAGCGAGGGTTTATTATGGCGCATTGTACAAATTGCGGTACGCAAATCGGCGAAGGCATCAGGTTCTGCCCTTCCTGCGGAACGGCCTCTGCGCAAAGCGGCGCTGCTCCCGGCCTGTCGGACGCGGCAGACGCACAAAACAACAAGGCAATGGGAGTACTGGCGTATTTGGGCATTCTTGTGCTGGTACCGGTTTTTGCCGCCAGGGAATCAAAATTTGCGCGTTTTCACGCGAACCAGGGGTTGGTATTACTGCTTGCTGAAGTTGCGTTCGGCATCGTTTCCGCAATCCTTACCAGCATATTCACCGCATTGCTGCTCGGTTCTGGCGCATGGGGGCTGTGGAGCGCCATCACGACCATACTGGGGTTGCTGTGGCTTGTTTTTCTTGTTCTTGCCATTATCGGCATTGTGAACGCCGTGAACGGCAACTGCAAGCAGCTGCCGGTGATCGGCGGGATCATGCTGCTCAAGTAACGCGGGAACTATCAATTCTTCATCTTCAAAAGGTTCTTTAATTAAGGAAGAATCGTCACCCTGCCATAGCCCGTTTCACTTCAGCGTCATGCCACCGTTTTCCGATGGCATGACGCTGACGCCTATGTAACGCGTTTATTTATATAGCGGGTCGAACGCGGCGCAGGCACAATGGAGAGGAAATCCGGGTATCGCAGCTATGGCAAATAAGCCGGCATACCGCCAAACGGCATATACCGCCTGACTCGTTTACTGGCGCGGCCTTATATACGCCGACCGGCTTCGCACAGCAAATGCACGATCTCCTTAGTGGATAAATACAGCTTCTTATATGATTGATAATATCCGTCATATTCCCTGCGCCGTGCTGTGTCGGGAACAAAGGCCCTGTCATAACGGCACCATTGGCGGACGCTTTCATATCCGTCAATCACGCCTGTGGCGACGCCCGCGATCAGCGCGTCGCCGACGGGCGCCTGCACATTATGCTTTGTCCGAAGGATGCGAAGGCCCGTTACGTCGGAAAGTATCTGCATCCATAAATCCGACCCGGTAGCGCCGCCGGAAACCACGCATTCCTCCTGCGCGCCGGCAAAAAGCGGGGAGACCTCCCGGATATGCCGGACGGCAAACGCCGTGGCTTCCAAAATCGCCCGGTACATATGGGCTCTATTATGCTTGAGCGTAAGGCCGCAAAATATCCCCCGGGCAAGGGGGTCCCATATAGGGCTTCTTTCCCCCATAAAATAAGGCAATACAACAAGCCCCTCACAGCCCGGCGCTACACGTTCCGCCTCGTTGTCCAGCATATCAAAGGTGGTGCGGGCAATGACGCCGTCCACTTCCGTATAGGGCGCCAGCGTATCCCGGAACCATTTGGTCAGCGCGCCCGCCGCCGTTATGCCGCCGTAAGTGTACTGCATATGCCGGGAATCGATCGCATTGGGCATGGAAATCAAGTCCGGCGAGACGGGATCCCGCCTGTGCAAAAGGCTCCAATTGATGGAGGTCCCGATAATAGCCGCCTGTTTTCCTTCTTCCATGACCCCCGCCGCCAATATAGAAGCCAGGCAGTCGGTGCACCCGGCGCAGACCGGAATGCCGGCGATGAGGCCCGTTTTTTCCGCCGCGGCTTGGGTGAGCCCGCCGACGATTTCCTCCGGCTCGTAGAATTGCCGGGGCATCATCTCCGGGGGAATCCCCAGCTTTTCCATCAAGGGATGGCTCCAATCGTGCATATGGATATCGTAGATGCCGCCGATATTGGCCGCCGCCGTATAGTCGATCGTTACTTTTCCCGTCAGCGCATACACGATGAATGCATTGGATGGCAGGAAGTAGCGGATTTTTTCCCATATTGCAGGCTCGTGATCCCTGATCCAGAGCATTTTATTAAAGCCGAAATAGGCGTCGTTCCGGTTTCCGGTAATCCAAAACATTTCTTCCGGGTCTATGATACGCCCGGTTCTTACGGCCTGCTCCGTCGCCCGGCGGTCCATCCAGATAATCGCGTTGCGCAAGGGGCGCATATCCTGCCCCACGGGAACGCCGCTCCCCGCGAACAGGCCGCTTACGCAGAGCCCCGCAACCTGATTTGGCTCTATTCCCGCATTGGCCATGGAAGTACGGATGGTTTGATAAACCGCGTTTTCCCACTTCCCGGCGTCCTGTTCCGCCCAGCCCGCGCGCGGACAAATAAGCGGGTAGGCCGCATACGCTTCCCCCGCTACTGCGCCGTCGGTTCCAACGACGGCGGTCTTTGTTCCCGAAGTGCCGATATCCGTGCCAATTAAAAACTTTTTCATAGGCCTTCTCTTTTATGCGTTTATTCCACACCGGTATATGGGCCGCAACTGCGCGTATAAGTTCCGGTAAGAATCATACAGCGCAAGATACCGCGCGGCAAGAGCCGGATCAGGTTCATACGTGGCCTCTATACGGACCAGCGCCCGGGCTCCTTCCTCTATGGAACGGAAAGCCCCGCACGCGGCAAGCCCAATGATTGCCGCTCCCAGGGATGCGGCCTCCCGCATCTGCAGGGAAGAGACCGGCTGCCCTAAGATGTCCGCCTTGAGCTGGAGCCCTTTGGGGCTTTTTGCGCCGCCGCCTACACATCGTATCGCCCGGATGGGAATGCCTATCTCTGCAAAGCGATCCTGGTTGACCCGCATTTCAAATGCCAGCCCCTCCAGCAGCGCCCGGACGATCTCTTCCTTTGTAGAGGAAAGCGTCAAGCCCACAATGGCGCCCTTGGCGTTCAGATCGCAGTAAGGCGTGCCGCTTCCGTTCAAATGCGGCAAAAACAGAAGGCCCGAGGGCTGTTCCGGCATGTCCTCCGCCAGTTTGCCAAAGGAGATATTCTCCCCTCCCGGCCCATTCTTCCACGCCAGCGTATCGCGCAGCCATTTTAGCACGATGCCGCCGGCGTGATTCAACGCAAAGGAAAAGTATTTCTCTGGGAGCGCATGCCTGTAGCACGGATAATACCCCTCAAAAAAAGGCCGGCTCCGGTTGGGCTGCTCCAGGCATACGGAAAGAACTTCCGCGGTGCCGTGGGAATCTACCGCCAGGCCTTCTTTAACCGCCCCCGCTCCCAGCGCGGCGCTCACCTGATCGTGGGCGCCTGCCACCAGCAGCGGACGGCCGGTAAGGCCAAGTTCCTCCGCCAATGTCCCGGAAAGCCGCCCTACGGCATTGCCGGAGGGAACGATTGTGCACAGCTTTTCCGCCGCCACGCCCGTGCGGCGCAGGATATCCCCGCACCAGCCGCCGCTTTGCTGGCTGTAGGCCATGGTACGGGATGCCATGGTACTGTCCGTAATCGCCTCATCCGAGCCCAGCAGCTTATAAAACAGCGATTCATAGGTCATATACTTATGAACCTTTTCCGCTATATCCGGCCTGTTCCGCTCGATCCACATGATCTTGGTCAGCGAATTGACGGGATGCGGCCGCATCCCGCTCACGGCAAACAGTTCATACGCGCCCAGCACGGTATTGCACCAATCCGCCTCCGGCCTGCTGCGGGTATCCATACCCAGAATAGCTCTGTAAAGCGGTTTGTCATCCCGCCCCACCGGGATGACGGCGTCGCCCTGCACACTAAGCGTGATGGCGGAAAGCTCCCGAATTCCGGATTGTTCCAACGCCTTTCCCAAAAGCGCCAGCGCAATGCGGAAAATCGCCATCGGATCCTGCTCCGCCCAGCCGTCGGCGGGATAGAGCACGGCGTATTCCTCAAACACGCCGGCGCATGGAGTCCCCTCTTCATCAAATAGAAATACCTTGCAACCGGTGGTGCCGACATCCATGCTGCAAACGTACATGAAGCTACCCCAGCATATTGTCCTGCAGTCTGCGCAATTGCAACAGTACGGACTGGTCATTTAACTCCACCATATCATAGGTAATAATGGTGTCTTTCGCGACATCCGTCCGCATTGTGGCCCCCTTTGCCAGGCCAACGGGCAGCATATTGCCCTCCCTGGCTACGCCTGCAAGGTCGATGCTGGCCCTGTAGCAGTATTCGCCGATGGAATCCAGCACCTCGCCCGCTTTCAGATCCCGTTTGGCAATGGTGATGCACTCGCTGGTCAGATGATCCATGGGATGGCCTGTAGATTCCCCGTAGATGACCGCCTGCGCCACGGTAATGGGCGTTTCGATAGAGCACAGGTGATAAGGCCGATACAGCAGGTAATTGGGCCCGCTGCCCATGTCGCGTTGTACCAAGCCTTCGATAATACGCTGGTTGTCCGTAGTTACCACCACAAATACGCCGGGTGCGACGTTGCCTATGGCAAAATCCACAACACCTTCCTTGTCCAGAATACCGCCCTGGGATTTCAGGCTGAACACCTTGGTAAGCTCATCCACATTGCATTTTGCGCAATGCATGCCTCTGATATCCGGAATCAATCCCGTCGCATTGGATACGGCGCACATTTCGATCATCGTTTTGGAGCCGTCGACGAACTCTACCAGCATGCGCGCCTCCATCCGGCGCGCTTTGGCCTTGTCCGCCCATTCCTGGTCGCCGGGGGTCGCATAAAAATCCAGCGGATTGTTCTTTCCCTTGCCCGCCGCCACTACTTTAAAGCCCAGGGCCTTAGCAAACCGGTACAGCTCACAGATGGAACCCGGCTCGTCGCCCGCTGTGAGGGAATACACTACGCCGGCCTTTTCCGCCATTTTGCGGAGAATGGGGCCGACGGTTACGTCGCATTCCACATTCATCATGACGATATGCTTTTTATGATCAAAGCACTCCAGGGAGATCCTGGCCCCCATTTCCGGAGAGCCGGTCGCATCGATGACGGACTGTATCCCTTGGGCACGGGTGGCGATTTGATAGCTGGTGGTAGCGATCCTCTTTCCCCGGCGGATGGCCTCCTGCGCCTCCTCCGGATCATTGGTCATAACGATATTCTCCGTTATGCCCGCCTGCCGGTAGGCATCCATGCAGGTGTCCATTTTCAGGTCGACCACCACCGCCACTTCCATGCCGGGCATCTGTCCGATCTGGGCTACAATATCCTTGCCCATTTGGCCCGCGCCCACCAGGGCTACCATGATCGGCGTGCCGCTTTCCTGCAGCTCCTGCAACTTCGCGTCCATTTCATACATATTGATTATCCCTCTATCTGCAAAATATTTAAAACTTATCAATGCTTATCCGTGTTGCCTCACCGCCAGGGAAGCACCGTAATATTCAACGCCCTTCTGGCATGCATATCCGCTATTCCCGCTTCGAGTTCCTCCAGGGGAACCGTCCGGGTGATATATTTTTCTACGGCTATATAACCCTGCCGTATCATGGAAACCGCCTTTTGCAACCCGTCCGCGGGATAAGAAAAGGAACCGGTAACGGACAGCTCGCGGTAGTGAATGAGGTTGCTGTCCAATGTAGTCAGCCTCCTATCATCCTTGGGCGCGCCGCCGTATATGATGATCCGCCCCTGCTTGCGGGCGATATCCAGCGCCTGGGGCTGCACCGCCGTGGAAGGTACGGCGCATATCACCACGTCCGCACCTATTCCTTCCGTCAGCGCGAGCACTTGTTGGGTTGCCGCCTGCTGATCCCGGTTATCCACGATATGATGGGCGCAGAAGTTCTTTACAAAGTCCTTCCTGCCTCTGGCCAGGGAAATGATCTTCCCCGCCCCCCGGGCTCGGGCGACTTCAAGATGCAGGCAGCCTGCGGGGCCGTCACCGATCACCGCCACCGTTTCCCCCGGCGCAATCCGGCTGCGCTCCTGGCAGGCGACGACGCCTGCGACCTTTTCCGCGAACGCCGCCTGGATATAGCTCATATCGTCAGGGATTTTTTCTACAAGGCCGTGCGCAAGAACCTCCTGCGGCAGGGCAATGTACTGGGCAAATCCGCCGGGAATATGGGTGCCGATCATTTTATGCTCCTGGCAGAGGTTGACCAGACCCTTTTTACAGTAATAACATCTGCCGCAGCTGATATCGGGGGCGACGGCAACACGGTCGCCTGTCTGAAAACGAAGGCCTGCGTCCGCTTCCACCACCTGGCCGCTGATTTCATGGCCCATGATCTGACGGGTGATTCCGTCTTTAAGCCCCTGAAAGTAATTGCGCACGTCGCCGCCGCAGATGCTGCACGCCTCCACCCTTACCAGCACGCCGCCGACGGGGCAATCTGGCTTTTGTAACTGCCGGATCACGATGCGTTCGATGCCCTCGAATACCGCCGCTTTCATCATTTCCATAGGGCCCTCCATCATTGCCCTCCGTGCAGCAGCCGGTCTCCCACCGCGCCGCCCGGATGGATGATGGCAAACTGCTCCCGGGTATATCCGCTTTCCTCCATCAGCAGTATGGCCACGGCGTCAAAGAAGGCGATCACGGCCATAGTGCTGGCGGTAGCCAGCATATTAAAGCTGTCGGGCTCCCTTTGGATTTTGACCCTTATCGTCACATCCGCATTGCGGCCCAGGATAGAGTCCGGGTTCTCCGTTACCCCCACCACTGCCGCGCCCTTCTTTTTCAGCCCCTCCAGCAGGTTTATGATCTCTCTGGTGGAACCTCCCTTGGATAGTAGCACCACCGCATCCCCGCTCTGCACCATACCCAGCCCGCCGTGAACCGCGTCGCCCGGGGAAAGGAAGGCGGCAGGGAATTCGATGCAGGAGAAGGAATGGGCGAGCTTTTTGGCCGCCGCGCCGGAAGTGCCCACGCCGCCGAAAAAGAAGCGTTTTCCCGCCGCTTTCGTGCGCAGGAACAGATCGATCAGAATGTCCGCCTGGGCAAAATCGGTTTGCGCGCCAAGCCGCCGGATTTCTTCGGCCTCTACCTGCCAAACATGCTGCATTTTCTCAATTCTGTTCATACCATAACCTCAGTTTGAGCGGATGACCACTTTAATGGAGTCATCGCCTTTTTTCGAGAGTGCAAAGGCCTGCTGATATTCTTCCAGGGGGAATTCATGGGTGACCAGCCTGTCTACATCGATAACGCCCTTTGCCAGCATATCGATGGCCACCGGATACCCTTCCAGGCCGCTGATGTGCGCGCCGATGACGTTGAGCTCCTTGCGATCCCCGATAATGCTCCAATCCACGGCAGTGTCGTTCATGAATACGCTGAATTCCACATATTTCCCATGCGTGCGCACCATTCTGAGACCCTGCAAAACGCCTTCGGAATGCCCGGAACAGTGGATGTATATATCGCAGCCGTAACCGTCGGTCAGCTTGCGGACCTCCTCCACCACGTCGCACCGGAGGGGATTAAACACATAATCCGCGCCGTACTCCCCGGCAATCTTCAGGCGGTTCTCTTTCACGTCGATGCCGATGACCAGCCTGGGATTCTTCAGTTTGGCCAATTGCAGCTTGCAAAGCCCGATGGGGCCTAACCCCGCGATAACCACCACATCGTTGAACTTGATATCTGCGCGCTCAATGGTGTGCACGGCGCAGGAAAGAGGCTCGATCATAGCCGTATGTCGTTCGGGCACGCTCTCCGGAATTCGATACACCCGGGAATTTTTATAGAACTTCATGTATTCGGCCATGGAGCCTTCCGCGACGTTCTTCTTGCTGCCGTAAATATTGGTGTTCCTGCACATCCAGTGCTCGCCGCCGCTCTTGCAAAAGCGGCATTCCCCGCAGGAAATGATTTGCTCCGCAATGGCCATATCCCCAAGTTTCAGCCCCGTGCGCTCGTGCGCCCGTTTCCCGATGGCGGCCACGCGGCCGGCAAATTCGTGCCCCAAAGTCACGGGTTCGTCCACCCACTTGGGCAAAACGCCGCCGCCCCAGAACATCTGCGCCCCATCCACGATCTTGATATCGCCGGCACAGATTCCGGTGCCCAGTACCTTGACCAGAATCTCGTCTTCATCTATTTGCGGCACAGGGACAGTGTCGCATCTGAGGTCGTTGGGCCCGTATATGCGAATAGCCCGCATGGTCTTGGGAATATCGTTGCTTTGTATCATGAAAATCTCCTTTCGAAAATGCGTTGGGCCCTGTCCGGCGTTTGCCAAACGTTAAGCCGTTCCCCGCCCCCGCAATGGAGCCGCTTATCTGCTGCTGCCCGTATACCGGTATTTCAGGCTGTCCATGAACATGGCAAAGAATATGACGATGCCGTTCACGATGGGGATAAGATAAGTGGAAACACCGATAAGACCAAGTATATTTTCAATAAGGGAGATGATCAAAAAACCGATGCAGACGCCCGGAAACACCTTCCCATAGCCGCCGAACAGACTGATGCCGCCAAGAACGGATATGGCAATGGCGTCAAACTCCCAGGATTGCCCGATGGTCTGCTGGATAGTTCCCAGATTGGACGCGCAGTACAGGCCGGCGAGCGCGGCATAGATATCGCAGATTATCACACAGGCGAACTTCGTGGCGTCGGTTTTGATACCCAGCGCCCGCGCCGCCCGTTCATTGCAGCCGATGGCGTAAATGTTTTTGCCAAAGCCCGTAAGCGTCAGAACAAGGTGCAGAATAAGCGACAGCGCGATGGCGATAAGCACAACCACCGGGAAGCCATAGAATGTCTTTGTCATGAAGCCGTATACTTCGTTGGGCATATAGATATACATGCTCTGGGTGATAATCATGGCAATGCCGCGAAGCACCAGCTGCATACCCAACGTAACCAGCAGGGGGCTAAGCTTCATCTTTACCATGAAAAAGCCATTCAAAAGGCCCGCAAGCGCGCCGACCAGGATGCAGACCAGAATGCCGCCCAAGACGCCGAAGCCGAAATCATGCATGGCGGTTCCGGCAAATACCATGGATAAGTAGGCAATGGAGCCCACCGACAGGTCCGTAAGGCCTGTCAACAAAACCAGGCTGATGCCGCAGGCGATAATCAGATATTGGCTGTTGTTAAGCAGCATGCTGAAAATGTTGCGCGCGGTAAAGAAGTTGGGGGAAAGGCATGCGCTTATGAGGATAACCAAAGCCAGCACCGCATAGATCGCATAATTCAATGCGGTAAGCATGACCCTCCTGGTCTGGATTGTTTTATCGTTGCGCATCCTTCAGCCCTCCCCGATGCATTCCTTGGTCAGTCTCTGGTTGGTGATATCGCCGCTCGTAAGGTAAGCGCTGGCGCGCCCGTCGCGCAGCACGACGATATTGTCCGCCAGTTTTTGTATTTCCTCGGTTTCGGACGAAATCACAATACAGGACATGCCCTTTGCCGCCAGTTGCCGGATCAAATTCTGTATCTCCACCTTGGCTCCCACATCCACGCCCCGCGTGGGTTCGTCCAGGATGAGTATCTCGGGGTTTTTAGACAGCCACTTGCTGATGACCACCTTTTGCTGGTTGCCGCCCGAAAGCTGCCCTACCAACGCATCGCAATCCGACGCGGCGATGTGCATCTCCTGAATATACCGTGTCCCCTCCGCCTTTTCCTTGCTTTTACTCAACACACGGAGAAAGCTTCGGCTGAATGCCCCCAGGTTGGCCGCCGTCACGTTCTTCCACAGCTGCATGGGAAGGTACAGCCCGTCATGATGCCGCCCTTCGGTGACATACCCGCATTTCTTGAACAATTGATGGGGCCGGATGGCCTTGAGCTCGCCCTTTACGCTATACAGGATGCTGCCTTGAATCAAGGGGGCCAGGCCCAGCATGGTCTGGATGGTTTCCGTCCTGCCGGAGCCCAGCAGGCCCCAAAGCCCTAACACTTCCCCCCGGTGCAGGTCAAAGCTCACGTTGATGGGAAACCTTTCCCCATGCAGATTGCTTACCCGCAGCACTACCTCGTCGGTCATGCGGCTTTCCACCAGGCTGAAAGTCACTTTCGACGGAACCATATAGCTCACGATGGTATTTCTGTCCATTTCCGCTACGGGGCCTTTGCCCACCACCTGGCCATCGCGCATGACAACGACCTTATCGCAGATCTTTTCCACCTCATCAAGATAGTGCGTAATATAAATGATGGTCTTGCCATCCGCCTTGAGCTTGCGGATCACCTCGAAGAGGTTCTCCTTTTCCTTCATGGAAAGGGACGAAGTCGGCTCGTCAAAGAGCAAAATCTCCCCGCCCAGGGACAGGGCACGGGCGATCTGCACAATTTGCTGTTCTCCCACGGAGAGGGTGTTCACTTTTTGGTTGGGATCCACCGTGCAGCCAAGGGGCAGCAGCAGCTCATTTGCTTTCTCACAAAGCCGTTTTTTATCCAATACCGGCAAACCCTTATATTTATGGTAGCTCTTCAGGTCCACCAGGAATATGTTTTCATACACCGTCAGATTGCCGAAAAGCTGCACCTCCTGCTGGATAAAGGCTACCCCTAAACGCCGGGAGTCGCTGGGTTTATTGATTTGGACCTCGCGCCCATTGATCAGGATGCGGCCCTCATCCGCCTTGAGCACCCCGCCCAACACATTCATCAGCGTAGATTTCCCCGCGCCGTTCACGCCCAGCAGCGCCACGACCTCACCGCCATAGAACTCCAGAGAAATATCCCGCAGCGCGTATACGCCGGAGAATCTCTTATGGCAATTTTCTATTCTCAGTGTTGCTTCCACAACTATTTGCTCCTCTTTCTCGTATTTACGGCAATGGCGTTATTCAGCCGGTAATCCAGTATGGTGGCCAGTATGATAATGGCGCCCTTGATAACCTGGGCAGGGTACGACTGTACCCCCAAGAGGTTCAATGAAATCGATGTGGTGGAGATGACGACCGCGCCCAGCGCCACACCAATGATCGTGCCCCGGCCGCCTCTGTCCGAAGCGCCGCCGATGACTGCGGAGGCCAGCACCTCCAGCAGCATGGAGGGGGAAACCATGCGCGCCGTGGCGCATCCGCTCTGCACCGAAAGCATGATGCCCGCCATACCCGCCATAAGCGAGCTGATCAGATACGCGCCGATGGTCGCAAGCCGCACCGGCACGCCCGATACGTTGGCGACATGCCGGTTTGTGCCGATAAAATACAGCCATCTGCCGAACACGGTTTTGCTCAGCACGAAATGCAAAACCGCTACCAGCAGTATGAATACTATTACGTACATCGGGACAAAGCCCGCAATCTTCGTTTTGAAAAAAGCAGTAAGTGCCTCTGGGATGCCTCTGACGGATTCGTAGTTGGTATACCATTTTGCAAATCCTTCGGCGATATTCATCATTGCCAGCGTGACGATCATAGGCGGCATATGGAATACCGAAACGGAAATTCCATTGACAATGCCCGCCACCAGACAAACGCCGATTACGAGCAGGCAGCCAAGAAGCCAATTCCCCGTAGCGGACATATAGGTAACGCCCACAACAGAGCCCATGGCCAGAACCGCAGGCAGGGAAATATCGATACCGCCAGTGATAAGCACAAACGCCAGGCCAAGCGACATGGTTCCATAGATCGAGGCCTGTGAAATAATGTTAAACAGATTATATGGCGTGGAGAAATTGGGAACAAAGAGGATCAACAGCGTAAATATCGCCGCCCCCGCCGCCGCAATCAATACATACTGCCTTCTTTTTTTTGCAGATGAAACCTCACCGGAGGATTTTATGTTCGTTTCGTTTTGTATTCCCATCATTCTACTCGCTCCAAACGCACTCAGCAGCCTCTGGTCCTTTTCCTCATCAACGGCTAACAGCATCGTTTATTTGGTCCGCACTTCGCGTTACCCCTTTTCCGATTTTGAAAATCCATTGAGATTATCCCCCATTTTTGCGGGAAGAGCGCTCGCCCTTCCCGCAAAATCCGCATATGCAACAAGTACGCTGCTCAGCGCTTGTAAACGCTCAGATCCTCGTCCGCATACTCAAGGCACCACAGGTAATCGATGGTATCGTAATTGAACGGATCAACGGTGTCGCCCTTGATCTTGAATACTTCGCCCTTGAGATCCTCGCCGTCGGCCAGTTTGATCACGCATTCAGCGGTCTTGACCGCGTTGAGCCATACGGGGTTCTCTGTGCTGGTTTCCTGATAACCGGTAGCGATGGCCACAAAGCCGTCGGCAAACACATCGGTGCCCGCGATATATACGTGGCCTTCCTCGCCGCGGGGGACCCACTTGTTTGCACGCTGCAGGGCGGTGGAATAGCCCGAGTACTGCGAGTCGGAGGGGACGTACAGGCAGTTGGAGTCAGGATAGGTCTGGAGCGCGCTGGTCAGGTTGGTAAGGCAGGTCGCGGGGTCCCACTGGCCGCAGGACACGGTAGTGGCAATCTTTATGCCCAGTTCCTCGCAGGCATCCTCGCAGCCGGCCTGGCGGTTGATGGCGTTCACGTCATTCTCATAACCCATAACGACGATCATATCCTTGGGCTCCACGCCGTCATCCTTCATGATTTCGAACATCCTCTTGGTGGCGGAGTACCCCTGATCATAGCTGTCCATGTTGACTGTTGCGTCGGGGACCTCGTCGCCGGACGCGCCGGCGTCCGCTTCACGGCAGAAGAAAATGCACTTTACGCCGTTGTCGTGGCATTCCTTGACGTCGGCCAGAGAGGCTACGTTGTCAATGGCGTTTACGATGACCACGTCGCAGCCCGACGCGATCATATCCTGCACGTTGGAGAATTCCTTGTTCAGGTCGCCGTCCGACGCAGTGGAGACATACTCCAGGTCATAGCCGGCAGCATCCGCCGCCGCAGCCATAGCCTGCTGCATATAGTCGTTGTAAGCATGCATGATAGGTTCGTTGAGTGCGCTGATAACAAAGCCCACCTTAATGGATTTGCCGCCTTCCGCTACGGCCGGTTCCTGGGCGGCAGGCTGCTCCGCCGCGGGACTTTTCTCTGTGGCGGGCGCCTGTGCAGCCGGGGCGCAGCCCGCCGCCAGACAGAGTAGCATGACCACGCTGAGAAGGATACCGATCACTTTTTTCATGTTTTGTTCCTCCTGTTGAATGTTTATTGAATAACAGATACCTAATTGATCTGTTATAGACTTGCATTGAACCCGCTTGTATACTTCTTTGTTACTTTCGCGCACTCCATTTTTTTATAATATTCACATGAAATAATTTATTGGATCACATTCAGTTTGCAGTATCAAATTATCACAACCTATACGCGATGTCAATAAAATTTTCAATTTATATTTTAATTTATGAAAATTAATGATTGTTTTAGTATTGTCGATTTCTGCGAAGGGCTTGGCCATGTCAAAGCCGATCTGTAAATTTTTCCTTGATTTCTTCTGAAATATCGCCTATAATTGATTTGTAGAGTCGTAATAGATATTTGGGACTGCAACAATGTATTTTCCCAAGTTTGCCCAGTTTATTTTCATATTCCGGAATCTTTTTAAACAACGCAGCGGAATTGACCGGCGTCGGCATTGTTTCTTGAAAGGCCCTGGCCCCATATTGTCCCATATTATGTTTTTTAGGAGTGTGCAGTGGAGTTGTATAAAGCGATTATGGAATACAGCCCAAAAATATCCCATTCATGCCTGGTAAAATTTCAATTTGTATACAGCGAATTGAAAAATGCGGAGCGAAAGGCTGCCGATTTTTGCCTGTCTATGCCCGAGGTGGTAGCCACCTCCACGATTACGGAAGTTTCGGAACGCGCCGGATGCAGCGAGGCCACATTTGTCCGCCTGGCCAAGCGCCTGGGCTATAACGGTTACCCTGAGCTGCGGGTCGGACTGCTGCGGGAGGATACGGAGGAAATCGCCCAGAGCATCGGCATCCAGGCGGGTGACAGCCTGCAGACCATTGCCGAGAGCGTATTCAACGCGAGCATAGTCTCCCTTAGGGATTCCCTGAACTCCATGGATTTTCTCTGTCTTGAGACCGTGATATCCGACCTGTTGCAGGCAAAGCACATTCTGTTTTGCGCCGCAGGGGACGCAAACATCGTCGCGTTGTCCGGCGTACAGAAGTTTATACGCATGGGTCTCCCCGTGTGTTATAACGCCGATTATGATGCCCAGCTGCTTTCCCTTTCAAGAATGGGTGAGAATGATGTGCTGATCTGCATCTCCCATTCCGGGCGCACGAAAAACATCTGCGAATTCGCCAAGGTGGCGCGCAATAAAAAGGTCCGCGTGATCGCTTTAACCAATTTTCCTCAGTCGCCATTGGCCAAGGTCTCGGATATTGTTTTGCTCACGGCGTCCTTCGCCTACGATATGATGGGGGAAATCCTCGCGAAACGGGTTCCCGCCCTGTGCGTGCTGGACGTGATATACGTATCCCTTCTTATGCGGCTGGATGACAGGCAGCGCAACATTCTGGATGAAGGCAACAAGATGCTCCGCATCAATAAGTTATAGCCGTCATAATGAAATACGAATGATTCGCTAACAGAAAACGGGGCTCCCCAATACCCTGACTCCCGGATGGCATTGCAGGACAATAAATCGCTCACCGGCAAAGGGCCGGACAAGCAGCGGCTATTCCAGCGGGGACAGATAGGCGATAGGATTGGTTCCCCCCTGCACATTCCATAGGATGTGCAGCGCAAACAGAAGGGTGAGAAAGCCCAGCAACGCCCCTCGCGCCGCCGAAGCGCTTTAAAAGCGGGAACGGGATAAAAAAGATTTTTCTATCCAAAGCCATAGGATCTCATGTGCTGGCACAAGGGCGTGGAGCATCTACGCCTTTTTTTGCATCGTGCTGATCGGTATTGCCACGATATGCAGCGCCCTTCCGATTCTGCAATCCAAATCAAACATCCCCAATGTAGTATGGCGGCTAAAACCACGGCCATCATGGCTCATTAGTGTCCTGGCGGAAAAGAACTGTTGACGGCTTACCGGTGAATGCCATAGAAGAAGAGGGCAATGGTTCCCGGCCCGACATGGGCACCCGTCACCGGCTCATAGCAGACAATGATCATATTGCCCTGATGGCCGCTTTCGCGGATTCTCTGTGCAACGTGCCGGGCATCCTCTTCGCTGTCTGCGTGTGCGATACCGACAGGGTCGTTTTTATCTGAAACAAGCTCCTCATAGTGCTTTACCAGTGCTTCGAGCGACTTTCTCCTTCCTCGCTCTTTATGGTGGATTACAATTTTACCGTCATCATTGCCCATCAGGATAGGCTTGATTTGTAAAACATTGCCTACAAATGCTGCTGCGCCGGAGATCCGCCCGCCTCTTTTCAAGTAGACCAGATCCTCCACAGTGAAATACTGGCAGATGGAAGCGCTGTTGCGCTGTGTGCTGTTGACAATATCCTCAAAGTCCGCGCCGGCTTGATTCATACGCGCCGCGTGAAGTACCGGCAGCCCTTCACCAAGCGATGCTGCGCGGGTATCAATCACGGCAATCTTTCTTTCAGGGAAACGCTTGCGCATTTCTTCCGCTGCGAAAACCGACGCCTGATATGCGCCGCTGATACCGCTGGACATACCAACATAAACAATATCCGTTCCCTGACTAAGGACGGCCTCAAAAGCCTGTTTGAACGCATGGCTGTTGACCATGGAAGTATGGGCAACGGCGCCCTTTCGCAATGCGCAGTAAAAAGGCGCCCCATCAAATAGCTTGTTATCGCTTTGCGGGGATGGATACTCAATTCCGTCAACGGTGTAATGGAATGGAATAGCTTTAATGTCCAGTTCCCCGAGCATTTCTTCAGGAAGATTGGCGGAGGTATCGGTAATAATTTTGATCATGCTATTCTCCTCTTTCTGCGCCCCAGAAGAACAGCGCAACCGTTCCCGGCCCTGTGTGGCTGCCAATAGTCGTGCCGATGTTGTTGATTAGAACCTTCCCGTTGAGGTTTAAAAACCGCTCTTCTACAAGGTCTGCAACCATGCGCGCGTCTTCAAAGCAGGCGGATTGCGAAATAAAGCATTTCCCGGAATAGTCCAACCCATCCCGGGCAAATGTCTGCATCTGATCTACGATTTCGCGGATGACGCGCCGCTTTGTCCGTATTTTAGAGCGGGGGATCAGCCGCCCCAAATGATCCATATTCAGAAGCGGGCAGATATTCAAAATCGTGCCAACCATTCCTGCCGTTTTGGAGATTCTGCCGCCTTTCACATAAAAAGTGAGATCCGTCGAGAAAAACCAGTGGTGCAGGCGCAGCCTGTTTTCATTGAGCCAATCGCGAACTTCGTCAATAGTCTTTCCTTCGTCGCGCAGGCCGGCCAGCGTATCCATCAGCAGTCCGTAGCCCGAAGAGGCGCCAAGCGAGTCGACGATATAAATCTTGCGCTCAGGAAAGCGCTCCCTAGCAATCATTGCAGCGTTTTGGGCGGAATTGTACGTGCCGGATATTCCAGAGGACAGGCATACATGCAGAATATCCTTGCCTTGCTCCAGCATTTTGGAGAAATACTCCAAATATTCTGCAATGTTTACCTGAGAGGTTCCGGTTTCGGCGCCTTCGGCCATGGCTTTATAAAACTGGTCAAATGGCATCGACTGACCCAAATCGTCCATGTACTCTTTTCCATCGATAGAATAGTGGAAGCAGACGTAAGAAATATTCCGATTCTCAAAATGTTCTTTTGCCAAATCGGCCGTCGAGCAGCAGCTTAAAACGTACTGATGATCCATTATCTTCTCCTTCTCTGTTCAATTCAGGCGTTTTCTTTTACGATTTTATCTTGGGGCATGGCAAGGTACAACCTACTCTTTCGTCCGAACATAATAGAAAGGAGTAGAAGTGCGCACGAATGCACTCTACTCCCTCTTGTTTCTGTAGTCTACGAATCGTGGACTACAGTTTTTTTCTCTCTCTTTTGATTCTGAAGCTTAGCAGAACTACGGTTTGTGCCGGTATGGCAATCAGGAGGAGTTGCCAGGGCCGGTATTTGATCAGGGCGATATAGATAATGGCAATCAGGCTGAAAACCAAGGCGGAAACGATCGGCAGATTGTATCTCCCGTGATTCCAGATGGAGTTTAGCACAAGCAGGGTAGTCAGGGAGACGGGTACGGCATATGCAAATATGCTCCAGTGGATGGCTCCCAGCACCCAAAAGATGATAAAGATCAGCGTCGCAATAGTCCAAATTCCTGCGATAGCAACCATGATGATGGCCGAGGGACTGTATTTACGGCCCGCATCACCTTGGCCTTTGTCCTGCGGGGTATCCCATTGATCATGTGCATTCAGCAGATCATCGACTGAAACGTTGAATATTTCAGCCATTCGTTTTAAAACAAGCACATCCGGAACAGATTCCGCGCGCTCCCATTTAGAAATTGTCTTATCCGAATAGTTCAACTTTTCACCCAACTCCGCCTGGGTCATACTTGCTTTTGTGCGCTGCCTGATGATATTGCTGGCTATAACAAGCTTTACTTCTTCCAAAATGCCCCCTCCTTGTCCCTCAATATTCATTATAATAGATAAAGGGGTATTGTACTATAATCCACGGCTACGCAATATAAAGTTTGTACACCTATCCGCCGATTCACGCCCAATACAAGACCATGAGGGCATTAAGAGCGGCTATATTATCGGAAGTTGTTCATCGTGCCTTTCTATTTCTCACTCTCAATTTTCATTTTTCTACCGGGCGTTATAGAGTGTTTCCCGCAGCAGAGCCCCATTACGCGGAATGTCCGCCCGGAGTTCTTCGCCCTTTACCCCAACGGCTTTCCAGCTGCCCCCGCAAGGGAGGATCAGGCTGCGGTATTCGATCTCTTCGGCCTTAAGGATTTCATACCCCCAATCACGCAGCATTGTAAAATCCAAATTGGTTTGAATGTTGCTGAAAACCAGGCTCAACAGCGGAAGCATAGCCTCCTTGGTCGCGGTTTTCCGCATATTAAAAATCGCGGAATGGATTAAGTCCAGGCTGCGATCAAGGCCGCCCAGGGGCTCCCGGCCGCTGAGATCGTCCATGGCGTGCACTATGCTCTGCACTCCGGTAAGGGTTGCCGGGCCAGCCTGTAATCCTTCGCCATTTTCTCCCAGGGCACCGTTGATATAGCCAGCCTCGCTTGGCGTCAGTTCTATTTGGATACCCCCCAGCAGGTCAATCATGGCTGCCAGGGAGTGGGTGTCCGTGCAGGCATAATTCTGCAGGTCCAAACCGAAGTTCTGGTTCATGGTATTCACCAGCAGGCCGGCGCCGCCCAGTGCATAGGCTTCACGCAGACTTTTTTGCCCGTACCCTTCTACCTCCGCCATGGTTTCACTGGCCAGGGCAACCACGGTCAGCCTTTGTTCGAAAGCGTTAAAGGAGGCGATGAACACCATATCCGCCTCTGCGTTCTCCTGCCCCAGGGGCTGGTTTTGTATGGCGATGAGCACGCTGGTGATAAACTTGTCGATCTGCTCCCTGGAGTAGACCTTCACCTGGCCCTCCTGCCCGTTCCGGGCGCTCCAGCCCGATATTTTGCTGATGCGGGAAAACAGTATTCCCCCAAGGGCAATTCCCGCCAGCGTAATTCCCCCCAGGCACCAGATGGCCCGGAGGAGCCAAAACCGGAGGTCTTTCGCTTTGGCTTTGACTATAGTCTTATCGTTTTTTCCGTTCAATTTGCGGTATCCTCCGGCAATGGCGCAGGCTTCAGCGTAGGCGACGGCGTGGGTTCAAACAGTTGCTCCGGCGCGAGATACTCCCCAATTACCACCATATCCGGCAGTTTGCGGGCGTCTCCTGTGCCCGAAGGCCGGTTGATGATTTCTCCGTTGAATACCATGATGGCGCTTCCGCCGCCATCCAGATTATAGGCTTCCGTCAGACCCAGGCGGAGAGACAGATCGATCATTTCCGCAAAATTCATGCCGATGGAGTAGCCCTTTTGCCGGCCGTCTATCATAACGATGCAATAATGTCCCGGTTCATAATAGCCCAGGATGCAGCGAGGGTTGCGTCCCTGGGGCTTGACGTCCTTTGCCGCTTCCCCGTTGCGCACCAGCGTGGGCCCAAACTGCCAGCCTTGCCAGGCGCCCTGTTCCATGGCGGTAACTGAACGGAACGTATCGTATTCTTCCGTAAGCATCCGCCCGTCGTAATACAACACGCAGGCGGCCCGCTGCGGTCTTGGCTTTTCTGTTGGCAGCGGCGTGGCCGTCTCAAACGGGATGATCTGGTCCGGTTCTGGCGAAGGCTCCGGCGTAGGGGTGGGGCGCACATTGGCCTTGCGATACAACTCGCCGTTGCGAAGCACAAGCCCTCCCAAAAAATCCCCGTTTACGGCCAGAATGGCATGGTTGTCCTGCGCGATTTTTTCCGCGGGCTCCCGTTTGCCCCGGTACTCGCCGCTGGAGAAGGCCGTCCGGAAGCAGTTGATGTTACGCATCCAGATATCGGCAATATAATATGTGACGCCATTCTCTTCCGCCTTGTTCACCGCAATTCGGAGTTCATCGCTTTGGTAGCTGTATTCTGCGCCCGATCCCGTATCATGATCCGGAAAGCGCACGTCAGCAATGTCCCCCGGCAGGGGCTTGCGGGTAGGAACAGGGGTAGACTCGAGGGTAGGCACGGGCGTGGGGGTGGGCTGCAAAACGGGCACGGGGGTAGCCTGCGCAAACAAGCGGATGTTTTTCTGCTGCTCCCGGTAAACCCGTCCGAGCAAAATATCGGTATACACCACCGCAAAGGAGGTAAATGCTAAAAAACCCGTTATAATGCAGAGCGTAACGGTTTTGACTTTCCGGCGATCCATGCTTCCTCCATTGCTTCCTGTACAAAAATCCGCCAAATCAGCGGCTTTGGACCGCAGAGACTCAATTCCCCTTGCCTTAAGCTGCCGGCCCGGGGCAAAGACGGAAGATATTATTCCGTGGGTATTATATCTTGTATTTCTTTATTGAACAAGGCTTCTCTGTGGGTGAACATGCGCGTCAGACATATCTTTTTTGATGTATCTTGCCAAACCCGCTAACCATCTATATAATTACGAACCTCATTTTGCTGGAATACACGGGAATAATAGGCACGATTTCCGTTAATCTCTGCAGCGGCTTTCTGCGCTCCCGTACATTGACATTTTCATACGGCTGGAGCAGTATGAACATGCGGCTCCAGCCGTATGAGTTTTTCAGGAGGAAAAAATGGACAGCGTCAAGCTTTTTGAATCAGAATTACGGATCATGGACTATCTTTGGGAGCACAGCGCCCCTCCGGATGTTGCGGCGCACTGCCTGAGCGTCTACGCGTGGACGAAGAACACCACATATTCCATCCTGAACAAGCTTATCGCTAAAGGGTATATCGAGCGCAAGGAACCGGGATTTAGGTGTGTGCCGCTCATCGAACGTGAGAATGTGCGGCTCGACGAGGCGATAAACGTTGTCCGGCGCTTCTTCGACGGCTCCTATAAGCTGATGTTCGCGGAACTGATGGCCGCGGAAACGATCTCGCCGGAGGAACTCAAAGAGTTGAAAGAGTTGATAGAAAGGTCGTAGCCATGCTTGAGGCAGTTTTAAAAACGTCTCTGTATGGAGGCAGGCGGCGGTTGCCGTGCTGTTGCTCCGCCTCATCCCCAGTCTCAGGCCGAACGTAAAGTTCCTTCTCTGGGGCTCGTGTTTCTAGGGCTCGTGTTTCTGCGGCTCGTTTTACCGCCCAGCCTGTTGGCCGATCAGTAAGGATGATATTTATGGTCGTCAGGGCGGAGGCGGAGGGCGGCCTACGGGTCTACAGGATATTACGACGCTTCTCGTTAAAACCTGCGGCGCAAGTCCCCAAACAACGCAAGGTTCCTCATTTTCCGGATTGAAATACTATCAATCATCTCAGAAACGGACTCGCTCAGAGGGTGTTGCTGGCTGTATTGGCAATGCCGGTCCGCCCTTATTCGCACATCACATTACACCTGCATAGTATATAACAAAGTGATTATGACAGGATGCATGCCCATGCTTGAAAACGCCGATCATTCCCGTATGGAGCCCAAAATAGAGTCAGCGCCCGTTCCAGCCCCCCGTTGGCCGTTCAACTGGGTGGACCGGGAGTTCTGCTTCCTTACAACCTTCATCAGAAACCGGAGCCTGCTTGAAGTCAAGGACGCCATTATCAAAAACCTAAGCACGCTGGAACGAAAGAACAGGCAAAACTATATCAGTACAATACGCTATTACAATATCTACAAAATGTGGGGCGAGTACTATCCCGAGAACGGTAATTTCGAGCTTGCAGAAAACCGGGCGCAGGCTTTGTGGGAGCACCGGCAGGATTTCGAGTGGCTATACGGGCGGCTAAATGACTACCGCTCCAGGAAAGTGCTTACAAATATTCTTTCTTACTGGTTGTCATCGGAGTTTCCCTATACCAACGATATATTGGATAAATATTTCCATCAATATTTTGATTACGATATTGTATCCTGCAACGCGGACGAAGTGTTTGTGGACCTCGGCGCGTTTACAGGCGATACGATGATGGATTATGTGAAAATGTTCGGCGCGCATTGCTACAAGCGGTATTATTGTTACGAGATCGTACCCGAGAGCGTGGCCGCTATCAAAAGGAACATTGAGAACTTGGGTCTTAAAAACATCGTGGTACGTGAAAAGGGCGCGAGCGACAGGGAGGGGCTCCTTTTCATTTCCCGCAACGGGGTGCCGTCGGTAAGCAGGCTTTCTATAAGCGGGGAGACGGCTATCCAGGCAGTCGCGATCGACGAGGATATCGACGAGCCCGTGACCTTTATCAAGATGGACATTGAGGGAGGGGAAGAGCAAGCCTTGATGGGCTGCCGCAACAAGATTCGCGAAAGTCATCCGAAACTTGCCCTGAGCGTGTACCACAACCATAAGGATATTTGGAAACTTGCCCGCATTATTGACGAAACAGACCCGACTTATCGCTTTTACCTGCGCTATTATGGCAATCCGCTTTTACCGACCGAATACGTGCTCTATGCGATATAGCGCCTGATGGCTGCCGCTCTCTGGCCGCATCGTCCAGCCATTAACCGTCCGCCTGAACAACGTTTACATATGCAGGCTCCTACGGCCAATGCCGTAGGAGCCTTATATAGCACTTTCAAACGGAAGCATTGGTCCACAATATCCATGCCCGAATGAAGACCGTTGTACTTCATTAGGCGCCCGGCCTCCTGGCGCAGACGAAGTGGCTCTTCCAGTAGGAGGCCGTGGCGGAGCGCCGCACCACCTTGCCGTTGCTGGAGGAGGCGTCCACCATCTCGCCGTTGCCGATATAGATGCCGCCATGCTGTACCGTGCCGTCAGCGCCCGTAAAGAACAGCACGTCGCCCGCCTGTACATCGGCAAAGTCCACTATCTTCGACCAGCCCTCGTAGGCGGCAATGTCGCAGCAATCGCCTTCCGGCGCCCATTCCCCGGCGCTTGTGAGGCATGCGCGGATGAGTCCGGAGGGGCTGAAGCTGTCCGGCCCGTCGCCATCCAGGCTGTAGGGCTTGCCCAGCAGCGCCTTGGCGGCTTTGACGATCGTATCCCTGGATGCTTCCGGATCGTAGCGCTGAACCGCCAGCAGCCCGGCGTCGTATCCGTTTTGAACAAGCCATGCGATCGCTCTGGACTGCTGTATCCGCGTTAAAAGCGCGTAGTCTTCGCCATGATTAAGCACCCGGCCATGCAGGTCTTCGGGGAACATCTCTTGAATGGAGGGGCTGTACAGCGCGCCGTCCTTGGGGCGCTCGACGTTCAATACGGAATATCCCTCCGGCCCTTCGGCCAGGACGATCTTCAACGGTATTGCGCCCGTGCCGCCGACCTGCACAAACATGCCCTCCACAAAATCATAGACCCCGTAAGATGCAAGCGCATACACCACGACAACATTGTCCTGATTTTGGACTTGAAGGGTGCTGTGCGCTTCCGAAGCGAACACGCCATCCGTGGAGGAAACGGCATATGTCTGTATAACCGCTGCGGAAACTGCGCTTTCAATATCCGTGCCGGAGGTTTTTCCGGGCTGGATATAGGACTGTGCCCAGTGTGAATAAATCATATCGCGCGTTTGCCCGCCGACAACGCCGTCCGGCAGGAGGCCGTGCTGGCGTTGGAACAGCTCTACGGCATACTTGGTGGCCGCGTCAAAACGCTGCGTGGGTTCGCCCATATCGAGGTAGCCCAAATCCATCAAACGCATTTGCAGCTTTGCGATTTCCTTACTTTCCGCTGTGTCTTCATACGGGATAGAGGTAGGCATAGCGGTAACCATAGAGGCAGAGGCAAACTGCGGCTTTGGCACCGGCGTTGCCTGTGCCGCTGTGGGGGAAGGCAAGCCTGCGGCGGCGGCGGCTTCCGTTTTTTCCGTACAGGCGAACAGGAACAGCGCCGCTGCCAGCAGAAGCGCCAGACCCGTCGCTACGGAGGATACCCCGCAACGCGCGCCTATCCTTTCGATGCGGCCCTTCAATTCCCGTTTGCCGCCCGTCATGGCGGTGGATATATTCGCAAAGCTGCGCTGGGACGGATGCTCCCGTATCATGGCGATGAGCGCCATGCCGTAGGCTTCCCGCTGCAACTGTGAAAAGCCGCGTATGACCCTCGCGTCGCAGGCAAGCTCGCAATCCCGGCGGCTTTTGCATACGCCCGCCCATACCAGCGGATGGAACCAATACGCCGCGTTGCACAGGCTGCGCACCAGCGCCCAGATATGGTCGCCCTGTTTATAATGCGCAAGCTCGTGGGCAAGCGTCATGGCATAGGTCCCGGGGCTGCTTGTCGCCGCGTCGTTTACCAGTATGCAGGGCCTGAACAGGCCGAACAGGCAGGGAGAGGGAATACAGTTCGTATGGTATATCCGCAACCCGCATTCGGACGTTAAGGGCGTGCGGCTGCGCCGGATCTGCCCGTAAGCCCGGAGATTGACCGCAAGTATGTATAGAAGCATCACCGCCGCGCCCGCGAGCCAAACCCAGAACAGGATGCGGGGCCAATCCGTAAACGGCTGGATAACAGGGGCGGCCTGCCCGGACAATTGCGGTACGGAAGGGCTTAACGCGGCGGTTGCCATTGGCAGGGGCGCTGCAGCAGTTTCAATCACGGGCGTTCCGGCGGCGGCCGTATATGCCGGGCTGTCCGGGGGCATCGCGATGTTCATAAAGGAAAACGTGCTTTCAATTGAAAAAGGTATGAGCAGCCGCAGGGCCGGCAAAAGCCACAACGCATAGGAAAGCCGCGGAGACAGGCGCTCCTTCAGAAGCGCCTGCAGCAGCAATATGCCGGATATCAGCAGGCCCGCCTGTACGCTTGCGGTAAGCAGCAGCGTCACGAACGCCTTCATTGCTTCTCCCTCCCCTGCTGCAATATACGGATGAGCTCGGCGGCTTCCTCATCGGTCAGCGAAGCGCAACGCACGGCGTTCTGCATCATCAGGTGCATATCGCCGCGATATACGCGGGAAAGGAGGGATTCCGTCTCCTCCAGTATGGTTTCATCCCGGTCAAGCAGGGGCCGGTACACCCTGGAGCGGCGCTCCCCTTCGACAGCCACGGCCTGCTTGAGCTCCATGCGCTTTAGAAAGGAGATCACCGCGTTCGGCGTCCACCCGGTTTCGCTCCGAACGGCGTCCGTCAGTTCGCGCAGCGTGCAGGTCTCTTTTTCCCATAAAACCTGCATCAACAGCCACTCGGACTCCGTAAGCGTTATCCGTTCCTTCATATTGCTCCTCCCTTATTAACAATTCTGTTAATATAAAACTACCACCCATCTGTTTTCATGTCAACAGGTTTTATTAATAAAATAGTTAATAAATTATGAACAAAGGCAACCCACGGAATGAAAAAGGATGCTATTTTAACAAGCGTGGCCGTTCTCAGAATTACCGGCCAGTGCAACAAGGACCTGTGGTTTTCCATCGCCTGATTGGATGTGCGAAAATAAGATGCTATTTATTTTCAATTTTCTGCTTGGAAATATGCGCCTGACCGTATACAATTACTTATGCTAACTTTTAGAGGATAGGTGGGTATAATGGATTATATGTCAACAACACAAGCTGCTGACAAATGGAGAATTTCTGAGCGGCGTGTGCAAAAATACTGTGAGGATGGGCGTATAGAAGGAGCTTTCCGTTTTAGCCGCGTATGGGCAATACCAAAGGATGCGGAAAAGCCAAGAGATCCTCGAAGAAAGATTGCAACCAAATAAAGTGAACCTTAAGGAGGATTGACAGCTATGCGCAATAAAATACTCGTTGTGGATGATGACCGGGAAATTGCCAATTTGGTTGAGTTATACCTGCAAAACGAAAACTACATGGTATTCAAATATTATACCGCAAAAGAAGCGTTGGAATGTATCGATAAAACCCAGCTTGACCTTGCTATATTGGATATTATGCTCCCCGGCGAAAGCGGCCTTGCTATTTGTCAAAAGATACGGGACAAGCACACTTATCCTGTTATCATGCTGACCGCAAAGGACGCGGAAGTGGACAAGATTACGGGCCTGACCCTTGGCGCGGACGATTATATTACTAAACCTTTCCGTCCCCTGGAATTGGTTGCGCGTGTCAAGGCGCAGTTGCGAAGATATAAAAAATATAGCGGGGTGGCGGTACAGAACGAAAATGTCATCATTCATTCAGGCCTTGTCATTAATATAAACACGCATGAGTGTTTTCTGAACGAAAAGCCGTTATCCCTCACTCCTACCGAGTTTTCAATCTTGCGCATCCTCTGCGAAAATAAGGGAAATGTGGTTAGCTCCGAACAGCTGTTTCATGAGATATGGGGCGACGAATATTTCAGCAAGAGCAACAACACCATCACCGTGCATATCCGGCATCTGCGCGAAAAAATGGGCGACACCCTTGATCATCCGAGGTATATTAAAACGGTATGGGGGGTTGGCTATAAAATTGAAGCGTAAAGATAAAAACGATGCCGGGTATGAGAAATTCAAACGGAAGATATTTCTGCAATCCGCTTGCATGATGGGGCTCTCCATTTTGATTATAGGCGTAGTCTACCAATTTGTATGGCGTGGGAATGTAGGGGATTGGCTTGTTTCATTTCTTCAATCCTTTTTTCACATGAGACACGACTATGCGTTGCGTTTGTACCATTTTATTTTTCGTAATAATTCCGAGATCATCTTCATTGGCGCGGTAGCAATCACATTTATTGTTCTGCTGCGCTTTTCTCTGGGACGGTTTACCCGATATTTCTACTCAATCAATAACGGAATTAACGCGTTGCTTGAGGACGACGGAAGCAATATTGTACTGATGCCGGAAATGGAGGCAATTGAAAAGAAACTCAATACCGTACGCTTGACTTTGGAGCAGCGTTCCCACGCCGCACAGCTTGCCGAACAGCGAAAAAATGATTTGGTTATGTATCTTGCTCATGATATTCGGACGCCTTTAACTTCCGTTATCGGATACTTGAGCCTCCTTAATGAAACTGCTGATATGCCAACTGAACAGCGCAATCAGCATGTACATATTGCCTTAGAAAAAGCATATAGGCTTGAACACTTGATTGATGAATTTTTTGAGATTACGCAGCTTAACTCCCAAACAATCACGCTTTCAAAAGCATCCATTGACCTTTACTATATGCTTGTGCAGATAATCGATGAGTTTTATCCCCAGCTTACCGCCAGCGGAAAACAGGCAACTATCCATGTTTCCGAAAATTTTACGATATACGGCGACCCCGATAAACTGGCGCGTGTTTTTAACAACATATTAAAAAACGCTGCCGCATACAGCAAGGATAACAGCGTTATTGACATTACGGCGGCAATTTCGGGCGATATGGTGTCCATCGTTTTCAAGAACGCGGGAAGCATCCCCAAAGATAAGCTCACTGCCATATTTGAAAAGTTTTACAGGCTGGACGATGCCCGTTCTTCCGATACGGGCGGCGCGGGACTTGGACTGGCGATTGCAAAAGAAATCATTGTTCAGCATGGCGGGCGGATTTACGCACAAGGCAATGATAGCTACACCACGTTCACGGTAGAGCTTCCGGCCTTGCCAGACTTGGCTGATAAAAGGAGTTCCTGAGAAACGGATATCGCTTCTTAGGAAAATCTCATGACGATCTATACTTTTTCTTAGGAAATTAACAATTCAATATTAAAAAGCGGCTCGTTCCTATGCGGTAGACTTAAAACCGCAAGAACGAGCTTTTTATTTGATTCCGGAGAGGAGTTGGCAGGTGCTTACCATGAGCAGAAAAAAACTGACGCAGTTATTCCCGTTTTTGCTGCCGGTTAGAGTCATGCAACGGAAGATTTGTTTTTATATCAAAATGCGGTTTGACGGCCGCCGCTACGCAAAAACCGTCAACGAAAAGCAGTTCCCCTATATGCTGTTTGAAACAAGCTCCGCCCTGTACAACAGCGATACCGGCTTTGACATGATCTATCAGGAAAACAAGGTTTTTAACCTGAAGCTCGCGGCAAAAAAACTGAACGGTCTTTTGATAAAGCCGGGTGAAACCTTTTCCTTCTGGCAGGCGGTACGTTACGCGAACAAGCATGTCCCCTATAAAGACGGCCTTACGGTGATAAATGGAAAACTCACTACCGCGCCGGGCGGCGGCATGTGTCAAATGAGTAATCTGCTGTTTTGGGTGTTTCTGCACTCGCCACTTACCATTGTCGAAAGGCATACCCACAAACTCAGGGAGTTCCCCTCATTGCGCAAGGATGAGCCGGAGGGGGTAGACGCGACGGTCAGCGAAGGATGGCTTGACCTGAAAGTTAAAAACAAAACCGATGTGACACTCCAGCTTGATATTGGGTTTGATGAAGAAAACATTTTGGGGAGTCTTTATGCGGAAAGAGAAATGGCATGTATGTATAAGATCGAGGGCAAAGACATGTCCTACTTCCGCAAGGACGGCAGTATTTTTGAAAAAATCTCGATTTATCGCCGCCAAATAACTCCCGACACGCATGAGATATTATCTGAAAGCCTGCTGTATGAAAACTTATGTGAGATAGGTTATCCGCTTCCAAATGATACGCCGATAGCCGGAGAAGGAGATTGATATGAATAAGCTCAAAATTGCGGTGCTGTTCGGCGGGTGCTCCACCGAATATGATATTTCCCTGCAATCCGCCTATTCTGTGATCACACACATGGATAGGAACAAATACGACCCGGTTTTGCTGGGTATCACACCGTCGGGCGAATGGTTCCATTTTTCCGGTGAGCTTGTGAAAATAAAGGAAAATACTTGGTACAACCCTTCTGATTGCGTCCGGGCCATTATTTCGCCCAGCAGGGAGGCGCATGGGGTGCTGGAATTTGACGCGGGCGAAATCCGCACAATCAGGCTGGATGCCGCTATGCCCATACTTCATGGTAAAAACGGCGAGGATGGTACGGTTCAAGGTTTGTTGGAACTTGCCGTTATCCCCATTGTCGGCTGCAACACGCTTTGTTCCGCGCTCTGCATGGACAAGGACAAGGCGCATAAAATCGCCCATATGGCCGGTGTCCGTGTCCCCCGTTCTTTTGTGCTTCATAATGAAATGGATGCGGAACTGGCATTAACACAGGCAGAAAACCTCGGTTATCCTCTTTTTGTTAAGCCGGTGAGATCCGGTTCATCTTTTGGGATAACAAAAGTATCGAACAGAAGTGATCTGCCTACGGCCTTTAAGCTGGCCTTTGGACATGATGACAGGGTTATCATGGAGGAAACGATATCAGGCTTTGAAGTTGGCTGCGCTGTTTTAGGCAATGATAAGCTGATTGTGGGAGAATTAGGCGAGATTGAGCTTGCAGACGGCTTTTTCGATTATAAGGAAAAATACACGCCTAAAACGTATTCCTATCATGTTCCGGCACGAATACCTGCGCAAAAAACTGAGGAAATCAAGGACACTGCCAGGACGATATACAGGGCTTTAGGTTGTACCGGCTTTTCGCGGGTGGATCTGTTTTTAACTCCATCGGGTGAAATCATATTTAACGAAGTGAACACGATCCCCGGATTTACAGCACACAGCCACTACCCGCATATGCTCAAAGCTGCCGGCATCTCGTTTGAACAGATCATTGATACGGCTATTCAATTGGCGGTGGGCCCATGAAAACGGTATCGCTTTCAAGGGATAGAGTGCACTTTGGAAATTTAATCCTTGTGAACAGAGACTATTCGCTTTGCAAAGGATTTTGCTCAAAAAGCCTTGTACCTGTCGGTGAAAGAAACAGCGAGGTGCTGCTGGAGCTGCGAACGGCCACCGTTCTACAAAAGCTGTTGAATGATGTGGATTGCGGGGAGCAAATCATCGCAATAAGCGGTTTTCGCTCCCAATATGAGCAGGACCGGATTTATCGGGCATCCCTTGTTGAGAACGGCGCGGAGTTCACCGAAAAATATGTGATGCCGCCCAATCACAGCGAGCATCAAAGCGGTTTCGCCATCGACCTTGCGTTAAATCAGCCGGATATTGATTTTTTGCGTCCATATTTCCCATACACGGGAATTTGCGGGACATTTCGCAGCAGGGCGGTGCAGTTTGGTTTTATTGAGCGTTACCCCGAAGGGAAAGAAAGCATAACGGGCATCGCCCATGAGCCGTGGCATTTTCGCTATGTGGGAGCGCCCCACTCCAAAATCATGTGTGAAATGGGGGTTACGCTTGAAGAATATCTTTTCCGGCTGAAAGAATTCCCATATGGGAACAAGCCGTTTCGATACGCCTTTGACGGTTCGACCATCGAGATATTTTATCTTGCGGCGGGGGAAAAAGGAGCCTTGTTTGAAATAGAGGATGATTTGCCCTATACGGTATCCGGCGACAATATGGGCGGTTTTATTGTTACCCTCTGGAGGGATGGCAAATGAAAGCCTCTCTGAGTTGCGGTGGAACAGGCAGAGCATGGATTGAGCTTGACATGGACAGCCTGCGTTACAATATAAACGTAGTGCGGGGCCTCCTGCCGGGTGGCTGCCGGATTATGGCCGTCGTCAAAGCGGACGCTTACGGGCATGGGGCGGTGGAGATCGCCAGGGAACTGAACGCGAACGGCATAAGCGCGTTCTGCGTCGCATCGGTTTTGGAGGGCGTGGAATTGCGCAGGCACGGCATAAAAGGTGAGATTTTAATTTTGGGATACACGCATCCAAACCAGTTTTGCCTGCTCGGAAGATACCGTTTGACGCAGACCGTCATTGATTGTGAATACGCGAAAGAACTGGACAGCTACGGCGGAAAACTCACTGTTCACATCAAGATTGATACGGGGATGCACCGTTTGGGTGAATGCGCAGAAGACATCGACGCGATTTTGCGGATTTTCAAGTATAAAAGCCTTGTTATAAACGGAATTTACACGCATCTTTGCACGGTCGACAGCGACAGGCAGGAAGACAAGAACTTTGCACAGATGCAGATTGATCATTTCTATCGCGTCCTCTCAAAGATTGAGGAACAAGGATTCACGCTCCCGAAAGCACATATTCAGAACAGCTACGGTATACTCGGCCGTCCCGATTTATCCTTTGATTACGTCAGGGTGGGCGTGGTCTTTTATGGCATGCTATACACGCGCAACGACACAGTCAGATACAATGCCGGGCTTCGCCCTGTTTTGTCGGTAAAGGCAAGGGTTTGCGCGGTAAAAAAGCTCTTTGCCGGTGAAGCGGTAGGCTATGGGCTTGCGTTTACCGCGCCGCATAATATGAAAATTGCGGTTCTTTCTATCGGCTACGCTGACGGTATCCCACGATGCCTTTCCTGCGGTATCGGCCACGTTCTGATAAACGGGCAGAAAGCGCCGGTTGTTGGCCGTATCTGTATGGATCAGATGATGGTTGACGTTACTGGTATCGAAGGCGTAAGGCGGGGTGATATTGCAGTTATTATTGGCAAGTCCGGCAAAGCCGAGATAACCGCCTGTGAAATTGCAGAGCAAGCAGGCACAGTCTCAACCGAGATATTGAGCCGATTGGGAACGAGGCTGGAACGGGTCGTTTTAGGGGCAGGCAGCAATGCCGGGTAAGTTTAGCCTGTAATTATTTTTTTCAAGAAAACAGGAGAGTAAATCGTGGCTATTTTAGAAGTAAAAACTTGACAAAGACATATGGCAAAGACAACACAACCGTTACGGCTTTGGGCGGCGCAAATTTCAGCGTGAATAAAGGAGAATTTGCCGCGGTCGTAGGCGCGTCGGCTCAGGCAAATCAACGCTTATGTACTTAATCGGCGGCGTTGACCGCCCGACGTCGGGCGGCGTCATAGTTGGCGCGGCTTCGCGGCGATACTATCGTTGAAACGATACGCACGGAACACGGATTATAAATTCAAGGGGAGATGTGGGATGTCTTTACAACAATGTCAAAGAGCCAAACGCAAAGACGCACAGCCGATAACATATGGGATTATTCACAGTTATCGGCCCTTTCTTTTCAAAGCATGCAGTAAGAACAGCTATGCTTTCTTTTTCAGCTGCCAAATATAAATTGGGACGATACTTGCCATCAGGCATATGGCGGCGCAGGAAACCAGGACATGGAACGGAATTCTCAACGAGAAAATCGTCGTGCCTTGCATTTCCGGCGATATAAAAAGAGGAACAAAAATGCTTATGATCGTTCCAACTGCGATACCCGATAATACGATCAGTATGGCTTGCGTGGTGAATATCCGGGCTATCTCTTTTTCTTTCATTCCAATCCATCGCAGGGCGGCGAGCGCTTCCTCCCGTTCGAATTGGGATAGCTTGATCCGGCCAATTATGATTGCCGATGAGCTGATTAGACAAACGGCGCCTATCAATATGAGATATGTCATTTCCTTCAATTCCATATCCCATTTGATTTGCACATCCTTGTTCAAGGAGGATACGCGCAGCCCCAGCTTGGCGATCGCCCTTGATACACGCTCCGCGTACCCGATGTTTTCGATCCGTACGTTTGCTCCGACATAATCCACGGTCTGCCCGGCCGCCTGCAGCAGCGCTTTTACGGAGGCTATGCTGATGTATGCGGCCGGTTCCTGCTCTTCATCATCCTTAAGCAAAATGCCGATGATCTTAGAAACTACGGGCTTGACCGCTTCGCTCGTTTGTAAAGAAATAGCGGCGTTAAGCCAATCGATTGCCGGTTCTTCTGCGTCATCCCCAGTTTCACTGGATGTTCCGTCTGCAAACTGCCTGCAGGCAGCTTTATTCAGCACAATGTATGGCATTACGCTGCTGCTTGGAAAAATCCCGCCTTGAGCAAGGCTATCATTCAAATACGCCGCGTCTATTCCGGTCAACGTCAACCGGGCGGAATATTTGCCAGCGTGAACACTTACGGGAATCTGGAGCACGGGCGTTGCCGCCGTTACATTGGGGATGCCGGACAGTTCGGCTATCGCATTATCCGAAACCTTTACAGGACCGGATAGAACATCAAGCTCGTACGGGAAAGACTTTTCTTCCTGCACAGTTGCCAAAATTGTTCCGGCAAAACAAAGACAAAACGCGCTGATCGCTGCCGCCGCAATGGGCAGTATGATCCACTTGCTTCTTAGGCTTTTCATTGCCAGAAAAAGCAGATCAGAAATCCTCATGCTGTTTTCCTTTCTTTGCACGGACAATCAGAAAGTACGCCAGTGCGGCGATGATAACTACGCCGATGGTGATGGATACCCACCACTGCCCAACCTTCTCGGGCTCATCCTCCGGTTGGGAGGAAGTCTCGGGCAGCACCGGCGCGTTGATCGTAGTCGCAAATTCTGTTTCCTGGGTATATTCCTGGCCGTTTTCATCCTCGTAAACGAGTGTGATCTTACCGTTGGTTAGTCCATATTTATCTGTGCCTGTATAGCCTTCACTCATATCCTTGGTGCCGACAAAAACATTCATATCTCCCGTCATGGCGGTGCCAGCCTCCATGTTTCCAATAA
Organism: Clostridia bacterium; assembly: GCA_036677445.1. Taxonomy (GTDB): domain Bacteria; phylum Bacillota; class Clostridia; order Christensenellales; family CAG-138; genus JAVBWI01. The sequence continues at coordinate 216,067 of JAVBWI010000023.1, forward strand.
ACGCGCTTGAGGATGGCAGCAGGCCGGGGGCCGAAAGTTCACAGCGCACATTAAGTACCTTGCTGCGCCCCATATTCATCACCTGAATAGCGAGTGGAAGCGTGTCGCCGGCGTTAACGGCATTAGGTATCAATGGCGCTTCCATTTCCACGCGTAACGGCTGGCCGATCATAACGGGGACCGTTCCCGAAGAGGATAAAACCGTAGCTTTGCTGTTGTCGTATTGGATCGTCAGCATGATATTGTAAAGCTGCGGCACGGTTTCGAGGCCGGCTTTGTAAGTCAGCTCAATACTTGTTTCCGCTTCCTTGCCAAGCTTGCTGATGTAAAACGTGTTGCTGCTGTTTTTCAGCAAAAGGCCAGGAGAATCACACGATGCCGTTACCGTCATGTTCTGGACTGATTTTGTCTCGCTTGTGTTTCTGAGCGTGATCTTTGCAGTGAACTCTCCTCCGGCCAATACAGGGGAAGGATTGATTTCGTAATTGCTGACGATCACTTTGGGCTCCGATGTCGGCGTCTCCGGCCCCGGTGCGGGCGCTGTGGCATCCGGATTTTTTCCGTCGGTGATTGTAATATATATGGTAAATGTCTGCTGAATCGTGCTTCCGTCCGCGGCCTGCGCCTGAACGTCAATCGTAACGGGGTAGACTCCATTGTTCCTCCCGGAAGCGAGCGGGAAATCAAACCGGATCAAAAATGACGGCACCGTGCCGCCGCCCGCCACCGGGTTCTGCTGACGGCTCACGGTTGTCTGGTAATTGTTGTAGACAAAAAGCGAGGACGAAGGATCCCCCAGACCGGGTGTTACCTTGATCACATTGCCCAGTATTCTGCCATTTGCGAGTAACGGCAAAACTACGGTTGCTTTCCCATCTTTCACAGTCGGCTTATAGCCGTTCTGATAAGCCCTGTCCATCCCGTCAAATATGTGAATGTTATCGATCTCAAAGTTCGTTATGCCTGCGGGCGGAGTCGGCGTGGGGTCCGGCTCTGCCGGCGGCGTTGTTACCGGCGGTGTTGTTGCCTGCGGCGTTGTTGCCGGTGGCGTTGCCGTTGGCTGCGCCGTTTCTTCGGCCAGCGCTGCGACAGGCAATATGATGATCAATAGTAAGGCCAAAAGCGTCATACTGAATTTTTTTGCCCAAAGCACCCTGCTGAGTTTTTTCATAGTCTATCCTCAAAAATCTTTCCATCTTTAAGCTGAATTGTTCTGCTCATGTGCAACGAGTTGCTTATGTTACCGGCAAAGCATAGCATCGTATAGTCATCGGATTGAGCGATCGCATTGATGGTTTCGATGATCTTTTTCGCCTCCCTTTCAGACAAGAGTGCGGTTATTTCATTTAACATCAGTATCCGGGGCTTTGTAATCAGCGCCCGCGCGATACAGGCAAGCCGTGTTTCATAAGCGGACAGCTGTGCCGGATATGTATGCGCCACATGCCGGATTTTTAGCGTCTCCATCAGGTCCTCAACCGCCTTTCCCCAATGACCCCGCCTCACGCCTCGCACGATAAGCGGCAGCGAAATGTTCTCGGCAATGGTCAGCCCTTCCATGAAGCCGGGTTCGGGTTGTACAATCCCAATATGGCGGTTCCTGAAGTCCGCTGCTTCGTCACGGCTCATCGCATGCACCGCTTGATTCAGAACAAATACCGTTCCTGAACTTGGTCGATCCATGCCAGCTATCAGGCGCATCAGTTCGCCCTTGCCGCTGCCGAAGCCGCCGCAGACCATAACGCGTTCTCTTTCCTGAACACACAGGCTTACGTCATTTACTGCCCGCAAATTGTTCCGTACCCGGACCACGTTCTCCAGTTTAATCAGTTCGCTCATTCTCTTACCACCGACAGGACGCCCGCGTCCATCTCGCACACCGTATCGCACAGCTCATCGATGTCCACCTGGTTATGGCTGGCGAGCAGCACCGTTTTGCCTTGATCCTGAAGGTTTTTGATCAGCTCGCGCATGTGCGCGGCTCCGTGCTTATCAAGGCCGTTAAACGGCTCGTCGAGTATCAGTATCGACGGGTCTTCCATGATCGCCTGGGCGATACCCAGGCGCTGCCGCATGCCGAGAGAATATTTGCTTACGGGCTTCTTCATGGAAGGATCGAGCCCGACGCGCTCAATTGTATCCCTAATGATCTCATTGGAGGCTTTTCTTTTGAGCGACGCGAGTATCTGGAGGTTTTTCATCCCGGTGAGACCGGGCAGGAAACCCGGCGTTTCAATGATGATGCCGATATCGTCGGGAAAATCGCAGTCCTTTCCCACCTGTTTGTAATTTACGAGTATCTTTCCTTTTGTCGGCAGAAGAAACCCGCATATGCATTTCATCAGAACCGTCTTGCCGCTGCCGTTATTGCCCACAATACCGTGGATGCGGCCTTCCTCAAAATCACGGGAAACATCATTTAGGACGGTCTCCTCTCCGAATTTCTTGATTACGTTCTGTACGCTGATTGCGACATTCATTTATCCATTCTCCGTCCCTGTAAAGTTGAAGTTGTAGCGGCGGACCGACCGCAATGCCGCCGCGAAGCACGCCAGAATCAAAATTCCGAATATCACATATGTCTGCCAAAGCCTGGGCAGCAGGTCGTAACCGAAGTTATGCATATGGTAGGTTGCCTGATTCAGCGGCGACAGCCACCCGAACGCCACGTTGGCTTTATACAGCAGCCGTTCCGGCAGCTGAAGCACCGAGTTGATCAGCTCGGGATTTAAAACCAGCCCGAAAAGGCTGAATGCGAATACGCTGACCGCGCCTGCCCTCTGCCCCTTGCGGATATTGAATGTCAGCATGATAGACGCCATCAGCAGCGAATAAAGCAGCATCAGGAGAAGTATCGTCGCCATGCACGCATACGGCGTGCTCATCTCCATCGTCTTGACCTCGGATGGCAGCAGAAGCGTTTGTCCCGCGCCCGAATAGCCGAGTATCGCCGCTGTCTCGCTCCACATGTTGCCGATAAACGAATTGCTCATGCAGATGAGAGATGTCGATACAAGTATGAACACCATATACAAACCTGTTGTTATGGTGATATAGAGCATCTGCCCGGCCAGCCAGGTCTTGCGGCTTATCCGCAGAAGGTAAAAAGGGGTGCCCGTGGTGATAAAAGGCATATCCGCGAAAAGCAGGACAAGAAGCAGCGATGAAAGCAAAATTGAATTGCCGTCTTCAAACGTCCAAACGAACGCTTCCACGATCTGCATCGTCGTCTTATACCCCTGGGCGAACTTGACCACCTTATCGGAGAGCAAAAAGCAAAGGATAAATGCCAGCGCGAATGTGATAATGATGCGCGGGTTCCTGCGCCAACTGCGGAAATTATAGGCGGCCACTGAAAAAATCTGTTTTACTCTATACATTCTCGAGCCTCCTTTTCGCCGTCATGCCAAACAGCAGGCTGATAAAAGCACACAGCATCAGCAGCTGTATCCAGACCCCGAGGTTTTGCAGCACCCACGGCTCGGACAGGGCCAGCCATTCCTTGGGGTACAGCACGTAAAAGTCTGCAAAGTAGCGTTCATGCAATATGATCAGCACATAATACACCACGAACGGCGACGCGTACGCCATGTAGCGGCTCATGGCCATGGAGGCCAATGTGAAGCCGGTGAGCGACCAGAACGCGCCTGACAAAAAAAGCGTCAGTGTTTTTGTGACGATTTCCGCGAAATAAGGCTCCGCTATCTGGTCCGGTTTGAGCGCGGCTTCCATCGGCGTGAACACCAGCGCTGAAATGCCGTATGCGATAAAGAGCCCAGCCACGAGAACCAGCCCGCCGGAGAGACCGCTTGCGAAAATCTTGCCTTTTATATACGCGGATACGCCCGATCTGGGCAAATATTGCTTGATAAAACCGCTTTTGATATCGTCCACAAACGCCGTGGCAAACGGAAGCGTGCACAGTATCGGCAATACCAGCGTCACATCATCCGACTTCAATGCGGCGAGTATCAGCTGCGCGTGAAATCCGTTAGACAGCACGCCCTGAATGGACGAGATGGCGCTGATGGACGCGACGGCCATCATCAGCACCATCCCCATGATTCCGAATAGGAACCCTTTGGCGCTCAGCGCGCGTTTTATATCTGAAGAAACAGAATACGTCATTTTTCTACCTGCTGCCCGCGCAGCTGCGTTATTGCCTTAAAAAGGGTAAAGGAAATCAGACAGAGGCTTTTTTCGCTCCATCAATTTGGCCTCTGTCTGCTTAAAGTGGCTTTAATATCCCAGACTTCTGTTAATAATGCTTCCGTCGATCGCGTTGATGGTCAATATCGGGATGTGCCCGTCGCCGTACCTTTTCTCCTGACCGTTCTGATCGAAAATTTGAGTTGCTGTGCCGAAGAAATCCCACACGGGTACCAGCAGCCCCGAATCCCGCTTATTCTGTTCCGTGATTCTGGCCAGGCCGAACTTGATATGGTCCACTGTAATGTTCACCGCTTTGAGGTTGGGGCTGCCTTGCGCATATCCATCCCAGGCGTGAACCGCCATAGACATCGTTTCAAAGACATCTGTCACATCATCAAAGGATATAAGGTTCGCGTTCTGAGTGATAGTCTCAGCAGCCGTATAGGGCGAGCGCCAGCTGAAACCTACGATACCGGTATCATCAATTGCAAAGGTCATGTCTTCATACGACCAAGGAGCAGACTGGTTATTTTCTTCAACCTTCATGCAATCATACACGGTATAGGTGACAGGAACGTTGTCAACGCTGCGCGAATAGCGAAGAAACCAGACGCATTTGCGCGGGTTGATATATTCCGATCCATCCACCATCATTTCATAGCTGCCGCCATACATCTTATCGGCCTCATCGCACATCATATTTTCCACGCCCAGCGCGCTAATCAGCGCCTCTGCCTGCGCTTTTGCATCCTCCTGCGAAATCGTCGCATCGGGTATGCTTTCTATCGACTCAATGCCGGTATACGAACTTAGCTCCATAGCTTCCTTTGTCATAAAATAACCCATGTTGCGTGAAAAACCGTTTTTTTCCGAGGTGTAGTCAATCGTATTGCCGGGGTAGTCCTTGTAATTATATATGCTTAAGCTTTCATAGCCGCCCTGATCGGATTGAGCCAGCGCATAGAGCTTATTCCCGCTATCAAAGTCGATCTCCGGATCCATGGGTTCAAGCTGTCCTGTGATTGGTATACGCTCGTTAGTTTCGGGGGCTGTTTCAAGCTGTTCCTGTAATTGCGCAAGCACCGCGTCTTGATAGCCTTCCCCACGTTTTGATGCAATATCGCTGTTTTCCGACGCATCCTCAATATCCATCGCCTGAATCTCGAGTATCTGCTGCTGAATTTCACTTTTTGTCAGCTTAAAGTCGTCGCCGGAGAACGCCTCGCCCTTCATAAGCATATCCATAAGCACATCCACCTGAGCTTGGGTGAATTCACCTTTACCTACCCTTTGCACCGAGACACCCGAAACATCTGGTATTTGCACGTCAGCGTTCACATGAATGGTCACCTTGCCCTGTGCGTCCACAAGCTCCGTCGTATATATTTCCTTAGCTCCCACTTTTGCAGCGATAGTGCTGCCTTGAGCTCGTGACTGTTCAGCTGTTTGCGATTCCGTCGCCTTGTCGATCATGTCATCAAGGCTTTTGCCGATCACGATATTCTTATTAGGTGTAGCCTGACATGCCGCCATGCTCAGCAGCATCAGCGCCGCCAGAACGATCATACTGATTTTTTTCATATTTTGTACCTCTTCCCTACTTGATTTCCTGTTTATTTTGCTATAAACGGCAAGAAAAGAAATCATGAAGATGTAATCCTTTTGTTAACGGGAAATACAACATGAACCGCCGTTCCTTCCCCAACGACGCTTTCCACGGCTATCTGCGCGCCATGTGCCGCCGCAATCCGTTGAACCAAAGCAAGCCCGAGGCCCGCTCCACCCGATTGTCGGCTGCGGGATTTATCCACTCTGTAAAATGGCTCGAAAATTCGGGGCAGATCGTCCTTTGGTATCCCCGCCCCGTGATCCGTTACTGAGATGATGCTGCCGTGCGCCTTTAAATCGATGATCTGTCCCTCTTTGGAGGCTTTGGCGGCGTTGTCCACAAGATTGATAAGCAGGCTCTGCATCAAATCAAAGTCCATGGGAAGCGTATCAATATCGCATGAGATATGCAGCGTGATATCCCGCTGCTTAAGCGCTTCATCCACGCTGTTTTTCGCGGAATCGAGCAGTTCTGAAACAGATTCCTCCTGCAGCTCTATGTTTTCCTCAAGCGTGATTAATCGCAGCATCTTTTGGGTCAATCGTTCGAGCCTTCTGCATTCTTCGAGAATGTGAGACAGCGAATTTTGAACGACATCCTCGGGCATCTTTGTGAACAGCAGTGTTTCGGAATGCCCGATAACCGAAGTCAGCGGCGTTTTGAACTCATGCGTGAGCCCGCCGATAAAAAGCTGCTGACGCTGCGCGTTTTCGTTGAGCGCATCGATATGAGACTGCACGGCCTGTGCCATGGCGTTAAAATCCTGAGCCAGCGTGCCGATTTCATCGGTGTTCTTATTGATCTGCGCGCGCTCGCTGTACTCGCCCTTTGCAATGCGCCGCGCCGAGAATCCCAATGCTTTCAGCGGCTGGATCGCATACCGCACCAAGATAACGATCAATACCATGCCAAAGGCAATGCAGACTAGGCTGACAGCCCCAATCTCAATGATCATTTTGTTCATGCTGTTATAAATACCGGTAAAATCACTGACCACGTATATTGAATAGTCTTCTGTATGGATATTTATTTTGCTGCCCACGATGAGTATTTTGCCCCCGTCAAAAGTGAAAATTTCAGATTTCTGACTTGTCGTTTCGTCAAGTGGCAATAACTGTTCGGGCTGAATCGCGATGTCGGAATAAATTGTTTCGTCTCCCCTAACCAGCACCGATGTATTTGTCGCCAGTTGGGTAAACCAATATCTGGCGAGTGAATACCTTGTCACGGGTGACATATCGTCTTTGCCGTAAGAGCTCATCATCGCCTTAAAAGAATTCTGCAAACTGGCTTGCTCTGCCAATGCGCTGTCCTGTGTGAGCTGCAGGATATTGTTTTTTGAGATGATAATGAGCAAAGCGCTGCATAACCCGACGACCAACAGCAGCACAGCGATACAGATCAGAGATATTTTGAGCCAAAGCTTCATACATCCTCCAAACGATAGCCAATTTTGGAAGCGGATTTTATTTCATCATGCAGATTAAGTTTTTTGCGGAGTTGGGCAATATGGACATCTACCGTTCGCGTTCCGCCGATGAAATCGATCCCCCAGATCTCGTTGAGCAGCCTTTCCCGGGGGATTGTCCTGTTTTTATACTTAATCAGCATGACCAGGAGGTCGAACTCAAGCGGCTTTAAAGAAATCTCTTCTCCGGACCGTATCACGCTATGATCGCTTATATTGACGACGATATCTTTATAGTGCAAAACGACATTGAACTTTCCCGTTCGCTGCAGGATCTTTTCTATTCGAACCAGAAGCTCCAGAATCTCAAACGGCTTGATGATATAATCTTCCGCGCCGCCTCTCAAACCCTGTATTTTTGATGCTACATCGGTTTTCGCCGTTAAAAAAATAATCGGGATATTATATTTTTTGATGCGGTTCATTAATTCGAACCCATCGATCCCGGGCAGCATGACGTCTAAAAGCGCCAAATCAAAAGAATGATCCTGTTCAAGGAATGCTGCCGCATCATTCCCGTTTGATAAAACAGTATACGCATATCCCGTATATTGGAGATTGATCGCTATAAAATCAGATATGGCTTTATCGTCTTCCACAACGAGTATCCTAGCGGACATATGTTTTACCTCCGGAAGCAACATGGTATATCAAGTAATTTTAACATAAGGCCGCAATTTTATAGGTTAGCAAGATGTAAACAAAACGTAATCGGAGGAAATGTAGGCTCCATTTGAAAGGATGGTTTGTCTGTCATAGCCTCAACACAACAAAAAAGCCGGTTACCTTCGCAACCGGCTTCAATAGCTCCATCCATATGCCTTACGGGTACGCCGTCCGCTACATGCCCGCCTAATCCCTACATTGCGTTATATTTCAATGTTTATTTCTCCATTGCACATTTTACAGCATCTATGACCATTCCGGTCAGCTTGATCGTATCTTTTTCATTGATCCGGTAAGCGCTCGTATCCTTGGTGGTCGGCTTCGAATTGGGCGGGAGAAGATCAGCGATATGCAGATCGGAAAACGCCGCAGGTTTCCTCCCGATCAACTGCTCCAGCTCGTCTTTCAGCTTTGGATTGCTGTTGAGCGCTCCGCCGCTGATAGAGGCAAAAGCGTACGGACGCGGATTTGCCTTGAGATATTTGAAATAAGCGCGGAGGGGAGACGCGGCCTTCCCCATCCAAACCGGGGCGATAAAGAGAATCTTCTGGTATTGACCCAACACCGCAGGGAGGGGCCGTACCCGGGGCGTGCGGCTGAACATCATATCCAACATGATCGCGCCCATATTCCGGCGCTTTTCCTCCGATATTTTGATATGCTCCGCCGAGAGCGCTTTTGCAGCAGCGGCTGCCAACGCCTCATTGTTGCCTGTGAGAGAATACGAAACAACTGCAATGCTCATAAAAAGCCTCCATCATAATTTGCCTGGAACTTTGGCGCTTTGGCCATCTCATTTTTCCGCCGCCTGCGCAAGCGCGTTTTCCACCGCCTTGAGATGCGCGTTGGAAGTTAAAGTCACGCCGCTGATAACGTCCACCTGCAGGGACTGGGATTTGATCACCCTGTCAAACAGGCTGTTAATGGTTTGGCCGTGCCGGATTTCTGTGCCTTGCTTTTCATTGGCCAGCGCGACCTCTGTCACCTTTACTTTAGTAATGGCTCCCGAAGCCACGGTCACCTCCACCGCGGCGTCCCGAGAGCCGTCCTTTGCCCCGTGGTATGCGCCCGTATAGACGCCGTTGCGCAGATTGTGAAAATCTACCGCATTGATCTTCATGTTCCTGAGTTCCGCGCGTCCCGGGCCGGTGAATACAATGGCTCCTCCCATCCCCAACGCAATCAGTCCGATAATGGACAGTACAATCCACATGCCAACTCTCCCCTTTCTCTTCTTTCCGGTCTTCATACTATATATTTCCCTTCTTAATATAACTTGTTTTCACTCCGGCGCAGGACCGGTTGTTCCGCCGTAAGCCCCGCGTCACATAAACCCGCAGCTTCGTATCCACCAAGACCGCCTCCGCCTGATATTTTTCAATGAGGGTAAGCCCTCTTTTGTGACAAAAAAAGCGGACGGGGAGTTTTCCCCGTCGGCCATGAAATGCAAGGAATTACACGCCTTTTCGCCGCCGCCCGAATGCCACAGCGGCCGCGCACGCCGCCAGCGTAAGCAGCGCGCCTCCCGCAGCCTGCGCCCCGCCTGTCTTGGGCGGATCGAGTACAATCTTATTCGGCATGACAATACCGGTGTGAATGACCGCAAAGGGAGAGAGGGCGTCCACAACAATCGAGGCCCAGCCATCCTCAACAACGGCGGTATAGGTTTCCAACCGATTGCGGTTGTAGTGGAGGATGGTGATGACCCCGCCATTGTATGCCTCCCCCACATGGAAGGAAACAGTCACCCTGCCCCTAAAGCCGCCCGTAAGCCAGATGTTACAGCTTAAAAGCAGACGTCCCTCTTCCGATGCCTCACCGATGGCCTCGGAGTACGCGCCATACCCCTCTGCATTGGACGCAATACGGGCAACGTGCAGCCTGGTGTCCGTACGTATTCTTTCGCCCGACACCATGATCTCCATGCCGTTTGGCGCGCCGTCGGTTAAGGTGCGGGAGATATACCTGGGTTCTTTCCTTTGAGTCACATCGCCCGAGGTAGTGATTGTGATGCTCAATTCCTCTGTATCGGAACCTTCGCTGTTCTCAGCCTTGACTGTGAATAGAAATGTACCCGCCGCTGTCGGCGTGCCGGAGATGGTATCGCCTATGAGCGTCAGGCCGGCTGGCAGGCTGCCGTTTTCCACGTTCCATGTGATGGGCATACTGCCGTCTGCCGTAAGCAGCTCGCTGTAGGGTGCGCCCACCGTTCCGTCCGGCAGGAAATCCGTGATAATTGCCGGGGGCATCGGCGGTAACACGGTAATACTGAATTCCTTTGTGGTAGAACCCGCGCTGTTCGTAGCCTGAACGGAAAATAGAATGTCCCGCTTATCAGCGGCATGCCGGAGATGGTACCATTATAAAACCCCAGGCTGTTGTTGGGGGAACGAACCCACCATACTCCAGGTGGCGGGCATATCGCTTACGACGGACAACGTCTGGTTGTACTCCATAAACACGATCGCGTTTGGTAGCAAATTTGTGGTAATGACCGGGGGCGAGCCCGGAGACGTAGCGGGGCTAATCTCTATGTTCAGCGTCTGCGTATCGCTTCCCTCGCTGTTCTCGGCCTTGACGGTGAAGCTGAATGTTCCCTCGGATGTCGGCGTACCGGAGATGACGCCGCCGCTTGAGAGCGTCAGGCCGTCCGGCAGGTCGCCGCTTTCCTTGCTCCATGTGATGGGTGTGTCGCCCGTCGCCGCGAGGGTCTGGCTGTATGCCGCACCTGCCGTGCCGTCGGGCAGAGACGCTGTGACGATAACAGGCGCACCCTCTGACGCAACAGCTAATATGCCCAATGGAGTACCCGCATCACTCGTTGTGACCACGGAACCTGTATAACGGGCCGAGCCTGTCTCCGCCGCCGTAGTTGTGGCTCCCTCCGGCAGATAGAGATACAGGATCCCGTTTTCATCCGTATACAGATCATTTGCGCCATAACCGGAGGCATTCGTGACCGTAAGGGAACTGACCTTCGTAACGGCAGAAACGTTCTGCAGCGTCACCGCCGTCAGAAAAACCGTACTGCCGTCGTTGGTTACAGTTGCCCCGACGGAGCCTGCGTATACACTGCCACCCGAAATCGTGGTATTGCCGCCGTCCCCCCCCGGATCCGCCACCGATGCCCGCGCCGCCGTCATTCCCGGTTGCCGTGACTGTACCGCCGGAGATCGCGATAGTGCCGCTGTCTCCCCCGCCATATTCACCATATCCGCCTCCGATGCCTGCGCCGCCGTTTCCGCCATTTGCAGTCACCCTGCCGCCGCCGATGGTCACATCACCGCCGCTGTTGCAGTTATAGCCTCTGCCGAATGCCCGCCCCCCAGTGGCCGCCGTTTGCCGTAACCGTACCGCCGATGATGAAGATGCTGCCACCGCTAAAGCTGTTATTGCTGCGCCGATGCCCGCACTCCAGCTTCCGCCGTTTGCGATAACCGTACCGCCAGAGATGGTGATGTTGCCACAGTTACCCGCGGGACCGCTGCCGATACCCGCGCCTTACGAGCCGCCGGTTCCAGTGACTGTCTCGCCGAAAATCATGATGGCGCCGCTGCCTCCAATATATCCGCCCCCGATTCCTGCGCCGCCGTTACCATCCCCCCCTTTTGCCGTGATGGTACCGGCATAAATCGTGATAATCACCGCCGCTCATGTTGTTGCCGCCGCCAATACCGGCGCCGTAACTGCCGCCTGTTGCGTCGAGGCTGCCTGAGCCGCTGACGGTAAGAGCCGCGCCCGAAGGACACTGGAGCCCTGTAATCGCCTCCGCTTTTTAACACGTTATTGCCTGCAAGCGTCAGGTTAACGGCAGAACCAGCCATGTCAAACGCGCAGTCGCCTGTGGAGGTCAAATCAATGTTTACGCCATCCAATGCTATGCTGGCCGTGATACCGCCTGCCACCACGATTTTATCCGTTGTCGTGGTCCCGGAAATGGTCAGCGCCGTATCCGTATTGATCGTCAATACGCCATCCCAATCGTAGAAATAATCCACGTCAGGAACGCCGCCGACAATCATAAAATCGCTTCCCGCCACCTTTACCATCATCGGCAGAACCATTATAGCCAGCGCCAAGGCCAAAACCAACGACAGACATCTTCTTTTCATCTGTTTCCCTCCTATTACTATCCATACCTGGTCATTGAGATAAGCGCCCCAGAAGCCCCCGCATTCTCGCCTCATTCACGGGTTTCAGAACGCTTCCGACCGCCGGATTGTCTTTGAGCTTTGCAAGTTCCTTCGCATAAGCCGTGACGAATACAATCTTCAGGCCGGGGACAAGCTCAAGCATTTCCCTGGCCAGCTCTACGCCGTTCAAATGCGGCATTACAATGTCAAGAAAGGCCATATCCGGCTGTAACCCTTTTGCCGCCGCCATCGCTTCTGCAGGGCTGGTAAACGTACCGACGACCTCCACGTTTTCCTGCTTTTTCAGCAGATAAACAAGTTCGTCAAGGCAGGGCTTTTCGTCATCCACCACAAGTACGCGCAAAAAGTATCCCTCCCTTTCCCGTTTCCCACATACTAGCACAGGGGTATCACAAAATCTCACAAGACGACCATTCGGTGTTTGGGGGACATAAAAAAGTCGCCCCGGAAAGGAATCGCTCCGTTCCAAGGCGGCTTTTTACAATCCTATATTCAGCGTTTTAAGTGTTGATAGTGCTCGCGGTAACGGGCGGCGGGCTTTAATCGGAGTTCTGTTTTCAGGATGCGGGCATACTGCTCATAGGTGGTATAGTGGTATAATTGATTATATATCAACAATGCAAAATACTGTGAGGGATGGATAAGGAGATTTTCTCTTTGGTCGTGTATAGGTTATTCCTAAAAACGCCGAGAAACCGATTGATAGACGACTGACATCCGAACGAAAAATTATAGAACTACAGGGAAAATACAGATTGCTCCTGTATCCTTTCTGTGGAGGAATGATTATGTCAATACGAATTCTGCTTGTCGAGGATGATGAGCATATCTGCAATACAGTCAAAGCCTTTTTATCAGAGGCGGGATATAAGGTGGATGCCTGCTTGGACGGAGACGAAGCGCACACCAAGTTTTACGACAACACCTACCAGCTTGTTATTCTCGACATCCTACTGCCGGGACTGAACGGTTATGAGCTTTTGCGGGAGTTTCGCAAAATAAACGACACCCCCATTCTGATGATGACAGCGCTTTCCGATGAGAAGAATCAAATCAAGGCGTTCGACGCGGAAGCAGATGATTATGTGACAAAGCCGTTCAAGATTCAGCTTCTGCTGAAACGAGTGGAAGCCTTGCTCCGGCGAAGCGGCGCATTGGCAAAGGAAGTCTGTTGCGGCAAACTAACGCTCCTGCCGGAAGATTTCAAAGTAACCTATAATGGAGAGGAAATTTTTTTGACCCTCAAAGAGTTTGAAATCCTAATGCTGTTGGTTCAGAACAGGGGCAGGACGCTATCTCATGAAATTATTCTATCCCGCGTTTGGGGCTATAATTTTGACGGAGACGGCAGCACTATGCATACCCATATCAAGAATCTGCGGGCGAAACTGCCGGAAAACATCATCAAAACAGTACGGGGAGTGGGCTACCGATTGGAGGAATAATCCTAATGAAAAATCGTGGGATTTTTACTAAGGTATTTACTTATACAATAATCTCTCTATTGCTGCTTGTCGGCGTGACGGCTGCACTATTTTCGCAACAGTTTATGTCATTCTACAGAACGAAACAGGCTGGGCAAATAATAGCTTCATACCAGCCGTTAGTGGAACGGATTCAAGGAAATAACAACAGCGACGTTGCTGAATTGGCGCGGCGCTTTTATGAAAACAATCAATCTTTTGAGTTCAATATTGTTGATAAAGATGGCAACTCAATATATGCCACTCCGAATGCCGACACGTCGAACAGTTTTAACGGTGATTTTTATTATGTTGTGCATAAAGATAGCAACTTATCCATTGTTGCCCAAAGCATGACGGGCTTAGAATCGTTTTATCGTGAGTTAATTATTCGTGGAGTCGCCGTGTTTGCCGTAATGCTTGCGCTCTGCCTCATCTGTGCTTTTGTCTTTGCGCGGCAGATGACCAAACCAATCAAGCGCCTCGCGGACAGCGCCGGAAAGATGGCCAATCTCGAAGAAGTCCCGCCGCCGTTGGAGCATAAAGATGAACTTGGCACATTAGCCCGCGACGTTTATTCTATGTACGTCAAGCTGAAGGAAACCATCACCAAATTAGAGGACGAAATCCTGCGGGAACGCGAATTGGAGGAATCGCAGAGGTATTTCTTTTCGGCGGCTTCCCACGAACTGAAAACGCCTATTGCTGCTGCCAGTGTACTGCTGGAGGGAATGCTCGAAAACGTGGGCGATTACAAAGACCACCCCAAATACCTGCGCGAATGCGTGAAGATGATGGACGCGCTGAGCAAGATGATATCTGAGATACTGGAGATCGTCAGCTTAAACGACAGGAGGATCATACCCGCTTTTGAAAAACTGGACATAAGGCATACAGTCGCTGATATACTGCCTGACTTTCAGACATTATCTGAGGCAAACAGCCAGCGTATTGTCACGGATATTCCTGACGGGCAAAGCTGTCTTGCCGACCCCCAAATGCTTCAAAAGGCGCTTTCCAACGTCATATTTAATGCGGTGCAGAATACGCCCGTAGACGGCGAAATACGGATATGGAGCGAGCCTGCGGCCCAACAATACCGCCTTTGCGTGTTGAACACAGGAGCAAGAATTGACGATGCTATTCTGCCAAAGCTGTTTGACCCGTTCTACCGCATGGATCAAGCACGAAGCCGGAAAAACGGACGAAGCGGCTTGGGGCTGACCATTGTGCGAAAGACGCTGGAATCTATGAAAATTGATTTCGCTTTGGAAAACGCCTCGAACGGTGTTTTGTTCTGGATGGACTTGCCAAAGGCATAAATGGCTATAAGGAGAAAGAGATATTGAAATCGGAAAAGCGAAACACCCTTACAATCATATTGTTCGTTGTATATATGCTGCTACTGACAGGAGTAATTCTTTTCAAACTACCATTTTATTCCGAAAAACTATCTGATGGGATACGAGTAATCAACCCGATTCCGTTTCAGGGATCTTTCGATGAAAATGGAGTTATAATCTTACGTGAAATTATTGATAATATACTCCTTTTTATACCGCTCGGTATCTATATCTGTATGTTGAAAAGTGAACGGTCTTTTATGAAAAAAGTCCTTCCAATTATCTGCTTAACTATAGCGTTTGAAGCTATACAATTCGTTTTCGCAATCGGAAGAAGTGATATTACTGATGTACTTGGCAACATGCTTGGAGGGGTAATCGGAATTGGCATTTATGTTCTATTGTCCAAGATTTTTAAAAACAGGACTGTTAAGGTTGTAAATGTATTTGCTTTGGCAGTAACTTTTTATGTAGTATTGCGCTTTGCCTATCTATTTTACCTCAGTCATTTTGTTATGAGGCAGTTGCATTAAGTTCGACATATTGTATTACTTGGCCGACAGCGTTATCCCTGTTGGCCTTCTTTGTTTTTCAGCTACAGACAAACTACAGATTGCCTACAGGGAAAATACAGATTGGCTTGCCATAATGAGAACCATAGTGAACACGAATACCTATTCATTGAGAGGAAACCGAATGTATATTCTAATAAACGCAATGAAGAATCTGCTCCGCAACAAAGGGCGGAACATCCTGATTGCTGCTGTAACGCTGGCAATCATCGTCTCTACGGTGGTCACGCTGACCATCGGCAACGCCTCGTCCAAAATCATTGAGGACACTCGACTGCGTGTCGGCTCAAAGGTGAATATCGCCATAGATTTGGAAAAACGCGAAAGTATTGAAATGCCGGAGGTTGGCATAGGCGAATTTTTCTCATACGCACAGTCAGACTATTTGAGAAAAAGCATTTTAAGCGCACAGCTTTATTTGCATAGCTCCACCACTTTTGCGCTCGGTGACGAAAGCAAAGGACAGGATGAGTGGGAAACCAATGATGGCACAAATAACAAGATAAAAGCCGCAACCATGATGCTGATTGGAAATTCCGACCCGGATACCCTTACCGATTTTGGAGCGGATGGCGGCAGAAAAATTTTGCCCGGCGGCAGAATGTTCAGTGGTCTAAACGAATGTATCATCAGCTACGAATTGGCAGAATTAAACGGCATATCAGTCGGTGATTCGATTGTTACCACAAGCGTGTTTGAACCTGTGAAAACCTTTGAGTTTATCGTCGTAGGAATCTATTCCGATGAAACGAGTGCTTTCCCCGGCCCTGCATATGAGGAAGCTAATTTTTTCCTGTTTAGTCGGCGCAACGAAATCATCACAAGTTTTGATACGGTCATGTCAAAGGGGTTTGATACTGACCGAGGTATGCAAATCCATGCCGAATACTATTTGAATAACCCTGACGACATTTCCGCGTTTGAAGCGGAAGTCCGGGCAAAAGGGTTGCCTGCCGATTACGGCGTGTCAATAAATCAAAGGGAGTTGGACGAAATAACCGCTCCGCTTGCGGGTTTGGCAGGTATTACTTCCACCTTTCTGGTTGTCATACTGGTTTTCGGCGGTCTTGTGCTGGTGTTACTTTCCTTTATGGCTGTCCGCGAACGCAAATATGAGGTCGGCGTTCTTCGGGCAATGGGGATGGAAAAGAGCAAAATAGCGGCAGGAATTATGACGGAAGCTATTATCATCAGCATTATCTGTTTGTTCCTTGGTCTTGCAGTTGGCAGCACTATATCGCAACCGATTGCCAATGATATTCTGTCGGAGCAGGTGGAAATAGCCGCAGTCGAGACAAAAGCCAATTCGGAAAATCTACAGTTCTTAGTAATGGCGGGTAAAACACAGCTTATAAATGGCTTAAATGGTTACACGCCTGTCAGCGAGATTCAAGTTGCGCTTGACACAAAGACTGTTTCACAAATCGTTATCATCGCTCTTGCGTTGGCGGCATTGTCCGGCATGATTGGGATTGTGGTGATTACAAAGTATGAGCCATTAAAAATCCTTAGAGAGAGGAACTAACTAATTAAGGCTATGGAGGGATAAGGTCATGAGTACACTTACATTACAAAATGTCTCATATAAATATGAGGGAAGCAGCAAAACCATTTTCAAGGACTTAAGTATGCACTTTGAACCCGGAAAAATCTACACTATCGTTGGACGGTCAGGCGTGGGCAAATCCACTTTGCTGAATTTGATTGCAGGGCTGGACGTTGTTACTACCGGGTCTATCACCTATGATGGCGAAAACTTGGTCGAAATAAACCGAAATCGCTATCGGGCGCAAAAAGCCGGAATTATCTTTCAAGGGTTTAACCTTCTTACAAACGCTACCGCTCTTGACAATATCCTGTTATCAATGCGCATAAGCGGTGTCAAAGGCGTAAATAAAAAAGCTCGTGCGCTTGAGTTGCTTAAAAAGGTGGGCATTTCTCCCGAAAAAGCGAACCGAAAAATCCTCAAGTTATCGGGGGGCGAACAACAACGCATAGGAATTGCCCGCGCATTGGCACACAATCCTGAATTGATTGTTGCCGATGAACCCACAGGAAACTTGGACGATGACACAGCAAGCAAAGTATTGGAAATCTTTACTTCTCTTGCTCACGATGAGGGCAAATGCGTGATTATCGTCACACATTCCAAAGAGGTGTCGGGTATTGCGGATGAAATTTGGAGTGTGGACGAGGGCGTATTCACCGAGGTGCGCCGATGATAAAAAAGAACTTCTATGTAATAGAAAACGCTTTGCTCAACTTGGTAAAAAACAAGGGGCGAAACCTTTTGCAAGGTGTGATTATTTTCGCTGTTATCGCTACCACTGTAATCGCGCTTTCAATTTACAATACTGCGAACAGCATTATCAACGAATACCAAATTCAAGTTAGCAGCGAAGTGAATATTGTCCCTGAAACGATACCGAGTGATGTGCCGGAAATAACAAATGAGCAAGCGACAGCGTTCGCACAATCAGAGTATTTGCGCGACAATCAGGTGCAAGAGGTAGACATCGGTTCTGGATTCGTGAAATTCGTGTATTACTTGAAATCTCCCGATCTTCTTGATGCTTTCAGAACAGAGGTGCATGACAAGGGACTGCCGGAGGGCTATAAAGTCGATATTGACGAAAAATCCTACGAGAACAAGATTATGCCATTGAAGGGCCTACGGGATATTTCGCGGACATTTTTGCTGATTGTGCTTGTGCTTGGTGCGGCGATTATGGTACTGCTCTCAATTACTGCTGTTAGGGAGCGCAAATATGAAATTGGCGTTTTGCGGGCGATGGGAATGAAAAAGAACAAACTGGCATTGGGTCTTTGGGTTGAAATAATCGCCCTCACTTGTATTTGCTTTGTATTAGGCTTAATTGCGGGCGGGTTACTTTCTCAGCCAATATCCGACACACTGCTGGCAGGGCAACAGGTAGCATCAGTCAATATATCAGTCAGCCCGCAGACTGCGCTTCAAATCTTTGGTGTGGCAATACTGCTTGCTTCTATTGCAGGGATAATATCGGTCAGCAGGATTACCAAATACGAACCCATCAAAATCTTGATGGAACGAAACTAAGGGGGAGCGTTATGGCATGTTTAGAGCTTGTAAATGTATCGTACCGCTATGAAGGCAGCACGGAACCCGTCTTAAATGAGATTAGTGCTGCCTTTGAGAGTGGCAAAGTCTATACGATTATCGGAGAGTCCGGCGCAGGAAAATCCACACTGCTATCCTTAATTTCCGGCTTGGACATATGCAAGGAAGGAGACATCTATTATGGAGGTGAGAATCTACGGCAAATAGACAGGGATGAGTATCGAGCTAAAAGAGTGGGTGTGATTTTTCAGGGCTATAATCTACTCACTAATTCCACGGCGGTTTATAACATAACTCTTTCAATGAATATCAGCGAAAGCGAAATTGTTGACCGTCATACGAAAAAAGAAACCGCCTATGCCCTGTTAGATAAGGTAGGTATTAGCCGCGAAACCGCAGATCGTAAAATCCTCTACCTTTCCGGTGGTGAACAGCAACGAGTGGGTATTGCGCGGGCTTTATCCCACAACCCGGATGTAATTATCGCGGACGAACCTACAGGTAATCTTGACACCGAAACCGAGAACGCAGTGCTTAATATCCTAATCCGCTTGGCACACGAGGAAGGCAAATGCGTGATTATAGTCACCCATTCGGAAAATGTAACAGCCATTGCCGATGAGGTCATCGGCATTCGTTCCGGCCAACTTAAAAAGATGAAGGAGAATGAACAATGATGAAACGGATAATTTCCCTAATAAGCTGCCTCTTGTTACTAACAATGATCACTGGATGCAAGTCAAATGGTGCTAATTCCATGCAAAACGGAACAGATGCCCCATCAAGCGAAACAGGTGCCGCGTCAAATGGAACTGATACAAATGGAATAAAAATCGGTTTTTCGCTACCGAACTTGGATGAGATCAACATGAATATGCGTGGTACTTATGAACAATATGCAGAAACACTAGGCGGGGTGCAGATAATCTTCACCGGTGCTAACGATGATGCGGAACAGCAAATTGCAGATGTCGAGAGCCTCATATCTCAAAACTGCGATGTTATCATTATTCGCCCTTTTGACGGTGCGACAATCGGTTCCGCTTGTGATGCCGTTGCAAACGCAAATATCCCATTGATTATTGATGAGTTAATCGCTGACACTGATAACTATACTGTCCGTACTCCCATAGAACAGGCCGACCACGGCAGGGTACTCGGAAGTTATCTTCAGGGCCTATTAGATGCAGGAGATATTAATGAGGCCAAAATCGGATACATCATTGGAGATAACGATGAGCCTATGCTTGGGCGTATGAGAGGTATACTGGAAACCTGTACTGCTGCTGTATTCGTTGCGGAAGGCGTTGCGAACAATTGGTCTGCCGCCGAAGCACAAAGCATTGTTGAAAACTGGATTTCCAGCGGAAAGATTAATGACATGAATATTATCGCATGTATGGACGATGCACTTGCAAACGCAGCGGTAAAGGCGCTGGGTGATGATTACCCAAACATAATTGTATTAGGCGCTGGTGGTACTAATGTGGCGGCAATGCAGAACATTGCGATTGGAAAAATACGAGCATCTACCTATCAGAACAATAGTATTCTCGCTGAAAATATGCTGAGTTTGTGCATTGATCTGGCTAATGGCGTTGAAGTGAAGTATGATGATCCGGAAAATAGGTTATTTAATCTGCATAGTATCTCTCTAATGACTGCCGACACAAATGAATAAACGTATTTAGATGCTCTATTGACTAAGGCAACGATACGCGCTGTGGTGGCAACCTGAAAGAATATTAAATGTAGTAGCCGTTTTGTTATTGATCGACCACACCTCTGATGTTAGCAACCATACTTTATTCTTTTGACCGACGGGGTTATTCCTGTCGGTCTTTTTTTATTACCCGTTTTTCCGCGGTAGCACATGCTTACGTTATTTGAGAAGAAAGCGGAAAATCACCCAATATGCGGGCCTTTTCTGTTCTTCTCGAATAACGGATTTCCTCTAATAAACGAAGTTATCCGAGATCTCGGATGGTTTATTATGCAAAGCTTTACATAACCGCCCGGGAGAGGTTTTGCTGAAGTGAGAAACAGGGTGATTGCGGCTGATAATTGCTGCAATCGCCCAATATTTACGTGAATCTTGTATAATCAGATTAACTGAATCTTAACTCATAGTATGTTAGAGTTAAGGGGGTGCATTTACTGAACGGAGGCGGATTTATGAAATTATTAGTTGTAGAAGATGAAGTATCACTACAATCAGCTTTGCGAAAAGGATTTATAAAATTAGGTTATGCTGTGGATGCCGCGTCAGACGGTGAAGAAGCATTGGAGCTTTACTACTCCTCTGTTTACGACGTAATTATTTTAGATATTAATTTGCCAAAGATAGATGGTATTGAAGTATTAAAAGAAATTCGTAAAGAAAATTCAGAGATCAAGATTCTCATACTTTCCGCAAGGAGCGAATTGGAAGATAAAATTGCCGGGCTTGATAGAGGAGCGAATGACTATCTTGCAAAACCGTTTCATTTCAAAGAGCTGGAAGCGAGAGTCCGGGCTTTATTACGACGTAATTTCTTAACGCAGAATGCTGAAATTACGACGGACAGGTTGGTTTTGAAGACTGCTTTAAAGAAAGTGTACCTTGATGATATTGAAATCGTCCTGACTAAAAAAGAGTATGGGATCTTAGAGTATTTACTCATGCACAAAGGAAAACTTGTAAGCGGTGAGGACTTAATTGAACATGTTTGGGATAGCGAAGCCGAAACATTCACAAATTCTTTTAAGGTTCATATTAATTCGCTAAGAAAAAAACTGCCACAAGATACAATAAGAAATATAAGGGGACAAGGCTATTATGTTGAGTAAAATATCTCTGCGGTGGATCTTTCCCGAATTCTGTGTAAACACGAAATTTGTGTAAGATAGAGCAGTGTTTATTTGGGCGGGAAAGCCGGGGATCGGCATTCCCGCCTTGGTTGCATATTAGCCGTCACTGGACGATATGTCAAGGGCGGCCGTGCTCGGCCGTTCATTTCACCCTTGACGGATCGGACGGGTTCGGCTATTCGGGAATCCTGTCTGCGAAGAAAATCTCAAGCTGGGAGTGGATCAGCCCCCAATCCTGCCGCCTGCCGGTCCACTTTTTCGTAATGTCCATCATAGCCAGATACAACATCTTCAAAAGGGCATCGTCTGTTGGGAAAACCGATTTTGATTTGGTCACTTTCCGAAGCTGACGGTTGAAATTTTCAATAGCATTCGTCGTGTAAATCAGTTTGCGTACCTCAGAAGGATACTTGAAGTAGGTTGAAAGATTCGCCCACCGATCCCGCCAGGAAGCCGCGATCTTCGGATATTTTCTGTCCCACTTGCCGCCGAAATCCTCCAAGGCAGCAAGCGCTGCCGGTTCATCCACCGCAGCGTAAACCTGTTTCAGGTCTTTCATGAGCTCCTTGATATCTTTGTAGGAGACGAACTTCGTCGTGTTCCTGATTTGGTGAATGATGCACTGATTTCCGTTTTCGGGTAGATTGCCTCAATGGCTTGCGGGAAGCCCGTCAATCCGTCCACGCAAGTGATCAAGATATCCTCTACGCCACGGTTCTTTAAGCTGTTCAGGATACCCAGCCAGAACTTCGCATTTTCGTTCTCGCCGACCCACATTCCAAGCACGTCGCGTTTTCCGTCCATCGCCACACCCAGAGCAATATATACCGCCTTCTTGATAATTTGGCCTTCACTGCGCACATGGAAATGCACGGCATCCATGAAAACGACCGCGTACAGGCTCTCTAGCGGCCGCTGCTGCCATTCCCGGACGATGGGGAGTATCTTGTCCGTTACCCGGCTGATCGTACTATCTGACACCGAAAGACCGTAGATATCCCTGATATGCGCTTCAATATCCGCCGTGCTCATGCCTTTGGCGTACATCGAGAGTATCTTCTCCTCGATATCGCCACTGAGCGATGTCTGGTTTTTCTTCACAAGCTGTGGTTCAAATTCGCCCTTCCGGTCCCTCGGCACGGATATCTCCATCTCTCCAAGACTGCTCTTTAGTGTCTTTTCCGTATGGCCGTTCCGGCTGTTATCCGTGTTTTTATTCCGGTAGTCATACTTTGTGTAGCCGAGCTCTTCGTCAAGTTCGCCTTCCAGTCCGCCCTCCAAAGTCATCGCTACCATGTCCTTAAACAGTTCCTGCACATCCTCTACGCCGTTGCATTGCAGTCCGGCCTGCTCAAGGATTTCCGACAACCTTTTTCGGTCTGCTCTACGCTGTTGTGGTGTTCTTGTGTCTTTTTTGCCCATAACTAAGGAAATGTACTCCACCAACTCCGGCATCATTAAGGAATTCAACCTGTCTGCTCAATAAGGGTTTAACTTCCACCTAATTGGGGGATAGGGGCTCCGGTCGAGTCCCTGTCCCGCTTGTTAAATAACCGTAAGCACACCTTGCATCATGAAAGAGGTGGATTGTTTTGATCAAGAAGGGTGATATTATCCCCGGTATCTTCTCACTCCTTGTTGGGGCACTGATTCTGCTTTACATTGCCCTGAAGCCTAAAATGGCTGTTGGTGGTGAAATGGTCAACGGCGGCATTGGTCCAGGCGCTTTCCCCGCCATCTGCGGCGTGGCCCTCATTATCTGTGGTATTCTGCTGGTCATCCGCGGCATCAAGCAGAACGGCACCGTTGACTACTTTGCTTTAACCCCCGAACGGAAAGAAAACCTGAAGATCGCTGCGCTGCTGATTCTGATGTGCGCCCTGATGATGGCTGCCTGGAAGATCAGCAGAATGTTCCTGGTCTGTCTTCCCGTTTACGCCTTTACCGTTAACAAGTTACTCAAGCGCACCACAAAGTTCTCTATCATATTCACTATTGTGATCCGGCCTTTGTTTATGTGCTTTTTGGGCTTTGCTTTAACGTGTCCTTTAGACCTTAAAGTGGAGGTTATTAAATGTCTATTGATGTTTTTGCAGCGGCATTTGCCGATCTGATGTCGCCTTCGGTATTCATTTACCTGGCCATCGGCGTTCTGCTGGGCACCATGATCGGTGCCAGCCCGGCCTTTCGGCCACCATGGGTGTTGCCCTCATCACTCCAATCACTTTCTGGCTGGATAAGGCCGATGGCTTTGCCATGCTGATGGGTCTGTGGAACGCCGCCATATTTGCCGGCGGCATCACCGCAATCCTCATTAACACCCCCGGCACTCCCGCCAGTCTGACGCAGGCCTGGGACGGCTACCCCATGTATAAGCGCGGACAAGGTGGTCTGGCTCTGGGCATCAACGTTATTTTTTCCTTTATCGGCAGCATGATCTCCATCATTCTGCTGATCCTGCTGGCTGCACCTATTGCAAATATCACCATCAAGTTCGGGCCCGCCGAATACTGCCTGGTGGCTCTATTCGGCATGACCATGATGGTGGCGGTATCCAACGGCAAAGTACTCAAGGGGCTGATGCAGGGCTTCCTGGGGCTGTTCCTTTCCACCATCGGTCTGGACCCTATTACCGGTCTGCAACGCTACACCTTCGGCAACACCTCTCTGATGGCCGGCATCGACTTCATCCCCGTGATGATCGGCCTCTTCGGCCTGGCCGAGGTGCTATACCAAATCTATACATTCAGCAAAGAACAGGATAGACAGGAACGGGAAGCCCGCAAGGTCAACCTGGCCCTGGGCCGTATACTGCCCACCCGTGAACAGATGAAATCGTGGACCCCCCGCTGCATCATCACCGGTCTGGCTGCTACTATTATCGGCGCCATTCCCGCTGCCGGCGGCGATATTTCCGCAATCATCTGCTGGGGCAACTCCAAGCGCTTCAGCAAGGAGGGCGACCAATACGGCAAGGGTTCTGCCGAAGGTCTGGCTGTTTCTTCAACCGCAAACAACGGCGTTATCGGCGGCGCCATGTGCACCATGCTTACTCTGGGTATCCCCGGCGACGCAGTCAGCGCTGTCCTGATGGGCTCCCTGATGATGTATGGTCTGACCCCCGGCTACGCCATGTTCAACGAGGCAGCTCCGTTCACCGCCCAGATCATGATCCTTATGGTTCTGGCCAACATCACCTTCCTCATACTCGGCCTGGCCACCGCAAAAGCATCCGCTAAGTTCCTGAACATGAGTCAGCCCACCGTCTGGGCCGCTGTCAGCATACTTTGCGTCATCGGCTCCTTCTGCATCAACAACCGCTTCCTGGATGTGGTTATCATGTTCGCCATGGGCATACTGGGCTTCTTCCTCAAGGTCTATGATTTCCCCTCCGGCCCCCTGGTTCTGGGTCTTCTGCTAGGCGGCACCGTAGAAAAGAACCTGCGTACCGCTCTGGTCATCTCCAATGGCGACTGGAGCTACTTTGTTACCCGCCCCATATCTCTTGTGCTGCTTTTAATGATCGTGGCGACATTCCTCTTCCCAGTCATAATAGGGATTTTGAAAAAGAAGAAGGCCGCCCCGTCCAAATCAAACACATAACATCCGCTTTTCCCCTTGCCCTCTTTGCGGGGGGGTAGGAAAGGCTATGGAGGAATTTATTTTGATACATATCAACAATCTCCGGGAAAAGATTGCCAAGGGGCAGTTGAACTTCGGTACCCACTGCTCCTGCACCGATCTTTCCTTCTACGAAATGTGCGGTCAGCTGGACTATGACTATGTTTGGATCGACAACGAGCACGGCGCCATGACAAACACCATGGTCACCAACGCCATACTGGCCACCAACGCAGGCGGGGTCGCTGCTCTGGTGCGGGTGGTGGACCATTCGGTGGGCAACATCAAGCCGGTTCTGGAAGCCGGACCCGACGGCATCATATTTCCCATGGTCAACACCGCCGAGGAAGCCCGCCGCTGCGTGGAGGTCTGCAAGTATCCCCCCGTTGGCATCCGGGGCTATGGCCCTCGCCGCGCCCAGTGGTATGGCGGCCTTACCGACGCCGAATACTGGGAACAGGCCGACGACAGCGTTATGCTGCTGATGCAGTGCGAACGCAAGGAATCGGTGGACAACCTGGACGAGATCCTGGCAGTTCCCGGCGTTGACGGCATCATCTGCGGTCTTAATGATCTTTCGGCCTCCATCGCCAAGTTTGGCCAGGTGTGGGACCCCGAGATGATCGACCTGATGGAACAGATCATTGCCAAGTGCAAAAAGACCGGCAAGCCCTTTGGTGCTTCCCTGGGCGTTAACTACGAGATGGCCCGTTTCTGGATCGACCGCGGCGCTTCCTTCTGCTCCATCGGCTTCCCCCAGGATTACTTTTTCATGATGGGCAAGGAGGTCGTGTCCAATATCAGAAAGATCGAGAATGAACGCTCCAGTTCTATGTAATATCCTCATCGTTGCTGCTCTAGTGGCTATCGCCTTTATTATAGCCGGGTAATTCTATCTAAGCGTGAATTGTCGAAATGTCATTGACAGCATCAGTATAACATGGAGATTTAGGAAATAGGAGAGCAAAGCTTACTTTGCAACACAAATATAAAAGGACATGTATGACGTCGAGCGCACATGTCCTTTTGAATTTTTCTGCATATCTTCGTATGTAATTGTGAATTGCGCGCTCGCTTGTATCCCTGCTGCCTCATCCAGAAGACTTTCATCAAGCAGGAATAATCTTTCACCGTTTCAGCCTCCCGCGTTACAACTCTGCAGTCTCATTGAGCCATTCCATATTCGATTTGCCCCGAAGGGGTTCCATGGCGCATTATCATAGCATTTTCCTTTTTTTTGCTTACTACATATAAAACCGTGCTTTTCCAATAATTTTGGTACTCTTTATGGCATATATTTGCCTAGAGCTTCGAGATCGTCATATATGGACCTGCCCTCAGCGGTGATGCGTATTTCCTGAGTATAAACATAATTGGAACAAGCTTTTAAATATGACTTGCGAACTGTTCAAGAGTATATTTGTAAAATAAAGGGAATGATAGCGACCAATACACAATGGGAGTAAAGCTCACTATGAACTATCTGGCTTGAATTACTTGAGCAATTTCTTCTGATATTTCTTCAATAGTATTAACAGCAGTATTTCTTGCAACTTTGTCTGCGAGTGACGGGCTATAATCAACAACTTCTTGCTTGGTTATATTGTGCCAAATTGGAAGAAGTTGCTGCTCTCCAGTAACAGCCCTTGTAATCAGACCGTCCAACTCATAATTTGTCCAGCCTTTTTTATAAAATCTCGTGAGATTACCACAATACCAAAATTGCTTTTTGCCAATCCTGCATCGATTTTTCGCCGTAGGCTATCTCCAATTTTCAATTCAAATTCGTCATACCATACAGATAGTCCTTTATTCTTTAGTGCAACTGCAAGCGGACGAACAACATCATCCTTGTCTTCTGAAGCATGTGAAATGAAAACGTCATACTCTCTTTTGGTGTCTTCTCCATAGACAGGTGGTGTATTATTGCCAAGGAATAGCGAGGGAACTGAAGATAAAGATTTTTGTTGAATTGTTGGCAAAGGGGGTGGTAAAACTCGAATAGAGCTACGCACATTTCCTTTCATACGACGCAGATCGATGGCAACATGCCAATGACCTGAATGTGTTGTTTGCAATCTGATAGGAGATTGTTTAGCAAGTCCGCCAATATGTACCAATCCAAACTAATGAAGTGTCCATTATAGTTATATCGTTCGCCCTTAAGCTTCAGATTATTGCTATAACTTGAGCTCGAATCGGACTATTGATATATACAAATTATAACATAATAGGCTATAGATGTCTTTCCCTTTCTAGTAGTGGAAATTGCCTACCTCAAAAACATTATTCTTGTATGTTCGATCAGAAACAAGATGCCCTTTATCTAGGGCATCTCGACTCCAGGCATTACCAAGCGATTGGCTTTCATCCTCGGTAATGAGGTAAGCGTTCGACTCCCCTCATCAGCTTGACGAGCCCCTTAGGTTAACGGCTTCGTACTTAGCAGATCAAAGCTCTGATTTGTTGTGTAGTACCCTATCAAAACGTAATCCCGTGCGGAAACTTAATTTTTTTGTTTTCCGGTTGACGCTCATTGGTAAATTATTTAGGTTATCAATCACAGTACGGCAAAATTTGAGGGAAAAGGTGCTTCTCCACACAAGTGCTAAACATAGCAAAAGCCCGCAAACTTAGTGTTTACGGGCTTTTCTTTGGCTCCCCAGGTAGGGCTCGAACCTACAACCCCGCGGTTAACAGCCGCGTGCTCTACCATTGAGCTACTGAGGAATATTCAGTTTTCCTGCCTCCGCTTTCCGGTACGCGAGCGTTACACACGCTCTACCATTGAGCTACTGAGGAACGGCTCGCAAATCATAATACAGCAACAACTGATGCATAGCAACCGCAATCAGCTTTCAGATTATCAAATTATCTCCCCTATTCTTCAAATTATGAGATATTCCTTCATATCGCTCTTGCAATCACAATTTCGGCTTTTGGTTGACTGTAACGCATACCATGTTATATCATGAAGTGACCGAATGCCTGCACGTTACGTTTGGAGGAAGCGCATGCAGCTTGAACAGACCGCAGCAAGAAAGAAACTCATCCGCTCCGACGGATTGCTCTTCTTGCTCGTTATCGTTTCCATATTGCTGATTTCTTTGTTTCTGGGGTATATGGAGCGCGTGCTGCAGCAGAATACGCAGGTTTTGCAGTTCGTGGCATACTTTGCTTTAGCGGCGGCATGCTACGCCATCGTGCATTGGCAGATCACGTCTTTCCGTTATGTGCTTACGGATAAAGTGTTCGTCGTATACCGCCGCATCGGCCGCAGGGAAAGCATGGCCGAGCGCGTACACTTGAGCGATATGCTCTTCGTCGCCCCATATACGGAAGCGCCGGGCATCAAAGGGCGCGAATTCGCGCTATGCGCGGGCGCCAAACGCGGCGCTTTCGTGCTTGCGCACCGCCAAAACGATCGCCTGCAATGGCTGATCGTCAGTATCGACGAAGCCATGCAAAAAGCACTCAGGCAGGCCATGGCGGCATCCGCTCAGGAGGAGAATGCCGCACAGGAACCAGAGCTGCAATAGGAAGGAAAGCAATCCGCATGCAAAAGCCGCAGCGTTTGCCGGAAGTATTGGGAGACTACGCGCACCGGCAGGTGGCACGCTTTCATATGCCCGGCCACAAGGGCCGGGGCATGGGCGGTTTTTTTCGGCCGGAGCTGATTCGTTACGACATAACCGAGCTTTCGTTTTCCGATGACCTGCACGCGCCGGAAGCGGCAATCGCACAGGCGCAGGAAGAATGCGCGGCATGCTATGGCGCTTTCCATACCTTCTTTCTCGTCAATGGGGCGACGGCCGGGCTGCATGCGCTGCTGCTTTCGCTCCCGCGCGGGGCGAATATACTTATCGGACGGGACTGCCATAAATCCGTGCTTTCCGGCGCGGCGTTAGCGGGGCATTGCTGCCGCTTTGTGCAGCCCGCCTATGCAGAAGGCTTTGGCATGTGGGGCTGCGTAACGCCGGAGGCGCTGGAGCAGGCGCTGTGCGAAGCGCCCGCAGACGCGGTGCTCGTTACCTCGCCCAATTACTACGGGCTTTGCGCGGATATTCCTGCGCTCGCCGTTATCGCGCACCGCCACGGCGCGCTGCTGTTCGTGGACGCCGCGCACGGCGCGCATTTCCCTTTTTCCGACGCGCTGCCACAAAGCCCCGCAGGTTCTGCGGACGGGTGGGTGAACAGCGCGCACAAAACGCTCAACGCGCTCGGACAAGCCGCGCTGCTGCACATAAGCGATACGCTGCCCGTGTTCAAAGTGCAACGGGCGCTAACGCTTATTGAAACCAGCTCTCCCTCGTATTTGCTGCTCGTTTCGCTGGACTGGGCGCGCTACACCGCCGGGCTGTACCGGGCCTGGACGGATACGGCAACGGCCTGCTCCGCTTTGTCGCAAAAGATCGGCTGTATACTGGGGCTTGCTACGTTGCCCCGGACGCTTATCGGCTCCGCAGGCATTAAAGATATGGACACGGCACGCGTCGTCATCGATGTGAGCGGGCGCGGCATCACCGGATATGCGGCGCAGCATGCGCTGGAGGAAATGGATGTGTTCGTGGAAATGGCGGATACCCGGCGCATCGTCTGCATCTGTACGCCTTCGGACGATCCCGTTTGGTACGAGATGCTGCTCAACGCGCTCTCTGCGCTGCCGTACGGCACAGAAGCGCCCGCACCGCAGCCCACCGTTTATCCCCCCATGCCGCGCGTGATGCCTTTGGACGAGGCCGTGCGCGCGGGCGTGGAGCAACGGCCGCTTCAGGAAAGCGTCGGCTGCGTCGCCGCGGATGCGGCGGGCGTTTACCCGCCCGGCATCCCGCTTTGGACGCCGGGGGAGCGCATCACGGCCGAAAGCGTCGCATTTTTAGAAGCGCAGCGGGCGCTGGGTGCATCGCTGTTTGGGGTGCATAGCAATCAGATAGTCGTAGTGCGCGCAGAATAACCGTTTTGGCGCCTAACATAGAATTCAATTTTGAGAATACTCAGGAAAGGACCCCGTATGCCCAAATACCAAGCCGTCGTATTCGACTTTGACGGCACGCTGGTAGACAGCGCGCCGGGAATCGTTCTCACGCTGGAGCACATGCTCGCGGAAATGGGCCGCGAACCGCAAAGCAAGGAAGCGCTCCGCGCCTGCGTAGGCCCGCCCATACATCAGTTTTTCCCGGAAGTACTCGGTTTCCACGATCAGGATCTGGAGCGGGCGGTTGCGGTATACCGCCGGATATTTCAGGAAAAGGCGCTCGGCATCCTGCAACCCTATCCCGGTATCATTGAGTTGCTGCGGGATGTGCAAAAAGCCGGCATCATCACAGGCGTAGCCTCCTGCAAAATACAGCGCACCTGCGAGGAGCAAGCGGAGGTATTGGGTTTAAGCCCGTACCTGGATTATATCAGCGGCGCGGAGCCCGGCATCAATCGTCTGGAAAAGGCGGATATTATTCTGGCCATGCTGGAAAAAGCAGGGCTTGCGCCCTCACAAGCCGTTATGGTAGGCGACCGTATGTATGACCTGATCGGCGCGCAGGAGGTAGGCATGCCCGCCATCGGCGTGCTTTACGGCTGCGGCACGATGGAGGAGCTATCGGCATACCACCCCCTGCACATTGCAGAAAGCGTCGAGCACCTTCGTACGATTTTGCTGGATTAATAACAAGCGAAAGGAACGGCAATGTCCAACCAGCTTACCGCAACCCGTCTGTTTACAGCCATTGAGCGGCAGCGCGCGCCGCACGCCGTACTTGTTACCGGGCCGGAAGGCAGCGATGCAAACGGCCTTGCGCGGCGTGCCGCCGCCATGTACTGTTTGGGTGCGGACGATGCGGCACAGCTAAAAAACTGCCCGGATTATATCGAGCTTGGGCCAAAAGTCATTCCCGTAGATGAAATACGCGCCATGCAGGCAGAGCTTGGCGCGCGTTCCTATTCGGGCCGCCGCGCCGTGACGCTGCTCGATGCGCACTCTATGGCGGAAAGCGCACAGAACGCGCTGCTTAAAACCCTGGAGGAGCCGCCAGCAAACACGTTGCTGCTGCTCGCCGGGCTGGAAGCGGGGCTGCTTCTTACCATCCGTTCCCGCTGCGCCATACTTCGCCTTGGCGCGGAACCCGAGGAGGAAATGCGTTCCCGCATGGCGCGGCAGGGCGTTGAGCCCCGGCTCGCGCAACTGGGCGCGCGGCTTTCGGATGGTTCGCCGCTGTTGGCGGAGTCGCTTGCCACCCCCGCGCACGAAGCGTTTTACAGCCAGGCGGCAGATCTGTTTTTCACCGCGCTGACCGCGCGCACCCCCCCTTACCCCGTCATGGCGGAACTTCTCGGTATCGCTGTCGCGCCGCCGGAGGACGGCCGCAAGGCGACCGAAGAAAAGCGGATGACCGCCCGGTATTGCCTGCGCATTTGGCAGTCGCTTTGCCGCGATCTGCTGCATGTGCGGCTGGGGCTTACCGATATGCAGAACCCGGAGCAGGCCTCGCGCCTGCGCGAGACGGCGCAACGCTTTACAATCGGCCGAATTCAGGGTATTATTGATTCGGTATTGTCCGCTCAGGTTCGCGTTTTGGCGGCGAATCCGTCGCTTACGATGGACGCGCTGATAACGGAACTGCACTGCCCTGCGGATACACCGGGAAGGGACAGATAACATGACAAAACGAGTGATAGGCGTTCGCTTCAAGAAAGCCGGACGCATGTATTATTTTGATCCTGGCACGCTGGAGATTGCGGAAGGCGACGGCGTAATCGTAGAGACCGCGCGCGGTATGGAATTCGGCGACGTGGTGCTCGCCCCGCGCGACCTGCCGGAGGAACAGATTATAGCCCCCCTGAAGGATGTGCTGCGCATTGCCACCGCGGAGGATCGCGAGACCCACGAGCGCAATGTGCAGTTGGAAGAGGAAGCGTTCGATGTCTGCCAGAAAAAGATCGCGCATCACGCGCTGGATATGAAGCTGGTAGATGTGGAATATACCTTCAACGGCAGCAAGATCACGTTTTTCTTCACGGCCGAGGGGCGGGTGGATTTTCGCGAACTCGTCAAAGACCTTGCCTATGTGTTCAAAACGCGCATTGAGCTCAGGCAGATCGGCGTGCGCGACGAAGCAAAGATGCTTGGGGGCTTGGGTTCCTGCGGGCGTCCTGTGTGCTGCAAAACGTTCCTGGAAGACTTCCAGCCCGTTTCTATTAAAATGGCAAAGGAGCAGAAGCTCAGCCTGAGTCCGACCAAAATCTCCGGGCTGTGCGGGCGGCTGATGTGCTGCCTGAAATATGAGCAGGATGCTTATGAGAGCATGCGCAGGCTGATGCCGCGTACCAACCGTGAGGTCATCACGCCGGATGGCCGCGGTATGGTGCTGGACAATAACGTAATTACCGAAAAAACCAAGGTGCGTATCACTTTGAACGACGGCACGCCGGACGTGCGCGAATACCATTTTTCCGAGATACGCAAACCCGGCACGCCGGAGGAAGAAGAGCTGCTCCGGCAGGAAGCGATCGCGCACGCGAAAGCGCGCGAGAGCGAAGCACATCCCGCAGAGGATGCGTTCCGCTTTGTAACGGGCTATATTGCCGAGCCGCCCGCGCCTCCCGCAGCGGATATTGCCCCGACCCCCGAGAACCAGCAGGAAGCGCCCCGCAAGCAAGGGCAAGGGGAAAATAAGCGCAGGCCGCGTCAACACAACCCCCAGGGCGGCGGCCAGTTGAGGCCGCAGCAGGGGCAGCATGCGCGGGCGGCGCAGGGGAGACAGCAGCAAAGGACGGAACAAACGCAGCAACGGCAGGATACGAAGGCGGAAGGTGCAGAAGCGCCCAGGCCGCACAGGAGCCGCCGCGGCGGCCGCAACCGACACCGCCGGCCAAATGCGGGCGGAAGCGCGCCTGCGCAAAGCTGAATTCGCCCCTCGCTGTCGTTCCACATTTTTTGCATTGCAATTTATGGATTGCATGTTACAATAAAATCAACTATAACATGGAGGTATTTATTATGGCTTACGTTATTAATAATGAATGCATCAGCTGCGGCGCATGCGAGGGCGAATGCCCCGTCAGCGCGATTTCCCAAGGGGATACCACCTACGTCATCGACGCGGATACCTGCATTGAATGCGGCGCATGCGCCGACGTATGTCCGGTTGGCGCTCCCAATCCCGCATAATTAGATAAAACCATAATATGTGCAAATAAGAGGTTGTTTTCGGACAGCCCCTTTTTGTTTATAAAATTTCGGTCTTCCCGCCCAACCGTTTAGAAATATGCCTGGAGCGTGGTTTTGACCCATTCATCTCCATAATAGCCGTAATGGCTTTCCACGGTTTTTGCTTTTAAATCAAACACCGAAACGCAGCCTTCGATGCGAAGCTGCTTCCCATCCCGGCTTTTCGGGTTTTTCGCGTAATAGCCGGGATGTTCGCCATAAGGCGCAAGATACTCCGCAATGCGCTTTGCGGTTTTATAATCGATGTGCCCCTGCGCGAAGAGCGCCTCCCGCAGCTGATGGTTCAGTTCGTCATAGCGCCACTGTATATCGTTGACATTCCCATGCGTGACCCGCGCCGTCCACGAGTCCATGGCGCAAAGGCGCATAGGCGGCAGCACAAAATGGTTGGTGGTAATAAACACCCCTTCTGCCGTTCGTTCCGGCGCAAAATAAAAGCTTTCGGGGCAGTTTTTCTCCTCCGGCGCGCGGTTGATAAAGCCGTCGGGCAAAAACGCATCCTCGTGTAGCTGCACGCGTGCGTTATTGGTGCGCCGGTAATGCTGCCACAGCCCTTCATTGAACGAAAAATATTCTTCGGGGAATGGATCGCCGCACCGGCGCACCATGGCGCCGTTGACGACCGGGGCGGGCATATGCGCGGCAATGTACGCGGCGTCCGGCAAATATGGCCGGAGCGCAGGCTGCGGGTATTGCAAAAAATCCAGCCGCTCCCATGAGGCGCCCGCCTCCACCGTGCAGGCGGCATCGTTCCCGCCGTCGGAGAGAATGTAGTTCCACGAAACGCCGCGGCTGGCGTTTTGTATTACCACAGCCGCCTCCTGCGCGCTGCCGCCGCGCAGTATGCATTCGCGCGCAAGCAACAGGGAATTGAGGCCCACGTTCTGCGGGTCACAATTCGCGCCGGGCGACATATTCACCCCCACCGCCACGCCGTTTATATTCACCGCGCTGATGCTGCCCACTATACCGGGCGAGGTAACGCTGACATACGGATAAAGCCTTTCACCCTGCTCTGACACCGGATTGTGCAGAATATGCGCGAGGTTATTCTGGAACACGCCGCCGGTCGCGAACATAAAATCCCGCGCAAAGTAATGCCCGCCCCCTGCCGCACGCCCAAAAACGGAAAACGCATTGCACATCATGGTGAGCTTTATTGCGCCCGGCTCCAATTCCGGCGCATGCTTATGCAGGAACCCCCCTGTATAGACCAGCGCGCACAGCGCGTCAAACCCCACGTTCATCACGATGAGCCGTTTCAGTGTAACCCGCGTGCGCGCGTTGCTCTTTTTGCAGCCTGCAAGCATACCCGCCGCTTCCTCGTGGATATGCCGGGGCAGCGTATTCCACGCGTTTTCCGAAAGTTCATAGAGCAATGCAACCACAAGCTTCTGCAGCAGCGGAAAGCGGTTCAGGAATTCCATGTCGATAAAATCAAATATAATGCTATCGGTAAAGCGCACCGCCATTTCCGCGATCTGCGGCTCCGCCAAAAGGCCCAGAAGATACCCCCGCTCGTATGGCGTGCCCTCCAGATAATAACTTCTTTTGCCGCGGCGGGCATCATAATCCTTCGCGGACTTATGCACGGCCATTACGCCCAGTCCGCCGGACAGGGCATACGCTTTTTTGATTTGAAAGCCGTCCGCCGCATATGCATTGTACAGCTTTGTCAACTTTAGCTCCGCTTTCTTCTCCATATTTTCACCTCCATCCAGCCGCCGTCAACGGGATAAAAACCGTACCAAAAAGCGCGCCCGCAACGGGCGCGCCGCTATCAGTACATTTTATGTATCCGAAAAGAAAAATAGGCCGGAGAACAGAGATAAGGCAATTGACTTAGATCAATCCTCTTTTTTCGCAGACGC
The DNA here is from genome assembly GCA_036677445.1 of Clostridia bacterium. Lineage (GTDB taxonomy): Bacteria > Bacillota > Clostridia > Christensenellales > CAG-138 > JAVBWI01. The sequence goes on from JAVBWI010000023.1 coordinate 251,160, forward strand.
ATACGCCAGTATGCGCGCGGCGGCGTCATCCGCATATTGCGCAAGCGTCATATGCTGCGTTCCCGCAATCTCTATGCTGCATCGCGTGCTGGGAATGAATACTTTGTAGGCATCCGCGCCGCCCACCGCCATTGCGACGGCGGGCGAGACCTCTCCCAGCAGCGCGTTTGCCGCAAGCATGCCGATGGGCGCGGCAATAATATCGCTGCGCGACGTACAATAACAGATGGCATTCTCGCCCGTAGCGCCCTCATCGGCGCCCGCGCGCAGCATGGCGGATGTGGCCACCGCATTGGTGCCCAGCGCCAGCAGCGTATGGCCCTTGCCGCGAAGCCGCTCAATCAACGCGCAGCCCACGCCGCCGCCCTGGCCGTCAATAATGGCTATACGCATGGTTTCACTTTCCTTTCACAATAAATGCGCTTAAATGAAATCGTGGATCGCCATCCAGACGGGCAGCTTGTCCTCCATGGTGCGGATTTTTTGACGCGGCACCGGGCTGGAAGAGGGCAGAAGCAAATACCGTACGCCTTCCCGCCGGGGGAAATGCCTGTCGTACATTTGCCGCGCCAAAGCGCCGTTGAAGCAGACCGTGCGCACCAATGGATGTTTTTGTAAAAATGCGGGGATATCGTTGGGCGAAGCCTCTTTAATATCCTTATCCAGGCTGCCCTCGCGCAGGCAGGAGTCAATCACATCCCACAGCGCGACGCCGTGCGCAAGCAGCAGCGCCGTGCGCGCTTCATACGCCACAGGATCGGTCTCGCCCAGCGCCGCGCATACGAGCGGCCAAAAATGGTTGCGCGGATGTCCGTAATACTGTTGTTTTGCAAGCGACGCCGCGCTTGGCATGGAGCCAAGCAGCAACAGCCGCGCCTGCGCCGTCTCAACGGGCGCAAGGCCATAGAGCCTCTGCATATGTACCCTTCTCGCACGTACGTAAAAATTGCATATTGCAGGCACGCGCGCCACATACTAAAGCCGATCGTAAGGATCAATCACAGCAAGGAGGTAACGTCAAATGGAAGGAAGACCCGGTCAGCAGAGCATTGGCTGCGAAGTAAGCAGTTGCAAGTATTATCGTGACAATGCATGCAATCTGCGCGGTATCGTCGTCAAGCCATGTAACAACTGCAGCAACGGTAACCCTGAAGACGAAACCCTGTGTGGCTCCTACGAGGCGAAGTAACGTACTATTCTTCGTCTTTTGTATGGACGAAAAGGCGGCGTAAAGCCGCTTTTTCGTTCTGGCCGCTGACAAAGTCCCGGGAACATTGTCAGCGGGGTTTTCTGTGGGTTGAAATGCCGCTTATCGGCGGCATTTCCTCGCCGATTTGACGCACAAAGACGCTGCACTATCAAATCGGATCGAAAGTGGGGGATTGCGATCCCCCCCAAAGGGGAGAGTTTGCCGGCAGTCCGGACGAATAGGCGGCGTAAGCCGTTGCCAAAACCATCGGGGGGCCGAAAAAGCCTGCCGCGTCATGAATTCCGCCGCGTGCGGCCGGCAATGTTTAAAAGGCGCAGCAGCGTAACAAGGCTTGCAAGCGCAGCCACCACATAGGTAAACGCCGCCGCTCGCAGCACGCGCTTCGCCTGCGGCACTTCGTCATAGCTGAGATACCCGCCGCTTTCGAGCATTTCAATGGCGCGGCTGGAAGCGTTGAACTCCACCGGCAGCGTGATGACCTGAAAGAGCAGCATGGCGCCAAAGAGTATGACGCCGAACATGGCAAGGTTGAAGCTGCCAAACAGCAGCCCCGCGATCACGATGAACGGCGCCGCCTGGGAGCTGATGTTGGCCACGGGCAATATGGCGTTACGAATGCGGATGGGGACATACCCCTGCTCATACTGCATGACATGCCCGATCTCATGCGCGGCGACAGCAAGTGCTGCAACGGAACGTTCGTTGTACACGCTTTGACTCAGGCCCACAATATTGGTTTTAGGGTTGAAATGGTCGGTCAGGCTCCCCTGCACCGAGGTTACCTGTACGGAGCTGCCCTCCTGCCGCAGCAGGTCGCGCGCAACGGTCACCGCCGGCACGCCCGCGCTCGCGGGTACGCGCGCGTATTTCTGGAACGTACGCTGCACGCTTGACTGCGCAATCAGGCTTAATACCAGCACGCCGATCAGCGCAAGCAGCATCCACCCGTCATATCCATAATAATACAGCGGATTATAAAACATGGAGATCCCTCCTTATACTCCGGTTTTCATTAGTATAACACAAAGCAGCCTCAAATTCTCGGCCGCGGTGTGAACCGTTTGTGTCAGACCCGTTTCAATCCTCCGAAATGTTATCGATCAGCCCGTTTTCAAACGCGAATGAAAACACGCGCACCGGCTGTATGCCGTCCTTCGCAGGATAAATGAGCCCCATGGCGTGCTCCTGGCGTGACAGCGGCAGGCGGCAGCCAATAAATTCGCCCATGCATTCATGAACGGTATCGATGTCCAGTCCGTCGTGCAGGCCGGGGGAAAGATAGGAGAACGCCTCCTCCCATAATTCGTAACGGACAGCCTCGCAAAAAGCGCGGATTATCTCCCGTCCCGGCGCGGGCGGCATCGGCGTATGCGTGAAAAACCCAAGCTGCGGCTCCTCGGCCGCAAACTCACCCCCCGTCCAGCGGTATATCTGCTTGCGCTCATGCCCAAGCTGCGTATGCAGGCGTTGAAAACGCGTAGCGGCTTCATTATGGAAGCCTACTGCGTGGCCTGAAATACGCAGCAGCTCATGGTAATCCGAATCCAATATCAAAAGCGCTCCGCCGTAGTCTTCGGGTACGTCGCCGCCGGGCAATTCGGGCTCCCCCGCTATCGCGCAGAGCATGCCGTTTTGCGCCAGGCTTAGTTTGCCGGTATGCGCCGCGCTCAAATGCGTGCCATACCGAATACGCGTACCCTCCTCCACCGCAAGGCGCAGGCCGTTCTCGTAATAGAGCGTGGCGATACAGCCATCGGACAAGGTAAGCTGATCGATTGTGAACGGAAACACAGGCTCAGGCAATTCCGGCAGTATGCCGGGCTCCAGCACCGATTCATACACACCGCCCGGCCACGCGTATACCTCCACATCCCCGCTCTCCACGGGCTGCAGCACGCCTCCCGCAAAGCACAGCTTGCGCACTTTGGGATAATAGCGGAATTCGCCGTCGGACAGCGGATAAATGCCGATATAGTATTCGCCGCTGTCCGAAAGTGGCAGCGCCAGATGCTCGCCGGGGGATGCTTCCCCTACCGCCGCGCCGTTCATTTCCACCGCGACATTTGCGTGATGCGTACGCACCACCAGCATGGGCATATATGGTTTCAACAGCATCGCCTCCCTGTTATACAAGCTATGCGGGCAGGGGCGGCATAATACTAATTTTGCGCGTGGCCGGCGGTATGCCGCGATCCGCGGGTTTCTCTCTGTCTGTCCGCATCAACCTGTGGTATACTGTCTATATCAGTTCTTAGGAGGAATGATCGATGAGGATCAAACTCAAACAGGTGCAGGCAGACCCCGGCGCATATGCGGGGGATATCACGGTGTGCGGTTGGATCCGTACTGTGCGCGAAGGAAAGACGGCCGGATTTATCGAGCTTGCGGACGGCAGCAGCTTTAAGCCCGTGCAGGTGGTGTATCCACGCGACGGGCGCGAGTTGGGGCGCAATCTTTCCACCGGCTGCGCCATCCGCGTCAACGGCGCGCTTGTGCTAACGCCGGGAGCGCAGCAGCCTTTTGAAATACAGGCGCAGGCCATCGATCTGATGGGCGCATGCCCGCAGGATTACCCGCTACAGAAGAAGCGGCACAGCCTGGAGTACCTGCGCACCATGCAGCATCTGCGCCCGCGCACCAACACCTTCCAGGCGACATTCCGCGTGCGCTCGGTAGTCGCGGCGGCGGTGCATGAATTTTTTCAGCAGCGCGGGTTCGTTTACGTGCACACCCCCATCCTCACCGGCAGCGACTGCGAAGGCGCGGGCGAAATGTTCCGCGTGACCACGCTGGATATCGACAACCCGCCCCGCGCCGAGAACGGCAGTGTGGATTACAGCCAAGACTTTTTCGGGCAAAGCACCAATCTCACCGTCAGCGGCCAACTCTACGGCGAAGCGTATGCGCTTGCCTTCGGGGATATTTATACGTTCGGCCCTACCTTCCGGGCGGAAAACTCCTATACGGCGCGGCATGCGGCAGAGTTTTGGATGATCGAGCCGGAAATGGCGTTCTGCGACCTTGCCGGCAATATGGAAATCGCGGAGGCGATGGTAAAGTATATCATCAGGGCCGTGCTGGACCGCTGCCCGGAGGAAATGGCATTCTTCAACCAGTTCATCGATCAGGGTCTGCTCGACCGGCTGGATAACGTCATCAACAACGAGTTCGCGCATGTGACTTACACCGAGGCGGTGGATATCCTGCTGCATAGCGGCGCAGAATTCCAGTACCCCGTCAGCTGGGGCTGCGACCTGCAGACCGAGCACGAGCGGTATTTGACCGAGCAGGTATATAAGCGCCCCGTGTTTGTGACGGACTACCCCGCAGAAATCAAGGCGTTTTATATGCGCATGAACGACGACGGCAAGACCGTCGCCGCCATGGACCTGCTGGTGCCCGGTGTGGGTGAGATCATCGGCGGCAGCCAGCGTGAGGAGCGCATGGAGGTGCTGGAGCGCCGGATACGGGAACTCGACATGGATATGGCGCCCTACGCCTGGTATCTGGAGCTGCGCAAGTATGGCGGCGTTTACCACGCAGGCTATGGCCTCGGCTTTGAGCGCATCGTGATGTACCTGACCGGCATGGCGAATATCCGCGACGTACTCCCCTTCCCGCGCACGACCGGCTCCATGGAGATGTGATAGCAGACGTATACGCTGCTCTCCATCGGGTTGTTTGCCGTGCTGGCCTTTTCGGCCGGCATAGTATAAATTTTGCAAGAGGTTCACGCATGGAAAAAGGACTCAAGGTTGTCAGCCCGCGTTATCAGCAAATAGCCGCGGACATCGCTGCGAAAATAGCAAACGGGCATTACAAGCCGGGCGAAAAAATCTACGCGCGCTCCAGCCTCGCAAGCCAGTACGGGGTCTCCGCAGAAACGGCGCGCAGGGCGATTTGCGTGCTTTCCGACATGCATATCGTGGACGCCGCCAAAGGCAGCGGCGTCATCATTTCCTCACCGGAAAACGCGCGCAAATTCGTCAAACAGTATTCCGATATCCGTACCGTTAACGATTTAAAAAAGGAAATCCTGCAAAGCGTGGAACGCCAAAGCCAGGAACATGCTATTTTGCGGGAGCAGATTGCCGAACTGATCGATAAGACGGAGCGCTTCAAGGCGATTAATCCGATGATCCCGTTTGAGATCGTCATCCAGGCAAACACACCGCACCTTGGCAAAACCGCGTCGGAACTGAATTTTTGGCACAACACCGAGGCCACTATCATTGCCGTACGCCGTGACGACACTTTGATTCTCTCGCCCGGACCCTATACTTCCTTTCAGGCGGGGGATGTCGTGTATTTCATCGGTGGAGAGGGATGTCCGGAACGAGTCCAGGATTTTCTATACCCGGACAAGTAGTACATATATCGAAACAGTACCTTACGGCACTTTTTCAAGCATTACAGGAACAACCTGTGCCTGCGGCGACGGCGACGGCCCGCAGGCCTAGTATCCGAGGCGTCTCCCGCCGAGGATTGGTTGTTCCGGCAAGGAAAGCTTGCGCCGTAAGTCTTTGTACTCGCGTCGCACATGTCGCCGCTCGTGAATGAAGCCTAATGCGGCAGTCGTTTGTAGCCATCAAAGATTTTCTTGATACTCTGAAACGCCCGTAATGCGGGCGTTTTCTTATTCTGCCTTTCGCGGGATTTTCCGCCGATTCGGCAGTTTTCGCCTATAAACGGCATTCTTTACGCCCCAAGCGATTTGACTAAGTAACAACTTCCATATATAATTAAGTTGTATGTATATAATTTTGAAAGGAGAAAAATATGAAAAAGATAGCGATTTTGGTTTTGGTTTTCGTGCTTTGCGCAACGCTGTTGTTGGGTTGTACGTCAAAAAAGACAATGACATTCGCTGATGCGGGGTGGGACAGCGCACGCTTCCACAACGCGGTTGCGGGCGTGATCGCACAGTCGGCGTTCGGGTATGACGAGTGGACCGAGATCCCCGGCACCACCCCCGTGCTGCACGAGGGATTGATAAAAGGCGAAGTAGACGTACACATGGAAGTATGGACGGATAATATCGCTTCCTATGATGACGACATCGCCGCAGGAAAGCTGACGGAACTTGGCGTTAACTTCGACGACAACATGCAGGGCATTTATGTGCCGCGGTATGTGATTGAAGGCGACGCTGCGCGCGGCATTTCGCCCATGGCGCCTGACCTAGCTACGGTGGAAGACCTGTTAAAATACAAAGAGGTGTTCGCGGATGACGAGCAGCCCGATAAGGGCCGCCTCTACGGCGCTATCCCCGGCTGGGAAGTGGATACCATTATGTTTAACAAATACGAGTATTACGACATGGATGAAACGTTTATCTATTTCCGTCCCGGCTCGCAAGCCGCTATGGACGCGGCGTTTACATCCGCCTATGACAAGGGCGAGGCGATTGCGGGCTATTATTGGGAACCGACATGGCTGTTGGGCAAATACGACTTCGTGCTGCTTGAGGATGCGCCCTATGACGCGGAAACCTATCTCGACGGCAAGACGGCTTTCCCATCCGTGGTTGTCACCATCGGCGCAAGCAATGCGTTTGTGAAAAGTAACCCGGAATTCTGTGAATTCCTCAAAAAGTACAGGACTTCCAGCGCGCTCACTTCCGAAGCGCTCGCCTATATGCAGGATACGGGAGCGGATACCATAGAAACGGCAAAATGGTTCCTCCGCACGCACGACGAGCTGCTTGAAAGCTGGCTGACTCCCGAACAGGCCGAGTCAGTGCGCAAAGCGCTTTAAAAGGAGAGCCTATGGATATTGACTGGCTAACAAAATTCCCGTTCAAGCTTCCCATAGATGTAGAGTCCATCGACACGTCGATTCGTGCGTTCAGCGTCAAGCACGATGCGTTCTTTTCCGGTATCAAGGGCGGCCTGAACGGCATGATATTGGGTATCCGCACCGTTCTCGATATCCTGCCATGGTGGCTTCTTCTTGGCATCGTGTTCTTTGCGGGGTGGAAGCTGAGCGGCAGAATAAAAAACGGCATCATTTACACCGTAATGATGTCTATGATCGGCCTGTTCGGGCTATGGAGTCTTATGAATGAGACGCTTGCCATCATCATTGCTTCCGTGCTCATTTCCCTCCTGCTAGGCTTCCCCGTCGGGATACTGATCTCGGGCAGCGAGCGCGCCAACCGCATCATCCGGCCGATACTCGACACCATGCAGACCATGCCGGTGTTCGTATACCTCATACCCGCCGTGCTGTTTTTTGGCCTGGGCAAAGCGCCGGCAGTGATTGCGACCGTGATCTATGCCGTCGTACCGGTCATACGCCTGACCAGCCACGGCATCCGGCAGGTCGATACCGAGGTGGTGGAAGCGGCAATGGCCTTTGGTTCTACCCGCCTGCAGGCGCTCATCAAGGTACAAATTCCGCAGGCGATGCCCACCATCATGACGGGCGTCAACCAGACGATCATGATGGCAATGGCGATGGTTGTTACGTGCTCCATGATCGGCGCTACGGGCCTCGGCATGGAAGTGCTGATCGGCGTTAATCGCATGGAGATCGGCCGCGGCATCCTTGCAGGTACCGCGGTGGTCATTATGGCCATCGTAATCGACCGGCTGACGCAAAGCTCCATAAAAAACAGCGAGGTGAGCCGGGATGGAAAATAACAACCATGCGATTATCCAGGTGAAAAATATCTGCAAACTGTACGGCGCGAACAAGGCCGAAGCCGCCAGAATGATGAAAGAAGGTTCCAACAAGGAGGAAGTCTATCAGAAAACAGGCGTTACGGTCGCATTATGGGATGTATCCTTTGAAGTAAAGCGCGGTGAGATATTCGTTATCATCGGCCTGTCCGGCTCGGGCAAATCCACCCTTGTTCGCTGCTTCAACCGCCTGCACCGGCCGACCTCCGGCACCATACTCTACAATGGCACGGACATAGATAAGCTTGGTAAAAAGGATCTTTTAGACTACCGCCGCAATAAGATTTCGATGGTATTCCAGAATTTCGGGCTAATGTCCCACCGCAACGTCATAGACAATGTGGCGTACGGTTTAGAGGTCAAGAACGTGGCAAAGGCGCAGCGCGAGCAAATTGCGCATGAAATGATCAATATGGTCGGTCTGCACGGGCAGGACAGGCAGCCAATCGCCAGCCTCTCCGGCGGCATGAAGCAGCGGGTCGGCCTGGCCCGCGCGCTGGCCAATGACCCGGAAGTGCTGCTGATGGATGAACCGTTTTCCGCGCTCGACCCTATCGTTCGGCGGGATATGCAGTTTGAGCTGATTTCCATACAGCGCAAGCTGGAAAAAACCGTAATATTCATCACGCATGACATCAACGAGGCCTTTAAGCTTGGCGATACCGTGGCGATCATGCGCGACGGCAAAGTTATACAGATCGATACGCCGGAAAATATGTCCACCCACCCCGCGGACGACTATGTGCGCCGCTTTATCGACAGCGTGGATAAAACGAAGGTGCTTTCTGCACGCAACATCATGACAACGCCTGCCTGCCTGGTTCGGCCGAAGGACGGACTGACAACCGCCATACAGGAGATGCGCACCAACGGCGTCTCCACCGCCTATGTGGTGGACGGAAAACTCAAGCTGTTGGGGATACTCTCCATTGACGCGGCGGTGAACGCGAAAAAGGACGGCGTGCCGATGGCGGATATTATTGCCTCGGATGTGCTGACCACGCAGGAGGACGCGCTCGTAAGCGACATTATTCCGCTCACGACGGAGTCGAAATATCCTATCGCCGTCGTGGATGCTGAAAACACGCTCAAGGGCATCGTTACGCGCGCTTCGGTGCTTTCCGCTTTATTGTAGCCCGCGCCCAAGCAGCAAAGGGCCGCCCCCAAGATTGTGGGGCGGCCCTTCTTCTATCAACAGTTTTCATTTTATCATTGTGAGATATACGATGGATACAACGATATTATAGAGCGTGCTCACCGCAAAGCCGCGCATAATCGCCGTGGATACCAAATACGCGACCGTAACGCCCAGTAGCAGGAAGCCAAGCGTGCGGCAGGTGGCGCGGTATGTGTTTGCCGCACCCGCCTTTGTGCTGAGAAAGCCCAGTACGGCCGCCACGACCTGCGCGGCGCCGATGATGCACAACACCACGACCAATGCGACCTGGCCCGGCGTTCCTCCTATTGAATTGACCCCCGAAGCCAGGCCGATCAGGGCAATCAGGCAAGAAACAAAATTGAATGCGCCAAAGAGCAGCATCAGCGCGCTTGCAAGCTTAACCCCCGTCATTTGCTGCGAACGGTTCTGTTCCATTTATTTGCCCCCTTCTGTACCATATACCCTAACTTTGCAGGATATAAAAGGTACCTTTCCGTTTTTCACCGTCTATCTGCCTTCAGCGAGCATCTCCTTTGTCTTCATCAGACGCGTCAGGTTACCGCGTTCGTTTTCGTCCAGCTTCATCTTGATCTGCCGGATCGCCTCCGTGATTTGCGGAATCATGACATATTCGAGCGCGTTGACGCGGCGGCGCGTCTTTTCGATCTCGACCGCCAGGCGGTTGCAGGTTTTTTCCACCTGCGCAAGTTCCAACAACAGCGGCAGCAGCTCCGCGAGCGCCTGCACGGCGCCGTCGAGCTCCGCGGAGGTGGTCGCAAAGCCGTACGGATAGCTGAAGCCTGTGCTCTGCTGCATTGTAAGCTTGGGCACGAGTATCGAGAGCACATGTTCCGTCCCTACGGTGGCGTTGGCCGTACGCGCAGGGTACATCAACGCCTCCTCCACAGCCTCGTTGCCCATGGATGCGCGCGCAATCACGAAGCCCTGCATGGCGGCGGCGAGCTTTTGCTCCACCTCTTCACGCAGCTCCTTATTGCGGCGAATGTAGATGATGAAGCGGCGCACCATCTCGTCACGCTTATCCTTCATCATCTTGTGCCCGCGCACTGCCACCTGCCTGCGTTTCTTCAGGTTGGAAAGCTCCATGCGCGTGGGTTTGTACTGCAAGGCTGCCACGGCTTATCCCTCCTCTTGGGGGAGATATTTCTCGATATAGGCGTCGCGGATACGCTTCAATTCCGTCCTGGGCAGTATGGATAACAGCTTCCAGCCCAAATCCAGCGTTTCCTCTATTGTACGGTTGGTGTAATACCCCTGCGATACATACTCGGCCTCGAACGCATCGGAAAACTTCGCGTATAGCTTATCCGTTTCGGACAGCGCCGCGTCGCCCAGTATGACCGCGAGCTCCTTTGCATCCTTACCGCGCGAATAGGCGGCAAAAAGCTGGTTCATGGTATCGGCATGATCCTCGCGGGTCTTGCCCTTGCCGATGCCCTTATCCTTCAAACGCGAAAGCGAAGGAAGCACGTTGACGGGAGGCGTGAGGCCCCTGCGGTGCAAATCGCGGGAAAGTATGATCTGCCCTTCCGTAATATAGCCGGTCAGGTCGGGGATGGGATGCGTCACGTCATCCTCCGGCATGGACAGTATCGGGATCATGGTGATGGAGCCCTTGTTGTCCTTGATACGGCCCGCGCGCTCATACATGGTGGCAAGGTCGGTATACAGGTAGCCGGGGTAGCCGCGGCGGCCGGGAACCTCCTTGCGCGCGGCGGATACTTCGCGCAGCGCTTCTGCATAGTTGGTGATATCCGTGATGATGACCAGCACGTGCATGCCCAGCTCATACGCCAGATATTCCGCGGCGGTGATCGCCATACGCGGCGTGGCGATACGCTCGATGGCCGGGTCGTTTGCCAGGTTGACAAACACTACCGTACGGTCGATAGCACCCGTCTTCTGGAAATCGCTGATGAAGAAATCCGCTTCTTCAAACGTGATGCCCACAGCGGCGAACACCACGGCAAAGTTTTCATCCGTACCCAGCACGCGCGCCTGGCGCGCGATCTGCGCGGCCAGATTGGCGTGCGGCAAACCGGAGCCGGAGAACACGGGCAGCTTCTGCCCGCGCACCAGCGTGTTCAGGCCGTCGATGGCGGAAATACCCGTCTGTATGAACTCGGACGGATAGTCGCGCGCGGCCGGGTTCATGGGTGAGCCGTTGATATCCAGCTTCTTCTCGGGGATGAGCGCGGGCCCGCCGTCCTTGGGCTTGCCCATGCCGTCGAACACGCGGCCAAGCATGTCGGGCGCAACATCCAGCTCAATGGAACGGCCAAGGAAGCGCGCCTTACTGTCGCTGATGCGGAGGCCCTGCGAGCCCTCGAACAGCTGCAGCAGCGCGCGGTCATCCTCCACTTCCAGCACGCGGCCGCGGCGGGTTTCGCCGTTGGCCTGCTGTATCTCGACCAGTTCGTCGTACTTGACGCCGGAGACATCCTCCACCAGCATCAGGGGGCCGACGACCTCACGAATGGTACGGTATTCCTTACGCATGTTCCACACCCCCTTCGGTCAATGCGAGCATTTGCTCGGCGAGCGCGGCGGAAACCGCCTCATAGCGCGCCTGCATTTCATCTTCGGGCGTATATTTGATACGGCCGATATCCTCGCGTACGGGCAGGCTCACGATCCTGGAGAAGGACGCGTCTGCTTCCAGCGCCTGAAGACCCTTGTCGTAATAATCCAGTATCAGCCTGAGCATCATGTACTGCTTGCGCGGGGAGGTATAGGTATCCACCTCGTGGAAGGCGTTCTGGTGCAGATAATCCTCGCGTATAGAGCGGGAAGCCTCCAGCGTCAGCCTGTCCTTAAAGGACAGCGCGTCGATACCCACCAAACGCACGATTTCTTCCAGCTCGCTTTCCTGCTGGAGCATGGTCATGGTCTTTTGTACCATGCCCGACCACTCGGCGTCCACATTTTCATTAAACCAGCCCTCCAACCGGCCAATATAGAGCGAATAGGACTGCAGCCAGTCGATCGCGGGGAAGTGGCGCGCATACGCGAGCTTGGAGGAAAGCCCCCAATATACCTTAACGATGCGCAGCGTCGCCTGCGAAACAGGCTCCGAAATATCGCCGCCCGGCGGCGACACCGCGCCGATTGCGGAGACCGCGCCTTCGCGGCAGTCGCTGCCCAAAGTTGTCACGATACCGGCGCGCTCGTAGAATTCCGCAAGGCGGCTGCCTAAGTAGGCGGGGTAGCCTTCCTCGCCCGGCATTTCTTCCAGACGGCCGGACATCTCGCGCAGCGCTTCCGCCCAGCGGGAGGTACTGTCCGCCATGATGGCGACCTTATATCCCATATCGCGGAAATACTCCGCGATGGTGATTCCGGTGTAGATGGATGCTTCACGCGCCGCCACGGGCATATCCGACGTGTTGGCGATGAGCACCGTGCGCTTCATCAGCGAAAGGCCCGTGCGCGGATCCTTCAGTTCCGGGAACTCCATCAGCACGTCGGTCATTTCGTTGCCGCGCTCGCCGCAGCCAACGTATACGATGATATCCGCATCCGCCCATTTTGCGAGCTGGTGCTGCACCACCGTTTTGCCCGAACCGAAAGGACCGGGCACGGCCGCCACGCCGCCTTTTGCCACGGGGAAGAGCGTATCGATAACACGCTGCCCTGTGATCATGGGCTCCACGGGCGGCATCTTCTTCGCGTAGGGGCGGCCGCGGCGTACGGGCCAGCGCTGCAGCATGGGCAGCTCGACCTCGCCTTTTTCGGTCTCCACCCTGGCGATGGCCTGCACGATGTTGGCCTGACCCGCATGGATCCAGGTAAGCTTGCCCGAAACGCCCGGGGGCACCATCACCTTATGCAGCACCGCCTCCGTCTCCTGCACGGTACCCAATATGTCACCGGGCACAAGAAGCGCACCCGCCTGCGCCGCGGGAACGAAATCCCAAAGCTTTTCATGATCCAGCGAATCCACGACGATGCCGCGGGTGATGCGGTCGCCGGCCTGCATGCGGATCTTGTTGAGAGGGCGCTGGATGCCGTCGTAAATGCTTTCGATCAACCCCGGCGCAAGCTCCACCGACAGCGGCGCGCCCGTGCTGTATACAGGCTCGCCCGGGCCGATGCCGCCCGTTTCCTCATAAACCTGTATGGAGGCGCGGTCTCCGCGCAGCTCGATGACTTCACCGATGAGGTGCCTCTCGCTGACACGGACCACGTCGTACATCTGCACATCAGCCATGCCGGATGCGACGATGAGCGGTCCAGATACTTTCACGATCGTACCTTGCATATCGCTTCTCTACCTTCCTTCAAGAAAATAAAATATCCGCGCCGATGGCCTTTTCCACATTCGCCTTGAGTTCCGCCATACCCACGCCCATCGTTCCCTTGTTGCTGGGAATAGGGATGATGGCCGGGAATGTTTCGGACTTATACGTGGAAACGGCTTCGCTGCAATCCTTATACAGCTCCTCGGTCAGAAAGATCACCTGATATCCCTTGCGCGCCAGGTTGTGCAGGGTATGCGAGGCGTGCTCCGCCCCGGTCTCAAAAAACACATCCAATCCGACGGCTTTGTATAGCAGTACCGAATCGCGGTCGCCAACAACGGCAATATTACCCATACAACTCACGCAGCCTCTCCGAAATCACCGACGCAGCCAGGCCGTTGCGCTTGGCGGTCAGTATCAATCTGATTGATTTTGCTTCCTGTTCGCGGGCCAACAGGTATCCCAGGATCGGATGGAGCGTCATGGTCTCATACTTACCCTTTTTCGCCAGCTCCATCAAATAATTATCCCGCATTTTCTCCAGCGATCCGGTCCTGCCGCAGCGCTGTACCTCCTCAAGCCCTTTGGACAATACGCTGCCGCAAGGGCCTGTGGAAACCATTTTTATGAGCATATCAAACGGCTGGTCAAACGCCGCAACAAGGGTACTGTGCGGGATATCCCCCGCAGGCAGCAGCGAAGCCGCCAGCGTCTCCTTTTCCGCGCCCATATCGCGCAGGCGCAACAGGCTAAGCGCGTTGTTAAAGTCCGCCAGGCCCTTAAAATACGACAATGCAAAGTCATTTTTATTCCCGGCAAGCGTCGCATACGCATGCGTGAGATAGGCCTTATCCAACGCTATGCTGACCGCCTGCGGGTTCTCCTTCGCCTGCAGCTGCTTTTCAAGAGCTGTAAGCGCATCAGAGAAGGAAACGGGCAGATCGCGATAATTGCCCTCGCGCACGGCAGCCTGCAGCAGCTCCACAGGATACACGCCGCCCTGCATCAGCGGCGGTTCTTCCGTAAGATGCAGCAGCCGCGCCTTCAAGAGCACCTTGAGATTGTGCACATCCGCCTGCAGCAGGAACAGGTCGGTAACCGCCGGGGCGGGTGAAATCTCCCGCACCAATTCGCTGGCCTTTACATGTTCTTTGGCGATCATGGCTTCCGCATCCATCGCCGTCGCTTCGGGCATATCGCCATACCCGGCTTCCTGCAGCATACGCAGGGCATCTTCCAGGCTGCTATCCGCCATGCGGGACATTTTTTCCTGGCCGATCAGGCCTTTTTCCAACGCTCGTATGCGCGCCACCGCATAGGCATAACTTGACTGTGGCATGCGCTCTACCTCCCAATCGTTAGGGTGGTGTTTAAAAACTCAAACACCTCGTGCTCCCATTTCATACCGCGTTTATACATCCGCCGCGAACAGTATGGAAGCAACACGGGTTTCTTCTTTGGCGCGCGTATCACGAAGCAATGCGGCAAACGAACAGTCCTTCTCATAGCCATCGCCGGAGAGTATGAACCCGTAATCGATATCCGCCGCATTGGGCGAAAGCAGCAGCGGTTTTTTGCCTGCCTTAAGCATGTCCGCTTCAATCACGGGTATCAGCAGCGCAATCTGCTTGATATCGTTTTTCGAGGCGTGGATCGTCTCACCGCCGTCCGCTTCACGCAGCAGCATCGTACGGCAGATTTCCGCGCGTTCCTTATCGGGAAGCGCGCACAAAGCCGCGTAGGCCTGGTCGAATGCGTCCTGAATCAATGCCCGGCGCGTCAACAGCGCACTTTTTCGCGCTTCAAGCTCGGCGTTGGTACGGCTGCGCTCGAGTATGCTCTGGGCAGCCGCCGTCCGCTTTTGCGCATCCTCCGCAGCAAGCGCGGCACTGCGCTTTTCGCCTGCGGCCTTGATGGCCGCGCAGCTTTCTTCCGCCGCAGCCTTTGCCGCCGCCGCTTCTTCCTTGGCGGCGGATACTATCCGTTCAACCAGCTTCTCTGTGCCGGTGGCAGTTCCATTTGTCATTTACATACACTCCAGTACCATTTTCGTACAGGGGAGCCGGCAGCGATCAGCCGACAACAACACCGTTGACCAGCAGGAACGAAATCAGCAGCGCCAACACCGCGTAGGTTTCCACCATAACGGTCAGTATCAACGCTTTGCCCTGCTCGGTAGGCCGCTTGGCAACCATGCCGATACCGGATGCGGCAACCTTGCCCTGCGCAATAGCGGAAAGCAACCCGCCGATCGCGATAGGCAGCGCGGCGCACAGCAGCTGCAGGCCCTGCGTAAAGGTAGGTACCACGCCGGCTGCAAGCAGGCCGGCTTTGCTTGCGATAACGAATGCAATCAGAAGGCCGTAAATGCCCTGTGTACCAGGCAAAAGCTGGAGAACGAGCACCGAGCCGAATTTATCCGGATCCTCCGAAAGAACGCCTGCGCCCGCCTGACCCGCAATGCCAACGCCAATCGCAGAGCCTGCGCCGGCCAACGCCGCTGCCAACGCCGCGCCCAGTGCGGCCAGGATAGGTCCCCAATTGAATTCCATACTCATTTCCTCCTTAAGATAGTGGACTGATAATATACTCGACACTTTCACGCGGATGTAAAGTGTCTGTGATCAGGAAACGACCTTGACGTGTCTTGTATTGTAGCGAAGGGGCTTAAACTCCCTGCCGCCGGTTTCATAGAATTTGCCGTAAAACTCGATATACTGCAGCCTTGCGCAATGCACGAACGCGCCCAATGTATTGATGCCGACATTGAACAGGTGCAGGAATATCAGCAGCACAATCGCAATGGCCGTTAATAGTATGTCCAGCACGATATTATCGGCGCCCATCAGCATGCCGCCAAGCGTGTTGAACACGGAACCGATAACACCCGTGGCGATGCCCAGCGCGAACAAACGCGCATAGGAAAGCACATCGGACAGATAGCCCGAAACATTGTACAGCTCCGCCAGCCCGGAAACAATTCGCTTGAGGGGGTTTCGTTTTCCGCGGCCCTTCATGAACAGTATCGTCAGCGCCCCAAGTATCGCGATAACCCCGCCCACCGTGGAAATGGACGGAACCGCCAGCAGCAATACCAGGCCGATAATCACCATGATCCAGGAAAGGGTATCGAATATCGCCGTCTTCCAGTCACCCTGCGCAAAGCTAGCCTTCATTTTGAGCACCATGCCAAACAGGATATGGATGCCGCCAAGGCCAAAGCACAGGAACAGCATGCTGATGGGATCTGACATCGGATCCAGCAGCAGCGGGAAAACGTTCGCCGTACCAAACACGGTATCAAAATCCATGCCGAAGAACGAGCCAATCAAAAAGCCCCACAGGATGGTGGAAATACCGCCCATCATAATGACCCTGGTAAGCATCCCGGTCATTCCGGTCGGCTTCATGAATTTTAAGAACAGGAAGCACCCGATTGCCAGCACCAGCCCATACCCCGTATCGCTGACCATCATACCAAACAGCAGAAAATAGAAAGGCGCCATATACGGCGTTGCGTCCATCGAACGTGGGTCCGGCCGGGAATAGAGGTTGGTAACCGCCTCATATGGCGTCACATACTCGTTGTTCTGCACGACGGAGGGCGGCACCTCTTCCTCCGTGGGATCACGCATTTCCATGTGGTATGCATCCGTTACGGAAGAAACCGCCGCTTCCACCTCCTGTACGCGATCGGAGCGCACCCAGCCTTCCAGAAGAAATGCGGAAGCGGTCTTGCCCGTGGCGGCCTTTGCATACAGACGGTCGCGCTCGATCGCGGCCGCATCCACCGCGCCCTCGATCTCGTCCCGCTTTTGCGCAAGCGCGCGAAGCTGCGTGTCCGCGGCTTCCTCCTGCGCCTCAAAGCCCTTGATCTGCGCATCGAGCGCGTCAATCGCCTGCCTGGGCGTCCCCTCCATTTGCGGGAACGAAAAATCGTTCCATTCCAGCTGCTTAAGCAGCGACTCCACACGGTCGGCATCCGCCTTTTGGCACAACAGCAGCACCGCATGCGCGTTTACGCCGTCAAACACCTGTACTGCGGCGCAGTCGGACAGCTCGTCCAGCCTGAAGAGGCTTTCTGTTGCAAGCATACCGGTAAAGAGGCCCGTACCCGCCGTCTCGCGGATATTTTCAATCGGCGTTTCCAGCGCGGCCCACGGCTCCAGCGCCGCTATAAGCTGGGCGGCCTTCTCTTTTTGTGCGCGAAGAGTAGCTTTGTCCCGGCTGATGGCTTCAATCTGCTCGCCGTACTCCAACGCACCCGCCACGCTGTCTCTAAGCGCTGCCACGGATACCTCCGGCCTGGGCTGGAACATGGATTTCTTTTGTGCATACGGCCGCAGCAGCTGCAAGGAACCGGAAAGCTTTTGTACCTGGTTTTCCGCGCTGTTCAGCATGTCGGGCGCTTCGCATACCGCTTCCTCGCCCGTTTGCACGACCTGCACGGCGGAAAGGGACTGCAGCGCATGCAGGATGCTTTCCTCGTCTTCCTTGAGGGCAACGAGGGTCATCCATTTCATGGGTACGATCATTGCCCTGTCACAACCCTTCCCAACAAATACTCCACAGCCTGAGGAAGCCGCTCACGAGCTTTCGCGCATTGGGCCTGCGCCTGTTGATCGCGTTCTTTGAAAATATTTTCCGCAAGCGCGCGGCCCTGCGCTTCCGCCTGCTCGCAAGCCTGACGAAGCGCCGTACGCGCGGCCTGCGCCTGCGCCGCAAGTGTTTCTTCAACCTTCGCCTGCGCGGCTGCAACGGCCTCGCGTGCGGCCGCCGCCGCATCCTGACGGATACTCGCCGCCCGGGTTTCTGCTTCCGTGACTTGTTCTATCATGGAACGCAAGGCGATCACCTCCCTTGTTAAAATGCTGACAAAACTATTTTACTAACTAGTTTGTGTGAATACAAGCCAAAATAACATGCAATTCAGTATATAATACTCGTACAAAGTACGCGTTGCAAGCGATGTTTTTAACTATTTCGTTCCGAACAGGCGATCCCCCGCGTCTCCCAGGCCGGGCACGATATAGCCGTGTTCGTTGAGATGGCTGTCCACCGCGGCAAGATAAATATCCACATCGTCATACCGCCTCTGTACGGCGGCGATCCCCTCGGGCGCGGCGATGAGGCAGACCAGGCGCACACTCTTGCAGCCGGCATCCTTTACAATGCGTACCGCTTCTACCGCAGAACCCCCTGTCGCCAGCATGGGATCCACGATGATGATGTCGCGCTCCTGCACATCGGGCGGAAGCTTGCAGTAATAATCCACAGGCTCCAGCGTTTCCGGATTGCGGTACAGACCGATATGACCCACCTTCGCGGCGGGAATAAGGCTCATCATACCGTCGACCATACCAAGGCCAGCGCGCAGTATGGGTACGATGCCAAGCTTTTTGCCGGCAAGCACCTTGGTTCTTGCGGGTGCTACGGGTGTTTCCACCTCGATGTCACAAAGCTCTAAATCTCTGGTGACTTCATATGCCATCAGCATCGCAAGCTCCTGAACCAACTCCCGAAATTCCTTGGTGCCCGTGTGCTTGTCCCGCAGAAGGGAAATTTTGTGCTGCACCAGAGGATGATCGATAACGACCAGTTTGCCCATTTCGTTTTCCTCCCAGGTATTTGAAATAGATTGTATAAACAAGACAGAGGCCCTGTCTGACGATACTCGTCAGCGGGCCTCGTATGCTGTGATTTTATCCACCCGTCGCTGATGCCGGCCGCCTTCGAACTCGGTCGACAACCATACCCGTACGATCTCACGGGCCATTGCCAGTCCAATCATACCCGCGCCCATGGCCAGCACATTGCTGTTGTTATGCCCGCGGGTAAGGCCTGCCGAAACGGGTTCGCTGCACAGTGCGCAACGCACGCCATGCACCTTGTTGGCCGTAATACTCATGCCGATGCCCGTATAGCAAATCAGTATGCCGCGGTCAAACCTGCCGAGAGAAACGGCGTCCGCCACAAGTGCGGCATAGTCCGGGTAATCCACGCTCTCTTCCGACATACAGCCAAAGTCTTCCACCTCATGCCCCAATTCCCGCACATAATCCACCAGAGCCGTTTTGAGCTTAAATGCGGAATGGTCGCAGCCAAATGCAATTTTCATGTACCGTTATCCTCTTCCTATTACCGAGGGGAGTCCGTCCCCTATTAATTCGTTTTCGATGCGCGTGAGCGTTTTTTGTATGGCCTCGCGGATCTCCGCCGCCGCCTCGATATACACGTCGAGCGGCTGCCGGAACGGATCCTGAATATCGAATTCGTCGTCCCCGGGAAATCCATCCACGCCCGCGGCGTACCCTTTGAGCGTATGCGCCTTTTCCTGCGCCTCGGGGCAAATGGCCTCCAGCTCGTCGAGATGCTGCGCCTCCATCGTCAATATAAGATCCGCCTGCTCGGCCAGCTCGGGCGTCAACTGCTGCGCACGGTGGCGGCCAAAGCGGATGCCCATCTCTTCGAGCGCCTGCTGCGCATACTCGGACATTTCAGCGCCCTCGCAAGCCATGGTTCCTGCGGATTCCACCTCAATGGAACCCGACAATCGTGGGTGGTCGTCTACCAGGTCTTCCATGATGGCTTCCGCCATCGGACTTCGGCAGCTGTTGCCGGTGCAGACGAATAGCACGGTTTTCAAAACGTCCTCCTGTTCACGCGGGGATCCCGCGATTAATGGCGCATGTGCGCGACATGCATATTAGTCAGAGAGTTTGTCTGCGTCCTCACAGCAAAAGCCGGCGGCGCGCAGCAAGCGATTCATAAAGGCAAGCCCAGCCTCTTCGGCCGGCACGCCTTCGGCCAACAGCACGTCCGCTTGCGCGCCCCGCTCCCGCAGGGCGGAAAACAAGCTTGCGCAAAGCGTCTGTGGGCGCTCCCTGTCGCCTATTATAGCATACTCTTTTTCGCGATAAAAGTGTTGGGTTTGCCTTGTCGCCAAAATCATGCACTTTTTGTGCGCATTTGTATAAGTATCATACAGCTCTGAAATACGCCGGGCCATATTGGAAAGCGTTCCTGTCACGACGATTACCTGCGCATCCGGCGCATAATGCTTATACCGCATGCCGGGGGAGGCCGCCTGCTCCCCTTCGCCAAGCGGCTGCAGCAGGCTTTTGTGCAGCCTGACCGGGCCTATGACCGCTTCGAGCATGCTCTGCGTGACCGCGCCCGGGCGCAGTATCATGGGCTCCGCACCTACCGCCACCACGGTGGATTCCACACCGAATTTACAGGGGCCGCCGTCGATGACGAGCGGTATTCTGCCCGCCATGTCCTCCAGCACATGCGCCGCCGTGGTAGGGCTGGGCCTGCCCGAGGCATTGGCGCTGGGCGCCGCGATGGGCACCCCTGCCGCCTTAATGAGCGCGCGCGCCGTTTTATTATCCGGCATGCGGACGGCCACGGTGGGAAGCCCCGCCGTAACGATATCCGGTACGGCATCGGTCCGGGTATACACCAGCGTCAGAGGCCCCGGCCAAAAAGCGTCCATCAGCCGCTGCGCTTTTTCGGGTATGGTATCCCAAAGCTTATGCACATCGTTTTTGCGGCAAACATGCAGTATCAGCGGGTTGTCGGACGGGCGGCCCTTGGCCGCAAAAATACCCTGTACGGCCTCTGCATCCATTCCGTTTGCGCCAAGGCCATATACGGTCTCGGTCGGAAAGGCGACAAGCCCGCCTTCTTTTATAAGCCGACCGCCCAGCTGCGTGCCCGCTTCGGGATTGCCCCGGGCGTCGATCACCTGTGTCTGCATATACCCCCCAAATTTGGAATGAATGATGAATAATTGCTGATGAAATCCCTGACGGGATTTTTTCGAATGATCGGGGGCGAAACGTTCGCCTTAGTCTATTCATTAAAAAGAAATTCCGAAGGAATTCCCTCCGTAATTACTCATTATACATTACTATCGGTAAGTCTCGCTGCGCGTTCGGCCAAAATCAGCGCGTCCAGCATCTCATCCATATCGCCGTCAAGGAACTGCTCCAGCTTATAGAGCGTAAGCCCGATGCGGTGATCCGTCACGCGCCCCTGCGGGAAGTTATAGGTGCGTATGCGTTCGCTGCGGTCGCCCGAACCCACCTGGCTTTTGCGCGTCTGCGCAAGCTCCGCGTCCTTTTGATTCTGGTACATCTCCAGCAGGCGGCTTTTGAGCAGGCGCATGGCCTGTTCCTTGTTTTTGAGCTGCGAGCGCTCATCCTGACAGGCGACGACCAGACCCGTGGGCAGATGCGTAATGCGGATAGCGCTGTCCGTCTTATTGACGTGCTGGCCCCCCGCACCGCTGGAACGGTAGGTATCGATGCGCAGGTCGCCGTCCTTGATTTCCACCTCGACATCTTCCGCCTCCGGCAATACGGCGACGGTGGCGGCGCTGGTATGGATACGCCCCTGGCTCTCCGTTTCGGGCACGCGCTGCACGCGGTGTACGCCGCTTTCAAATTTCAGGCGGCTGTAAGCGCCGCGCTTGCCGCCAAGCGAGAACACGACTTCCTTGACGCCGCCCATATCCGTAAGGTTGTTGGTGATATAGTCCACCTTGTAGCCGTTGCGCTCGGCATAGCGGAGGTACATGCGCAAAAGATCCGCGCCAAATAGCGACGCCTCGTCGCCGCCGGTACCCGCGCGCACCTCGATGATGACGTCCTTATCGTCGTTCGGGTCCCGCGGCACCAGCAGCAGCTTGAGCTCGTCAAGCAGCTTTTCCTCGCGCTCGGTAAGTTCTGCAAGCTCCGCATGCACCATTTCCTTCATTTCCGTATCCAGGTGCTCCTCCAGCATGGCGCGGCAATCCGCGCGGGCGCCCTGCGCCTGCGTATAAGCATCGTATTTCTCTACGATCTCGGAAAGATCGGCGTGTTCTTTGACCATGGCGCGCCATGCGGCCTGATCCGCCATGGCGTCGGGCGCGGAAAGCGCAACGCCCAGCGCTTCATATCGTTGTTTGATGGTTTCCAGCTTACTCTTCATAAGGACCCCCGTTTTAACGTATTGCCGCCGCCAGCATAGCGGCGGCGCAGCGGCGCAGCGAACTCCATGCGCGCATTCTCTTATGCCAGCGGCGGCACGGCGTCGCCGCAAACGTTCAATACATGCGCGCGCGCATTTTCCATGCCCGCGTAATTGCCGTCGGCCAGCGCGCCGCAGGCCGTGACGGCCGCGGTATCCGCAAGCGCGGGCAGCACCTCGTGCAGCGTACGCCCTTCCACCCTGTGCTTCATGCAGTAAAGCGGCAGCAGCCCCGCATCATGCAGCCGCACTGCGCCATCCGGCGATTTTTCCAACGTAAGCTGCACATACAGGCCGTAATCCCGCGGCGAGGGCGCCATGTTGGATAAAAAATTGCCCACAGAATAGACGACCAGCCCGGTGTATTCCTCTTCGCCGCGCTGTACGCGCACATATTCCGCCGGCTGCACCACATGCGGGTGGGAGCCTATGACCGCGTCCGCCCCCTGTGCAAGCAGCCACTGCGCAAGCTTGCGTGTGGAACTTGCGGGTTCGTTGGAAAACTCCGTATCCCAGTGCACAAAGGCGATGATGAATTCCGCACCCGCCTCGCGGCAGAGGCGGATATCTTCCGCCATACGGGTTTTATCTCCGGTGCGTCCCACGGCGTAGAGGTGTTGCTCCCCATTAAGCCGGTCTTCGTAGCCGTTGACGCTGAACGTCCACGCAAGCATGCCGATGCGGATACCGTTGGCCTCTGCGACGCGCGGCGTATCGCGATCTTCCCGCGAAACATAGGTGCCCAATTGCGTGAGCCCCGCGGCGCGAAGCACCTGTGCGGTGCGAAGCAATCCCTCCGGCCCGCGGTCAAGGCAGTGATTGTTGGCGGTAGTGATCACATCAAAGCCGGAAGCGTACAGCGACGCCGCCAATGCATCCGGCGCGTTGAAGGTTTGCCGTTCCCCTGCGGGCACCGTGCCATCCATCATGGGCGTAGGCGCGCTGGGCGCCGGGCTGGAATAGCCCGCCGCCTCCCCCGCAAGCGGCACTTCCAGGTTGCCGCATAACACATCCACGTTCTGGAACCATGGCTGCATGGCAAAAAAGCTCGGAGTAAAATCGTAGGCCTGCGCCGCATCGCTCCATGCGCCGTTTACCTGACTCTGCATCATCATGATGTCGCCCACCGCGCCCACCGTTGCGTACACAGGCGTGGGTTCAGGCGTCGGGGTCGGCACAGGGGTAGGTACGGGCGTCGGAACGGGCGAAGGAGTGGGCCGCCGTGTTGCAGCGGGCAGATCCATCACCTCCGCCGCGGCAGGGGCAGATGCAGTCTGCGCCGCACAGCCGGAAAAGCATATGCATAAAAGCGTGAGCATGAGTATCAGCGCACAAACCGCTATGGCAATGCGCGTTTGCATCCCAGCCATAAGCTCCTCCTGTTTGAAAGCGTAACCAACTGAATACGAATTGTGTTTTGCGCTTACGGCGCCTGCACGCACACGACGCGCAAAACGCCGTTATAATCCGGCAATATTGCCGCCTTGCCGCCAAAGAGCGCGCGCACGGCCTCCGCCTGCCCCGCACCAACTTCCAGCAGCAGTTCCCCGCCGGGCGCGATATGCTCTCTCCACCCGTCCGCTAAGCTGCGGTAGGCATCCAGCCCATCCAGCCCGCCATAAAGCGCAAGAGAAGGCTCGAAGCGGACTTCCTGTTGCAGCGCGTTCATATCCCCTTGTGTAAGATACGGCGGATTGCATACTATCAGATCAAACCGGCCCGAAACGGGCGCAAACCAGCTGCCCGTGAGCACCGTAAGCCCTACGCCGTTTTTTTCGGCGTTTTCGCGCGTGAGCGCAACACAATCCGGCGACAGGTCGGAAGCGGTAACGGTCAATCCGCCCAGCTTCGCAAGGCTGACGCCGATACAGCCCGTGCCACAGCATATATCCAGCGCGGTACGGTAACCGCGCGCCTTTGCTTCACGCAGCGCGTGCTCGCAGAGCGTCTCGGTATCCTGCCGGGGAATCAGCACGCCGGGGCGCACCAGAAACGTAAGGCCCATAAAGCCCCATTCGCCCAACAGATACTGCAGCGGCTCGTGCCGCTGGCGCCTCTGCGCAAGCCCGAACAGACTCCGCTCCTGCTCATCCGTAAGCGTATCGCCGCGCTTTAGAGGCAGCTCACCCGGTTCGAAGCCCAGCACATGGCAGAGCAGCAGCCGCGCCTGCTGCGCGGCCTCTTCTCCCGCGGCACCAAGGAGCATGCGGGTCAGCTCCGAAAGCGCCTGTGCGGCCGTACGGGTCATACGGCCTTCACATCCTCCGCCGCGGAAACGGCCGGCTGCGCGGCGGCCGGTGCTTCCGGCCGCACATTGGGCGCGGGCATCTCCTCCGGCATGCCGGGCGCTTCAACGGGTGCTTTGGGCGCAGGGGTCTCCCCCGGCGCGGGTACCTCCTGCGGGCTGTTGGGTACTTCGGTCGCGGGCGTACGTTTATCGCCTGCGGGTGGGTTCATCGCAAGCTCGAACGCGGCAATGGCGACCTCGAGCATACGCTCATCCGGCTCGCGTGTGGTGATGCGCTGGAGCGCCATGCCCGGCGCGCGCACGATGCGTGCAAGCAGGCTTTCGGATTTCCCGCCAAAGCGAAGCACCTCATACGACAACCCCGCCACCAACGGCAAAAACAGCAGCCGTGTCAGCAAGCGTATCCAGAAGTTCGCGTTGAACCCCACCACGGCGAAGAACAGTATGCTTACGGCCATGACCAAAAACATATAATTGGTGCCGCAGCGCGGGTGAAGACGCGTAAAGGCTTTCGCCGATTCCGGCGTGAGCGGCGCTTCATGCTCATAACAGGCGATGGTCTTATGCTCCGCACCGTGGTACATGAACAGGCGCTTGACATCCTTCATCAGGCCGATGGCGAGAAGATAGCCTAAAAATATCGCAAGGCGCACAAAGCCTTCCACCAGGCTTTTCCAGATCGTGGGGCCGGTGGAGTTGCGCAGCAGCAGGCCGCTGACAAACGTGGGCAGCATAAAAAACAGCCCCACGGCCAGCCCGATCGCCAGCACCACCGCGATGGCGACGGCAATCTTATCCACAGATTTGCCGGTCTTTTCGGACAGCCATTTTTCAAATTTCGTCGGTTCTTCTACCATTTCCTCGCCCAGAAGTTCCGCGGACCGGGTGATGGTGCGCATGCCCAGCGAAAGCGACTCCACAAACGTGACCACGCCGCGTATGATTGGAAAGCCAAGCAGCGTGCCTTTCTTGGTTTTGCTTTCGTAGGCGGTATATTCCGTGGCGATGGTGCCGTCCGTACGGCGCACGGCCATTGCGATGCCGGTGGGGGATTTCATCATTACCCCTTCCATCACCGCCTGCCCGCCGACAGAGCATACCTTCGCCGGTTGCTTTTCTTTTTTCATTCGTAATCTCCTTCGCTTAGGGCGTTGCCCGACAGCGCACAGCCAAGCCGAGCCTATTGCTTAGTATACCACAGCTTGGCCGTTTCTGTCATGGTGCGGTTGTGAAGCCAACGTGAAATGTACGCCAAAAAGCCTCCCGTCAGGAAGGCTCTTACAACGTCGCCATTGCGCATTGCTTTTCACACCGCACTAGCGTGCGGGTACAGCGTCAGATGCCGTAGCGCTTCTTGAAGCGGTCTACACGGCCGCCGCTGTCCACCAGCTTCTGCCTGCCGGTGTAGAAGGGATGGCACTTGGAGCAAATTTCCACCTTGAGTTCACCCTTGACGGAGCCGGTCGTAAACGTCTCGCCGCAAGCGCAGCGGACGACGGACTCGCCGTATGCGGGATGGATATCCTTCTTCATTCGATTCACCCTTTCCGGTTCAAACCTCGATATCAAAACGCCTAAGCGCATGCGTCGCATATTGCGTCAGCCTTCGTATTATATAACAAATTCGCCTTGCAATGCAATGGGTTTGTAGTGAAAAATGCAAAAATCCAGCCTTCTTTCCATAGTAAACGGGGTGACCTACGCCACCCCGTTATGTGTGAATGGTTATTCTTATTTCCCGAACCGTGAGGAACTGGTATATCCTTCCCTCTCGTAGATACTGATCCACTCCTTCAGGCGGCTTAAAAACTCCTCATTGCTGGCGGTCTTTTCCAGCATGTTGATAAATTGTTCCGTCACATCCGCCGGGTTACCGCCGGAGAGTACGCGGCGCATGGTAAACACGCCCTCCAGCTCCGCCTTGGTCAGCAGCAATTCCTCGCGGCGCGTACCGGATTTATAAATATCGATGGCGGGGAATATGCGCTTTTCGGAAAGCTTGCGGTCAAGGTGTATTTCCATGTTGCCGGTACCCTTGAACTCTTCGAATATAATATCGTCCATACGGCTGCCCGTTTCCACCAGCGCCGTCGCGATGACCGTCAGGCTGCCGCCGTGCTCGATATTGCGCGCCGCGCCGAAGAAGCGCTTTGGCTTGTGCAGCGCGCCGGGGTCCAACCCTCCCGAAAGCGTCCGCCCGGTGGGCGGGATAGAAAGGTTGTAAGCGCGCGAAAGGCGCGTGAGGCTATCCATCAATACGATGACGTCCTTGCCCATTTCCACCAGGCGCATGGCGCGTTCGAGCGCCATTTCCGCAACGCGGGTATGATGCTCCGGCAGTTCGTCGAAGGTGGAAAACAGCACCTCGCCCTTGATGCTGCGCTGCATATCGGTGACTTCTTCCGGCCGCTCGTCTATAAGCAGCACCATCAAATGCGCGTCCGGGTGGTTCCTTGCAATGCCGTTTGCGATATTCTTTAAAAGCGTGGTTTTGCCCGCTTTAGGCTGCGCCACGATCATGCCGCGCTGGCCCTTGCCGATGGGCGCGATCAGATCGATCAGCCGTATGGCCAGATTGTTCTGACCCGGGTATTCAAGCGTAAGGCGCTCATCCGGATAGACGGGAACCAGCTCTTCAAACGGCTTGCGCGGCCCCATTTCCTCCGGCGGCACGCCGTTGATGGCTGTGATGTATAATAACGCGAGGAAACGCTCCCCTTCTTTGGACGGCCGGGTCTTACCCGTCACCATATCGCCGGTTTTTAATGAAAAACGCCTGATTTGCGCAATGGACACATATACGTCCCGGTTGCCCGGAAGGTAGTTGTCGGAACGGAGGAAGCCGTAACCATCCGGCAATACTTCCAGCACGCCCTCGGCGTCGCCGCAATCGCCGCCCTGCAAAAGCTCGGGCACAGCAGGGTTGCTGGTGCCATATTCCTTATTATAATACCCTTCCTGACGGCGCAGGCGGCGGTCTTCCTCGCTGCCTTCGGTTTCAGGTGAGAATGGCGGCTGTTGCTGCGGCGGCTGGTATCCGCCCTGCTGTTGATACCCGCCCTGCGGCTGGTATCCGCCCTGCGGCTGGTACCCGCCCTGCTGCTGGTACCCGCCCTGCTGCTGATAGCCGCCCTGCTGCTGATACCCGGCTTGCGGCTGGTAACCGCCCTGCTGTTGGTAACCGCCCTGCTGTTGATAATTGCCGCCGTATGTCCGTCGCTGCTGGTAATTGCCTTGCTGCTGATAACTGCCGTATTGGCGGCGGGGCTGGTAACCGCCGTCGCTTTGCTGATACCCGCTGTACTGGCGGCGGGGCTGGTAGCCGCCCTCTGTTTGCGGTTTCGCCTGATAGCCCGGCGCAACATATGCGGGCTTGCGGTATTCTTCCGCCTCGCGCGGCGCATTGCCCACAGGTGCGGCCATACCGGCCGCAACAGGCGCTTCCTGCTCGTCGGATATGCTTTGCGCGGCGGATACGGCGGCCGCGCGCATGCGCGGCTTCGCAGGCACAACCGCTTCCTCTGCGCCGACCATCAGGGGTTCGTCCTCATCCGGCCGTTCGGCTGCAAGCGCGGACGGCTCATCCTCCGCTTGCCCTTGCGGTTCGCCGCCGCCAAGGAGCATATCGATGAGTTCCCCTTTGCGGTATTTTGTGATGGATTTCACACCGGCAAGTTTGGCCAGCTCGCGCAAATCCGCGAGGCTCTTGTCTTGTAGAGCTTCTTTGTTCAACTCCACCTCTCCTTTCATAGACGTAACAAATTTATCTCACCTTTACGTGGCAACAAAGCGCATACCACGCACAGATGGTACCTGTGCATTCAGAGGGCGCATGTGATCTTTTTGCTTGAACAATCAACAGTGATACAATTAGGATACCCGAAATTCGACCGCTTAAACCAAACCTACACAATACAGGCAGGCATGCGATCGTAGTATTGCCCCTCGGGATACAACGAAAAGATCAGCCCGGATAGGATAGCTCCAGTTGTACATATCATAGAATATGCCCATGATGTTGTCAATAGCACCCTTTGCGTTTTCAATACGTTTCCTTACGATTATCGGTATTGTAACAAATAATTTACACATCGCACCGTATATGCGGCTCGTCCCGCGCATATTTTGAAACGATGGGGCGTCCGCCCCGTGGAAGGAGGACCTCGTATGCCCGATTACCGGGAACTGGAGAGCGGCAAATCCCGCCCGCGCGCCCATAGTGTGCATATCGACAATTGCTCCCGCACCAATATCACGGGCGTAAGCGATGTGGAAAGCTTCCATGAACAGGAGATTGTACTGCAAACGGAGGCGGGCGGTCTGCGTATAGAGGGCGAGGGCCTGCACCTGACCAAGCTGAATTTGGACGACGGTCAGATCGTAATTGAGGGCGAAGTGATAGCCCTTGAATATGAACCCGCATTGCCCGAGCGCCGCGGCCTGTTTTCCCGTATGTTCAAATGAGCAATACGCTGCTTCAGCCAGCTGCATTTTTGGCGCTTGCCTATGGGGGCATCGCGGCCGGTATTGCGTACGATGTCTTTCGCCTGCTGCGGCGCCTGCTGCGTTGGCGCATCGCCGGAACAATATGCGATGCGCTGTTTTTAATATGCGTCACAGCCATAGCGGCGGCAGCGCTGTTGTTTGCCACCGGCGGCATGCTTCGCCCTTATCTTTGCGTCGGGTTCCTGACGGGGTTTCTGCTGCAGCAATGGTCCCTCAGTTATCTTTTTTTCAGGCTGTTTCATTCCATAATTGCATGATTATTAATATATGAATTCTGAAATATTTGGCAGGATTTTTCTTTTCTGCGTAGAATTAAATTATTCTGAGATACTTTCGATATTATATATAGGAGGCGAGTGCGGATGAGGCCTGCAAAACGGATCGCTGCATTGCGGCCGCGGCATATATTGCTGGGCTGCTTTGTTGGCATGTCCCTTTTGCTTACAATGGTCATCTCACAATCCAATAAACTAAAAGAAATCACGCAGGAGCAGCAATCGCTCACCGCCGCCTATGAAGCATTATTATTGGAAGAACAGCGCTTGTCGGGCATGCTGGAATATTCACAGACGGATGAATACCTGGCGCAATGCGCACGGGAGAAGCTCGGCTATGTGGGGCCGGAAGACTATAAATTTTACAGGGATGAACCTGCCGAATGAATATACCGCCGCTCGATGCCGCCGTAATCGATATCGGCAGCAATTCCATAAGGCTGATGCATGTCGCCGTCACGCCGCAAGGCGCGACGGTTTTTGGTTGTAAACGGCTGATCACCACACGGCTTGCCGAAGGGCTGGACGAGCATAGGCTGCTAAATGAAGCGGCTATTGCGCGAACGCTGGACGCTATTTCAACATTTGTCGTCATTTCCCGGGAAAAGAAGACACAGCGTCTTTTCGCCTATGCCACCAGCGCCGTACGCGATGCGAAAAACGGCGCCGCGTTCTGCGCGCGTGTACGGGATGCCTGCAATGTGGAAGTGGATGTATTGTCCGGCGTACAGGAGGCGAGCTTTGCCTACCGCGGCGCGGTAGGCAGCGCAGGCGGCGGGCTGATCGACATTGGCGGGGGCAGCGCGCAGGTTATGACCCCGGCGCGGGCGTTGAGCTTCCCCATAGGCTGCGTACGCGCGAAGGATCGTTTTGGCAGTCTCCCCCTGCAGCAGGCGTATGCGAAAATGACTCTTTGGCTGGATACCTGCTGCGCGCCGCTTTCCGGCATCCGGGAAGCGCGGTGGACAGGCGTTGGCGGCAGCATTACAACGCTTGCGGCGCTGCAGGCGGGGTTGTGCGCATACGACAGCGCCGTTGTCAACAGTGAGTCGCTTACCCCCGCAGGGCTTTCGAGTCTTATTCGAAATCTTGACGGCATGGGGGAAGCGCGCCGCATGCATCCATTGCTCACCAACCGGCACGACGTCATACTTTTCGGGGCGGGCGTGCTTCTAGATCTGATGCGGCGGCTGGATATCCGTGAAATGGCCGTAAGCGACTCCGACGGCATGGAAGGCTATTTCATGGAAAAAGCAGCGCAAATCCTGCAATAAAAGAGCCGCGTCTCTTTTTTACTTGTCCAGCAACCGGGCAAGCATATCTCCGATTTCTTTCTTGTCTTCCTCCGCATACCAGAAATGGCCCGACTCCTTAAGCACGACGATCCCGGCCGAAGGCAATCGCCTGTGCGCCGCCCGAAGCGTTAATCTGCTTACCCATTCATCCTTTGGCGAATGGACAATGGTCAGCGGTACGGACAGCCGCCCAAGCATTGCGCGCGTTTTGGCGCACAGGCGAAGGACATCCCCTGCCCTTGGGAGTATACCGGCCGCGTTCCATACGGATACACCGCCTACGCCGCAGGAATCCGCCGCGGCTTCGGTATATTGATCGCGCCGCTCCATCCGGCGGGCCGCATACCGCCAGTTGGTTTGCATACCCTTAAAAGATACGCGCAGGTACAGCGGCAGGGCGATGGCGAGTATCCCGCGGATGCCCCTTGAATCCTGTACGGCCGACTCAATGGCGAGCAATCCGCCCATGGAGTGGCCTACAAGCAGTATGGCTTTGTATTTTCCCCGCACGTCGTCTATATTCGCTTGCACATGCCGCTCCCATTGCGCGAGACCGGTCTTGGCAAATTCGTCAAACGTGCCTCCATGCCCGGGCAGCAGCAGAGCATATGCGTCACAGCCGAAAGATTCTGCGACCGGCAGAAGGTAATTGAATTGCTTCGGGCTGCCCATGAAGCCATGAATAAACAGCACGGCGGTACCCGCCTTGTTTTGCGTATCTTCCTGCATAGGCATTCTCGCGTTCCCCATACCGGGCGACAACGCCCGGCCTTTCCGTCTCCAGTATACCATTGTTGCAGGCTTGGTTCAAAACACATGCTTACGCCCGTCTATGTCGATGCGGCAGGGCGCGCTTTCCCCGAACCTGCCGCAGCAGCATGCCGCCAAACACAAGTAGCCCGATGTAACCCATGTACGGATAAAAGATATTCACCAGCGATGCAAAAGGGAAGCCGCTGCCGCACAAGCCGATGCATGTGAGCGACAGTACGGCGATACGGAATTTCCAGCTGTTTTCTTTGTTTGATATACGGCTGCAGCTCGACCACAGCATAGGCACAGCCGTCGTATAAATACCCAGAAACATCACGATAGAAAACACAATGCCAACGCCATGCAGCAGTTGATCCGCAATATATACGGCGGGCACATTCTTATTATAGATCTCGGTAATATACGCCAGCATGCCAAAGCTGAGCACCATGGCGGCGCCCATAAAGCCCGTGCTGCCCAGTATGCCCGTTTTCACGCATTCATCATCGGTAGGCATCCCGCGCCCCAGGCCCGCCAAAAATGGAAGCGTCGTCAATGCGGAAAAGCTCGCGTAAATGGTTGCGGAAAGCCACCACCAGGGCGCAGCCCTTTTTAACGGCAGCGTCCGCATGGTTTTTGCGGCGTTTGTAATCCCTTCGGTATTTGAAAATATGCAAATCATGCCAATACCAATGATGAACAGTATAATTACAGGCCCAATTCTTCCTATAACCTGCACCAATCCGTTCAATCCCAACAGCACTGTAAAGAGTGTCAGCCCCGCCATAAGTAGTCTGCCCGCAATGTTAGGGAGACCGTAATACTCGTTGAGCAGCGCGCCTGCGCCCGACAGCATCACCGTATATATCATAAAGAGGAGTACCGGTACCAGCCAGTTAAAAAATGTGCCGATCACGTCGCCGCAATAGTATTTGAATATTTCGTTCACCTGAAGAAGCCGCAGCCTGCGCGCATCTTTGAGCGCACGTGCAGTGAACCAAATAAACAGCGCGAATGTAAGCAGGCCGCCCAGCAAGCTCTCTACCGGCCCATAGCTCGTAAAAAACTGCATGATCTCCTGCCCGCTGGAAAACCCGCAGCCGATCAGAAACGCGATCATGGCGCCCGCGCTGTAAAATATGCGTCTCTGCATTTGACGATCCATACGCTATCCTCGCTTTCACAACATAGAAAAGGAGCCGGGACCTTTGCGGGCCTGCCCCTTTGCCTCTGTTCTATTCATAGCGTGCTGCGGCCTTTGCTATGTCTTTTTTTAACCGGTTAAAATTCCGCCGCTTCATGACGGCCGGATCTTCTGGTATGCATTACTTGCTATTGCAATAACTCCTCTAAAACGGCAACCAGCTCTTTTGAGAACACCTCATCTTCTTTCAATAGTTTTAAAGCGGTTGGCATCTCTTTTGCAGGTCTGTATGGCCTATACGAAGTCATTGCATCCAATACATCGGCTATCATGACAATTTCTGAATACGAATGTATATCCTTTTCTTTCAGCCCAAGCGGATAACCGTTCCCGTTGTTGCGTTCATGGTGCTGCAAAATAATGGAAGAGCATGTCTGCGGCAACCCAAACTCCGCCGTAATGCTTACACCCAGCTCGCAATGCTGTTTCATTAATATCATTTCCTCATCGGTGAGCGAGCCTTTTTTCTGAATCAACGACTTGGGAAGCATAAGTTTCCCTACATCATGCAGCAAAGACCCCAAAGCGATTTCAAATAAAGCTTGGGCGCAAAATCCCGATTTAATTCCAATCATGACTGCTATCAGGGAGACGTTGATGGAATGCGTATAAACCCACCCAATATGATTATACAATGTGTTTATCACATACCACCAGGGCTCTGCCTTGGATTCGAAAATGATTTTGCTGACGATGGATGCGGGGTAATTCAGAAGTTTCTCTTCGCACAGGTTTAGCTTCTTGCATACCTCTTTCAAATTTTGTTTTATGGACTCGCATCTATCCTGTTCGCTCAGGCGCAGGGCTTCCTCTCGGAGCAGTTGATGATGCTCTAATCTTTCGCGCATTTTCTTTGTGATTTGTTGTCCTTCAGACAGAAGCAGTCTCCCATTCCGGTCGTAAATATTTTTTTTCGCAAACATTATCCCCGACCTTCCTCTGCGCATAATATAGTTTGATGCAGTGAATATTATAATTTAATACTCTGTAAAATACAAGTTATAGTTGTATCCTTATGTTGTAGGAGGTGCATGAAAACGGAAAATCGTATTCGTGAATTGAGAAAAGCGAAAGGAATCACGCAGTTGCGTTTAAGTATTGAGCTCGAAGTGACGCAAGAAACGATCAGTGCTTACGAAACCGGAAAGCATTATGCAAGTTTAAGGTCCTTAATGAGGATGGCGGAAATATTTGATGCAAGCATGGATTATATTATGGGGCTGTCAAACGTTCGCAAACCCATGCAAACCGCTGATTTAACCAATAGTGAAATCCAAATTCTATCTGCATACCGGAAAATGAATATGATTCAGAAAGAGAAAACGCAATCTTATATGGACGGATTACTCGCATAAAACTTTTACGAAGTCGTCCACGACTCATTCTAATATGTTTATTTTATCACAAATACAGCGTTTGTGGAAATACAAACAAGGCAGGGATATTCCCTGCCTCAAAGCGTCAATAAAGGGCCACGTTGAGGGCCCTGCCCTCAAACACCCGCTTAGGGCCGTTACGGCCCTAAGAACCCACTTCAGGGAACACCCTAAAATAGGGTGTTCCCAATGAAGGGGATTCCCAAGGGATGTGTCCCTTGGGTGGGGGTCCGGGTGCAAAGCCCCCTAAAAAGGGGGTTGCCAATACTCTGAAGGCAGGGATATTCCCTGCCTTGTTGTTCCGCCTATTTGTTATGAAAGGAATCGAGTGTTTATACCAGGCCCTGCGCGATCATGGCCTCCGCAACCTTCTTGAAGCCCGCGATGTTGGCGCCGGCCACAAGGTTATACCCAAGGCCGTACTCCTCTGCCGCCTGCATGGAGGAGTCGTGTATGTTCTTCATGATGCCCTTGAGCTTTTCATCGACCTCCTCGGCGCTCCAACGATAACGCATGGAGTTCTGGCTCATTTCGAGCGCGGAGGTGGCCACGCCGCCTGCGTTGACAGCCTTACTCGGCGCCACGATCATGCCGGGCTGCTTCATCAGGAAACCGAGCGCCTCGTTTGTCGTGGGCATGTTGGAGACTTCGATATAATACTTCGTGCCGTTTTCCAAGATCTGTTTCGCCTCTTCCATGCCGATCTCGTTCTGCGTGGCGCAGGGCATAATGACATCCGCCTTAACGCCCCACGGCTTCTGCTTTGCAAAGAACTGCACGCCGAATTTGTCCGCATAATCCTGCACCCTGTCGCGGCCGGAAGCACGCATTTCGAGCAGGTAATCGATCTTCTCCGGCGTGATGACGCCGTCGGGATCGTACACATAGCCATCGGGGCCTGAAAGCGTGATGACCTTGCCGCCCAACTCGGTAATCTTGCGCACTGCGCCCCAGGTTACGTTGCCAAAGCCGGAAAGCGCGAATGTCTTGCCTGCGAAGCTGTCGCCTTCATGCTTGAATACTTCGCCCACGTAATACACCGCGCCAAAACCGGTGGCTTCCGGGCGAATCAGGCTGCCGCCGTAGGCCATGCCCTTGCCGGTAAGAACGCCCGGCTCATACGCGCCGCGAATACGCTTGTATTGCCCGTAAAGAAAACCGATCTCTCTGCCGGCAACGCCAATGTCGCCGGCGGGAACATCCACATCGGGGCCGATATGACGATAAAGCTCCGTCATGAACGCCTGGCAGAAACGCATGACCTCGTCGTCGGACTTGCCGCGAGGGTCAAAATCCGAACCGCCCTTACCGCCGCCGATGGGCAGTGTGGTCAGGCTGTTCTTAAATGTCTGTTCGAAACCCAGGAACTTCATGATCGAAAGGTTTACCGAAGGATGGAAGCGCAATCCGCCCTTATACGGGCCAATGGCGCTGTTAAACTGTACGCGGAAGCCGCGGTTGACTTGGGTCTGACCCTTATCATCCACCCATACTACGCGGAACTCGATTACGCGCTCCGGCTCTACCATACGCTCCAAGAGACCCATCCTTTTGTATTCCGGATGTTTGTCGATAACAACCTCGAGCGAATTCAGCACTTCTTCCACCGTTTGCAGGAATTCAGGCTCGTTGGCATCGCGTTTTTTAACCTTCTCGATGACTTCCTGAATGTAGGCGTTCATATTCGACCCTCCAAATTGTTGTTTGTCGCCGACTGCCCCATTGCATGCCAGCGCATTAATACTTCATGCTTTCATCATAAGACGCAGGAATCCAGCTGTCAATATATTATCAAGCCTCCCCATATACATAGGCGATTATATACGATTTGTTGCAAAAGCGCCGGTTCTAGGGAATATATTCCTCAGTGCATAATCAAGGCGCCCGTTATGCAGAAGACGGAGCAGCATAACCGTCGTCTGCATTCGCCGGATGCTCATCCTGCATTTGAAGGCATTCTTTCATTTTGCAGGCGCGTATATCGCATATGCTGCCGTCGCTTCCGTCATTTTTATACACAGGAGAATACCTTTTTGCAGCGGTACAACCACCCGTCCTGCATTGCGCGGCTAAAAAGCATTGCTCTACTAGTTTTCTCCCTAATAAAAAAGAATAGCCGCCCCGAATGGGGCGGCGAAAACTTTTTTATATTCAGACCAACTCAAGAACAACCATTTCGGCGGCGTCGCCGCGGCGGGGTCCGATCTTGAGTATGCGGGTATACCCGCCGCGGCCTACTTCGCGGCCGCGCTTTTCATACTTGGGCGCAAGCTCGCGGAACAGCTTTTCCACAACGGGATGGGCTTTGTCCTCGGTGCGCTCCTTGTATTCCGACTTGCTCTCCTTCTTGGATTTAAACTCGGGCACGTCGTACAGGTACGCCATGATCTGCCGGCGCGCATGCAGCTTGCTCGGCGTATCGTTGTTTACATCTCTCTCCACGATCTGGAGCTTTTCGTTGCGGGTCTGCTTTTTGACGACCTCGCTGTTTTGATATTCATTCACGGCAAGCGTGATCAGCTTCTCGGCAATGGGGCGCACTTCCTTGGCGCGATTCTCAGTGGTAATGATCTTACCATTCCAAATCAGCGCCGTGGTGAGGTTGCGCAGCATAGCGACGCGCTGATCCGTGGATTTGCCCAGCTTGCGGTTGGCCATAATGCTTTCCTCCTACGTTCTACGTTGTCTTTAATCTTCGCTGTTGCGGAGCGTCAGCCCCAGTGCGGATAATTTCTGCTGCACTTCCTCAAGGGATTTGCGCCCGAGATTGCGCACCTTCATCATTTCCTCTTCGTTGCGCTGCACCAGCTCATCCACCGTATTGATGCCGGCACGCTTGAGGCAATTGTAGGAACGGACGGAAAGATCCAGCTCTTCGATGGTCATCTCGAGAATCTTCTCTTTCTTGTCCTCTTCCTTTTCCACCATGATCTCCACGCCCTGTACATGCTCCGTCAGGTTGGTGAACAGAGACAAATGCTCGGCTAAAATCTTGGCTGCGAGGCTGACGGCCTCCTCGGGCTGAATGCTGCCGGAGGTCCAAACCTCCAGCGTGAGTTTGTCAAAATCCGTAGAGGAACCCACACGGGTATCCTCCACACGGAAGTTCACCTTCTCGATAGGGGTGTAGATGCTGTCCACCGCGATCTCGCCGATGGTCATGCCGGGACGCTTGTTTTTCTCCGCAGAGACGTAACCGCGGCCGTGGTCCAGCATGATCTCCATATAAAGATGCGCGTTCTTATCCAGAGTTGCGATATGCAGCTCGGGATTGATGATCTCCACATCCGAATCCGGCAGGATATCCCCCGCCGTTACTTCGCCTTCGCCGGTGCTGTCGATGATTACCTTTTTGGGCTGGTCGGCATACAGCCTGACACAAAGCTCCTTGAGGTTTAATATGATCTCGGTGACATCCTCTTTCACGCCTTCCACTGTGGAAAACTCGTGCAGTACGCCCTCAATTTTAACCGAGGTAACGGCAACGCCTGGCAGCGATGAAAGCAACACTCTGCGTAACGAATTGCCCAGCGTCGTACCAAAACCACGCTCCAGCGGTTCTACCACAAACCTGCCGAAGCTCTCCGTCTTTTCGATGCACTCGATTTTAGGTCTTTCAATCTCAATCATGTGTTTTCCTCCTTATTGGGCTGACGCCAAAAGTTGCACACTCTATACAGCGGTGGCCTTGCCCATACGTCCCAAAGGTCAACGAGGATGCAGGGGATGGAAATCCCCGGGGAGCACAGCCCTTCGGGCGATACTCCCGTGTCAGACGTTTACCTGGAGTAGAACTCAACGATCAAATGCTCCTCTATCGTCAGGTCGATATCGTCACGCTGCGGCATGGCGATCACCTTCCCCGTGAGATTCTCGGCATCCATCTCAAGCCACTTGGGCACAAGCTTGCTCGTTCCCTGTTCACGCAGAGCCTTGAAGTTCTGCATATCGCGCGAAGCCTCGCGCACGGTGATGACGTCGCCGAGCTTGATCTGGTAGGAAGGAATGTCAACCTTCTTGCCGTTGACGCGTATATGGCCATGCAGCACGATCTGGCGCGACATCGGGCGGCTTTCGCCAAGGCCCAGACGGTACACCACGTTGTCCAGCCGGCGTTCCAGCAGGCAGAGCATATTCTCGCCTGTGACGCCGCGCATGTTGGCAGCCATATCAAAGTATTTCCTGAACTGGGATTCCAATACACCATAGGCGCGGCGGCACTTCTGCTTTTCACGAAGCTGTACGCCGTATTCGGACTGCTTGCGCGTACGGGCCTGGCCGTGCTGTCCCGGCGGGGTATGCCGCTTCACTACGGCGCACTTGGCGCTGTAGCAACGGTCGCCCTTCAAAAACAGTTTCATCCCCTCGCGGCGGCAAAGCCTGCAAACGGAATCTGTATATCTTGCCATATTGGTTTGCCTCCTTAAACTCTTCTGCGCTTGGGCGGACGGCACCCGTTATGCGGGATGGGCGTAACGTCCTTGATCATGTTCACCTCAAGCCCTGCCGCCTGCAAAGCACGGATCGCAGCTTCGCGGCCGGAACCGGGTCCCTTGATGTACACTTCCACTGTGTGCAGACCATGCTCCATTGCGGCCTTTGCGGCGGTCTCGGCAGCCATCTGCGCCGCATAGGGCGTAGACTTGCGCGAGCCGCGGAAGCCAAGGCCACCGGCGGACGCCCAGGATATCGCGTTGCCTGCGGTATCGGTAATGGTGACCATGGTATTGTTGAAGGAGGAGCGGATATGCGCCGCACCGCGTTCGATGTTCTTCTTCTCGCGACGCTTGCGCGAACCGGTCTTCTTGATCTTCGCTTTTGCCATTTTCGCCTTTCCTCCTTACTTCCTTTTGCCGCCCATTGTGCGCTTGGGTCCCTTGCGGGTGCGGGCGTTCTGCTTGGTGCTCTGGCCGCGAACGGGCAGGCCTTTGCGGTGACGCACACCGCGGTAGCAGCCGATCTCAATGAGCCGCTTGATGTTCATGGAGACCTCGCGCCGCAAGTCACCCTCCACCTTGACGTTATGATCGATATACTCCCTGAGCTTATTCACGTCAGACTCTGAAAGGTCGCGCACGCGAATGTCGGGGTCCACGTCACAGGCAGCGATAATATCGGACGCGGTCTTACGACCGATGCCAAAGATATATGTCAGGCCGATCTCCACGCGCTTGTCTCTGGGCAGGTCTACACCAGAAATACGTGCCATATGGGTACTACACCTCCTGTAATATTAGCTGTTGCCGTTGTATGTTGTAATCCCGCCGGATTGCGCGGGGATAAGCCGCGCCAGCCGCACCGAACGGGGTTTTTTCTTCCTTAGAACCTTTGCCGAATTTCAAAGGTTCCATACCTAAATATAACCTATAAAAGGATTTATTCCAAACACTCTTTGCCGCTTCAGGCTGCAAACGTTACATTTTATAACGTACCGTTTACTCTGCCGGATCCAATCAAAGCTTAAATCGCCATTTGTGACAACATGCGCGTCACAAATGACACCTTGCTTGGATCTAGGCCGACAGTTGCGCCAAGCAACCGAGGCCGCAGACCCAAGGAAACCAGCGCGGAAG
This sequence comes from Clostridia bacterium, assembly GCA_036677445.1. Lineage (GTDB taxonomy): Bacteria > Bacillota > Clostridia > Christensenellales > CAG-138 > JAVBWI01. Next base: position 290,722 of record JAVBWI010000023.1, read on the forward strand.
CGCGACCTCGCGCAAATGGCTTTGCCATTTGCGCGAGGCGTTAGCCTTGCTTCTGCTTGTGTTTGGGGTTTTCGCAGATAATCATCACGCGGCCCTTGCGCTTGATGATCTTGCACTTTTCACAAATCGGTTTCACCGAAGGCCTGACTTTCATAACTACCGCTCCTCCTTACTATTGCCCGCATCAGTTTTTTGCGCGCCATGTGATTCTTCCGCGCGTGAGATCGTAGGGGGAAAGCTCCACCGTGACCTTGTCGCCAGGCAGGATACGAATAAAGTTCATCCGCAGCTTGCCGGAGATATGCGCGAGTATTTTATGCCCGTTTTCCAACTCCACCTCGAACATGGCGTTCGGGAACGAATCGGAAACCACGCCTTCTACTTCAATAACGTCCTGTTTAGACAAGCTATCCCTCCTCCGCTTTCATCACTCAAGTTTATACCCGAGGTTCAACAGGCAATTGCGTATTTCCGCGTCGAATACCTGTTTCCCTTCGAGAATCTTGGTCTTAATGCTCTCGACCGCCGCGGGTTCCACACGAATATGCTTGCACTTCTTTCTCTTCGGATGCTCGAGCCTGCGCAGGCAGCCGTCCGCCAGCAATACATGCTCCGCATCCGCGGAACCGACCACGAGAAACGCACGATCCTTGTCTCTGCCGGCCTTGCTGATTACCACGCGGCCCAACAGATCTTCACCGTAAGGGTTCATTCGCCTTCCACCTCCGGGCCATGTTCCTCCTGCGTCTTTGTCAACAGCATCGGTTCACCGTCCGTTATTACGATGGTGTTCTCATAGTGCGCGCTTGGCCGCCTGTCGCGGGCAATGACCGTCCAGCCGTCGGCAAGCACCTGCACCGCCGCGCCGCCCAGGTTGATCATGGGCTCCACCGCGATGGTCATGCCTGCCTTGAGCCGCAGGCCGTGGCCGGGGATACCGTAGTTGGGCACATCCGGCGGTTCGTGCATCTGCCTGCCGATACCGTGGCCCACAAGCTCCCGCACCACGCCGTAACCGTGGCTTTCCGCGTGCGCCTGCACGGCTGCGGAAATATCGCCGATCCGGCTGCCTGCGCGGGCGTAGCGGAGCCCTTCATAGAAGCACTCCCGTGTAACGCGCACCAAGCGCCTGACCTCCGGCTGTACATCGCCGATAAAGAACGTTCGTGCAGCGTCGCCGTGCCAGCCGTCGATGAACGCGCCGACATCCACGCTGAGTATATCCCCGTTTTCAAGCTTGCGCTTTCCCGGAATACCGTGCACAACCTGTTCGTTGACGGAGGTGCAGATACTGCTCGGATATCCGCGGTAATGGAGGAAAGAGGGGATGGCGCCGCGGCTCTTTATCAGTTCCGCCGCCGCCGCATCCAGCTCCGCCGTAAAGACGCCGGGCTTTGCCATTTGCTGCATCAGCAGCAGCACTTCCTCCACGATGCGTCCCGCCTTGCGCATCTGTTCGATTTCGGCGGGGGTTTTGATTGTCATCGCCGCTACTCCAGTACGGCGACGATACCGGCAAACACTTCTTCCACCGGCCGGTCGCCATCCACGGTGCGCAGCAGGCCCTTCTGCCCGTAATACTCGATCAACGGCCGGGTCTGCGCCTCGTAGACTTTGAGGCGGTTCTCCACCGTTTCGGCCTTGTCGTCGTCGCGCTGGTACAGCGCGCCGCCGCACTTGTCGCATACTTCGCCCGGATGCACCGAAACATGGTATGCTGCGCCGCAATCCGGGCACATGCGGCGCCCGCTGATACGCGCGACCAGCCGCCCGAAAGGAACGTCGATATTGACCACGGCGTCCACCTGCGCAAAGGCGCTAAGCGCATCCGCCTGCGCAACCGTACGCGGAAAACCGTCGAGGAGATAGCCTTCGCCGCAATCCGGCTGGGTAAGCCGTGCCTTGACCATGTCTATGATGACGGAGTCAGGCACCAGCTCTCCTTTATCGATATAGCTTTGTGCGGCGAGCCCCAGCGGGGTTTTTGCCCTGCGCTCTGCGCGGAGCATATCCCCCGTTGAGATGTGCGCTATATGATACCTTTCGCACAGGCGCTCGGCCTGCGTACCCTTGCCTGCGCCCGGCGGGCCTAAAAATATCAGCTTCATGCGTTTCCTCCCAACTTCATCAGTTCAGGAAGCCCTTGTAATGACGCATCAGCATTTGGTTCTGCAACTGCTCCATGGTCTCCAGCGCAACGCTGACCATAATCAGCACGCTGGTGGGGCCGAACGGGGATTTGATGCTCAGCGCCCCCAGGAACAGATTGGGCACGATGGCGATCAGCGCCAGGAACAGCGCGCCGAAGAGCGTCAAACGGCTGCTGATACGGCCAAGATAATCGCTTGTCGGCTTACCGGGGCGTATGCCCGGAATGAAACCGCCATACTGCTGGAGGTTCTTGCTCATCTCGATCGGGTTGAAGGAGATGGTGGTGTAGAAATACGCAAACCCTACGATCAGCAGCGCGTAGAACACATAGTACACCGCGGTGCCCGTGCCCATATATGCATACCAGAACCTGGAGAAGCCGCCTTCGGCCTTGGGGTCAGCGATCTGCATGATCATGACCGGGAACTGCGTAATGGTCAGGGCGAAAATCAGCGGCATAACGCCGTTGGCATTGGCCTTCATGGGAATGTGCGTGCTCTGGCCGCCGTAGAGCTTGCGGCCCACCACGCGCTTAGCGTACTGCACCGGCACGCGGCGCTCGCCTTCGTTGACATATACAACCAGCGTGATGATCGCAACCACCAGTACCAGTACAATCGGCAGCACCCAGATGGACGTAAGTCCAACTTGAATGTTACCAACGAGCGTAATGACGGTCCCCGGCAGCTGCGATATGATGGAGGAGAATATCAGCAGCGAAATGCCGTTGCCGACGCCCACATCCGTAATGCGCTCGCCCAGCCACATCAGGAAGCAGGTACCCGTTGTCGCCACGATGCCGATGGTCGCATAGGTGAAGAAATTGGGCTCATACACCGCACCGGAACCGAGACTCAATATGATACCCACGGATTGCACCAACGCCAAGCCCACGCCCACATACCGGGTGATCTGCTGCAGCTTTTTGCGGCCGTCCTCTTCCTTGGCCATGCGCTCAAGTGTGGGGATGGCGATCTGCAAAAGCTGCATGATGATGGAACCGGTAATGTAGGGCGTAATGCCCATTGCAAATATCGTGAAATCCGCAAAACTGCCGCCGGACAGCAGGTTCAAAAAGCCCAGCGCGTCATACTGGCCCACCTGCTGTGCGATATAGCTAGCGTTCACGCCCGGGATAGGGATGAAGCAGCCTAAGCGGTAGATGAGTATCAGCAACAGCGTCATGAGGAGCTTCTTGCGAATATCCTCAATCTTAAACGCGTTGACCAGCGTCTTGAACATTAGTCAATCACCTCAACACTTCCGCCCTTTGCCTCGATGGCTGCCTTGGCAGTTTCGGAGAATTTCGCCGCCTTGACTGTGAGCTTTTTGGAAAGCTCCCCACGCCCCAAGACCTTCAGGCCGTCTTTTTCGATCTTGCTGATCATGCCCAATTCCTTGAGCATAGAAGCCGTGACTACGGTGTCATTCTCCAACCTGTCCAGGTCGGATATGTTGATGATTGTGTATTCTTTTGCAAAGATATTGGTAAAGCCGCGCTTGGGCAAACGACGGGCCAAAGGCATCTGACCGCCCTCGAAGCCGTTCTTTTTGCTGCCGCTGCGTGCTTTCTGGCCCTTATGGCCTTTTGCGGAGGTCTTGCCCATGCCGGAGCCGGTGCCGCGACCTACGCGCTTTTTCGCCTTCGTGGAGCCGGCGACGGGCTGAAGCTCATGCAGTTTCATGGTATCCCCTCCTTACACTTCTTCCACCTTGACCAGGTGTTTGACTTTGAATACCTTGCCCCTTGTGCAGGCGTTGTCCGGCTGCAGGGTGGAGCTGTTGATCTTACGCAATCCCAGCGCCTCGATGGTGGCCTTTTGATCCTTGAGGGCGCCGATGGTGCTCTTTACGAGCGTGATTTTTAACTGTGCCATGTTCGTCGCTCCTTTCTGGATCAGTCGAGGATCTCGGATACCGTCTTGCCCCTAAGCCTTGCAACCTGCTCGACAGTGCGCAACTGCCTGAGGCCGTCCATGGTGGCCTTGACGCAGTTTGCAGGGTTGTTGGAACCGTAGCTCTTGGTGCGGATATCCTTGATGCCGGCCATTTCCAGCACCGCACGCGCGGGGCCGCCCGCGATAACGCCGGTACCTTCTTCAGCGGGCAGCATGCGCACATGCCCCTTGCTGAAGCAGCCTTCCACCTGATGCGGTATGGTGGTGCCCACCAAAGGCACGTCTATCATATGCCGCTTGGCATCTTCGATGCCCTTGCGAACGGCTTCCGGAATTTCCGCGGCCTTACCCATGCCCACGCCTACGCGGCCGTTTTCGTTGCCGACCACCATCAGCGCGGAGAACCGGAAGTTGCGGCCGCCCTTGACGACCTTGGCTACGCGGTTGATAGAGACCAGACGTTCCTTGAATTCCGGTGCCTCTTGCTCGAATCTTCTATTCTGCATCGTTCATTTCCTCCTTAGAAGTCCAGTCCGGCCTTGCGGGCTCCTTCGGCCACCGCCGCGACGCGGCCGGTGTACAGGTAACCGCCACGGTCGAACACGACCTTCTTGACGCCCTTATCCACAGCGCGCTGCCCGACAAGCTCGCCCACGAGCCTGGCAATCTCCACTTTGGTCTTGCCCTCGAGCTGGGATTTGATGGATGCGTCCAGCGTGGAAGCGGCGACCAGCGTGTTGCCGATTTCATCGTTGATGACCTGTGCGTAAATATGGTTCAGGCTGCGGTACACGTTGAGCCTGGGACGCTCCCCGGTGCCGATGATATGCCGGCGAGTGCGGTCGTGACGCGCTTTGCGCACAGCGTTTTTATCGATCTTCGAAATCATTACCTTGTCACTCCTTCCTACGCATTACTTGCCCGTCTTGCCTTCCTTGCGGCGCACGACTTCATAATCGTACTTGATGCCCTTGCCCTTATACGGTTCGGGCTCACGCACCGCACGGATATTGGCGGCCATCTGGCCTACGAGCTGCTTGTTGATGCCGCTCACCACGATCCTGTTGGGAGCAGGCACGTCAAACTGGATGCCGGCAGGCTCAGAGAACTCTACAGGATGGGAGTAACCCACGTTGAGCACGAGCTTGTTGCCCTGCTTCTGTGCCCTGTAGCCGACGCCGACGATCTCAAGGGTCTTAGTAAACCCGTTGGTGACGCCGACAACCATGTTGTTGATAAGTGTACGGGAGAGACCGTGCAGCGAGCGATGACGCTTGTCATCGCTCGGGCGCTTGACATGCAATACGCCGTCCTCCTGATCGATGATCATTTCCTTGGAAATATGCTCCGAAAGCTGGCCTTTCGGGCCTTTCACAGTCACGGTGTTATCCTCACCGACCGTGATTGTCACTCCGTTCAGAATAGTGACCGGAAGTTTTCCGATACGCGACATTGTTCACACCTCCTGTGATCGTTCAATTACCAAACGTAGGCGAGCACTTCGCCGCCGACAGCCTGCTTGCGGGCTTCCTTATCCGTCATCACGCCGTGCGAGGTGGAGACGATGGCGATGCCCAGGCCGCCAAGCACTTTAGGCATTTCGTCCTTGCGGGCGTAAACGCGCAGGCCGGGCCGGCTGATGCGCTTGAGGCCGACGATAACGCGCTGCTTGTTGGGGCCGTACTTGAGTTGGATGCGGATGGTCTTCTGCACGCCGTTCTCAATGAGCTCATATCCCTTGATATAACCTTCGCTGAGCAAAATCTGCGCGATGGCCTTTTTGATGGTTGACGCAGGAACATCCACAGCTTCGTGCTTGGCCACGAGGGCGTTGCGGATACGAGTAAGCATATCTGCGATGGGATCGGTCATGTTCATTCCCTCCTTCTTACCAGCTTGCCTTGCGCACGCCGGGTATCTCACCCTTGTACGCCAAATTGCGGAAGCAAATGCGGCAGATGCCATACTTGCGCAGCACGGAATGCGGCCGGCCGCAGATGCGGCAGCGGGTATAGGCGCGCGTGCTGAACTTGGGGGCAGCCTGCTGCTTGTTGATCATACTTTTCTTTGCCACGTTGTTTCCTCCTTATCAGCCCTGGATGAAGGGCATGCCCATGAGGTTCAAGAGCTCCTTGGCTTCCTCGTCGCTCTTGGCGGTGGTCACGAACACGATATCCATGCCGCGGACCTTATCCACATCGTCATAGTTGATCTCCGGGAAGATCAGCTGTTCCTTGAGGCCCATGGCATAATTGCCGCGGCCGTCAAAGGATTTACTGGACACGCCGCGGAAGTCGCGCACGCGCGGGAGCACGATGTTCATGAGCTTATCGGCAAAGTAGTACATCCGGTTGCCGCGCAGCGTGACCTTGGCGCCTATGTTCATGCCTTCGCGGACTTTGAAGTTCGCTACGGATTTCTTCGCCTTTGTCACGATTGCCTTCTGGCCGGAGATAAGGGAAAGCTCTTCGCAGGCATTCTCGATGCCCTTGGGGTTATCCTTTTCAGAGCCCAGGCCCATATTGATGATGATCTTTTCGAGTTTGGGGATCATCATGACGTTTTCATAGCCGAACTTTTCCTTCAGAGCGGGAACGACCTCGGCCGCATACTTCTCCTTCAGACGGGGGGTACCGGAGAAGGACTTCATTTCTTCCTGCGGGCCCTTCTTCTTCTTGGGCGCCGCCTGTTGTGCCGTATCTTTCTTAGCCACTTGAAATTCCTCCTTTCCGGTTAGTCGATGGACTTGCCGCACTTTTTGCAGACGCGAACCTTTTTGTCACCCTCGAAGGCATGGCCCACGCGTGTGGCCTTGCTGCATTTGGGGCAAATCAGCATCACGTTGGAAGCATGGATGGTGCCTTCCTGCTTGATGCGGCCGCCGGGCTCGCCTTGGCGGCGGGGTTTCTTGTGGCGGGTGACCATATTCGCGTTCTGTACGATCACGCGCTCCTCCTGCGGGAGGGAAACAAGCACCTTGCCCTTTACGCCCTTATCCTTGCCGGCGATGACGACTACGGTATCGTCCTTTTTGACGTTCAATTTCTTCATCGTTCATCCTCCTTAAAGCACTTCGGGAGCAAGAGACACGATCTTCATGTAATCGCGCTCACGAAGTTCGCGCGCCACGGGCCCGAAGATACGGGTGCCGCGGGGCTGCTTTGCGTCGTTGATGATGACGGCCGCGTTGTCGTCAAAGCGGATATGGCTGCCGTCCGGGCGGTGCACGCCGGTAACGGTGCGCACGATGACGGCCTTGACCACGTCCTTCTTCTTGACGGCGCCGCCGGGAGAAGCGGACTTGACGGACGCCACGATGACGTCGCCTATATTTGCGGACCTACGGAACGAGCCGCCCAGCACGCGAATGCACATAATTTCCTTCGCGCCGCTGTTGTCCGCGACCTTTAACCTGGTCTGTGGTTGAATCATGCTCAGTTCCTCCTTACTTGGCCTTCTCGAGGATCTCGACCAAACGCCAGCGTTTGTCCTTGGACAGGGGGCGGGTCTCCATGATCTTCACGGTATCGCCGATGCCGCAGGCATTCTCCTCATCATGGGCCTTGAACTTGCGGGTGCGGTTAACCATCTTGCCATAGAGGGGGTGGCGCACCTTGGTGCGGATAGCGACCACAATGGTCTTATCCATTTTGTCACTGACGACCACGCCGGTGCGGGTCTTGCGGTAACCTCTAACGTTTTGTTCCATGGCTTGCTCCTCCTTCCTCATTTGGCGACCGCCTTGAGCTCGCGCTCACGTATGAGCGTCTTTACCCGGGCGATGTCCTTTTTGCATGCATTGATCTGCTGGGGGTTGTTCAACTGCCCGGTGGCCAGCTGGAAGCGGAGGTTAAAGAGTTCTGCCTTGAGCTCACGCTCACGCTCGTTGAGCTCCTCAGTCGTCAATTCGCGGATCTTATTCGCTTTCATTGCTTGCACCACCTTCCTCAGCGGCTTCTTTCACTACAATCTTGCACTTAAGCGGCAGCTTGTGCATGGCAAGGCGCAGCGCCTCACGCGCGATATCATCGGTCACGTCGGCGATCTCAAAGAGGATTCGGCCGGGCTTGACCACCGATACCCAGTATTCCGGTGAGCCTTTACCCGAACCCATGCGGGTCTCGGCGGGCTTTTCGGTGACGGGCTTATCGGGGAAAATCTTGATCCAGACCTTACCGCCGCGCTTGATGTAACGCGTCATGGCGACACGGGCGGCCTCGATCTGGTTGCTGGTGACCCATGCAGGCTCCATGGCTACCAGGCCATATTCGCCATAGGTGATCACGTTGCCTCTGAGGGCTTTGCCCTTCATGCGGCCGCGGAACACTCTTCTTCTTTTTACTCTCTTGGGCATCAACATGGTTACTTGCCTCCTTCTTGCCGCCTGGCTTTCCCAAGCACCTCGCCCTTGTAGATCCACACCTTGATGCCGATGCGGCCATAGGTGGTGTGCGCTTCGGCAAAGCCGTATTCGATATCCGCGCGCATGGTCTGCAGGGGGATGGAGCCGTCGTGGTAGCCTTCGCTTCTTGCAATTTCAGCACCACCCAACCGGCCGGCGCACAGGAGCTTGATGCCCTTTGCGCCCGCTTTCATGGAGCGGCCCATGGACTGCTTCATGGCGCGGCGGAAGGAAATACGCTTTTCGAGCTGCGCAGCAATATTTTCGGCGACGAGCTGCGCATCCGTATCGGCATTGCGGACCTCGATGATGTTGACGTTCACGCCCTTGCCCACCAGCGCGGAAACATCCGCCTTGATGAGCTCCACGCCCGCGCCGCCCTTGCCGATGAGCATACCGGGACGGGAAGTATGGATGTTGACCGTGATCTTGTTGGCGGCGCGCTCGATCTCGATTTGGGAGATGCCGGCCGCAAAATACTTCGCCTTAACGTGATCGCGGATTTTTTTATCCTCTACCAGATAGTTGGCAAAGTCCTTTTTGGATGCATACCAACGGGTATTCCAATCCCGGATGACGCCAACGCGGAAGCCGTTTGGATTAACTTTCTGACCCATCGTAACCCTCCTTTTACTTTGCCTGATCCAGAATGATGGTGATATGGCTGGTGCGCTTTCTGATGCGCGATGCCCGGCCCTGCGCCCTGGGCCTGAAACGCTTGAGCGTCGGCCCCTGGTTCGCGAACACCTCTGCAATATAGAGGGTATCACGGCTCAAATCCAGGTTGTTCTCCGCATTGGCCACGGCGGAATTCAAAAGCTTTTCCACCACCGGCGAGGCGGCTTTGGGGGTATACATCAGTATCGCCTGCGCCTCGTTGACGGATTTTCCGCGGATGAGATCGATAACGACCTTCACCTTACGGGAGGAAATACGCACGTAGCGGGCGATGGCCCGGGGGCGTACATCTCTGTTTTCACGGCGGGCCGCCGATTTTTCTCTAGACCTAGTTGCCATTCTCCATACCCTCCTTACCTTGCGCCCGAGGAGCGCTCGGATCCCTTGTGGCCGCGGAACGTGCGGGTGGGCGCGAACTCGCCGAATTTATGGCCGACCATCTCCTCGGTGACGTAGACGGGCACATGCTTACGGCCGTCATGCACGGCGACGGTGTGGCCCACGAATTCGGGGAATATCGTGGACGTACGCGACCAGGTCTTGACGACGGTCTTTCTGCCGGTCTCGTTCATATCCGTGATGCGCTTGTACAGGCGCTCACACACATACGGGCCTTTTTTGATTGACCTGCTCATTCTTTACTCCTTCCTGGCTCACTTGCCGTCGCGGCGGCGGACGATGAACTTGTTGCTGGGGTTCTTCTTGCTGCGGGTCTTATAACCCAGAGCAGGCTTGCCCCACGGGGTGACAGGGCCGGGGCGGCCGATGGGGCTCTTGCCCTCGCCACCGCCGTGCGGGTGATCGCACGGGTTCATGACGGAACCGCGGACCGTGGGCCTGAAGCCCTTATGACGGGTACGGCCGGCCTTGCCGAGCTTGATGTTCTCGTGATCCACATTGCCGACCTGGCCGATGGTGGCCTTTGCGTTCATGGGGATCAGGCGGACTTCGCCGCTGGGCAGGCGCACCTGCGCGTACTTGCTTTCCTTTGCCATGAGCTGTGCGGCGTTGCCCGCGGAGCGGACCAACTGCGCGCCCTTGCCGGGCTTAAGCTCGATGCAGTGGATCATGGTGCCCACGGGGATGTTGCGGATTTCCAGCGTATTGCCGATCTTGATATCCGCGCCCTCGCCCGAAAGCAGCGTATCGCCGACAGAGAGGCCAAGGGGGGCGATGATGTAACGCTTTTCGCCGTCCGCATAGTGCAGCAGTGCGATGTTCGCCGAACGGTTGGGATCGTATTCGATGGTGGCGACTTTCGCGGGTACGCCGTCCTTATTGCGCTTGAAGTCGATGATACGATATTTGCGCTTGGCGCCGCCGCCGCGGTGGCGAACCGTGATGCGGCCGTGGTTGTTGCGGCCGCCGGAGTGACGAAGGTCCGTCAGCAGCGACTTTTCCGGCGTGGTTTCGGTGATTTCCTCGTAAGCGGAAACCGTCATAAACCGCTGGCCGGGGGTGATGGGATTGATCTTTCTGATCGCCATAAACTGCCTCCTTACTGGGCCATGCTGTCGAAGAACTCAATGCCTTTGGAGTCCTTCTTCAGCTTGACGTAAGCCTTTTTGGTGGAAGCGCGGCGGCCTTCATGCTGGCCCTGACGCTTGAGCTTGCCCATCTTGTTGACCGTGTGGACGCTGTCGACCTTTACGCCGAAAACAGCCTCGACCGCCTGACGAATCTCCGTCTTGTTGGCGCGTTTGTCCACAAGGAAGGTATAGGTTTTAGAGGGCAGGTAGTCGTAGCTCTTTTCAGTGAGCACCGGCTTGATGATGATATCATGCGGGTTTTTCATCAGTTGTACACCTCCTCGACCTTTGCGAGCGCATCCTGCGTGAGGATGAGTTTGTCGTACTTCAATATTTCATATACGTTGAGCGTGCCCACCAGCGTTGTCTTGACGTTGGGGATATTGCTGGCGGCGCGTTCCACGATCTCGTCCTTCTCGGCGAGCACGATAAGCGCTTTTTCCGCAGCTACGGCGTCGAGCACCTTGACCATTTCCTTGGTCTTGGGGGCCGCGATATCGAGTGCGTTAAACACGATCAGCTCGTTTTCGTTGACCTTGGAGCTAAGCGCGGATTTCATCGCAAGGCGCTTCACCTTCTTGTTTACGCTGATGCGGTAGTCGCGCGGCTTGGGCGCGAACACCACGCCGCCGTGCCGCCACTGGGGCGAACGCGTGCTGCCCTGACGGGCGCGGCCGGTGCCCTTTTGACGCCAAGGCTTGATGCCGCCGCCGCGCACCTCGGAACGGGTGAGCGCGCTCTGCGTACCCTGACGCTGATTGGCCAGATAGGCCTTGACTACCTCATGCATCACGGCGGTGTTGACGGGCGCGGCAAAAATCTCCTCGGAGAGTTCGACCTCGCCGACCTGCGCACCGGTTATATCATACAATGCAACTTTAGGCATGTGGCTTCCTCCTCTCGTGCTTCTTACTTCTTAACGGTGCTTTTGACCACGACCATGCCACCCTTTGCACCGGGGATGGCGCCTTTGACCAGCAGGAGGTTGCGGTCACGGTCCACGCGCACAACCTCGAGGTTCTGCACAGTGACGGTTTCCGTCCCCATATGGCCGGGCAGGTTCTTGGTTTTAAACACGCGGGAGGGATCCGAGCATGCGCTCATGGAACCCGGGGTGCGGTAGGAGTGGGAACCGTGGGTCTTGCGTCCGCGGGACTGGTTATGGCGCTTGATAACGCCCGCAAACCCTTTGCCCTTGGATTTGCCGATCACATCCACGTGGTCGCCCACTTCGAACATATCCGCAGTGATGACTGCGCCGACTTCGTAAGAAGCGGCATCGTCGAGCTTGAGTTCCTTAAGATACCTTGTAACCTTCACGCCGGCCTTGTCGAAATGGCCCTTCCAGGGCTTGTTGGCCAACCGCTCGCGAAGCTCCGCAAAGCCAACCTGTATGGCGCTGTAGCCGTCGTGCTCCACGGTCTTCTTCTGGACTACGGGGCATGGTCCTGCTTCTACGACGGTTACGGGGATCATGGTACCGTCGCTGAGGAACAGCTGCGTCATACCGACCTTTTTGCCTACTATGGCTTTCTTCATCTATTTCACACCTCCGATGCTCAAAGCTTGATCTCGATGTCCACACCGGCGGGGAGATCGAGCTTCATCAGTGCGTCCACGGTTTTGGCCGAGGGCTGCAGAATATCGATCAGGCGCTTATGGGTGCGCATCTCAAACTGCTCACGGGAATCCTTATACTTGTGCGGCGCACGGAGTATGGTGACGATTTCCTTCTCCGTGGGCAAGGGGATGGGGCCGCTGACGCGAGCGCCCGTTCTCTTGGCCGTTTCAACGATCTTTTCGGCGCTCTGGTCGATCAGATTGTGTTCATAGGCCTTGAGCTTGATGCGAATCTTCTGGTTTGCCATATTATTAGGTTCCTCCTTTTCGTATTGGGCTGTACACTCTGCCGTGTGTTTCCTTCTCTTAATTTCCGCCGGAAATTTACTTTCCGGCATACTTCGGGCAAAACCCCGGAAAAGGACTGCGCGGCGGGATGCCATCACCCCAGGGTGGGGATTGGTCTGCGAAAATTACCCGGATGGCTTACCGGCAACCTCTCGCTTCATCCCAAACGCAGAAAAACAGAAGCGTTCTCTGCGCAACACTCGTATTCTACCGTATTCCCGGAATGATTGCAAGCATTATTTTAAATATTTTTGTGCTGAACACCCGGGCGCGTTGTCGGCAGTGTCCGAAATGGGAAAAGGATTATAGCCCGGATGGTCTCAGGCGGATATTTCAATGCTTTTGTGCCGACGGCTATATTATAAACGATACCGGGCGCGTTGTCATCGCGCCCGGGCAGAAAGCGTGTTATAGAATTGTACCGAGCAAACGCTTATGACGTTGTACTTATTAGCGGCGGCAAATTCATCCTCGGAACTACGTAGGCTATTCTTTTTGTATGCGTACCCAGCAGCCGCCGCTGCGCGACGGAATATACTTGCCAAAGCCCTGCAGGTACCGGGGCGGCACGGACCGGTACTCGCCGGGTACAGCGGTGATGCAGAATGAATCACAGCCGCGGCGCATGTGCCCTTCGTAATACCAGCCCTGTCCCTGGGGACGATCTATGCGTACCCATGTTGATCCTGGAAACTGCCCCGGGAACGGATTATCGATGTAGTGCGGCTGGTCGTAACGGCCGCGGCGCCAAACCTCCGCTGCCCCCGGCGTGTTGCCGCCATCCGATAAAAGCGCATTTGCCTCTTGCTCCCATTCGGCAACGGACTGCGGCGCCGGGCGGACGGGCGTCTGTTGGCCCGCCGGACGGGCAGAGACCTCCACGGCATTGTCCGGCGCCATGCTGCGCTCCGGAAATACGGCCTGCGCGCGCTGCAATATTTGCTGGAGCGCGGCGCTGCTGGCGGAAGCCATGGCGGCTTGCTCCTCTGGCCGTGCGGGCGTCTGGCCGGCCTGTGGCGTTGGGGTTTGCTCTGGGTAGGGACAGCACGCAGGCCCTTCCGCCGGAGTCTGCGCTGGCATGGCAGGCTGCGTCGGCATAATCGGCTGATTTCCCATTGGCGGCTGATTTCCCGTGGGCGGTCGAGTCCCCATGGGGGGCTGCATGGGCACAGTCGGTCGCGCCGGCATGGTCGGCTGTGTCCCCATTGGCGGCTGCATCGGTATCGTCGGCTGCGTCGGCATAGCCGGTGTGGTTGGCACGGTCGGCGTGGTTGGAATATCCGGCATAGTCGGCATGCCCGGCTGCGCCGGCATCGTCGGCTGCGTCGGCATACCCGGCTGCGTCGGCATGCCCGGCTGCATCGGCTGCGTCTCCATCGGCGGCTGCGTCGGCATGCCCGGTTGCGTCGGCATGCCCGGCTGCGTCGGCATGCCCGGCTGCGTGGGCATCGGCGGCTGCGTCCCCATCGGTGGCTGCGTCGGCATGCCCGGTTGCGTCGGCATGCCCGGTTGCGCAGGCATGCCCGGCTGCATCGGCATCGGCGGCTGCGTCCCCATTGGCGGCTGCGTCGGCATGGCCGGCCGCGTCGGCATACCCGGTTGCGCAGGCATACCCGGCTGCGTAGGCATAGTCGGTTGTGTAGGCATGCCCGGCTGCGTAGGCATAGTCGGTTGTGTAGGCATGCCCGGCTGCATCGGCATCAGCGGCTGCGTCCCCATTGGCGGCTGCGTCGGCTGCATTTGTGCCGATGTTTCCATAGCTTCTTCCTGCGGCTGTACATTTGGATAGCATACAGGCCGTTTTATGGCAGGTTGCCTCTGCATTGGCGGCCATACAGGCATGGCCGGCATCGGCGGTATGACCGGCTCTACCCGTATTTGAATGCTTTGCGGCGCGGTATTTGGGCAGCTTCCCATATCAGGAACAGGCACTTCGAATTCTGATATATCCAATTCCAAAGTATTCCTGTCATCTGTTGTCTTGCGCGCGGGGCATGGAACACCGCTCCTTTCCGGCTGTTGCCTTTCCTGTCGCCCAAAGGGGCAACTGGGGGGCGTTTGCTCTATAGTTCGTGCAGGCCGCATCGGCTGGGTGGGACACGGTTGTATAGGTCGCACCGGCATAGGCGCGGGGCGTACCGGCTTGGGCGGCACCGGCACAGGCGCGGGCGCGGGGCGTATCGGCTCCGTTGGCTGTACAGGCGCGGGCGCGGGGCGTACCGGTGCAGGCGGTACAGGCACAGGGACGGGGCGTGCCGGTTCTGCCGGCTGCACAGGCGCGGGCGCGGGGCGTACCGGTGCAGGCGTCACAGGTACGGGCGCAGGGCGTACCGGCTCGGGCGGCATCGGCATCGGCGCAGGCGCGGGGCGTGTCGGTTCCATTGGCGGCACAGGTACGGGCGCAGGACGTACCGGCTCGGGCGGCACAGGCGCGGGTCCAGGGCGCGCAGGCGGCATGGGTGGCATCGGCCGTCGCACCGGCGGCTTGGCTCTTTCCAAAAATGTCGTCCAGGCGGGCTGTTCCGCATACTGCTGATACTGTGCCGTGAATGCGGACTGCGATGATTCTTGCTGCACGGGCGGCATTCCTGCGCGATTCGGATAAATATAGCCTTGCGCATGTTCGGGCACAGCAGGCGCCTGCCCGAATACAGCCTGCGAGTTGCCCGCAATCCCCCCCCCGAACGTGACGGGTGTGACCGCCGCCCCAAAGAGGTTCGGCTGTGGGAACGGCTTTGCTGCCTGTTCGGTGCGCCAGTCTCTCTGCTGCCAGGCGCCGCCTTGCACGGGTACTGCTTCATTCCAGCCCGGCTCCTTTCCCGATACCGTGGGATAGGCGTTGGGCGGCATCTCCGGGGTCTCTTGCCGCGGCTGTATCTGCGGCTGTGGCTGCGGCTGTATCTGTGGCTGTGGCTGTCCGCGCTGCACGGGCGGCGCTGAAAAAGGCATTTCCGGTACCGGCATTTGCGGTACCGGCATTTCCGGTACGGACTCCGCCGGCGCAGGTGTCGACGATTCGGGAGCGGTCCCCGCGCGCGTTGTGCCTTCATTCGATAGCTGCGCAAGGTATAGACGCAGCCGGACCATTGCCGCGTCAAACGCAGCCGCCTGCCCGCGCGCCGGGCCGCAACAGCCGCAGACGCCCTGACTGTCCATGGCCGCGATACCATAGAGTACTTCGCCGTCGCTGTACGGCGCGCGCCCGTTGCGCACTTCGCGGATACCTCCATTTGTAAGCAGGAAGAGTCCCATGTCCTCGCTAGGCTGGCCGCTCCAACGGACATCCACCTCCGCATAGTTCCCCATATATCGCACGCGCGCTATTGCGCAATGCGTGCCGTCCGGCTGATACATGGAGATCATAACGACGCTTTGTTCCATAGCCTACCTCCTATATGCCGAGCCAGTCCCGTTCAAATCCTTCTTCAAGCGGCGCTGCCGGCTGATTTGCTTTCCTTATATATATGCCGGACGCGCGCGAGTGACGATAAAATTTGCAGCCTTCGCCGCAGTTGCCTAAGAAACGCTTTTTCGTAGCGCGCTTAAAGGCGCTATGCTATAATAAAGCAGGCCCCGACGGTCAAGGAGGAGAACGGTTTCATGCCCTGCCGCTTTGCAAAAGAGGCGCTGCCATTGGAGGCAACGCCCGTAGATAACTTGTTTTTGATTGAATATATGCCCGCCGCCGACGGTACACAGTTGCGCGTATACCTGTACGGGCTGATGCTGTGCCGCTATCCCGCGTTCGCCGAACTCTCGCTTGGCGCTGCGCTTGGGCTTTCCGATGAAGAAGTGCTTGCAGCCTTCGCCTATTGGCAGCGCGAAGGCCTCGTGCGCATATTGAGCGCGGACCCGCTGGAGGTAGAGTACGCCGCGCCCTCGCAGCGCGCCGCGGAGCCCACGCTGGTACCCGGCAAATATCATCAGCTTGTGCAGGCAATACAGCAGATGTTTGCGCCGCGCGCGCTTCGCGCCGCGGAATTGCGGCGAGTGTACGACTGGGTGGAAGTATTTGCCCTCGAAGAGACCGCCGTACTGGAATTGGTCTCCCACTGCCTGAACGCCAAAGGCCCGCGCGTCGGTATGGCGTATATGGATACCGTGGCGCGCGCCTGGGCGGATGCCGGCGTGCATACGGCGGACGACGCCAAAGCGCAGGCCGCCGCTTACGATGAAATGACCGGAGGCGCCGCGGCGGTGCTCAAACGCTGGAACAAGAGCCGCCGCCCCACCAAGGACGAACTGGAGCTGTATGAAAAATGGACGACGGGCTGGGGCTTTACGCAGGAAGCGGTGCTCGCGGCGTGCCCTGCCGTAACGGGGGCGGAACGCCCCAGCTTTAAATATCTGGACGGCGTGCTCGAACGGCTGTATCGCGAGGGCACGGTATCCGCCCAAGAGATCGCGCAAAAGCTGGATACGGAGGACGAAAGCGCGACCCTTGCGCGCGAGATGTTCACGCGCATGGGTATGGGCCGCATGGCGCGGCCATTGGAGCGCGCGCAGCTTTCCTCGTTCCTTGACGCAGGTCTGCCCATGGATGTGCTGCTGTTCGCGGCCGAACAATCGGCGGGCAAGGAACGCCCCCTGGGCTATGCCAAGACTCTGCTCAAGGAATTCCTTGAAAGCGGCGCCCATACCCTGGCACAGGCGCAGCAGTGTGTGGATAGCCACGCGGAACGCCCAACACGCGGCAAGCGGGCGCAAGAGGCTCTGGATTATCCGCAAAAACGATACTCAGAAGAAGATCTTAAGCATATTTTTGTGAATTTGGACGGTGAAGAGTAACTATGTCGCTTGCAGAAATCCGTGTGGAATACGAGCGCATCCGTGCGCAGGAGCGTGAGGCGCTGTGCCGCAGAATTGAAGAAGCGGCAGCGCTCCACCCCGGATTTTTAGACATCACGCGGCGGCGGCGGGAAGCCGCGCTTTCCACCGGTATGGCGATACGCCGGGGGCTGAGCGCGGAGGAAGCCGCCGCGCAGGCGAACACGGCGCTTCGCGCGCTCGACGACGAGGAGCGTGTGCTGCTACGCACCGTAGGGCTTCCCGAGGATTATCTGAAGTTGCTTTACCGCTGCCCCCTGTGCCGCGATACCGGTTACGTGGGCGAGACAAGGCGCACGCCCTGCATTTGCCTGCAAAAGAAACAGCTTTTACAGGTGCGCGTGACCTCCCAGATCGACGAGCGGGAAACATTTGAAGCATTTGATATCACAATATTTCAGAGCGAAACCCAGCGAAAACAAATGCTCACAGTACGTCGTTTAGCTCAGAGCTTTGCCGATTCGTTTCCTGATACAAGCAAACATAACCTGTTGCTCTTAGGTGCGGCCGGTCTTGGGAAAACATATCTGCTCAACAGCATTGCCGCGCGTGTGCTCGCCCGCGGATTCGCGTTGCGTAAGCTGACCGCCTATACGCTGATGGAGAACTTGCTTGACGGAATCCGGCAAAATATCGACGGTGCGGCACCATTTTTGTCCGTTCCGCTGCTTCTTATAGACGACCTTGGCACAGAGCCTATGATGCACAACATTACACTTGAATATCTGTTTTCCATACTCAACGAACGGCGTAACGGTAATCTCCATACCGTTGTCGCTACCAATCTGACCGTTGACAAACTGCAGGAACGGTACGGAGAACGTGTGTTTTCCCGGCTAATCAGTACGGATGATGCGCACATCATACAACTCACCGGCGAAAATCTCCGTCTGTGCCGCACGCGCACCAAGGAGGCCACATGACGCATGCCGCGCCCAGCCTGCTGCAAGCCTCCGCCAAGCTCAACCTGACGCTTGACGTGCTCAACCGCCGCCCCGACGGCTACCACGAACTGGATATGCTCAACTTGCGCGTCACGCTGTTCGATACGCTGGAATTTTCACCCGCCCCAATAACCCAGATCGAATACACGGGTATGCCTGCGCCGCCAAACGACATCGTCCGCCAGGCGATTACGTGCTATGCCGATTTTGCCGGAAAGCGCTTTGGCGCGAAGGTACGCGTCCATAAGCGCATCCCGGCCGAAGCGGGCCTGGGCGGCGGCAGCGCGGATGCGGCCGCTGTGCTCCTTGCCCTGCAACGCGCCTACCAGGCGCTCGATGATGCGACGCTCCACGAGGCCGCATGCCGCGTGGGCGCGGACGTACCTTATTGCCTGCACGACGTGCCCTGCCGCGCGCGCGGCATCGGCGAAAAGCTGGAGCCGCTCGCCATGCCCCCGGATCCGCTGTGGTTCCTGATCGTAAAACCCGCGGCGGGCATTTCCACCGCCGCGCTGTTTGCCTCCCTCACGCCTCCCCTGCCGCACCCGCTCACCGACGCCGCACAGGCGGCGCTGCTGCGCGGCGATAAAGCCGCGCTGGGCGCGCTAATCAAAAATGCGCTGGAGCCTGCCGCCACCGCGCTGCTGCCGGAGATCGGCGCCCTGCGCGCGCGGCTGATACGCCTGGGCGCTCAGGGCACAGCCATGACGGGTTCGGGTTCCGCTGTATTCGGCCTGTTTGAGACAGAAGCCGCCGCGCGCGCCGCCGCAGAAAGCTTTGCGGATGCGGCGTTTTTATCGGTATGCCGCAGCATGCCTCCTGGATAATCTTTTACTAATTACATATTCTTAAAAAACAACGGGCTGTCCTGAAAACAGCCCGTCTATGTTCTCCTTCACGAAATGATACAATCAACGCCCGTACTCCGCAAGAAATGCCTTTGTCGGCACCACCTGCGCAAATGAACCGTGCAGCGAGGCCATGAACGTATCGTGCACCGTCGCCGCGGGTATCGTTTTACCGCCCCAGATAATGTCCCTGGCCGTACATGCATCCTGCAGCAGCGTGACCGAAAGGCCATGATCCCGCGCGGCCCTGACCGAAGTATCGATACACATATGGCTCATCATGCCGCAGACCACGATGTGGCCGATATGCCTGCTAACGAGCGCATCCGCGAGGCCGGTCTGGAAAAAAGCGTTGGGGACGTGCTTGACAAACACTCTTTCCTCCGGCTCCGGCTGTACGCTTTGGTGTATCTTTGCGCCCGCCGTGCCGGGCAGAAAGAAGGACGCGCCTTCCTGCACGCTGATATGCTGCACATGGTACACAGGCAAACCGTTGCTTCTGAAAAGATGCAGCGCCTGCTTTGCGTTGGCCGCGGCCTGCTCCGGCTGATACAGCTCATATCTGCCGCCGGGAAAATAGTCGTTTTGTATATCGACCAGAATGATCGCGCTGTTCAAAGTACCGCCCCCTTCCGTTTCTGTTAACTTATGCAACAATAGGCCCCGACCCGTCATTTTGCAGGCGACCTGGGGCGGTGAACCTCGGCAAAGGGGCTGCCGCGCTAAGTGCATCGCCGAATATTTTTCAAGCACTTAGCACGACAGCCCGGGTTCGTGCTCCAAACGGGGCAAAATCGATCCGGTGGATCGATTTTAGAACCCTGTTTCCTTTCGCATTATGCATTGAAAATGCTTAATGCGACACCCACTTTGCCGACACGCTGACGGCCCCACCCGTCAGGAGCGGATGGGGCCGTTGTAATACAAATCAGACTTTTGCAAACACCCTCTTGAAGGCCTCCACCGCGGTATCCATCTGCTCATGCGTATGGGTGGCGGTGTAGCTGGTGCGCAGCATGCATTCGCCGTCCTGCACGGCCGGCGGGATGACGGGGTTCACATACACGCCTTCGTCGAACAACATCTTCGTTATTAAGAACGTCCTGTTCATGTCATAAGTATATACCGGAATGATCGCCGTATTGCCGTCAATGATAGGAATTCCCGATTCGCGCAGCTTGGCGCGCATGTAGTTTGCGATATCGATGAGCGCCTTTTGCCTTTGCGGCTCGCTGCGGATAATGCGCAGGGCGGCAAGGGCCGTTGCCGCATTGGCGGGAGGGATAGACGCGCTGAATATGAACGGGCGTGACCGGTGTTTCACATACTCGATAACTTCCGCGGACGCCGCGATGCACCCGCCCAATGACGCCAAAGATTTCGAGAATGTCGTCATGATGATATCCACTTCTTTTTCCAGATGGAAATGCGAAGCCGTTCCACTGCCGCACTCGCCCACCATGCCCACGCCGTGCGCGTCGTCGACCAGTACGCGCGCGCCGTATTTTCGCGCGAGCGCAACGATCTCGGGCAGCTTTGCGATATCGCCGCTCATGCTGAACACGCCGTCGGTGATGATCAGCTTGCCGCTCTCCTCCGGTATGCGGGAAAGAACACGCTCAAGGTCTTCCATGTCGCTATGCGTGTATTTCAACGTCTTCTTTGCGAAGCTCAGCCGGCAAGCGTCCAGTATGCTTGCATGGTTTTCGGAATCGTTGATAATATAATCGTGCCTGCCTGCAATTGCAGATATAATGCCCAAATTGGTCTGGAAACCGGTGCTGAATGTCAGCGCGGCATCCTTATGAAAAAAATCGGCAAGCTCCTCTTCGAGCTGTTCATGCAATACCAGTGTGCCATTGAGAAACCGCGAGCCGGAGCAGCCGGTGCCGTATTGATCCAACGCGTTCTTCGCGGCAAGTATCGTCCTGGGGTCGCTGGTCAGCCCCATATAGTTGTTGGAGCCGATCATGATGATACGTTTGCCGTCCATTACAACTTCGGTATCCTGGGCTGTCTGCAGCGCGTGAAAGTAGGGATACAGGCCTGTTGCTTTCGCCCGCTTTACATCTGTGAAACTGTAGCATTTTTCGAACAAGTCCATGAAATTCCTCCTTAAAACTATTTTGTCCCGGGAGCAATGATTATCATCGATTTTTTTATTGGCCAATTGTTTTCTGTATAATCCAGCGAATTTAATAGTAACATACTTTCGCCAAAAACCCTAACAAAAAGCTTGATTTGTCAAAAATGAACCGTACATTTGCTCAAAATAGATGCAACACCTCGAATCATAAGCAGCTGTCCCTCAGCAGGCTGCCACTCCAATGGATAAGAATTTTATAATACGCATCCGGGTTTTGTTCACGGTCGGGCCGTAATGCCTCCCAATGCATACCGATGTTTAATACTTTCGCATTATCCCCGATCAATCGTTCAGACAGTTCGCGTTTCGTGCCGATATATTCGCCTGTGTGGATGAAGTGCGCAAGCTGCAATATGAAAAACGTGGATTTATAGGCGTCCTTTAATTCTTCCGCCTGCTTACGAGGCCCGCCATATAAAAAGCGATGACAAATATCATGATACATGCCTGCCGCGCTGTTCTTTATACTATCCCTGATATCATTTTCGGATAACGGGGGCAGCAACTCCTCCAGGTTTCCCAAATAGCCGTCGGTTTCCTGTTTCAGCTGGAAAAGCTCATACTTTGGCCAACAGAGCAAGTCCTGCCTGCCGCAAATAAAACCGCATGCTTTTTCGGCATGTGGCATCTTTTCCACAATCCTTTTATACGCCTGCAAATCATCAAAGCAAAGTTCGTCCAGCACGACCATCACATCAATATCGCTCTTCTCCGTCGCTTCCCCCCTTCGGTAGCTCCCCTGCAAGCCTACAAACAGCAGCCTTTCGGAGAATTCCTCCAGCAGCTTTGTTTTGAGCAGGCCGATCCATTCGGCTGCGTTAGGCAGTAATTCCATATCGATCTCCTTATGCATGCGGACAGATTCCGACATATCTCTCTCCCGTATGAAGATAGATATTCTGTTAACATTTTACCTTGTAAAAACAAAGAAGTCGACTGAAAACAGCCGGCTTCTTGTAAAATACGGTTAATGCAATCC
Organism: Clostridia bacterium; assembly: GCA_036677445.1. Taxonomy (GTDB): domain Bacteria; phylum Bacillota; class Clostridia; order Christensenellales; family CAG-138; genus JAVBWI01. The sequence goes on from JAVBWI010000023.1 coordinate 313,032, forward strand.
CGTCAGCTCTTCATCTTCTTCCTGAAAACAAAAACAGCAATGAAGAATATCACCGCCGTGTATCCCAACACCCATAGTAGATGCGGGAGTATGGCGGCGTACTCTCCGGCGACGGCCGCTTTCACGGCGTCCACCGCGTGCGCGAAGGGGAGCGCATAACATACGGCCCGAAACGCGCCGCCGATCATATCCAGCCCGAACCAGGTGCCGCTCAGCCATGCGGCCACATTGATGAGTATGGAGCTGATACCGCCCACCTGGCTATTCGTAAGGGAACTCCCCAACAGCAGCCCGAGGCTGATAAACAGCGCCGCGACGGGAATGAGCACGAGCAGGGCGACAAGTATATTGACGCTAAGAGCCAGGCCGAAGAAAAAAGCGGTGGCAAAACAAACCACGCTCTGCAATACGGCAACGGGAAACAGCGGGAGAGAATACCCGATGATGTAATCGGCGCCGGTCAGCGGGGATGCGAACAGACGCATGAGAAACGAACTGTTTCTGTCGTTTGCAATGAGCATCCCCAGGAACAGGGCAATAAACGACAGCCCGAAAACAGCCATGCCCGGCGCAAAGTTTTCGATTCCGAACACGCCAACAGGCATATCTTTGATATTTTGTTTCATGAAGGAAATCAACAGTATCAAAACGACAGGGAAGCCGATGCCGAAAACCATGCTCAGAGGATCCCTTAAAATTTCCTTGCGATTGCGTTCGGAAAAAGCAAACAGTCTCATTTCTCCGCCTCCTCATCCGTCAGCAGGAGAAACGCCTCTTCCAACGTTGCCTTTCCTGTTGCGCTTATGATTTGTTCAACCGTACCGATACTCTGCATTTTCCCCCGGTTCATAATGCCGATCCTGTCCGAAAGGGCTTGGGCTTCTTCAAGATAGTGAGTGGTCAAAACCATGGTGATTTTGCCTTTCAACTTGCCGATCAAATTCCACAAATCCCTGCGCGCACGGACATCCAGCCCGACGGTCGGCTCGTCAAGGAACAGAATATCCGGATCGGAAATGAGCGCCATCGCAATGCTCAGCCGGCGCTGCATGCCGCCCGATATGGATCTGGCTTTGTCCTTTGCGCGATCGGCCAGCGAAAAGGCGGCGAGCATTTCCTCCGCTTTTGCGGCTGCCTCCCGCTTATGGAATCCATACACTCTTGCAATCAGCTCCAGATTTTCTTTGATGGAAAGCTTGGGCGCAACGGCCGTTTCCTGCGGAGAGACGTTGATGATCCGTTTTACGGCGGCTGAGTCTTTCACAATGCTGTTGCCCAACAGCAGCGCGTCCCCGCTGGTAGGCCTCAGCAATCCGGACAGCATTTTGATGGCCGTCGTCTTCCCCGCCCCGTTTTGGCCGAGCAGCGCAAACATTTCGCCCTGACCGACAGACAGGTCAAGCTTATCCACCGCCGTACGTTCTTTAAATCTTTTTGTCAGTCCAATGATCTCTATTGCATTCATTCCTGTTCCTCTTTCGGGTTTTGCGCTTTGAGGATCGCCTCGGCAAAATGCATAAAATGATCATTCTTTACAATCGCGATCCCCTGCGCTTCATCGCCGAGCAGAAGCAGCGTATCCCCCGGCTGAATATTGAAGACCTTCCGCGCCTCCTTGGGAATGACTATCTGCCCCTTTTCCCCGACCTTCGCCGTCCAGGCGTATTTGCCTTTTGGTTTATTCATAGCCTGCCTCCATCGTACGTTATGTATACTTTGTACGCTTTGTCGGTTTTATATGTTTTGTATAACATATTATACTGTTCTCATTGCGGATAGTCAATGTAGCATGAAAAATTTTCTAAGTCAATGCTGTTCCTGAAATGTTGATTGCCGGTTCATAGAATAGAGTAAAAATTAACAAAGAACCCGCTATCCGGCGATCCCGGGGCGGGCTTTTTTCTTTGTCCGGCTATTGAGCCGCTGGGTGATAACCAAATGCCGAAGGAATGGTTTTTATCGCTTAAACCGCGCGACACCGGATTGCAGGACGACCGCGGATAAATTGTGAGAAATTAGATGAAAAAAGATGCTGCTTGGAGGCGCCCGAAAAAGTTGGTAGCGAGCAAATCAGCGTTAAAAGCCCGCGCTTGCAAGGGCTTAGCTGATGCGAGCGGGACTTTTTCGGAAAAGGAGGAGCAAGGGAGCGGGCGGATGTTTTTGTGCAAACAAAAACGGAGCAAAGCGAACTTTGCTCCGACGTGGTGGAGGCGGGGAGAGTCGAACTCCCGTCCGAAAACCCGTCCACAGGACTTTCTACGAGCGTATTTGGTGTTTTCACATTCCCTCTGCGAAGCCCCCGCCAACAGGGTCAGCGCTTCAGTAGCTTCATAAATCCCACCTGCCGCAAAGCTTAGGCAAGCTGGTTCCCCACGATGATGACGCCCGGGTACCGGCCGTGGGCCTCCGGAGCCGAACGGTCACTGCTTACGCAGCGACGGGAACAAAATTATTGTTCTCTGTTATTGTTTAGGTTCCAGTTATTACGCAGTCCGGACCTGCGGCTCGCTTATCCCACTTCCGCGATCCCCGTCGAAACCAGTTTCGCCCCCATGGATTAGCCGCCGACAAAATCCTGCAGACTTTATCAGCGCTAACAATAAGTTGAAGCGGGTACATGCCCCGCTTCATATAGTATACGCTATTTTCGCTTTTCAGTCAAATAGATGCAGGATGTCAAGCGTGGCAAAATAATCCTTAGGCGTTTCCGCGCGGCGGATGAGCTGCGTGGAACCGTCCTGCTTTAACAACACCTCGGCCGAACGCAGCTTGCCGTTGTAGTTGTAGCCCATGGAAAAGCCATGCGCGCCGGTATCGTGCAACACCACCAGGTCGCCGATGTCGATTCTGGGCAACTGCCTGTCCACAGCGAATTTATCGTTGTTTTCACAAAGCGAGCCAGTGACGTCGTACACATGGTCGGCGGGCGCATTCTCCTTGCCCATCACGGTAATGTGATGGTACGCGCCATACATGGCGGGGCGCATCAGGTTGGCGGCGCAGGCGTCGAGGCCTATATAGTTCTTATGCGTATCCTTGCGGTGGATGGCGGTAGTCACCAAATACCCATAAGGGCCGGTGATATAACGCCCAAGCTCCATAAAGAGCGACACCTGCATGTTGGCAGGCTCTATGACCTCGCGATACGCGCGCTCCACCTCACGGCCGATCCATTCGATATCCGCAGGCGCCGCCTCCGGCAGGTATGGAATACCGATGCCGCCAGAAAGGTTGATGAATGCGATCTGTGCGCCTGTTTCTTTGTTCAGTTCCACGGCAGTCTCGAACAGCGTGCGCGCGAGCGCCGGATAGTAATTCGGGTCGGTGGTGTTGCTCGCCAGGAAGGCGTGCAGGCCGAAGCGTTTGACGCCAAGCGACTGGAGCCTGCGGAAGCCTTCCGTAAGCTGTTCGCGGGTAAAACCGTATTTCGCATCGCCGGGGTTGCCCATAATGGTGTTGCCCAGACGGAACTCCCCGCCGGGGTTGTAGCGGCAGCAGATTGTCTCTGGCACGCCGCCGTGGTCACGCAGGAAATCAATATGCGTAATATCATCCAGGTTGATGATGGCGTAGAGCTTGCGGGCAAGCTCGAATTCTTCCGGCGGCGTATCATTGGAAGAGAACATAATGCTCTCGCCGCGGATATTGAGCGCCTCGCACAGCATCAGCTCCGTGAGCGAAGAACAATCCATGCCGCAGCCGGCCTCATAGAGCAGCTTGAGTATTGCCGGGTTAGGCTCCGCCTTGACCGCGTAATATTCGCGGAAGCCGGGGTTCCAGGAGAAAGCGTCCTGCAGGCGTTTCAAATTCTTCAGTATCGCCGCTTCATCATAAATGTGGAACGGCGTGGGATATTGGCTCACGATAGCTTGCATCTGTGCCTTGTCAAAGGGCAGTGTCTTCATACGTTTCCTCCTAAAATACACTCAAATATTCATACCGCGCGTACCTTCGCGCAAAAAGCGCAGGGGCGTGCGGATGCCGATCAGTGGTCACGAGCGGTCGCGCATTTCTTTGAAGCTGCGTTCCATCTCGCGCTTGCTGTCGCGGTCAGCGATATCGTGGCGCTTGTCATAAAGCTTTTTGCCTTTTGCGACGGCCAGCTCCAGTTTTACTTTGCCTTCCTTCAGATAGAGCTGCAGCGGGATCAGGCTCATCCCCTGCGCCTGCTGCATACCCTGCAGCTTATCGATCTCGCGGCGGTGCAGCAGCAGCTTGCGGTCCCGGAAAGGATCCTTATTAAAAATGTTCCCCTGCTCATAGGGGCTTACATGCATGCCATGCACGAATATCTCGCCGTTTTTAACCATGCAATAGCTGTCCTTGAGGTTCACCTTGCCCGCACGTATGGATTTGACCTCGGTGCCAAAGAGCACGAGGCCGCATTCATAGGTATCCTCTATAAAGAATTCATGCCGCGCTTTCCGGTTTTGCGCGATCACCTTCACGCCCTTTTGCATGGACGCCTCCTTACCCAAATCAACGCGCAGGCGCGAAATATCACCGCCTGCCGCGGTAGGCATAGGTGGTACGGCGGCTGCGTCTGCGCCGTAAGCGACTGCGGCTGCGTACAAACGCAATTGCCACCACGATAAACAGTATTACCACCGCTGCGAGTATAATAAACAGCCATGGTCCGGCGCTGCCGGTGCGCGCGGTGGGTTCGTCAATGAGCGGTATGCCCGGCGTTTCCACCACGCCGCCGCCCATGGCCAGCACATCCCGGCTGGCGTAAGCGTCCGCGGTAAAGAGTGTCTTCCCTTCGTACTGGTAGGAAACCGTAGCTAACAGATCGCCTGCCTTTACAGGCGCAGTCAGTTCGCCGATTGTCGCGACGGAGGTCGTAATGGCTTTTACATTATTCTTGATTAGCTCGAGTTCCCCGGTCGTACGCGAGATCTGCTTGCCGGCAAGATCCACATTCAGCGTGAGCAGGCCGCCCGTTTCATCGTCGAAGCTGCAGTTTTTGACAGGCACTTCCACAGTTTTGGGCAAATCGAGCGTGGAGGCGTCAATGGTCGAGAAATTGGCAAACCCCCAATCGAACAATTCCGCCGCGAGCGTAAAGCGGTAATCCGCCCCCTCATCGCCAAACTGCACGGAGACCAGCGTAATGCCGTTCTTTTCGGCGGCGGCCACCAGGCAGCGGCCGGCGCGGTTGGTATCCCCCGTTTTGATGCCGATGGCATAGCGGTATTCCATGCTGTTCGCGTCCGCCTTGGTATGCACCAGCTTGTTGCTGTTTTCCAAATGATAGCCGTCGCTGTCCTTGTTGGTAGGCTTGACATCGAACGTTCCGCGGCTGACGATGGCCCGGAAATCCTGGTTCTGTATCGCATAGGCGGCGAGCTTTGCCATATCGCGCGCAGTCGTGTAATGCTCGTCTTCATGCACGCCGTGGGGGTTGACATAATGCGTGTTCGTCATGCCCAGAGACACGGCCTTTGCGTTCATCATATCGGCAAAGCCTTCTATGGAGCCGCCCAGGTGTACGGCAATGGCGGCGGCGGCATCGTTGCCGGAAACCAGCATGAGGCCGTAAACAAGATCGCGCAGCGTGAGCGTTTCGCCGGGAACCAGGCCCATCAGGGAGCTTTGCGAATAAAATCCGCGTTTTACTTCCTCGCCAACGGTGATCTCCTCATCCAGATTGCCGTTTTCGAGCGCCAGGATGCAGGTCATTATTTTTGTGGTGCTTGCGGGATATGCGCGCTCGTCGGCGGCTTTTTCAAACAGGGCGGTGCCGGTTGCAGCCTCGGCCAACAGTACGTACTTCGTACTGATGCTCCCCTCCGGGTCAAAAACGGCCAGCGCTGTGGGAGTCACGCTGAACAGAATGAGCAGCGCCAGAAACGCGCAAACGAATCTTTTCAAAGCATTCAGTCCTTTTTCACTTTCTATGCCGCGCGAAACGCCGCACGCGCAGGCACACCCAAAATCACATATAAGTATAACAAACGATCACCCTGCTTGTATAGTGAAATCTCCGTATTTTCACGTTTCATCCCTATTTTCCGCAGGATTATGGCGTGCAAAATTGCTTGGATGTGGTATACTGAATAGAACGGTATGCACCGGATACAGGCAATTGCATGCGGACAGTATACCGCAAAACGGTGTTTGTTTAAGAAAGCGGACATGCCGGTTTTGCTTTCAATACTTTAAAGCGGTATGCGCATCGTTTTTTATTGGACTGCCCGGATGTCCTGTCCGGGTGGATATTGCATTCGGGTGGAGGTGCGATTTAAAATATGGCGACACGGATATTGTTGGTGGACGACGAGCCTTTGATATTAAAAGGCCTTCGGTTTTCCCTGCAGCAGGAAGGGTACGAGATCGACCAGTCGGCCGACGGTGAGGAAGCGCTGGACAAGATACTCAGCAACCCCTACGATCTTGTGCTGCTCGACGTCATGCTGCCCAAGCTCTCCGGCATTGAGGTGTGTCAGCGCGTGCGCGAAACCTCCGATGTTCCCATCATCATGCTCACCGCCAAGGGAGAGGACATGGATAAGATACTCGGCCTTGAGTACGGGGCGGACGATTATATGACTAAGCCCTTCAATATACTTGAGGTCAAGGCACGCATCAAGACCATACTGCGCCGTGCTGCCGGGCGGCGCGAGCCGCAGAAGCCGCAGCTTTCCGGCGGCGGGCTTTTCTTAGACGCCGCCACCCGCTCCGTCGAGGCGGACGGCAGGCCCGTCAACCTGACAGTGAAGGAATTCGATCTGCTGCAGCTGTTCATGTCCACCCCCGGCCGCGTATACAGCCGCGAGGAACTGCTGGAAACCATCTGGGGATACGACTACATCGGCGATTTCCGCACGGTGGATGTGCATATCCGCCGCCTGCGCGAGAAGATTGAGCCGGATCCCGCCAAGCCCCAGTATATTATGACAAAATGGGGGGTCGGCTACTACTTTGGGCATGCGTAGATTTTTGGGGTCCATCCGCTTTCGGATGGTCGCGATCTATCTCGTGATGATGACGCTGACATTTGTGGCGGTCAGCGGCATCGTTTCGGGCATCGTCGAGTCGTTTCTGGTATCCCAGCGCACACAGGAGCAGCAGAACGAGACGGAGCGTTTGGCTCTTGAAATTTCGCCTTTGTTTGCCAGGCAGGACGCGCTCTCGCTGTATAGGCTTGCTTCCAACTGGGCGCAAAAAACCGACGGGCGCGTGCTGCTGCTCGATTGCGACGCCGTGGTGCAGATGGATACCGCCTCGCAGTACAACGGCTACCGCCTGCCCTATCGCGAGGTGCGCGATGTTTTGCTTACCGACGCCGAGTCTTCCTACGGCTTTCACAAGCTGACCAATGTCAATGAACTGAACGACGCCTTCACATTCATCTCTTCGACGGATTGGGTGGTGTATTACACCGCCGCCGTAACGGCCGACGGGGAGATGCTTGGCGTGCTGCTGTATGCGGACAGCATACAGGACGCGGTGGACAGCGTCAACCGCGTCACACAGCAGATCGGCCTTGTATTCGTGGCGTTTGCCATTGCGGTGGGGATCGTCAGCCTGACGGTATCCGGCTGGCTTACCCGACCCATACTCACACTCACCAACGCCATACGCCGCGTGGGCGCGCAAGGGTACAGCGAGCGTGTGCCCGTGCGCGGCAAGGATGAGCTTGCGGCACTCTCCGAGGCCTTCAATATCATGAGCGAAAAGCTGGAAAACCATGACCGTCTGCGCAACGAATTCGTATCCAACGCCTCGCATGAGCTAAAGACGCCGCTTTCCACGATGAAGATACTCTCGGAATCCATGCTGTATCAGGATCAGCCGGACCCCAAAATGATGCGGGAGTTTTTCGGGGATATCAACCATGAGGTCGACCGTCTGACACATATCATCAACGATCTGCTGCGTCTTGTGCAGGAGGAGAACGCCGACCGCGCGCTCAACATGGCCGCCGTGGATCTGGAGGCGCTGGTACAGCGCGTCATCCGCCGGCTGATGCCGCTTGCCAAGAGCAAGGGCATACGTCTTGAGCGAAAGCTGCTCCCCGTAAAAATAGAAGCCGACGAATCCCGCATCGAGCAGGTGGTCACCAACCTGATTGACAACGCGCTCAAGTACACCGATAAGGGCAGCGTGGCGGTCACGCTCAAGCCGGACGGCGCCTACGCCGCACTCATCGTGCACGATACCGGCATAGGCATTCCCAAGGAAGCCATTCCCCGCCTGTTTGAACGTTTCTACCGTGTGGATAAGGCAAGAAGCCGCGACACCGGCGGCACGGGGCTGGGGCTCTCCATTGTGGAACGCATCGTCGCCATGCACGGCGGCTTCATTGAGGTGGAAAGTGTATTAGGCCGCGGATCGACATTTACGGTACGGCTGCCGCTGCATTCCCCTCAGCCTGAAGGAGGCGAAGGAAACGTATGAAACGCCGGATGCTCTTCTGCTCTGTGCTGATATTGCTGCTGCTGCTTGGCGGCTGTATGCAGAATACAATCAACGAGGACGTAATACGGGATCCCCTGCCCGGTATCGACCCCGCGGCCGGCGTAGGGCGTGACGTGGATGTTACGCTGTATTTCCGCCTGACGGACGAGCCCGCCCTGGTGCCGGTGCAGCGTACCGTGACCGTGCGCGCGAACGAGTACGTGGAGACGGCCGTTGTGCGCCAGCTTATCGCCGGGCCCGCCGCCCTTTACGGAGACCTGGAAGCCGTGCTTCCCGAAGGCACACGAATGGTGGACGTCAGCCGGGAGGGCGGCATACTGTATGTTACGCTCAGTTCGGAATTGCTTTATGCCAAAGATACGTCGGCCACACGCCAGGAATTGGAGTTATCCAACCGCCTGGCCGTATATGCCGTCGTCAATTCCCTGTGCGCGCTGGGAGGTACCAGCCGCGTACAGATCATGGTGGATACGGACGGTACGGGGGAAGGCACCCGCGTATCTCCCTTTTTGCTGGGGTTTACTTCCGAGTACACCTCCTCGCAGTGGCTGGAGCCTATGGGTATGGAAAACTCCGTGGTCGTCACCCCCAAGATGCTCGTGGAAATCGTACTCAGCCATCTGGTGAAGGGGGAACTCGCGCAGGCGTATACGCTTTTTGCGGAAAGCGAAACAGGCGGCATGCAAAAGCCGGATTTCGCGGCGTTTGAAACAGAGATGCTGTCGCTTGGCACAATGAACGCCTATACCGTACACAGCGCCAATATTTCTCCCGGTCAGATCAACGGGGAAGCCACCGTCGATCTGACCTGGACCTCGCGCGGAACCGGCATGCCGCATACGGCAAATAACGCGGTGCTGCAGTTGATTCCGGAAGGCGAGTTGTACAAGGTTGGGTATTACTCGCTGCTGAGCATATTGCAGGCGGGGCAATAGGAATGGAAACGGGTATGACAAAACAGAGATTCAACGGCATACGTATACTCGCGGCGGGCTTGTGCGCGCTGTTGCTTTCCGGCTGCGCGGTGCAGGCGGAGTACCCGCCCGCGCTTGCGGAAAGTACTGCGACGCCGCCGCCTGTAGAAACAAAGCAGGATGTGCCGCTAATGGTGGAGCTGTATTTCCGCTCCTCCGACGGGCGTACGCTAAGCGCCGAGCAGCGCGAAGTGGTGTGGCCGGCAGGCACAAGCCGCGCACAAGCCGCGCTAAGCGCTTTGTGCGACGGCCCGAACAGTCCCTCGCTCGCCGCGGTGGTTCCTTCCGGGCTTTCGCTTAAGGATGTGGAGCTTTCCGGCGATGTGTGCCATGTCTATTTTACCGGCAGCGCGCCGGAGAATACGCAGGAGCTGCTGATCGCGCGCGCGGCTATCGCCGCGACGGTGCGGGCCAGCGAGGGGATCCTGTATTCGGATATCTATATCAACGGCATGCAGCCCGGCTACAACGGCCGACCATTGGGCGTACTGCAGCCGGTGGATGTGGCACTCGACGTATATCTTGCCGACATCAAGCAGGAATCCGTCTCTATAGAACAGGCGGAAGGGGAAGCGGGCACGTTTGACAGCTGGAATGTGCCTCTGTATTTTTCTGACGCCAAGGGCGAATTTCTCCTTTGTGATGTGCGCACACTGCCCTATAGCCGGAAGGTGGATGCAAGCCTCGTTATCACGACATTGCTGGGTGAGCTTGCCAAAGGTCCGGTGGAAAGCAATGGCCGCGAACCCATATTGCCTATCGACATGCGTCTGAACAAATGCGTGTTTGTGCAGGATGGCGTTTTCCTGCCGCAGGGGGCGGAGGAAGAGACTGTGGCGCCCCCTGCAGCGGATGAACCCGGTATCGTGGAACTGTATTTTTCCAGGCCGTCGGAAAATTTTGATGAAATGATGGTATATGCCTCTATCGTATACACGGTAACGGGCTTTTGGCCGAAGGTGGAAGGCGTGCGTATTTATCTCGATGACGAATTGGTGGATGTCGCGGACGTATTGGGGCTTGATATTTCGCCGCACACGGGCTTTACGCGCACAGACTTTAAAGGGATGCTGGGGCATACGGCCACGCTGGCGTTTCCAGATCAGGATGGTCTCGGCCTTTACCCGGTGCTTCGCTGCATGCCGCAGCATGCGGTATATGATCCGCTCGCCCGCCTGCGCGCGCTCTTTACAGGCCCTGCCGACCCTGGCGTGCCGCTGGCGCTGTTTGCGCCGGAGGATGCGCTCAGCGTATCCGTGCAAGGTAATACGGCCGTTGTGAACTGGAAACCCGGCTTTTATGAAAAGCTTGCTGCGTTTGTGGACAGCGGCGTTTCGCATCTGCCGCGCAATACGCGCGCGCAGATGGTCGTGTTCGCGGTGGTGAACACGCTTGCGGGCATCCCCGGCATAGAGCGGGTATGGATGCTGGAGGATGGACAGCGGATCAATAAGAGCATCGATATGATTTATTTGGGCAATGCATTGTTTTATAACCCGGGGCTCATGCTTACGTGAACCGTATGGTATGTATGGTTTATTCATAGAATTTATGGTTTGTTCATAGATAGGAATATGCGTCTTCATTCACATTGCGTTATAATGAGGCGTTGAATATTTTTTGTCGAAGGGATTGCCCAAGGAGAGAAGTATGCAGAACGATCAGGATTCCCGCAAGATCCGGCGCGTTGGGAAGGACGTGCCTGCGGCGCCGCAAATAGATGAGCAGTATGGGACTGCACAGGATTTTGTACAGCCCTCCGAGGCTGCGAAACAGGCGGCGGATGCGGCCGTGCAACGCCATCTTGCGCGCGAACAGGCGCAAGATGAGGGAAAAATGCCGCGTGCAGGCAAACGGCGCAAAAAAAAGATGGGCAGGACAGGCCGCGTCATACTTTGGGTGCTGCTAGCGTTATTAGTAGTCGGCGGCGTTTCGTTGGCGAAATTCTATTATGATATCAGTCACCCGCAGTCGCTTTTCCAGGAGGAAACGGCAACGCCCGCCCCTTCCGCAACGCCCGCAGACGCCACGCCCGGTATCCCCACCCCCACACCCACGCCCGACCCGTCCGAGCAGCTTTTGAGTCAGGCGGACCTAGAGTTCATGAAGAACCGGGTCAACATACTCATGCTGGGCATTGACGAGAGCACGGAACGCGCGAACTGGGGTTCTTTCCGCACGGATACCATGATTCTTGTCTCTATCGATTTCGATACCAGCAAAGTGGACATGATCTCCATACCGCGCGACAGCTATGTCAAAATCTGCAACGGCAGCGGCAAGGTGCGCTCCGCCGAGAACGGCGCGCAGTACGGCAAGATCAACAGCGCTTTTCCCACCGGCGGCGGCGCGCAGAAAAACGGATTTGAGTATGCCATGGGTACGGTCAGCTATTTGCTAGGCGGGATTCCCATACAGTATTACGTGGGCTTTAATATGAATGTCGTCAAACAGGTGGTCGACGCCATGGGCGGCGTGGATTACGATGTGGATATCGAGGTCAATATGAACGGCCGCAAGCTCTTGCCCGGCATGCAGCATATGGATGGGCAGGCGGTGCTCGACTATTCGCGGCAGCGCAAGGGCTCTTCGGACATCGCACGCGTGGACCGCCAACAGCGCATACTGTTTGCAATATTCTCCCAGCTCAAGAGCACCGGGCAGATCGTCCACCTGCCTGAAATTTATCAGGCGGTGGAGCAGAATATCCAAACCAACCTCAGCTTCAAGCAAATTTCGTCGCTCGCGCTGCTCGCGATGCAGATGGATACAACGCAGCTTGGCCGGCATACCGTCGACGGCGAGTTCCTCAATATGTACGGCATCAGCTACTGGGGGTTGCACACCGGCAAGCTGGAAACGATGATCAAGGAGATATTCGGCATATCCGTCTCGTTGGATTCCGACGTCAACGCCTCCAACGTCAGAGCGCAGATCCAAGCCAACCGCGCTCTGATCGCCGCCGAGCTTGCGGCTGCCAACGCGGCGATCGAAAATGCGAACTATATACTCGGCAATTTCGACGCATGGCTTGCGGACGGCACACGAAGCCAGCTCAAATCCGCCAAGAGCCAGCTGGAAGACGCTGTTGAAGCCGAGGACAAGGCATTGCTGGATACGTATACCGCGCCGCTCGCGCAGCTGTGCGATACCATTCTCGCACAGCTGCAAAGCTATGGCGCGTTGGACGGAGCGGCGCGGCCGGAAGTCACACAGACGCCTTTGCCGGAGGATGCCATACCCGAGCTTGACGAGCCCGTCGGCTGATGTTTCAGGCAGGTCTAATCGGTTATACATGAACCATAGACGATTGAGGAGGTGATTTGGAATGGGCTGTTGCATCCGCAACCCCGGCGCATACGACAATTTAATGGAAGAGCACCGTAAGAAGGGGTTTGACGACCCGTTTGAACGAATCCCCGCGCGCTATTTTAAGTGCAGGCCCCGCGAAGCAGGACTCAAAGAATTGGCTGTAAGCGCCGTTGCCGCAGGCATATTGATCGTGCTGTTATTGCTATTGTAAAGTGTGGTTGCTAAAACGCGGCCGGTTCTGTTGTTGAAATAACCCAATATGTGATCCGTGCGTATGTAAAACGCATTATAACATGCAAAATTCTGCATAAGGGGTATGAGTGGCTGCTCATACCCCTTATATTGTATTTGCGTCGTCCTATCTCCGGTTTTCGCGCGAATTCTCTTAAAATCTCGCAGCTTTCCTTGCCGAGGCCATGCGCATCTGCTATAATAATCGAGGGTTCCGCGTTGTATACGCATGTGTTTTCATGCATCTGGAGGGGGGATATCATGGTTATTGTACAGGAAATATCAGAACGCAGGGACATCAAAAAGTTCATTAATTTTGCCAATGATTTGTATAAGGGCAGCCCGTATTATGTGCCGGATATGTTCAGCAGCCAGGTCAACGATTTCGACAGGGAGAAGAATCCCGCCTTCGAGTATTGTGACGCAAAATGTTTCCTGGCTTACCGTGACGGAAAGATCGTAGGCCGTATCGCCGCGGTCTACAACACGCACGCCAATCAAAAGTATAATCTGAACCAAATGCGCTTTTCCCATGCGGATTATATCGACGACGACGAAGTGGTGGACGCGCTGTTTGCCGCTGTAGAGAGCTGGGCAAAAGAGAAAGGCTGCACCGCCGTCCACGGGCCGCTGGGCTTTTCGGATATGGATCGCGAGGGCTTGCTCATCAAAGGGTTTGACTGCTTAAGCCAGTTCTTCGTTTATTACAACCACCCCTATTATATGCAGCAAATGGAACGTATGGGGTACGGCAAGGATGTGGATTGGATCGAGTACCGCATCACGCTGCCCGAAAAGCCCGACGAACGGCTGGACCGTCTGGCCAATACCGTCTCCCGCCGCATGAAGCTTACGCCGGTGCCGCTGACCGACCGCAACTCCATAAAGCCGCATATCGAGGATGTGTTCAAGCTTTACAACGAGGCGTACCTCGCGCTTTACGGCATGGTGGCGCTTACGCCCAGGCAGGTTGAAAAATATGTCGGCGAGTTTTTGCCGCTGGTGGATGAACGAAGCACGGCGCTGCTGCGCAACGATAAAGGCGAGCTGGTGGCTTTTGGCGTGGCGGCGCCTTCGCTTTCCCGCGCACAGCAAAAGAGCCGCGGCAGGTTGTTCCCGTTTGGATGGTATCACATGCTGCGCGCGCTTAACGGTAAAAACGACACGCTGGATCTGTTCCTGATCGCCGTTCGGCCGGATCTGCAGGGTACGGGCATCAATGCCGTGATCATGAACCGCCTGCTCAAGTTCGCCATCGAGGATGGCGTCCGGTACGCCGAGACAGGACCGGAGCTTGAGTATAACACGCATGTGCAAAGCCAGTGGCGTTATTTCGATACCGAGCAGCACAAGACCCGCCGCTGCTACATCAAATATTTTAATAAGCAATAATACGTAACTTTATATGGCCGTTCATTGAGCGGGAAGAAACAAACACGGGGAGTCGGCTGCATGTGCAATCGGCTCCCCTTTGCGTTGGCGGCGGCAGTGGGGCGTGAAAGCGCGCTATGCAAAGGATATTCCTCTATGTACACATCAAACAATCATCCGGGGGAATACTGATAACGTTTCAACACGCGCATGGCCCTAAGCGTGATCCATTTGCTTGGCTCTCCCTTTTGCCCCATCGGGATAAGCAGCCGGTCGCTGCTATAGGTGTTTTCTATCCTCCATCTGCCCGTGTCGTCCTGCTTTTCAAGTACGAGACGGACGGCTTCGTCCATGCGGCTGTCCTCTATGCCTAGCTCCGTCAGGATATCCAATATTTCCAGCGCATCGGTCTGATACATCAGCGGGAAGCCAAATTTAAGCCATCCGGGCTTTGAGACCCGGTTCAGATTATGGCTGCGTTTATAGATATGGTGAATTAGCACGAATTCGACGGCTTCGTTTATCGTATCGGTTACTTCGCGGGTTCTTAGCGCCGCCGGTATGGCGCTGAACGCTTTGAGCGCCTTGACGACGCCCATATGGCAAGTGTGTTTGCCCCAACACATTTCATACCGGTTGTACGGCGGGACTTGCGGGGTTTGTTCAACGCCGTCGTTGAAGCGCATATACCGGGTGAGCCAATCGATGCCCTTTTTTAGCCGCGGGTCGTTGTAATAGCCGAAACGCAGCAGACTCCAGACCATGTTCCCGGTCAGGCAGGGAATGACCTCGCCCATTCTGCCGCCGCCTGTCTTTATGGCGGTATGCTGCGAAAAACCGCCGTGCTCGGTTTCCTGTGCATTGCTTAGGATATACTCGCACTGTTCTTGAATTTGCGGGTTGATAACTGCACCCAGTTCTGCGAGCAACAGCAATTGCCATACAAGCCCTTTGTATTTGTAAGTGTAGAATCTTGGGTAGGTTTCAAGATACGCCGGGGCCTGTTGTATATCAAGAATATCGCGCGCCATGCCGGTTCGTATGATCTCCTGCCTGGCACAGAGTACTGCAGCATCCTCCTCCGGCCTGTCCAAAATGTCTTTTAATGTAAAATAGCGCACGGAAGGGTTTTCCTCTTCCAGCAACCAATCCGTCGGGTCTGCTTTGAGCAGCGTTTTCCAATCGCGCATACGGTTTCCTCCATCAAATCATGAAAAATAGAACGGGCCGATGTCGGTTTGAATTGACCCCAAAAAGTCAGACAAAAATTTATTTCAATTATTTCAGTATATCACACTGTCTACTTTAGGGGTGCCGTTCGCTACCGGACCGGCCTTTTTTTATGCAAGGGCTGAAACCGGATGCCGATGCAACACCATTTCGGCAAACAATCATAAAATGAAATAACCATTATTTGTTTGAAACGGCATTTATACCTTTCGAACAGAGAGTATTTTGTTTGGGAGAGTGAGAATATGGCAAAGCGTATTTCCTTGGAAAAAGCGGCCGAAGCGCTGTGTATCTCCAGTTCCAAGCCCCCTCTGGTTTTTCAGCTGCCGCCTGAAGAGGGTCGTGAAATGCTGAATACCGCGCAGGATATGCCCGTTTACAAATATCCCGCAACAATCGAGACCGTATCGGTGAATACGGGCAAATGGGGTAAGGTTAAGTTGCATCACGTCAGGGCGAATAATATCGTCGGTACCCCCAATGTGATTTTTTATATCCATGGCGCCGGCTGGGTGTTCGGAAACCTGCATACCCATGATAAACTTGTCCGGGAATTGAGCGCCCGCACCAATTCGGTGATTCTGTTCCCTGAATACAGCCTTTCGCCGGAAGCAAAATATCCAACCGCCGTCCAACAGTGTTATTGTATTCTTTGCTCACTGCCGGCAATAGCCGCGAAAATGGGCTGGGATATGAATTTTAACACATTGACGGTTGCCGGCGACAGCGTAGGGGGAAATATGGCCACCGTTATGACCATTCTGGCGAAATATCGGAACGGCCCCAAAATTCATAAGCAGCTGCTTTATTATCCTGTCACCAACGCATGTTTTGATACCGAATCATATGCCCAATTCGCCGTGGGCTATTATCTGTACAGGGCCGGTATGATGTGGTTCTGGGATCAATACACAACCTCCGAGAGGGATCGCAACGAGATTACGGCTTCGCCTTTACGCGCAACGACAGAACAGCTGCGGGGTCTCCCCGACGCTATGGTCATTAACGGAGAGGCCGACGTGCTGCGCGATGAAGGGGAGGCGTATGCCAGAAAGCTCAGGGAAGCCGATGTTGATGTCACAACAATACGATTTAACGGCATCATTCACGATTTTGTAATGCTCAACTCGCTGGATCAAACAAATTCCTGCCGTTCTGCCATGGATGTTTCTACCGACTGGATTAATCGTAAAAATTGCCGCTTGATTTTAAAAACATAGGATCATGCGGCCGGGTGCAAAAACATCCGTTCATAGGGATTTGCTGCAAAACCGGAAATGCAAACCCTTAAGTGAAACAAAAAGGAACACTGCATCACGTTCACATGAAGGCCGCCTGTGATTCTGACACGTTTGACTATTTTGAAGATACCTTATGCGAATAATGCGCAAAAACCCCGTTTTCGTTTGCCGAAAACGGGGTTTATTGATAATTCTGGCAGGGGCTCGCGGGCAGCCCGTTATCGCGCCGCCAGCGGCCTATTTGATCTCATAAGTGATGCTGGCCTGCACGGTAACCTCCATCGTGCCCGAAGATACCGGTACCGACGCGGCTTTATCATAGGCGGCGGCCTCGGCTGCGGCATAGCGGTAATCGCTGTAGGGGGTAGCCGTGCTGACGACGGTGTCCTTTACGCTCAGTACGCGCACAATCTGCACGCCCGTGGTTTCCGCCATGAGCTTGGCCTTCACGTCGGCATTGCCCAGCGCGGTCTTGAGGGCCTCCAGCCCCGCTGCATCCGGGTTCTCCAGGTCAAACCGCAGGCTGTACGCCTGGTTCATGCCGGCCTTAGCGGCAGCGTCCAGAAGCGCGCCGAGCTTATCCAGATCGCGCAGGGTTACCTCAATCATGTTGGTGGTGGTGTAGCCCGTGATTTTCGGCGCGCTCTCGGAATACGAATAGTTCGGGTTGACGCTATACTGCGAAGTATAATAATCCTTTTCCGAAATGCCCATCTGCTCGAGCACCTGGTACAGCGCCGTCATCTTTTCCATGTTGGCGGCCTGCGCGCTTTCAGCCGTCTTGGCCTGGCTTTGTACGCCCAGCGTGATGTACGCGATATCCGGTTCGACACGTACGGTGCCCTGCGCCGTTACCTGTATGGTGTTGATGGGGGCTTCCGTTTCTTCTCCGTTTACGGGCAAAGTGACCGGCTGCGCGGCGGACGGCACCTGTGTGAGCGCCTGTTTGCCCAGCAGCACCGTGGCAAAGCCCATCATCAGTACGAAAGCCGCCGCCAACGCAATCAATACTCCCTGTATGCCCTTATTCATATAAAAGACCTCCTTAAATCAGTCGTGGTATGCTCTTAATACGCAGCTGACCGCGCGTCCGTTGCGTTATTGTAAAAAAAATACGCAGAATTTGCTGGAATTATGTGGTCCGCATGCTCAGTTCCATGTTATCCTGAAATAAGCGGGCAATGGGCGGGTTTCCGTTTACGACAGGAGGTTTTGCAGAATGAAGCTTCGCATCGTGCGTGCGGCCCTGCTTTTATTCGCGCTGATGCTGACCGGCTGCCAATCAAAAGGCTATGGACAGGTCATAGAGGATAATTGGGATATCTCGATCCCTGAAGATTACGAGTTGCTTTATGAAGCCAGCAGTGACTTGGGATTTCACGGAGACAACGAACGATATCACGTTTTTGCGTATTCCGAGTCTTCGGAGCTTGCCGATATTGTAACGTGGTTAGACGATGCAACTATTAACGCGCGGGTCGCCGAAATTCTCAACGGATTGAAGGTAGAAGAAAAATACCGCCCCACAGCCCGCAGCGGATTGAAAAGGTATACGTTCAGAAAGGAAGGCAGCTCCAGAATGTACTGGTATTTTGATGCCGTGAACGGGTTGCTGTATGTGGTCGAAGACTTCTTTTGACCTGAAATGAAGTGTTCGCGAAAAGCGCCAGAAAGGCAGTGGTAATTTCTATTGTGCAATATGCAACGAACCGCAGCTCTCAAACGTCAAACGAATATAAAACATGGAATGGAGAGAATTGGCATGTTGCATAAGAAACCCCGCATACGCCGCGCATTTATCCTGCTTCTTTGCGCATTGTTCCTTGTGCCGGCACTGCCGTCGCTTGCGGCGCAGCCCCAATACAGGGAAAGCTGGGTGCCGTCGAGCTATACGAGCAAGACGCTGAATGTAAAAGATTTCTGCACGGTGAGCACGGAATACCCCGTCTACAAAACAGGCACAGAGTCGCTTTACCTTGTGATTAAGAACGAGACATCAAAACAGCTTTCCTATGGCGCGCCCTATGTGCTGGAAAAGAAGCAGGCGGGCCGCTGGTACGCGCAGCAAATCAAAAGCACCGACCCGAACGAGGTCATCGGATGGCCTTCCATCGGTTACATCGTGGCGGCAAAGCAGACGCGGGCGGATCAAATCCACCTCTATAAACCGCTTGCGGACGGCGAATACCGCATCGTCAAAAACATCGGTTATGAGAAGACCGGTACGGAAGCTTCCTTCGCGGCGTATTTCACCGTTGCCTCCACGGGATACGACAGCACGCTGATTGCCGGTTACGTGCCGCTTTCCTCCCTAAAGGCGGCATATACCCAAGAGCAGGCGCTTGCTGACGGCGTGTTTTATGTCGATGCGAAAGGCAAAGTGTTCAATTCGGCCGCGCTTCTTACTTTCCTGACCAAGGTGCACCAGGGCGCCCCCGCCAGGCTGCGCATGCTCCAGTACGGTATTGAGGGACAGTTCATCATTACAGACATCACGAAAAGCAACACGCCCGCATTCCTTCTTGAACAGTGTACGTTGCACGACCCCATGCAGCAAAACATATACCTTGAGAACGGCAAGCCACTAAATCCAAATCCGGAAAAATCCTCCATTTTCAGCCGATACTATCCGTTCCTGATCACGCAGCAAGTAAGCGGAAAAACGCGCCTGCTACTCTCGGATTGGTTTGGCACGCCCGTCAAAGAGGCCGATACGTGGACGATACTTGCAAACACCTCCCTTGTGGGCAGGAGCAATGTCGCAAAGCTACTGGAAAACCCTTACGGTTTGATTGCGGAGCCGGAATACCGGGTATATAACGGAAATACCGACAGTTTCGCTTCTTATTGGCTAGACGGTAAGAAACGCATGCTGTATTATACGGAAA
This sequence comes from Clostridia bacterium, assembly GCA_036677445.1. GTDB lineage: Bacteria > Bacillota > Clostridia > Christensenellales > CAG-138 > JAVBWI01. The sequence continues at coordinate 332,703 of JAVBWI010000023.1, forward strand.
CCGCATACTCATTGGGCATGGCGGAGTTGACCGAGTCACGCGGCATACTCAAGGATATCCTGTCTATGGAATGGAGCAATCCTACCGTGCTGAAGCTCACATTTACGACCTCCGTCAAAAACCTGAAGTGCATCATGACGTTCGATACCGCCGCAGGAAAGGTGACCGATACGCGCTACGAGTAAAGGTGCCCCATTGAACGCGCAATCACGTTTTCTATGAAGCCGGATGTGCTACGCATCCGGCTTTTTGCATATAGTATGCCTCCCTTCCCCGTTCTTCGTGCGAAGCTCCTTTTGAGTTAAGAAAAATTTAAGGTTGTTCCAAACTCCAGTTCAACTTCGCTTGCTATCCTGTGAGCAAGATCAGGAACGGCACGTATTCCGTTCCGATGAAAAGAAATGGAGGAACTACTTATGGAAGCGCTTGAAAGCCATTTTCACAACTGGTGGGGCGTACTGTTTTTTACCGCCGTCTATATCGTGGTACTGCTGTTTATCCCCTTTTACCGCAAGATGGATAAAAAGCCGACCGGTACCTACATCGCCTTTATCATTGCCTTCGCCATCGAGATGCACGGCATCCCGTTCAGTATGTATGTGATTTCCTGGATCGTGGGGCGCACGCTGCCCGAAGGCGTATTATGGGGCCATACGCTGGTACAGTATATCGGCCACTGGGGGATGTATATCGGCATCGCCTGCTCGGTTATCGCATTGTTGCTGATACTCGGCGGCTGGCGCAGAATTCACCGGAACTACTGGTCCAAGCAGGCGGGCGAGGGCGCGCTTGTGACGACGGGCATCTACCGCTATATCCGCCACCCGCAGTACACGGGATTGCTGCTGCTTTCCTTCGGCATGCTCGCAAACTGGGCGACGCTGCCCCTTCTCCTGCTCTTCCCGGTGATGGTAGTGCTGTATGTGCGGCTCGCCAAACGCGAGGAACAGGATATGCTCCTGGAATTCGGCGACGCCTACCGCCTGTACCAGCAGAACACCAAGATGTTCATCCCCTTTGTAGTCTAGTCCGTTATCAAATGAAGCAATTTGCAGATTTTCAGAACAGGGTGTGTTGCCATACCCTGTTTTGTGCTGTTCACATATTGTTTATTGATTATCAATAAATTTATATTGATTTTCGATGTACACTGCGATATACTTTCCCAAGAAATCATCGGGGAGGATCCGTCATGAAGCCTTCGTTGTTAAGCCGCGTCACGCTCGTACTGCTGTACCTTTGCTTTTTGCTGGGTATTGCGTTCCTCGTACTGCTTCCGAAATTCCTGCCGCTGATACTGCTGACACCCGGTCTGCAGCTTGACCCGGGCATAGAATACGCTTTGTCGCTTGCCTGCTGGATGCTCGGCTCGCTGGGCGGGCTGTTCATACTCTTCACGCTCATCCGCATGATGAAAAGCCTCCGGGAAGACCCGTTCGTACTGCGCAATGTGCGTCACCTGCGCAATATGGGCTGTACGGCGCTGGGTATGACAGTACTCACATTTATCGCGGCCATGCTGTATTTCCGGCCGCTGCTGCCCATCATCGCCATGGCGGAACTGCTCTGCGCGCTGTTTTCGCTGGTGCTTTGCAGCGTATTCAAAAAGGCTGTGGAATACCGCGAAGAAAACGCGCTGACGATATAAAGGGGGCCGGCATGATACGCGTGAATCTCGACGTAATGATGGCAAAACGCAAGCTGGGGCTTACCGAACTGGCCGAGCGTATGGACATTACGCTCGCAAACCTTTCCATACTCAAAAACAACAAAGGCAAGGCCATCCGGTTTTCCACGCTGGATGCGGCCTGCCAGGCGCTCAACTGCCAGCCGGGGGATCTCTTGGAATATGTATCCGGCGAGGCGGAGGAAGTTTGATTACATTTTTCGGCATTAAGATAAGATCGGAGGAATGTCCATGTATTGTGAAAAGTGCGGTGCGGAACAAAGGCCGCAGGATAAATTTTGCTGTAATTGCGGCGTGAGTATTTCGACAGCCATTGATACAGGCAAGAAAGGCGGCCCACAGGATACCGCGCAAAAGCAGGCTTTGCCGGATTCATATCAGAATGTTTCATCCATCGCCGACGCGCCCGTCACCAACGCGCAGCGGTGGCTGCTGCCGGGTGCGCTGGGGCTGGGGTTCGTGTTGCAGGCGCTGCTGTTCTCCACCAACGGCGAAACCGCGCGGCTGGGATTATGGTATGCGATATTCTGGCTTGCGTATCTCGCGGTATTCCACGCCGTATGCCTGCGGCAGGCAAAGGCCCGCCCGTTTGGCTTCCTGCTTGCGGGGGTCGCCGCGTTCCTCTGCACCATGCTGATCTTCCAGTCGCGCGGGTACAGCGACGGAATGCTGTTTTTTTTGAATTTGCTCGCCATCCCCTGCCTGCTGATGCTGCACGCGCAGTTCGTAACAAGGCCGCTGCCCAAAGAACAGGAGAGCGGTTACGTACCGCTGTTCTTTACCGGTTTTTTCGTACAGCCGTTTCAGTATATCGGCCGCTTTTTCCGCAGTTTAGGCAGCCTTACGACCTCCAACAAACAAAGCAGGCGCGTATGGCTGGGGTTGCTGCTCGCGCTGCCCGCCGTCGCCGTGGTGCTGGTGCTGCTGCTCTCGGCGGATGCCGTGATGGGCGCGTATGCGCGCGCGTTTTTTGAGCCGCTGCGGTTGCCCGATCTGCTGTTCCGCGGCTTCATACTGTTTCTATGCGCCATGCTGTTCTACAGCTTCCTGTATGGCGCGGCATGGGCAAAGCCACGGGTGTATCAGGCGCGCACATACGCGCCATGGTCCGCCACCGCCCCCAATATCGTGGTGGGTGCGCTGCTTGCCGTATACGCCGTATTCACCGCCGTCCAATTTGTGTATCTGTTCGGCGGGCACGGCCTGCCGGAGGGACTGACGTACGCCGCATACGCGCGGGAGGGCTTTAACCAGCTGATGTGGGTGGCGGCGCTCAACCTCGGCGCGTTTGCGCTGTGCCTGTGCAGGGTACGCGAGCAGCGGCTGCTGCACATCCTCCTGCTGGCGCTGCTTGCGGCCACAGGCGTCGTGCTCGTCTCCGCCTTTACGCGGCTCTCGCTCTATATCGGCGCGTACGGGCTGACATTCAAGCGGGTACAGGCGTTCTGGTTCCTCTGTTACCTTTCCGCCGTACTGCTGCTGTGCGGCATACGCCTGTACCGCGGCAAACTGCCGCTGCTGCGCGCATGCACGCTGCTGTTCATACTGTGGTACGCGGCGCTCAACATGCCTGACCTGAATGCATGGTACGCAGCGGCGTTTTAACCTCGCGTTGGGGGCTGACCCCGGAGGCTTAACCGCCGCCAGCGACATGTGCGGTGGCGGCGGAAAGCCTTGCGGCGCAAGGCTTTCCTTGCAGGAACCGCCGGTCCTCGGCGGGAGACGCCTTGGACACTAGGCTTGCGGGCCGTCGCCGCCATCCGTAAAGATGTAGGCGGTTCCTGTGGAACTCAAAAAAGTGACGCAGTCACTTTTTTGATACGCTTTTGCTACGCCTCTTCCCCGTTGGGATGCAGTTTATGGTAGCAGCGCCAAGCATATATGGTGGGCAGTACACCCATGCCGATGATGCCGCACCCGATGGAGGCAAGGGCAACGACCGGCGCGCTGAATATCAGCCCCAGCGCGCCGCCAAGCAACATAAAAAAGCCGCCGGCCATGCCCGCATACGCGCCAAACCGGTGCGTCTTTTTCCACACGGTTTCATCTTTGAATGTCCACGGCAGTTTGATGCCATACCAGTAATTCTGCTTGGCGGTGGACAGCGTGTTGGAGACATACATCAACAGCAGGCCAAGGAGCATCACGAGTATGCCGGGGAACACCATCCCCATATTGGTTGTCTCTGTGGCCACCAGGGCAAGCACGCCCCAGCTTACGGCGATCAGCAGCAATGTGGTCGCGGCGATTGTGTTTTTTTCCAGCCGCTTGTTGCGCGCCATGTTCGGGTTGCCTTGCGCGCGCCGGTGATAGCCGCGCTCCGTAAGCTGCATCGCAAGCGGGATTAAAGCAAACAGCAACATGATCCATTTGCTGCCGTAATTGTCCGCCTCGCCTGTAATGCCCCAATGGATGGGTACGATATCCTGCTTGATCAGTGCGATGGCGATCGTAATCAGAACCGCATGTACGATTGTCAGCACTATTAACGCTTTGTTTTTCATGTCTACTCCCCTTTCTCAAGAAGCGCCGCGAATACTTGCATCATATCCTGCAGGACGCTGGTATTGAGCGAATAGTTGATGTTCTGTCCCCTCTTTTCCGCATCGATCATGCCCGCTTCCCGCAATATGTTCAAATGGTGGCTGATGGAGGGCTTGCTGATGGAAAACGCCGCGGCGATTTCGCCCGCGTTTTTATCCCCCTCGCGCAGCATGTTCAGTATCTGCCTGCGCGTAGGGTCCGCCAGCGCGTTCCATGTATCGCCCAATACGATCGCCTCCCTGCAAGCTATTATTTAGACGTTTGTCTAAATGTCTAACAGAAGTATATGCATGCCGCCTGCCGTTGTCAAGCCGTTATAAAAATTTTTGTGCGGCGCGCCGGATATGGTATACTGGCCATAGCAAAAACCGGAGGAAAACGTATGCCCTCGCTTTTGATAAAAAATATCGATACCCTCGTGACCTGCGACGCTGCCGACCGTGTACTGCGGCATGTGAGTGTCTATTGTGAAGGCGGCGTGATATTGGATATTTCCAATACGCCGCACGAAGCGGACGAAGTGATCGACGCTTCAAAAATGTGGATGTATCCGGGCCTTATCAACACGCACCATCATCTGTACCAGTACTTCACGCGCAACCTGCCGCAGGTGCAGAATATGGAGCTGTTCGACTGGCTCAAAACGCTCTATGAGATCTGGAAATATATCGACGAAGACGTTGTGCGGCTAAGCTCCCTCGCCGGTATGGGCGAACTGATGCGCTACGGCTGCACCACCTGCATGGACCACCATTATGTGTTCCCCAAGGAGACTTCCGGCGCGCTTATCGACGCGCAGTTTTCCGCGGCGGACGAGCTTAAAATCCGCATGCACGCCACGCGCGGCAGCATGAGCCTTTCCAAAAAGGACGGCGGGCTGCCGCCCGATTCCGTGGTGCAGGATGTGGATACCATACTGCGCGATAGCCGCAGGCTTATCGAAACTTATCACGATTCCGGCCCCTACGCCATGCATCAGGTGGCGCTCGCGCCCTGTTCGCCTTTTTCGGTAACGGCGGACCTGCTGCGCGAAAGCGCGGCGCTCGCGCGCGTATACGGCGTGCGGCTGCACACGCACCTGTGTGAGACCAGGGATGAGGAGCAATTCACGCTGCAGACCACGGGCATGCGCCCGTACGACTATATGGAATCCTTAGGCTGGACGGGCAGCGACGTATGGTATGCACATGGCATCTATTTCAACGACGGTGAATTGGCCCGCATGGCCGCCACGCAAACGGGCGTGGCGCACTGCCCCTGCTCGAATATGAAGCTTTCTTCCGGCGTGTGTCGCGTGCCGGATATGCTGCGCCTTAAAATCCCGCTCGGGCTTGCCGTAGACGGCAGCGCCAGCAACGACGGCTCCAACCTGCTGGAGGAGATCCGCACCGCATATCTGCTGCACAGGCTGACTTATCACCAGCAGGCCCCCACGGGGTACGACCTGCTCAAGGTCGCGACGCGCGGCAGCGCGCAACTTTTAGGCCGCGAAAAACTGGGGTGTATTGCCCCCGGTTTCGCCGCGGACGCGTTTTTGATACGGTATGACCGGCCGGAGCTTTTAGGCGCGCACCTTGACCCCATGAGCATATTCGGCACGGTGGGCTGCCACGCGCCGGTGGACTATACCGTCGTAAACGGGCGCATTACGGTACGGGACGGCCGTTTGCTGCATGTCGACGAGGCGTGTATACAGCGCGAGGGCCGCGCGAAAATTGAAAAACTGTTGGAGGAAAAGACGTGAAGACCAAACACCTTGTACAAGGGGCGCTGATCGCAGCCATATACGCGCTCTTGACGCTCGCCATCGCGCCCATCAGCTCCGGACTCCTGCAATGCCGCATTTCCGAAGCCATGAGCATACTGCCCTATTTCACCCCGGCGGCGATACCCGGCCTGTTCATCGGCTGCCTGATCGCCAATATTCTTACGGGCGCCGTGATTTACGATGTGCTGTTCGGCAGCGCCGCAACGCTGCTCGCCGCGTTTTTAACCTGGCGGCTTGCCCAGGCGTACCCTTCCCCCGCCGGGCGGTGGCTTGCGCCCGCGCCCGCGGTGGTGGTCAACGCCCTGGTCGTGGGGTGGCTCCTTGCCAAGGTGTACCTGTTGGGGCCATTTTGGCTGTGCGCGCTCTATGTCGCGGCCGGTCAGCTCATCGCCTGTTACGGCCTGGGCATGCCGCTGCTGCTGGTGCTCTCGCGGTATAAGGAAAAACTCTTTTTGTAAGACTTTCTCGAAGGAATTCTGTCAGCAAAGCAGGGCGTAATTGGCAACCATTGCCTTGACACCCCCTTGGCGCACAACTATAATAAATATGGGTTAAACTCCGGCGTTTTCTGGCACTATGCCTGTTCTCTCCCTGTCAATAAAAACGGCGGAAAAAATACTATCGCACACAGGAGGTACGTTATGCCAAAAACCATCACTATCGATGGGAATACTGCTGCAGCACACGTTGCATACGCATTCTCGGATGTCGCAGCAATATATCCCATTACGCCTTCCTCCAACATGGCGGAAGTCGCAGACGAATGGGCCGCAAACGGCCGCATCAACCTCTTCGGGCAGCAGGTCCGCGTTGCCGAGATGCAGAGTGAAGGCGGCGCCGCGGGCGCAGTGCACGGCTCCTTAGCCGCAGGTGCTCTTACCAGCACGTTTACCGCTTCCCAGGGGCTGTTGCTGATGATCCCCAACATGTACAAGATCTCCGGCGAGCTGCTGCCCGGCGTGTTCCATGTTTCCGCCCGTGCGCTTGCCGCCCACTCCCTCTCCATATTCGGCGACCACAGCGACGTGATGGGCGCCCGCCAGACAGGCTTCGCAATGCTTTCCTCCGCTTCCGTACAGGAGGTTATGGATCTGGCGCTGGTCGCACACCTTTCCGCCATCAAGGCGAGCGTGCCCTTCCTGCATTTCTTTGACGGTTTCCGCACTTCCCATGAAATTCAAAAGATTGAAGCGATCGACTACGACGATATGGGCAAGCTGTTGGATTGGGAAGCCGTATCCAAGTTCCGCGCGCGCAGCCTCAACCCGGAGCATCCGCATCAGGCGGGTACCGCGCAGAACCCGGATATCTACTTCCAGGGCCGTGAAGCCTCCAACAAGTATTACCAGGCCGTGCCCGCTATTGTTGAAAAATACATGGAGGAGGTCGGCAAGCTGACCGGCCGCAGTTACCATCTGTTCGATTATGTCGGCGCGCCCGACGCCGAAAAGGTCATTATCATCATGGGCTCGGGCGGGGATGTCTGTGAAGAGACCGTCGATTACCTTAACGCCCGCGGCGAGAAGCTCGGCGTGCTCAAGGTGCGCCTGTACCGCCCCTTCGCGGCCGACAGGTTCCTTGCCGCCCTGCCCAAGAGCGCGAAGAAGATCGCCGTGCTCGACCGCACCAAGGAGCCCGGCTCCATGGGCGAGCCGCTGTATACGGACGTTGTCGCCGCCCTCGCCGAAGCCGGCGTCTCTGACGTCAAAGTGCTCGGCGGCCGCTACGGCTTAGGTTCCAAGGAGTTCACGCCCGCCATGGTCAAGGCCGTATTCGACAACCTCGATGCCGCTGCGCCCAGGAACCACTTCACCGTGGGCATCGTGGACGATGTGACCAACAACTCCCTCAATGTGACGGAGCAGATCAACGCCTCGCCCGCCGGCACCATCGCCTGCAAGTTCTACGGCCTGGGTTCCGACGGCACCGTGGGTGCGAACAAGAACTCCATCAAGATCATCGGCGACCACACCAACCTGTACGCGCAGGGCTACTTCGCCTACGACTCCAAAAAGTCCGGCGGCTTGACGGTATCCCATCTGCGCTTTGGCAAGAAGCCCATTCAGAGCCCGTACCTCATTAACCACGCGGACTTCGTGGCCTGCCACAATCCTTCCTACGTCACCCGCTATGCGGTGGCCGAAGGCATCAAGGAAGGCGGCGTGTTCCTGCTCAACTCCCCCTGGACGGTTGAGGAGATGGAACACGAGCTGCCCGCCGCCATGAAGCGGGCAATCGCGAAGAATAAGGTACGTTTCTACAACCTCGACGGTATCCGGCTCGCGCGCGAGGTGGGCATGGGCGGCCGTATCAACACCATCATGCAGAGCGCGTTCTTCAAACTCGCCAACGTCATCCCCGTGGAAGACGCCATAGAGTTCATGAAGTCCGCCGCCAAGAAGTCCTACGGCAAGAAGGGCGACGAGATCGTCAAGAAGAACTATGACGCCATCGACGCGGGCGTCAACGCCATCGTCGAGATCAAGTACCCCGAAAGCTGGGCCACCGCCACCACGGGCGCGGAGCCTGTCGCCACCACCGATGACGAGTACTATCATGGCTTCATCAAGCCCATACTCGCACAGGAAGGCGACAAGCTGCCGGTTTCCAAGCTCGCCGCCGACGGGTTCGTGCCCACCGGCACCACCAAGTACGAAAAACGCGGCATCGCGGTGGACGTACCCAAGTGGATCCCCGAAAACTGCATCCAGTGTAACCAGTGCGCGCTGGTCTGCCCGCACGCGGTCATCCGTCCCTTTGTAGCCAAGCCGGAGGATCTAGCCGGTGCGCCGGAAAGCTTTGTTACACTTAATGCAGTGGGCAAAGAGCTGGCCGGTATGAAATTTAAGATCCAGATTTCCCCGCTTGACTGCACCGGCTGCGGCAACTGCGCGGATGTATGCCCCGGAAGGGCGCAGCAGAAGGCACTTGTCATGGAACCGCTTGCCGAACTGCAGGAGACCGAGGCGAAGAACTGGGAGTATGCGCTCTCACTGCCCGAGTTCAGGCCCGATGTTGTCAAGACATTCAAGGACAGCCAGTTCCGTCAGCCGTTGTTCGAGTTCTCCGGCGCATGCGCAGGCTGCGGCGAAACCCCGTACATCAAGCTCGTCACGCAGTTGTATGGCGACAGGATGATCGTCGCCAACGCTACGGGCTGCTCCTCCATCTACGGCGGCAGCGCCCCCACCTGCCCGTACACCGTAAACTCCAAGGGCCAGGGTCCCGCATGGGCCAACTCGCTCTTTGAGGATAACGCGGAGTTCGGCTTCGGCATCAATCTCGCTGTCAAGCATCGCCGCGCGAAGCTTGCAAAGCTTGTCGAGGAGCTCAAGGGTCTCACCTGCAAGGAAGGCACTGCGGATATCCTGCAAAATTGGCTGGACAATATGGATGACGCCGAAGGCAGCAGGCTTGCCGCCGAGGGCGTAAAGGAACTGGTATTTAAGCCCGCCGGGCAGGAATGCAGCGCCGAAGCGGCCGCCATTAAGAAGCAGATTGCGGAAATGGCCGACCTGTTGGTCAAGAAATCCATCTGGATATTCGGCGGTGACGGCTGGGCGTATGACATCGGCTACGGCGGATTGGATCATGTGCTCGCGATGGGTGAGGACGTGAACGTACTGGTAATGGATACCGAGGTGTACTCCAATACGGGCGGCCAGTCCTCCAAGGCCACGCCAACCGGCTCCGTGGCAAAGTTCGCTGCCGCCGGCAAGCGCACCACCAAGAAGGATCTGGGCATGATGGCGATGAGCTATGGCTATGTATACGTCGCCAAAGTCTCCATGGGTGCCAACCCCGCGCAGCTGATGAAGGCCGTAGCCGAAGCGGAAGCCTACAAGGGCCCCTCGCTTATCATCGCTTACGCCCCCTGCATCAACCACGGCATCAACATGGGCAGGTCCCAGGCCGAGGCCAAGAAGGCGGTGGAATCCGGTTACTGGCCGCTGTACAGGTATAACCCGGAACTGGCCGATCAGGGCAAGAACCCGTTCACGCTGGACAGCAAGGATCCCAAGGTGCCGTACTCCGAGTTCCTGCTCGGCGAAGTGCGCTACACTTCCCTGAAGAAGATGTTCCCCGAGCAAGCCGAACAGCTCTTCGAGCGGGCCGAGAAGGAAGCCGCCAACAAGATCGAGTATTACAAAAAGCTCAACGATATGTAATGTAATACGAAAACCCGCATCTCATCAAAATGGGCCGTTACGCAGGTAACGGCCCATTTTTTGTATCGGCAAAGTACCAATGGCACTTTGTCGAGGTTCACCGCGTAAGTTGCCGCCCAGTTTCCTGCTTATGCAGGAAAACTTCCGTTGTCATGGCTTGCCAAAAATTCCGTCCTTGACAGATACCGAAATCACAGATTTCGGTTGTCGCGTCAACTTTCGTTCTAAGGCGTCATTTTGCACCGCACTGGCACCCGAATGGCACATTCGGGTATTCTGCAAGGAATGATGTGCGGCCAACGGCCGCACAACCAATCGCCAGCAAAATGACGGATTGAAAGCCTATAGCTGCATAATTCCAGCTTGATGTTCTGGGACCGAGGGGCTGTCGATAGCCCGCGGTCATAAGCCGCACGCAATCAATCCTTGCGCCTGTTGGCGGCAGGCTGCATCAGCGCGCGCCATGTCGCGCAGTCGGCCTCCCCCGTCACCGGCAGACGCCGCAAATTCTGAAACCGCCGCACATCCGCCGCGGTGGCGGCCGAAAAGCAGCCGGTCAGGCCTCCCTCGGCCATGCCGTGCAGCAGCAGCGCATCCTGCAGCACAAACACATGAACGCCCCGCGCGCCTTGCCGCAAAGAGGGATATCCGCCGCGTATGCAGGCAGGCTGCGCAATTTGCTTTTCCACATGCAGCCAGCCGGGCGTTGTAAAAAGCGGCTCCACGCGGTCAAAGCCGCAGCGCTCAAGCGCCAAGCTGGCAAGGCGCATCTGCTCTTCCGGATCGAGCTTGTGGCCGATGTCGAACGCAAGCCCGGCATAATGGGCGGACTGCCCTGTATGCGCCCCTTCCCCCAAACGGCGGAACGCATAGCGGACCGTATGCGGCGCGGCAAGCGCAAGCAGCGTTTGGAGCGCGTCCAGCGCGCGCAGGTCGCTCCACAATATGCCCGAAACACTTCGCCCGCGCAATGCGCGCACAGTAAGCAGGCCGTGTTTCGTTCCCGGTATGGGATCGTCCGGCATCGGATTTTCCATGATCCATTCCCCCAACCGCGGATCGAACACATAGACCATGCTTGCCGCCACCCCCTGCCTTGATTGTCCGCACCTGTTTTCAATGTATGACCCGTTTGCTGTAAGGGTGAAAGCGCGCCGCGTAAACAAAACCAACAGCTATATCTCAGCAAACTTTACAAGCGCAAAAATCGCAGCAATGCGATGAAAGTCCCAAGCTGAAAACTTGCGCAAACCTATAGGGCGCGGTATAATACTACTACTGCATTTATGTGTGGGAGGATGGCCTTTTGATCGATTTGCGCCACTTTAGGGCGTACCTAATACGTGATTTAGGCACATGTTTGAATGTCATATGCGCACGGTTGCCGTGCGATCATATAGTTTTTACAGAGAGGTATGAAAGGGGTATGCACCATATACTGACGCTCAACGCCATTTCGGATGCCATTTATGAAGCGTTGACACCCGACCGCTATGTGATTTCCGATCATGAGCCGGATCCCGTTGCCATACTCGTACGCAGCGCAGATTGCCGAGAGAGACCGTTCAACCGCAGTCTGCTCGCGGTTGCCCGCGCCGGCGCAGGCGTGAATAACATCCCCGTATCCCAGTGTACGGATGCTGCCGTTGCGGTGTTCAATACGCCGGGTGCAAACGCCAACGCCGTGAAGGAGCTGGCGCTTTGTTGTATGTTGCTTGCTTCGCGCAATGTAATGGAAGGCATTGCCTGGGCAAACGGCCTGCAGGGCGACGATATTCCCATGCAGGTGGAGCAGGGCAAGCGCCAGTTTGTGGGGCATGAGCTTTCGGGCAAGACGCTCGCCGTCATAGGCCTGGGCGCCATCGGCGTCATGGTCGCAAACGATGCGCACGCCATAGGCATGCGCGTGATCGGCTATGATCCGTTTATTTCGGTGGAACATGCCTGGGGGCTTTCGCGCGCGATCTGCCGCGGCGGCTCTCTGGAGGAAATACTGCCGCAGTGCGATTATGTGAGCATTCACGTACCGCTGATGGAGCAGACGCGTCAGTTCATCAACGCGCGCGTGTTGTCCATGCTAAAGCCAGGCGCTATGCTGTTGAACCTTGCCCGCGGGGAACTGGTGGATATTCCCGCGCTGCTTTGTGCCATCGACGCAGGTACGGTATCCCAGTATGTGACGGATTTCCCGGATGCCGCACTGCTCAACAGGCCCGGCGTCATCTGCGTGCCGCATCTTGGCGCGACTACGCCCGAAAGCGAAGAAAACTGCGCGCGCATGGCGGCGCGCGAGCTGGATGAATATATTGCATTCGGCAATATTAACAACAGCGTCAATCTGCCGCAATGCGTAATGGCGCCCTCGGGCAGTTATCGGGTGTGCGCCCTGCACCGCAACATTACCAACATGGTAGGACAAATCACCGCTAAAATTGCCGCAGCGGACTGCAATATTGCCAATATGATCAACAAAAGCCGTGGGGATATTGCATATTCCATACTGGATTTGGACAATCCCCTGCCCGAAGATGCGCTGCTGCATTTGAACGCCATTCAGGGCATGATGCGCGTACGCACCATCCACCTGCGGCAGGCGTCGCTGTAACCCGGGCGGGCGGCGTTTTGAGCGGTATACCTGTAAACGGATACCGTTGTTTTGGAAATACCATCGCCGACATGTGCGGAGTAAAGCATATTCCTTTGAAAAACACCAAGGAGGGAAAACCCATGAGTCATTACCCCAATTCTATCGGTGTGCAGGTACCGGAAGTGCTGCTGCCCCGTGCAAACGCGGATTTTTCCAAATGGGCCGTGGTGGCGTGCGACCAGTTTACCTCACAGCCCGTCTACTGGGAGGAAGCCGCCGCCATCGCAGGCGACGCGCCTTCGACGCTCAACCTGATACTGCCCGAAGCATACCTCGGCAAGCCCGGCGAGGCCGAACGCATACACAACGTGAAGGAATGCATGCAACGGTATCTTGCCGACGGCATACTCGAAAAAAAGAAACCCGGTTTCGTGTTCGTTCGCCGCGAGGCGGAGGGTAAAGAGCGCATCGGCCTGGTGATGGCGCTCGACCTGGAGCAGTACGATTACAACAAAGGCGCAGCCACGCTTATCCGCGCCACCGAAGGCACCATCGTGGACCGCATCCCGCCCCGGCTTCGCATCCGTCAGGGCGCGCCCATTGAATTGCCGCATATACTGGTACTCATCGATGACCCCGCCCGTACGGTCATTGAGCCGCTTCAAGAGTTGACCGGCAGCATGGAGCTTCTTTACGATACGGATTTGATGCTTGGTGGCGGGCATATTACGGGGCATCTCGTAAGCGCGCCGGCGCTCATCACAGAGGTGCTCGACGCGCTCACGGCGCTGACCGACGCTGCAGCCTTTGCGGCGAAATACGGTGAAGGCCGCGCGCCCCTTCTGTTCGCAATGGGCGACGGCAACCACTCCTTCGCCACGGCTAAGGCGGCGTGGGAGGCTGTGAAAAAGGAACTGCCCGAGAGCGAATGGGAAACGCATCCCGCTCGCTATGCGCTGGTGGAGATCGAAAACGTACACGACAAAGGCATTATATTTGAACCTATCCACAGGGTGGTTTTCGGCATAGAGCCAAAGAGCGCGCTGGAAAAGCTGCGCGCGCTGCTCGCGGCAGCAAACGGCGGCGTTGAAATGGTGCTGTGCAGGGATCGCGATGAATTGGACGCTTTGCTCGCGCAGGGCCGGGAAGGCACGCATCTGCTGCCCTTCTTTTTTGGTAAAACATGCGGGCTGTACCGCGTTGCAAGCCCCGCGCAGCAGCTTTGCGTAGGGACCCTGCAGCAGGCGATTGACGCCATGCTCAAGGAAATTCCGGGCAGCGAGGTAGATTATATCCATGGTGCGGACGTGGTTGTGGAGCTTTGCCAGCGGCCCGACGCGCTCGGCTTCCTGCTGCCCGCCATGAAAAAAAGCGAACTGTTCCCCACCGTCGTATTCGACGGCGCACTCCCCCGCAAAACTTTCTCTATGGGCGAAGCCTGTGAAAAGAGATATTATATGGAATGCAGAAAAATTTTACCGTGACGGAGGAATTAGGGAGATCATGAAGGTAAAGGTTGCAAAGTTTGGCGGCAGTTCATTGGCGGACGCCGCGCAGTTTCGCAAGGTAAAGGCGATTATGGAAGCCGATGAGGAGCGCCTGTTTGTGGTGCCCTCCGCTCCCGGCAAACGAACTTATACGGACGATAAGGTGACGGACCTTTTGTACCGTTGTCATACGCTTGCCGCGGCCGGTGAACACTTCGAAGAGGTGTTTGATGTCATCGCCCAGCGATACATCGATATCGCGCAGGATCTGGGGCTCCATATGGATATCCGCCCCCACCTGCAGACCGTGTGGGTCGACATCAAGCATGGCGCCACCGCCGACTATGCAGCCAGCCGCGGTGAATACCTCAACGGCCTGCTGCTGTCGGATTACCTGGGCTTCACGTTTGTAGACGCGGCGGAAATTATCCGTTTTACCGCGGAAGGCAAGTTCGATGCCGAAAGCACGCAGGCGCTGATGCAGCAAACCATCGCCGGGAAGAAGCATATCACGGTGCCTGGCTTTTATGGCGCGCTGCCCGACGGCAGCATCAAGGTGTTCCCCCGCGGCGGGTCGGATATAACCGGCGCGATCGTGGCGCGCGGCGTGGGAGCCGACCTTTATGAAAACTGGACGGACGTATCCGGCTTTTTGATGGCCGATCCGCGCATCGTAAAGGACCCCCTGCCCATACGCACCATCACCTATTCCGAGCTTCGCGAGCTTGCATATATGGGCGCCACCGTACTGCATGAGGATTCCATATTCCCTGTGCGGCAGGCCTGCATCCCCATCAATGTACGCAACACCAACGCGCCCGCGGAGGACGGCACGCTCATCATCCCCGACAGCGAGGGCGCCGCGCTCGGCGGCAAGCTCACGGGCATTGCGGGCCGGTGCGGTTTTACCGTCATCGCCATTGCCAAGGACAACATGCACAGTGAGGTCGGCTTTGGATACAAGGTGCTTTCCGTACTGAAAAAGCACGGTATTTCCTTCGAGCATATCCCTACCGGCATAGACACCATGTCCGTGGTGCTCGCCGATGCGCAACTGCAGGGCAAGCGCAAGGCCGTAATAGACGAGCTGATGGCAGTCTGCGATTCCGACAGCGTAGAGGTGCAGGATAATCTGGCGCTCATCGCCACCGTAGGACGCGGCATGGTGCACTCCATCGGCATTGCCGCCAAGCTCTTCGGCGCTTTGGCGCGGGCGGGCGTGAACATCCGCATGATCGACCAGGGTTCGAGTGAGATGAACATCATCGTGGGCGTGGAAAGCGACGAATTTGAGACCGCCATGCGTGCAATTCACGAAGCGTTTAAGAACGGCTGAGTCCTGGGCCACTGAAAAAGCCCTGCGGGGTTTTGTGAGGCCACTGACAAAGTCCTTCGGACTTTATCAGTGGAGTATCTGCAGGTTAGAATGCCGCTCATGGCGGCATTCTCCCACAAATTCGGCGAGTGAATCGCCGAATTTGAATAACTGTGGGGGATTTCGATCCCTCACACCCCTGATAAGGAGTTTGTCGACGGATTTTCCTGTAGGTGAAAAGGGACTGCCTCAGCTCAAAGCTGAGACAGCCCCTTTTGTTTCCCTATATATGCTTTTTTATTGCTTCAACGCACATCCGTATCCTGTACCGTATCCGGCACAGCCGGCTGCGTACGCTTCGTGCGCTTGAAATTATCCTTATAAAACAGCGCGGCGCCTGATAATATGACTGCTCCGCCAATCAATGTGGACGGCCCGGGTATCTCTCCCGCCAGCAGCGCGCCCCACAACGAGGCCATAAACGGGAGAGTAAACATATAGTTGCTTGTATAGGATGTTTTCTGCGCCTTGGACAGCGCAACCGTCCATGTCACATACCCCACGGCGCTGCTCAATACGCCCAGTATCCCGAGATAGACGAACTGAATGGGAGGAGCGCTTTGAATCTCCGTAATGGCGGCCGGTGAGAATACCGCCAGCATCAGCGTACCGGCAAAAATGCTGTATATGGATGTCTGCAGCGGTGAATATATCATAGACAGCTTGCGCTGGAGAAGATTATAGCCGCTTAAAAGAATTGCGCCGATCGCCAGCCACAGTACGCCGCCATTCGCATCAAAGGTAACGCCTATGAACAGCAGCAGCAATATGCCGGCGAATTCAATGGCAACAGCGGCCCACTGGTACGCCTTGAGATGTTCCTTATAAAAAAATTGCGCAAGCAGTGCGGTAATGACCGGCACGCTGGTAAGCACCACGCTGCCTGTTGCCGCGGTCACCAGGCGGGATCCCAGATTGAAAACGATCATATACAGGAAAAAACCGGCCGCGCCCGCTGCGAAAAACCAGGGAATATCCTTCCGTTTTGGAGGCCTGATCTTTGCGATCAGAGCAAAAGGCAGCAGTGAAAGCGAGGCAACCCCGTAGCGCACAAATGCGAACGCAAACGGTGAAAAGTGCTGCAGCGCCAGCCGCGTGAGCACATAAGTCAGGGACCATAAGACAATTGTTATGATCGCATAAATATGAAAGGAACCTTTGAGTTTCACCCGTACATCCTCCCAAAGAAAGGAGGACATATGTAGGCGCCCCTCTTCTTTTGCACGCATTATTATAGCACAATATCGGCAGCGTGCAACCCATCGAATATGCCAATTAATAATGGTGCGATGACAGCAAGTTATTGTCGTTTTATGTGTTGTATCATAAAACTGCGGGGCAAGGGTGATAAATTCAGGTTTTGTTGGGCATACTTTCAAATCATCGGAGTCTTTGGATGGGAAAGGAAGGAATGCCAAATGTCCTTGAGCTTTGCCGGCCTGTTCGGCCGTGATGTAGGGATCGACCTGGGCACCGTAAACACCCTGATCGCCCGGCGCGATATGGGGATCGTGCTGCGGGAACCGAGCGCTATAGCGCTGGATCATGAAAAAAAAGTCGTCGCCATCGGCGACGACGCCATTCGTATGCTGGGGCGCACCCCCGGCGCCATTACGGTGGTGCATCCTCTGCAGGATGGCGTCGTGGCGGATTACCGGCTGTGCGAGGCGATGTTGCGCCACTTTATAGAAAAGGCCATGGGCCGCGCGGCGCGAAGGTTCGGCGTCCGGGCCGTATTGTGCGTACCCGGCTGCGTGACGGATGTGGAAAAACGCGCGTTGGAAGACGCCGCCCGCGGCGCGGGCGCGCATACCGCGTTTTTAATGGATGAGCCGGTCGCCGCGGCGATAGGCGCCGGGCTTCCCGTTGAGGAACCCGTCGGCTCGCTGGTGGTGGATATCGGCGGGGGCACGACCGACGCGGCTGTTCTCGCTTTAGGCGGCGTTGTGCAAAAATGTTCGGTGCGCGCGGGGGGAACACATATCGACGCAGCCATCATGCAGCATATCCGCCAAACATATGGCATGACCATCGGCGCCCGCACCGCCGAGGATATCAAGCTTGAGATCGGCGCCGCGCTGCCGGGCTCCACACACACCATGCAGGTGCGCGGGCGGGATCTGTCTTCCGGACTCCCCCGTACGCTGGAGCTTGCCGCCATGGAAATTTACCGCGCCATACTGCCGCAGGTGCTCAATATACTTTCCTGTGTGCGCGACGTGCTCGCCTGCACGCCGCCGGAGCTTGCCGCCGATATTTACGACCGCGGCATGTACCTGACGGGCGGCGGCGCGCTGCTCAACGGCATTACGGAATTCATTACCGCCGAGACCGGCGTAGCCGCTCATATCGCCCCGGAACCTCTGGATTGTGTTGCCCATGGCGCGCGTATCGCCGTAGAGAACCTTTCGTATTACCGCAGCCGCGCGGTATAATCTTTGGCTGATGCCAAAGCCCTACGGGCTTTATCATCGGGTTTTCTGTAGGTTAAAATGCCGCTCATGGCGGCATTTTTCCGCCGATTTGACGCGCATGTCGTCAAATCGGACGGAAAGGGGATGTCGCGCTAAGTGCATACGCCGAATAATTATTCAAGCACTTAGTGCGACGGCCCGGGTTCGTGCCCCAAACGGGGCAAAATCGATCCGGTAGATCGATTTTAGAACCCTGTTTCCTTTTGCATTATGCATTGAAAATGCTTAATGCGATCCCCCACACCCCCAAGGCAAGGGAGAGGGCAGACTGGCCCTTTACAATGCCGATTATGACCACCATGTAAACCTTTTACCTGCCTGTCTTGCGGTGGATATCCCGTATGTTATAATAGTTAGGATGATGGGCAAGCCATGCTTGGCCCGTTAATCCGAGTTGCCGGGCATCGCGGCGCCCAATGCGCTGCCAATGTTTCGGGCCATTCCCGGAGGAAGCGGATGCGGAACCTTTTTAAAAACAAGCCCCTGCTGATTGCGCTGATAGCTGTTTTGCTGCTGGCGCTACTTGCAGTGCTTACATCCGGCGACCGCACGCTTTCTTTTGTTGAGAGCACCGTGGGTACGGTCCTGCAGCCTGTACAGGGCTTCGCTTCGCGCGCGTCGGACGCCATTATCGATTTTGTGGAAAATGTGTTCAATACTACCGAAGCGGACCTGGAGAACCAGCAGCTCAAGGTATATGTATCGCAGCTTGAGCAAAGCCTTAACGAAATGGACTCCCTGCGGGCGGAAAACGAGCGTTTAAAGTCGCTGCTTGCTTTTGCGAACAGTACGCCGGACCTCACTTACGTATCCGGAACGATCATCGGCCGCAGCCAGGGTATTTGGTTTGACACCTTCACGATCAATGTCGGCCGCAGCCAGGGCGTGGAAAAAAATATGCCCGTGGTGAATGCGGACGGCCTGGTTGGGCGTATAAGCGAAGTTGGCGCCACATGGAGCAAGGTGATCGCGCTCATCGACTCCAGCATGAATGTAAGCGTGATGGTGGAACGTACGCGCGACAGCGGTATGGTGCGGGGTCTGCTGCAGGCCGGAAACTCTTCCGACACGCTGGAGCTTTACTACCTTCCTTCGGACAGCGACCTGATGCCCGGGGATAAAATCGTCACCAGCGGTATCGGCGGCCTGTACCCTAAAGGGCTGATCGTGGGGGATGTGACCGAGGTCAGCCGTTCGAGCGACACACAAAGCAACGCCGTCGTGAGGCCATCGGTGGATTTCCGGCATATTGAAGAACTGATGGTGGTGGTGGGCATGCCCACCGCGGAGGAGGGCGCATGAACAAAAAGGTCGTAGCGCTCATCACAATCCTATTGTGCATGTATCTCGACTCCATCGTATTCACGCGCATCAATCTGTTCGATATCCGTCCCGACGCGATGCTTGCGGCTACCGTGAGCTTCGCGGTGATTACGGGTTCCCTGTCCGGGGCGGTGTTCGGCGCCGCCGGCGGCTTTTTGATGGATGTTCTGTTTGGGCAAAGCCTTGGATTGTATGCCGCGCTGTACCTGATCGCAGGGCTTTGCGCAGGTTTCTTTTACAAGAAATTTTATGCCGATAACCTGATCGTACCCGCCGCGGCAGCGGCCATAGCCGGATTAATAAAGGATGTCATACTTGCGCTGATACTGCTCATAAGCGGCGCAAAGTTCTCCTTCGCCGGCATACTGCTGCGCTACATATTGCCCTGCGCTTTGATGAGCGGCATGCTCTGCGGGCTGATCCACCTGATGCTCAAGCCGATTATGGCGCGGCAGGTCAAGCGTAGGCAGGCCGACCGGTTGAACCACTGACCCCAACCCTAAGGAGACCCCGCGGCGGAATGCGTCACGCGCGCCGCACCGCGCTTTAAGAAAGGACCATTGATGAAGGGAAAGGCAAAAAGCAGATTCGCCATACTGGCACTCTCCATACTGGTCATGATGACCGCGCTGATACTGCAACTGGGCAATTTAACGCTTGCCGAGGGTGAAAGCTATGCCGCGTTGGCCGCCAACCGCAGCACAACCACCATGTACACCACCGGCGCGCGCGGACGCATACTTGACCGTAACGGTATACCGCTCGCCTATGACGAGACAAGCTATAACGTGCAATTTTACCGCGACCCGGAAAGGCTGACCGCGGAGGACAGCGCGCTCTACACTGAATCGCTGCTGACCGCCATTTCCCTCATTGAAGCCGGCGGCGGCACCACCATCGACACCTCCTATATCCGCATGGATGAAAACGGTACGCTTTATTATGATTGGGGCGTGGATTCCGAGAAAGCGCAAAAAGCCCGTTACAAAAATTTCTGCAACGCGATGGGCTTTAATATGAAAGATACGGAGGACAGCAGCAACTGGATCACCGCGGAAGAGGCCTACCGCAACATGCGAAGATCCTGGAAGATACCCGAAGAGCTTCCGTTTTCGGAGGCTGTGAAGATCATATCCATCCGGCAGGAAATTAACATGAACAAGTGGCGCGCGTATGAGCCGGTGACCATCGCCTATAACGTCTCCATGGAGGTCGTGGCGGAGCTGGACATGCGCTCGGATGAACTGCTTGGCATAAGGACCACGCAAAGCACCTCGCGGGTATACCCGTGGGGTACCACCGCAGCACATATACTCGGCTATTTGAGCCGCCAGGTCACAGACGAAATGAGTATTACCGGCATGGAGCGCATGGGGTATACCTATGACGAAATCGAAAGCGTCAAGGATATATTCGCCACCGGCGATAAGGGTGAAACTTTTGTGCAAATGACCAAGCTGGGATATTCCTACAACGATTATATCGGCGTGGCGGGTGTGGAAAAATCCATGGAGAAATACCTGACCTCCAACACCAGCCTGCAGCGCGGTACGCAGACGATCGAGATCAACAAGCACGGCACCATCACCCGCGAGCTGGATAAGACGGCCGCCGCAAACGGCGACGACGTCATGCTGACAATCGACCTCGCGCTGCAAACCGTAACCGAATCGGCGCTCGCCAACGCCATACAAAAGATCAACGAGTACGAGCAGGGGCTGCTTGTTACCAATTCGGAGAATTATCTGAAACTGCGTTCGAATCTCTCCAGCATCAAAACCGCGGCAACAGGGAGCATCGTGGTTCTGGATATCCATACCGGCAAGGTGCTCGCCATGGCTTCGTATCCTTCGTTTGACCCCAACAAGTTTATAGCCGGACTTTCTACAGAGGATATGGAGGCGCTCGGCTTTGGCGACAACCCGAGCAATGCCAACATGCCCACACTCAACCGCGCCATCGCTTCCCGCCTGGCGCCGGGCTCCATATTCAAAATGGCGACCGGCCTGGCCGGATTGATGGAAAACAAAATCACACCAACGACGGAAATCTCGGACGGCGGCCGGTATACGCACTTCGTCAGCGGCGAGGAAATCAAAGAAAGTGAAGCGCCCAAGTGTTGGACGAGTCATCCTTCGGATCATGCAAACCTCACGCTTTCGGAGGCGTTGACGTTTAGCTGCAACTATTATTTCTTTACCGTGGCGGACAGAATAGGCATTGAAACCCTGAACGGCTGGGCAACCAGGCTTGGCCTTGGCAGCGCGACGGGCATTGAGCTGCCCGGCGAGCTGGCCAGCCATGTCGGCGGCCAAAGCGTGCTCTACGACAACACCGTTTCGCTGGGGGAACAAAAGAGCAGCCTGCCCAACTATGTATATCGCAAGCTAAAGGAATACTTAGGGGTAATACTGGATAAGCGCGACATGGAAGTGGACGAGAAAGCTGTTGAATCCTGCGCCGAGAAGATCTTACAGTTGCAGTCCGGCGATTCTCAGGAGTTCGGCGCGGACATCCGCCGCCTTTTAAGCGATGAACTGGGTATACCCGTGGGCATCACCCTGACGCAGAACTGGGCGCAGACCATTTCCTCCATGCTCACAGAGCTTGTCTGGAAGCCCGCTATGACCATCCGCGCCGGCATCGGCCAGGCCACTACGCTGGTAACGCCCGTCGCCGTGGCGCGCTATGCGGCGGCATTCGGCAACGGCGGCACGGTGTATGACGTGCACATCGTTGACCGCGTCCTTGATGAGAACGGTTCGGTGGTCAAGGTGTTCGAGCCGACCGTGTACAACCATATCGATGCGCCCGACGAGTACTGGGCGGCTATACGCGAGGGCTTGAAGGGCGTGGTGTCGCCGGAAGACGGCGGTACGGCGGGTACGGCGTTTTCCAAGGAATTTCGTGATGAAGGCTACCTCGACCGTATCATCGGCAAATCCGGTACGGCGCAGATCTCCGCCGCCTCCAACAACGTGGATATCGAGAATACCTCCTGGTTCGTGACCATGCTGCCGCGCAATAATCCGGAGATCGTGATCATCACCTGCCTGCCTTACGGCTATTCCGGCTCGCGCGCGGGCGGCCCCGCGGTGGAAGAGATCACCCGTTTCTACCTTGACCGCAAGGATGGCTCGGCAAAGGATAACCTCGTCGGCATCAACGGCCTGATACCGTAAATCATTTTAAACTGCGCCCCGACACGGGGCGCGTTTTTGTTTTCGCTGCAGCAGCGCCAAATTCGTCAGATATAGTTGACTGCGGCGTTTTCCTGTCGTATTCTGGATATATATAGGTAAGCGCTGATGAAATGAGAGATGATGGATTGACGAAATGGTTTCGTGGCCTGCAAGGAGCAAAATCGAAGGGATAGCGGCGCTATTTCAAGATTTTAGCTTAACACGGCAGGACGTGAAAACAGCCGTCAAGACAACGTTCCGAATTAATCAGCGGTTACATAGTATGTCGAAAGGGGTGCGCCATATGGACCGTCACAACAACCTTCCGCACGCCCCGCAAGCACATGCCGACCGTGAGGCGCAGCTGCAGGAAGCGCTTGCCGCGGCACTTAAAGCGCGGCAGTTCTTTATTTGCCTGCAGCCGAAATTTTCTTTGCCGGGGCGGCGTATCGTCGGCGCGGAGGCGTTGCTGCGCTGGAACGACCCGGAAGAAGGCATACTCTTCCCCGCCGAATTTCTGCCTGCGGCGGAGCACATCGGCTACTTGGAAGCGCTGGATCTTTACGCGCTGGAGGAAGCCTGCCGCTGTGTACGCAGCTGGGCGGAGCAAGGCATACCCGCCGTTCCCCTCAGCGTCAACCTTTCCGCCGAAACCCTGCGCGCGACCGGTTTTTGCGAGGCCGCGCGCGACTGCCTGCAGCGGTACGATATCCCGCCTGCCGGTATCGAATTCGAGTTTTCGGCGCAGCATGTGCGGAACTATCCCGCGCAGCTTGCCAAGATGATCTCCTGCCTGCACAAGCTGGACTGCGCCTGCTCCATCGACGGCTTTTCGGAGGGTGCATCGGTACTCACACATCTGCGCGCCTTTGAAGTGGATACCGTCAAATTCAACTGCCGCGGCTTTGCGCATGCAAACCAGCAGGCCGGTATGGCCGCCTGCATTGAAACGCTCTACGCCGCGCGTGAACTGCACATGCGTATGCTCTGTGAAGGGGTGGAACTGCCCTGTCAGCTCACCGCCCTCGCCGCGGCGGGCTGCGAACTGATGCAGGGGTACGCGCTGAGCATGCCCGTCTCCACGCATTTGTTTGCGCAGATGCTGCGAAAGCTCGGTTAAGGGGCCGCTGACAAAGTCCTGCGGACTTTATCAGCGGGTTTTCTGTGGGTTGAAATGCCGCTATGACGGCATTTCTCCGCCAATTTGACGCACATGTCGTCAAATTGGATTGAAAGTGGGGGATTGCGCTCCCCACCCCCAAGGGTAGCAGCCTGAATACACCGGGCAATGCCCGGTGCATTTCCCTATCGGCAAACCTCAATGTCAGAATTTCAGGTTAGAAATTATGCAGCTATAGGCTTTTAATCCGTCATTTTGCAGCGGCATGTACGGTGCAAAATGACACCTTGAAGCGCAAGTTGCCGCGACAGGCTTCCTGCGTAAGCAGGAAACCGAGCGGCAACTTGCGCGGTGACCTCGACAAAGTGCCCTTTGGCACTTTGTCGAATTATTTCCCCGGAAAATACTGATACAGCGTGCAGGGCATGCCGCCGTTGGTGAGTTTGCGGCGTTTATCGGCGCGGCGGCCGTATATGCGCTCGAAATCGCGGTTGGCGGTAATGACGTTGATTCCCCAGCCGGGCAGCCTGTCGAATACTATGCGCATCTCTTTGTACAGGCGCTGCGCCTGTTCCTTATTGAGCAGCCGCTCCCCATAGGGCGGATTGGTGGCCAGTATACCGCAGGCGCGCGCATGCGTAAGCTCACTGAGCGGTCGCACCGCCCAGCGCAGCATAACACCCGCCTTCTTGGCGTGGCGCTTGCACAACTCGATGCTGTACGCGTCGATATCGCTGCCTTCAATATCCGCGGCCACGGGGTTGATGCTGTCGCGCGCTTCCTCGCGGGCCCGCGTAAATGCATCTTGCGAAAGGAACCCCCAATTCTCCGCGGCAAAGCCGCGCAGCAGCCCCGGCGCACGGTTCTGCGCGATCATGGCCGCCTCGATGGGCAGCGTGCCCGAGCCGCACATAGGATCCAGGAAGGGACGGTCCCCGTGGTAGCGCGCAAGCAGCAATATCCCTGCGCCCAGCGTTTCCGCAATGGGCGCGGCCACATTCCAGGTGCGATACCCTCGGCGGGAAAGCCCCGCGCCGCACGCATCCAGCGCGAGCGTGGCGATATCGCGCAGCAGGCCTACCTCCACGATGATCTCTTCGCCCGTTTCGGGTAAAACCTGCGTGCGGTAGGAAGCGCGCAGGTTTTCGACGATGGCTTTTTTTGTGATGCTCTGGCAGTCGGATACGCTGAACAGGCCGCTTTTTGCGGATTTGCCCGTCACATGTATGTTGGCGTCGCGCGGAAGATACCGCTTCCAGGGAATGGCCTTGACGCCCTCGAACAGCTCGTCAAAGCTGTGCGCCGGAAAACTCTCCACCTCCAGCAATACGCGCTCGGCGGTACGCAGCCAAAGCAGCGCGCGCGTAAGCGTACTGTCATCGCCGGAAAAAATTACGCGGGCATCCAGCACCTCGTCGACCACGATATCCAGCGTTCTTAACTCCATGGCGACCACGGATTCCAACCCCAGCTTACAGGTGGCGATAAAACGCATGCGTGCTCCTTTTCTTCAGAATCTTGCAACTGCCACTGTTATTAAAATGCACGCAAATCCGGATAATACGCGTATTTAAGTCATTGAGCGTCATCCACTACCCGCATGATTTTGCTGATCGCATTGTTCAGCCGTACCGGCGATACGCCGTAAGCGCTGCAAAGCTGCACTTTTGTAACCTCTTCCTCCCGGTTGCGGCAGGCAATATACTCAAGCGCGGCAGCCATGGCGTATACCTGCTGCTCACGCAGCTGCGGCAAACCGTTTGCGCCCTTCAAATACTTCTGGAAAACCTCTACCGCCTCCATAATGCAGGCGCTCGAACGCACATTCTGCATGGTTTCCATGGCGACCTCCAGCACGCGTTGGTAAGCGCCGGGCATATGCCCCTTTGCGACGCTGCGCATGCTGACCCGGCTTTGCACGAGATGGCCGTCCAGGTAAGCAATGTACGGTTCCTGCGCGTTCATATGCTTGAGCATGGCAAAAACATCCTGCTTGACGGCATCCGGCTGCATCTGATCCAGCTGAAAATGGCGCAGTATCCGCTCCGCCTCCCGGTCGGAAAAGCCCGCGATCATTGCGAGCACCGCCCGCTTTGCGGAAGGCTCCGGCATACGAAGACTCCAGCTGAGCAGGGAACGGAAGTTTTCATCCGTCTGCCAGCGGTGTTTGAGCGCCTCATGCGGCTGGCGGCTGGCTTCGTTGATGGCGCGCACCCTGCGCAACACCTCGAGGTACGGCACCTGGTAATGATACAGCCAATCTATGGATTCCGGCCTGCCCTGCGCCGCGCGGTGGCAGATACGCCGGTAATAGGCCGCTACGGTATCCGCGGGATCGATCTTGAGCAGCCGGTCATAGCAGGCTTGCGCCTGGCTGTATTGCCCCAGATGGTAACGACACACGGCGAGCCGGTGGAGCGTGCCCTCATCATAAGGAAACGCAACCTGCAGCTTCTTCAATACGCTCAGCGCGTCCTGCATGCGGCCAAGCTCCATAAACACCACGGCCATGCGGTTCCAGTCCTGCGGGTCTTCCGTACTGGCCTGCTTGAGAAACCCCATCTCGCGCTCAACGCCTTCGTCATCCTTTGCGGCGTGCAGGAACAAAAGCAGGTTACAGTGCGCCTGTACATCGTCGGGCACTTCGGAAAGCACATTGTGTACCGTTTCCATCGCCCGCCTGAAATCCTTTTTGCAAAAATACGCAAGCGCGAGGTTGCTGCGCACAAAATGCATTTCCGGCTGCTTTTTCGCGGCCTCGCTCAACAGCTTGACGGCCTCGTCCATACGGCCGTTCTCCAGCAGCTGCCTCCCCCGGGCACAGGCGTTCATTGCCTCGCGTTCCTCGGGCGCCTGCACGCCGGGCATGCTGTAGAGCATGTGCTCGTCTTCAATCACATCCAGCATATCCAGCGCGTCTGAGACAAATTCGCCGTCCGGGTCTAATGCCAGATAGCTTTCCAAGCTGTCGTGCGCATGCGAAAATTCCTGCAGCCCTAAAAAGTTGCAGGCAATGCCGAAAAAGCACTCCGCCGGGCTTTCGGAAAGCGAAAGCAGCGGAAAAAGAAGCCGGTTGCTCTGCTCGTAGCGGTGCATTTCGGTAAGAACCTCCGCTATGGCAAGCTGTATCTCCACATTTTCCGGATCCCGCCGCTCTGCGCGGTGATAGTTGCTGATCGCCTCCAGAAGGTTGTTGCGCTCCAGGCGCTCGGACCCGCGGCGAAGGAAAAAAGCGCCATCCCGCTCGAACGGGATCACCCTGCCCATGCGCTTGTTGTTGTTTTCTTGCATGCGTCCTTCTCCTATATCCGTAACGCGGTTCGTCATTTTCCCACCGCCCCGCCCGCTTCCTTGAGCAATGCCTGCAGATCCGCCGCAGTGAACCCATACGCCTTGTTGCAGAACTGACAGGTCAGCTCCGCGCCGCCATCCTTCTCGATCATATCCGTCAATTCTTCGCGCCCGAGCGCGATGAGCGCGCGCTCCGTGCGCATCCTGCTGCAATCGCATTGCCACAGCGGCTGCTTTTTCCCCGCAAGCTCCGGCTCCAAGCCCTCAAACAGTTCGAAAACCGCCTGTTCGAGCGTCGCGCCCTGCTCGAGGCGCAGCGTCAGCTTCGGAATGTCGGCAGCGCGGGCCTGCAGCGCGTCGATCGCTTCGTCGGGGCAGCCGGGCAGCGGCTGCGCGATCAATCCGCCCGCGGCAAGCACCGTCCCTTCCTCAGGAAGCATGCGCACGCCCAAATACACCAGGCTGGGCTGCTGTTCGCTCGCGGTAAAATACTGCGCGAAATCCTCCGCGATCTCGCCGGATACGAGGTTGCACTCGCCCACATACGGCTCGCGCAGCGAAAGGTCACGTATCACCGTCAGTTTTCCGCTTTTGCCTACAGCGCCCGCAACATCCAGCTTGCCCGCGGGGGTAAGCGGCAGTTCCACGGCGGGGTTTGCGACATACCCCTTCACCAGCGCGCCGTAACGGCCGGTGCACACCAGATTGCCCGCCGGACCGTTGCCGCGGAAAATGGTGGTAAGGCTTTCGTCCGCATGCTTTAGCTGCGACGCCATCATGGCCGTCGCCATAAGCTGGCGGCCGAGCGCCGCCGTACATACGCGGGAAAGGGAATGTATGCGCCGCGCCTCTTCCGCCATGACTCCTCCGGAGATTGCGGTGACCCGAACGCCGCCCTGCAGCAGCAGGGCCTGCAATAAAATATCCTCATGCATTGGTATACGTTTCTCTTCCTATATATAACAGTATAGTCCCCCATTGGCGGGGGGTTACGCGGAACCATTCCGCAGTCATTCCTTTCGCACCGCGAAAAACTGTATGCGCTCGGTATCCGGCATAGGCGGCTCTTTCGTAAAGGCGGCATACGCCGCAATATCGGCAAAGCCGGCCGCCTGCAGGGCGGAAATTAGCTCCCGTTCGGAATGCGCGCGCTGCAGATGCCGTTCGTCAAACCGCTCGTAGAGCGCACCCTTCTGCAAGAAGCCAGTCAGTTCCATCTCGCACAGATGCGAAGCGGAATCATAATGGTTGCGCCACAGGTAAACGCAGGCCTGCTCCGTCTCGCCGAAGGTGTTGTTTCCCAGCACGGCCTCCAGCTTATAGCGCGAACTCACATCAAAAAGCAGCAGACCGCCGGGCTTTAGCGCCGCGTACGCGGCGCTGAAAAACGCGCGCACATCACCGGCGCATGTCAGGTAGTTTACCCCGTCGCACACGCAGCAGATGGCGTCCACCGGCCTGTGCAGCAACAGATTACGCATATCCTGACATACAAAGGGGATAAAAAGCCCAAAGTTCCGCGCCTTTTCCTGTGCGATAAACAGCATATCCGGCGAAGCGTCCACGCCCGTCACCTGATATCCCGCGCGGGCAAGGCGAATGCCGATCTCGCCCGTACCGCAGGCGCAGTCAAGAACGGTACGGACACTCTTCTGCGAAGCCTGCAGCAGCGATACAAGATATGCCGTCCATGCGGCATAGTCCACATCCCGCATCAACGCGTCGTATACCGACGCAAACCTGCCATAGCTTTCGCGCATGCATTCGTCTCCTTTTCCAATGTATATTCTACACTGAATCCTGCTATCGCGCAATGCCGGGCGTTTTGAAGGGCCGCTATGACGTCATTTTGCACAACCGCACGGCATATCCTGCAAAACAAGGGAAACGGATGCCGCAAAATCCCATCGCAATTTGCGGCGCGAACAGCGGGGATTACATTGACTTTGCGCCCCTGTTGTGCTATACTTTCCCCCAATCGCATATGCGTGGATGATTTCACATATGCAATCATACAAGGAGGATCTTTCCCATGAAGCAGTACAACGTCGCGGTCGTCGGCGCGACCGGCATGGTCGGCCGAAAATTCCTGCAAGTGCTTGAAGAGCGAAAACTCCCCGTTGCGAATTATTACCTTTTTGCCTCTAAACGCAGCGCGGGCACTACGCTGCCCTTTATGGGCAAAACTTACACTGTGCGGGAACTGACCGAGACTTGCTTCGACGGATTGGATATAGACATCGCGCTGTTTTCCGCCGGCGGCAGCACCTCGGAGCATTTTTCGCCCGTTGCCGCGCGCGCAGGCGCTGTGGTCATCGACAATTCCAGCTGCTGGCGCATGGACCCGGATGTCCCGCTGGTGGTACCGGAAGTGAACCCGGATCACATCCCCCAGTATAAAAAGAAGGGTATTATCGCCAACCCCAACTGCTCCACCATACAGGCTATGGTGGCGCTAAAGCCCCTCGCTGATAAATATGGCCTCAAGCGCGTGGTGTATTCCACCTATCAGGCTGTTTCCGGCGCGGGCCAGCAGGGGTATATGGATCTGGAAGAGGGGTTGAAGGGCAACCCGCCCAAAAAGTTCCCGTATCCCATCGCGGGCAACTGTCTGCCGCATATTGACGTGTTCCTCGACACCGGCTACACCAAAGAGGAACAGAAAATGATCGACGAGAGCCGCAAAATACTCTCTCTGCCGGATCTAAAGGTCACCGCCACCACGGTGCGCGTGCCGGTATTCCACGGCCACAGCGAAAGCATCAATGTGGAGCTCAACAGCGCCTTTGATCTGGATGAGCTGCGCGAAGTGCTCAAGAACGCCCCCGGCCTGATCGTACAGGACGACCCGAAGAACGGCATGTACCCCATGCCTATCAACGCCGCGGATACCGACCCGGTATACGTCGGCAGGCTGCGCCGCGATTTCTCCGTGGAAAACGGCATCAACTTCTGGTGCGTAGCGGATAATATCCGCAAGGGTGCGGCGACCAATGCCGTGCAGATCGCAGAGGAACTGATCCGCCAATGGGAGAATGCATAACAATTGTGCTTTGCGGCGCAGAGGTCGTCTCCTCTGCGCCGTTTTATCCGTACCCTATTATCACCCGTACAGTAAAGGAGGAAACCAAATGAGCATTTTTCAAGGTTCGGCGGTTGCTATCATTACCCCGTTCACACCGGATGGCATTGACTTCCCCGCTTTTTCCGGCCTGATCGAACGCCAGATTCAAGGCAAGACCGACGCCATCGTAGTGTGCGGCACCACAGGCGAAGCTTCCACCATGAGCGCTGAGGAAAAGCGCGCGGCAATCGAGTTCGTCATTCAAAAGGTTGCGGGCCGCGTACCCGTCATAGCCGGTACGGGCGGCAACAACACCGCCAATGTCATTCGCGACAGCCAGGCTGCCGAGGCGCTGGGGGCCGACGGCCTCCTCATCGTGACCCCTTATTACAACAAAGCGACGCAGGCGGGGCTGGTGGCGCATTATACCGCCGTGGCCGATGCGGTGAACATTCCGATCATCGTATACAACGTACCGGGGCGCACTGGGCTCAACATCCTGCCCGCCACCATGAAGAAAATCCTGGCGCATAAGAATATCGTGGGCATCAAGGAAGCGAGCGGCAACATCGAACAGATCGTAAACCTGGCCGCGCTTTGCCCGGAGTGCGATATCTATTCCGGCAACGACGACCATGTACTGCCGTTGCTCGCAGTCGGCGGCAAGGGCGTGATTTCCACCATCGCCAACGTGATCCCCGAAGATATGCACGAGCTTTGCGCCGCTTTCTTTGCGGGCGACATCGCGCGCGCGCGCGCGCTGCAATTTAAGGTGCTGCCCATTTGGAAGGCGGCCTTCTGCGAGGTCAACCCCATTCCCATCAAAACCATGTGCGCGATGCTCGGCTGGTGCGACGGCCTGCTGCGCCTGCCCATGTGCCCGCCGGGCGAAGCGAACCGCGCCGCGATCGAGCAATCCCTGCGCGACTATGGCTTGCTTTAAGGAGAGAATGCATGATCAAGGTCATCGTCAACGGTGCATGCGGCCAGATGGGCCGCACCATCATACGGCTGTGTAAGCAGCATCCCGACGAATTCCAGGTGCTCGCCGGCGTGGATATGTTCAACTGCACGGAAGCCGAGGGTATCCCCATCGTGCAGAAAATCGAGAGCGCGCCGGAAGGAGCGGATGTCGTCATCGACTTTTCACGCCCAGCCGCGCTCGCAAAAGTGCTGCAATACTGCCAAAGTAAGGGTGTCCGGCTGGTGGTGGGCACCACGGGCCTCAATGAAAACGAGCGGCTTTCGCTTGAGCGCGCGGCATCGAAGATCGCCATATTCCACAGCGGCAATATGTCTCTCGGCGTGAATTTGCAGATTGAACTGGTCAAAAATGCTGCGGCGGCGCTGGGCGATGGGTTCGACATCGAAATCACAGAAAAACACCACAACCTGAAGGTCGATGCGCCCAGCGGCACGGCGCTTATGCTGGCCGACGCCGTGAGCACGCAGTTCCCCGACACGCGCGAATATGTCTTCGGCCGCCACAGCAAGGATTGCCGCCGCACCAAAAGCGAGATCGGCATCCATTCCCTGCGCGGCGGAACCGTGGTGGGCGAGCACGAGGTGGAGTTTTTCGGCCAGGATGAAGTGGTGTCCATCAGCCATAAGGCATATTCCAAGCAGGTATTCGGCATGGGCGCTTTGCGCGCCGCGCAATACATCATGCATAAGCAGCCCGGCCTCTACAACATGCACGATATCGTAACCGAGCGCGATGTGCTTTCACACCTGTATACCGACGACGACCAGGCCGTTATTACTATCAGTTCACTGCCGCACGAGTCGGGGGTATTGAGCGCGGTGTTCAGTACCGTAGCCCGCAGCAATGTGTTTGTGGATATGATCAGCATGACCACTGCGGGCGACATGTCCAGCAGCGTAAGTTTTTCTTTGCCCAAAAGCCAGCTCGCTACGGCGCTCAACACCCTGAAGGGCCTCCGGCCGCGCTTTATGGGCATGGATATCCACGCGCTGGACAATATCACGAAGATCACCGTGGAAGGCCCGGGCATGGCGCTGCGGCACGGCGTAGCCGGGCAGCTCTTCTCTGTCCTTGCGGATGTGAATGTACGTATCGAGCTTGTGACTACCAGCGAAACCAAGATTTCCTGCTGTATCAAAAACAGCGATGTATCCACCGCGCTTGCGGTCATCGCAAAACAGTTTGAACTATAAGCTCACAAAAATGCTGTAGCATTTTTGTGAAACCGCTTTGGCGGGTTTTCCGGTCAAAAAGTGGCTTCGGCCACTTTTTGATTCCTTCGGAGACTTTACGCGTCCGCCTGCGGCATACACCGCGGTCGGCAAACGCGCAAGGTGTCAAAACCGATGCACATGTCGCCGTCTCGCATCGCCTTTATGGGCTGCACCCATAAAGGCGAATACCGTTGCGACGGGATTTTTCACAAATGATTGTACCCTTCGGATGGCGGCGACGGCCCGCAGGCCTAGTGTCCGAGGCGTCTCCCGCCGAGGACCATCATTTGTGCAAGGTGTCAAAACCGGCGCACATGTCGCCGTCTCGCATCGCCTTTATGGGCTGCACCCATAAAGGCGAATACCGTTACGACGGGATTTTTCACAAATGATTGCACCCTTCGGGTGGCGGCGACGGCCCGCAGGCCTAGTGTCCGAGGCGTCTCCCGCCGAGGACCATCATTTGTGCAAGGTGTCAAAACCGGCGCACATGTCGCCGGTTTTGACGATTAAGGCCTTCATAATCGCAGGTCGTCGCAATGATAAGAATCTCAGCCGATAAGTCTACCTGCCGGCTTCATCACTATTTGGGGACAGTCCCTTCGTCTTTTTACATTTCAATTACATCCGTTGCCACGGCATCGATAAACGCCCGGTCGTGCTCCACAAAGAGCATTGTGGGCGTATAGGCCTTGATCAGTCCCTCGATCTGCATGCGCGAAAGCACGTCGATATAATTGAGCGGCTCATCCCACAAATATATATGCGCCTGCTCACACAGGCTTTTCGCGATGAGCACCTTTTTGCGCTGCCCTGCGGAAAACGCCCGCATATCCTTCTCGAACTGCGCGCGCGGAAAATCCAGTTTTCGCAGTATGGTCATGAACAGGCTCAGGTCGATGTGGGCGTCCTTCGCGAACGCCGCCGCCTCCCCCTCCAAAAACGAGGTATCCTGCGGTACATAGGAAACGATGAGTCCGCTTGCCGTGCGCAGCGTTCCGCCGTGCGGTATGTTTTCCCCTGCGAGCAGCTTCACGACGCTGGATTTGCCGCAGCCGTTTTTCCCCGTGAGCGCTATACGCCGCCCCTGTTCCACTACAAGATCCAGATCCTCAAACACCGTATGCCCGCCGTAGCGTATGGATAAGCGCCGCGCCTCCACCAGCCTTGCCGCATGGTGTATCAGCGGGCGTACGATGAGCGGGCTTGCGTACTCTATGTTCTTGAGCAGCTTTTCTTTTTCTTCTATGGCGGATTCCCGCCGGTTCTCGATGGCTTTGGCGCGCTTCATCATCTTGGCGGCCTTGTGGCCCACCGCGCCGCGGTCATAAACGCCCTGGCCAATCTTGGTGGCCTCCACCCTGTCCGACCAGTTTGCCGTCCGCCGCGCCGCATCCGAAAGCTTCCTGATTTCCGCCATGCGCCTTTCATTTTCATCCCGCTCAAAGGCATCCTGGAGTTCTTTGTTGTGCATCCAGGTGGAAAAGTTGCCCTTTGTGACCTGCAGCCCCGTTTTATTGATGCTAAGAATATGGTCCACGCATCCGTCCAGGAACGCCCTGTCGTGCGATACAAGAAGAAACCCCCGCTTTGCGTTGAGATACGCGGCCACGATCTTTCGCGCGTTAAGGTCCAGATGATTGGTCGGCTCGTCGATGAGCAGGTAGTGCTCGCCCTTGATGAACTGCGCCGCCAGCAGCGCCTTGGTGCGCTCGCCATGGCTGAGCGTATCGAAGGGACGGTAAAGCGTTTCCTCCTCCATCCCCAAGAGCGAGAGTTCCCGCTTAAGCTGCCAGAACGGCGCGCCGCCCGATACCGTATCCAGCACCTCCTGCGTGGCGGCCGATAGTTCCGGCACATCAAACGGGAAATACTCGAACCGTACGCAAGCGCTGATGCTGCCGCGATACGGATACATTCCCATCAGCAGGCGTAAAAACGTGGTTTTGCCGCGGCCGTTGCGGCCGACGAAGCCCAGCTTCCAATCCGTATCAAACCGGAAGGACGCATTTTCGAATATGTTATCATAGCTGCCGTCGTAAGCGAACGTCAGCCCGTTTACAGAAATTTGCGACATATGCACCTCCAAAAAGGCCAAAGGGGCGGCGGGAAAGCATTCCCGCCGCCCTGCATGCACAACAGCGCCGCACGACCGGCTTATGGATACAAAAATGCGTACTTTCCCGCAACGGCAAGCGCAACGCGACAGAAGCCGCGCGCAATACCGTGCAAACACTATGGTTTAGCGGGAAAAATGACGCATCCTTTCATCTCCGATCCAATATTGATATAAAAAGTATATCGCTTGCCCGGCCTTGTGTCAACCCGGCACACGGTTTACGGGAACGGTAATGCCACATGCCCGAACACAGAATATATGATTTTTTGCAGTTCCTGATATAAATATCAATTGCATCTGCTAATTCCGTTATTATATAATTTTATTGTGTTAATTTTTTAATCAAATCCCACCTGTTTGGTCTGCCCCGCCCCATATCGAGGTAATTGATGAAGCGATACTGCGGCGCCCAAAAAGCACCTGATAATGCACGTACCGCGAGAATTATGTGCATCTGTTTTGCCTGTTCACTCATCCTGACGGGTTTTTTATGGGAAACCCCCGCAGGCATTTTGCGGGGACTTCTTACATACATCGGTTCCCGCGCGGTATTGCTTTCGGATTATTTCGCGCTGGGCACGCCGGGAGCGGCATTTGTCAACGCAGGGCTTGTCACATTTCTTTCCATAGGCCTGACGCTCCTCATTAAGACCCCCTATACGGGCACGACCGTAGCCGCGCTGTTCCTAATGCCCGGCTTCGCCATGTTTGGCAAAAATCCGGTGAACATTCTGCCTTTCTTTTTGGGCGTGTTCCTGTACGCCCGTTTCAGGCGGGTACCGATGGCAAACTATACGACCGCCGCATTGTATTCTACCACGCTCGCCCCCGTGGTCAGCCACTTTCTATGCCAGAACGAACTGCCGCCCGTGCTGCGCGTTTTGCTCGCCGCGGCGGCAGGCACGCTGCTGGGCTTTACCATCGTACCCATCGCGGAACATTTGTTTCAGCTTCACCGGGGCTATATGCTGTTCAATTTCGGTTTTTCCAGCGGATTGCTGGCATATCTGTTCGCCAGCATATTTCGGACGCTGCACCTTCCGGTAGCCCTGGAATCCCATTGGTACGCCGGTGTAAATAACGCGGTATTGGCGTATCTTTTTGCGCTCTGCGCTGTTCTGGTACTTGCCGGTTTCTGGCTTTCGGGCTGGAAATTTCGTCAATATCACAAAATCATGCGTCACCACGGGCATGCGCACAGCGACCAGATCGCTACCGACGGCATCGGCAGCACCATGGTCAATATGGGCTTTGTGGGGCTGATTTGCATCGGTTATATATTGCTTATCGGCGGCGACCTGAGCGGCCCGGTAGTGGGCGCGATACTCACGGCCATCGGCTTTTCTGCCTCTTGCATACATCCGCGCAACACGATACCCATTATGCTGGGCGTATGGCTCTATTCGCTCGTAGCCGCGTCAAACGCAACCACGCCCGCCATACAGATCGCGGCCATATTCGGCGCGACCGCGCTTGCGCCCATTGCGGGCGAGTTCGGGCCGATATTGGGCATTCTTGCGGGCGCCATGCATTTTGCGATCGTCTCCTCCACCGGCGCCGCTACCGGCGGCTTCAACCTGTACAACAACGGCTTTGCCGCGGGCCTGGTCGCGGCGCTAATCATCACGCTGCTGCACGCGTTCTTCCCGCGCTTTGATATCGTGACACAACGGCGCCTGCTGCACATGCTGCTCTTAAAAAAGAAGGAAAAAGGCCAGCCTGAGCATCCCGAAAAGCAGCAAGTGGAAACCATATTATCCAAACAGGAGCCGCCCACGCAAGACGCACCCGCAGATACTTCGGCCGAAGAAGCGTATCGCATAAAGGCATAGCGCCGCACTCTGGATACCTTACCACACACTGACTGCTGTACAAATCAATGCTGATTCGTTATGCACATTTATTGCAGAAATTGGACCAAGACTTTGCCGATTAGCGTATATCTAAATTAGTTAAGAGTCGGCTCCCTTTTTATTTAGCGCGGAGAAGAAGCAACCTGCAAAAAAGCCGCCTAACATGAAGCAAAGAATTTGAGTTAGCGCTTGTATATCGGGATCATTTATTCCAAGATTTATTAAATGGTATGAAGGGAATAACCCTACAAAAAATATGCCACCAATATATACTATCCACTTGCACAATTTTTCAGAAGGATATTTCCGAATGGCTTTTCTTGTCACCCAAAATCCAAGTAACAGCAGATTTATAAACAGTGAACTACATGTTAAAATTAGCATTTTCATTTTTAGATTCACTCCTTTCTTTCTGCCGCAAGCAGCACTCAAGGCACAAATAAGCTTGGGGCCGCCCTGTCTGGAGCGGCCCCTCTGCATGTTATACGGTTTTACAGCTTCTTCAGCTTGGGCCCCTGCTTGGTATCTTCCACGGTATAACCCATATCCTTGAGCGCGTCGCGTATGGCGTCGGCGCGCGCCCAGTCCTTCGCGGCGCGGGCCTGCTGGCGCTGCTCCAAAAGGTCGACCGCTTGGGCCGGGAACTCCTCTTCCTTCTTTTGTACGATTAGGCCCAGCACGCCGGTCAGCTCGTCATACAGCTTACGCGCAGCTTGAACAGCCTCTTTGCCGCGCGGCTCGCTCACAAACGTATTGCAGGCGCGCGCAAGGTCGAAGAGTACGCCCAGCGCGTCGGCGGTGTTCAGGTCGTCGTCCATAGCGGCGCAGAATGCCGTTTTGTAGCCGTCCAGCTCCCGCATAAAGTCGGCGTCCTCCGGCGTTTCTGCGCCCGTCTGCGCCTGCGCGAGCCGTTCCTGCGCGGTGCGGAGGCGGGCGAGCGCGGCGGTGGCCTGCTCGATGAGATCGCGGGAGAAATTCACCGGGTTGCGGTACTGCGCACCCAGCATAAACAGCCTTACGGCCTCAAGGTCGAATTCCTTTGCAATATCGCGCACGGTAAAGAAGTTATTGAGGCTCTTGGACATCTTCTGGTTGTTGACGTTGATATACCCGTTGTGCATCCAGTAGTTGGCGAACGGCTTGCCTGTGGCGGCCTCGCTCTGCGCAATCTCGTTTTCGTGGTGCGGGAACACGAGGTCCTGCCCGCCGGCATGGATATCGAATGTCTCGCCCAGTATGCTCATGCTCATGGCGGAGCATTCGATGTGCCAGCCGGGTCGGCCCATGCCCCACGGGCTTTCCCATGCAGGCTCGCCGGGCTTTTGCGCCTTCCACAAAGCAAAATCCAGCGGGTCGCGCTTTTGCTCGGTGGGGTCGATTCTCGCGCCGCTTTCCAGGTCGTCGATGCTCTGGCCGGAAAGCTTGCCGTAACCGGGGAAACTGCGGACGGAAAAATACACGTCGCCGTCGGGCGTGGCGTAAGCGTGTCCCTTTTCGATGAGCGTCTCCACCAAACGGATGATGTCGCCGATGTGCCCGGTGGCGCGCGGGTTGTTGGATGCGCGCTTGATGCCCAACGCGTCCGCGTCGGTATAGTATTCCTTTATGAAGCGCTCGCCAAGCTCCTTGACGGTGATGCCTTCCTCATTGGCGCGGCGAATCATTTTATCGTCGATATCCGTAAAATTCTGCACGAACGTGACCTGATAGCCCCGGTATTCAAGATACCTGCGCAGCGTATCGAACACAATGAAAGGACGCGCGTTGCCGATGTGAAAAAAGTTATACACCGTAGGGCCGCAGGCGTACATGTTGATACGCCCGGGATGCACGGGTATAAGCTCTTCCTTCTTCCGGGTCATGGTGTTGTATATCTGCATATGTAGCCTCCTTCATACACTCCGGATAAAAAAACACCGCCGTCCTTAAAACAAAGACGCCAGATGCTCCGTGGTGTTTGCGCAGTTACTCTTCTCTCGTCCCTGCCTTTTCCATATCCTATAGTAGTGTATGGCGCACGTCTTTGTCAAGCACGGGAGAATTGCGCAGCGCTGCATTTTATGGTATGCTCAGTCCGAAAAGATGGAAGGGGAAATGATAATGAGACCGAGAGCTACGGATTTTCGGGCGGCCGCGCGCAACAGCCTCAGGGGCTATTGGGGCTGGGCCCTGCTGGTTTGCCTGGTTGCGGGCATTTTAGGGGGTATTCCTGCGTCCAGCGGCGTTGTGAATGTCACCACTGCCATCAAGGATAATTTTTACTATTCTATACCGTGGTATGGCGCCTGGGCTATACTGCGCACCGGCCTTGCTTCCCTGCTTTCGATGTGGGGGGTCATAACGTTTTTAATCGGCGGCGCGGTACAGCTGGGATTGTATGAATTCCACACGCGACTTAGTATGGGGGAGCGTCCGCCGTTGAGCGTACTGTTTGGCAAGTTCCAGATTTTTCTTAAGGCGCTGGGGCTTCGGCTGTTCATGTTGCTGTTCATCGTACTATGGTCTCTGCTCCTGGTTGTGCCGGGCATCATCGCCGCATACCGTTACGCAATGGCGCCCTATCTGATGGCGGAATACCCGCAAATGGGCATACGCGAGGCGGTTGACCGCTCTAAGCAGATGATGCACGGACATAAGGGCCGCCTGTTCTGCCTTGGCTTCAGCTTTATCGGCTGGTGGCTGCTCTCCATACTGACGTTCGGTATACTCTCGCTGTGGGTCACGCCGTATGTGGAAACCGCCAAGGCCGCCTTTTATCTCGATTTGACTGGCAGGCAGTTTGGCTTCTCGGGTGCAGGCACACAATAATAGCCAACGTTTCGGCGAATGCACACGCCAAATAGAAAAACTCCTCCGGCAGACATCCTGTCGGAGGAGCTTTCTCATAGTATATTACGCTTCCTTCTTCATTACGAAAATACGGTGTGCTTCCCGCGCGGCGCGAAAGCATCCGGCGATACGGAACATCATTCGGTATCCCATGCTTAGCGGCCGGGCGTATTCGGCTGCGGTAAAATAAAGCGTGTCGACATGGCGCAGGCCGCTCACCATGCGCTCCATCTCTTGGGGGCTGTCCACACCCCAGTGTATTTGCGCACCGGTTTGCTTGAGCGACGGCTGATGCTTCGCGTATTTCGCGGTCGTTTTGGAATACGCGTCAAAGAGAAAGGTGACCTGCGGGAATTTTTTCAGCAGCTTTTCAAACAGCGCCCGCACATCCTCCTCATGCAGGTACATCAGGAGTCCCTCCGCGATGACAAGCGCCTGTTCCCGCCCGTCCGTCACCTCGTCCATCCACGACCAATCCGTCACGGACGACGCGATAAAACGGTAACGCGGCGTTTCTTCAAACAGTTGCGCTTTGATCGCCATTACCTCGGGATAATCCAGGTCATACCACATGCCGCCTGGGTATCCAAGGCGCTGCGCGCGCGCGTCCAGCCCGCACCCCAGATAGAGCACGGCAGCATCCGGATGCTTTTTTAAGAAGTCCTGCGCATAGGCGTCGATGCGCTTAGCGCGCAGCGCCATGAACACCTGCACCTTCTTTTGAATATGCAGCCGCTCAAACGGATAGTCAATGTGCTCCAGGGCGTATTCCGCCTGCGCATCGCGGAATATACCCGCGCGGCTCATTTGCGCGCGGCCGTAAAGGGGAATCAGCAGCGTTTCCATCTCTTTTTCCAGTACGACTTTCATAGCTTCCCACACTTTCTATAACTGCCCCGCCCCGCTGTGCACGGTTTTCCGCTTTGCCAGCAGCAGGCACAGGCCCACCGGCAACAGCAGGAGGCTGATCCATTGCGAGGTCGAAATCCCAAGCAAAAAGCCGCGCGCGGCGTCAAACCGGAAGTACTCGAGTGTAAACCGTATCAGCGCATAAAACAGAAGATACAGGCCAAGTATCTGCCCCGGCCGGCGCTCCTTCCGGGAATACGCGAACAGACCGATAAACAGTACTACATTCAGCGCGGCCTCATAGAGCTGCACGGGGAAAAGCGGCACGCCGTGCAGCGCCACGGAATCGGCGTGAAAATATACGCCCCAGGGCGGCTCCATGGGAACGCCGTAGCAGCACCCGGCGCAGAAGCAGCCGATACGGCCGACGGCATGGACGAGCGGCACGGCTGGTATCAGCGTTTCCGTCAGCGGGAGAAACGCAAGCTTATATTTGCACGCATACAGAAATATCCCAAACAGGCCGCCCAATACGCCGCCGTAAAAGACAAACCCGTACGCAAAAAGCCGGTACACCAGCTCCCATGTCAATGCCGGCGCGTTTTGGGCGAAAAACAGCTCCGGAAGCGTAAGCACAATGTAAAGCAGCTTTGCGCCGGCAAATACGCCGACCCCCGCATAGCAGACGGCATTGAATATATCCTGGCGCGCAATGTGCTTTTTCGCGGGAAAGAATACCGCAAACGAAACGCCCAACGAAACGCCTGCCATGATCAGCAGGCCGTACATTGGTATCTGTCGGTTGAATATCGTAATAAACGGGAGCATGGCGCCTTTCTCCAAGGCCTGAATGGCCTGATCGGACATTGCGAAGGATTACGGCTTTTACAACGGGGGCAAACGCCGCCTTAAAAAACAGGGCAGACCAGATCAAATCTGCCTGCCCTGCTTACCTGCATAAAGAACCGATTCAATAGCTGCCGTAGCTGCCCAGCGTAGCGAGGCTGCCGAGGCAGGCGACGCACGCGATGAAGCCGATGACGCACAGCGCGATCGCAATGATGCTCAATATGATGCCGGCGGTAGCCATGCCCGAAGGCGCTTCCTTCTTGGCATTGATACCGAGTATTAACCCCACGACGCCCAGCACAATCCCCAGAAGAGCGCCATAACCAAAGAATACGCACGCCGCAGCCAGTATGCCCAGCACCAAGGATGCAATTGCTTTGCCGTTGGACGGTGTCTGTCCTTGTTCCATGTTGAAATCCCCCCTGTTTTATCATACTATGCCACAATTGTAACATAGTTATCCGCACTGTCAATTATGAAAAGGAGAATGCCCGTTAATCGCCCGCCTCTACGGCCACAGTCTCCCCTGCCCGGCGGGCGTCATGCTCCGCCGCGGCCTTGGCGCGTTCTTCGCCGAGTATGGCGCGCAGCTGGGCATCCAACTGCTCGCACAGCTCGCGGTTGTCCTTTAAGAACAGGCGCGCGTTATCGCGCCCCTGCGCCATGCGCATATCGCCATAGGTGTACCACGCGCCTGTCTTTGTTATGAGCTTGCGCTGCACGGCCAAATCCAGAATGGAGCCCTCGCGTGAGATGCCTTCGCCGTATATGATGTCGAATTCCGCCTGTTTAAAGGGCGGGGCGACTTTGTTCTTGACGACTTTCACGCGCGTACGGCTGCCCACAAACTCCGCGCCGTTTTTAAGGGTTTCGATCTTGCGCACATCCAGCCGCACGGAAGCGTAGAACTTGAGCGCCTTGCCGCCCGGCGTAGTTTCCGGGTTGCCGAACATGACGCCGACCTTTTCACGAAGCTGGTTGATAAACACTACGACCGTGTTGGTTTTGGAAATGGTACCCGCCAGCTTGCGCAGCGCCTGCGACATCAGCCGCGCCTGCAGACCGACGTGCGCGTCGCCCATATCGCCCTCTATTTCGGCCTTGGGCACGAGCGCGGCGACGGAGTCCACAACGATGACGTCTATCGCGCCCGAGCGCACCAATGCTTCGACGATTTCCAGCGCCTGTTCGCCGGTATCCGGCTGCGAGACATATAAATCATCCACATTTACGCCGAGGTTACCGGCGTAAACCGGGTCGAGCGCGTGTTCTGCGTCGATAAACGCGGCGGTGCCGCCATCCTTCTGCGCCTGCGCGATGATGTGCAGCGCGACGGTGGTTTTACCGGAGGATTCCGGCCCGAATATCTCGATCATGCGGCCGCGCGGCACGCCGCCCACGCCCAGCGCGAAATCCAGCTCCAGACAGCCTGTGGAGATGGTGGAAACGGAAATTTTCCCCGCGGCGTCCCCCATCTTCATGATGGCGCCTTTGCCGAACTGCTTTTCGATCTGGCTCAACGCCATCTCCAGCGCCTTGTTTTTTTCCAAGCCCACGTTTGCCATTGGAAATCCTCCTCACACTGCCCGATTTTCATTAAACTGAGTATACCATATCGGCATACGATAGGAAAGCAAAAGTTTCGCATACAGAAACTTTCCCGGGGCATACGATCGATTTGACGGAGTATCTTGGCGACAGACCTCAATCGCCGGTCGAGTAAGTTTCCATTTTGGAAACCGTCATCCGTCTCATACATACATGTATTTTGCAGGCTTACCCGCGCTACCCGCGTTTACTCGGTCTGAGGCAGCTCCAGGAGCGCGCGGCGCAGCATGTCCAGCGCGTGCAGCACCGTTACCTCGCGGATGCGGCTGCGGTCGCCGACGAGCTGCAGCCGTTTGGAAACCACGTTGGCGCCATCCGCCAGCGCGACATAGACAAGCCCCACGGGCTTCTCCTTTGTAGCGCCGCCTGGCCCCGCAATGCCGGTGGTAGCGAGCGCGTAATCCGCGCCGGATGTTTTGCGCATGCCCGCCGCCATCTCCCGCGCGCATTCCTCGCTGACCGCGCCATAGCGGCGCAGCGTAGCGGTGGAAACGTTCAGGCGGCGCATTTTGGCAGCGTCGGAATAAGTAATCGCGCCTTCCATAAAGTACGCGGAACTGCCGGGCACATCCACCAGCGTGGAGGAAAGAAGGCCGCCCGTGCAGCTTTCCGCCACGGCAAGCGTCACGCTTTTCTCTTCCAACAGCGCCGCGCATACGCCGGGCAGCGTCACACCCTTGGCAGAGTATACGATATCCCCCAGCCTGTGTTGGATCTCCCCGATCACCGGGCGCACCAGCGCCTCGCCTTCTTCATCGTTCTGGCAGCGGGCGGTAACACGCAATGTGACCTCGCCTGTTTTTGCATACGGCGCGATGGTGGGGTTCTCCTGCGTATCCATCAGGTCTTTCAGACGATATGCGACGGTCGATTCACCCATGCCGAATATACGCAGCTCGCGCGAATACAGCCGCCAGCCGCTTCTTTTTTCCAAATACGGCATGACCTCGTTTTCGAACATGGGAAACAGCTCGCGCGGGGGGCCGGGCAGCAGTATCGCAGCCTTTTCGCCCGATTCGACAATGCAGCCGGGCGCGGTGCCGTTGGGGTTTTTTAATATAATGCTGCCCTCTGGAAAATCCGCCTGCTTATAGTTGTTGGGGGTCATGTTCCAGTTAGCGGCTGCGAAGCGTGCGCACAATGCCTCTTCGGCCTTCTCGTCGCGCACCATAGGCAGCGAAAACGCGTCCGCCACGGTCTCTTTTGTCAGATCGTCGCCCGTAGGGCCGAGACCGCCGGAGAGTATGACGATATCCGCGCGCGAAAGCGCGGTATGGATTGCATCCTTCAGTCGCCCGGGGTTATCGCCCACGGTCACCTGGTGGTAAACGCTCACCCCCAGGGGGGCCAGCTTCTGTGCCATAAACTGGGCGTCGGTGTTGAGCACCTGCCCCATTAAAAGTTCTGTTCCTACGCTGATCAACTCGGCGATCATATTGCGACCTCTTTTCTGTTAAGTAAAATCCACACTCGCGCGGTTTTTCACAATATAGTCTACGCCCGACCACACGGTGAATGCCACCGATACCCACAGCACGATAATATCCAGCCGAAACCCGGGCAGCCCCAACGAAGGCCAGACAAGCATCATCACGACCGCCACGCACTGCGAGATGGTCTTAGTCTTGCCCAGCCAGCTCGCCGCAATCACATTTCCGCTGCCTGCCGCCACCAGCCGGAACCCGCTGATGAGAAATTCCCGGCCTATAATGATGATCGTCACGATGGGTGAGAGCATGCCGGCCGCTACCAGCATCACAAACGCGCTGCAGGTTAACAGCTTATCCGCCATAGGGTCCATCAGCTTGCCGAAATTGGTTACAAGGTTATACTTGCGCGCGATGCGTCCATCCAATATATCGGTAATATAGGCCAGCGTAAACACCATCGCCGCGACGATATTCGCATAAGAAACAGGGAAGTAAAAGCAGGCTATGAATACAGGAACAAGCAGCATACGCAGTATCGTCAGTTTATTTGGCAAATTCATGGCATTTCCTCTCCACGCATATCATAGTCGAGCGCTTGATTTAACCGGACACGTACGTATTCACCCGGCCGGTGGCGGGGCATCGCGTTAAGCAATATGCTGCCGTCCACCTCCGGGGCTTCCGCATATGAACGCCCATAGGTTACGCCTTCGCGCGTGCCTTCAATTAGCACTTCCACGGTACGGCCCACCCTTTCCGCGTTGCGCGCACGGGAGATGCCTTGCTGCTGTTGCATCAATGCGTGAAGCCGCGCGGCCTTCACATCCTTGGGC
Organism: Clostridia bacterium; assembly: GCA_036677445.1. GTDB lineage: Bacteria > Bacillota > Clostridia > Christensenellales > CAG-138 > JAVBWI01. Next base: position 377,343 of record JAVBWI010000023.1, read on the forward strand.
ACCTGCCCCGGAAGCTTCGCCGCGGGTGTGTTTTCCTCCGGCGAAAAGGCAAACGCCCCCAGCCTGTCAAACGGATAGTCGCGCAGGAAACGCAGCATGGTCTCAAACTGCGCGTCCGTTTCGCCCGGGAAGCCCACCATCATGGTGGTGCGCAGCATGAAGTCCGACGCGTTGGACCGGATATAGCCGAGCACCGCTTCTATATGCGCACGGCTGCCGCGGCGATGCATGCCCCTGAGTATTTCGTCGTCGATATGCTGCAGCGGCATATCGAGGTAATTGCAGATCTTCTCGTTGCCCGCGATGCCCTGTATCAGCGCTTTTGTAACGGTATCGGGGTATGTATAGAGTACGCGCAGCCAATGCAGGCCTGAGAGCTTGGTCAGTTCCTCCATCAGCGGCAGCAGCATGGGCTTGCCGTACAGGTCCAGGCCGTAGCCGGACGTATCCTGCGCAATGATGGTCAGTTCCGTTACGCCGGTATCAAGCAGGCTTTTCGCCTCGTCGATAAGCTGCGGCATGGGCACGCTGTTGAGCGGCCCGCGGATAAGCGGTATGGCGCAGTAGGTGCAGCGGTTGTTGCAGCCGTCCCCCACGCGCAGATACGCGGAATAAAACGGCGTCGTCAGCTTTCGCGCCGCAGCTATGGCACAGCTTGTTCCGCCTGGCAGCAGGCCGGGCAGCCGCTCGTATTCGTGCACGCCCAGGAAAATATCCACTTCCGGCAGTTCTTTTGTAAGCTCTTCGCGGTAGCGCTCGGACAGGCAGCCCGTCACCACCAGCGTACGGCAACGGCCTTTTTGCTTATACGCCGCCATCTCGAGTATGGTGTTGACGCTCTCCTGCTTGGCGGATTCGATAAAGCCGCAGGTGTTGACGACCAGCACGTCCGCAATGCCAGGCTCCGCCACGATACGATGGCCCGCGCCTTCCAGAATCCCCAGCATGCGCTCCGTATCCACACGGTTTTTAGAGCAGCCCAGCGAGACCACGCCGATATTACTCATCTTCCTCTGTCCTTCCCGCATGGCTGCCGAAAATCTGCTCGTACTGCGCGCGCGTGATCAGGAGTTTTCTCGGCTTGCTGCCGTCAAAGCCGCTGACATAGCCGTGCTGCTCCATAATATCCACCAACCTCGCCGCCCGCGCGTACCCCACGCGCAGCCGCCGCTGGATCATGGAAATGGAAGCCTGTCCGCTGTCCAGTACGATGCGCACCGCCTCGCCCAACAGATCATCCTCCTGCTTGCCGTTGCCCTGCGCGCCGGAGGATTGCTCTTCATCCATTTCCTCCATGAGATGTTCGTCGAAGCTCGGCTCCAGCGCCTGCGACTGGAAGTGGCGCACGATGCGCTCCACCTCTTCGTCGGAAACGAATGCGCCCTGCACGCGTATGGGCTTGCCCGCGCCGTTGGGGTGGAAGAGCATATCGCCACGGCCCAGGAGTTTTTCCGCGCCGCCGGAATCGAGTATGATGCGCGAATCGATCGCGGAGGACACGGCAAACGCGACGCGCGAAGGGATGTTCGCTTTGATCAGGCCCGTAATAACATCCGCCGACGGGCGCTGTGTGGCCACAATCAGGTGTATGCCCGCCGCGCGGCCCAGCTGTGCGATGCGGCAAATGCTGTCCTCCACGGTATCGGGCGCGACCATCATCAGGTCCGCCAGCTCGTCGATGATAATGACCAGCTTGGGCAGCTTATTCTGCGGCTCCTGCTGCAGCTCGTTGTAGCGCTCCAGGTCGCGCGCGCCCATCTTGGCAAACTTCTGGTACCGCTCGGTCATCTCGCGCACGCCGCCGGCGAGCGCGCCCGCGGCCTTCTTGGGGTCGGTCACCACCGGCACCTTGAGGTGCGGCAGCACGCAGAAGGAGGAAAGCTCCACCACCTTGGGGTCCACCAATATCAGTTGAAGATCGTCCGGCGAGCATTTATAAACCAGCGATATGATGATGTCGTTGATGCAGACGCTCTTGCCCGAGCCTGTCGCGCCCGCAATGAGCAGATGCGGCATTTTCGCAAGATCCGCGACAATCACCTTGCCTGCGATATCTTTGCCTAGCGCCAGCGTGATGGGGGACTTCGCGGAAGAAAACTCCTTGCTGTCCACCACGTCGCGCAGCACCACGGTGGCGGAATCCTTGTTGGGCACCTCAATGCCCACGGCCGCCTTGCCGGGGATAGGCGCTTCGATACGCACGCGGGGCGCCGCGAGCGCAAGCGCGATATCATCCGCAAGCGCTGTGATGCGGTTGACGCGCACGCCCGGCGCGGGCGCAAGCTCATACCGTGTAATGACGGGGCCGACGCTGATGTTGACGATCCGGGCGGAGACATTGAAACTTTCCAGCGTCTCCACCAGCAGCTTGCCCTTATCCGCAGGAGACTCCATAGCGCGCCCGTAAACCGTGCGAGCGGGGTTGAGCAAGCTGAAGGAGGGCGGCACATACGGCAGGGGCTCCGCGGGCGCCTGTGCAGACGAATGGGCGGATACCGCACGAACGGCGGGCTCCGGCTCCGTTTCAGGCTCTATCTGCATCTGCACGGCGATAAAAGGCGCGGTTTCACGCTGCATTGCCGCGCGCTGCGCGGTGCGAAGCGGCGTCGTTACAAAATCATCCGGCTCCAAAGTAGGGTTGGATTCGTTATAGAAAGTGATCGCAGGCTCTTCGGCCGCATGCGCTTGTGCTTGCGCCCGCATATCCGCATTCGGTTCGGGCTCTTTCTTTTGAATGGGCCCTTCGGCGGGCATAAAGGAAATATCGCCTTCAACGTCACGCATGCGGCGGCGTGCCGGCGTACGCACAGGCTGCAGTATCTGCGGCTCATCTTCGTCGATGGCTGCGGTATAAAGCTCCCTTCGCGCGGCGCGTGCTTCCGAGACATGCTGCAGGCCGGCTTTTACCTTGGTGCCCACCTGCTGCCCCGTTTTGCGCAACGACAGCCGCGTGACCAGCAGTATGAGTATCAAAAGCCCCGCAATGAGGAAAATGTATGTGCCTGCCTCGCCGGTCAGCAGCAGCAGCGGATAGCAAAGAAGCGCGCCCAAAGCGCCGCCGCCCGCAAGCGAGGCGGTACCGTAAACATAGGCGTCGCGTATATACACAATATATGTGGCGGCGCCCAGCATGGGCCGGGCAATCACGTGCAGCAGCGTAAGCGTGAACCAAACGCCCAGAAGTACCAGCGCCGTCCTGCCACGCTGCGGTTTTGCGGCGGCACGGCCGATAAATACGATGCCGCCAATCAGCAACGCCGGCGGCAGCGCATAGGCAAACAAGCCGCAAAGGCCGAACAGCACGGAAGTGATTGCCGCGCCGATCAGCCCCGCCGCTTCGAAATACAAACAAACGCCCAGGAATATGCCAAGAGCGATCAACGCCACGCCCCAGACCTCCCGGCGGGTCTGCCTCGCTTCGTTTCTCTTTCTTGCCCCGTTTGCCAAATAACAGCACCTCATGCATATGTATTCAATCTATTATACCCCAGAAGGCTTTCGCATGCAAACATACCGTTTTTTGTATGATTCTATGGATTTGAGGCAGTTCGGCATAGCGTTTTATGAAGAAAAAAAGGCTTGCAAACACCCGCCTGTTTGGTTATAATATGGACGTTGCCCTGACGCGGCAATACATATATGCTGATGTAGCTCAGTCGGTAGAGCACCTCATTGGTAATGAGGAGGTAGGCAGTTCGAATCTGCTCATCAGCTCCAAAAGAAAAACACTCCGCAGCGAGTGTTTTTTCTTTTGGAACAGAGGCAAAATACGCACCGCCTACTTCACGAATTATCAATCGGTAATGGGGACGGAGGCGAGCGCCGCCTGTGGCGGATAGAGCGAGCCGGAAGTCCAGTGAGAAAAGGAGCAGAAGGAACGGCCCTTCCGTGACGCACTGCGACTATTTCGAACTGCGGGCAAAGACAGTTCGAATCTGTTCATCAGCTCCAAAAGCAAAGCACCCCGTAGTGGGTGCTTTGCTTTTGGCGTTACAGAGTATATTTCAATTGCCTGCCTTCATTCAGCAGTAATGGGTAATGAGGGGGGCGAAGCCGAACGCTGTCGGAGGTGAATGTCTGTAATTGGCCCCTTTACGTTCAAGTTCCTGCAGTAGTTTGGCTATTTCATCAGAGATATCTATGAGATAGTCAGATGTGTAAAAAAGGTAGTAATCTTTCAAATTCACGATCTTCAACTGATGCGAAATATCCTTTCGCAATATTTGCGATATCGATGAATCCCATTTTCTAGCCCTTGTTTCATTACATCTAAGTTTGCTTCATCACCATTTAAGCCTTTCCAGCATGCCCGGCATGAGAATGCCGCTACCATCCAAGGCGTTTATCATGAATTCTTCCTCGTTGCCCAGGGTCCAGGTATCCGTATCTTCAAATAAATATTCCTCCTGTGCCTTTACCATCCAAGCGGGAACCATAAGGACTCGTTCCGGATCGTCCTTTGCATTGATATATGTGGTATACAACCTCATCTCACGGATGTTGATTCGTATTCTGCCATTACGTTGACCGTCCGCCCAGGCCGCATTCATAAAGTAAATATAGTTAAGTATATCCTGCTTGATTTCTTCGAGTGGTATCAGTTCCGTATGACCGGCGACGCACTCCGCGATCTGCGCGATATTATTCCATCCAAACCGTTCGATACCCGTTTCGCTGATGAGCATGCTTACGCCTTCCAGGTCAAACGGCGCGCAGTACAGCGCGGAATAATCCTGCTCACGCGAAAAGCTGCCGCCCTTTTGCGTAGCTGCAGGGATACCGCCGCATTCGCGCACAAACGTCACATAACAGCCGGGAATTAAATAATCCTCCGATTCTGCATCCCTTTCCCTTGCAAACATCGCCTTTTCACAACTGATAAGCTGCATGTCCT
>JAVBWI010000024.1:0-5685 GCA_036677445.1 Clostridia bacterium
AAAGCCGCGCGCCGCCTGTGACGGAGCAAGCGCGGCGAAAGACCAGTGAGCAAAGGAACGGGAGGAAGCGGCGCTTGCCGCAACGATGCATGACTGTTGCGAACTGCTAAAGCCCGTCCGCTATTAAATAAAGTAATTTTTTGCGACGGCCCGCAGGCCTAGTGCCCGAGGCGTCTCCCGCCGAGGACGCGCCGCCGCAGGCGGCGATACCGTAAGAATATCAGAAAATTTGTCGGCAGATTGAAAAAACTCCGGATGGCTTTACCATCCGGAGTTTTCGGAGTTTTCTGCTGAAAACAGAATACTTATTTGATTTCGACGGTTGCGCCAACGGCCTTGAAGGCTTCGGCGATCTTCTCGCACTCTTCCTTGGAAACGCCTTCCTTAATGGGCTTGGGAGCGGTGTCGACCAGATCCTTGGCTTCCTTGAGGCCCAGGCCGGTCAGCTCGCGCACAACCTTGATGACCTTGATCTTCTCGGCGCCGACATCCTTGAGGATGGCGTCGAACTCGGTCTTCTCTTCCACAGCTTCAGCGGCGGCGGCCGGACCGGCAACGGCAACGGCGGTAGCGGCGGCGGATACGCCAAACTCTTCCTCGAGGGCTTTAACGAGCTCGGAAAGCTCCAGCACGGACATAGCCTTGATATCGGCAATCAATTGCTCTTTATTCATGGTAATTCTCCTTTTTGTACTTTCAATTTGATTGGTTTCGCTTCCCCGAAAACCCTTGGGTTTTCGGGATTTCAATAAGGAGCTATGTCAAAGCCTGCGGCTTTGACCACCTTACGCGGCTGTTATTCCGCAGCGGGAGCTTCGGCTGCGCCGCCCATCTTCTTCGCGATCTGGTCGAGCACGATGGCAAGACCCGAGATCGGGGACATCATGCTGCCCAGCAAGCGGGCGATAAGCACTTCGCGGGACGGCAGATCGGCGATTGCGTTGATCGTCTTCTCGTCTTCGACTTTGCCTTCCACGATGCCGCCCTTGATGGCGCATTTCTTTGCCTTCTTGACGAAATCCTTGAGTATCTTGGCGGGGGCGACGGCGTCCTCATACCCGAACGCGAACGCGTTGGGCCCCTTGAGCAGCGCCTTGACCGACGCGTCGATACCGGCGGCATCCGCCGCGCGCTCGACAATACCGTTCTTGAGCACGATATAATCGATACCCGATTTGCGCATCTCAGTTCTGAGGTTGGTTACCTCTTCCACGGTCAGGCCGCGATAATCGAACATGATCACGGACTTGGCCCTCTGGAGCTTTTCCTGTATTTCGGCGACCTTGGCAGCCTTCATTTCGATGTTTTGAATGTTTGCCATGGTTTCACCTCCTTCTTTTTCATACTGCTTGTATTATCCATCCGGCTTTTACGCCGGCGCATCGATAGAAAAAACGCTCTCCCCGCCACAGACGGAGAGAGCGCATCACAAAACTACCATGTGTGCTCACCTCGGCAGGAGATTAAGCGGCTGTTGCCGCGCCTGCTGTCTATGGCGAATGTATTACCGGGAACGAGTATAGCACACGCCCGGCAAGGCTGTCAACCCGTTCTTAGCTAAAGCGCAGGGCGTTAAACTTGACGCCCGGGCCCATGGTGGAAGAAAGCACCACGCTCTTGAGGTAGGTACCCTTGGCGGCGGAAGGCTTGGCCTTGATGATCGCCTCCATAAGCGTGTTGATGTTCTCCTCAAGCTTATCCGCGCCGAAGGAGACCTTGCCCACCGGGCAGTGCACGATATTGGTTTTGTCCAGACGGTACTCAACCTTACCGGCTTTGATTTCCTTGACCGCACGGGCGACGTCCATTGTGACGGTGCCGCTCTTGGGGTTAGGCATGAGGCCCTTGGGACCGAGCACGCGGCCAATGCGGCCAACGAGACCCATCATATCCGGGGTGGCTACGCAAACATCGAACCCAAACCAGTTTTCAGTCTGGATCTTTTTAACCAAATCCTCATCACCCACGAAATCCGCACCGGCCTCGAGCGCCTCGCGCGCCTTGTCGGCCTTTGCGAACACGAGCACGCGGACCGTCTTGCCTGTGCCGTGGGGCAGTACCACCGCGCCGCGGACCTGCTGATCCGCGTGGCGGGAGTCGACGCCCAGGCGGACGTGGACTTCCACTGTCTCATCGAACTTGGCCTTCGCGGTCTGCAGCAGCAGTTCCAGACCTTCGCGGGGGTCGTACTGACGGGTGGAGTCAATCAGCTTCTTGCTGTCCACATATTTCTTGCCATGCTTCATAACGCTCTTCTCCTCCCCTTAGTCGCTGACGACGACGCCCATGCTGCGCGCCGTGCCTGCGATCATGCTCATGGCCGACTCCAGGCTCGCGGCGTTGAGGTCGGGCATTTTCAGCTCTGCGATTTCCTTGATCTGCGCCTTGGTGATGGTGGACACCTTGGTCTTGTTGGGCACGCCGGAGCCGCTCTCGATACCGCAGGCCTTCTTGATCAGCACTGCGGCAGGGGGGGTCTTGGTGATGAAGGTGAAGGAACGGTCCGCATACACCGTGATGACCACGGGGATGATCAGACCGACCTGCTTGGCCGTACGCTCGTTGAACTCCTTGCAGAAGCCCATGATGTTCACGCCGTGCTGGCCCAGAGCGGGGCCGACAGGCGGTGCCGGCGTCGCTTTGCCGGCGTTGATTTGAAGCTTCACATAGCCTGTGATCTTCTTCGCCATTGCTGTTTCCTCCTACATGAATGTATTGTAGTGCGTGGTGAACGGGGTGCCGCCCCCTCCCACTTTTATATCAAAAAAATCCTGTGGATTTTTTTGAATCTTTTCTCCGGCCTAATCAAAAATGCGGTTAGCATTTTTGCGTTTAGGCTTTTATCGTCATTTGTGGCGACCTGCGCGCTGCAAATGACACCTTGCTTGCAGCAGGCGCGACAAACCGAAGGTTCGAGCGTACAGCTGCAAGAGAAATCTCGCGAAAAAGATGCAATCCTTTTCGCGAAAGCTCGTCAGAGCTTCTGGACTTGAATGAAGTCCAGCTCGACTGGGGTATCGCGGCCGAACATGGACACGGTGAGCTTGATCTTCTGCCGCTCGGCGTCGAGCGCCTCGACACGGCCGATGAATTTTTCCAGCGGACCGGATACCACGCGCACGTTTTCGCCCACTTCGATATTGAGCACAATGGGGATGCGCTCCACGCCCATGGCGGTGACTTCTTCGTCCGTCAGGGGAATAGGCTTGCTGCCCGGCCCCACGAAGCCCGTCACGCCGCGTGTATTGCGTACGACATACCACGTTTTATCGTTCATGATCATTTTGACCATGACGTAACCCGGGTACACCTTGCGCAGCGTCGTCTTCTTTTTGCCGTTCTTGCCGACCTCGATGGTTTCTTCCGTAGGGTACTTGACTTCCAGAATTTGTTCCTGCAAGCCCATGTTTTCAACGGATTTTTCGAGATCCTCTTTTACTTTGTTTTCGTAGCCGGAATAGGTATGCACGACATACCACTTGGCTTCTTCACTCATAATACTCCGGCCTCCTTTCTACAAAGCGTACCCTTCCGATTCAGACGCGGCGAAACCACGCTCACACACCGATGGATGCGATGAGCGAGACGCCCTGCGAGAACACAAGATCCAGCACGCCGATGAGTATCGCAATGCCGATAACAAAAGCGAATACCGCGCCCGTGTGGGAAACGAGTTCCTTGCCCGTCGGCCAGGTCAGCTTTTTGAGCTCGCCATAGACCTCTTTAAAATAATGAAGAGGACGGAAGCGCCGGGCACTCTTTGCCTTAGCGGGCTTCTTGTCGGTGGATTTCTTTTGTATGTCTGCCACGGATAGTATCCCCCATTGCTGTTATTTTAATCCAATGCATACCTTCACCCGAATGGTACGTACATGCGGGCATCTCGACAAGGATCGATGTAACATATTCGAGCGGCTGTCACCGCCCTAAAGCAGTATGCCGTTACTTCGCTTCCCTGTGTACCGTGTGTTTGCGGCAGAAGCGGCAGTATTTGCTGAACTCCAGCCTGTCGGGGTCGTTCTTCTTGTTTTTGAAGGTGTTATAATTCCTCTGTTTGCACTCGGTGCAGGCCAATGTGATCTTTACGCGCATATTCCTTACCTCCTGGAAATTAAACGGCCGTGCCCGCGCCGTTCTTTTGCGAATTCGGGTCATCAAAACAAAGCCCCTTGCGGGGAGACCTGTTCCAATCTACCACAATCGTATCACCGTGTCAATGCCTATTTGCCCCGTCTGCGGGATTGTTTGTTCACTTTTGGGCGAATTGCGCATATAATTGCATTTTGCAATTATCACGGCGTCTGCTATACTGAAGTAGATCAATAAAATGCCTGCAATGCGCAGGTATGCTATTTATTATGGCATAAAATACCCGAAGGTACAATCGGGTGATGGGAGGAACAATATGGGCAGGATGCGTCTTTGCAGTGAGACCGACGGTACGGCGGTGGAAGGTTTTTGCCTGATAAAAAGCGTACAGGTAAAGACCAATATTAAGGGCAGCGCCTACCTCGACCTTGTGCTCGCGGACTGTGAGGGCGAAATGGACGCCAAGCTGTGGGATTACAACGCCATGCAGCACGGCGTTTTTGAAAACGATCAGGTCGTAAAGATCCGGGGCAGCATCAACCTGTGGAAGGATGCCGAGCAGCTGAAAATAGACCGCATGCGCGCGGTAACCGACGAAGACGACGTGGATATGTCGCTGCTCGTGCCCTGCGCGCCCTTTGACCCGGAATGGATGTACGAGGAACTGTTCAATACGGCGGAAGTCTTTCAGGATGACGACCTTCGGCGGCTGACGCAATATTTGCTCCGCACCAACAAGGAGGCGCTTTTGCGCGCGCCCGCTGCGGTAAAGCTGCACCACGCCACGCGCGGGGGGCTTTTGCACCATACGCTTACGATCCTGCAGGCAGCGAAGGCGCTTTGCCCGCTCTACCCCGCGCTCGACGCGGAGCTGGTCTACGCGGGCGCCATACTGCACGACATCGCAAAGCTCGTGGAGATGGATACCGGGGCTTTGGGGCTTGCGGGCGGCTATACCCCCGCCGGGCAGCTGATCGGCCACATCAGCCTTGGCGTCAATATGGTAGGTTCTGCAAGCGAGCTTTTGGATATTCCCGCCCAGCTTTGCATGCTTATACAGCATATGCTGCTTTCCCACCACAGCGTGCCGGAGTATGGAAGCCCCCGCCCGCCCATGTTCCCGGAGGCGGAGATGCTGGCGGAGCTTGACATGTTGGACTCCCGCATGTATGAAATGTTCGACGCGCTCGCAAGCGTGCCCGTGGGCGGTTTTTCCGAACGCGTCTGGGCGCTGGACAACCGGCAGATCTATCAGCACGGGCACGGGTTTATGGAGAAGAAGGAATAGGTAAAGCCGGTAGGCGGGGCAATTTCCGCGCTGTCGCCAATGGCCACCGTCATGGGGTTATATGAGCATGGAAACCGGCGACATGTACACCTCGCCCTGCATTGTCTGATACATTATCCAAGCCAGCATGAGATTAACAATGTATCGCCGCCCGCAAGGCGGCGACGGAAATCTGTTTTAGTTAATAGCGGGAGGGCTTTAGCAGTTCGCAACAGTCATGCATCGTTGCGGCAAGCGCCGCTTCCTCCCGTTCCTTTGCTCACTGGTCTTTCGCCGCGCTTGCTCCGTCACAGGCGGCGCGCGGCTTT
>JAVBWI010000025.1:0-106288 GCA_036677445.1 Clostridia bacterium
AGGACATGCAGCTTATCAGTTGTGAAAAGGCGATGTTTGCAAGGGAAAGGGATGCAGAATCGGAGGATTATTTAATTCCCGGCTGTTATGTGACGTTTGTGCGCGAATGCGGCGGCATCCCTGCAGCTACGCAAAAGGGCGGCAGTTTTTCGCGTGAGCAGGATTATTCCGCGCTGTACTGCGCGCCGTTTGACCTGGAAGGCGTGAGCATGCTCATCAGCGAAACGGGTATCGAACGGTTTGGATGGGGTGATATCGCGCAGATCGCGGAGCGCGTCGCCGGTCATACGGAACTGATACCGCTCGAAGAAATCAAGCAGGATATACTTAACTATATTTACTTTATGAATGCGGCCTGGGCGGACGGTCAACATAATGGCAGAATACGAATCAACATCCGTGAGATGAGGTTGTATACCACATATATCAATGCAAAGGATGATCCGGAACGAGTCCTTATGGTTCCCGCTTGGATGGTAAAGGCACAGGAGGAATATTTGTTTGAAGATACGGATACCTGGACCCGGGGCAACGAGGAAGAATTCATGATAAACGCCCTGGACGGCAGCGGCATTCTCATGCCGGGCATGCTGGAAAGGCTTAAATGGTGATGAAGCAAACTGAGATGTAATGATACAAGGGCTAGAAAATGGGATTCATCGATATCGCAAATATTGCAAAAGGATATTTCGCATTAGGTGTGCAGCAGTCCTTATATTGGCGGTCCTTTTTGCTCTGGCCAAACACATAATGTATCGGTAGATTGGTGGCAGTACTCTCCATGTACTCTCACCTTTATTTATTCTACTCCAAATCAGAACGCATATTTTTAATGTTAAAACTCATCAGACTATCGATATTTTTTGTCACTGTGTCATTTTAGCTTGTTAGAAATTGTCTCAATGTTAGAGACACTGGTTCTCCATAGTCATATTTGCATATGCGAAGTTTAGGATGCCTTAGGTTACTTGGTTAATACAAACGGTCACCTATTTAGGATACAAATGTTCCTTGAATACTTGTATCCTTTTTTATTTGTGCCATTTCCAATCGGTAAGTCCTTTATAATACATCTCTTTTCATTCTTTGTTCGTGCTCCTCCCTCCTTTTGATTTTCCCCCAGAAAATCATAAAGGAGGGCACTTTGATTGAAGATCGTGAATTTGAAAGATTACTACCTTTTTTACACATCTGACTATCTCATAGATATCTCTGATGAAATAGCCGAACTACTGCAGGAACTTGAACGGCAAGAGGCAACGTACCGGCGCCGCATATACCGTAATAAAGCGTATTATTCACTGGATAGGAATGACGGAATCGAACATGACGTCTTGTTTTCAAATCCCTCCCCCTGTGAAGCATACGAGCGGAAGGTCATGTTGGAGCAGCTATACAAGGCTATTTCCAGTCTTCCGGAGAAGCAGGTCAAGCGCATTTATGCGTACTACTTCTTAGGAATGAGCAAGGCGGCTATTGCGAGGGCCGAAGGGGTAGGAAAGACTGCCGTCGGGGAGTCTATTGCAAGAGGATTGAAGGGCATCAGGAAGTTTTTAAAAGAATTTTCTGATTAGCCCTTACTTTTTGCTCAAAAATGTCACGGTTTATGAAGGACAGGCCTTCTACCTATGACTGCACCTTGGAAATTAAATAAAGGCAACCGGGATACATTCCGTGCGTGGTCCCAAGGAGGGAAAGCCAAGCTACAGATGCGCCATGCCCCCTTTAACTGGGAGAGCGGCGAATATGGTGTGGCAGGCAGGCCATGGCAAGCCTGCAGGCGATGACCCGCGCATTGGGATAATGATACTTCCGTCTAGCTAACGTGATGTCAAGGGACGGCTCGCCATCAGAATGGGGGGAGGTGAAATTCCTATGAGGCAGGTTGCCGCCTGCCATCCCGTATGCCTGAATCAAATCAAAATGGAGGGGTAGCCGCGCCGTAATACTGCCGCTTTTGCCATTGAGGTTATGCGGACACGGCTGTAACCGGCGCGGCTGTTTTCTCAATAAAGGAGGCATGATTGATGGCCGAAATGAAGAATATCCTGCCATCTGAAGTTGAACGTCGTGGGCTTGATGAGCACACCGTTCAAAGCGTATATCAAGCTGGATACAGCGTCATTACCGTTAAAAGCATTTTTGGGACCGGAGCAAGTTATTCCGACCTGCTGTGCCGGATCATTCAGCGAAAACTCGATATGACATCTATATCTTAACAGCCTGATTTTTTGCAGAGTTTTGGTTCCCTTGCTATAATGCAGGTGGAACAATTCTATCCGCAATCATGCTGTTTTGTGATTTTAGGAGGAAACTATGAAATTGCAAAACATCTATGATGTAGGAATTTATTGTCGCCTCTCACGGGATGACAATAATGGCAACTTGGAGAGTATGAGCATCTCCAATCAACGGCAAATGCTCATAGACTATGTGAGAGAAAAGGGGTGGAATCTGCGGGAGATTTACACCGACGACGGTTATTCCGGTACAAACTTTGAACGGCCAGACTTCAAACGGTTGCTTTGTGACATCGCGGACGGCAAGATCGACTGCGTGATCACAAAGGATTTGTCGCGGTTGGGCAGAAATTACGCCAAGGTCGGATACTACACCGAGGAATTTTTTGTTGAGCAGGGCGTGCGATATATTGCCGTCAATGACGGCTTCGACTCGATGCGCGAAGAAGAGAATGAAATCGCGCCCTTCAAAAACGTGCTAAACGAGTGGTATCCCCGCGATATCTCCAAAAAGGTTCGGCAGGTCAAAAAATCCAGCGCACGGCAGGGCAAGTTTATGGGAAGTCAGGCCCCTTACGGTTACAAAAAGTCGCCGGAGGATAAGCACATTCTTTTGATCGACGAACCGGCGGCCGTCATCACGCGGCGAATCTTCGTCGAGTTTGCGGGTGGCGACAGCGCACGCATGATTAGTGAACGGCTGAATCAGGAGGGCCTCGACTGCCCGCGTTTCTACCACGCTAAATACGCCGGAGGGCAGACCCCCAAACCCAACGAGAATAACAACTGGGGCAGCACCAGCATCCTGCAAATCCTCAAAAACCAGGTGTACATAGGCGACATGGTTCAGGGAAAACGGCAGGTAGTATCTTTCAAGACAAAAAAGCGGAGAGACGTTGATCCTGAAAACTGGATCCGGGTTGAGGGTACGCATGAGCCGATCATAGATCGCGAATTGTGGGACAGGGTGCAAAAGCGTCTGAACAGTAAGGGGCATCGCGTCCAACGTAGACATCTGGATCATGAATTAAGTCTGTTTGCCGGAGTGCTGCATTGCGCCGACTGCGGCTCTATCCTAGCCTATTCAACAAGGCAGCTCAAAAGCAGTACGACGGGTGTTTACCGTTGCACCCGTTATGTTAATAACGGAAAGACGGCGTGCTCGGCACACTACATTCAGGAGGATACCCTGACAGCCTTTGTGTTGAACGACATCAAGCTTCATGCACGGCTAGCTGCCTCAGACCGTGAACGCATCATCAGGCAGCTTGTAGCTTCTCTGAGCCAGTCGCAAGGCCAGGAGGGGCATGCCTTGGAAAAACAATTGAGCGAGGCACAAAATAGGCTGATTGCGATTACAGGGAATATGAAGAGCCTGTATGAGGACAAATGCCTCGGAAAGCTGCCGGAAAACATTTTTCAGAATCTTCTGTCGGGCTATATAACAGAACAGAAGGGGCTGGAAGATAAGCTCCATCATCTACGGCAACAGCTCAGCGACCGCGAGTGTACGGAAAATGATATCGGAAAATGGCTTCGCCTCATCAGTCAGTACATGGAGATCAAGGAGCTTGACAGACCGATAGTGATGGAGCTCATCGATAGCATTACCATCAGTGAAGGAAGCCGTGAAAGCGGCAAACGCACGCAGGAGATCACGATTCAGTATCGTTTTATCGGAAATCTCCTTGTAGACGCCAAAGAGGACATCGCTTAGTTTCCTAAACGATGCCCCCAATGGCAAACGTGTTCAGTTTGTTTGACAAGCACTTCTCGAACAAGCGTCTTGTCATGATGGCGGAGAAGGAGGGATTTGAACCCTCGCGCCAGTTACCCCAGCCTACTCCCTTAGCAGGGGAGCCCCTTACAGCCACTTGGGTACTTCTCCAGGCCTACGATCTTGTGCGGAATGGCGGAGAGAGAGGGATTCGAACCCCCGGTGCCTTGCGGCATCACTGGTTTTCAAGACCAGCTCCATAAACCACTCGGACATCTCTCCTCGACAGGAACGCTACTGATTATAGCAAATGCCGCCGTCTCTGTCAAGCCGCGAGATGGCTCGCGTGAGGGCTTTCGTGCTAGCTCGCGCGGGAGCTTTCGTGAGGCTTACGTGGGGCGAATGCACGCCGCATAGTATACAATCAGTCGCATTAATACTCGTCTGTGATAAAGCAGGTTTTCCCGGGGAATGCAGCATCCAGCGCCTGCGCCGCAGCTTCATCCAGCACAGCCGCCTGCTGCTCCTGCACAAGCCGGCCAACCGAGCGGTAACCTGAGAGGAATTGCGCTAAGCGGCCCGCCTCCAGCCGCAATTGCGGCGCACGCGACGCAGGTCTCCCCATACCGTCCCATATGCCGGCGTTCTGCGGTACGGTGTTGTCGATGATCTCAAATACGAAGGACGCGTCCCCTAAGAGCAGACGCAATGTTTCGGATACATCCGCAATGCCCATTACGCCCTGAGGCTTTATGTTAAGCTCCGCACCCGGCACATCGATATGCGTATCCGGCAGGAGCTTCACATGCAGCGTGCGCCCGTCCGCCTCCGCTTGAAGCGCTTCTATTAGCATATGAAGAGTCTCGTCATCCCTGGCGAAGCATTCCTCTGCGTGCAAGCGGTCCTCCGTCTTATAGTACACGCAGTACCCCAGCGCATCGTCACCCTGCATGCGCGCCAGGCACTTCCCGCCATCCGAAGCGTAATCGCGGAATTTGTAAGCGAGATCCGCCGCGGTACGCGAAATACAACCGGAATACCCTGCCGTCGCCTGCTGATAGCAGGCCTGCAGGGGGCCGAGCGACTCCCGCATGGAATGTGGGGTAATCTCCTGCGGCGCTGTTACCAACTGCGCGTTTTTTATCGTAAGGTGCAGCGTATCCGTTATGGGGTAATGTCCCCTCGAAAAGAAAGTAGGAATATGCGCCGGGGTATGGATGACGAGGGGGATGCCCAGCGCGCGCACGCGCTGCATATAGTGTACAAACACCTGCTTCATGTAGCCGCGCCCGCTTCGCTCGGGATGCGTGGAAACCCCCGCGAGCATGGATGCCGGGAGAATGCGGTCCCGTATATGCACATGCAGCGGGTAGCTTTGCAATGCGCTCATGATGGCACCGTCCTCCAGCAGGCAGGCGGAAAACTCCGGGAAAAAGCGCTCCGCAAAAAACCAATCCATAAACGCTTCGGAATCCCCGAAACAAATGCGCCAAAGCGCGCGAAATGCTTCTTTATCCTGCTGCTTTGCGGTTCTGACCTCCAACATGCAATTCGCCCTCCCTTCCGCCAACCCTGACTCCAGTATATAACACATGCTTCCAAAAGCAAAGGACGCGGCATACGCCCCGCCCTTCGATGTTAGTATATGTAGGCTTTATGCAAAGTAACGCGCAAGAAGCCCCTTGAACGCCTTGCCGTGGCGCGCTTCGTCGCGTGCCATTTCGTGCACGGTATCGTGGATGGCGTCGAGATTTTGCTTTTTCGCCATGGTCGCGAGGTCCACCTTGCCCTGCGTGGCGCCGTATTCGGCGGCTACGCGCAGCTCAAGATTCTTTTTGGTGGAATCGGTCACGCACTCGCCCAACAGTTCGGCGAATTTCGCGGCATGCTCCGCCTCTTCAAACGCGATGCGCTTGTAAGCCTCGGCGACCTCGGGATATCCCTCGCGGTCCGCTACGCGGCTCATGGCGAGGTACATGCCGACTTCGGTGCATTCGCCCTCAAAATTGGCGCGAAGACCGTGTATGATTTCGGGGTCGACGCCCTTTGCAACGCCCACGGCATGCTCGGCGGCCCAGTTCATCTGCTCATCGAGCACTTCGACGAACTTCTCCTTCGGCGCCTTGCACTGCGGGCAAAAAGCAGGGGCTTCGGGGCCCTCGTGTACATAACCACAGATAGAACAGCGGAACTTTTTCATAAAAGACTACCTCCCTGTTTTTGTTTTTAATATTGCACAGTATTGATACCACGGCATCTCGTTCTGAAACGCCTTGGCGGCTTTAAAATTTACGCCGCCGAATTCAGCCGCATCACTGCTGAGCCGATTTGTTTTACACTACAAGTGTCGGTCACTGTGTTTGCATATTCACGACGCAGGTTTTTATACATACCCTGCGCCGTGGGTTTCCTCTGGTATCCCGGGTCAGAATGGGGTATCATGTAAGGCAGAAATACATGCGGGAGGCTATAATGGATCGGCGCTGCATCATCTATACCGCATATATCCGCGGCGATGTCCGCGACACATATGCACCGCGGGAAAGCGATTTTGTACTCTGTGCGGATGGCGGGTACGCGCACGCCATTGCGGCGGGCGTTGCCCCAAACCTTGTGATCGGCGACTGCGACTCCACGCATGGTATCGATATCCCTGCGGCGCTGCTCCGGCGCGTGCCTGTCGAGAAGGACGATACCGATACCATGCTTTGCGTCCGCTATGCGATAGAGCGGGGTTATACGGAATGCATACTATTGGGCGGCATCGGCGGCAGGCTGGATCATACGCTCGCCAATTTGCAAACGCTCGCCTTTGCGCATAAGCACGGCCTGCGCGCCGCGCTTTGCGATGCATTCGACCGTGCGTTTTTTCTGGAAAACGGCGAAATACTGCTACCCAGAAAAGAAGAATTCACGCTTTCGCTGTTCTCCTTTTCCGAACAGTGCAGAGGTGTGTATATTTCCAATGTAAAGTATCCGCTTGTGGATGCCACGCTCACCAATGTATTCCCGCTTGGCGTCAGCAATGCGTTTGCCGCGCCCGAAGCACGCATATCCGTGCGCGAGGGGCTGCTGCTTATCGTACTTTCCCGGCTGGAAAGGTAACTCCCCTTTCCGAACTCAAACCAATCCGCTGCCGCCTGCGCGCCCTTTGGGGCGCTTTCTTTAAATTGCACACTTTTTTCACAATTTCCCTCTTGCAAAGCGTGCGGAAACATTGTATTCTTATCCAGTAGTGAATAATGATTAGTAGTGAACAATATTTTAGCATGGCAATTGCCTATGGCAAAACCATCAATCCTTATGGAAATGCCCGAATATGCCATTCGGGTGAAGGAGCAAATGGATGAACGCACAATTCAAAAAAGGCGTGCTGGATTTATGCGTGCTGGCGCTGCTGAGAAAAAAGGACGCCTACGGCTACGAGCTGGCGGAAAAGGTATCCGCCAGCATACAGATTGCGGAGGGAACGCTCTACCCGCTGCTGCGCAAGCTTAAAGCGGACGGCCTTTGCGAAACGTATCTGTCGGATGAATCCGGCGGTCCGCCGCGCAAATATTACCGGCTGACCGATGCCGGCAGGCGGGCTGAGGAAGAGCTGCGCCTGGAATGGCTGGACTTTACAGATAGTGTTCGTGCGTTGATGGAGGATACGGAACATGAATGAGTTTTTAGAAAAGCTGTCCCATGCGCTGGGCCGTATGAGCGCCGCGCAAAAGCAGGAAATCCTCGCCGATTACCGCGAGCATTTTGAAGCGGGGATCGCAGCGGGCAAAACCGAAGCCGAAATTGCCGCCGCGCTTGGCGACCCGAAGCAGCTCGGCCGTATGTTCAAGGCTGACCACGCCGTGGAAAACGCGCAGCACTCGGCGGGCGTACTCAGCGTTCTGAACATGCTCGGCGCCATCGCACGCTACCAGCTTCTGGGCGGGCTTATTATGTTCTGCCTGTATGCCGCCGCAGTTTGCACGCTGCTCGCCCTGTTTGCAACGGCGGTATCCATTATCGCGGCAGGCGCGGCGTGTTTTGCCTACGGCATCATGGTGCTCGCACGCGGCTATGCATGGTATGCGGTACTCGCGGGTTTCCTGACGCTGCTGTTTGCAAGCGGCGGCGCGCTGGGCTTTCGCGGCTGCGTCAGCCTGTGGCGCGTAAGCGTTGGCCACCTGCCCGCTCTCGCGAAGCGGCTGATGCGCATAAACTCGAAAAAGGAGAGTAAGTAGTATGAAACGTACCGGAAAAGTATTTTTGATATTGTTTTTTATCGGGCTATTGGGCGTTGTCGTTTCGCTCGGCGTCATAGTAGGCACAGGCGTTATCCGCTCTTACGAAGCACGCAAAACCTATTCCATTCCGGAGCCTTTAACCTCCGCGCAAATGAAACCCTATCAGGCACAGGTACTGGTTGTGCCGACCGAAGAGGATTACCGTGTGGAAGCTTACGCCAAGGCGTGGCAGGAACAGCCGATTGATCTTGATACGGTACTGTCCGTATCGACGGAAAATGGCGTGCTTACCGTGACCGAGACCCCCTGCCCCGCCGAATTTCTAGGCCTGTTCCCGCAGCCGTACGAACTTTTGGTCACGCTGTACCTGCCCCAGGAAATCTGCGATACGCTATAAGGAGCTGAAAGAGTATGAAAACCGTCGTCATTACCGGGGCTACCTCCGGCATAGGCTATGCAACCGCAAAAACACTGCTGCAGCAAGGCTGGCACGTGCTCGGCGTCGGCCGCGCGCAGGAGCGCTGCGCCTCTGCGCAGGCACAGCTCCAAGCCCTGATCCCCGAGGCCAGCGTACAGTACTTTTGCGCGGACCTGATGCAGCAGGGCGAATCCCGCCGCGTGGCGGAGGAAATCAACGAATACCTTACCGCGCAGGCGGTTGAAGGCCTCGACGCGCTGATACTCAACGCGGGGTGTGCGCGCAGCTGGTACGCCACCACGGCGGAAGGCTACGAGCAGCAATTCGCACTCAACTACCTTTCCGGCGTGCTGCTCACGCACAGTCTGCTGCCCCGGCTTCTATTGCGCAAAGGCCGCGTGCTGTGGACGGGCAGCGGCTCGCACAAGCATACGCGCGTACATTGGGAGGATATCATGCTGCAAAAGCATTACAATTGCCTGCTGGCCTACAAACAATCCAAGCTGTGCGGCATGCTGTTCGCGCAGGCGTTCAACCGCCGCTATGCGAAGCTTGGTGCGCGGATGTATATCGTTGACCCGGGGCTTGTGAATACCGATATTGGCAGCAAGGATACCGGCGGGCTGGTCAGCTGGTTCTGGTCGCTGCGTAAACGCGGCGGCAGGCGGCCGGAAATACCCGCGCAGACCTACGCCTTCCTGTGCAACGAGACGCCCGCGCCGCAGGAACTCTACTTTTACGCCTGCGCACCGCAGCGCTATTCCAAGTTTGCGGACAACGCGGAAGACGCCGAGCGGCTGTTCGGCTTAAGCGAAACACTTTGCGGTATTACATTTCAAGAGGAGGCAGCAGTATGATCGCATTGATTACGGGAGCATCCGGCGGGCTGGGGCGCGCCATGGCGGTGGAATGCGCGCGGCGCGGGTACGACCTTTACCTGACGGACTTGTACGATATTCCTTTACAGGATTTAAAAAACGGCATAGAGCGCCAATTCAGCGTGCAGGTGCATTGCCGCGCCTGTGATCTTACCCGCGCGGCGGATGTGGAAGCGCTGTTTGCCGCAATGGATGCGCAAAATATCCGCCTCGACCTCCTGCTCAACATCGCGGGTATGGATTACGAAGGCGGGTTTTTAACACGCGAGAGCGAGAAGATTTTGCGCATCGTACAGCTCAATATCGAAGCCACGCTGCGCGTGACCCATGCGGCGCTGCAGCGCCGCACGCAGGAGGCGTTCCATATCGTTACCGTCTCCAGCCTGGCTTCGCTTTATCCTATACCGCTCAAGGCGACATACGCCGCCTCCAAACGGTTTTTGCTGGATTTCTCCATCGCTCTCGGGCAGGAGCTGCAAAGCGAAAACGTGCATGTGCTTGCGCTTTGCCCCGGCGGGCTGCCCACCACGCAGGAGGCGCTTTCCGGCATCGCCGCGCAGGGCTTCTGGGGAAATGTCACCACCAACCAGCTGAGCACTGTGGCGCGGCGCACGCTTTCGCGCGCGCTCGCGGGCAGGCGCGTATACATCCCCGGCTTTGTCAACCGGACGCTGAGCATGGCGGGCAAGCTCCTGCCCGGCGCATGGATCGCCAAGCTGCTGCATGCGCGCTGGCGCGCAGCGCAAAGCAAGTGGCTGACAGCAGCGAAAAAGGCACAACCGGGCTGCGTATAGCAGTCCGGTTGTGGCTGTGACAGTCCTGCGGGCTTTGTAAGCGACCTACTCCGCAATTTCCTTCTGCACTTTCTTTGGTAATGATTCAAGAAGTATTTTATAGGATTGGTCAACCATGCCGCGCAACACGTCGTCCGGCACCGAACCATCCAGATACACGGAGTTCCAATGGACTTTGTTCATATAGTACCCGGGAAAAATGTCTTCATATTGCCTGCGCAGGAAGTCGCCGTCGTCGGGAGGCAGCTTCAATGTGATGACGGATCTTTTTGTATTGTCGGTTCCCTGCAGCGCGAACATTTTCCCGCCGACCATATACCTTGTGGCATCCCATTCCGCCTTAAACTCTTTTATCACGCCTTTCTTTGCAAGGCAGTATGCATCAAGCCATGGATACTTCATAATACTCACCCTCATACAATGTTCGATGGTTATTCCGTACCGCCGCATTCAGCAAAAAGGACGGAGCCTCTGCCTCCCCGCCCTTTCTCTGCTCCTTACTTCTCAAACGGGAACACATACGGTAGCTTGAGCGCGTCGCGTACGGCAATAAGCTCCTTCTGTACGGCCTCGCCCACAGGCACGCCCTTCTCCCGGCGCTCGTTCCAAACAAGATACTCCTTTTCGCCCGCGGTGTAAATGCGTTCCTCGCCCGGCGCTTTTTCCGAGGCACGCAGCGCCCGCAGGATATCCCCCGCCGTCTTTTTGAACGCTTCCGCGCCCATGAACGCCTCCGTATCGATGGCCATGAAGAAGTGGCCAAGGCGGTACGGCGCCTTTTTGCCGTCCTCCCCCACCCCCATGAGCATCTTTAAAAAGCTGCCCTGCTGGAGCGCGGCGGAAAGTATCTCCACCACTGTGGCATAGCCGTAGCCTTTATAGCCCGCCAGCTCCTCGCCGATGCCGCCAAGCGGGGCGAGCGCGGCCTGGCCGGAGGTAAGATCCTTCAATATCTGCCTGCTGTCCGTCAACGCCGAGCCGTCGCGGCCGATCACCTGGCCCGCGGGCGTATCCTTGCCTATGCGCGCGTAATACTCGATTTTGCCGCGCTGGGTAATGGAGGTGGCGCAGTCCAGCACAAAGGGAAACTCCTCATCCGTAGGGAGGCCTATGGTGAGCGGATTGGTGCCCAGCATGTTTTCCACGCCGAAGGTAGGCGCGATGGAAGGGCGCGCGTTGGTGCCCGTAATGCCGATCATGCCTTCCTTTGTGGCCATAGTGGCATAGTAGCCCGCAATGCCGTAGTGCGTGGAATTGCGAACCGCGACCATGCCCATGCCGTACCGCTTCGCCTTCCCGATGGCCATTTGCATGCTGCGGTAGCCGATCACCTGCCCCATGCCGTCGTGGCCGTCCACCACGGCGGTGGTCGGAGTCTCCCGTACAATCTCAAACCGCGTGACGGGGTTTTGTATTTTATCCACGATGCGGTCGATATAAATAGGCTTAAACCGGTTGCAGCCGTGGCTTTCGATGCCGCGGCGGTCGCTTTCCATGAGCACGTCCACAACGATTTTCGCATCTTCCCTGGGTACGCCGTAACCCTCAAACGCATCTGTCAAAAAGGCTTCCATCAGCTCCCACGAAACATACGGTCTGTTCTCCACCATAACGCTCTCCTTTAGCTTGCCATTTTAGCCGATCGCACGCGCAAAGGCGGCCACTGCATAGTCGATATCCGCGCGCGTAATGTCGTTGGAGGTGACAAGTCGGAACTCTCCCTCCATCATGCCGTTGATTTTGACGCCCTGCTCCAGCATGCGCGCCTGCACGGCGTCCAGCACATCCTGCGGCCGGTCCACCTTAAAGAACACCATGTTGATCTCAACCGAATCCATATCCAGCGTCACACCGTCTATTTTCTGCAGCAGCGACGCCATATATTTGGCGTTATCGTGATCTTCCTTCAACCGCTTTGTCATATCCGTCAATGCCAGTATGCCCGCCGCCGCGAGGAAGCCCGCCTGCCGCATGCCGCCGCCGAGCATCTTGCGGTATTTGCGCGCTTTTTCAATGAAGGCGCGGGTTCCTGCTATCACCGTGCCCACCGGTGCGCACAGTCCCTTGGAAAGGCAGCAGGAAACGGAATCCGCATACTGCGCGATCTCGCGCGCTTCCACGCAGAGCGCCGTCGCGGCGTTAAAAAGGCGCGCGCCGTCAAGATGCACGGCGATGCCGTGCTTTTTCGCCACGGCGTATACGTCCGCCATCACCTGCAGGCTGACCACGCGTCCGTTGGAAAGCGCATTCTCCATGCAAATGAGCGATGTGGGCGGCTCGTGGATATCGTCCGAGCGGATTGCCCTCTCGATCATTGCAGCGTCGAAAACCCCATTCGGAAAATGCAGCTGACGCAGCGTGATGCCCGAAAGCACAGCCGCCGCGCCTACCTCGTGTATGAACACGTGCCCTTCGTCGCTGACGATCGCCTCGTCGCCGCGCGAGGTATGCGTCATAATGCACAACTGGTTGCCCATGGTGCCGGATGTAACAAACAGCGCCGCCTCTTTGCCCAGCATATCGGCTGCGAGCGCCTCCAGCCTCGCAACCGTGGGGTCGTCGCGGTATACGTCGTCGCCTACTTCAGCAAAGGCCATCGCATCGCGCATGGCCTGCGTGGGCTGCGTGACGGTGTCGCTTCTCATATCGATGATGCGCATTTGGGTCCTTCTTTCTTTTGTATGTATTTGTTGTCAGCATACCGCATGGATACGCATTTGTAAAGGCGGGAAACCCCGCGTGATGCCATGGGGACGGCGTGGATTCGTGATGCAGGCCGCGCCTTTTCATTGTTATTCCAATCAAAGAGTGGTACTATGTTGAAGGAGAAAACCGGGCCTCGCCTATGGATCGCATACATTTATTCCGTTATATGGGGGCGTTTTTACATACGCACTTGCCAGCCCCGTAAAAATAAGCAGTTTTGGAGGCAATACCATGCAGTATCCCTCGCTCGAAGAAGCCGGGAAACAAATCGTCGCTTACGGCAAGCGCCTGTACGACAGAGGCTATGCCGCCGCAAACGACGGCAACCTTTCCTGCCGTTTGTCCGAAAACACCATACTCTGCACGCCCACCGGCGTATCCAAGGGCGCCATGACGCCCGAAATGCTGGTACAGGTAAATCTGGACGGCACAATACTCGCTTCAGGCGGTATTCCGCCCTCCAGCGAGGTCAAAATGCACCTGCGCGTGTATCAGGAAAACCCCCATGTCATGGCGGTGGCTCATCTGCATCCGCCGGTCGCCTCCTCCTTTGCCGCAGCGGGCATACCGCTCGAACTGCCGCTCTTGACGGAAGCCGTTGTGAGCCTTGGCCCCGTGCCTGTCGCCCCCTTTGCGCTGCCCAGCACCGCGGAAGTGCCGGATTCCATCACGCCTTTCTGCAAGACCCACAACGCGGTATTGCTGAGCAACCACGGGCCGCTCACCTGGGGCGGCGACCTGCAGGAAGCCTGCTTCCGTATGGAGATACTGGAGCATCTTGCCACGGTCACGATGAATGTCTGCTATATCCTGAAGGACACCCATAACCAGATCAGCCCCGAAAATATTGCGCGGCTGAAAAAGCAGTTCCACGTAGAATGAGCGCACTATGAAAATCGCCCGCGCAAACTACGGTTGCGTGTGCATTTGTTCGTAGGGTATGTCCAACAGATCCCTATGAAAATCGCCCGCGCAAATTACAGTTGCGTGGGCGATTTGCCTTCCATTGTGGCAGTATGACGTGGTCGCCTCTATGCGCCCAGCCTGGATTCCTCCGCGTTGGGGTTGTCCGTCCTATCAACCGTTTCCCGCCTGTACATCATATAGCGGTTTTTACCGTTCTTTTTCGCAAGATAGAGCGCCGTATCGGCATTTTGGAACAGTTCCTCGATGCCCGCTCCATCCTCGGGGTATACGGCTGCGCCGATGCTGCAGGTGATCTTGTAATCCGGCGCATTGGCAAAGGTCGAAAGCAGCGCTGCCGCCTGGGTTTCCATCTGCGCCCGGCTGTTCACGTTTTTTAAAAACACCAGGAATTCGTCGCCGCCGATGCGCCCCACGATATCCGTAGAGCGGAACAGCATGCGAAGCTTGTCGGATACCGTGGAGAGCACCGCGTCGCCGTACAGGTGGCCGCGGGTATCGTTGATCATCTTGAAATCATCCACATCCAGCACCATTAGGCCATGTACGCCTTCCACGCCCTCCGTCTCCAGAAAGCGGCAGATCATATTATGCGTGGTTTCTTTATTATATAGGTTCGTAAGGGAATCCTGCTGCGCTTTTTGCCTAAGCCAGGCCGACTCCCGCTTTTGCATATCGATGTTTGTGATTTTGCCCAGCACGCGCGTAGGCTTGCCCTTGGAATCGAACAGTACGGCGATGAGCAGATGGCACCAGATATAAGTGCCGTCCGCACGGCGGAAGCGCAGGTCCTCTTTCATCAGGCGCTTGCCTGCCTTGATACCCTCGTAAATCGCGAGAAATTTCTGCTCGTCATCCGGATGTACACGGCGCATGTACTCGCTGTTCCACTGTATCACATTGTAGCCGAGCAACTTGTGGAAGTTTTCGTTTGCCTCAATAAGCTTTTCCGTGAGCGAAATCTCGAATATGACGTCGTCGGATTCCTTGGCCAAAATGCGGTAGCGCTCCTCTATCCAGGCGAGGCGGTCCTTTTCCTGCTGTACGGCCTGCCGTTCCCTGCCGCGGATATTGATCAGCCACACCACCATTACAATAAAGCCGGCCGAAATCACCAAATTAAGCGTCAGAAGGTTGTCGCCGATGAACGCGTATTCCTGCCGGGCGCTCTCTTCATCGGCCGCGTAGAGCAGCGTCCAGCCATTGACTACGAGCGGCTGCAATGTCACATAAAATCGCTTGGACTTCGTTCCAATAAGGTAAGTGTTCCCATCCGAACCGATGTTTTGCCGCTCCTGCGCGAGCAGGGCGCCGCGCACGCTTAAACCGTTTCCGACCGGAATCTCCCTTTCTTCCCACCATGCACCGTCCGGGGAATCGGCGGGAATGGCAATGCCGTTCTGGTCGATAATCAGGCGGCGCCCCCCATCCGGGTTGCCGCCCAGAAACAAATCTCCGGACAGCCGGCCGGATTTCATGGAACAGCCAAGCGCCGCAATCACAGTATCCCCCTGCAGCACGGGCACCGCCATGGTAATGTAAGCTGCGGTATCTCCCGCATCCGTCGCAGGCCAGTCCAATACGCGCTCGCCGGCAAACACGCGCGCAAGCGCGCCGCTTTGCGCCGTATTCGCCGTATCGCCATCGCTTGCATAGCACGTTCCGTCCGCGCCTAAAATCCACATACGGCTAAAATCCGGCCCTGAAAAAGACCGGAGTATGTCTTCCGCCTGCGCCTGTTCACTCAGCCCGGTTATTGAGAACTGGTTTGCAAAAGAGTCCAGTATTTGGAATTCCCGGTTTAAATTGTTTTGAAAATTCGCACATTGAAGCGCCGCCCTGTCTTCAAGCGAAGAGACGATCTGCTTTTTTATATCTTGCGAGGTGTGACCTTGGTAAAGCAGCACGACCGCGACCCAGAACACGCACGTGCAAACGATAACCGTAAAAGTCATCCGCAGTTTTCGATGGTTCCTGTCATGCATCTTACATCCACCTTGTAAAAGCGACACAAAGCACACTCCAGCCAAGGTATCCATTATGATAGATCGTATCGTTGAATGCGTTGGACAGCGCAAAGAGCAGCACCAGATTTGCAGCCAGCGATACCCGTTTGACATTCAAGCGAACGAGTGACTCGTTAAAATGCAATGGTATGTTCCGCATTATCCACTCGCTTTTTACTCCGTTTGTCCTGCGCGGGTTTCCCCCAGAGTTTCCTTCAAGTTTATCGGTGTCGGCAGTTCCCAATCGTGCAGGCCTATGGCAAAGTAAACGGCCCGGACAGAATACCCTAGTATGAAAAGTAGCGGTATTATTTTATCACTGCTATCCATATATTACTAGACTAAATTTGTGAAAATCCGCAATGAATATATGCGATCTATCCGGGCCCGCATCCAAAGCCTGCGACATTTCCCTCTGCCTGTGATATACTTGTCAGGCACGCGTCCCCGCCTGCC
Source organism: Clostridia bacterium (assembly GCA_036677445.1). Taxonomy (GTDB): domain Bacteria; phylum Bacillota; class Clostridia; order Christensenellales; family CAG-138; genus JAVBWI01. The sequence goes on from JAVBWI010000025.1 coordinate 16,366, forward strand.
CCGAGGAACGAAAGGAGTGGAATATATGAAGTATGTACGCGCGCTGCCCTCTGCGGACCCTGCGCAAACCATGCTGCTGCTGAACAATGGCTGGAAGAAGTTGAAGGAGCCGAAAAACCTTCAGCGCGCCATATTGCTTTCGCTGCCCCTGATGTTCTTAAACGGCGCGCTCACGCTGCTGTTCGTGTATGCATTGCATGCGCCCTTGCGGCAGTTGCTGCACAGCGAAGAGGGGCTTTTCTTGAGATTACACATCGGCCCGACTCTTGTGTTGTTTCTTCTTGGCCTTTATGTGCTGGCACTTGTGCATGAGTTACTGCACGCCTCTCTCATCCCCAATGCCCGCCGTTCGGAAAAGACTTTCTGGGGAATCAAGCCGCTGTATGGCTTCGTTGTGACAGAGGAGGAGCTTTCAAAGGGCAGGTTTATACTGCTTTCCCTGTTTCCCCTCTTGGTACTCTCCTTTCTGCTGCCGCTGGTACTGCACTTGTTGGGCTTGCTCAACGGATATACGATACTGCTTTGCCTGTGCAATGCCACGGGATCCGGCGTGGACTGCCTGAATGCCATACTGGTCGCAAAACAGGTGCCGCACGGCGGAAGGCTGCAAAACAACGGGCCGGAAACCTACTACAGATAACATACCGGGGAGCAATTATGCGATATGCGGCTAACGCCATCACCTTATTGCGTATACCTCTATCCATAGCGCTGCTGTACCTTCCTCCATACGGCGCTTTATTCGTACTGCTGTATTTGCTGTGCGGGCTGAGCGATGCGCTCGACGGTTATATCGCCCGCAGAACCCATACCCAAAGCCGTTTGGGCGCGGTGCTGGACAGCGTGGCGGACGCCGTGTTTTTTTGCGTCCTGCTGGTGCTCATACTTCGCGAGCGTCCGGGCGCTGTGTTCCTGTGGGCCGCCGCAAGCATCACGCTGCTGCGGCTGTGCAACCTTTTGACAGGCATGCTTCGTTTCCGGCGGATTGCCATGATGCATACCTATTTGAATAAAGCCGCCGGCCTGCTGCTCTATCTGTACCCGCTGTCGCTGGCGGTCGTATCCAGCCAGTTTCTTCTCATCGCCGCGGGTTTGACGGCATTTCTCGCATCCATGGAAGAGTTCGTTCTCCTGCTCAATTCAGCCACGTTTGATCCCGATACGAAAAGCATCTTTCATAAATAATGCGGCGCTGGTTTATTCTGCCGCTGCCGTATTGACAGGCCGCAAAACGGAAACTATAATATGAAAATGGTTTCCGTTTTTAATTTAGTCGGCATTCCCTTGGATGGGATGCCAGATGTTGATAGGATATGCGAATATGCCATTCGGCTGGAGGAGTAAGCATGCGCGGCAACCGGGAATACCATACCCGCCAGAAGCGACTGATCCTGGCGTGCCTGCGGGAAAAGCAGGACGAACACGTCAATGTGGAAAACATACTTGGGTATCTGCGCGAAAACGGAGAAACCGTAGGGCAGACCACCGTATACCGCTATTTGGATAAGCTGGTGCAGAACGGCGTCATCCTGAAATATATCGGGCTGGACGCTAATAGCGCCAGCTATCAATATGTAGGCGAACCGGCGGCGCATAAGGACCATTATCATTTGGTGTGCCTGCAGTGCGGGAGGTTGGTCCACCTGAACTGCAAGTACATCGATGAATTCGCCGCGCATATACAAAACGACCACAGCTTTTCGCTGGATTGCATGAAAACTGTGTTTTACGGGTATTGTGCGGATTGCACCAAGTGCTGCCGCAGCGAGTCGGAACAACGGCATGCATGCGCATGCCATAAAAAGCGCATGGAATAACGAACGCCTGCAATCCGCCCGGCGCTCGCGTTTTACCTGAACAATCGGCAAATACCCGGAGGATAGACCATGAAACGAAAAATTGCAGCCTTGCTGGCATCCCTGCTGACACTTTCTTTATTCGCCGCCGGATGCGGCGCGCCGCCCCCCCTGCCTTCGGCTGCGGCAACACCCGCCGATACCGCTGCTCCCCAGCGGCTTACCATCGTAACCACCATATTCCCGCAATACGACTTTGCCCGGCAGATCGCGGGGGAATATGCCGATATCGCCATGCTGCTGCCGCCCGGCTCGGAGAGCCACTCCTACGAGCCCACCCCGCAGGATATCCTGAAAATACAGAACTGTGATATTTTCATCTATATAGGCGGCGAATCCGACGCATGGGTGGAGCAGGTGCTTGAGTCGATGGATACCTCCTCCATGCAGGTCCTTACGCTGATGGATTGCGCGGACCTGGTGGAGGAGGAGATCGTGGAGGGCATGCAGGCCGACAAAGAAAAGCAGTCCGGCGATGAGGAAGCGGAATACGACGAGCATATCTGGACGTCGCCCCAAAACGCCGTCCGCATGGCAGAGAAGATCGCGCTCGCCATGATCGCGGCGGACCCTGCGAACAAGGACGCGTATCGCGCCAATGCGGATGCTTATATCGCCGCGCTCAAAGAGCTTGACCAATCCTTCCAACAGATCGCAAATTCCGCCGCGCGCAAAACGCTGGTGTTTGGCGACCGCTTCCCTTTCCGCTATTTTGCCGACGCTTACGCTCTTACTTATTACGCCGCCTTCCCCGGCTGTTCGACACAAGCGGAGCCGAGCGCCGCCACGGTCGCCTTCTTGATCGACAAGGTTAAAGCGGAAGGTATCCCCGTGGTATTCCACATCGAATTCTCCAATGAAAAGATGGCGGACACCATTGCGGAAGCGACCGGCGCAAAAAAGCTGCTGCTGCATTCCTGCCACAACGTTACAAAGGCGGAGTTTGCAAGCGGCGTCACTTATCTTGCGCTGATGCGGCAGAATGCCGAAAACCTGAAGGAGGCTTTAAACTGAACATGCCTTTGATCGCCTGTCACAATGCCGCTTTTGCCTATGAAGGAAACGTGGTGGTTTCCGGGCTGGAGTTTACCATCCATTCCGGCGATTATCTGTGCATCGTCGGGGAAAACGGCTCCGGCAAAAGCACGCTTATCAAAGGCCTGCTCCGGCTCAAAACGCCAAGCGAAGGCAGCATCGTGATGAGTGAAGAGCTGAAATCCACCGAGATCGGGTATCTCCCGCAGCAGACGGCCGCGCAAAAGGATTTTCCCGCAAGCGTCGGCGAGGTGGTGCTTTCCGGTCGCCTGAACAGCCGCGGCATGCGCCCGTTTTATACGGCAAACGACCGTGCAGCAGCGCGCGAGAGCATGGAAAGACTCGGCCTGACGGGCTTTATGAACCACAGCTACCGTGCGCTCTCCGGCGGGCAGCAGCAGCGCGTTCTGCTTGCGCGCGCATTATGCGCCGCGAAGAAGCTGCTGCTGCTGGATGAACCCGTATCCGGGCTGGATCCGCTGGTAACCGCCGAGCTGTACCATTTGATTCAATCGATCAACCAAAGCCTCGGCATCACCATCGTGATGGTGTCGCACGATGTGCAAAGCGCCGTCAAATACGCCAGCCACGTGCTGCATCTGCAAAACCGGCAGGCCTTTTTCGGCCCCGCCGAAGAGTATAGGAACACCGGCTTGGCCAGCCGGTTTTTGGGAGGGCACGACGATGTTTGAGCTGATGGCCGAAATGTTCTCCTATCCGTTTTTGACCCGCGCCGTGGTCGTGGGGGTGCTCGTGTCGCTCTGTGCGGCGCTGTTAGGCGTGAGCCTTGTACTCAAGCGGTATTCCATGATCGGCGACGGGCTTTCGCATGTGGGCTTTGGCGCGCTTGCCATCGCCACAGCGATGAACGCGTCGCCCCTTACGGTGACGATACCGGTTGTGGTCGCCGCGGCGTTCTTGCTGCTGCGCATGAGTGAAAACAGCAAAGTAAAGGGTGACGCGGCCATCGCCATGCTCTCCACCGCCTCGCTTGCGGTCGGCGTCATTATCGTCTCGCTGACCACAGGCATGAATACGGATTTATATAACTACCTGTTTGGCAGCATACTCGCCATGAGCGCGGAGGACGTGCAGCTGAGCATCTGGCTTTCCATCGCCGTACTGGTATTGTTCGTACTGTTCTACAATAAAATATTCGCCGTCACGTTTGATGAAAGCTTCGCACAGGCGACCGGCATTAGAACCAGGCTGTACAATATGATCATCGCCTTTTTAACGGCCATCACCATCGTGCTCGGCATGCGCATGATGGGTGCGATGCTGATATCCAGCCTCATCATATTCCCGGCGCTTACGGCCATGCGGGTATGCAAACGGTTTTTATCCGTGGTGCTGTGCGCGGCCGCCGTTTCCGTCAGTTGCTTTTTTATCGGCCTGGTACTGTCCTATACGCTTGCGACGCCTTCGGGGGCAAGCGTCGTGATGGTAAATATACTCGCATTTTTGGTGTTCGCGGGCATCGGCTATGCAAAAGAGCGGGCATAAAACAGAAGCCGCCCCATTCCTTACGCATTACGACATCGTGGCTGCACGATTTGCCGCATAAAGGGGGAACTATGTTTACAATCATTCTATATGGCCTGGCGGGATGCCTGCTGCTGCTTTCCTTTTCCAGGGATAAGCAAAAGACGGTGCAGGCGCTGAAAAAAGCGTGGAAATCCATCGAGAACATACTGCCGCAGATGCTGGCGGTGCTGATGCTGATCGGCCTGATGCTCTCCATACTGGATGCTGAAACCATTTCGCATCTGCTTGGCCGGGAATCAGGTATATTGGGGATGGCCATTGCCGCAGTGCTCGGCTCCGTTACGCTGATACCCGGTTTCGTGGCGTTCCCGCTCGCGGCCTCCCTGCTTGCGGCGGGCGCGGGATACGGGCAAATCGCCATGTTCGTGACAACGCTGATGATGGTAGGCGTCGTGACCATTCCGGTGGAACAAAAATACTTCGGACGCCGCACCACCATCAGGCGAAACCTGCTCGGCCTGGCTTTTTCCATAGTGGTTGCCGTTGTGATCGGAGGGATACTGCAATGAGCAAGTTTATCGTTTTCATGAAGCGCTACCGCTTCTTTTTCGCATTGTTCGTTTTGAACATCGTATTGCTTTTCGTGCTGCCCGATATCGGATATTCGGCGTTTGCCATCACGCTGGACAATCTGTTCGAAATGCTTTATGTGATGCCCCCCATATTCCTGCTGCTGGGGCTCCTGGATGTATGGGTGGAGCGTGAGACCATGATCAAATACATGGGGGAAGGCTCCGGACTTCGCGGCGCGCTCATCGCCTTCCTGATGGGCTCCGCCGCCGCAGGCCCCCTGTATGCGGCATTTCCCATAGCGGGCGTACTGCTTAAAAAGGGCGTAAAGCTGTTCAACGTGTTTTTGTTCATCGGCGCATGGGCGACCACTAAAATCCCCATGCTGCTCTTTGAAACCACCAGCATGGGTTCGACGTTCATGCTTCTGCGCTTAGCGTGCAACATCGTCGGCATTACGCTGATTGCGGTCATACTGGAGCGCACGACATCCGAGGAAGAGAAAAAGAAGATCTACGAAACCGCACGCTCCATGTAAACAGCGAACATATAAAAGGCCGCCCGCTCCCGACTGGAGAAGGCGGCCTTGCTTTTAAGGTAAAGCAGATTACGGATGTTTGCGGTCACTGCCTGGTTTTTTGAAACAACAGATACCCAAGCGCCGCAAAAAATAATATCAAGCATAGTATTGCGGTCGTTATCACCATAGGGTATGCGCCATCCCACCCTTCCTGCGACGCATGCTGTACGAGTATGCCCGCGTATGCCCATATGCATGTCAGCCCCAACAGTGTGTTTTTGCATAAAATCATCGCCGTGATGCAGAGACCTGTGCCCAGCAGCAGAACGATGACCGTCCATACCTCCGGTGCAAGGCCGAAGCGGTCCCACCCTATGCTTACAAGCAAACTCGACGCGTTGGCGATCGCCGCCACCATGCTCCATGCGGAATAGACGCTGAAAGGGAGCCGGACGAACAGTTTTTCCTTCAGGCAAAGCTGCTGCTCCAAGCAGATGCACCGCATGATACGGGCAAGGCAATACAGCAGCAGCGCCATCAGCCCCATGCTCACGGGCATCCAGCCGTAGTGGAACGCAATGAGCCAAAGCGCATTGGCAAGGGAGGAAATGCCGTACCAGGGCGCAATCTGCTGTGTGAGCGCCGTGGCACATGGGGTGCTGCCCCGCTCCCATCGAAAAGCGCCCAGCTGGTACAGCGTATACGCCAGGAGCAGCACATAGATCAGGCCCCATATGCCGAACGTACCCGGCGCCGGCGTGAACAAGCTGGGGTAACGGGCCGCAGCCTCCCCCGTCTTTACCCCGTTGATGGGCAGCGCATTGGCGAGCACGTTAACGATCACCATGGTAAGATATGCGATGGCCGCCAGAATACAGGGACGACTCAATTTACCGCCGCTCATACTCCACCCCCATGATCGATTTGTCGCGTGCTGAAAGTTCCCTCACTAATTCTATTTTCGCAGCCGCAGACTATTCATGGGGTTTTAGTAAATTATGCCTTATCTATCGCGGCAACGGCTTCCAACAGCGGCGCTTCTTCCGCTTGCGCCACCAACCGCAGCCGTACGCTGTTGGCTTTAAGCCCGTCGAAATCCCTGCCGGACACCGTCTTTACGCCTTGCTGCGCAAACAGGTTTTGCAGATCCGCACCCTCATCGTTATGTACAAGCAGGCAAATCGGGCAGGAATCCTCGGTGGCCGCCATACAAAGACGGTTGCCTATGGCGTTGCGCAGACGCGCTTTGCTTGACGCAATGGACTGCCTGCATTGCAGCAGAAACCCCGGCTCGCGCATAGCGGCGGCAATCAGCCGGCGCGCCGGTTCCGATACTTTATACGGATTGCCGATCTTATCCAGTTCCCTGCACAGTGCGGGGTGCGCCAGCAGATAACCCGCGCGAAGCCCCGCAAGCCCCCAGCCTTTTGAAAAGGTGCGCAAAACGATGAGATTGTCAAACTGCGGCAGCAGCACCGCGGCGGAGTTCTGCTCGGGCATGTAATCCCCATACGCTTCGTCCGCTATGACGCATACGCCGCATTCCTGCGCGCGAACCAATATGCGCTGCATATCGGCAAGCGGTATGCTTTGGCCCGTCGGGTTGTTCGGGTTATCCAAATACAGCAGATTGAAGCCGCCGTTTAAAGCATTCAATACCTTTTGCACATCAAAACGGTATTGCCGCGCCGCCTCCAGCGCAACCGCTTCATAGGCATACCCCAATAGCCGTGCATGGGACACATAATCCGAAAACTGCGGCGCTACCCCCAGCACCCTTGCATTTGCACCGCAAAACAGGGTGTTTACGGCATAAATGCCGTCGATGCTCCCTGCGCAAAGCGCGACGCCTTGCGGGTCCAAAGCGACATATGGCTTCCAATACTCTACAATCGACTGCCGCCACAAATCGCTGTGCGGATATTCGTTAAGCATGCTGCCAGTCAGATCGAACCACGCCGCCTTGACGCTTTCCGGAAAGCCAAACGGGTTATATCCGTCGCTGCAATCCACGCGCCAGCGCGCATGCGCTTCTTCTTTCGCATAACTCTGCTTGTTTTGCTGTGAAATATGTACGTTGTATTTGAGATTCATAAGGCGCTACCTCGTAAGCCCAGATTGTAACCGGTTTGTTCCAAAAATGGGAGCTGCGGCCCGTTCGTCTTTGGCGGAATGACGTATGAGCCGCAGCTCTTCTAAGTAAGCGCTGATGAAATGAGGGATGATGGATTGACGAGATGGTTTTGTGGCCTGCAAGGAGCAAAACCGAAGGAATAGCAGCGCTATTTCGAGATTTAACGACGCAGCAGGACGTAAAAACAGCCGTCAAGACAACGTTCCGAATTAATCAGCGGTTACCTAAGAGAGAGGGACACAAAGTTCGCTGTCCTACAGGACGCTTTACCAGCCTTTGACCTGTTCGAGAATGGAATCGCTGATATTCCCCGCCTCGTATTCCTCTAAGGCGTGCTCCAATATGCTTAAAGCCTGATCCATCTCTGCATAAGTGATGACAAGAGGGGGCTGCACGCGAAGCGTGCTTTGGCCGACAAATGTAAGCAGCAGCCCGTCCTCCATGCACTTATAGGATATTTTCGCCGCCGCCGTATAATTCTTTTCCATCGTGGCGCGGTCCTTGACAAGATCCACGCCTATGGATAAACCGATGCCGCGCACATCGCCGATGACGGCGTGCTTCTGCATCAGCACTTCCAGCTTCTGTTTGAGATATTCGCCCTTCTGTGCGGACTGCGCATTGAGATTCTCCCGCTTGTAAATCTCCAGCATCTTCATGCACGCCACACAGACCGTGGAATTGCCCGAATGCGAGAACAGGTGCGCGGGCGCATCCAGCGCCTGCATGATCTCTCTTCGGCCCATCAGCACGCCCAGCGGCAGACCGGCGCCGATGGATTTGCCCAGCACGTACAAATCCGCATCCACCTCAAAATGATCCAGAGCAAACCATTTGCCTGTGCGCCCAACACCCTGCTGGATCTCATCGGAAACAAGGAGTATGCCGTTTTCTTTGCACAGTTTGGCAAGCGCCTGCACATAACGCTTGGGCGGCACGATCAGCCCGGCATCGCCGGCAATGGGCTCTATGAATACTGCGGCAATCTCTTCACAAGGTATATAGTGTTTGAACGCATACTGCAGTTCCCCCAGGCATTCCAGTTCGCAGGTATTCTTCTGCTTGCCAAACTTGCAGCGTGCGCAGCAGGGATATTGGAAATGATAGATCTCCGGCAGCAGGGGACCTATTTTCCGGCGCATGTTGTTGCTCAGCGCCGAAACGGAGATCGCGCCATAGGTGCTTCCGTGATATGCTTCGAAGAACGAGATGATTTTGCTTCTGCCTGTGAAGGCGCGCGCATACTTGATGGCGGCATCGATGGATTCCGAACCTGTTGTGCTGTAGCATACCATCATGTCCTCGCGCCCTGCCATCTCGATAAGCATCTGCGCAAGCTCCACCGGCTCTTTCATGGGGAAATACACCATACAATACTGCGCAATGGCTTCCATTTGCTTTTTGACAGCCTCCGCGATCTCCCTGTTGCCGTGGCCGATATTGGCAGATGACGCGCTGGATAAAAAATCGATGTATGTCTTGCCTGCATAATCAAAAAGCAGCGCTCCCTCGCCCTTTTGAAACGCTACCGGAGTATACGGAATTTTTTGCGCCTTTGCAATGCACTTTGTCTCCTGCGCGAGGATTTCATCATTGATTGTGTTTTTCATATCATTCACCGCCATTAATTGTTTCTTGCTTAGCCTTGCTACATTGCTGCGCACCGGCGCCGTTGCCGTATGCAGCAATCAACGGCAGCGGCAGTACCATTGCCGCTGCCCAGTTTGTCGAAAAAGTGCCTTACGGCACTTCTTCGAGGATTACAGGAACAACCTGTGCCTACGGCACGGGCGGTTGTTCCTGCAAGGAAAGCCTTGCGGCGCAAGGCTTTCCGCCGCCACCGCACATGCCGCTGGCGGCGGTTGAAAGCCTCCGGGTACGCGGTCCCCGAATCCCCAAAGGGTTTATCGACAGCCAAGGCAGCGGCAATAATTGCCGCTGCCGTCGATATGGAATTCACACAAATCAGGCCGAATGCGCCTTCTGCTTATTCGCCTTTATGATCTTATAGACGCCCAGCGTCAGTATGGGAACAACATAGAGAATGAAGAAGCCCCACGTGATGGTGCCATACCCCTTGGCAATCAACCCGGTCAGGCCGAAGCTGGAAATCAACACGCCTATAATCACGCAGCCAACGGTGATCGAGGGACGCATCCACTTGGGAGGTTGTTTGCCCTCGTTCGCATATTTGACTTCAAAGCGATCGGTAACGGCCTTAATAAAGCCGGAACCGGTTTCAATCAGCGTGCCGAACAGCGTGATCTGGAACGCAAAGTACAGAACCGGCATGTTCAATGTTTCAAATATAACGTTGACGGGCACTTCCGCGTTCGCGGTGGCAGGATACAGGCCGCTCATTGCCACAAACAGCAATATGGCGGGAATAATGCCTATGGCGCCCGCGATCAGGCCCGAACCGATGGCTTCCTTACGGCTCTCCGCATCGCGGGTGGCAAACAGCACAGCAGGAATGATGCCCAGGTTATAAAACGCATATTTCGCGCCGCCCATGACCCATCCGCTGCCAACCTCCGCCGCGGCAAACTGGGCCGAGATTTTGTCGCCAAAGCTCACGAAGCAGATAACCAGGAATATGGCATATACCGCATACAGCACATAAGACCAATAGGAAAGGAACTTTTCGATCGCGCCCGTGCCCTTGAGCACCAGCGCCGTTACGCAAATTCCCATAAAAATGATTCCAACCCACTTGCTGATGCCGAACATCGTGTTGAAGTTGGCGCCCGCCGTTGCCGCAACCACCGCCAGCACAATCAAGAGCAGCACGACATAGCAGATTTCATACAAAAACCACGCTTTTCCCAGCAGCTTCTGAAACAGGCTTTTATAGTTAAAAGTTTTAAACATGCGGGCGAACTCAAATGTAACCGCACACACGATCGCCCAGAAGAGAAATGTAACAATGCACATGGCAAGCAGCCCGCCCAATGCGCCATAAGGGAAGAAAAACTCCGCCAGCTCGGCGCCGGTGCCGTAACCGCCCGCAATGACTACTGACTGAAAGATCAGTCCGGGCAAAACATAACGTTGGAATTTGCTGTGTTTCTTTGTTTCCATAAGATGCCACTCCCTCAATCTTATAAATAGTTTATATGCGCATTCGGAATGCCGCCCATTTTCATCCTCCTTCCCGCTGGGTCGGGAAACATTCCAAAAGTCATCCGCTCAGGATGCAATTACAAAAATATACAATATATGCATTAGCGGAATGTTCAATATATTTAAAATGATTTATTATTTTTAAACTATAATATATGATACAAAGTATATCGTCAATGAATATTTTATGTATACTAATAACAGATTTGTATACCTAAAGTTTTAGAAATACTGTTGATAAATAGCTGACTACAAGAAAATAAAAAGAGCCGCCTGACGTGTGTCAATAGAAACGTCACCTGGCTGGATATGCAAAAGACACTATGTTCGATTTAATGGAAAACCGTATCAATACACCGGCGGCGCAATAATACCTATGCCATGCACCTCAATATCGCCCGGATTATACAGCCGGTGCGGAATCTTTTCCGGAATATAAAGGCATCCCTGTTCTTCGATGGTATAAACCTTATCCCGAATATGGTATTCGAGCACACCGCGCAGTACAACGGTACACTCCGCCGCCGCATGCGCCATGATTTCCGTGCCCCCCCAGCTCTTCGGGGCCAGCTTGAAGCTGATGACCTCCATTTGCAGCGACATATCACGGTTCCTGGCGGACGGCGTCAAAAACTCGTATTCCATGTTGATGTCGGCAAATTTGATCACCATGCGTTTCTCTTTGGGAATAAGCACAACTTCATCCGGCGCTTCCTGGGAGAACAGCGTTGTCAGAGGAATCTCGAGCACCGCGGAAATTCTTCTGAGCACCGACAGGGAGGGATCGATCAGGTCACGTTCAATTTGAGAAATATAACCCGGCGTAACGTTGACCATGTCCGCCAGTCCCTTAACGGTAATACCCTTCTCTTTTCGGCTGTCCCTGATCCGCTCACCCAGCATATGCAAATTTCTCCTCATCCCTATTTCTGCCGGTTATGCATATACCAAACCAAACTCGGCACGGCAGACTTCTGACATGCTATTAGTATAGCAAAATTCTGTATTTGAAACAATATCCCCTTCGCCGGATACAATTGTCCCAAACTTGCGCGCAGCATGATATTCCCCGCAAGGCAGACCTGGCGGGGGATATCATATCATATATAATTGTATCGCGGTACGTTCTGCCATGTATGGCAGTTACAGCATCCGCATCCCGATGAGCCACACGCAGAACGCGGCGCTCGCAATACACCAGTGCAGCAACAGCAGGCGATACCCCGCAGCGACGGTTTTCGCATTTTTTACCGCGCTGTAAATGGCGCCGGCCGTACCCGCAACGATCAATATGGCGCAGGCCGCGATGGGCAGCGTATAGGAAAGCAGGCGGAAGCCGGCAATGCCCGTATAAAGCAGTATGGTCAGCGCGCCAAACGCAAGAAGCTGCACGACGGAAAGCATCAGCGGAAGCTTCCCTGTCCCGTGCGTTCGCCTGCGCGCTGCCGTAACGATTCCATGTGCCGTCGTCATCAACACGGCGAGTAAAAACCAGGCAGGCAGCAGCAGTTGCACCACCGGCGCATCCGCCCAGGTGACGCGCGAATAGGTGATGGCGGACTCGGTCGCCATCAGTACGCCGCCGTCGCGCTGCAGAAACTTCAGCCTGCCCATTGGGGTATCGTAGGTATCTTCGCCCGTCAGTATCAGCTTTCCGCCGTTTAGCGTATAACCTTCGGATTCGCTGCCGGATATCCGCACCAGTTTGCCGGGCACGATGTAGCGCAGCAGCTTCTCCGGCGTATGAAAACTGGACCAGTTGTTGGCGTAAAGCCCGCTGATATTGAACGTTGCGCTGCCCGCGGGCACGGCGGCAGTAAGCTCGGCGCCATAAAGCACCTGCGTCACCTGCCGCAGTATGGCGTCGATTTCTTCGGCGGGCACATAGGTATTAAAGCTCAGGAACACGCCCGCCTGCCTGGACGGATACAGCGCGATACGGGAATAAAAATGCAGCGTTTCCCCTTTTTTATCGTAACAGGGTTCGCCGTTATGCAGCTTCCTGTTCCATGTATAACCTACCCCGCCCAGACCTTCGTCCATGGTAAACTGACAATCAAATATCTCGCTTTTATATTCGGCTTCCAGCACCCGCGCATCGCCAGAGTCTAAGAGCCATAGCATATACTCCGCCATATCCGCGGCAGTGGAAACGGCCGAGCCTTCCGGATACAGATTCATATACGGCTCCATGGCCTGCCCGCCGTTTGGAAGGTATGCTTTTGAAACATAAGCGGTGTCGTGCATGTGCGCGAATGTGGTATGCCGCATCCCGAGCGGAAGAAAAATACGTTCCCGGCAAAATTGCGCAAAATCCATCCCGGCAATGCGCTCCACCACATATCCGGCCAGCGCGATGCCGTAGTTGGAATAAGATACGACCTCGCCCGGGGCGAATACCTGCGCAGGCAGGTACTTGCGCACGCTCACCGATAGCGGCTCAGTATCGCTCACGTTCTTTACCGCCATGCCTGTCACCCGGTCCTCAAATCCGGCCGTGTGCGTGAGCAGGTGATGCATGGTTACGGGATACTGCAGCTTGGTAAAATCCGGTTCAAGGTATCGGGCGATATCCGCATCCATTGTAAGCTTGCCTTCCTGGTGGAGTATTTGAGCGGCAACAGCTACAAAGGTTTTTGAAATGGACCCTATCCGAAACGCCGTCGTTTCCCCGTCGGCGGCAATGCTCATGTATGCGTCCGCATCGCCGTAGCCTGCGCACAATGTGACTTCTCCGTTTTGCACGACGGATACGACCGCGCCCTTGGCCTTCGCGTGTGCGGTTATATCACGCAACGCTTGTTCGAGATATTGCGGTACGTCCGCCGCCTCCCGCGCATAGGCGGCGCCCGCCGCAAATGCAAAGACGCTTGCAAAAATCAATACTGCTGCAATCCATTTACGCATAGATGTTCCTCCTGTATTTGAGCCAAAACGAAACAGCCCCGCTTCGGCCCTCTCTAAATCCATCATAGGGAAGCTAACTGAAGCGGGGCTAACGCAAACCTTAATTGTTTCTTAAATCATGTATCGCGGGGCAGCCGAATGGTGAACTTGCAGCCTTTGTTTTTTTCGGTTGTAAGGACAATGCTCCCCCCGTGCATGGCGACGATCTTCTTCACGATGGCGAGGCCCAGCCCCGTGCCGCCGGTTTTTGAATTGCGCGCCTTATCCGCACGCACGAACGGCTCGAATGCCTCCTGCGCCAGTTCCCGCGGCATGCCGCGGCCATTATCGGCAAATGTAAGCTCGGCCTCCTCTGCATATCCGGTCAATGTGAGCGAAACCTCGGTACCCGGCGGGTTATAAAGCAATGCGTTTTCCAGCAGGTTGTGGAATACCCTGTCCATTTGCGCGGCATCCAGCAGAACGCGTATTTCCCGCTTGGGGATATCGAACGCATACAGGAAGCCTTCTGCTTCCAGCCGGGGGATCGCTTCGCCCGCCTTTTGGCGCAGGTACTCACAAATGTCGGTCTGCGCCTTATTTAGGGCAAAGTCCGGACTTTCCAGCCTGGATAACTCGAACAGCCCGCCCAGGAGCGCGTTGGCGCGGCGGCTGTTGTCATAGATTACGCGCAGGCATGCGTCACGCTGTTCCTTTGTAATATCGAGATTGTTTTTACAGTACTCCGCGTATCCCATCGTTGCGGCGAGCGGGTTCTTAAGATCGTGTGAAATATCCAGCACCAGCCGCCTGCGGTTCTTTTCGGATTGTTCCCGCAAGGAAATCTCCCGCTCCACAGCCGCCGCCATATCATTGAAAGCACCCTCCAGCTCGCCGAACTCGTCCTTCAGATTAAGCCTCACCCGTTCCTGATAAGCGCCGGAACGAAGCCGCCGCGCGCTTTCGCGCAGTTTTCCGAGCGGCCTGGTAATATACTGCGCAGTCAGCTTTGCATAGAGCGCTGTACTCAGCGCAAGCATGATTAGATACATGCCGAGTACAGCCGCAATAAAGCCAGCCACCGCCGCCGTATCCACGGAAGGATACTCCGTGTTATGCACGATATTGAAATCAATACGGATGGATGTTGGAAACGAAACGATGAGCCAGAACTTTCCCGCCTCGTTATAAGCGATGCTGTAGCCGTACGCCACGCCGGGCTGCCTGGAGCCGGCCAGAAACTCCGTAAACTGCGCGGCGGTCATATCCATGGCGGGAAGTGTAAACAGGCCGTCGCTGCGCACAACGTTGTACGCGGCATCCACCACCTGCAGGCCGCCGCCGTTTTGTACGACAGCCGTGGAATTGATGGCGGCATAGTCCGTTTGCATCAGGCTCTGTGCGGTATATTTGTTTTTTACCAGCGCGCCCTCCAGCAGATAGGTGGTAAAATTGAGAAGATACAGGGCCGCCGCCGCAATGACGGTCGTAATTAAAAACATCAGCACGTAATTTTTCAGAAACCGGCGCTGCAGGCTGTTCTTCATGCATCGCCCCTCATTTGGAACCGGTAGCCTATGCCGCGTATGGTTCTGATATAGATGGGATTTTTGGGGTCCGGTTCTATCTTGCCGCGCAGATGGCTGATATGCACCATAATGGTGTTGTCGTCAAAGTACAGGTCTTCCTCCCACACGGCGCGGTAAAGCTGCTGCTTGGTAAACACCCTGCCCGGGTGCTCCATGAAGTATTTTAGCAGAAGATATTCCTTTGCGTTGAGCTCCACCGGCTCGCCTACCTTATATACGCAGCAGGCGGCGCGGTCGAGTATCAGGTCGCCATGCCGAAGCTCGGCTTCGCCGGGCGCGCCCGCAGCGGAATATTCGCGGCTGCGCCGCAAATGCGCGGCGATGCGGGCGATCAATTCCGCCATGCCAAAGGGCTTGGCAAGGTAATCGTCCGCCCCGAGACCCAGGCCGATGACCTTGTCCATCTCCTCGGCGCGCGCCGTCAGGAACAGCACGGGAATGTTGCTTTTTTCCCGAATATGGCGCAGCAGATTGAACCCGTCCATGCCCGGCATCATGACGTCGAGCACCGCAATGTCGACGGGGTTCGCATAGAAAAGCGAGAGCGCCTCCCTGCCGTCCGCGGCGGCAAGCACGCGATAGCCCTCCTGCTCCAGCTGCAGCTGCAGCAGGTTTCGTAAATCCTTCTCATCCTCGGCGATCAAAATATTCATGCGGTGTTCTCCATAATCTGATAGGCTGCTATCCATGAGATCTCTAAAAAGTATAACATATAGCAACAACCGCCGCATCAATTGTATAATGCGACGGTTGTTGTTTGCTAAGCTTTGACTGCGTTTTTTATTGGCAACGGGTACACAAGTTATTTCCCAATCTTTTCGCGGATGAAGGCGCACGCCTCCTCCAGCGCCTCCGTCGCTTCCCTAAACATGGGCGCAAGCAGCGGGAAGCAATGGAACATCCCTTTCCAAACATGCAGCCGCACTTCCACACCCGCTTCCTGCGCCCGCTTCGCAAACCGAGTCGAGTCGTCGCGCAGCGTCTCGTCGTTGCCGACCTGAAGCATCAGCGGCGGCAGGCCGGAAAGCTCCCCGAAAAGAGGCGACGCATACGGGTGTTTGGGATCGCCGCCGCCCACATAATACCCCAGATATGTTTCCGTCATGCCCTTGGGCGTGCAGGGGTCGGCCTTGGCGCGCGTTTTATGGGACTCGCCGGAGATCGTCATATCCGTGCAGGGCGAAAACGCGACGCACGCCGCGGGCATCGGCGCGCCGTCGTCCTTGAGCTTTAAAAGGGTCGCGAGTTCCACGCCGCCGCCGCCGGAATCGCCCGCGAATACGATATTCTGCGGCTGAAACCCCTGCTCGAGCAACCAGCGGTACATAGCCGCCGAATCGTTGACCGCGGCCGGGGCGGGATGTTCCGGCGCAAGGCTGTAATCGAACACCAGCGCCCGGTACCCTAACCGCTTCATGAACCCGCTGACGATGCCGCGGTGCGAGCGGGCGTTGCCCATCACAAAACCGCCGCCGTGGAAGTAGAGTATCGCTTTGCCGGGGTCGCTATGCTCCGGCACGACCCACTCCGCGTATACGGGCGTATCCGCCGCCGGAAGGAGCGATACCCCTTCCGGCAGCTTTAAAAGCCGCGCGGCGGATTGGTCACACTCCCTGCGCAGCGCCTCGATGGAGGTGTTTTTGTCGATCACCTCGCGCCGGAGCTTGCCCTTTCGTAAATGCCGATACCGCATCATCAGATGCATCAGCCTTGCTTTTGCGCTGATCATATCGTTTCATTCTCCCGTTTCTCTTTCTTTTAGAAATACGGACGCGATCAGCCGGTAATCCGGCATCGGCCCCGCATTCTCGCGCGAAGCGCGATAGATGGACAGGCCGTTCACGCTTGCCCAGAACAGCGTCGCAAGCTGCCTGGGGTCGCCCGGAACCACGCTGCCTTCACGCTGGCCCGCCTCCATCACCTCCGCCATCAGTTGATAGGGAATATCCCGTTTTTCCTCGACCAGCTTCTGCGCCTCCTGGGGGATAGCCGACGAGTTCGTCGCCTGCGCGATCAGACGGCAGGTCTGCGCAAACCGCTCGCTCGTTTCAATGGTTTTCACCAACTCCCGCAGGGAAAAAAGTATCTTTTCCCGCGCCGGCGCCTGCATATCCCGCACGGCCAGGGCGGCCTCGTTGGCCTTATTCAGCGCATCCTCAATCAGGTCGATGAATATGGCATCCTTGGAGGGGTAGTAGTGGTACATCAGCCCCTGCGCCATACCCACGCCCGCCGCGATATCCTGTATCCTTGTCGCAAACAGGCCCCGGGTCGCGAACTGGCGGAGGGCTTCCAAGCGTATCTGTTCCTTGCGCGCCTCGCGCGCCTGCTCGTTCTGCTGTTGATTCCTCGGCACTTCGTCCCTCCTTTTCATTGATTGAATGTACATTCAATATAACCCTCATTTGATATGCTGTCAATGCTTTTTTATGTCGTTTGCATACATGCATTTTTCCGTGCATGCATATAAACCGATTGCATATACCCTGCCGCCGCGCTGTAATCGGCACAGAATCTGGCGCTTACAGATTATGGTTATGCATGTCGAAATATGGGGACAGTGTGCATATGCGTTGGTGCAAAACTGTGTATAACACACAAAAAACTCGTCCGGATGCCGGCAAGCCTGTGCATAACTCTGTGCATGATGTGGATAGATATGCGGATATGCATCGCGACCTACGCATATACATCGCAATGCATATACAATCCCACCGCATGCAAAAGAAACAAAAATGCGTCGTTTTGCCGCACATTGCCAGAAATATATACCGTTTTTTGCGAATAGTATAGAGCAGGCGCCGCTGAGCGGACAAATCCGGCGCCCCTGCGCCGCGCTCTTGATACGCTCTTTACAGCGCGCGTTGAAAGCCGCATCGGCGTTGCATGCAACGTACTATACAAAACGAGCATTATGCACATCATAAGGAGGGCATGTCCGTGGAGAAGCGCCGCAGACTGGCAAAACTGTTTTTTGACTGGATGGGCGTGCTGCTCGCGATCAGCCTGCTCACGCTGGCTGTGACGGGCGAGTGGACGCCCGCTTCCTGGTCACAGGCCGCTGTGGCCGACGAAGCGACCTCCGTACAGACAAGGACGGACGGCGGCGGTGTCCCGCTGGTACTTGTAGACGCGGGGCATGGCGGCCCGGACGGCGGCGCCAAGGGCGCGGGCGGCGTAGAAGAGGCAGGGCTCAACCTTGCGGTTGCAAAACTGGTGGAAAGCGGATTGCGGGAAGCCGGGTTTGCCGTAAAAATGACCCGCAAAGACGCCGACGCCTTGGGCGAGAGCAAACGTGAGGATATGCAGGCGCGCCGCGATATGATGCGCGAGGATGGCGTCGCCGCCGTGGTCAGCATCCACATGAACAAGTTCGGCGATTCCTCCATACACGGCCCCATGGCGTTTTATATGAAGGGTTCCGCGCCGGGGGAGGCGCTCGCCACCGCGGTCATCGAGGCGGTATGCTTAAAGATCGGCCATCCAAAGCGTCCGGCGAACCCCGGCGATTATTTTGTGTTGCGCGAAAGCATTGCGCCTGCCGTCATCATAGAATGCGGGTTCCTCTCCAACGCGTCGGACGAATTAAAGCTGCAGGACACCGCACACCAACGCAAACTCGCCGAAGGAATCGTCGCGGGGGTGGCGGCCTATTTCGCTTCCGGCAGCCAGCCCGCGCCGACGCCAGTACCATCCGGAGAGACTGCGGAGTCCGCGCAACACAACGAATCTGCATAAAAGCCCCTACAGCAATCCGGCCGCCCAAGAACGCCGTTGCTTTTTGCATTGCCCGCGAGTGCCTATGACATTCATGCGAAGCCCCGGTATCCCCGCTCAGGTCACTTTTGCATTGCCCGCGCAGTGCCTATGCCGTATAATACTCTTAAGCACCGCAGCGTGAGGAATGTGTGCCTGCGCTGCATTGTCGGGCAATTTGTTATCCGAAGAGGAGTATTGCAATGAAAATCATGATTGTAGGGGCGGGCGGCATCGGCGGGTATATAGCGGGCATGCTTTGCCGAAAGAACAGCGATATCACGCTTGTTGCGCGGGGCGCGCAGCTTGCGGCCATCCTCGAAAAGGGACTGACCGTTATCGATGGCGATATGCGTTTTACCGTCCATCCCGCGCTGTGCACGGACAAGCCTTCCGAAGCGGGCGTACAGGACGCTATCCTCATTTGTACAAAGGGCTATGGCCTCAAAGAGGCGCTGGACCAGATTCGCCCCTGCGTAGGGCCGGATACGCTGCTCATCCCCCTGCTCAACGGCGTAAACACGCATAAGCGCATCGCCGCGCAGCTCAATACGGGGGTCGCGCTGGACGGCTGCATCTATATATTCAGCCGCATCGTGGCGCCGGGTACGATACAAAAAGACGGGCCTTTAAACCGCATCTGCATGGGCATCCCCGGCAAATCCGCCGCGGAATCGCCCGCCATGCTTACGGCGCTGCGCGATATGCTGACACAAAGCGGCGTTCCCGCCGAGATCCCCGACGATATCGTACGGGAGATGTGGATCAAGTGGACGTTCATCTGCGGCAACGCGCAGGCAACTTCGTATTATAACGTCACCATCGGCCAACTGCGCGACGACCCGGAAAAATGGCAGTTCCTGACGGTGCTGCTGGATGAAATACTGCTTGTTGCCCGCGCCGAAGGCGTACATCTGCCCGAGGATACTAAAGAACGCAACCTCGCCGCGCTGCGCGGCATGCCCTATGAGGCCGCCTCTTCGCTTTCGCGCGATCTCAACGAGCCGGGCAAACCCACAGAGCTTGACCTTTTTGCCGGCGAGCTTTGCCGCATGGCGGATAAGCACGGCATTGATGTGCCCAACAACCGGCGTGTGCTCGAGCGCTTCGCCGACCGCATATGAGCGTCTGCGGCGATATCCGCTCCCTGTTGCCGGACGCGCTCAACCGCGACGCCGCGCAGACCGCGGCGCTTACGCTCGCGTACATCGGCGACACCGTATACGACCTGTATGTGCGCACGCTGCTGCTGCACCAAAGCGACTCCACGGTACACGGCCTGCACCTCCTGGCTTCCGGCATGGTACGCGCAAGCGCCCAGGCGCGGGCGAGCGAGCGAATACTGCCGCTGATGACCGAACAGGAAGCTGCGGTTTTCCGCCGCGGCCGCAATGCGCATTTGGGCACCGTGCCGCGCAGCGCTTCCATTGCCGATTACCGCGCCGCAACGGGGATGGAAGCGCTCTTGGGATACCTGTACCTCAAGGGCGACGATGCGCGCATACGGGAGCTGATGCGCGCGGCGCTGCTTCATGAAACGCCAAAGCAGGAATAATCTTTGGGAGAAACGGCAGAAAGTATAAGTGCAAACCGAAATGGTTTCCATAAAAGTCACAACTGAAAGGGGCATCCATATGATACGATATCAGAAGGACATGCAGACAAAATTAGCAAGCACCCTGCGCGGCGGCGTGGGCGAGGTCGCGATGACTTCCCTGTTTGAAGAGCATATCCCGCATATGCGTCTTCTCTCGGTCATCGAACTGGAGCCGGGTTGTTCCATCGGCGCACACGAGCATCAAGATGAGGCGGAAGTCTATTATGCTCTTGATGGCGAAGTCACCGTTCTTGATGGAAATGAGTATTTTACCCTGCATCCGGGCGATGCGCACCTGTGCCGTTCGGGCGAATCCCACGCGCTGCTCAACCGCAGCGACAAACCTATGCGCATTCTTGCCATCATACCCACAGTGGCGGAGTAGAAAGGGACATACGATATGCCAGATTCCAACGGCCGCAATGACCGCCCCGGCGGTAAGCCCTACAAATCATCCGGCGGCCGCGACGGGCGCGCCGACGGCCCCGGCCGCAGCGGCAAGCCTTACGGTAACAGACCTTCCGGCGACAAGCCCTACGGCAAAAAGCCCTACGGCGACCGGCCCGCGGGCGATAAACCTTATGGCGACAAGCCCTACGGCAAAAAACCCTACGGCGACCGGCCCGCCGGCGATAAACCTTATGGCGACAAGCCCTATGGCAAAAAACCTTACGGCGACCGATCCGCTGGCGATAAGCCTTACGGCGACAAGCCCTACGGCAAAAGGCCTTACGGCGACCGGCCCGCTGGCGACAAGCCCTACGGCAAAAAGCCCTACGGCGACCGGCCTGCGGGCGATAAGCCTTACGGCGACAAGCCCTACGGCGACAAGCCCTACGGCGATAAGCCCTACGGCAAAAAGCCCTATGGCGACCGGCCTGTGGGCGATAAACCCTACGGCAAAAAGCCTTACGGCGACCGGCCTGTGGGCGATAAACCCTACGGCAAAAAACCTTACGGCGACCGGCCCGCCGGCGACAAGCCTTACGGCGACAAGCCCTATGGCAAGAAGCCGTATGCAGACAAGGACCGGTACCCCCGGCGGGAGGAACGCGCGGATAGACGCGAGGAGCCTGAAACCGCTTCCCCCGTACAGCAGGGCGACGAGCAGACTCTGCCTTATTTCCTGATGGGACGCAATGCGGTGCGCGAGGCGATCAAAAGCGGGCGCAGCATCGACCGCATACTCGTCATCCCCGAGCAGGACGGCTCTTTGCGCGAAATCACGACGCTCGCGCGCGAACACAACCTGGTGGTGCGCAACACCGACCGCAAGCGGCTGGATGAGCTGTGCATGCCTTTTGGCCACGGCGGCAAACCCGGCAACCATCAGGGCATCATCGCCATGGTGCCGGATATCGAGTACGCCACGCTGGAGGATATTCTGGCGCTGGCAAAGGAACGCAACGAGCCGCCCTTTCTGCTGCTGCTCGACGAGATCAACGATCCGCACAACTTGGGCTCCATGCTCCGAAGCGCGGCCTGCGCAGGCGTGCATGGCGTGGTGCTGCCCAAGCGGCGAGCCGCCTCCGTAACGGCGGCCGTCGCCAAGGCCAGCGCGGGCGCGGTGGAATATGTGAAAGTAGCGAAGGTGGTCAATCTTTCCGTTGCCATCAGGCAGCTCAAAGACGCGGGAGTCTGGATCGCGGGCGCCGATATGGGCGGTACCGCGATGGCGCAGGCGGATATGACCGGGCCGCTTGCGATCGTCATCGGCAACGAGGCGGAGGGGCTTTCCCGGCTGGTGCGCGAAGGGTGCGACCATTTGGTTTCCATACCCATCCGCGGGCCAATGGAGTCGCTCAACGCATCGGTGGCGGCCGCGGTGCTGCTGTTTGAAAAAAACCGTCAGGATGCCGTAAAGGGCGGAAAGTAAGCTTTCTTTGCCCTGTACCGCGCAATACGGAGGAAAAAATGCTGCATTACGAGCTGCACGAGGAGTTTCTGCCATACCTTACTATGACGGATGAAGCGCTCATCGCCGCAGCGCGAACGGGCGACCGCACCGCGGAGGATCTGCTGTATGAAAAATACAAGAATTTCATCCGCGGGCGGGCACGCTCGTATTTTTTGGTGGGCGCCGACCGGGAGGACATTATACAGGAGGGCATGATCGGCCTGTATAAAGCCATACGGGATTTTAATCCCGACAAGATCAGTTCCTTCCGAAGCTTTGCGGAACTGTGCGTCACACGCCAGATCATCACCGCCATAAAAGCGGCCACGCGCCAAAAACACATACCGCTCAACTCGTATGTGTCGCTCAATAAGTCGCTGTATACCGAAGGCCCGGAGCGCACGCTCATTGACGTCATCAGCGCCGCGCGTGTGAGCGACCCGGAGGAGACCGTCATCAGCCAGGAAACCTATTCGGATATGGAACAGCAGCTGCGCAAGTCGCTTTCGCCGCTGGAGCGTTCCTCGCTTACACTGTATCTGGAAGGCCACTCCTACGTGGAAATCGCGGCGCTGCTTGAGCGGTCCCCCAAAGCGATAGACAACGCGCTGCAGCGCGTGAAGCATAAGCTGGAAAAGCAGCTGGAAACACCATAGAAAGGGTTCGTCTCATGCACGAGGGGCATCGGGAGCGCCTGCGCGAGCGTTACATTTGCAGCGGTATCGACGGATTTGCAGACCACGAGGTGCTCGAGCTGTTGCTGACCTACGCCATTCCGCGGCGCAACACCAACGATATCGCACATGATCTGCTTGCGCGTTTTGGCTCGCTCAACGCAGTATTTTCGGCCGAGGTCGCCGAGCTTACCACGGTACGGGGCGTTGGCGAAAGCGCAGCCGTATTTTTACATTTATTGAGCGATTGCGCGCGTTTGCACGCGAGGCAGGCAAAAAAGGATAACGAACGTTCCCGGCTCGCGTCGCCCGTCATCGCCGCCGCCTTTGCGCTCGACCTGCTGGGCGGCGAACGCTACGAGAGCGTATATGTTGTGAGCCTTGATAAAAACATGCGGCTGCTGCACGCCGAGCGCGTGCTTTCGGGCACGCTTACCGAGGCGCCGCTTTACCCGCGGCGTATCGTGGAATCGGCTCTCATGCACCGCGCGCACGCCGTATTGCTGCTGCACAACCACCCGAGCGGAGACCCTTCCCCCTCCGAAAGCGACGCGCGGGCGACAGAAGCCGTCAAGGTTGCGCTCAACAGCATCGATATCCGACTGTTCGACCATATCATCGTAGGCCACGGGGTCGTATACAGCTTTTCCCGCGGAATATTGATAAAGCCCGGGCATTGTGCGCAGGGGCAGCCGTTGTGTACGGCACTGGCCCCGCCCCAGCCGGAGAACGATACCATCGCGGCAGAAAAGCAATAGCAAAGGAGACGCGTATATGGAATACCGTACAAGGCTATCGGATTGGATGCGGCATGCCGACGCGGCAGTCGTTGATGAGCTTTCGGCGCTAAGCGAGACGGAGCTGGAGGAACGCTTTTATACCGAGCTCGCTTTCGGTACGGCGGGGCTTCGCGGCATCATCGGCGCGGGTACCAACCGCATGAACAAGTACGTCGTCCGGCGCGCCACCCAGGGACTTTCCGATTATCTTCTGACGATACCCGGCGCGGCCGCGCGCGGCGTGGCCATCGCCTACGATTCGCGCCTGTATTCGGATTCCTTCGCGTTGGAAACGGCGCTCGTACTCGCGCAAAACGGCATCCGCGCCTATTTATTTGAAGGGCTTCGCGCCGTGCCGCAGCTTTCCTTCGCGATACGGCACCTTGGCTGCATTGCGGGCGTGGTCATCACCGCCAGCCATAACCCGCCCGCCTACAACGGTTACAAGGTGTATTGGGAGCACGGCGGCCAGCTTGGCCCCGTACAGGCGGACGCAGTCCTTTCCGCGATGGGGCGGGCAGGGTATTTCAACACGGCTGTTATGGCGCGGGATGAAGCCCTTGAGAAAGGGCTGCTGACCATGATCGGCAGCGAGGTGGATGAAGCGTATTATGCCGCCACCGCCACGCTGCTGCTCAACCCCGCGCTGCTTCGCGAGCGCGGGCACGAGCTCAAGCTTGTTTACACGCCGCTACACGGTTCCGGCAACGTCCCCGTGCGGGAGCTTCTGCGTCGCGTGGGCGTCGTAAACGTGCAGGTCGTACCCGAGCAGGCCGCACCCGACCCCGCGTTCCCCACCGTGCATGCGCCCAACCCCGAGGACCCGGACGCCTTCACGCTGGCCCGCGCGCTGGCGGATGAGGCGGGCGCGGACGCGATACTCGCCACCGACCCCGACGCCGACCGCTTGGGCATCGCCGTGCGTGAAAAAAGCGGCGCGTTCACGGTGCTCACCGGCAACCAGATCGGCTGCCTGCTGTTAAACCATATACTCTCTTCCCTGTTTGCGCAGGGGAAGCTGCCGGAAGACGCGCTGGTGGTCAAATCCATCGTCAGCTCCCGGCTTGCCGACGCCATCTGCGCGCGCTATCATGTGCAGATAGAGGATGTGCTCACGGGCTTCCGCTTTATTTCGGAAAAGATCGACGAATGCCAGCGTACCCAATCGCGCACCTTCCTGTTTGGCTTTGAGGAGAGCTTCGGCTTTCTGGCGGGCGGCTTCTCGCGCGATAAGGACGCCATCTGCGCCGCCATGCTCGCGGCGGAACTCTGCGCGTCCTGCGCCCAACGCGGCATGACGCTGTGCGACGCCCTGCAGGCGCTTTACCGGACCTACGGCTACTACAAGGAAAAAGTCAAGTCCTATACGCTCTCCGGCAAGGCGGGCATGGAAAAGATCGCCGCCGCCATGCAGGCGTTAAGAACGCAGCCCATATCCGCGCTTCTTGGCGTGAAAGTGGACTATATGGAGGATTACCGTGCTAGAAGGCGCACGCAGACCGGCAGCGGCGCGGTTACACCGCTTGCGCTGCCCTCTTCGGATATGATCCGCCTGCTGCTCCATAACGGCGCATGGGTGGTGGTCCGCCCCTCCGGCACGGAGCCCAAGCTAAAGCTGTACATCGGCGCCAATGCGACTGGCGAGCAAGAGGTTGACGCGCTGCTTGAGACGCTGCTGTCCGGGGCGGATACGCTGCTGAGCAGATTGCTCGCATAAGCGCCACAGGCACATCCAACGGAAGGAATGTAAATGACCATGCGTATGTGGAAACTGTTACTCTGCTGCATACTCGGCCTGCTGCTGCTTAGCGGCTGCGCGAAAACGCAAGCGCCGGATGATGCGCTGGATTTTGGCGCGCCCAAGCCATCCGCAGCGCCCGCGCAATCGTCGCCTTCAGAGGATCTTCCCGCTGCCGCGGCGGGCAAGGAGAACGTCCCGTCCACATCGGTTCCGGCCACGGCGGGCGGTACCGGCGGGCTGAACATTACGGGCAGCGTTTCGTACGCCTTTGCCGGCATGCTTTACGGCGGCGTATCCTATACCAATGAAAGCGATGCGGCGATGCGGCTGAGCGAGGCCACTTTCACGTTCACATACCCAAACGGCACGCAGCAAAACACATTCGTACCCGTCGCGGCGGAAAACGACGTGGTGGCGCCGGGCGAGACCGCCTACTGCACGCTGTGGCTTCCCTATGACGATACGGCGGGGCGGCCGGATTCCGTCACGCTGCAGGCGCAGCTGAGCGGCGCGGCCGCGACGCTTGCGCCGCGGCCGCTTACTGTAGAGAATGCGCGGCTGATACAGAATTACCCCGGCTTCGCTACGCTCTCGGGGAGGCTTTCCAACCCCGGTACGGACGCCTGCGATTTGAACATGGTGTATGTCGGCTTCTATGATCAGAACGGCGCGCTGCTGGGCGTGTGGCATTTTACAAGAAACGCCGTACTGCAGCCGGGTGACGGCGCGGCGTTTGTGGTGCACCTGCAGGCCTTGCCTATCGAAGGACTTTGTGAGAATACCGCCGAGATGCGCTTTCACGCATTTGGCATATAGCCTGCATTCGCGTTTTCTTTCCGCGGCGTCAGGCATACTTATTATGGGGGATATGCGATGTGATCATTATCGGGATCTGCGGCATGAGCGGTAGCGGAAAAAGCACGCTTGCGAAGCGGATACAGGAATCTCTTTCCTGCGCAAGCCAAATCATCGGACAGGATTGTTATTACCGCGACCACCCGCACCTCTCGTTTGAGGAGCGTATGCGCATCAATTACGACGAACCGGATATTTTCGACCACGACGCGCTCTACGAGGACGTATGCGTGCTTGCCGCGGGGCGGCCTATCACCACAAAGGGCTATGATTATGCACAGCACCGCCGCGCGGATAAGGGTACGCTGATACAGCCGCCGGATGTGCTGCTGCTCGAAGGCATCCATATGTTTCGGGACACACGGCTGTGCGCGCTGATGTCGCTCAAGGTTTACATGCATGTGGATGTGGACGTTTGCCTGCTTCGGCGCATACGCCGCGATATCCGCGAGCGCGGGCGGGATATAGACAACATCCGCGAGCAATACCTTACCACCGTAAAGCCCATGAACGAACAATATATCATGAAATATATACAGGACGCCGATTTTGCCGTGATGCGCGGCGGTAAAAATGTTCTGGCGATCGACGCCATCAGCGCGTATCTGACCGCAAAGCTCTTAGCCGAGCGGTTCGATAAGGATACCGCCGCCCCTGTGCTCTGCGCCGACTGAAAGGACTTTGAATGGGAAAAGTGAACGCCCCGCAGCCCCGCTGGCCGCGGCTGCGAAAGTACATACTCCTCATCACATACGCAATACTGCTCTTCCTGCTGATCTACCGCATCGAAGCCGTGTGGAAAGCGCTGAAGTGGTTTTTAGACGTGCTTTCTCCTTTGTTTCTGGGACTGGTGCTGGCGTTTATATTCCACATACCGATGGAATTCTACCAATACAAGGTGCTTCGCGCCTGGGAAAAGCATAGGAGCCGCGTACTGCGCCGCATATGGCGGGGCGTAAGCATGCTGCTTGCCTACCTTACCGTGCTTGTGCTGCTTTTCGGTATAGGCGCGTTGATACTGCCGCGCATTGTGGACAGCGTGACCACACTTGCCACCAACTTTTCCAATTATCTCAACCGCTTTCAGGTATGGGCGGACGGCATGCTGTCCTCCCTTGCCGTCAATCCCGACGTGAGCGATACCGTATCGGGCCTTTGGCAGCAAGGCATAGGGCTGCTGCAGGAGTTTTTGGGTTCGTTGGTCAGCGGCGCGGTCGATTTTACGGTGGGGCTGACCACAGGCGTGTTCAATTTCCTGCTTTCTCTGATGCTTTCCGGCTTCATGCTGTATAACCGCGAAAAACTGTTTTCGCAGTTCCGGCGTATTTCCACTGTGCTCCTGGGCACAAAGCGGACGCGGCGCATCGGCGAAATTCTGCATGTGGCAAACCACTTGTTCGGCCGGTTTGTCATAGGCCAGACCACCGAAGCGCTGATACTCGGCTTGCTTTGTTTTTTGGGCATGCGGCTGTTCAATATGCCGTATGCGCTGCTCATCAGCAGCATCATTGCGGTAACGGCGCTCGTCCCCATACTCGGCGCCATCATCGGCACCGTTCCCTGCGCGGTGATATTGCTCGTGATCGATCCGGTGCAGGCGCTGTGGTTTGTCGTGTTCATTATCATACTGCAGCAAATAGAGAATAATTTCATATACCCCCGCGTGGTGGGCAACGCCATCGGCCTGCCGGGGCTTTGGGTGCTTTCGAGCATCGTGGTCGGCGGCGGGTTGTTTGGCGTCTGGGGCATGCTGCTGGGTACGCCCATTACGGCAATTTGCTACCGTTTGATTGGGCAGTGGGTGCGCGAGCGCGAGCATACGATAGGCCCCCCGGAAAAAAAGCCGGAATAAAGGAAATGCCAACCCGCTCCTTTGGTGTGGGGAAAAAGCATAGGAAACCCACCTGCAAAGCCCGCAGGATTTTCAGCAGCAAGAACATTTTATGAATTTTCTTGCCGACGATTTGCATGCACGGCGCTTTGTGATACACTAAGGAAGGTCAATTTTGCCAAACCGGCGCAAGACACCGCCGTCGGCCCTGCAAATACCGGCCAAGCCTTAGGAAAACAAAAACCTGCGGCGTCAGGCGCGTTTATCGCCTGTGCCGCGGCTGCTTTAAACCATGCGGCCAAGAAAGGAGTTCCCTCTTGCGGGTAAGTCGGGTGCTGTTGATTTTACTCGTAGCCTTGTTGTGCGCGGCAGGGCTTTATCTGGTGTTCACCCTGCACGACGGCGCCGCGGGTACCGGTACGGCAGGCGCGAAACAGATTCGCATCAACGAGATCATGACCTCCAATAAAGGTACCGTGCCGGATGAAAACGGCAATTACCCCGACTGGGTGGAACTGTATAACGGCTCCGATTCCGCGGTCAATATTTCAGGCTACGGTCTTTCCGACGACAAGCTTGCCGCCGCAAAATGGGTATTCCCCGCCGGTACGACAATACCCGCAAAGGGATACATCGTGGTATTCTGCTCCGGCGAAGCGAAAGCGGGTACGCTTCACGCTTCCTTCAAGCTTTCCGCAACGGACGATCTGATTTTAAGCAACGCCACGGGACACGCCATCGACAGCCTTGCTCTGACTTCCGTGACCGCCAACGCCACGCTTGGCCGCGATGAAGCAACCGGTGAATGGAAAGAGATGCTCTCCCCCTCCCCCGGCTTCCCCAACACGGAAGAGGGCGCGGCGCAGTTCCGTTCCACCCTGCAGCAAAACGCGCAGGACAACGGCGTGCGCATCAACGAATTCATGGCCAGCAACGCCACAACCCTGCCCGGGCCGGATGGCGATTACCCGGATTGGATCGAGCTGTATAATACGACAAACGCAGATGTCGATCTCTCGGGCTGCGGTCTTTCGGATGACGCCGGCCAGCCCATGAAATGGTTTTTCCCCGACGGCACGATCATCCCCGCAAAGGGCGTGCTGCTCGTATACTGTTCCGGCCGCGAAGGGTTGATCGACGGCGCGCTAAACGCGCCTTTCGGCCTTCGCTCCTATGCGGAGGATGTCGTGCTCGCGGATAAAAACGGCGGCGTCATCGACAGTTATTCATATACGCAGCAGCAGGCCGACCAGTCCATGGCGCGCGTGCCGGACGGGTCGGGCGAGTGGGAAATGACGGCGCAGCCCACGCCGGGGTTCCCGAACACCGATGAAGGGTTTGCCGCCTTTGCCAGCACCAGCGCCCTGCCAACGGGCGCTGTAATGCTTTCGGAGGTATTGGGCAACAATGCGGCTTCCTATACCTATAACGGCGCTTCTCCGGATTGGATCGAGCTGTATAACCGTTCAAACGAGGCCGTAAACCTTGCCGGCTATGCCCTTTCGGACAACCCTAAAAACCCCGCCCTATGGGTGTTCCCGGATGTTACGATCGGGGCTGGCGAATACATGGTCGTTGCCGCTTCCGGCCTTGATGTGCGGGACACGCAAAAAAAAACGCTTGAGACCAACTTTTCCCTCTCCGCCGACGGAGAGGTCGTGCTGTTGTTTTCCCCCACAGGAGAGCTTTTGGACAAGCTGCAGCTCCCCTCCGCCGGTGTGGACGTAAGCTTCGGGCGCACGGACGGCGCGCTTCGGTATTATGATGACCCCACGCCCGGCGCGGCAAACGGACCCGGCGCGGCAGGCGTGACCGTACAGCCGCAGTTTTCCGTGCTGCCCGGTATCTATACTTCGGCCATCGAACTGGAGCTAACCGCCGATGCGAGCGCTAAAATCTATTACACTACGAACTGCACGGAACCCACATCCGCCTCCACGCCGTATACGGGGCCTATCCACATAGAGAAAAACACCGTTGTGCGCGCGGTGGCGCTGCGCGAAGGTTTTTTGCCGGGCATGAGCAGTACGGGGACATACCTGTTTACCTCCGACGGCGTGAACCATGCGCTGCCCGTCGCCACACTGGTGACCGACCCGGACAACCTCTGGGATTCGAAGACGGGAATTTATGCCTTCGGCGAAAATTATGACCCGGATCTGCCCTACGGCGATTCGCTTTTGACCGCCAACTTCTATCAGGGCCGCGGCATACAGGGCGAGGAAGTGCAGACCGCCTGGGAACGGCCCGCCAGCTTCGCGGTATTCGGCGACGAAAGCAATACACAGGAATTTTCGCAGAATATCTCCATCCGTATCGCCGGTGCCTATGGCCGCGGGCGGGCGCAGAAGGGGTTCAATATCATCGCGCGCTCGGAATACGGCGACAGCCGTATGGCTTACGCTTTCTTTGACAACCGGCCGTATACGGAGTATAAGTCCCTGGTGCTGCGCGCGGGCGCGCAGGACCAGAACCGCGGCAAAATACGCGACGAACTGGCCACAGGCCTCTTGGAGGGCACGGACGTGCGGTTCTTCTACCAGGCCTACAAGCCTTACGTGCTCTACCTCAACGGGGAGTACTGGGGCGTGTACTTCCTCAAGGAAAAGCGCAGCCGTTTCTTTGTCGCCCAGCATGAAGGAACCGAAAATACGGAAGACATGGACCTGCTCAAATCGAGTTCGCTAATCTCGCATGGCAGTAACGCGGAGTGGAAGGAACTGATGAACTACGTCAAAACCCACGACCTTTCCAATGCGGAAAATTACCGCTACGTGGAGGAGCGTTTAGACACGGGCAGTTTTATGGATTATATGATCTGCGAACTGTATGTGGGCAACTCGGACTACGGCAATATCCAGTATTACAAGCTGCCCGGCGGCAAGTGGAAATGGGTGTACTATGATTTCTGCTGGGGCTGGAGCAACGTAAACCACCAAACCGTAACGCTCAGGCGCGGCGCGACGCCCGCGGCCTCGGACCTGTTCAACGCAATGCTCCAAAACAGCGCGTGGCGCGACGCGTTCTGCCGCCGCTTTGCGCAGCTGATGGAAACGGTGTACGCGCCCGACCGGGTCAACGCGCTGATAGACGAGCTGTACGCCGCAGTCGAGCCGGAAATCCGGCGCGAACGCGAGAAGTTCAACGGCCCGACGTTCATGGGCATGGCGCAGAAGGATGAAGTGCGCGGCAGTTACGATTCCTTCCTGAGCAACATCGAAGCCATCCGCAAGTTTGCACAGGAGCGTCCCGCCGTAATTAAAGCGCAGTTAAAGAGCGAACTGGGCCTCTCCGATTCGTACATGCAGGAGGTGTTCGGATGAGCGCAAAATCCTTCCGGCACGAATTGAAGTTCTATATCAGCCGTGTGGAATACGAGCTGCTATCGCGCCGGCTGTCGCTGACAATGGACCGCGACCGTTACGCGCAAAAAACCGGGAAATACTTTATCCGAAGCCTCTACTTTGACGATTACCAGAACAGCGCGCTTTGCGAAAAGCTCGAAGGTACGGACAGCCGCAACAAATACCGTATCCGCATCTATAACATGAAGGATACAGCCATCAAGCTCGAGCGCAAGCACAAGGAAGGGCCGTATATCCTTAAAAGCTCGCTTTCGCTCACACGCCAGGAGTGCGACGCGCTGCTCTGCGGGGACTACGGTTTTCTGCTGGAACGTAAGGAAAATTTCGCGCACGAGATGTACGCGGCGTTCCGCACGCTTGCCCTCAAGCCCTGCGTGCTGGTAGACTATTGGCGCGAGGCTTACGTATTCCCCATGGAGGATGTGCGTGTGACGTTTGACCGCGATATCCGTACGGCATACCGCGCCACGGCGCTTTTCGACGCGCACCTGCCCACTTACCCTGTCGTGGACGGTTACGATATGGTATTGGAAATCAAGTTTAACCGATACCTGCCCGGTTATATCCGCACGCTTTTGCAGCCGGTACAAAACGCGCAGCGCAGCGCCGTGAGCAAATACTGCCTGTGCAGGAAATACGAATAGGAGGAACACCCCATGACCGACCCCATTGCGGAGGCTTTCAATATCTCCGATCTGTTCAGCAGCCCGCTCTCCCCGCTTCAGATCATTGTGACGCTGGGCGTGGCGCTGCTCTTAGGCGGCTTCATATTCTTTGTTTACAAGAAAACGTTCGGCGGCGTGCTGTATTCGCGCACGTTCAACCTGAGCCTGATACTCCTGACCATGGTGACCTCGCTTGTGCTGATACTCATCAACAACAACCTCACCATGAGTCTTGGTATGGTCGGCGCGCTGTCTATCATCCGTTTCCGCACGGCGGTCAAGGATCCCATCGACACCACGTTCATGTTCTGGGCGGTGGGCGAAGGCATGGCGCTGGGCGCGCAGTTCTTCGACGTGGCCTTTATAGGCGCCGCGGTGATCGGCCTGGTGATGGTGCTGCTGACCGCATTCAAGCTGCGCGTGAGTATGCCGTACCTTTTAATACTGCATTACCACGAGGGCGCGGGCGCGGCCGTAAAGGGCCTCATCAAACAGTTGCCGCGTACGCGCGTACGCAGCAGGACCGTACAGCGCGAAGGCGTCGAGCTTACCCTGGAAGTACGCCTGCGCGACGAGGAAACCGCCGTAGTGGACAAGTTCCTGCGCATCGACGGCGTATTTGACGCCACCTTGATCGCGCATCAGGGGGATATGGTTTCATAGTCACAAAAATGGATTGCATCCATTTTTGTGAGGCCCCTGCGGCGGATATTCACATGGATGGACTATGTCCATCCATGTGTTTGCCTGTCAAAAAAGTGCTACAGCACTTTTTTGAGTTTGCAGGAACCGCCTGTACCTTTACGGGTGCGGCGACGGCCCGCAGGCCTAGTGTCCGAGGTGTCTTCCGCCGAGGACCGGCGGTTCCTGAGGGGAAAGCCTTGCGCCGCAAGGCTTTGCGCTCGCGCCGCACATGTCGCCACTCGCGAACGAAGCCTCCGGGGGCAGCGGCCCCCGAATCCCCCAGGGGTTCTTTGACAAGCTGTCGCATGGATGGACTATGTCCATCCATGCGTTTTTTCACGCGGCAGCGTGCTCGGAAGCCTTCGGCTTCTGTCGCACAAAGCCGCGCGTAAGGTGTAAGAATCGGCGCGCATGCGCCGATTCTTACACCTTATATGGCTTTATCATTGAGACCACGAGCGGGGCGCAAATCGCCCCGCTCGTTATTTAAAAGACTTCGAATTCGTTGAGTATTTCAAAGGAATTCCCTTCGGGAATTTCGACCTCCATTGTTCATTTTACATTTTCATTGTCCATTCGATTTCCCGGCTTTCACAAGCAGCGCCGCGGGGCGGATGCTGAATGTGACGGGCGTGCCGCTTACCACCTCGCCGTCCAGCTGCAGGCGGGATTCCGGTTCGCTCAGCACCGTGACCGCTGTAGTCTTAAAATACTGCACGATCGGCAAGCCGATATGCTTTCCTTTTATGAATTTTGCAAGTACGGAAAGCACCGTCAGCCGCGTGACATCCCGGATGACGCACACATCCAACAGCCCGTCCGACGGATCGGCCAAAGGCGCAACATGCATGCCGCCGCCAAAATGCGTGCCGTTGCATACGGCCACGAGCAGCGCGTTTTGCTCAAATGTTCCTTCGGGCGTGGTGATGCGCACATGCCGGAGCCTGAGCCCGATGAGCGCGCGAAACAGCCCCAGCAGGTAGGCCGTCATTCCGCTGAAGCGCTTTTTATAGCGGTCGGTATTGATCAGCACGTCCACATCGAAGCCAAAACCGCCGACATTAAAAAACAGCTTGCCGTTGGCGATGGCGGCGTCCATAGGGCGGACGCTGCCGTTGAGCAAGATTTCCAGCGCTTCTGCGGGTTCCTGCGGGATATGCAGCGCCCGCACCATATCGTTGCCGGTACCGCAGGGCAGCACGCCCATAGGCACGCCGGAACCGATCATTTCCTGCGCGACCTCGCGCACGGTGCCGTCGCCGCCGACGGCCACGATGCATTCGTGCCCTTTTTGCAGCGCCGCGCGGGTGAGTTCATGCGCGTGCCCCGCATACTCCGAACGAGCAACAGAATACTCCACACCGCGTTCCCGCAGCAGCTGCTCCATCTGCGCAAAGGCTTTATTGGACGCGCCGCTGCCCGCAATGGGGTTAAATATAAAGTGCAGCTTTGACAATGCAAAGTCCTCCTGAGAATGCTCTAATATTCCCTATCATACGCCCAAAAGCGCCTTTTGTATAGATGGCACACGAAAATGTTACAGCCCTGTGAACAGTGCTGTACGCTGGTGCAATTGCCCCCGTATTTGCTGTATAATAACGTTGGAAGCTCCATCCATCAACATCAGGAGGTAGAATATGCAATTCACCAAAGTTCATGGTCTGGGGAACGATTTTGTAATGATCAACGCGCTGACAGCCCCCGCACGCGATTATAACGCCATCACGCCGACCCTCTGCCACAGGCAGACCGGCGTGGGGGCGGATGGCCTTTTGATCGCGCTGCCCTCCAAAACCTGCGACATCCGCATGCGGATCATAAACGCCGACGGCAGCGAGGCGGAGATGTGCGGCAACGGTATCCGCGCGTTCGCCAAATATGTCTATGAACGGGGATTGATCAACCGTACGAATTTCACCGTCGAGACGCTGGCCGGGGAAATCAAACCCGTGCTGCTGCTCGACGAGGCCGGTAAGGTAAAGGGCGTGCGCGTGGATATGGGCAAGCCCGGCCTCCAGTGCGAGGAGGTTCCTGTAGAGGGCACGGGCTATTGCCTGAACCGCACGCTGACCGCCGCAGGAAAGACATTCACGTACTCTTCCGTACGTACGGGCGTACCCGTCACGACTGTACCCGTGGATGACCCGAAAACATTTGATCTGCGCACCTACGGCCCCGCGATTGAGCACCATCCGGTGTTCCCGCAGCGCACCAACGTCAGCTTTTTCCGCATAATCGACCGGAACAACATCGAAATGCGCATTTGGGAACGCGGCGCGGGCCTTACGCTCGCCTGCGGTACGGGTGCATGCGGCACTGCGGTGCTTTGCGCCATGAACGGGCTGACCGAACGTACGGTGGATATCCATCTTGAGCTGGGCGTACTGCATATTGAGTGGGCGCAGGACGATACCGTTTATATGACAGGCCCCGCCGAGCTTGTATTCGACGCGGATTTCCCGGAGGACCGCCTGTGAGGCCGGTATCCGATACCGGTCTTTCCCCCGCGCAGTGGACACAGGAGCATACGGCGACGCTAAACGCCCGCCTTCTCCTGCATTCCACGATTGACTCCAAAACGTTTTCCGAGACGATCACGCCGACCGCCCTGCCCATGCACGGCGTGCGCATCCCGGTGCTGCAAAAGCTCGCTAAAGAGATCGCACATGGCGACTGGCGCGGATACCTTGCGCAGGTGGAGATGGACAGCTTCGAGCAGGCGGTCATCCGCGCGCTGCTGCTCGGCCGCATCAAGGTACCGGTTGAAGAACGACTCGCCATGATCGCGGAGTTTGTGCCGGCCATCGACAACTGGGCGGTATGCGACAGCCTGTGCAGCGGCCTGCGGCACGCCCGCCTGCCGCTGGGGCAGGTGTGGCCGTTTTTAGAGGCGTATCTCGATTCGGATCTGGAGTTCTATCAGCGCTTCGGCGCGGTAATGCTGCTGTGCCATTTCGTGGAGGACGACTTTATCGACCGGGTGCTCGCGCGGTACTGCCGCTCCTCCTACCCCGGGTATTATGCGCGCATGGGCGTTGCCTGGGGGTTATCCGTATGCTACATCAAATACCCGGCGCACACGCTCGCCGCGATGGACGCGGGCACGCTGGATACGGCGACCTACAACCTCGCATTGCGCAAGATGCGCGAATCACTGCGCGTCTCCCCTGCCGATAAAGAGCTGCTCAAAGCAAAAAAACGGGTGTAACAGCATGGGATGCACTGACGATCGCGCCCCCGCGCTCGTGCTGGGCGGCATCAATATGGATATACTCGGCACGCCGCACGCGAAGCTTCTGCTGCGCGATTCCAACCCCGGCAGGGTATGCCTGCGCCCCGGCGGCGTGGGCCGTAATATCGCGTGGGGAATGCGAAAGCTGGGGCTCCAGGTGGAACTGATCACCGCGGTCGGAAACGACGCCTTTGGCGCGGTGCTGCTGGATTCCTGCGCGCGCGACGGCATCGGCACGGCGCATGCGCTGCGCGCCACTACCGCAAGCGGCGCATACCTGTGCCTGCACGATGCGGACGGGGATATGCTCTGCGCCATCAACCAAATGGAGGCGGTGGAAACGATATCGCCCGCGCGGCTTGCGCCGCTGCTGAACGCATTGCGGCGCGCTCCGCTTATCGTGCTGGACGCAAACCTACCCCGTGATACGCTCGCCTATATTGCGGAACAAACGGATGCGCCGCTGCTGCTTGACCCTGTGAGCGCCGCCAAGGCGCCGCGCGCGCTGCCCATATTACCCCGCCTTGCCGCCATCAAACCCAATCGGCTGGAGGCGGAAGCGCTCAGCGGTATCGACTGCTCCGCGCCCGGCGGCCTCCGCCGCGCCGCGGACTGGCTTTTAAGCCGCGGCGTCGGGCGTGTATATTTGTCGCTGGGCGCGGACGGCGTGTATTATGCGGATGCACACAAACACGGACAGTTGCCCGCATGGGTATACAAGGGCGTAGGTGCCTCCACCGACACCACCGGCGCGGGCGACGCCATGACCGCCGCGCTCGCATGGGGAACGCTGCAGGCGCTTTGTGTGCGCGACTGCGCGCTGTTGGGGCTGGCGGCGTCCAGCATGCGCATTACGGAGGGGACGCTGAACCCGGATAAAATACGGACTGTACTGCGTGAAGCGCCGCAAGCCGGGCAGAATCGTTAGCAACTGAATGGAGGACATACGAATGACCCACGGGTACGAGAAAAATCCGCCGCTTTCCTTTAGCCCGGCGGTGCAGCAGGCTTTGGCGCAAGGCCGCCCCGTGATCGCGCTGGAAAGCACGATCATTTCCCACGGCATGCCGTATCCGCAAAATGTGGAGACAGCGCTGGAGTGCCAGCGCATCGCCCGTGCGGCCGGCGTGGAACCCGCCGCCATCGCGGTATTGGGCGGCAGGCTGTGCGCGGGGCTGACCGACGAGCAGATCGATTACCTTGGCCGCACCGGTACGGAAATCGCAAAGGCGAGCCGCAGGGACCTGCCCGTACTCGTTTCACAGCGGCGTGACGGCGCGACCACCGTGGCCAGCACCATGATCATCGCGGCCATGGCGGGTATTCGCGTATTTGCCACAGGCGGCATCGGCGGCGTGCACCGGGGCGCGGAAACCACGATGGATATTTCCGCCGATCTGGAAGAGCTGGCCCAGACGCCCGTCGCCGTGGTATGTGCGGGCGCAAAAAGCATACTCGATCTTGGCCTGACGCTGGAATATCTGGAAACCAAGGGTGTGCCGGTGATCGGCTACCAAACTTCCGAACTGCCCGCGTTCTTTACCCGCACGAGCGGTTTTCAGGTGGATTACCGCATGGATACGCCGGAGGAGATCGCCGCCGCCATTCGCGCCCAGCGACAAATGGGCTTCCCCGGCGGCATGCTCATTGCGAACCCCATACCGGAGGAATTCTCCATGGATCCTGCCGTGATACAGTCCGCCATCGACCGGGCGCTCTCCGAAGCGGCCGCGCAGGGCATCCGTGGCAAGGAGACCACGCCATACCTGCTTGCGCGCGTCAAGGCGCTCACAGGCGGCGAGAGCCTCGCCTCCAACATTCAGCTGGTATACGGCAACGTAAAGCTTGCCGCCGAAATCGCGCGGCGCCTTTGCTGGCTCCATCGCTAGGGCTGCGGAATATACTCTTCACACAGCCCGCGGATGGATATTTCCGCTTGACATACGGCGGCAGATTGGCTATAATGAGTGTCGCGGCTTTGGTAAGCGGCACGTGCGCCCTTGGCTCAGCTGGATAGAGCGTTTGGCTACGGACCAGAAGGTCGGGGGTTCGAATCCCTCAGGGCGCGCCAAAATAGACAAACCTGTTTTTTAACGGTAGTTAAAGATGGGTTTGTCTTTTTCATGCCCGAAAAACGACTTTTTTGCATAAGAAACAGCCATTGAGATTGTCGAAAGATACACATTTGGTGTTCTGGGTCCATTCTAAAGTTGGTTATTCCCATGTTTAAGAAATCAGGCAATTGCATTTAAAACCTAAATATACGGATGTTTAAAATGAGGAAGCATTATGAGAGAGATTTTATCGCCGTCTTTCAGCCGCCTGTGCTACGGCTATAGCAAGGACTCGAATCAGAATATATTCGTTGATGAACAACAGGCCGGTACAGTCAAATTTATTTTTCAGGAGTATCTAAAGGGCGCTACCACTGGCAAAGCTATCGGAAGAATTGCAGTCACGCAATATCCCTTCTCCGTCCGGGAAAGAGCGCTGGTCCCGTGCTGCCATCGACAAGCTTATCTCCAATACCAAATACGTTCCATACATCTTTCGCCCGAGCAGTTCCTGCAAGTGCAGGATGAGAAGGCAAGGCGCTCAAATCAAGCGCTCAGCGAAGACGGATTTCAGAGAAAGGCCACCCGGTACCATTCACAGAATGTACTGAGCGGCCTTTTGTTTGCGCGGAATGTGGCTCCAGCTATCGAAGAATCACCCACGGCTCGGGTGAGGTTGTATGGCGTTGCGCAACTCTTGTTGAAGGCTGGGCCTCCCGTCGCATACCGCGTGAAGGCATACGACAGTGACGGGTTGGAATCGGAATATACAACCTGACAGCGACCTTATCCGAAAAGTGCGGCGATACCGTCAACCCCCTGGTCATAGAAAACAGAATCCGCGAGCTAGAAGGTGTTACGATGGAGCTGGTGACCATCGCGCAGAAAACCGGCAGCTCCGAAAGCTACGAGAGCAAATTCACGATGCTTAAGGATGAAATCGGCGCCCTCCGCCAGATACCGGAGCAATGCCGGGCCAAGCAAAATGGTCCGGATGAGCTGACCCGGCAGACCGACGACATCTGCAGGGCGCTCCAGAACGCTCCCTTTGAATCAACGGTATACAACGATAGCGTCGTACGGCAGCTTATCGACACCATCAAGGTGGTCAACAAGGATAAGCTGCTCATTGCTTTTAAAGGTCATTCGGTAGTAATATTGCGAAACGTCAACTCAAAAGAAGCCCCGCCGCCAGGAGTATCCTTGACGCTTAGTGCCGCATGATGCTGTTCCGCTATTTCTTTTGCCATAGATAACCCCAGACCGAAATGCGTTTTATCGCTTCGGCTTTTATCACTTCTATAAAATCGATCAAATATCTTGCCTTTTTCCTCCTCTGAAATGCCTTTACCATGGTCTTCCACAAGAATGCTTGCAGATGCCTTGCCTTTTTGTGCCACGATTCTGATAGGCGTGCCCGGCGCAGAATATTCCAGCGCGTTGTTAAGCAAAATGGAAAACAGCTGCCTCAGCCGTTCGTTATCGGCCTGTACCGTGGGCAAAGCGTCATCCGGCAAATCCAGCCGAAAGGGGCGGCCCTTTTCTTTCATGAGGGCATCATACTGCTCGTACAATTCAACGCAGAACGTATCTAATTGCACCGGCGCGAATGTCAGCCGCCATACATTGGCGTCGCTTCCCGCAAGCAGCAGCAGATCGTCGTTGAGCCGCGTCATCCTGTCGGCTTCGCTTTCTGCGGTCTGCAAAAAGCTCCGCGCTTTTTCGGTTCGAATCCCTTCTTCGAGGGCGGCTGTAATGCTTGCCCTTATCACCGAAAGAGGCGTGCGCAATTCATGGCTGGCGGCAGCAATGAACTCATTTTGCCGGGCCAGCGACTGCTTTGT
Source organism: Clostridia bacterium (assembly GCA_036677445.1). Taxonomy (GTDB): domain Bacteria; phylum Bacillota; class Clostridia; order Christensenellales; family CAG-138; genus JAVBWI01. Next base: position 56,541 of record JAVBWI010000025.1, read on the forward strand.
CGGAGTAAGCGCCATGCCGGAAAGGTATCGGCTGATCAACCCCAATAATACCGACCCCGCAAACCATAATAGAACATACTGCGCCGCCATCGTTTTTTTCTGCTCCAGCACCGCCGTTGTATCCCGCAGTATAATAAGCAATATACCCTTGCCGCTGTTTTTTTTCATTTGCTGAACAATCAACGCCGCAGAACCCTCATATCTTTCCGCGTGCGATCCGTCAACCGCAAAATGAAAGCTTTGCCTGCGAGCGTATGAGGATAGATCCATATTTGTTTCAACTGTTTGGCGTGCTTTCTCAATTAATATGCTGCGATCCGTCTGGGGCCGCCATGCGCCCTTAAAATGAAGCGGAACTCCATTGTCTTCAATATAAATGATGCTCAAAGATGAGGCTTCCTGTTCCGCCAGCCACGTATCCGATATTTCATCATTGTTTGTTAATTTATCTACCAGTGCTGAAAAGGAAGAATAGGAGTAAGCGTCTACGCCTGCCTGATACTGACTGCAGGCTAGATAATACGTTACACACATCGCGCAGGCTAATACGAGGGATGTGAGTATTGTAAATATCCACGTGAGCCGCCAGTGCAACTTCTTAACCATTGCGCTCCTCAAGACGGTAACCAACGCCGCGTACCGTGGAAATGACCGCATTGCTGCCAACCGTGGACAGTCGTCGGCGAACGAAATAAATATAGGTATCCAAGTTCGTTTCCTCTATTTCTGTCATCGCACCCCAAACACGGCCCAGCAACATATTCCTTGAAAGTGTTCTTCCCGCGCCGGAACAAAGTGCCTCCAGCAATCCGCATTCCCGTTTGGAAAGCGTCACTTCCGTTTTGGGGCCTGAAAGCGTCATCTGTTCGGTATTGAGCACAATATCGCCAAAGCTAAGCGACGCCTGCTCCTGCGGTACGGCGGGGCGGCGCAGCAGCGCCTTTACCCTCGCGATCAGTTCCCGTGTATCAAAGGGTTTTGTTAAGTAATCATCCGCTCCCGCTTCCAGCCCATCCACGCGATCATCTATACGCCCAAGCGCCGTCAGCATCAAAACCGGCGCCGTTATTCCTTTAGCGCGCGCATTCCTCAACAGGGTCAGGCCATCCATGCAGGGCAACATGCGGTCCAGTATGCATGCGCCGTAATACCCTTCCAGAAGCAGCGCAAGCCCTTCCTCTCCGTCATTGCAAACGTCAAGCGTCAGGCCGGCGTTTTCCAGTACGGAACATAGCGCCTTGCATAGATCTTTATCATCTTCAACCAACAAAACTCTCATGAGCGTTCCTTATATGCGTAAAACCCAGCCAATTTATACTGTATTCGCAATTATTATACAACTTTTACATCGAAAGAACCTTTAATGCGCCATTTTCGCTTCAAGGAATTTTTGAGATTGGTCTGATATGCTGGAATTGTAAGTCAAGGACGGAGGGAAATATATGAAACGATTGTTATCAGCTTTTTTATGTTTGGTTCTACTATTCTCACTTACAGCGTGTGCCGCAACCGGAAACCCGCAGGACTCGCAGCCTTCGGTTTATATTAATGCAAATACAAAAGCAATGGGCAGATGGGTTGAGAGCGAGACAATTCTTGGCGAAAATCTGCGTTTTTCATCTGCACCCGTTTGCCTCGACGACGGCACACTGTGGCTGTTTGCTTTGGACGCCCCGGATGAGAATGCACAACAGATGCAGCTCAATTTGAAAACGCATAAATTCGTATCAAAAAATAATGGCGGGACGTGGGAAGAAGAAGCACTCAACTGGAACACAGTTACAAAGGGCATCATCACGCAGGTAACCGTGGCCACGGATGGAACTGCCTTCTTTCAATCGATTGGAGAAGACGCTATTACCTCATGGATGCAGAAGCCCGGAGAAGATTTAAAACTGATTGACTTGTCGGGCATGAACATTACTTATTTCCTTTTGCTGGATAGCTCCACCCTGTTTTTAATAGAAAACGTCCCGCAAGAAGGAACCCCGGCTCCAGACAGGCGCTGCTGCCTTTATGATCTTTCATCGGGGCAGGTGACGACTACGCCAGATAACCTTTCCGATCTCATATATGACTCATTATATAATGCGGCCATCGGAAAAGACAAAGCAGGAAACCCTCTTCTCTATTTCATGGGTTATACCGATGGCGGGCGGGTCTTAACAACATTGGATAAAAACGGGTCGATCACTGCGGTTTTCAACTCCGTTCCAAACGCCGGCGATAGCAATGGCGCCGCAGCGGATGCCAATGGAAATTACTATTATGAAAGCCCGAACGGCATATTCCGGATTGCCCGGGGTGGCAGCATTTCGGAGAAAATTCTGGACAGTACCGGTTTTACCATCAGCATGTCCAGTTACTACTGCAACGGTTTGTGCCAGACGCGAAACGGAGATTTTATTGTTACACTCTTCTCGGATTCTTTTCAAACAAAACTGCTGCGCTATCATTGGGATGAATCGCTGCCGGCTGCTTCCGGCGACGCGCTTACCATATGGAGCTTCCAGGATAACGCCACAGTACGTTCTGCCATCGTCGAATTCAGAAAGAAACATCCCGAATCAGACATAAATTATATCATTGCTACTGCGGACAGTGCGCTGAGCTTAGATAATATACTGCAGGCTTTGAACGCGGAAATGCTAACCGGCGGCGGCCCGGATGTGCTCATACTCGATAACATCGATTATCAATCCTATGCCAAACAAGGTTTGTTGGCGGATTTATCGCAGGCTATCGATATGAGTAAGCTGCAGCAGAATATCGTCGCACCGTTTATTACAAATGGTGTTGCATATGTACTCCCCGCTCGTTTTAGCGTACCTGTTCTATACGGCGAAACCGGCACGGTCGAATCACTTACTACGCTCGATGCGTTAAAAAGCGCCATACTCGCCTGCAAACCAAGGCCGGATGTCAATTATAATGACGATTCATACTATTCTGACTTAACCAAAGAAGAGCAGTATGGGCTGGGTTTTATAAGCATTGCACAATTGCTACACTTTACTCTGCAATCCAGCGCGTCTGCATTGATAAAAGACAATCAGCTGGATACCGGCGCTGTTCGCGAAGTACTCAGTTTCGTGCAGGAGATAGGAACCTATTACGGAATGAAAGATTACCGGCCGGATCAGCCGAGCAATCAGGTCACCATGGGCGGCAGAGCTGGCGATGTCGTCTCCACCGGAGATGGTGGTTATGAATACTTTGTTACAATGCACGCCCGGTATGGCTGGGATGTCATGCAAACGCCCTCCCTGCTGAGTTATATCGGTACTGTCAACACCGAAGGCAACGCAATAGGCAATAATGCCGTCGTTCAGCCGGGGCTGAGTGAAAACACCTATTTGCCATTAACGCTTGCCGGCGTCAATTCCAGCAGCGATAAGAAGGACGACGCGTTTACCTTCATGCAGGTTCTGTTCGGCGAGGACGTTCAAACAGCTTACCAGCAGGATGGAAGCCCCGTGCTGCAAAGTGCGCTTGAACACAGTGAGCAAAGCAGTCAATCAGAAGCAAAACACTTCAAAGGAGATATTAAGGCTTTGTATGCAAGCCTGAAAACGCCCGTACTCGTCAGTCCAATTGTGGAAGAGAAAATGCTTGCGCATGCAACCGCACTCATCAACGGATCGGAAACGCTGGACGCCGCGGTAACAGGAGTTCAAAATGACCTCTCTCTCTATTTGGCTGAAAAAGAATAACAGTACGAAGGAAGGATGCAGCCGCAAGAGGAAGGACTGGGCAGGGGTTTTATTTCTCCTGCCCAGCCTCGCCGGAGTAATCATTTTCGTATTGGTGCCGTTTATTGAAACGGTACGCCGCAGCTTTACCAATGCAACCGGAAAGCAATCGGTCGGTATTGAGAATTATCGTTCCGTGCTCAGTAATACCGCTTTCAGGCTGGCTGCCGAAAACACAGCGAGATTTCTTGCGGTTTGTATTCCGCTGCTTTTAGCGGCAAGCCTGTTGCTTGCGCTTTTGGTGTGGGCAATCCGCCCAGGCGGCAAAACATTCAAAACGACCTATCTGCTGCCGATGGCGGTCCCTGTAGCGAGCGTCGTTCTGCTGTGGAACATTTTGTTCCACCAAAACGGACTCATCAATTCCATTCTGATTTCTTCCGGTGCACGCGCGGTCGATTTTATGGGCACCGATGCCGCTTTCTGGGTGCTGATCGCGACATATCTATGGAAGAATGCCGGATATGACATGGTGCTGTGGCTGGCCGGGCTGGATGGCATCAATCCATCCTATTACGAGGCGGCCGCGGTGGACGGCGCAAACAGCATACAGATGTTCTTTCGCATCACGCTTCCCTGCCTGCTGCCGACACTGGGTCTGATCGCCGTGTTGAGTTTGCTTAACGCATTCAAAGTGTTTCGGGAAGCGTATCTCGTGGCCGGCAATTATCCGGAGGAGAAGATTTATCTGCTCCAGCATCTGTTCAACAACTGGTTTTCCAACCTTGATTTTGGAAGGCTAACGGCAGCCGCCGTGTTGGTGGCCGCGGTTTTGCTCGGCGTATTGCTTCTGATTCAGAAGCTGTGGAGTGAAGATGAATGAATAGAAAGAAAGCGATATATATCCCCCTGCTTGCGATCGCTTTGTTCGTCTGGTGGCCGCTGTGGTTCATTTTTACAGGAACATTGCAGCCGCTGGATGAATTGCAACTTTTATACGGCCCCGTCCTCTCAGGAACAAATGGATATGCTTCATGGACCGTGCTGCCCAGCTGGCCTACTTTACAGCCCCTTGCGGAGCTTCTTTTTGACACCCCCGAGTTCTTTGTGATGTTCTTTAACACCTGCAAGCAGGTTTTCCCGCAGGTGTTCGGGCAGATACTCATTGGAGCGCCAGCAGCATGGGCATTTTCTCGGCTCCGGTTTCGCGGTCGCAAGCTGCTTTTTTCTTTGTATATTATTCTGATGCTGCTGCCATTTCAGGTCACCATGGTAGCAAATTACCTTGTTCTGGACCGGCTTCATCTGATAGACACCATTTATGCAATTGTATTGCCCGGCATTTTTGCGACATTCCCGGTATTTATCATGAAAAAGGGATTTGATCATATTCCTCGCGAAATGCTTGAGGCTGCGGCATTGGACGGGGCGACTCCATTTCAGACTTTTATTCGTGTAGGGCTGCCGCTTGGCGTACCCGGCATTCTTTCAGCATTTGTTTTGGGCTTCTTGGAAAGCTGGAACGCCATCGAGCAGCCAATGGTGTTTTTAAAAGACAAAAGCCTTTGGCCGCTCAGTCTCTACCTTCCCGGCATTGCGATAGATAATCTAGGGCTTGCCATGAGTTCCAGCCTGATCATGCTGCTGCCTTCCCTGTTAATATTCCTGTTTGGGCAGAAGTATCTGGAATTGGGCATACAATCGAGCGGAGTAAAAGGTGCATGAGTATGAAAGACATTGACGACCGTAAAGATATTGCAATATACATAAGCGATATTGCCGCCCGATTTAGGGATTGGCGCAATGCGGACCTCTCGCAAGCCAGAGCGCTCGGGCGCATCGGCTCATTTTTTCTCATAATGTTAGCATTCACCCTGATTGCGCGCGGTACCGCGGGCGCTACCATGCCTGTTGTGACAACGGCGACCGCTACAATGGATACCCTTGAGCAAGCAATCCTTGTGTCCGGAACGATCACACCGGCATCCTTCGACAATGTACCCTCTCCGGAAAATCTGATGGTGCAGGACGTATTGATAAGCGAGGGCGCGCAGATCAAAGCAGGCGACGCGGTAGCCAAATTCTACGCGGATATGGTAGACAAGGAGATTGAACGAGAAAAAGCCAAACTGTCGGAATTGAACAAGAAACTGGCTATGCTGCGAAAAGATCAAAATGTGGACCCCAGTGCGGTGGAGAATAGCCAGCAGGAGCTTGCTATGGCGCAGCAGGATTATTATGAGACGATTGATGAGTATGACGCGGTTATAAAAAAAATTAATAAACAAGAATCACGCGTCTCGCATCTGGAGGAGGAGTATTCTTCCCTCCGATCCGACGAAAGTGCCGACCCTTTGGCTGTGGAACAAGCCCGGGTAGATCTTGAATCTGCCGAAACAAAACTCGAAAGCCTTCGTACGGAAAAGGAAACAATATCCAAATTCTTACAGGCGGCACAGCGAAGTGTGGAAAAAGCGCAGCTTTCCGCTGTACAGGCAGAGCGAAGCTACAACCGGGCCGCTGAAGACGCACGGTATACAGAGAATACGAATTCGGCGGAAGCCTCAAACGTGAAACTGGATATTGCGGACGTACAGGAACGCATTGAAGAATTGACGGCAATACAAAACAATGACTATCAGCTTTTTGCCGAGCAGGGCGGAATCGTGCAGTCTGTCAACATTTCGGCTGGCAGCGAAACGCAGCGCGTGGCTTGTACGCTTGAAGACACAACTAAGGGGTATCTGTTTACCTTTGCACTTACAAAGGAACAGGCAGAGAAGGTGAGTTATGGTACAAAAGTTAAAGTAACACAGGGGAGTGAAGAAGAGGATTGCGTTGTTTCCGGCATATCCGGCGCAGACGCGGCAGGCAACATCACAGTTACCGCGCGGCTTAACAAGAAAGAATGGAAAGCCGGGCAGGCGGAAATCAAAATTGTATTATCGCGCAACAAATATAACTATACGCTTCCAATTAGCGCGGTGCACACCGATAACACCGGCAGCTTTGTTTATATTGTGGAAGAACATAAGACCACGCTTGGGTTGAACAACGTACTTGCGCGTATTCCGGTTAAAATTGAGGAAACCGGCGAGACCAAGGCTGCCGTCTCCGGCGCGCTGACAACCGAGGATAAGGTGGTCTCCACAAGCACAAAGCCGTTAACGAAGGGCTGTAAGGTTCGGGTGGACTCATGAATCGGGGCATTCGAACGATATTGTCGCTCGGCCTGCTTCTGTTGCTCGTTTTTCAGATGTTCCGTGTCTGTGAACGCCTGAAAGGCTATTATCCTGCGGTAAGCCTCAGATATTCCAAGCAAATGACTGCGGAGCAGGTTGAACAGGCGCTTGCACATGCGGAGCGGGATTCGAAGGTTTATCCGGTTTTCTGGCTGGAAAAAAGCAGAGAAGTCTTCACACCGCTGCATTCCATACAGGCTATTGCTATTGGGTGTTATGGAGATTTCAACTTTGCGTGGCCTGCTGATTTTATCGCGGGCGCGTATCCCGGCGATCAGCAGAAAAACGCCTGTGCTGTATCTGATACCGCCGCCTGGGAATTATGGGGCGGCACGGATATCGTCGGCCAGACGCTCAAAATTGGTGAGGATCAATACACCGTTACCGGCGTTTTTTCATCGAAGCGGGAAATGGTTATCTACAGTGCGGCTCCTAACGCAGGATTTGACGCCGTGGAATTGTTCGGCGACTACGAAGGAAACGAACGGGCAACCGCGCTGAATTTTGCGCAAAACAGCGGTCTTGGCGCCCCCGATGCCATTGTCTACGGCCCGTTCATGCGATGTCTGGTGCAACAGGCCGCAATGGCCCCTCTCTATTTGGCCGGTCTGGTTCTCGCATTACGCCTGTTAAACAGGATGTATTCAAATCCTCTCCTGCGGAAATCCATATGGATCATACTGGGCTTCACACTTGCAGCATTATTGCCTGTTATTTTAGCTGCACTGCCAAAGTGGCTTATTCCGCCTGCATGGAGCGATTTTGACTTCTGGAACAGATTGTTCCACGACGCTAAACTCCGCATGCTTGAATGGCTGTCGCTGCCTGCCCGGATAAAGGATGTGGAAGCGAAAATATGCTTGATTCAACTTTTCTGTATGTGCGGCAGTGCAATTTTGATCGAATCGCTGCTGCTTGTGTTGCCATCTGGGGTTCATCCTAGAACTCCAGCTGTTGGAATGCCCATTGAAAAACGGGTGTCAAATTAATGGGAGAATGCTTCAAGCAATTTATCAACGGGACATTATCGCTCGTTAGCACCAGGGGTTAAATTGGCGTAATTCACTCATCGTTTCTTCTCGGCAGTTAAAAAAGCATTTTACACTCCTCTCGGGGACGACATTACCTTCCCAAAAGCACTGCGGTTAAGTTCATTTTTAATTACCATTACTACTGTTTACTGTTAAAATGCGCCTATCCACAATTAGCGCGCTGTACCTGAAACGAACTTCGCATTTTGAGCATAATGGGCTGCTGTCAAATTCCAATTCATCTATGAGATTATGCGCATTATACGGAGTTGAATACTGGCATCTATATTTACCTAACTTCTCAAGATAAGGTGACAAATCTGTTTTCAAGAAATGCCTTGAAAGTAAGGTTCGTCGCCTTTTTCGTTATCGGGAAGCTTGGGCGAGAAGAAGAAAAACTGACCTTCTCGAGGATTTGACCCCTCACAGGCTACCATTCCAAATTATATCCGCTTTTGATCTCTCAAAGCGTTGAAAAAAATGAACTCCATACCCTTACCGGGTTCGCTTTGCACCTTGACGGCTATTCCATGCCTGTCGGCAATTTCTTTTGCTATGGCAAGACCGAGACCCGTACCGTTTTTGTTTTCTTCCGACCTTTGCTTATGGAAACGTTCAAAAATGAGGGGCAGCTCATCGGGCAAAATGCCGGAGCCCTCGTCACGAATACGGAGCGCCATGCCATCCGCAGTATTACTTAAATACAGATATACTGCCGAACCTTCCGGCGAGAACTTGACGGCGTTGTCGAGAACGATCATCAGCATCTGACGGAGCCTTCCATAATCTCCGTGCATGGTAAAACGATCGCCTTCGATATTCAATCTTAGCGGGATATTCTTCGGCCGGGCGAGGCGATCCATGCTTCGCACGGCGTCTTCAGCGATTGCCTTAAGGTCAACTTCGCTCATTTCCATCGTGAAGTCGGGATTTTGCAGCCGCGCGAGGTCGAGCAGGTCGGAAACAAGCCGCTCCAGATAGATGCTTTCCGAGAGCATCTGCCGATGATACTCCTCCGCCATTTGAGGTTCCGAAACCACGCCGTCGCAAAGCGCCTCCAGCGAGCCACGGATGACGGTGATGGGCGTACGGAGTTCGTGAGAGATGTTCGCCACAAAGTCCCGCCGCAGCTTTTCGAGCTTGGCGCTCTCCTTGGAAGCGGCGTCCAGTTTTGCCGCCATATCATCCAGTGCGGCGGCGAGTTCGCCAACTTCATCGTCTTGCAAAACGCCTGTTGCGGCAGTGTAATCGCCGCCGCTGATTTTCAGCGCGGCGGTTTTCATTTTGCCCAGCGGCTTTGTAAAGCGTTCCGCCAGCGCGCCCACGATGAAAAACGAAATGATAATTGCCGCCCCCATGCTGAGCAGCAGAATGGCAAGGCCGCTCTCGGTTGCGCCGCGGATGTTCTCAATCTGTTCGTGCAGAAGAATAACCCCGGCAATCTCGCCGTTTGCAAGTGTAATCGGCGCAGCCACCGTGATGGAAGGCGCGCCGATAAACGCACCGAAATTCTCGCTGAATGTTGTTTTGCCATCCATCGCCGCCAAGATGACGTCCTCTGCACCGGGCGGCAAATCGTTGTATGCAAGGTTTGCTTGCCCGTGACCGCGCGTAACCTGCTCCAGATTGCGGTCAACAATCCAAACATCGGCCATGGCAATATCGTCGAGAAAACGAAGATACGCGCCGTACCCCATGCCCTGCCCCATCATGCCATGACCTTGCCCCTGTTCCGTATCGCCGGCCCAAAACCCGGCCAGCGACTTTGCCATGCTCCCGGCGCGGTTTTCCAGCCCGGCCTTATGGACATCCATATTATGACGCGAAAAAAGAGCGAAGAATATGAGCCCGATGATCAGCGAAAAAACAAGCATTGAACCGGAAAAATACAGCAGCAGCCGAAAACGGATTTTGTTTTTCACGGCGTCACCTCAAATTTGTATCCAACGCCCCAGATGGTTTTGATTTCCCATCCGTCATGGGGGACCTCGTCCAGTTTGGCGCGCAGCCGTTTAATGTGGGAATCCACCGTGCGTGTGTCGCCGTAGTAATCGAAGCCCCACAGGCTGCCGAGCAGGTTGTCGCGGGAAAACACCTTGTTTTTATTCGTCCCCAGCGTCCACAAAAGCTCGGTTTCCTTTTTGGTCAAGGGGATACGGACGCCGCCGATTTCCGTAACGTATTCGTCGAGATTGACAGTCAGGCTTTCATAGGAAAAAACCTGCGCCTTTGTATCGTCCTCCCGCGAGATGCGGCGCAGAATGGCCCGGACGCGCGCCATCACCTCACCGGGCGAAAAGGGCTTGACGATGTAGTCGTCCGCGCCGATGTCGAGGCCCATGATACGCTCGAAATCCTCGCCCCGCGCCGTTATCATAATGATGGGCACATTGCTTTGCCTGCGGATTTCCCGGCAGACCTCAAAACCGTCCATGCCGGGCATCATAACGTCAAGCAGGATCATATCAAAGCGCATCGCCCGCGCTTTGTCCAGCGCGCCATGCCCTTCAAAGGCCGTCGTGACGGCGAAGCCTTCCTTTTTCGCGTATTCTTCCAGTATAGAAACAATCTGCCGGTTGTCATCGGCAATCAGTATGTTTGGCATGGCCGCCACTCCTTTCCGAGAACATTGTAACGGTAAGATGTGTTTTTTCCGTGTCTGTTACATTTTACCACGAAAAAGGAAATGAAAAAACACACTTTCGCCATAGCTGCGATTTATGATAAAGCCACAGCAACAAAAAAGGCGCTGAAAACAAGGAGGCCATCAATATGAAAACTATGAAGAAGTTCATTGCCGCAGGGATTGCGGTAATGGCGCTGGCTGTCGGATCGGTCACGGCGTTTGCCGCTTCGCAGTATTCGACTCCCGCCGAAGCGGTTGCAGGACTGACCGGGCGCGAGGTGCAGTCTGTTATCGACGAACGTGCGCAAACAGGAAAAACCTATGGAACCATCGCCAATGAGGCGGGCGTGCTTGACGAGTTCAAAACGGAAATGCTGGAGTTGAAGAAGGATACGCTCGCCGCACGGGTTGCCGCCGGGACGATGACTGAGGAGCAGGCAGACGCCATCATCGCCAGAATTGAAGCAAATCAGGCGAATTGTGATGGCACCGGAACAGGCTTTGGACTGAAAAGCGCCGGTTGCGGGATGGGCGCTGGATTTGGCCAGGGCGGCGGTCAGGGCCGCGGGCAAGGCGGCCGCGGTATGGGCAACGGTCTGCGCGACAGGTCGTGTTTGAACCGATAGCGCAAAACGATTAAGAGTATCAGAGCGCACAGGTTCGATTGTAAGCCGGACCGGTGCGCTTTGGCCGTTTTTGCCAATGATTCCGCCCCATGCGCTCCCGCTCACTGGAACAGGGTTGCCAATGTTGTTGCCTATGGTGACGATGCCCAGCAGTTTCTTGTGCTTTCGTTCAGAGGGGGGAGCCGTATTATACGAAGCTGAATGCTGGCATCTTTTTTTCCAAACTTCTCAATCAAAAACTGTTCATAGGATTTGAACCTATGGGCAGTTTTTATATAATGGAGGCAAATAACAACGACGCGACCCACAAAACGGTTGCGTTATAAAAAATGACCATTCGGCCAGACTCGCTAACATATTACCGACAATAAGCTATGCTCAGAAAGAAGCCCATGCGAATCCACCCGAAGAAATTACTGTGAATATAAATGCTATCTAAATGATCTGGAAAGCTATATTTTAAGGAGGGCATAGTATGTTGCGCATTTTTCATGTCATCTGCAAACCCCTTGTTTCCATCGGGTGACAGAGCGGCTTTTTCGTTGGCCGTACCGCGAGACACAATATTAAATGGCTGCTGATACCGCCGCAAAATGTGCCGGGCCTGCCTATTCCCGGTCAGCGTCCTGCAACAGGGACACAGTGATTATATCCCTTTGCATAAATGTTTTTATGTGTTTTTCTTCCCTGAGTTCTTTGAGCGCCCGGATAAGAATGTCGCTTGGCTTATGGACCAATCTGCATAATTCATACAACGGCAGGGAATTTTTTGCCCTTTCCAGTGCCGCCAGCATCGCATATTTTGTCGCCCGAATGTTTTCCGACATCATATCATTTTGTGACATAAAACCGCCGTCTCCTTATTGGATGTTTAAATGAAACGCATCTCCATTAGAACTGAATGTAAATTCAATACTCCGATAAGAATTGCCTATATTTCCAATAGTCCAGGCTGGATACCCCCCACATGCCGAAACATGACTCGTGAACAATGCCGGTGCGATAAAAATAGGGGAATTCCTGTTTTGACGGAATTAGTAACAGTGCGCAAAAAACTCGGTACTTCCTATAAATACCAACATTGTTACCATACTACAGCATCTTTACAACGTCAATAGACGGAACCGAATAATGCGATAAAAATTGCAGGACTATATCATAGAAGACATTCATTATTTGATTCCCGTATCCATTCATGCTAATATGTTCCATAAGCAACAACTGTGTGTCTTCACTTTTCTAAAAATACATAAAGGAATCAGGTGGAAATATGATTTACAGACCCATCGGGAAAACCGGCATGTCCGCGAGCATCATCGGCCTTGGCACCGAGCATCTGGATAACCGCCCCTATTCGCAATGTGAAGAAGTGATCGAGGCGGCCTTGGAATTGGAAATCAATATCATGGATGTGTTCATGCCGGGCACGCCCGTTCGGGACAACATTTCCAAAGCGCTTAAGGGAAGGCGCGATAAGGTCTTGATTCAGGGCCATATCGGCTCGGTGGATATCCGCGAGCAATATGATAGGACACGGGACGTGCCTACCTGCAAAAAATACTTCGAAAATCTGCTGCGCAGCTTCCATACGGACTATATCGACCTGGGCATGATGTTTTTCATCGATACGGAGGAAGATTACAGGGAAGTATTTGAAACGGAATATATTTCCTATGTGCAGCGGTTGAAGCAGGAAGGCAAGATCCGCGCCATCGGTGCGAGCTCCCACGACCCGGTCACCGCGGCGCGTATTGTGGAGACCGGCGTTGTGGAGCTGTTGATGTTCAGCACCAACCCGGCTTTTGACATGCTGCCCTCCGACGTGTACATCCCTTCGGTCATGGATGGGAAAATAGACAACGCCCGGTTTGCCGGCATCGACCCCAAGCGCGCGCAGCTCTACCGCCTTTGCGAAAGCAGGGGCGTCGCTATCACCACCATGAAAACCCTTGGCGCCGGCAAGCTGGTCTCGCCCGAATTTTCGCCCTTTGCCAGGCAGCTGACGGTGGGCCAGTGCATCCACTACGCGCTGACGCGCCCGGCGGTCGTCAGCACCCTGATCGGCTGCAAAACCCGCGATGAGGTTCAAACCGCAGTCAATTATCTCAGCCTGAGCGAGCAAGAACGCGATTACAGCGAGGCGATAGGCACCTATAAGGGCGGCTTTAACGGGGAATGCGCCTACTGCAACCATTGCCTGCCCTGCCCCGCAGGCATCGATATCGCGGCGACCACAAAAATGCTGGACATCGCCAAGCTCGGTAAAGACATCCCTGCTAAGATCAGCGCGCAATACGCCGCCAGTCCGCATAAGGCGTCCGAATGCATGGAATGCGGCAGCTGTGAGGGCAAATGCCCTTTTCATGTACAGGTTATAGAAAACATGCGCAGCGCTGCCCGCTTGTTCGAACAATGATATGGCTGGCTTGTACTGGCCAAATCTTTATGAAAGGGGGCTATCTCAGAATCAGATCTGGGGCAGCCCTTCTGTTTTACCCGTAAATGGGCGTATTATAAAACTTCATTACTCCTCAATTATTCCACAAGATGTATTTCGCCGTAAACATATTAACTATCATCGTCTTTTTTACGATAATAATTACAGCGGGGCCTGTGTAAAGTCCTTTTTTGTACATTTCACAAGCCCTTCATAATGTCCCGCAGGAATAAAGTCCATCGGGAAAGGGGGGTCTGCTCATGGCTGGCACATCCAAAAAGAAGCTGAAGGCACAACCGAATGGCATGATATTTGCTCTTGATATCGGGACCCGCAGCATCATTGGCATTGTGGGCACCGTGGAAAGCGGAAAGCTTCGGGTCATTGCCATGGAAAAAGCGGAACACACGCAGCGCTCCATGATCGACGGCCAGATTGAAGATATTGAACAGGTCTCCAAGGTTGCCCGCATCGTCAAAAACCGTCTGGAGACAAAGGTCCGCTGCAAACTGAAGAGTGTCTGCGTCGCCGCGGCGGGACGCGCGCTCCGAACAGAGCGCGCCTCTTTTGAGATGGAATTCCCTCAGCCGCAGCGGATCGATAATGAAATCATCAGCCGCCTGGAAGCAGGGGCCATCGGCGAAGCGGAGGCCGCCTTCACCGATGGACTGAACATCGACAGCGGCCAGTTCTATTTAGTGGGGCACACCACTGTTCAGTATTATATGGACAGCTACCCCACCTCAAGCCTATTGGATCACCAGGCCCGGCATATACAGGCGGATGTCATTGCCACCTTTCTTCCCAGTGAAGTCGTGGAAAGCCTGTATTCGGCCATGAACAGAATTGATCTGGATGTCGCCAGCCTCACGCTGGAGCCCATTGCGGCAATTAATGCGGTGATTCCAAAAAATCTCCGTCTGCTGAACCTCGCGCTGGTGGATATCGGCGCGGGGACCTCAGATATCGCCATTTGCAGAGACGGCGGCGTTGTGGGATATACCATGGTTACCGTAGCGGGAGATGAAATTACCGAAGCGGTGATGAAGAAATATCTTCTTGATTTCAATACCGCAGAGTCGGTCAAAACACAGCTTGGGACCCAAAATTCCGTTTGCGTTACCGATATTCTCGGCGTTGAGCAGACCATTACGCAGGACGATATGATGGATTGCATTGATGAAGCCACGGCAAACCTCTGCCGTGAAATTTCCGAGCATATCTGTGAGGTCAACGGCGCTCCTGCCTCAGCCGTTTTCCTGGCCGGAGGCGGCAGCAAGCTTTCCAGCATGCGCGCCGGCATTGCCAAACATATGCATATAGATGTCAACCGAGTGGCTATAGCCGGGAACAATTTTCAGACATATGCCTTCTCGGATACCTGCGATTTCAACGATCCCGAATATGCCACGCCGTTGGGTATCGCGATTTCCGCTGGCCTGAATCTGGTTACCGAAAGCTTCCACGTCACTTTGAACGGCAGCCGCGCCAGGCTTTTCCGCAACGGCACGATGACCGTTATGGACATTCTTATGATGAACGGGTTTTCCTATCAGGACCTCCTGCCCAGAACGGGTCAGAGGCTGATCGTTGAGGTCAACGGGGAACAGATGGTATATTACGGTACTCCGGGTGAGCCTGCCGTACTGCGGTTAAATGGCAAGAAAGCAAAAATTTCGGATTTGGTGAACACTGGGGACAGCATTGAATTTTCTCCCGCCGTGCATGGCCAGCCCGCCCAGCGCCGCCTGAAGGATCTGTTGGCGGGCAACCCGGACCATGCCGCCGTCAACGGGAAAAAAGTTTCCGAAGATACGCCGCTGAAAACCGGCGATACGGTCATAACGGAATCAGGCTTGCCCGCACCGGCGGCCGATAACCCGTCCTTCGTCATGGATACAGCCCGGGAAGCCGCACCGTCCCCGGAGTCTTTGGCAAACTATTCGGTTGCGCTTTCTCCCTCGGCCGAAGAATCGGTTCCCTCCGTACCGTCGCCATTGCCTCCGGAACCCGCCCTTTCCGGTCACCCGGCCGGCAACATTGCATTCATATTGAACGATAAAGCCATTGTTCTTTCCGAGAAACCCGATGGCTCCCCTTACTACCTGATGGATATGCTGGAGTTGTCCGGAATCGATCTGGAGCATCCGACAGGGGAGGTTGTTCTGCGCGTCAACGGCGCCGACAGTTCCTTTCTTCAGGATCTAAAGTCCGGGGATCGTTTGGAAATATTCTTTGCCTCCAGCCATACCGGGGGAATCAAGTAATCCTTCCTTGTATCCTAAACTCGCTGCTTATACTTTTTCCGCCTTATTACGATGATCGCTCCGGCTAGTCCCGCAAGCACTATACCACCGGCAATCCAAATCAGCACATGGGTTTTACTATCGGCTGCCGACACCTGTCCGTGTGTGGAGACAACCACAATTTTATACAGCGCAAGCGGAATCTGCTCATGCAGCGCCAGGATTTCGAGCTCTCCCTGTGCATTCAAATCATCCCGGCCGATCTCAAGCTGCAGCGTCTCTTGCGTATGGTCGATATAGATAACTTTACCGCTCGCCAACCTGATCGCTGTCGTATCTTCGGGTAAGTCCGTGATACTGACTTCTACCATGATTCTGCCAGTTTCTGAATCCTCTTCCATGTTTATAGGCGCCAGTACGGCAGCCTCTTCATAAGGCCCGGGAGTCGCATCGGTAAGCGGCGCAGACGATGCGCCCGAAGGCGCTGCACTCGCAGGCGTTGCGGGCAGCACGTCGATCACCAGCGCAGGCGTTGCGCTCACAGACGGCGTGAATACCACGTTGCTGGGCGGCGTGGGCAATGCGCCCGCAGACGGCGAAGGCGTTGGGATGGGCGTGGCAGCAGCGCCACTTGTCGCGTTCGCTTTCACACGGATCTCTACTGACACCGATGTTTCGTTATACAAATCATCACCCGCTTTGGTGACGGTCAGTACCGATATACCCAGATTCAGTACGCGCACCCTGCCGGACGCATCCACGGCAACGGAATCGCCCGAAATTACCGCGTAACTGAGTGCCCCTGTACCGCTGCCACCGCTTACTTCAAGGTTAAAATCCGCGTAACCGTTGCGGATTTCGCCCGGAATGTGTACCGAAAGCGGCGCCTGATCGGCTTTATCGACGCTGATGCCCACAATCTGTTCGACAGTTTGATAGTTTTCCGCATCGCTTGGCGTGAATACAACGGTATAGCCGCTGTTGATCACATGCGGCACGGTGTCCGGGTTCTTCCACGCAAAACTGCCGTCCCCGCTGCCGCCCGAAAGCGTTGAGGAAGAGAGGCTCTCGCCGTAGGTGATATTGCTTGCCGTGGGAAATGTCACAACCGGTAACGCTTTGCCCACCGATATCCCAACAATGTCCTCCAGCGTAAAGCCGGAATAATCGTAGTTGTCAGCGTCTCTTGGCGTGAATACTACGTTATAGCCGCTGTTGTTCACGGTAGGCACCGTATCCGGGTTCACCCAGGCGAACGTACCGTCTCCGCTGCCACACGACAATACCGAGGACGATAGCGTTGCGCCGTAGGTAATGGCACTTGCTGTCGGGAACACGACGGATGCCGGCGTTGCTTTACGGACCGTGATGGTAACGGTAGCTTCGGCTTTTTCATAATTGCTGTCGGCAGCTTTCACCACGGCAATAGTCGCAGTACCCGCCTTATTGATCGTTACCCGGCCGCTTGCGTTCACGCTCACAGCGTCGCCGGACGTAACGGAAAAACTCATGTCGCCGGTTCCGCTTCCGCCGCCGACGGACAAATCAAACGGCGCGTCTGTATAGGTAACCCCCGGATCACTGATCGTCAGCGGCGCCTGTTCAATCCTTAAGACAGTGTATCCCGTTACGATCTGAACGCTGCCCGTCGCAGTGTAACTGTCCAAAATTTCATTCTGGACATACTGCGCCGTTAAAGTATAAGCTCCCCCCAGCGCAATCCAATCAAAGGCTACCGTACCCCGGACGCTCCCAGCGTCCGCTCGGGTTATGGGGGATCGCCCTATCTCCGTGCCGTTGGCCATAAATGCGATAGTTCCCTCAGGATCGATATCCGACAGCCCTTCCACCACCACGCTTAGCGTGACGGTATCCAATGCTTTTGCATCCGAGCCTGGCGATATTCCGACATCGCCGTATGTTAGGAACTTATAAGAATTCATATACGTCCCAGCCTTCAAGCCCGCGCCTTCCCCGCCGACCATGCAGGTAATATAGCTTGCTGCCGCGTTTGTTCCGTTCCGGTTTAAAAGCACGGTCGCGTCATTATTCACCGTAAGGCTTCCGCCAGCTCCGCTGCCATTACCCGAGCCGATGTCGTACCCGTTTATACCGCCGGTAACGGATACGACCGTGTCCGCGCCTTCCGCAAGCACAATGCCGCCTGCGCCGCCGTTTCCGCCGCCGATTCCCGCGCCGCCGCCATTGCCAAGCGCCGTCACATCGCCGCCGGATATGGTGATGCCGCCTGCACCCAGGCCGCTGCGGCCGCCGATACCCGCACCGTTGGAGCCGCCTTCGGCTGTCAGGCTTCCGCTTCCGGTTACCTGCAACGCAGCCCCGTCAGGCACCTGCAGGCCTGCAAAAACACCGGCGCTTTTCAGGCTGTTTGCCCCCACAAGCTTCAGGTTGACCGTTGCGCCGGTCATATCAAACGCGCAGCCGGATACAGGGGCGATATCCGCCGCAAACAGCACAACATCCGCGCTTGCGCCCGCAGACACAATAACGTTGCGGGCAGTCGTCCCGTCCGAAAGGATGCAGGGGTTTGCTCCTGTTAAGGTGATGCTGTTGCCGCTGACCGTATAGCCAGTGCCGCTCGCAAGCGTCGGGCTGCTTAAATCAATCAGCGTCCCCTCCAACTTTGTTCCGCCCTCGTACGCGCCCAAGAGCGCGCCGGAAGCGGAACCTCTGATGATGCATGTGCCGATTGTTGTGACAGAAGAATCAATGCCATTGGCAGCCAGAGTTACCAGTGCTGTATCGTCTATCAGCAACGTTCCATTCACGCTGTTTCGGGCTCGCCCGATATCCATGCTATAGCTGCCGCCTCTGGCGGTCACCTTGCCGCCAAGTATCTTAATAGTGCCGCCAGTATGCGTACTGGCTGTACTTTTTCCACCTGCACCAATGCCAGCGCCGTTGTCTCCTCCATATGCCTTGATTGTTCCGCCTGATATGGTGATGTCACCGGCACTGCCTGATCCTCCGCCACCGATACCCGCGCCCCATATAACACCCGTCGCTGTTATATCACCGTTTAGGATATTGATAGTATTAACCGATGCAAGGTAACCGCTGCCAATACCTGCGCCACCGTATTCAGCTCTTGCATTGATTGTGCCGTTTTGAATGGTGATAAAGCCGCTGCCGGCCATGTCACCGCCACCAATGCCTGCGCCGCGGTAGGTGCTTGTGGCCGTCACTTGGCCGCCAGAGATGATAATGTTTCCACCGCTGCCAAGTGCACCGCCACCGATGCCTGCCCCATCATAGCCGCTTGCCTCTACTTTACCTCCCGATATGGTAATGCTGCCGCCATCTTTAACGGCCCCACCGCCAATGCCCGCACCCCCGGAGGAGGTCCCTTTAACATCTCCGCCTAAAATCTTGATGGTGCCGCCGGTACCGAACATGCCGCCGCCGATGCCCGCGCCGTCGCCCTTGCCGTTCGCCGTCACAGTACCGCCCGATATTGTGATTGTCCCGCCGTTGCTGTTATTTGACCCCGAGGCACCCTCACCGCCGCCGATGCCCGCGCTGTTCTGCCCGCCTGTAGCCGTGACGGTACCGCCGGATATGGCGATCGTGCCGCCGGAACCGTAATTTCCGCCGCCGATGCCCGCGCCGCAGCTGCCGCCAAGGGCCGTAACCGTGCCGCCTTTGATAATTACGTTACCGTTTGGTCGGTAATGGCCCCCTCCAATGCCTGCCGCACTGTAGCCCCCCGTGGCCGTAACCGTCCCGCTGTTGATGGTGATTGTGCCGCCGGAACCAAATTTTTCGCCGCCGATGCCCGCGCCGTAACCGCCGCCCTGAGCCAGCAACGCGCCCGCGCCTGCCGCCTGCCCGTAAACGGTCAGGCTGTTGCCGGGCGAAACATTGATTCCCGCATTATCACCGCTACCCGTTACCGTCAGCGTAAAGCCGTCCATGAGGAGCAGCGTTACGTCGCCGTTGACGGTGATGGTGGAAGCCCGGGTCACATCGCTGTCCACCACGTACCAGCCGCTGGTGAGTGTGGCGGTTTCGGCGGTAATGGGGGTGACAGTCAGCCCTGCCGTCGTCTGCGTATCGCCATTTTCGTCGACGTAGAGGTAATCCTCCGCCGCCTTTACTGCCTGTGGGAGCAGTGTAAGCATCAGCACCGCACACAGCAACGCAGTTAGGGATTTCTTCATGTGCGAATTCTCCTTTGTACACAGGTAAATCTATTGGATTTGGGATGTCTTACCGCCCGGATCGATCTATTCGGTCAGGAAAAACCGGGTTGCGCAGCCCATCCAGCAAGAGCCTGAAATGCTGCATCGCCTCCGCTTTGTAATCAAAGTCGGGGTAGCGGATGCACCATTCGTAGGTGACGCCCCGAATGGCCATCATAAAATGCCTGGTCAGGATCTCCACCGGCACATCGGTTTTGAATTCGCCCCGCCTGATTCCGCGTTCGAGTATGCTTGAGATCATTTTATAAATATCCCTGTTGTAGTCCATGACCGCTTCCATATTCATATCGTTTGTGATCTGCGCTTTATAGACAGCCTGCATGTTGCCAATGCCAATGTGATCTATCAGCACGTCGGCAATTTTACCGATGAAAGAAAGAAGCGTGGCTTCCGCCGGGGTATCGTCCGGTAAGGAAGCAAGATAGTCTTTATAATCCGTATCCAAACCGGCTACATAATCGCTGATCAAAGCGGCGATCAATGCGTCCTTTGAAGCAAAGTGCACATAAAAAGAGCCTTTGGCAACGCCTGCCATTTTCACAATCTCATCTACGCTTACCTTATGGTAGGCATAGGATGCAAACAGCTTCTCCGCGCTCTTATATATCTTCTGCCTTGTGTCGTTGGCCTTTATTCTTCTGTTTTCGCTGTTATATGGCATTTTCTTTTATCCTGACTATAAATTAGATGACTATAGTCATCCGATATTGTTATATTACAATAAGTTCTATGAAAATGAAAGTCTATATTTATATTCATTCTAATGCGGGCAGCATAAAGAGCTTTGGCATAGTTTTTAGAACCACAAAATGAGCCTTGGCTTCTGCCTTAGCTCATCTTTTTCGGGCGCCTTATGAGACAGGTCTCTTGTTATCTTCTTTAACTAAGAGGGGTAGCGGCTATGCATTTGCGGCGGCGCCCGCGGAAATCGCCGCATACAATCAGCCGGGCGCGGTGTTTGAGATAACGCTGCCGCGGCTTGCTCCGCACGTATAACACACGGTATTTCGACAATATTTCCCGGGATATTCCGTGCGCTCCATGCCTATACAGCGGCCGCTGTGGACACAAATTCCGCACGGAATACCTTGCCCTGCACGTCTACAATATAATATCCCCGTTCGGCCAGCGGATCCTTCAGGCGCACGCCGTTTGGCGAACCGGGGTTAAAGCCCTGCGCATGCTCCTCGCGCGCATGCCGGTGGCCCAGCGCAAAATAGTCCACCTTGCCCGCACAGGCCGCAATATCGGCGGGCCTTATGCCGCCCTGCGGCAGCGCCCCGCCCGGATACACGCCGGAATGCAGCATGCCGACCGTAAACCCCTCATAGGGCGCAAGCAAGTCAGTCAGTGCTTTTAGCCGGGCACGCGTTGCGCCACCCATAAAACCAAAGCCCGCAATACGCACCCCTGCGACAGTGGCAATGCAGCCCGTTTTGCCATCGTATTCGCTCAAGCGCGGCTCGCCTGCCGTATCATATACGGGGCGCAGCAAATATAGAAGCCCCTCCGCATGCAAAAGCGCAAGGCAGGAGGGGCATTTGTTATTGAGGATATCATGGTTTCCCTCTATTGCGGATGTGCATACGCCGGCCGCGCGAAGGCGCGCAAGTGCCGGAGCCGCGGCTTCCGCCGCTTGCGGATAGCGCGCGGCGCGGTCAAACAGGTCGCCCGCGATGAGCATGGCGTCCACACGCGCAGCGATCGCCGCATCCGCAAGGCGCGACAGGCAATCGCAACCCGCGGCTTCATTCCCGCCGCTGCCGATATGCAGGTCCGCACAATGTAAAAATCGCATGATCCTCCCCGGTGCTTACAATACGGCGCTCACGGCGGAATACAAGAGCAGCGCCGCCATGACGATGCTAAGCGCCAGCCGATGCTCTTCATAAATGCGCTTGATGGCGTTGCCGAACAGCGACCAGATCAGCGTGCAGACCAGCATGATGGGAAACGTTACGAGCGTCCAGAACAGTATATCCTGTATAGCGGTGGTAAACGGAATGATATACAGCGAGAACATCGTCAGCCCCATCACCCAGCTTTTGATGTTGAGCACCTGCAGCAGTATGCCGCCCCAGAACGTAGCGGTAATGTTTTGCTGCGCCTGCTGCTGATTTTTGCCCGCAAACAGGATATGTGCGGCAAGATACAGCAAATACGCCGCGCCCACCCATTTCAAATAAGGCACCAGCCCCGGCACCACCGCGGCCAGCATCATATTGAGCAGCCCGCACAGCAGTATTTTCACCATGAAACCTGTCATTGTGCCGATCCGGTAGCCGCGCGCGCCCCGAAAGCCAAGCGCCGCCGATGTGTACAGCGACATCAGGTTGCTGGGGCCGGGCGTGATTCCCTGCACCATAAGGTAGATCAGCAGAGCGGAAACATCCATTTCTTCTTTCGCCTCCTGTGTATACTTCACCTATTGTATCACAGGAAGCGATATATGGTATCCGAAAACGCGCAAACTCTTTACGGCGCCCAGCGCAAAGCGGGCGTGGGGGTCGCTTTAGATGCGGGCGGCTTGGTGCTCCCCGCGGCCATGGCCGCCGCCGCGCCGCCCTGCGTGCTTTCCACGATCGCGCGCGCAAGATGAGGGATGGCGTTCAACGCCTCCTCCAGCGTATTGGCGTTGTCGCCAACCTCCACCAGCAGGCACTGGCTGGAGATGTGCTGGTTGTATCGCCCGGTTTTCACGCGGATGTTGCGTATGAGATCCTCGTCTATTTGCGCAAGACGGTTGGTAATGGCAAGCGCTAGGGCGTAGTTGCTTTCAAAATCCGGCATTTCGGCAAAGCCCGTACCGGTCGCGCCCTCGCCGGTGCCCACCACAAACATCAGGCGCGCTACGCGCTTGCCGTCAATCACCGTATAAGCCGGGTCTTTCCCCGCGTCACGGTGCAAATCGATGAACATGGTCAGGGAGGGGTATTGTTTCTTGTACTTTTTCATAGTCGCTTCGGAACGGGAATACGCCGTGGAAAGTTTGGGCGGTTCATGGTCCGTTTTGTCGTGAATGACGTTGCAGCCATATTGCTCGCGCAGTATTTTCGCGAGCAGCTCGCCCACCGCGATCACGCTGCAGCGTTCGTCATAGGTGCGCCAATCACCGCTTTCCGCGTAAGTATAGGTTTCCGTTTGCGTATAGGCTTCGGTGTTATGCGTATGGTAAATGAGTATGCGCGGTTCCGGCCCGCCTAACTCCACGGAGAGGGGCACTTCGGGTGAAAGCACCTCGATGCGCATCGCTTCGCCCACACCCTCGTCCACATCCACCCGTGCAATGGAAATAGAGGGTACGGGCGTGGGCGGGGGCGGCGGCACGGCATGCGTCACAGGCATTGCCATGGTCAGCAGCCGTTCATTGGCGGAGCCTGTGGATAAAAGCGCCAACGCCAATATGCACAGTGCGAGCGCACCCGCCGTGAACAGGCGCAAACGCAGCGCGCTTAGGGCTTTATCGCCCCGTGCACGCCGCTTTTTTTGCTTACTGCTCTTTTTGGAACCGCGCGTTGTCCATATCCTGTCCATACTGTAAGGTATGCGGCAGCATGGTACGCTTATGCCTTCATGCAAGAAGCTCTTTGACCTGATCGTAATACGGACGGTGCAGCGCAATGTTCACGCCATCGGCAAGAATGCCTGCCATATCAGCGACAATGGTGTCTATCTCCTTGGGCGTCACGATCATGGGGCCGAAGTGCTCGCTGATAACCTGCTCGGCCAGGCGACGCATTTTATCCTCCTCGCTGTGCAGCCCCGTCTCATTTGCAATCAGGCTGATGGTATCCTGCGATATGGTGGAGGCAAGCACCACCGTGGGCACACCGATCGCGATCACAGGTACGCCAAGGCTTTCCTGCGTCAGCCCCAAGCGTCCGGTGTTGCCCACGCCGGAGCCGGGGTGGATTCCTGTGTCGGTGATCTGTATGGCCGTACTGATGCGCCCTGCGCGGCGCGATGCCAGCGCGTCGATAGCGATGACCGCCGTCGGCTTTACCCGCTCGACAAGACCGCGCAGCATTTCCACAGTCTCCACGCCGGTAGTCCCCAGCACGCCGGGCGCTACGGCGGCGACCGGACGCATGGGCTCGCCTATGATATCCGGCAGGTGTTCGGTGATGTGGCGCGTGACAAAGGTTTTTTCCACCACGCGGGGGCCTAACGCATCCGGGGTGATATAGCGGTTGCCCAGCCCCACCACCAGTATGCTTGCCTGCGGGTCGTCTGTGGGTAAAAGCTGCTTAAGCTCCTCCGCGAGCACCTGCGTGATCTTCTGGAATACCGCGGTATCGCGCTGGGCCAGCGCAGGCGCCTCAATGGTCACGTAACGGCCGACCGGTTTTCCCAGCTTGTTTGCCGCTTCCTCCGTCATCACTTCAATGCGCGAAACATCCGCTTCCTCCAGCTTTTCATCCTGCTCTTTCACTCCCGGCAGATCCGGGTTGATTTCGCGTGCTTCGCGCGCGAGATCCGTATAAATGTTAAAATCCATTTTCCATCGCTCCCCAATGCAACAATACCCCGGCACATGCCGGGGTATTAGTTTAACCGTTTTGCGTTGCATTATTTGCGGGCAGCGGACCGCCTGCGTGACGCTGCAAATTCGATGCCAGCGGCCTTCACCGCGCCTTTTTGTCGCTTTTGCCCAGATACGCCTGCTTGACCTTTTCGTCGTTCAAAAGCTCCATGCCGGTACCGGTCATGGTGATACGGCCCGTTTCCATTACGTAGCCGCGATGCGCGATTCTAAGCGCCGCATTGGCGTTCTGCTCGATCAAAAGCACGGTCACGCCGTCGCCGTTGATGCGCTGGATGATCTCGAATATATCCTTTACCACCAGCGGCGCAAGCCCCAGCGAGGGTTCATCCATCATGATGAGCTTGGGCTTGGCCATGAGCGCGCGGCCTACCGCGAGCATTTGCTGCTCGCCGCCGGAAAGCGTGCCCGCCATTTGCCAGTGCCGCTCCTCCAGCCTGGGGAAGAGCGCGTATACACGCTTGATATCGGCTTGGATACCTTCCTCGTCCTTGCGCAGGTATGCGCCGATCTTCAAGTTTTCCAGCACCGTAAGGTTGGGGAATACACGGCGGCCTTCGGGTACGAGTACCACGCCCCGTTCCACAATCTTCTGCGTATCGATGCCGGTGACGGACTGGCCCTGATACGAAACACTGCCCGCGCTTAAGCGCACCAAACCTGCGATGGTACGCAGCGTCGTGGATTTCCCCGCGCCGTTCGCGCCGATGAGGGTGACGATCTCGCCTTCCTCCACATGGAAGGATATGCCCTTGAGCGCTTCTATACCGCCGTAGGATACCTTCAGGTCGCTGATTTGCAGTAAGCTCATTCTTCCTCCACCCCCAAATACGCAGCGATGACGTCGGGATTGTCCTGTACCTCTGCCGGCGTGCCCTCTGCAATCTGCTTGCCGAAATCGATCACATAGATCCGGTCGGAGATTTCCATGACCAAATTCATATGGTGCTCGATCATAAACACCGTAAGATGGAAGTCATCCTTGATTTTTCGAATAAACGCGGTCAGCTCGTCCGTCTCCTGCGGGTTCATACCGGCCGCCGGTTCATCCAGCAGCAGCAGCGTCGGCTCCGTCGCAAGCGCGCGCGCAATCTCCAGATGCCGTTGCTTGCCATACGGAAGCGAGGAAGCGATTTCATTCTTCGCATCCTGGAGCCCTACGATTTCCAGCAGCTTGAGCGACTGCTCACGCATTTCCATTTCTTCCTTGCGGTTGAGCCGGAATACCGCGGAAAAGAGACCCGCCTTGATATTCATGTGCTTTGCAATCAGCACGTTTTCCAGCACCGTGAGGTTCTTGAACAGGCGGATATTCTGGAATGTACGCGCGATGCCGAGCTTGGTGATCTTATCCGGCGTTCTGCTGACGGAAACCGTGTATTTGCCGCGGTTGCCGCTTGCATAGAGCTTTTTCATTTTCCCGCGCGGAAAATCGCTGACAATGACCTTGTCGTGGAAGCGCACCTCGCCGTTGGTAGGCGCATATACGCCGGTGATAACATTAAACGCCGTGGTTTTTCCCGCGCCGTTGGGGCCGATGAGCGCAACGATTTCGCCCTCGTCTACTATAAGCGACAGATTATCCACCGCGACCACGCCGCCAAACTGCATGGTGACGTCGCGAAGCTCTAAAACATGTTCGCTCATTTGGCGTCACCTCCCGCAGGATTCTTTTTTCGGAATTTCGCTTTAAACCATTTGGGTATTCGCATGATGCCCTCCCAGGAGAATTCATTCGTACCCATCAGACCCCGTCGGTAGAAAAGCACCACCAACATCAGCAGTACGGAGAACACGACCATACGGAAGCCCGTGCGGAAAAGGGGCACCTCCCATCCGCCGATCACGAGCGGCTGATCGAAGAAGCGCAGCCACCATTCCTTGCTGGCGGTAACGAGGAACGCACCCAGTATGCTGCCGGTGACGCTGCCTATACCGCCAATAACGATAATGAGCAGTATGTCATAGGTAAGCGCGATGGAAAATGTCTTTGCTTCTATCGAACGCATGAACATGGCCAAGAGGCCGCCTGCGATCGCCGTAAAGAAGGAGCTGATGACAAACGACATCTCCTTATGCTTGAGCAGGTTGACGCCCATGGCCTCCGCCGCGATTTCATCCTCTCGGATGGCCTTGAAGGCGCGCCCGTAGGAGCTTTTTATCAGCAGCATCATCAGCGCGATACAGACTACGGCAATCAAAAACGGCGTAATCATGGAGGGGATGAGTCCCCCGAACAATTCCGGAAATGCCGGGATCTTATTGAGGCCATAAGAACCGTTTGTGACCATATCCAACTGCGGGCTGGATACCACCGCGCGGATGATCTCGGAGAAGCCGAGCGTTGCGATGGCGAGATAATCGCTCTTGAGACGCAGCACCGGTATACCGATGAGCGCTGCGAACAACGCAGCCGCCAAGCCGCCAAGTATCAGCGCCAGGAAGGGATAAATGGACTGGAGCCAGGCCGGACTCGCCTCCAACGCTTCCTTCAGGGCACGGATGGCCGGGCTTACGCCGTTCATGTAATACACGCCATCCAAATTCTTGACTGGGATAGTCAATATTGCGGTAATATAGGCGCCAATGGACATGAAGCCTGCCTGGCCCAGCGAAAACAGGCCCGTAAAACCGTTGAGCAGGTTCATGGAAACGGCGACGATGGCCAGTATTGCGCTCTTCTGCAGTATGGAAATGAGCATGCCGTTATCGTTCTTATTGGCCTGCAGCATATAAAGCACGGCGAGCATCACTGCAGCCATTGCGAGCGAACAGATGAGTCTTGTTGTCTTTTTCATATGCATCACACCTTATCCGTACTTTTCTCGCCGAAGAGGCCGGTGGGCTTTAAGAGCAGCATAACGATGAGCAGCACGAACGTAAACGCATCGCTGAACGTGGAATAGCCAAGCGCGACGAGCATGGTCTCGCAAATGCCGATCAAAAAGCCGCCCACAACCGCGCCGGGTATACTGCCGATGCCGCCGAACACCGCCGCGACAAAGCATTTCAGGCCCGGCAACGTGCCGGAAAACGGCGTTACAGACATGCGATCCGTAAAATAGAGTATGGAGCCAACGGCCGCCAACGCGGAGCCGATTACGAACGTAATGCTGATGACGGTGTTGATCTTTACGCCCATCAGCTTGGACGTTTCAAAATCCTTGGAAACCGCGCGCATCGCCATGCCGACCTTGGTGTGGTTGATGAGCATCATCAGCGCGATGACAAGGCAAATGGTAAGCGCCGGCGTCAGAAACGTGACCAGGCTGGCTGAAAGATCGCCTATCTGGAATGTCCTCTTGAGGAACGGAATTTCGGGATATCCCCTCGGAATGGCCGTAAAGAGGTATGTGGCCAGATTCTGCAGCAGGTAGGATACGCCGATTGCGGAAATCATAATGGACATACGGGGCGCTGTGCGCAAAGGCTTATAAGCCGCACGCTCAATGGCAACGCCAAGTATGATGGTAGCGATGATAACGACAGGTATGGCAATCTGCCAGGGCATACTGGCCATACAGAATATCATAAAATAGCCCGATATCATAAATATTTCGCCGTGCGCGAAATTGATCAGGCGTAATATGCCGTAAACCATCGTATAGCCGATGGCAATCAGGGCATAGGCGCCCCCAAGCGATATACCCGTAAGGCAATGCTGTAAAAAGGTTGTCAAGCTCATGAAGGAAAGCCCCCCCATTTTTTCGGTGAATACGGTGGTGTTTGGCTGCAATATTTGTAGTAAGCCATGCAGAAATGCACAAAGATGGTGATGACCGCTGTCATCGCATCCATCCTTACTTAAAATGCCCGAAAGTACCGGCAAAATCAAAGAAGAAGGCGGGAGACGAGATGCCCCCCGCCTTTATGACGGACCAGATTACTCGACGGTAACGGTCTTGAGGAACTTGAATGCGCCGTTCTCAATGGTCTTGATGAACGCCATATCCTTTTTCGCATCGCCGTTTTCATCAAAGGAAATCGCACCGGTCACGCCTTCGAGAGAAACGCCAACAAGCGCGTCGCGGATGGCGACGGAGTCGGCAGAGTCAGCGGCCTTAATGGCGGCAAGGGCGGTCAGGTACGCATCATAGCCCAGCGCGGAAACGGCGGGAATGATTTCGGACTGGTTGTTCGCTACGAGATATTCCTTGAAGCCCGCGATGAACTTCTCGGCTTCGGCGGTAGCGGGGTCCGCGTCATCGAAGAAGGTGGAGAGTACAACGCCTTCGGCGTCAGCACCGGCATTTTCGATGATGGAGGAGTTTTCCCAGGTGTCGCCCGCCATGATCTTGGCGGTGATGCCAAGCTCGCGCGCCTGCTTGATGATCAGGGGAGCAGTTGCGATAGAGGAGGGAGCGAATATGACGTCGGGGTTGGCGGCCTTGATGTTGGTCAGGATGGCCTTGAAGTCGGTCTGGTTGGTCTGGAACTGCTCTTCGCTTACGATAGCGCCTTCGCCTACCAGCTTCACGAATGCATCCTTAAAGAAATTGCCTAGGCCGGAGGAGTAATCGTCGCCCAGCTGCGTGATGATCGCGGCAGTCTTGGCGCCTTCCTGGTTGGCGTAGTTCGCCATGACGGTGCCCTGGAAGGGATCCAGGAAGCAAACGCGGAAGTAGAAATCGTTGCCCAGCGTTACCTGCGGGTTGGTGCAGGAAGCGCCGATAGCGGCAACCTCTGCCTCGGCGAAAATCTCGCCAGCAGCGATGGACACACCGGAGCCGTAGGAGCCGAGTATTACCGAGCAGCCTGCGCTGATCAAGCTCTGCGCAGCGGATACGGCTTCGGTCTTATCGGACTTGTTGTCCGCTTCGACCAACTCGATGGTATAGGTCTCGCCGCCGATTTCGACGGTGGGATATACTTCGTTGGCATAGCGCATACCCAGGACTTCCTGGAAACCGCCGCCGCCGTTCTCACCGGTCTGGGGCTCAAACACACCAATCTTAATTACCTTATCCGTTGCAGCGGGCGCTTCGGCAGCGGGCGCTTCAGCAGCGGGCGCTTGGGTCGCTTCCGCAGCGGGAGCCGCAGGCGCGCACGCGGTGAACAGCATTGCCACTGTCATAAACACGGCAAGCATCACAATCAGGGACTTCTTCATGTAGAGTTTCCTCCTTCTTTGATGTGCAGATTAATGGGATCTACAACGAGACGGGTTCTATTGTGAACCCTGCTGTTATTATACACAGTGGTACCCTATAAATCAACGGATGTATGCAAAAATGCATGATTTGACAGCGCGACTTGCGTATTGCCGCCGAAAAAAAGCGGAGGGCCTGCGCCCTCCGTCAGAGAATGAGATGATTTTTGTCGAAACCGCGTTAAAGCAGAATGCAAATCAGCCCGTTGCAGCCGTCATTTACAATGCGCTGGAGTGTCCTCTGGAGCTTTTCCTGTACGGCGTCCGGCATACGGCCCGCCTTGCCCGCCATACTGTCGCGCACAAGATCGTAGAGCGGCTTGCCGAATATATTCGTTTGCCATATTGCGGCGGGGTCCTTCTCGAACGTTTCCATCAGATAATCCATCAGCGCTTCGGATTGTTGCGCGCTGCCCACAACGGGATTTACCTCCGTTTCCATATCCACGCGGAATATCTGCAGGCCCGACGCGCAGGCGCGAAGCCGCACGCCGAACTTGCTGCCCTGCTGCACGATTTCAGGCTCCTTGAGTTCCATTTCGTCGACGGCGGGCGGCACCATACCGTAGCCCAGCGTCTGCGCGGATTCCAGCGCCCCCGCAATACGGTCGTACTCCCGCTTCGCCGCAGAGAAGCTCTTCAACGCGCTCATCAGCTCGTAATCGTCCGCGATGTCGCACCCGCTTGTTTCGCTGAGTATTCTGAAGAACATATCTTCGTCGGGCATCAGGTTCAAAACCGCGCGGCCGGTGCCAAGATCCACCTGCTCCACGGCGCAGGGCGAAAAATCCTCCAGTTCGGCGAGCGCGGCGCAAACCGCTTTGTGGTCGCGCATGCGCGAAAGCGTCGGCATGGCCTCCTGTACGGGGGCAAGCACCCGCTGCATCAGCCAATGATCGGGGGAGAGTTCCATCATATACCCCGGCAGGCGAATATGCAGCACGGTCAGCGGGAACTCCATGAGCACCTGCTCAAGCAATTCCCCCGCGGCGCCGCTGCTCATATGCAAGGCATCCAGCGCCACCACGCTCACGCCGTACTTTTCCGAAAGCTCCTCGCGCAGCGTCTGGGCGCGCGCTCCTTCCGGGTCCGTACTGTTGACAACGATGACGAACGGCTTGCCGGTCGCCTTGAGCTCGCTGACCACACGCTCCTCGGCCTCCATATAGCTTTCCCGCGGGAGATCCGTGATGCTGCCGTCGGTGGTCATCACCACGCCGATGGTGGAATGATCCGTGATGACTTTGCGCGTGCCGATCTCCGCCGCTTCCTCAAAGGGAATTTCATGGTCGAACCACGGGGTACGCACCATGCGCGGCGCATCCTCTTCCATGTGGCCTATGGCGCCCGGCACCCAATAGCCCACGCAATCCACCATACGCACATTGCAGTGCGCGTTGTCGCCAAGATCCAGCCGGACGGCCTCGTTGGGCACGAATTTGGGCTGTGTGGTCATAATGGTCTTGCCTGTGCCGCTTTGCGGCATCTCATCCACCACGCGCGCGCGGACATGCTCGTTTTCAATGCCGGGCAGCACCAAATGATCCATGAAGCGCTTGATGAACGTGGATTTTCCCGTGCGCACCGGGCCCACCACGCCGATATAAATATCGCCCTGGGTGCGCTTTGCAATATCCTGATACAGCTCCATTCTATCCATACCGGGGCCTCCTTCTCATGATGCATCTGATAAAACAGTAGATATATATGTGGAAAATGGACAAAACAGAATGAAAAATTCGCGTTTGTGCAACTGCCGTATGCGCCAAAACAATATAAAGCCGCCCGCGGCGGCAAAAATCCCGCTACGGGCGGCCAGAATGTCAAAAAAGTGACATCAATCTCAAAAAACGTGTCATGCCCTTTAAGCATACATAATGTATCGCCCCCTACGGTGGCGCGTCCTCGGTGGGAAACGCCTCGGACACTAAGCCTGCGGGCCGTCACGAAAGGTTATTTTATTTAATAGCGGGCGGGCTTTAGCAGTTCGCAATAGTCGCGCATCGTCGCGGCAAGCGCCGCTTCCTTGCGCTCCTTTACTCACTGGTCTTCCGCCGCGCTTGCTCCGCCACAGGCGGCGCGCGGCTTCGACTCCCCGCTCCCCCTTAGATACGGCCATTGTGGAAAGGGGCAGGGAAAACGCAAGTTCCACCAAGTTTAAAACAAATTCCGTCGGCTCAGTATAATCCGATACCTTAAAACTTATAAACAGGTTTATTGACATTCGTCAATTCAATCACTTTTGCGTTTTGCAAATCAGTATTGTTGTCTGCGAATCAGATAACGCCTGTGAACGCATATGCCCAGATCGCCATGCATTCACGCAGATGGTTGTTGAGCGAGAGATACCACACATCCGGCGCAGCGATGCCATAGGCTTCTATCCCCTGCCTTTTCGCCACGCGCTCCGCCCGGTACACATGAAAATCCGTCGTGACAAACGCGATGGACGCGCCTTGCCCGAAGCGTCCACAAATGATTTTATTCGAGTACAGGAAGTTCTCCCGCGTATTGGTGGAGGCATCCTCCCGGATATACCGTGATTCCGGCACGCCCTGTTGCGCAAAGTAACGCGCCATCGCTTCGGCCTCGCTGATGTGTTCGCCCTCCCCTTTGCCGCCGGAGAGCACGGCGACGGCGTCCGGGTTTTCGGCAAGATAGGCGATGGCGGTATCCATGCGGCGCTGCAGCACCAGCGTGGGGCGCTCGCCCCGAAGCCCCGCGCCCAGCACGATCACGGCGTCCGCGCCCGCAGGCGCGGTACGCGCGGCGGCGGTGTCCAGCAATATCCACGTCCCGGTAAACAGCGCAAACAGCAGGCAATAGCCGCCGATGAACACGAGCTTGCATATGTTTCCCGCGGAAGAAGCAAAAAAGCCGGAAAGTGAGGGCAGAAACAGGCCCAGCAGCAGCAGCGGCAGGCCCAGCAGCCCCGGCAGCAGCACGCCCAGGTTCAGGCTGCTTACAAAGCTGACCAGCAGCGTATCCAGCAGGCCGAAGGTGCCAACTACAAGGAGCAGCACGCGAATAAGCATCTTTTTTTGCCATCCTTTCAGTGTTCGCCCTTACGGGCGGTTTAAGCCATCGACAAAGTCCTTCGGACTTTGTCGATGGGTTTTCTGTAGGTTAAAATGCCGCATGTCCCTCTCGGCGGTTCTTAAGCCTCCGGGCCCAAAAGCATGCGTTGGAGATGTGATTTCATACACCGACCGAGTCAAGCTAAATGCAGGTGATGACGGTGAGGTTCTCGTGCAGCTGCAGCAGCGACGCAGGCACTTGGGGCGTAACGGGGCCGTAGAGCGCCTGTTCGAGTATATCCCGTTTTTCCGCTCCGGCAATGAGCAATATGCGCCGCGCCTGCATGATGTGGCGCATGCCCATGGTAATGGCCTCTTTTGGCACCTGATCCATGTCGCCGTCAAAAAACCGGGCGTTCGCGTTGCGCGTGCTTTCCGAGAGCGTGATGCAGTGCGTCTGCATGATGAAATGCTCGGCCGGTTCATTAAAACCGATATGCCCATTCAGGCCGATGCCGAGCAGCTGCAAATCGATGCCGCCCAGCGAATCGATCAGCTCGTCATACCGGCGGCATTCAGCCGCCGCATCCGGCGCCATACCGTCGGGCACATGCGTATTCCTCGCATCGATGTCGATATCGTCAAAAAAGCTTTCCCGCATGAAGTGCCGGTAACTCTCTTTGTGCTGTGCGGGAAGCCCACGGTATTCATCCAGGTTGACAGACTTGGTGTGCGCAAAGGAAACGTCGCCCTTACGATACCACTCGATGAGCTGCCTGTACGCGCCCACCGGCGTAGAGCCCGTCGCAAGGCCCAGCACGCAGTCTGGCTTAAGCAATACCTGGGCGGAGAGTATGTTGGCCGCCTTGCGGCTTAGGTCCCTGTAATTCGCTGCATCTATATGTTTCATGCGCGTGAAGCCTCCCATGGTTTCCCGTCGATATATATTTGCACAATATTGAGCGCCTTGTCCAGCAATACGAGGTCCGCGCGCGCCCCCTGGCGGATGCAGCCGATCTCCCGTTCCATTCCCAGCGCCTGCGCGGGGGTGGACGTGGCTGCCGCCACCGCCTTTTCCAGCGGTGCGCCAAAGCTTACGGCATTGCGCAGCGCCGTCATCAGGTTGATGCCGGAGCCTGCGAGCGTGCCGTCGGCAAGCGTACATTTTCCGCCGCTGACCCGCACCGGCAGCCCGCCCAGGGAATACTCGCCATCCGGCAGGCCCGCGCCGCGCATGGAGTCGCTGATGAGGCACACATTGTCGAACAGCCTGAACACCGCGCGCACCACTGCCGGATGAATGTGCATGCCGTCGCAAATGAGCTCCGCCACGGCGTTTTCATCCGCCGCCGCGCCCACCAGCCCGGGCGCGCGGTGCAGCAGCGGCTCCATGGCGTTGAACAGGTGCGTCACCTGCTTTGCGCCGGAGGCAAACGCTCTGCGCGCGGTATCGTAATCCGCCGTGGTATGCGCAAGGGATACGCGGCAAACCTTCGCCGCTTCGCTGATGAATTCCATGGCGCCGGGCAGCTCCGGCGCGATATCCACTATGCGCACGCGCTTGCCGGAGGCTTCGTTCAGCCGCATCAGCATACCGATGTCCGGGGCGCAAATATGCTCCGGCGCCTGCGCGCCCTTTCGCAGCACATTAAAAAAGGGACCCTCCAGCCGCACGCCCAGCACATGCGCGCCGCCATCATCCGGATGATCGCGTATCACCCGCACCGCCCGCGTAAGCGTCGCTTCGTCAAGCGACATTGTGGTAGGCAAAAAAGAAGTGACGCCGTTGTTCGCGCAGTGCGCCGCCATTTGGCGGATGGACTCCGGTATGCCGTCGGAGGCGTCCTGGCCCATCGCGCCGTGGGTGTGCAGATCCACCAGGCCGGGAAGGAGCAGCAGATCCGCCGCGTCCAAACCCTCTGCGCTTTGCGCGCCGACCTCCAGAACGCGTTCGCCAAAGCGGACGTCCGTTTTATGGAAGCGTCCGTCCGGCAGAAACACCTGTGCGTTTTTTATCAGCATGTCCGCTCTCCCGATGTGTATTTCGTTTATTATGGATAAACAGGTTGATTATAGCATGCCTGCGCGTTTGTGCGCTACATAGATTACTCAAAAAGCAGTCTGGAAGCGCTTTCATCTTGTCAAAAACCCTTAAAAGAAACGGTAGGTATTTTTTGCGCACGTAGGCCTTCAATCCGTCATTTTGCAGCGGCATGTACGGTGCAAAATGACGCCTTTTAGCGCAAGTCGGCGCGACAACCGAAATCTGTGATTTCGGTATCTGTCAAGGACGGATGTCATGGCAAGCCATGACAACGGAAGTTTTCCTGCGAAGCAGGAAACCGAGCGTCAACTTGCGCGGTGAACCTCGGCAAAGTGCCGTTTGGCACTTTGCCGATCAGTTAGCCTGCGAACTCCACGCGCTTTATGATGTGATCCTGATAGACGCGGTCCAGCTCCACAAAGTAACCGCTCCAGCCCCACACGCGCACGATCAGGTTGCGGTGCTGCTCCGGGTGCGCCTGCGCTTCCAAGAGACGGTCGCGGTTGATGGTGTTAAGCTGTATCTGGTGGCCGCCGCGCAGTATGAAAAGCTGAACCAGCCGCGCGACCTTTTCAATGCCTTCTTCGTTATGGAACACGGTGTCATGCAGCTCAATCGTGAGCGGCCCGCCGTTGACCACACGGGCAAGGTCCGGCTTGCTAAAGGATTGAATTACGGAAATCGGCCCTTTGAGCCGAACATCCAGCGACGGGGAATAGTTGGCGGAAAGCCATGCGCCCGCGTGCCTGCCGTCCGGCGTCGCGCCAAGTTCCTCGCCGTGTGTCACATAATACATGGCGGAACCGGTGCCGGGGCGGTAAATGCCGCCGCGTTCGTTTTTAAGACTCGCGAGCCCGTCCGCGAACGCATCCACCAGGAAGCAGAGCATATCGTCCGCCGCGTCGTCGTCGTTGCCCACCTTGGGCGCTTCCGATAACAATTGCCTGACCGCCTCGCTGCCGCAAAAATCCTCCCGAAGCGCGCGTACCACCGCGGCGGCGGAAGCCTGCTTTGCGGCATACACCACGCTGTGTATAGCGGCAAGGCCGTCGGCTGCGGTCGCAAGCCCCGTGCCGTGGATGCCGAAGTTGTTGTATTTGGCGCCTTGGGCGATATCGCGCGCTTCCTCGATACAGCCGTCCATCAATATCGACTGCACCGGCGCGGGCTCAAAAAAGAGATGCTTATGCTTTTCGGGCAGCGTGCGGCAGCGGGTTTTGAGTTCCATCGTCACGGCCTGCAGAAAATCCTCGAAGCGCGCGCTTTGTTCAAGATGCGAAAGCGCCGCTTCGCGCACCACCGACGGCATGGATATGGCGTCGATGTTGTTGAGGTCGTTCGCCTTGCCGGGGATGATGAGTTCCCAGCAGGCGGCCATCACGTAATCGCGCGCATCCTCCAGCGTATATCCCCAGTTGACAAGGCCGGGGATGGCCACGTCGTCGTTGGTGTACTGCGGAAAGCCCAGCCCCTCTTTTGTAAGGCGGCTGCCCAGCTCATACAGCTCCACGGGTGTGTTCGCGCTCACGCGCAGGTTGATCTTGGGATCGATGAGCTTGAGCTCCAGGCTGGCGATGAGGCCAATCCGGGTCAAATCGTTCACCGCGTCGTTCCCGTCCCTGTCCACACCGCCCAGGACAAGGCTCTGCCCGTTGTCCCCCTGCTGCATGCCGGGGTAAAGGTCCGCGTCGCAGTTGAGGGTGATAAAGAATTCTTCCACCCACTCGATCGCTTCCTGCCATGTCATGCCTCGCGCGACATCCGCCTGATAATAGGGCAGCATGTACTGATCGAACCGCCCGATGGTATTGTGGTAATGACCGGCGCACCAGAGCGCATAGTTCATGACGCGCAAAATCTGCAGCGCCTCGCGGAAGGTATGCGCGCCTTCGCGCACGGCGCGGCGAAGTATGTCCGCGAGCGCGGCGTCGCCCGCGGCCTCCGCCGCAAGCGAATAGCGGCCGGATAAATCCAGTATGGCGTCGATACAGGCGATTGTCGCTTCCAGAAACTCCTTTTGCTCCGGCGTGCAGGGCTGCTTAAGCCGCAGGCAGGCCGCCCGCCGCCTGCCGCCAAACCCCTGCTTAAGCAGCAGGGCGAAGTTGCCGTTGACGTTGAACACGCGGCCCAGCTCATGCGCGAAATGCGTTTTTCGGATATCCGCCCATTCCTCCGCCGTAAAGAGCTCGGGCATCACGGGAACGGTACGCAGAAATGCGATGCGCTGACGAGGCAGCAGCACCGGCTTCTCGTTTTGCATCATCCACGCAAAGCGGCGCACGGCGCGCTGCATGGGGGAAACCCCCTCGCGCGCAAATGCGCGGGCAAGCGTCTCCTTGTCCGCCACGGGCTGCTGCCGGAGGGCATGGTGGTTTTTATCGAAAATATAGGTTTTCAGTTCACGGATGCGCTCGGTCATATCCCTGCCCCTTTCGGCCCTGCATTACTGCACGATGCAGGGTATATTATGCTTCTTAAACACATTTGCGGCGCCAGAACCTTTCGCGCCGGCTCGCGGCGCGCCAAAATCATAGCTTTTGCCCAGCATGCCGTATTTCGCGCCCGCATTTACATTATAGGGCAAAATCTCCGCGCGGATGAGCCCCGGCGCGCCCAGAACGCGCCGCGCGGTGGCTTCCAGATTTTCTTCGTCGTCGTTGACGCCGGGTATCAGCGGCACGCGCACGATGAAGGGAACGCCCGAAGCAATCAACAGGTCAAGGTTATGCAGTATGCGCTCGTTGCCCGCCCCCGTCCACGCACGGTGCTTGCCGGAATCCATCAGTTTGATGTCATAGAGCACCAGCTCCACATACGGCAGCACGCGCAGAAAATCCGCTTCCGGCACGCCGCCCGCCGTTTCGACGGCGCGGTGCATGCCGGTCAGCCCCGAAAGCAGCTCGGCGGAAAACTCGCTCTGCAGCAGGCATTCCCCGCCCGAAAGCGTAATGCCGCCGCCCATCATTTTGAGGGAATCACGATAGCGCAGCAGCTCGTTTGCAAGCGCCGTCGCGTCGTATTCCTTCCCCGCCACCTTTAAAAACCCGTTGGGACACAGCCGGGGGATAGCCGCGTATTCCCCCTTTATAAGCAATTCTTCCGCGCCCGCGCACAGCCCGCAGCGTTTGCAGGCGGCGCTTCGCATCAGCTCCGGCTCTTTCAATAACCCTTCCGGGTTGTGGCACCAGCGGCAGCGCATGGGGCAGCCCTTCAAAAATACCGTGACGCGCGGCCCGGGGCCGTCATGTACGCAGAACTCCTGTATGTCAAACACGACGCCCTTGTGCATGCTGCGCCCCCTTGCTTTTGCGATTATTCCTCCACGCCGTACTGCGATTATGAGGATGCGCATACGATCGGCAAAAACGCCCTTGCTTTTGCGATTATTCCTCCACGCCGTACTGCCGCTTTGCAAAGCGCCATGCGTCCTCGCACATCTCTTTGATGCCTCGCTGCGCCTTCCAGCCGTAGAGCGCCGCCGCCTTGTGCGTATCCGCATAGTACGCGGCGAGGTCGCCCTGCCTGCGCCCGGCGACGCGGTAGGGAACCTTGCGGCCGCTTGCGGCCTCGAACGCGCGCACAATCTCCAGCACGCTGGTACCGCTGCCGGTGCCCAGGTTCACCGCCTCCACGCCCGTATGTACCAGCGCGTATTTAAGCGCCGCGATATGGCCCTGCGCCAGATCCACCACATGGATATAATCGCGTACGCCCGTACCGTCCGGCGTGGGGTAATCGTCGCCCCAAACGGTCAGCTCTTTTAGCTTGCCCGCCGCCACCTGCGCCACATAGGGCAGCAGGTTGTTGGGGATTCCGTTGGGGTCCTCGCCGATCAGGCCGCTTTCATGCGCGCCGATGGGGTTGAAATAACGAAGCAGCGCGACGCTCCACGCCGGGTCGGCCGCAGACATATCCTGCAATATCCGTTCGATCATCACCTTGGTGCTGCCATACGGATTGATGGCGGAGGCGGGGTATTCTTCTTTATAGGGGGAAGGGTTATCCTTTCCGTACACCGTGGCGGAGGAGGAAAAGACCATTCTTTTACAGCCCGCCGTCTGCATGGCGCGGCAGAGCGATATGGCGCCGCCCACGTTGTTTTCGTAATATGGGAGGGGCTTGCATACCGATTCGCCCACCGCCTTCCACCCTGCGAAATGGACGACCGCGGCGATGGGCTGTTCGGAAAATATTTTTTTAAGCGCCGCCTCGTCGCGCATATCCGCCTGATAGAACGCAAAGTCGCGCCCGGTCAGCTCCCGGATGCGGTGGAGCATTTCGGGCCTGGAATTGGAAAAATCATCGGCGATCACGATATCGTAGCCCGCGTTGAGCAGTTCCACAGAGGTGTGGCTGCCGATATACCCGGCGCCGCCGGTAACGAGTATCCTTTGTCCGGTTGGCGTCATACGTTTCCCTCGCTTTTCGTTTTTTACCGCCGCCCGATCATCCTGACCGGACGCGGGCCGTTTACGCAACATACCCATACAGCTTGAGTTTACCCCCTGCGGCTTTGTCAGGCAAGCGAAAAATCGTTTGCCCGCATGGAAAAAT
Source organism: Clostridia bacterium (assembly GCA_036677445.1). Lineage (GTDB taxonomy): Bacteria > Bacillota > Clostridia > Christensenellales > CAG-138 > JAVBWI01. Next base: position 95,971 of record JAVBWI010000025.1, read on the forward strand.
GTTGCGTGGCGCGCCATACCGTCGTATACTTCACCATAAAGGAAGGGATGCGCATGCAGCCGGAAAACTATAAATATTCCTATAAATCTGCGCAGCGGTCGCTGACCGCGCTTTCGGTATACAACGTCGGGCTGCAGCGTTGCGATGCGTCGCACCGCTGGGGGCCGGGCGTGCGCGACCATTACCTGCTGCACTATGTGGTATCCGGCAGGGGCAGCTATACCGCGGAGGGCAAAACGTATTCCCTCGGCGCGGGGGAAATGTTCCTCGCCTGCCCGCATACGACCATCTCCTACAGCGCACAAAGCGCCGATCCCTGGGAGTATTACTGGGTAGGCTTTCAGGGCGGCGACGCGCGTGCTCTGCTGGAGCATGCCGGCTTTTCGCCTGACCGCCTGGTGATGCGGTATGCCTGCGGGGAAGAGCTGCAGGGGCTGCTGCTTTCCATCTACCAAACACGCGGCAGCACGCCGGGGGAGCTTGTGCGCATGACGGGGCGGCTGTATGAGTTTCTGGCGGTGCTGGTGGAAAACGCGCCGGTACAGCACCGGCCGGGCAGCGATATCGCCCTGCAGTATGTACACCGCGCCTGCGATTATATCGCCAACAACTTCGCCAACCCAATCACGGTTTGCGATATCGCGCAAAGCGTGAATCTAAGCCGCAGCAGGCTGTACAGGCTGTTTATGGAGCACCTGTCGCTCTCCCCGATAGAATATCTTACGCAGTTTCGTATGCGGCAGGCATGCGTGCTGCTAAAACAGGGCGGCCTGCCCATACAGTCGGTCGCGTACTCGGTGGGATTCGACGACCCGCTCTATTTTTCCAAGGTATTTAAAAAGGAAATTGGCTGTTCCCCCCGGGCGTATGCCGCGCAGCCGTAATATACGTACAATTCGGGCGGTTTGCAAAATAATTTATTGACATATGCCATAAACATGCTAAACTGACGCTGTACGGCATATGCAGAATTTTTAATCTAACTGTTAAGGAGGAAAGCAATGCCAAGGCCACGCAAATGGCGCCGTGTGTGCAAAATGCCGGAAAATACGGCGTTTGGCCCGCTGCAGGCGGGAACCGGGCCGCGCCAATCCATATTGATGACGGTGGACGAATACGAGGCCATCCGCCTGATCGACCTCTTGGGCTTAACCCAGGAGGAATGCGCGCAGCGCATGAATGTCGCGCGCACCACGGCGCAGGCGATTTACATTTCCGCGCGCAAAAAGCTGGCGGAGTGCCTGGTCAACGGTTTGGAGCTTCGTATCGACGGCGGCGAATACCGGCTGTGCGACGACGACGAAAGCTTCTGCGGCTGCGGCCATTGCCGCCACAGGCGCTGCGCACAGCGGCCGGGGGAACCGGAAGAGAAATAGAGCACGCGGTATAAGCAAGGGGCTTGTAAGCGCCTGACACTTAAAACTTGGAATAACATGCAATGAAGGAGACCATAAAAACATGAGCGAAGCCTGTAACAACAACTGCTCGCAATGCCAGCTCGAATGCGGCGACCGCAAGCAGCAGCCCGCGGATTTCCGCGAGAAACCGCACGAATTGAGCCATATCCGCTACATTGTGGGCGTGGTCAGCGGCAAGGGCGGCGTGGGCAAATCCCTCGTTACCTCGCTGCTTAGCGTACTTGCGCAGCGCAGCGGGCTCAAAACCGCCATACTCGACGCGGATATCACCGGCCCCTCCATCCCCAAGACGTTCGGTCTTGCGGAAAAGGCCACAGGCTCCGACGCGGGGCTTTTCCCCGTCCAAACAAAAACGGGCATCAACGTGATGTCCGTAAACCTGCTGCTGGAAAATGACACCGATCCGGTGGTCTGGCGCGGGCCTATCATTGCGGGTACCGTTAAACAATTCTGGACGGATGTGATCTGGGGCGACGTGGATATTATGTTCATCGACATGCCGCCGGGAACCGGCGACGTGCCGCTGACGGTGTTTCAGGCCATCCCCGTGGACGGCGTCATCATCGTGACCTCGCCGCAGGAGCTGGTGGGCATGATCGTGGAAAAAGCAGTCAACATGGCGCATATGATGCATATTCCCGTGCTGGGGCTGGTGGAAAACATGAGCTATGTAAAGTGTCCGGACTGCGGCAAAGAGATCCGGGTGTTCGGCGAAAGCCGCATCGATGCCATCGCCGACAGGCATGGCATAGAACAAACCGCGCGCCTGCCCATGGACCCCAAGCTGGCCGCCGCTTGCGATACCGGTATGGTGGAGCTATTTGACGGCGACTGGCTCAACGAACTTTCGGAAACCATCGCGCGTTCGGCTATGGAAAAGGCGGAGGCATGAGCGCGGCTGCAGAGCGTGCGCAGGCGCTGTTCCGTGAAGGGTACAACTGCGCGCAATCCGTATTGCTCGCGTTCGACGGCGAGACGGGCCTGGTTTTTACCACGGCAGGCAAACTCGCCTCCTCCTTCGGGGGCGGTATGGGCAAGCTGCGCGAGGTCTGCGGCGCGCTCACCGCGGCGTTCATGGCCGCGGGGCTGCTGTACGGCTATGACGACCCAAAGGATGCGGAGACAAAAACCGCGCATTACCGGCTGATACAGTCCCTTGCGCGGCAATTCAGGGAAAAGAGCGGCGGCACGCTGCTTTGCCGCGAGCTGTTGGGGCTAAATGAAAACGACGGATATATTCCCGCACAGCGGACGGAAAAATACTACGCCGAACGCCCCTGTGAACGCCTGGTGGGCGAAGCGGCGGCAATGATCGAGACTTTACTGGAAAGAAGGCAGAGTATTATGAAAATCGCGGTCGCAAGCGAGGGAGCGCAGGTATCCGGTCACTTCGGGCATTGCGAAAGCTTCACGCTCTATGATGTGCAGTACGGTAAGATCACAGTGAAAACTGTCATACCCAACCCCGGCCACAAACCCGGTTTTCTGCCTGTTTTCCTTCATGAACAGGGCGCCACGGTCATACTCGCGGGCGGCATGGGCCAAGGCGCGAGGGATTTGTTTAAGCAAAACGCCACGGAGGTAATCACGGGCGTAACCGGCGAAGCGGACGACGCCGTCGCCCGCTACCTTTCCGGCGAACTGCGCCCCGGCGACGAACCCTGCCACGAGCATGCGCACCACGGCGAGTGCGGCGGCAGCTGCGGCGGGCATTGACAGTCTCCTCAACGGCACTCCAATAAGTTCACCCCCAAAGCAAAAGCCCTGCCGATTGGCAGGGTTTTTGCCTGGCTCTTTGTATGGCAACACTGTTTCCAGTGCAGTGTTTTCACCGCAAAGCGTACACCCGCTTCACGCCGTTTTTTATGCTTCCAGCATACCCAGAATGGACTGTTTGGGCTTCACGCCGACGGATTTATTAACCGCCTGCCCATCCTTGAACAGCACGAGCGTGGGGATGCTCATGACGCCAAACTGCGCCGCAAGCTGGGGCTCCTCATCCACATTGACCTTGCCCACCTTGAGATACCCCTTTTGTTCCTCCGCGATCTGCTCCACAACGGGCGCGAGCATGCGGCAGGGTCCGCACCAGGTCGCCCAGAAATCCACCAATACCGGTATGGAAGAATCCATAACTTCAGTTTTGAAGTTGGCTTTTGTAATGGTAACAGCAGACATCATTGCTTCCTCCGTTTCGTCATGTTAGTATCAGTATACGCAACCGGACGCAGCAATTCCGTGACAATGTTACATTCCAACGAAAAACCTGTTATTGTATCAGCGCGCTGAGCTTTTTGCGTTCCAGCAGCGCAATGCCCCCGCGCGACAGCCTGACCATGCCCTCGTCCTGAAAGTATTTGAGCATTCGCGTGACCACCTCGCGCGCGGTGCCCAGATGGTGCGCAATGCGCTCGTGCGTAATGTGCAGCGTGTCGCTGCCTTCAATGCCGCTTTCTTCTATCAGGAAGGTGGCCAGCCGCGAGTCGATGCTTTTGAAAAGCACCTGATCCATCAGCCACATGACATCCGAAAAGCGCGACGCCATCAATTCGTTGGTATAGTTGGCCACGGCAGGAGAGCTTTTCATCAGCGTCTGGTAGGCCGAAACGGGCAGCACCCACAGCCGGGTATCCTTCTCAGCCTCCACCCAGATATCGAACTGGATGCTTGCGATCATGCAGGAGGCGGAAAACAGGCACATATCCCGCTCAAACAGGCGGTAGAGCGTGATTTCCTTCCCTTCATCCGAAAGTATGTACGCGCGCAGCTGGCCGGACTCCACCAGAAACAGGCCCACGCAGTCTGCCGAGCCGTTTTGCAGTATGGTACCCTCCGGCACCGTCCGCTGTGTGGCGGCGCGTGAGAGCGCCGCCCGCTGGGAATCGTCCAGCTCCTTCCAAACCGGAAAGAGCGCTTCCAGACTATTTGAGGGCTGTGCCATGTGCATCGTCCTTTCCCACGCTACAGAATTCTGTAAGCGCGCACAACGCCAGCATTGCGTTTTTTACGGGCATTTGTGACATATGCCAACTTTATCTTATATGCGGCAATAGGGATTGTCAATGCCAACACCCTTGCAGACAACGCCGGGTACTTCATTAACAAGGGAAAGCGGCGGGGATGATACCCCCGCCGCTCCCGTGTGTTGCAATGTGCCGCAGCACTTTTTAATCCGCATTATATAAATAGATTGACGTTGGCTTCCTCCGCGTCGCCCAGGTATGCCGCCACGCCGCCAAGCTCCACGCCGTCGATCAATTCCTCGGCCTTGATGCCCATCACATCCATGGACATGGTGCAGGCCACGATCTTCACCCCGCTCTGCATGGCCTTTTTAATGAGCGCATCCAGCGAGTCGACATTCTTGTCGCGCATGACCTTCTTCATCATGGCGGTGCCCATGCCGGCCATGTTCATTTTGGAAAGCTTCAGCTTGCCGGTACCCCGCGGCATCATGCCGCCGAACATGGACTCTATGAACGTCTTTTTCACCTTCTGCTTCTGGCCCTTGCGCAGCACGTTCAGCCCCCAGAAGGTAAAGAACATGGTAACGGGCCTGCCCATTGCCGCCGCTCCGTTTGCGATGATGAACGAGGCGAGCACGCGGTCGAGGTCCCCGCTGAATACGATAAGGGTCTTGCCTTCCGCCGCGGGTTGCGTTCCCGCCTGTACCGCCGGCGCAGCGGCGCCTTTTTGGATATATGCCACGTAATCCTCCCCCTTCTTTTCGCCCTTGACCAGCGTATTGCCCGTTCTGCGGCACCAGGCGCCCACATCGCGCAAGAAGCCCGGGTCGCTTGCGTATACTTCCATCACCTGTCCATCCTGCATTTGCTTGATGGTCTCAAATACCTTCATAATGGGGCCGGGGCACTGCAGGCCGCTGCAGTCCACCCGCATGGCGGAAACGATCTGCCGCTGCGGCTGCTGCGCCGTATCCGTAACGCCCTCCGTCGAGGCGGGCGCGGCCGAAGGCGCGGCGGCCGCCTGATCCGCATAGTGTGTAGCGCGGTAGAATGCCGTGCCGCCGGGGTATACCTTCGCTTTTTCAAAGCCGTTGAGCTTGAGTATGCGCGCGGCGTTGTAAGCGCGTACGCCGATGGCGCAGAATACGATGATTTCCTTTTCGCGGTCCAACTCGCCAAGACGCGCGCGCAGGTCGTTAAGCGGTAAGGGCACAGCGCCGGGCACTTCGTAGGCAAGCCGTTCCACATCGTCGCGCACGTCCAGCACGATATGCGGTTCGCCGGCCTGTTCCAGCGCGTCCCAGGATGCGAACGCGGTTTTGCCCGAAAGCACGTTTTCCGCTACGAAGCCCGCCATATTGACAGGATCCTTGGCGGAGGAATAGGGCGGCGCGTACGCAAGCTCCAGCGATTTTAAGGCCTGCACCCCGCCGCCCAGGCGAATGACCGTGGCGATAATGTCGATGCGCTTATCCACGCCGTCACGGCCGACGATCTGCGCGCCGAAGAGCTTTTTGCCGTCCATGGAGAACAGCAGTTTGATTGTCATCAGCACCGCACCGGGGTAATAGCCCGCATGGGAGTTCTGCAGCACGGTGACCGCTTCATAATCATGCCCCCGCGTCATGCCGCGTTTTTGCAGCAGTTTTTCGCTTGCGCCGGTGGAAGCGGCCGAGAGATCAAACACCTTGGCGATGGAGGTGCCCTGCGTGCCTTCGTATTTCTCGTTTGCGCCGCAAATGTTATTGGCGCAGATGCGACCCTGCTTGTTGGCCGGCCCCGCAAGCGGAATCATGGCACGGCCGCCGTCGATAAAGTCCGTAATCTCCGCCACATCGCCCACGGCGTAAATGTTTGGATCGGAGGTACGCAGGTATTCATCCACCACGACGCCGCCGCGCGCGTTGACGGTAAGCCCCGCGGCCTTCGCCAGCTCCCCGTTGGGGCGCACGCCGATCGCAAGTATCACGAGCTCCGCTAAAACGGATCTGCCACTGGCGAGCTTGACGGTAACGCCGCCCGCATTTTCCTCAAAGGCGGATACGCCGTCGCCCAAACAGAGCGCAACGCCGTTTTGGGTGAGGTTTTCCTGCAATAGCTGCGCCATCTCATAATCGAGCGGCGGCATGACCTGATTGAGCATTTCCACGATAGTGACATGGCAGCCCGCAAGCTGCAGGTTTTCCGCCATTTCCAGCCCAATGAAGCCCGCGCCCACGACAACGGCGCTTTTTGCGTTGTTTTCCGCAATGAATTTTTTGATGCGGTCGGTATCCGGCACGGTCCACAGCGTCATGACGCGCGGCGAGTCGATGCCGGGGATGGGGGGCTTCACAGGAGAGGAACCGGTGGAAAGCACCAGCGTATCATAAGTTTCCGTATAGGTTTCACCCGTAAGCGTATTGTTGACGGTAACGCGCTTGTTTTCGCGGTCGATGGCGGTAACCTCCTGCCGGACGCGCACCTGCATATTGAATTTTTTCATCATCGTCTCGGGCTGCTGCAGCAGGAGAGCGCCGCGCGACTTGATAACGTCCCCCACATGGTACGGCAGGCCGCAGTTGGCGTAGGAGATATATTCCCCCCGCTCGAACAGTATGATTTCCGCTTCCTCGGAAAGCCTTCTTAACCTTGCCGCAGTGCTGGCGCCGCCCGCGACGCCGCCGACGATCAGAACTTTTTTGCCCATTTCTGACTGCCTCCTCAAAATGGTTTTATGTATTTTTGCTGTTTGCAGTGCCGGTTTGCCCGATTCCGGGAAAGTATCTTATAATAGATATAGCATACTTTGTTAAACTCCAAACAACTGTGACTTTGTCACCGAGCAAACGGAAATGCTAACCTATACTAAGTTTGTAATCAGGGAGGTACTCTTATGCCAAAGGCTCTCATCATCGGTAACGGACCCGCGGGCATTTCCGCGGCGCTGTATACCGCGCGCGCCGGTCTTCCCACCACCATCATCGCCCGGGATTCCGGGGCGCTGGCAAAGGCGGAAAAGATCGAGAACTATTACGGCTTTTCCGAGCCCATTTCCGGCCATGAGCTGCTTGAGCGCGGCATCGCGCAAGCAGAGCGGCTGGGCGTCGCCATCCTGCGCGAGGAGGTCGTAAGCCTGGGTTACGGCGAAAAGCTCACCATCACCACCAGGAACGGCGAGTACGAAGGGGACGCGGTCATACTCGCCACCGGCGCGCCGCGCAGGGCGCCCAATATCAAGGGGCTTTCGGAGCTTGAGGGCGCGGGCATCAGCTATTGCGCAATCTGCGACGGTTTTTTCTATAAGGGAAAGGACGTCGCCGTGCTCGGCTGCTGCGAATATGCGATGCACGAGGCGCAGGCGCTGCTGCCGCTTGCAAAAAGCGTGACGCTTGTCACAAACGGCGAAAAGCCGATCGACGGGCTGCCCGAAAGCCTGGCCGTCAACACCCTGCGCATCACCGCGCTCGAAGGGGAAGGCAAACTCGAAGCCATACTGTTTGAGGACGGCAGCAGGATTTCCGTATCCGGCCTTTTCATCGCGCAGGGCGTGGCGGGCAGCGCGGATCTCGCGAAAAAAATCGGCGCCGAAACCGTCGGCAACCGCATCGTGGTGGATGAGAATATGTCCACCACCATACCCGGCCTGTTCGCCGCGGGCGATTGCACCGGCGGTATGCTCCAGATCGCCAAGGCCGTTTGCCAGGGCGCGGAGGCGGGCGCCAACGCCGTAAAATTTATCAGAAGCAACGGAGGATGATGTTTAAAATGGGTCTCTTGAACAGACGGCCGGAAGCGGTAAACGAAGACAGGCAGCTCGTAGTGCTCAGGCACCGCTGCCCACAAAACCACCCCTGCCCCAGCGTACGCGTATGCCCTGCGGGGGCGCTTTCCCAATCCGGCTTTGCGGCGCCGACGGTGGATATGGCAAAATGCATCCGCTGCGGAAAATGCGTGCGGTTTTGCCCCAAGAGGGCGCTGGCGCTTCAATAAGCAAAATATCCGACGGCAGGCAGGAAGCATCCACATGCTTCCTGCTTTTTACATAAGCGCAAACCGTGCTGTCCAGCCGCATATTGGTCCAAGCGACAAAGTCCATATATGTGCTATACTGAGGCTATCCGTTTCGTGCAGGAATTGCGAGGACGAACGCCCCCATGCTCTGCTATGCTCACAAGGAAAGGAGATGTTGTGTTTGGAATGGCTTGTAAGGCTCAACCGTGCCGTGGAGTATTTGGAAGAAAACCTCGCCGGGGAAATTGATTACGCACACGCCGCGCACATCGCCTGCTGTTCGACTTTCCACTTCATGCGGATGTTCTCCTACATCGCGGAGATCCCGCTTTCGGAATATGTGCGCCGCAGGCGCATGACGTCGGCGGCGTTCGATCTGCAGGGCGGGGATGCAAAGGTGATCGACATCGCACTTAAATACGGCTACGATTCCCCGACGGCGTTTTCACGCGCGTTCCAAAGCGTGCACGGCATATCTCCCTCCGCCGCAAGGCAGGAGGGGGTGACGCTCAAGGCCTACCCACGCATGCATTTCCACATTACGATCAAAGGAGATGCAGAAATGGATTATCGTATTGAAAAGAAGGACGCCTTCCGCGTGGCAGGCGTAATGGAGCACTTTCAGCTGAATGTGGAAGAGAACTTCTCCCGCGTACCGCAGTTCTGGGGCGAAACCGTGCAGAGCGGCAAGTTTGCCGAAATCCTTTCCATTTGTAACGGCGGGATACCCGGCGCGCTGGGCATATCCACCTGTATGGACGGGCGTGCTTTTGATTATTACATCGCCTGCGCTACCGACAAGCCCGTTCCCCCCGGCATGGCGGAATACACCGTGCCCGCCGCCACCTGGGCGATATTCCCCTGCACCGGCCCCATGCCGGCCGCCATACAGGCGCTGCAGAAGCGCATCATAACGGAATGGCTGCCCACCTCCGGCTACGAGTATGCGGACGCGCCGGATATCGAAGTGTATTTTGAAGGCGACGTCACCGCGCCGGATTACCAAACGGAAGTCTGGCTGCCCGTTGTCAAAAAAGCGTAATAGCTTACAGGGCCCTTTTTCCTGTAATCAAAGTGCCACCCGCACATAAACGCGGGTGGCACAGATTGCTGACAAACCCCTTATCCAGGGGTGTGGGGGAATGCCGCCATGAGCGGCATTCTAACCTACAGGAACCCCCACTGATAAAGTCCGAAGGACTTTATCAGTGGCCTGTGCCATCTGCGCGCATGCCAGGTGGCACTTCTGCTATTAAGCTGCTTATATTCTCGCTACGCCGCTTTTGCGCGCAGCTTCGGCCACGGCGGCGGCAACGGCCTTGCCCACGCGCGGGTCGAACGCCTTGGGGATGATATACTCGGCGCTCAGCTCCTCATCCGAGATCAGCCCGGCCAGCGCATAGGCGGCCGCGACCTTCATCTCGTCGTTGATGTCGCTTGCGCGCACATCGAACGTGCCGCGGAATATGCCGGGGAAAGCGAGCACATTGTTGATCTGGTTGGGGAAGTCGCTGCGGCCGGTGGCAATGACCTTCGCGCCGCCCGCCTTCGCGTCATCCGGGAATATTTCCGGCGTGGGGTTGGCGCAGGCAAACACGATGGCGTCCTTCGCCATGGATTTGACCATGTCCACCGTGACCGTGCCGGGGGCGGAAACGCCCAGGAACACATCCGCGCCCGCCATGGCGTCCGAAAGCGCGCCCTGCTTCTTTTCGCGGTTGGTAATGCGCGCCATCTCTTCCTTGATGGCGTTCATGCCTTCCTTGCGGCCTTCATAAATGATACCCTTGCGGTCGCACAGCGTGACGTCTTTAAAGCCGTCCGCAAGCAGCAGCCTGGTAATGGAAATGGACGCCGCGCCCGCGCCGTTGACCACGATCTTGACGTCTTCTTTTTTCTTGCCCACTACTTTGAGGGCGTTGGTCAGGCCCGCAAGCGTAA
>JAVBWI010000026.1:0-241284 GCA_036677445.1 Clostridia bacterium
AGATGACGATCAAGCTGATCACGCCGATCGCTATTGAAGAAGGTTTGCGCTTCGCTATCCGCGAAGGCGGCCGTACGGTAGGCGCGGGCGTCGTATCCAGCGTTATCGAGTAAGCGCACGACATTTGCATGGGGCGGCCTGTACAGGCCGCCCCTTTCCTGCATTTACGCATTTTGCTTTTTGCAGGTTCTGTGATATGATGTTGTGTAGCATTTATTGATAGGAAGGCGGTTGCGGCATGGCGCATACCGAACGGCAAAAACTTTCAGGCGCGCGGATGGCCCGAAGGGGCATCTGGTTTTTTATGCGTACCGTGCTGTTGGTCGTACTGCTTGTGGCACTTTGTTACGGTGTGTTCACGACGGCAATGCGTGCTTCCAACCTGTATATTTTGGCGACGGAGGGCCTGGAGCTGCGCGCAGAATGCATTTTGCAGGATGGCGCGCAGGTTGAACTGCGCGAATACTTTACCGAAGCATTCCTTGAAAAGGACGCCGCTCTCTCGCATACGGTATATGAGGATTATACCATTACGAGTTTTGATTACCGTATAGAGGTGGAAGGCGTCTCCGTGTGGCCGTGGTCGCAGACGGCTACCGTTACGGTCATCGAGCGTATGGCTGCAATGACAGGTACCCTGAATGAGGATAAAAAGCCGGAGGGCACGGCGGAGGATGCGGAACATCCCCTGCCGGAATGGCAGCCGGGGCGCTACTTGTTGCGCTTCCGTTTAAAAGACGACCGCTGGTATATCTACCAGATGCAGCTTCTGAAGACGGTGGCTTCGGAAGAACCCAAGCGTACGCCGGATATGCGTATGTCGCCGATGCCCGTACCCACCGCCACTGCGCCGGCCGCCCAATAAACGGGTTATGAAACTGGGCGCGCTGCAATTTACGTTTCCCGTGATGCTTGCCCCGATGGCGGGCGTTACGGATATGCCCTTTCGTATACTATGCCATGAGATGGGCTGCGACACGACATTTACCGAAATGGTCAGCGCCAAAGGCCTGCATTACGGCAACGAGCGTACGGCGGGGCTGCTGGCAACTTCGCCTGTGGAGCGCCCCTGTGGCGTTCAGATATTTGGCAAAGATCCGGAAATTATGGCGGATATGGCGCGGCATATAGAGCGGAGGCATGCGGGGGAGATTGCGCTCATAGACATCAACATGGGCTGTCCCGCGCACAAGATCGTGGGAAACGGCGAGGGCAGCGCGCTTATGCGCGACATGCCGCTTGCCGCCCGTATCATAGAAGCCGTGTCGCGCGCGGTCAGCCTGCCTGTTACGGTAAAATTCCGCAAAGGATGGGATGATACCTGCGTCAACGCGGTGGCATTTGCCCGCATGGCGGAGCAAAGCGGCGCGGCGGCAGTCTCGGTGCATGGCCGCACGCGTGCGCAGGGGTATAGCGGACGTGCGGATTGGGGCATCATAGGCGAGGTCAAGGCCGCGCTCAACATTTCTGTCATCGGTAACGGCGATGTTTACTCTGCGGCGGACGCACTGGCGCTTCGCGCATTGACCGGCTGTGACGGTGTGCTGATCGCCCGCGGCGCGCAGGGGAATCCGTGGATATTCCGCGAGTGCAAGGCTGCGCTGCGCGGGGAGACCTGCCCACCGCCCACGCTTGTAGAGCGCGTCGAAATGGCCATCCGGCATGCGCATATGCAGCAGGCATATAAGGGCGTGCATGGGGTTGTGGAAATGCGCAAGCATGTGGCGTGGTATGCCCGCGGGGTTCCGCACGCGGCGTGGCTACGGACGCGTGTCAATGCCTGTTCTTCGCTGGAGGAACTGGAGGGACTGCTCAGGGATTTTGCCGTGCGGGCGGCGGGGACGGATGGCGGCGGACACCCTCATAACTGACAGGTGCGAATCCGTCAAGCGAAATGGAGACGTATTTTTCCCGCCTTCGCCGCTGCTGCAAAACCTTGACAAGCAATGACATGGCTTCTATAATTGGTTAGTACTATGGAAATTTGCAGCTAATTTTATCGCACGGGGTAACCATGTGTGCGGTATATACTCATAGAAGTAGGAGGCAAATGCATGGCAGAGGTCAGGCTCACGCCGGAGGGCATCGCGAAATACGAGGAGCATCTGGAATATTTAAAGACCACTCGCAGGATGGAGATTGCCGAGCAGATCAAAATTGCGCGGTCATTTGGCGATCTTAGCGAAAACGCGGAGTACGACGCCGCCAAAAATGAACAGGCCAAGAATGAGTATGACATCGTTCAGCTTGAAAACATGTTGCGCAGTGCCGTTATCATCGATGAGGATTCGCTGGATACGGAAACTGTGAATGTCGGTGCTGTCGTGACCCTGCACAACGAAGAAGCAGCAGTGGATATGACCTATCACATTGTGGGCTCCGCCGAAGCTGACCCGATGGAAGGGCGCATCTCCAACGAATCCCCCGTGGGTATGGCGATACTCGGCCATAAGGCCGGTGACGTAGTTGAAGTACAAACACCCGGCGGCTCCATACATTTGCGCATACTCGAGATCAAGAAGCAGTGACCCCCGCAAGAGAGGAATCGGATATGGATAACCAACAGACCCCCGCACCCCCTGAGCCGCAGCAGGAGCTGACTGAGCAGGAGCTTAGCGAGCTCCTGCAGATAAGACGGGACAAGCTTGCCGCGCTGCAAGCCGCGGGTAAAGACCCTTTTGAGGTAATGACATTTGATCAGACCCACCACAGCCAGGATATTGTGGATGGGTTTGAGGCACTCGAAGGCCAGACCGTCCGCATCGCCGGGCGCATGATGTCTAAAAGGATCATGGGCAAGGCCAGCTTTGCACATATACTCGACGGCAAGGGTACCGTTCAGGCGTACATCCGCAGGGATGATGTCGGCGAGGATGCTTATGCTGATTTTAAGGCATTGGATATAGGCGACATACTGGGCATCGAAGGCACGGTATTTAAGACCCGCACAGGCGAGATTTCCGTACACGCGCAAAGCGTCTCACTCTTGAGCAAGTCCCTGCGTCCGCTGCCGGAAAAGTTCCACGGCCTGAAGGATTCCGAGCTTCGTTATCGGCAGCGGTATGTGGATCTGATCATGAACCCAGAAGTGCGCGAAACGTTTGTCAAGCGCAGCCGCATTATATCGCAGATACGCCGCAGGCTGGATGAGCAGGGCTTCCTCGAAGTGGAGACGCCCGTGCTCAACACCATACCCGGCGGCGCAAACGCGCGCCCCTTCGTTACGCACCATAACACGCTGGATATCGACCTGTACCTGCGCATCGCGACCGAGCTTCCGCTCAAGGAATGCATCGTGGGCGGCCTTGAGCGCGTATATGAGATCGGCCGTATCTTCCGCAACGAGGGCATGGATATCAAGCACAACCCGGAGTTCACCACGCTGGAGCTGTATCAGGCGTATACGGATTATAACGGCATGATGGCGCTGGTGGAGGATTTGATCGCCCATTGCGCGAAAAGCGTGCTTGGCGATACCCGTATCGTCTATCAGGGCATCGAGATAGATCTGACGCCTCCGTTTGCCCGTATGACCATGAACGAGGCCGTAAAGCAGTTTACCGGCGCGGATTTCTTCGCGTGCCAAACGGATGAAGAAGCGCGCGCGCTGGCATGTACACTGGGCCTGGAATTTGCGGATAAAACGATTACGCGCGGCAAGCTGCTCAACGAAGCCTTCGAGGCATTTGTGGAAGAAAAGCTGATACAGCCCACTTTCATACTCGATTATCCTGTGGAGGTTTCGCCGCTTACCAAGCGCAAGCCGGGCACGCCGTATGTGACGGAGCGTTTTGAGCTGTTCATAGGTACAAGGGAATATGCCAATGCGTATTCCGAACTTAACGACCCGGTCGACCAGCGCGGCCGGTTTATGCAGCAGATTTCCGAGCGTGAAAAGGGCGACGATGAGGCGATGATGATAGACGAGGATTTCTGCCTCTCGTTGGAATACGGCATGCCGCCCACCGGCGGTATCGGCGTGGGCATTGACCGGCTGGTGATGCTGCTGACGGATTCGTATTCGATACGCGACGTGTTGCTGTTCCCTACAATGAAGCCAAGACGTTGAACGAGGCCTGGACGCGAAAGCAATGTGTTATACGCAGTTGTCCTTATAATGAAGCCAAGACGTTGAACGAGGCCTGGACGCGAAAGAAAATGTGTTATACGCAGTTGTCCTTATAATGAAGCCGAGACGTTAAATGCGTTAAAACGCAGACGTGAAGCAAATGTGTTACATGCATGGGAGTTAACAGTTTATTTACTTTGCGATTTTCACGGTTTGCGGTATCATGATAGGGAGTAGGCATACTAGATTATCATGGAAGTGAAGGTATACTCATGAAAAAAACGCTTTCCATATTGCTCGTGATTGTTTTCATGCTCTCGGCTGTGGCTTGTGCCAAGAACGAAGAGCCTGCCGGCACGATTGACTTTGATTCCGACCCATCCGCAAGCGTCCAGCCGGGTGACCCCACGGGTACGCAGTCCGGAACTACTCCGGGCGGCTCGACGGTATCCAATGCGCCGGACTCTACGGTACCGGGTAGTACGGTACCGGGCGCTTCCGTTTCTCCGGGCGCTTCGGTTTCCCCGGGCGCTTCGGTTTCCCCGGGCGCATCCACTTCGCCTACGCCGGGCAGCACAGGCGCGCCAAAGAGCTACAGCGAGGCCAAAGCCATCAATTCGGATGTCATAGGGTGGATCAAGGTGCCCGGAACCAACATCGACTATCCTATTCTATATGACGATCCTTCGGATGGCGTCTGGTTCTATAACGACCACGACATTTATAAGAAAAGCACCGGTAATCCCGGCGCCGGCTGCATCTATACGTACTACAATGTGCTTACGCGCAATGTTATCGTAACCGGCCATAACATGCGTCAGTCCGGCACCATGCTCCACGAACTGCATAAATTGCAGGACAACAAGTCGTCGCTCAAGACGAAAGCCAACCGTACCTTCAGCATACGGCTGTTCGGTTTTACGAAGTGGGAAGTGTTCGCGCTCTACGAAACCAAGGACAGCGAACCGTCCAGTACCATTAAGTACAATATCAAGCACCTGAGTTCCTCCGACAACTCCAACAAGAAGGAGATCGAGGAATGGATCGCCAAGCAGAAGAGCCGTTCGGAGATCGATTTGGGCGTGAGCGTTTCGGCGGACGATTTCCTGATGACCATCATTACCTGCGGCGACAATTACGATTACAGCGAAGCGCAGTCCCGCCTGTACTACTTCCTCAGGGCTGTTGAGTAATTGCAACCAGAGGCTTATCACGCGCTGCCCCAGCATATGGGGCAGCGCGCTGTATATATCGAAAAAGTGGAAGTATCCACTTTTTCGAGGCTCACCGAACAGGTTGTCGCTCGGTTTCCTGCTTACGCAGGAAAGCTGTCGCGTCAACTTGCGCTCTAAGGTGTCATTTTGCATTGCGCATGTCGATGCAAAATGACGGATTGGAAGCCTCAAGTTATACAAACAAATTGTCTCTTCACCGTCTGTAGGCTTTTTTACAGCTTGAATGCGTTGTCCCGTTATATGAGGCAGCGCGCTGTGCTTTTACACCATACTCCCGTTGATAGTACAGAATATTACAAAACCGGAACGGACGCATGCAACCCGAAGCGCTGCTGCTGCGTTTCTTATTCGAGGAACAACGTCAATAGATGGGAGGATATAGTATGAAAAAGCAATGGATTGCCCTATTCCTGTGTGCGCTGCTGGTGTTTGCAGTTGGATGCAGCGCACCAAAAAGTAACCAAGGCGCCCGTACCGAAGCGGCGATGCCTGCCCCTGTGGAGGCGCCCGCGGCCGAAGCGCCTGCGGAGTATGCGCAGGATTCCCAGTCAGTCAAAGGTGAGGAAAGCGGCTGGAGCGGCGGTGCGGGAAACGCGGCCGGCTCCGCACCGGACCAGGATTATGGCGGGCATAAAGTCATCAAGAACGCCGGGTTAGGATTGGAGACGCGGGAATTCGACGCGGATCTCGCGTACATCAAGCAGAAGGTCATGGATATGGGCGGCTATATCTCCAACTCCTACGTCAGAGGCAGGAAACCCGAGAACTACAATGACACCGGCCGCTATGCGAGCATTTCCATCCGCATCCCGCAGGAGCGTATGGAAGCGTTCCTGGCCGACGCGCGCGGCATCGCGACCGTGACTTATGAGAACAGCAGCGGCGAAGACATTACTTCTTCCTATTATGATACGGAATCGCGCCTGCAGATTTACGAGACCCAGCGCGAGCGCATCCTTGCGTTGCTCGCGAAAGCGGAAACCATGGAGGATATCATTTCGCTTGAGACGGAGCTTTCCCGCATCACCTATGAGATCGAGAGCCTGACTACGCAGCTCAAGCGTTGGGACGACCTGGTGGATTTCGCAACGGTTACCGTGGATCTGACCGAAATTCCGCCCGCCGTGGCTGTTGCCAGCAACGACGACATCGGCACGCGAATCAACGAAGGCCTGGCGAGCACGTTGAGCGGCATGGCTGTGTTCTTTGAGAACCTGCTTGTGTTCCTGATCGCGGCTTCGCCCGTTCTGATACTGCTGGCTATTATATTGGTTGTGGTGCTGCTCATATTAAGGGCGCGCCGCAAAAAACAAGCGAAGTTGATTGAGCAGGGCATACTGCCCGAGAAAAAGCGCTATCAGGCGTATCAACCCCCGCAGCCCAACCAAGGCGGATACGGCACGCAGCCCCTGCCGCCGGTAACTCCCTCGCAGCCCCCCAAAGGACCGGAGCAACCCAAAGAATAACGCATAGGAAATGCAATGCAAACGGCCCGCAGGCATGATCTGCGGGCCATGGCCGCTGACAAAGTCCATAGGACTTTGTCAGCGGATTTTCTGTAGGTTGAAATGCCGCTTTAGGTTGAAATGCCGCTTATGGCGGCACTCGCCGATTTGACGCACAAAAACGCTGCGCTGCCAGATCGGATTGAAATAGTGGGGAATTGAGATTCCCCACACCCCAGGAGGGTTTGCCAGTATTCTAAACGGCTCGCAGGCATGATCTGCGGGCCGTTTTAAGTCATTTTTCCGTCTCTATAGAGTATTTTGCGCCATCCATCGTGATATGGATCGTACCGGATACATCCGTCCGGTAAAACGGAATATCGGCGCTTTTGAGCGCCTGCACGACCTCCTCGTGCGGGTGGCCGTATTCGTTGTTCGCGCCAAGGCTGGCGACGGCAGCCTCCGGGCCGATCGCGTCGAGAAACGCCGCAGAGGTGGAGGAGTTGGAGCCGTGATGCCCCACCTTAAGCACTGTGGAGCGGAAGTAAGATGCAGGCAGCTGTTTGAGCGCGGCTTTTTCCGCATAGCGTTCCGCATCGCCGGTAAGCAATATCGAGGTGTCGCCAAAACGCACGCGGCAAACGACGCTTGCGTCATTCAGGTCGTCGTATGTAACATCTGCAAGGGGAGAAAGTATGCGTATTTCCACCTGATCGTCCCACTCGATGAAGGCGTTCTCGCCTCCGACAGCCTTTTTGACGGAAATGTTCTGCGCGTCCAGCGCGTCGATGAGATTTTCGAACATTTTTGTCTCATTCACGGCATCCGGCATATAGTATGTGCCGACCTCGTAGTTGGAGAGCACCTGCCGCATGCCGCCGATATGATCTGCGTGCGGGTGGGTGCCGATCACGACATCCAGCATGGTCACACCCTGTTCCTTCAGAAAGCCGTCGATACGTTCGTACATATCGCTGGTACTGGCATCCACCAGCATAGTTTTGCCGGAAGGGCTGCGTAAAAATATGCTGTCGCCCTGCCCGACATCCAGTACATATACGTCAAGCATGCCTTCCGCTGCGGAGGGCCGCCCAGCGGAGGGCTGCTCGGCGGGGGACTCCGTAAGGCCTGCGGCCGGGCTCCCCTCAAACAAGCTGAAAATGCCTAAGGAACCTTCCATGAAACAGTCGATCGCAAACAGAAGACCCAATACCATGAAAAGCGCGATCAGTGAGCGGACATGTTTGTTTAGACGCTTTTTGGATTTAGCCATATATGGAATACTCACCTGCAATTCAATACTATACCTTGCGTCCTATTATACAGGGTATTATCGTACCGCGCAAAGCATAACGCGTTGAAAGAGCAAGAATTGCAGAATACGCCAAAACATGATATGGTATAGCTTGTTATCCGCATGCCGTTTGCATGTGTAAAAGGCGGAAGTACAAATGAGAAAAGGCGTGTTGTTCGTTTTACTGGGGGCGGCCATGTGGGCCACGCTTCCCATATTCAGCCGGTATGTATATAGTAATGGCAGCGATCCTGTTACGGCGGCCGCATGGCGCGCGTATCTGGCTGCAGGCATATTTCTCGTGTGGTTCCTTGCGGACGGGACATTGAAAAAATTGTGCTGGAAGGAACTTCCGTTCTACCTGCTGTATGGCGTGGTGGGCGTAGGCGGCACATTTTTGTTTTATATGCTGGCCGTGGAGCGGCTGTCCACGGCAATGGCGGCGATGCTGTTGTATACCGCGCCTGCTTTTGTAATACTCCTCAACCGCATTTTTTACCGGGAGCCAATCACAAAAACGAAGCTGATCGCGCTGCTGTGCACATTCGGGGGCTGTTTTCTTGTCGTGCGCGGATATGATCCGGCCGCGCTCTTTGCAAGCGGAGGCGGTATATTGATCGGCCTTCTGTCCGGGGTCAGTTATTCCATGGTTACCGTACTCGGCCGCGCCGCAGGGCGCAAGCATGATTCCCGCACAAACGCCGGATTGATGATACTGTTCGGCTCGCTGATATTCCTGTTCCTCCGGCCGCCATGGGAGCTTACCGCGCCCAGCGCGCCATTATGGCTGGGCTATGCGGGCCTGGCGCTTATCGGCAGCGTGGGTGCGTATCTTGCATACCTGAGGGGCTTGTCCTGCGGGCTGGAGGGCGGAGTCGCCAGTATCACCGCCACTGCGGAACCGGTGATCGCCACGCTGCTTGGCGTGCTGTGCTTCGGCGATTTGCTTGAGATTTGGCAGGTGCTCGGCATAGCAGTCGTGTTTACCGGCGTGGCGCTGCCCATGCTGTATGGAAGCATTACCAGGAATTCGGCGAATTCGGCACAAGGTTGAGCATATCCTCTTCGTTGTTGACGTCCGTAAAGGCCTCCGGAACCTTGCCCACGATAATGTGCTCGGCTACGGGCACATCCACCTGTGAAGCGACGACACACGTGCTGCCGGGCAATACTACGGCGAATTGAACCTCCAACCGCAGCACAACCCGGTGAAGAGTCTGGTTGATGCCTGCCGTGCGGAACTCGCTTGAGAATGCGGTGCGCACATTGCTTTCAGGGTGGAATGTCATATGCAGCATCGGCCCTGTTCCGGAAAACAACGGGATACCCGTCGCGGTACCCATAGGGATATCGATGCCCTGCTTCCCGATGGATGCTACGCGCGATTGGGCGGCCTGTGCGCAGCGTGATGCAAACAGGTTAAGCGCACGGTTATTGAGCTCGATATAATAAACCTGATCCTGCGTTTGCAGTATGTCGACGAACTCTGTGGAGGTCTCATCCGCCGCAAGGCATTCCAATACGGCGGCATACATCGCGTCGGAAGCCGCGGATTGCACGCGAATCTCCGCAAGGCGCGCCAGCGCGGGCTGCAGCTGCGCATTGATGAACGCGTACGCCAACGCAAGCAGCAGTATGACCGCGCCCAGTATGACATAGATCTTCCGCCGCCGCGGCCGCTTTCGAAGCTCCATGCGCCTGCCTCCCCATAGCAGTATATGCCGTGCATAGGTAAGGTGTGAGAGGAAACGCAAGGCCAAAGAAGTTATTTTTGTAAGGCAGACCCAGGCCGAGCCGGAATGCGCAGGGAAACTTGGGCTTGCGGGGCAGAGAAATTTGGACTTGCATTCAACCGGATTTTGCGGTAATATAATATACGCGTCTAAGGGGATGTAGCCCAGCAGGTTAGAGCGCTTCGCTCACATCGAAGAGGTCGGGGGTTCGAGCCCCTCCATCCCCACCATACAAAGGCCGCCCAAAAGGCGGTCTTTTTGTATGGTGCGATATTTCAAAGGGGCTCGAAGCCGCGTTAAGAAATCGCTCCAGTGGAGCGATTTTAGCGGCCGCGAAGCGCAGCCGACCAAAGCTGCGAGCGGTGTGAGCGAGCAGCGGGAGGCAAGCGGAGGAGCCTCTCCATCCCCACCAAAATTTTAGGTAGTTATAGATGCCATGCGGTGAAACCCGCATGGCATCACCTTTTCGGGATTTTTATCCTCGTTTTTTTGTCCCTTAGTTTCATAGATGACATCGGGCTTTTTCGGCTGACGTACGGGAGTTGAACCATCGTAAACGACTGATTCGGTTAACTCAATTCTCCACGCCGATCTGAACGCTCACCCCATTGACTTCCACGCCCGCATCCGCAGGAATCAGGATATACCTGCTTCCGTCGATCACCCGCGTTTCGATGAGGTCGCTCCGCTCCGGATCAACCTTGATCACCACATCCGGTGTGCGGATCACAAACTGCTTTTTGTCGATGACGTTGGCGGGCGGAAGCTGCGCATCCGAACCAAACTGCGCGTCAAAGGCAGTGACAAAGGCCTGAACATGCGCTTCGGATACGCCGCATTCCTGCAGCACCGCGCCGATTTCCTTTTGCGATAGCAGCAACTGTTCTTGTTCCTTGCTTTCCTTGTGTCGGTCTATCATTTCGCTCAGATGCTCATGGACAGCCTGCACCACCGTGAGGCTGCAATCCTCCTTGAGCGTTTCTGTCAGTATAGCTTGGAAAGTCTCTTTCTGTGCCGCGGCGGGCATGGGCGGCTCTACATGGAATACCGTATCGATAAATTCCTGGTGGTTCTCCACGGCGTTCTTCATATAGTACAACGCGCCGTAAATGTTGGCGGCCCTGTCATCGAAGGCCGGAAATAGGAAGCCCAGTTCCGGAGCGGATACCACATAGCCCTGCGAGGTGGTGTGGAAGCGGTTCTCCGCCAGTTGATAACTTAGTTCCGCCGGGGTTTGTTTCACCGGGCATATGCTGCAAAGGATGTAGCTGAATTCCTCGCCGGAAGCCTCCTTCTGGATCTCGCCGTCCTTGGCTCTGTAGGGCACGGTATATACGTCGTGAGTCAGCAGGATGAGATAGTTGCTTTCCATTTTAAGCGCTTCAATGATCCGCTGATAGAAAGTTTGCAGCATATCCGAATTCTTTAGCCCGGTCTGACGGAGCATGGACAGAAGCTTATGCTCGTCGCTATCCATCACCTGTTTGGCGCTGAACTCTATATTGACGAGATTCTTTCCGAGGGAACCAGACAAAGACTTCTTCAAAAGGGAAAGAAAGCGTTCTGACTCCTCCTGCGGGATGCTGGAAAGGAATTCTTCAAACGTAGCGACAATTTTTCTGTCCTCATTGACATAACAACCGTATACGTTACCGATCATGCTTTTATCCGGCCTGAAACGGCGCCGGATCTCCCGTATCTCTTTCTCGTTCATGCCTAACCTCACTGTTCATGATATAAGGAAGTGCCGCCACAAAAAGCGGCAGCAGTATGAATTATATCATGCCGGAAGCGATGTTGTCTTGCTTTGGTTTTCAGGATAGAATAAGAGCGTGCTCACGCCGAGTAGAGTTTTGGGAGGGGGCGGAAAGGATGCCGGAACGGGCATACCTTTGCATCGATCTAAAGAGCTTTTACGCCTCCGTCGAATGTGTCGAGAGAGGTCTGGACCCGTTTGCGACCAACCTTGTCGTCGCTGATCCGGCCCGCGGAAGCGGGGCCATTTGCCTGGCCATTACACCTGCCATGAAAGCGCTGGGTATCCCCAACCGCTGCCGTATTTTTGAGATCCCTAAGAATGTGGAATATATCACCGCCCTCCCGCACATGAGGCGCTATATGGAGGTTTCCGCGGATATCTACTCCGTTTATCTCAAATTTATCAGTCCTGAGGACATTCATGTCTATTCCATCGACGAGTGCTTTCTGGACGTGACCACCTACCTGGGGCTCTATTATAAAACACCCAGGGAGATGGCGGTCATGCTAATGGATACCGTTTTACGGGAAACCGGCATCTGTGCATCGGTGGGCATCGGCCCCAACCTGTTCCTTGCAAAGGTCGCATTGGACATTACGGCCAAGCACGCTACGGATACATCGGCATTTTAGATGTGGAGGAATTCAAGCGCACCATCTGGTGCCACAGACCTATCACCGACATCTGGAATATAGGCAAAGGCATTGTCAAAAGGCTGGAGAAGTACGGTGTATATGACTTATATGGAGTAACCCAACTGGGCGAACGGCTGCTTTATAAGGAATTCGGTGTGAACGCGGAATACCTCATCGACTATGCCCGCGGCGTCGAGCCCTGCACCATCAAGGAGATCCGCGAATATAAGTCCAAGAGAAACTCCCTCTCCAACAACCAGATTCTTTTTGAGGACTATTCCTCCGATGACGCCTTCCTGTTCCTGAAAGAGATGGTGGATATAATGGTGCTGGAACTGGTGGAGAAGCAGCTGGTGACCAACTCGATCTCCCTCTCGGTCGGCTATTCCAAAGAGGCATCTCCAATACTTCTGCGGATACCGGGAATATGACGGCAGCAAGCCACCCTTCGACCCGTCGTTGATGGTGTACTTTCGTAAGCGGTTAACACCGGAGATTTTAGGCGAAATCAATGAGATGATCATCGCCAAGGCTCAGAAACCCAGCGAGAGGAAAAGAAAGTAGCTTGCCATTGTATCAATGACAAGCTACTTAGGTGGACCTGGTAGGGGATTCGCTTGCTCCATGCTACCTTAAAACAAGCTTACACCGTACTAACAGCCTGCGGTTGCCGTGGCTGGAGCATGTAAGCAGCGTTAATGCGGTTTGACCCTCATATTCATTAAGCGCTTCCGCATTATCCGGTTTTACCACCTGCGTTTCATAGACCTCATAGCGGTAGGCTTTACCGTTCGGCGCGTCGAGTATGACCGAATCGCCTTCTTTCAGCTCATCCAGTTTTCCGAAATGCGCTCCATTGGCGTAGTTGTGGCCGGTTATTACCATATTTCCGGTTTCACCCGGTATAGATCCCTGATACCAGCATACGGATACTTCCAAGGCCTTCTGCTCTGTATGCGAGATGACGGGCAGCTCAACGCCAATTTTTTGTATGGTCAGCTTACCGATAACTTGATAACCCGAAAGAGTTTGTATGGCTTCAATGACGTCCGCTGGTTCCGCGTCCGCATTCTCCGGTTGTATATACCCCCCCGCAGCAGCCGTTAAGACGGGAAAAGCAATCCGCTCATATTGGGCCAGGAGCTTTTGTGCTTCCCGCCGGGCGGCTTCGCCCTCGTTATAAATAGAGGCGCCCACAACAACTGCCGCAATCAGCAACAGGCCTGACAGGCATCCCAGCGCCAGATAAAGCGGCCTGTGGTTTACCCGCTTCACGACGGGCAGGCGCGCTTTGAATCCGTACATTCTTTTCACAATTCTGCCCTTGCTTGCGCGAAACCTTCGCCTAAACACACGTTTTTCTCCGCTTGTGGATGTTGAGTACCAGGAACAATCCTCCGGCGCATGCTGACAGCGCAAGCAACCAGATCGCGGGCGTAAAGTCCTGCCCGGTGGACGGTAACTCCGCCCTGGAGACCATGACGTCAACATAAGCCGACTGCCGCCCGACCGTATAGGTCACACGCGCCATGCCCTCTTTCAGGCCGGTAAACGTCTCCCCGCTGCGGGAAAAATGTTCCTCATCATACTGCCAGGTTCCACCCGGGATATTCGGAGTTATTGTGACGCGCCCTCCTGTGTAGATTTTTCCGTCCGAGGGCGACATGGATAATACAAGAGCAGGTGACGACGTCTGCTCGGATGTAGGCGGAGTCTGCGTCGGCTCCGGCCCTATCCACTTCGCGTACAGCGTCATATTGGCCATAACGATATCGTTTGCGAGATCCCAGGGGAGTGTACATTCCTTGTCCCTGTACCAGCCGCCGAAGGTATGTCCAGCGCGGGTGGGCGGTTCGGGCGGCATTTCAATAACCCCGCCCAATTCCACGTTCATGCTGGCGGGTGTGGCCTCCGTATCCCCGTCGTTTTTATCGAAGATAACGGTACAGGGGGAGAAGAACGCCATAAGGGGATAATACCCTGAACCGGGGGTTATTGGATACTCTGCCTCGGTAAAACCTCCCCCCGGGCCCATCCAGCCGACGAATGTTGCGCCGTCATTGGGCGTTGCCACGGCATACCCCCCTTCGTCGACGGACAATCCGACAGTTCCGTTTCCATTAGACCATATCTCTATATTAGACCCGTTTATACTCGCTTTGATCAGGGTCAGCCGGTTGTCATTGCAGTAAAGAAACTGCAATGCCGTATTCGCGCTTACGTCCAACTCCGTCAGGTCGTTGGCGGAGCAGTCAAGCTCAAGCAGTGCAGGATTTGCGCCGACATCCAGCGTCGTCAGGTCGTTGTGGGAACAATCGAGCGCTTCCAAAGCCGTCAAGGCCCTTACGTCCAACGAAGCCAGCAGGTTGTGTTCGCAGTTCAGGTAAACCAAAGCCGTATTTGCGCCTACATTCAGGGCAGATAGTTGGTTGTCACCACAAGAAAGAGAGGTCAGCGCCGTATTTGCACCTACATCCAGCGACGTCAACTGATTGTTGTCGCAGTACAAATAAACCAAAGCTGTACTTGCGCTTACATCCAGTGACGTCAGTTGGTTGGTATGGCAGTGCAGTTCAGTCAGCGCCGCATCCGCGCTGATGTCCAGCGATGTTAACTGATTATTGCTGCAGTCCAATCGAGTCAAAACCGGATTATCGCTTGCATCCAGGGAAACAAGCCCGCATCCGTCACAGAGCAGTTCAGTCAAGGCTGAAAACCCGCTGACATCCAGTGAACCGGCAAGGCCGAGGCCGCGCCACGAACCGCTGGCATTGACCGTCATGACGCGCTTCGGGGTGTCGTTGTTCCATTCAACCCCTATCCACGTCGCGGGATCGGCTGGGTTATAGGCTGTTATATTAATGCGCTGCCCGTTTGTCTGGCCCGCTATCTCCGAGGGCTGGTTAAGAAACGCCTGCAGCTTATAGAAATCATTATCATCATATTCGGTGCCGCCTATATCCACCGCGTATGCCGTAATGGACAGCGTCCCGAACACCATGATGATTGATAAAATGAATACTAACAGCTTCCGTTTCATTGATTTAGCCTCCTGAATCAGTTAGCATACATTTTATCTTTTTTTCAAAAAAGCTTCATTGACGATCTTGTGATTTGACTAATAAAATAAAAAAATCTTTCAATATTTAAAAAAATCAGATGTTTGTATAGGGTGCCAGATAAGCAAGCGCATCGGAAAGATCATGATATTGGGCCTGTAAAGCCAGGGTCTTCCCATCTGTGCGATACATTTTCCGAAACTGCGAGGGCGTGTATTGATGGTTTAGTTTAAAATGCTTTATGAGGTATTTTGGATCGGAGAACCCACATTCACCAGAAATCTCAGTAACCGGCTTATCGGTGCTTAGTAACAGCCTTGCCGCGTGTTCGCATCGGCTGTAATGCAATAATTCCTGGAATGTCTGATTGAATTTTTTCTTAATGTCGTGAGACAGATGGCACAATGTAACATCGGCTTCCTCCGCCATCTCCCAAAACGCGGGTTTTCCGGCAGGATGGCTGAGTATGTGCTCATACATCTTTTTGAGTCTTACCACCTGCTTTTTATCAAATTCTTCAATTCCGGCTCCCCAGCGAAGGTAATCAAAGCTGGTTATCATATAAGAAAGCATCTCTTTGAGACATTCTTTTATATCTTTTTCAGCGTCTTTGTAAGGCTTTTTGCTTAATTGGTCAATCAATCGCGCAATATGTCCCTTCATTTTATGATACTTCTCCGGCGCTTCGGCCTCGTGATAGGGTGAGCAGCAGTAGATGAAGGCATATTTGTAATCCGGATCAATCCGTTCACAAAAGGCTGAATCGATCTGGATCAACAATAGTTTGTTGTCCTCACTGCATGTATCGATACGGTGTATCTCGTCAATATTGATGATAGCGATATCGTTCTCTTTTAACAGGTGTGTTTCCGACCCCATTCCGACAGTTACCCGGCCCTCCAATACAAAAACAATTTCCAGAGCGTCATGCCAGTGCAAGGGATATTGGCCGATATTCATAACCGAAGCTTTAACCGGCATATCATTTTCAAATTGAATGATTTCAGGACGCATAACTTGACCATAAACCTCGCTTATCGTATGCTATCGCGTCACCCCGCTGAGGTTCAGCATCACAACGCCCGCAATTATCATTGCTATTGCAGCGATTTTAACGGGGGGCATTTGTTCTTTGAATAACAGATATCCGATGATTGCGATGGATACCGTGCCAATCCCGGACCAAATTGCATAAGCCACGCCAACATCGATCTTTTTTAATGCCAGCGTAAAGAAAGGCAGCGTAAGAATATAAAAAACTGCCATAAGAATGGACGGGACAAGTTTGGTAAACCCGTTGGAAACTTTCATCATTACGGTCCCCATTATCTCACACCCTATGGCAAGCAGCAAGAAAATCCAATATATCATTTCAACACCATTCGACAAGTCAAAGCATTTTATGCCAGATTTTACGCAACTTCTCCCTTAACACTATACCATGATAATAAAGTCTGCTCAAGTCCGGCAGGGGAGTCCCCACTGACGGCTCTACGCGGCTTCGACTCCCTTACCCGGCAGGGAAGTCTCCGCTTAGCCTCCCACAGCTTGCGACGGCCCGCAGGCCTAGAGTCTGTTTTAAAACCCAACACTTGAAGAAAAAGTGCGCCAAGGATAGAATGAGAAACATGAAGCGACATGAATTAAGCAAAAGACAATGGGATAGTCTCAAAGACCTGTTTCCTCCGGAACGAAAGCCCCAAGGCGGACGTCCGGGAAAAAGTAACCAGGAGATGCTCAATGCAATCCTGTATTGGCTGAACACAGGGATTCCGTGGCGAGATCTACCGGAACGCTTCGGCCCTTGGCAAAGTGTATACAGTCGGTTCCGTGCGTGGACGCTGGCAGGAGTATGGGAAAAGGTGCTTACCGCTTTGATGGGACAGGATATCGTAGAGGAGACAACGTTGATGCTGGACAGCTCTACAATCAAAGTGCATCAGCATGCCAGCGGTGTAAAAAAGGGCGCTATGACGAGGAAACCGGACGAAGCCGGGGCGGGTTGACGATAAAGGTTCATGCGGTGACAGATGGGCTTGGGAATCCATTGCGCTTTATGCTCTCCAGCGGTAACCGCAACGACATCTGTATGGCGCAGTCGTTGTTGGAGCCCTTTGATCTGCGAAGAAAACTGATATTGGCGGACAAGGGTTACGATAGTGACAAATTCGTCCGCTGGATAGAGGATCGGGGTGGCATTGCGGTAATCCATGCCCAGCGCTTTTCCACTCGGTACTATTCAGACATTCTCGAACAAAGTATAATATAATATGAACATATTCATGTTTTGCTTGAACGGGAGATGAGCATGGTGACGATGAGGAAGAAAAGCGTGCGGAAGCGATTTGAATATATTGCATATCAAGAGAAAAATATTAAAGCGGCTGATTGAAAAGGACGCCATGACTCAGGACCTTGCGGACACGCTCTGAAAGGATCCCACAGTGGTTACCAGTTTCATTTTTAGAATGATTTACTTTGAAGGGGCAATGATCGTTAATTTTGCTTAACATAACGATATTTCAGGATAGGATTTATAGGGGTGTATTTTCTCGGCTTATTTCAGTAAAAAATGCAACTACGTAATATCGAATTGGAAGCATGCGCACGCAATACGGCTCATTCACAGGAATATAAACACAGGAGGGAGTACAAATGGATCACATTGTATATTGCGACAAAAAGGCAAAGGAGCTCCCGCGGCTGCTATCCGGCGAGCAGACCATGGTAATACGGGGAGCGACAGGACGAAAGCTCCCCCACGGCAGAGTAGACGTGGGGGACAGCCTGTATTTTCTCCAAAACGATGGCAGCGGACGAATTGTGGCCAAAGGTACCGTATCGGATGTGTTTCATTCGGAAAAGCTGACGCCGGAGGAATCGGAGAGCCTGATTGAGAAACATATGCCCCGCCTGAAGCTTACGGACGCGCAGAAAAAGCGTTGGAGCGGTAAACGGTATCTGTGCCTGACGGGCGTGGCGGAGGTGGCGGAAATTACGCCGTTTACTTATGCACGGGAAAAGAACATGGATGATTGGGTCATTGTGGAACATATTGAGGACATCAAAGAAACCGTCTAAAAGCCCTCACGGGTATTCAGCTCGGAAAGGAGGGTCAGCCGTATGGAGATTAGAGAGGTCTTGCCGATTCTTATTCCCAGCGTTTTGTTCCAGCTGTCCATACAGGGTTTCTATATCATAAGGTGCCTGAAGGATTTAAGGCTCACGCCGGGTAAGCGCCGCCTGTATGCCGTAATGATCGCCTTTTTCAGTCTGCCCGCGGCTGCCGTTTACCTGTTTAAAAGCGGCGAAAAACTACCCGATGTGGACACAAGTGTCGCCGCCCACACCCGCAGAGGCATCTTTCTCCTGCTGGTGACGGCTTACGAGGTAATGGGGCTGCATATGCTGGCGGAAAACACAGGGAGTCCGCTTTACTTCCTCTTGGTAGCACTTCTCGCCATATCCTTTGTTTTGATGCTGCTGTACAATCTGCTCCCCGCAGGCAATCGCCTTGCGGTCAGCCCTATATTACCCGTTCTGCAACTGTTGCTCTGTGCCCCAATTCAATATTTAGACATCTCCGGGGACAATCTGTTTCTTTCAATTATTGCGGGAATCAGCGCAATCAACCACGCCCCGCTCCCCCAAGCGAAGGTATATGGAATCGCCGCGCTGGGCACGTATCTTGTGGGCAGCACGGCCAAGACAATCCTCATGTCCGCGACGAACGAAATGGGCCAGATTGTCCGATATTTCTTTGTAAACACGCTGGTGGTTTTGCTGGCCCTCGTCGCCTTTTATACGCTCAAAAAGCAGATGGTGACGAGCGGCCAACTGAAATTCGTCCTACACAAGGTGAAAGAGCAATCCGAACAGCTAAAGGGGTTGGCTGTGTTCGAAGAGCGCAACCGTATTGCCGCCGAAATGCACGATACGGTCGGGCATACGCTCACCGCGGCCGTCCTGACTTTAGAAGCGGCTGAAGGACTTCTGTCAAAACAGTCACCCCAAGCGGCGCAGAAACTCCATCAAGGGAAAGAACAGGTGCGACGCGGGCTTTCGGAGCTTCGCGCTTCCGTCAAAGCTGTCAGGGCAGAAAGCACAGCGGACTTCGCCGCCGCCCTCGGGCAGCTTTTACGGGAAATTCGTTCGGACACCGGGTTGGACGTTCAGAGCGTCATTGAGTCATCGGTCGGGTTGCCGCCCCTCCAAGCGGGCATCCTGCTTTCGGCGGTGAAGGAGTGCGCGACAAACGCAATCCGACATGGGCAGGCCTCGCACGCAGATATTCTGGTTGGGGAGCATAACGGACAGCTCCGGCTTACCTTTACGGACAACGGCATCGGCTCGGCGGATAATGTGCAACCCGGCTCCGGGTTTAACATCATGCTGGAGCGCATACAAAGCATCGGCGGGACGCTGTCCATAGAGACCACGCCGGGAGAAGGCTTTACCGTCAGCGTTACCATTCCCGCCGAGCAAGGGAAGGAGGATGCGCCATGAACCAAATCACTGTCCTCATAGCAGACGATCAGACTATTATCCGGGACGGCCTGCGTGCGCTTCTTGCCACTTATCTGGATATCCGGGTGGTTGCGGAAGCGAAAAACGGTGAGGAGGCTTATGAACAGTCGAAAATCCACCGCCCTCATGTCATTCTCATGGATATCCGAATGCCGCAGATGGGCGGCGTTGAGGCTACGTGCCTGATCAAGCGGGATGTTCCCGAAACAGCCGTTTTGGTGCTGACCACCTTTGACGATGACGAAAGCATACTTGGCGCCATCACCTACGGCGCTTCGGGGTATCTCCTTAAAGATATCAGCGGGGCGAAGCTGGCGGAAGCCATCCGGGACGCCGTTCGGGGAAGCGTGATTCTGCCGGGCAATATCGCCGCAAAAATCACAAAGCATATCCATCGGCAAGGGCGACCGGAACCGTCGCTTTCGGACTTTACGCCGCGGGAGCAGGAGATCATCCGGTTGCTGATGCAGGGGGAAAGCAATCAGGAAATCGCGCAGACGCTTTTTCTGACTGTCGGCACCGTTAAGAATTATGTCAGCCAGATATACAGCAAGGCAGGAATCGCCGACCGGGCGAACGCCATATTGCATTTCAAAGAATTGGGGTTCTAATGGGTTTAACTTTTGGGACGGGGGCGCGGCTCCCGTTTTTTTGTTACCTGAAGCATGACTCCAGTCACTTATCATATCACCGTTTATCCTTCTATACTAAACATGGAATCAAACCAAATGAGAGGATTTATGTCATGAATGAATTTATGCTCACGAAAGAAACGCTTTTAATACTCTCCCCGCTTGTTTTCCTTCAGATATCCTTGGCCGTGTACTGTGGGATCAAAATCTTCAAGGAAGGCGTTGCAAACCTAAACCGGTGGGCGTGGCTTTTTATCTGCCTGTTTGTCAGCATGATCGGCCCGGTCATTTTCCTTCTGGCTGGAAGAAAGAAGGAATTCAAATGATTACGGCAAAGGGGCTTACAAAGGAATTCAAAGGCTTTCAGGCATTAAAAGGGCTGGATATGCAGGTGAATGCCGGTGAGGTCTACGGTTTTGTCGGTCAGAATGGCGCGGGGAAAACCACTACCATGAACATTCTCGCCGGTCTATCCCATGCTGTGCAGGGCGAATGTGTTGTGAACGGAAATGATGTCGCAAGGCTTGCGCATCCCGGAGACTTGAATATAGGCTACCTTCCCGAGGAACCCAAATTCTATCCGTGGATGACTGCGCGTGAAACCCTTGTTTATTTGTCCGGCACACGAAGCACCGAACGCACTCGGGAGATACTTCGGTGGACCGGGCTTGTGGAGGCTCAGAATCGCCGCGTGGGCGGGTTCTCCCGCGGCATGAAACAGCGGCTGGGCATCGGCGCCGCTCTCATACGGAACCCTGAGCTTCTCATTCTTGACGAGCCGTCCTCGGCCCTTGACCCGGAGGGAAGAAGCGAAGTGCTCCGCCTGATTAAAGACCTGAAAAGCATGGGCAAAACCATTTTATTTTCCACGCACATTTTAGACGACGTCGAGCGTGTCTGCGATACGGTCGGTATGATCGATGCAGG
This sequence comes from Clostridia bacterium, assembly GCA_036677445.1. GTDB lineage: Bacteria > Bacillota > Clostridia > Christensenellales > CAG-138 > JAVBWI01. The sequence goes on from JAVBWI010000026.1 coordinate 21,316, forward strand.
ACAAATGGTGTTTGAAAAGCCGCTTGCGCAGCTTCAAAAAGAGACCATGCAGTCGATTTTTGACATCACTCCCGCCTACGCTGTGGAACCCAATATGCTGGATGCGCTGGAGCGGCTTACGGGCGTCGTGTCCGTAACGAAATTAGAGACCTCCTTCACTGTCAAAGCGGCAGACAGCACAGTTTCCGTTTCGGTGATGCGGTTCTTGGCAGAACACGAGATTGCTGTAGAGTCTTTTTCTCTGCGCAAGGCGCGGTTAGAGGATTTATTTCTACAGGGGGTGAACGCAAAATGAAAGATGAGATCATCAAAGAACTGCACTATGCCATAAGGAGCGGGCGGGTGCTTATCCTGCTTGCGAGCTTCCTGTTTTTTGCGCTGCTGACGCCAGTGATGCTCAAGGTGGTGCTTCCAATGGTTCTCTCCAGTCAGCTTTCCGGAGAAGCCTCGCAGGCCATCAGCAGCCTAACGGGTATGACTCAGCTCGACTGTGTTCGCAACTATATGGACGATGTGTTTCAAATCGGAACACTCATCATCTCCTTTACGCTGTGCGGCCTTACGGCGGCTGAGATCCGGGGAAACACATGGGTGCTGCCCCTATGCTCTGGAAAACGGTTTGGGCGGATGATCGGTGCGAAGCTGCTGGTTTTTGGCGCGTTGCTGATCATGGTTCCCATTCTTGCGCTGCTTGCCGATTATGGGTATGCGGGGCTTCTCTTTGGCTTTGAGATCGGGATTCTTCCCATTCTATACGGTGGACTGTTGCAGGGGATTTATATGCTGCTTTTGCTCTCCTGCTTGATGATGTGGGGCGCTTTACTGAAAAAACCGATCCCTGCCGGTTGTTTGACGCTGGCGACAGCGTTCGGGCTGCATTTTATCTCATCCCTGCTCTGCATACCCGAGTGGACACCCTCCGGTTTGCTGGTTGAGGCCCAAAAGCTGATACCGGCAGCCGCATCATCGCTGTTAATTCCACTGGCCGTGACGATGCTGCTTATTGTTTTGATGCCGCTTCTCACTCTATGGCGGCTGAAGCGCATGGAATGGAATACACGGAACGTGTAACCCAAGGAGGTATGAAAATGAAAAACACAGAAATATTTGGAGGCCGCAGGATGTGGATATGGTTTATAGTTTTATCCCTGTTTATCGGTTTTCTTGCGACGCTGCTTTCCGGCAGCCTGCGAATCAAGCGAAATATATATGCCAATGCCTCCTTGGAAGATTTTCGGACGCATATGAACGAGCGCATCCCCGCGCTGATGAAGCTGTATCAGATTCCCGGCTGCAACGTCGCGCTTGTGCGTGGTCACGAAATCGTATGGACGCAAAGCTTTGGTTACGCGGATGTGGCAAGCGGCAGGGCGCTGACGGTCGATACCCCCATGAGCGTTCAATCCATTACAAAATCCGTTACCGCATTGGGGGTTATGAGGCTTGTAGAGAAGGGTTTAGTAGACATGGACGCTCCATTGTCGCGGTACCTGAAAAGCTGGAAATTCCCGCCATCGGGCTATCCGGTGGAACAGGTTACGATACGCCGGCTTTTGAGCCATACCGCCGGAATGCCGTTGGGTGATTTCACCTACGTCTTTTCACCGGGAGAAAAAATGCCCTCGCTTAGAGAGCGGCTCACGCAGGAGGCGGTTTTAATGCGGGAACCGGGGACGGGATTTACCTACTCAAACGTAGGCTTCCATCTTCTGGAGCTACTTATCGAGGAGGCTACGGGGCAGGACTTTTCGGAATATATGCGCACGGAGGTATTCCTTCCGCTGGGTATGAAAAGCGCGGCCTACACGGTGGACGATAGTATGATGCCCTACCCGCCCACGGCATATAACCTCGGCGGAAAGCCGATTCCGGTTTATCTCTATCCCGAAAAGGCGGCGGGCGGCTTGTTTGCTACGGTAGAGGATATCGCCCGGTTTGCCCAAGCGGGCTTAAAAGAGAACCCTGTGCTAAGTGCTCAGAGCATTGGCCGGATGTATCTGCCTGAGAGCCGCAAAATTGGGATTTACGGTCTGGCGTTTGAAGCGTACGGTCTTGGGCACTATCTCGAAACGCTGCCGAACGGTTTACGCAGCGTTTCCCACGGCGGTCAGGGCAACGGTATCATGACGCATTTTCAGGCTGTACCGGAAACGGGCGACGCCATCGTGATCCTCACAAACAGCCAAAGAAGCTGGCCGTTTATCGCCTATGTACTCAGTGATTGGGCATGGTGGAGATCGTTCCCGTCCATCGGCATGGGGAGGATTATCTGGGGGCATTATGGACTGAGTACGGTAATCGGCATGCTGCTCTCCGCAAGTCTGCTGATCGTTTTAAGAACAATTACAGCTTTTTACCGGCAAAAGCGCTTTGGTGTGAAGCCATTCCGGGCCGTGATAGCGTTGCTTCTGCTCGGCATCCTGATTTGGTGCGCTTGCCAGAAGTACCTGTTTTTGACCTCGGTCTTCCCGATTTTGTCGATATGGCTTGGAGGCGCGGCACTTATTTTCTCCATTGCTTTGCTGGCATCAGCCATAATACCGTATGATCATAACTGCTGATTTCAACTCTTGAGAAGGGATTTGTAAATTGCATAAGTAACAGCGATTAAAACTGGCGAAATGACCTACATTCAGTGCGCCAGATCGCATGGGCGGGGATTTGGCACTGTGCTCCGATGGCAACAAGGGCAGCACCTTCAGAATTACGATTCCCGCGATTTATGGTAGATTTAAGATTCAAATCAGCTGTATGACAGGTTCGAATGCTATGATAGCAATAAGCCTGAAATACAGCTGATTTTTTTATGGTGAGGTGATAAGTAATGAAGCACGAACCGGCTCGTTTAGAGATATTTCTTACAAGGCTCATGTTTGCGGAGGAGGTATTGTCATGCTTTTCAGAAAACAAAACGCAGGAATGAGGTGTGTTCAGAATATGAATCCGGTTATTTTTCTGCCACTGGTAATTGCCATTATTATAGCGCTCACGGCTTGCACCGCGACAAAAGGCAGTATTGTGATCCTTGAAAATCCAAATGGGACAGGATTCACAATGGATTTCAAAGAATGGAGCGCAAAAAACAAGTGCGAGTTGTCTTTGAACAGGGATGATGTGTTGCAAATTGAAGTTGCCCGTGAAAGTGGAGAGATCGCCCTTATGGTCAGCGGCAAAAACGGCAGCGAACCCTATACGGGAAACGATTTGCAGTCCGGCATATTCACTGTTGCCGTTTCTGAAACGGATGAGTATGTGATACGAATTACCGGCAAAGACGCAATCGGAAAGATTACGGTCAAAAATTTGGGGAGCGAGGTTAAATAGATGGTTGGGATTTATTTGAGCGGCACGGGCAACACCAAGCGTTGCACGCAGAGACTTGTTCATCTTCTTGATGAACAGGCTCAGACCCTTCCGATAGAGGAGGATAGAGCAGTTGCGGCTATTAAAGAGAACGGAATAATCGTGCTGGCATACCCAGTTCAGTTTTCCAATGCGCCGGTGATGGTTCGAGATTTCATCAAAAATCATGCTGACCTTTGGCAAGATAAAAAGGTTCTCTGCGTGGCAACGATGGGCGCGTTCAGCGGCGACGGTACGGGCTGTACGGCAAGGCTGTTAAAAAAATACGGTGCGAAAATCATTGGCGGGTTGCATATCCGTATGCCGGATTCGGTATGCGATGTGAAGTTGTTGAAGAAACCGTTGGAGAAAAACAAGCAGATTGTGTTGGCAGCGGATAAAAAGACTGAAGCTATTGCCGCCAGTATCAAGGCTGGCAAGTACCCAAAAGAAGGCTTGGGGTTCTTCCATCACATTACCGGGTTATTCGGACAGCGGCTTTGGTTTTATGGCAAAACGCTACATCATTCTGACCAGCTCAAAATCAGCGCCGCTTGCGTAGGTTGCGGCCAATGTGCAGAACTATGTCCGATGAAAAATATCACAATGCGTGATAGAAAGCCCGTTCCCGGTAATCAGTGTACCATGTGCTACCGTTGTATCTGCCAATGCCCTCAAAAGGCAATTACGCTTCTTGGGAAACGGACACTGTTCCACTCCGGGCATGGTATATCAGGGTAACATTGTCCCGGGGGCATTCATCCACGGACCCATATGCGGGTTCTCTTTAACGTTCACTTTGCTAACCCCTTCCATTTTTTGGTTCGCAGTATTCTATGGAGGACACTGAAAACATGCTACATTTCTAGACAAAGACTGATGTATTGGCATCTTTTTACCTAACTTCTCAAATAAGGCCGTAGGCTGGATACAAAGAAACCTCCAGAAGTTCTGGAGGTTCAGAGTATCGATAAACCCTCTCCATGGGGGTGTGGCGGAGTAGAATACCCCCACTTTTAATCCGATTTGACATCGCAGCGTCTTTGTGCGTCAAATCGGCGGAAAAATGCCGCATGAGCGGCATTTTAACCCACCAAAAACCCATCGACAAAGTCCACAGGACTTTGTCGATGGTCTAAACATCCAGAAGTTCTGGAGGGCTTCCGGCCTTTTAGGTATGGAAGCAGATCAATAATGTGCTCTTCTTTTTCTGCTTGCATCATGTCGATGCGCGCTTTCACCATTTGTCCCTCCCGATTGGAGGCTGTATTTCATGGCTGCCGTGACACTGGAGAAAACGACATTATTGGTGATTTCTTTCCTTATGCTGCCTCTTTTTTATAGGCGTTATGATCGCGCCGGTCAATAAACCCAGTACGCCACCATAGACGGCGGAAATATAAGGGTTGGACGTGATGGCACAAGTTCCGCTGGCACATCCGATAAAATGATAATACAGATACCCGCCCGCTGTACCAATAACCGTAAAGATTACCATGGGCAAGTATCGAAGCCATATTTTCTTTGCGATTTTACGCTCCATGTTTTTCGCTTCTTTCCCGTTTGTTGTAGTATAGCCTTGATGGGAAGGCGTCACCGTGATTTTATCACCTTCGGCCGGGTAACGGCTGAATTGATCCAATTTTTGCGTCTGGCGCAAAACGCTTTTTGCCATTTTCTGATGAAATTCCGTTTTGTTCATTTTTGCTGACAAATATGCGGATTTTTCGGATTGCCCAGAAATTGTTATAACAATATGATAAAGAAAACAGATCAAAAGGAGTGTAGGCAAATGAAGACTGTATTTGTGTGTTTTCTTTCATTGGTTATGCTTTTTTCCATTGCAGCTTGCGCCACGGAAGTGACACCGGCTGCTTCTCCGGGCACACCGGCGGAGTCAAATCCGACGGATGCCGTCCCGCCGCCTGCCGAGGAAACGCAGCCGGCCCAAACGGCTGAAAGCAAGGAACTCGTCATTTATTGCCCGCATCCACTCGAGTTCATCGACCCAATAGTGAGCGAATTCGAAAAACAGACCGGCATTACGGTGGAAGTGATTGCTGCCGGTACCGGCGAACTGCTCAAGAGGGTAGAAGCGGAGGAATCCAATCCTTTAGGAGATGTTTTTTGGGGCGGCTCACTTTCGACCATGGAGCCGAAAAAGGATCTGTTCGAGCCTTATGTATCCGCGAACGAAGACGCGGTCATTGAGGAATGCAAGAACATAGACGGCAATATCACCAGATTCACCTATATTCCAAGCGTAATCATGGTCAACACGAACCTGATAGGCGACATTAAAGTTGAAAGCTATGAGGATCTTCTGAACCCTGAATTAAAGGGCAAGATCGCTTTTGCCGATCCCGCCAAGTCGTCTTCGTCCTTTGAACATGTAGTCAATATGCTTTATGCCATGGGCAAGGGCAATCCTGATAATGGATGGGGCTACGTGCAGGCGCTTTGCACAAATTTGGACGGCAAGCTGCTTTCAGGCTCATCCGCGGTCTATAAAGGAGTCGCGGACGGCGAATATACCGTAGGCCTTACGTTCGAAGAAGGCGCAGCGAAATATGTGGCATCCGGTGCGCCAGTCAGCGTCGTCTATATGTCGGAGGGCGTGATATCCAAGCCTGACTGCGTCCAGATCATCAAAGGGGCGAAAAATATTGAAAACGCCAGGAAGTTCATCGATTTTTGCACCAACAAAGAGATTCAGACGCTGATCGTGAACCAGCTCAACAGACGCTCCATAAGAAACGACGTCCCTCCTGCACAGGGTTTGAAGGATTTGAGTGAGATCAATCTCATTTTCGACGATCCCGAGCTGGTAATCGCAAACAAGGAAGCATGGATTGAGAAATTCGCAGATATATTTACGAGCAACTAAACGCCTTTTTTAGGCCTGCCTGTACAGCTTGATTTTGCAGGCAGGCCCATTCTGTATTTTGTGGAGTAAAACAATGAGCATCGCAATCGATATTTGTCGTATAAGCAAAAGATTTGGTAAAACAACGGTGATTTCCGATCTGTCCGCACATATTGACAACGGCGAGTTTTTTACATTGCTTGGCCCGTCAGGATGCGGGAAAACCACGCTGCTGCGGATGATTGCAGGTTTCTATGGTGTGGAAGAAGGAACGATCAGCTTTGACGGCCAGGTTATCAACGATATCCCCGCCTTTAAAAGGAATATCGGAATGGTTTTTCAAAACTATGCCATATTTCCACATATGACCCTGCGTCAGAATATCGAATATGGACTGAAGCTTAGAAAGCTTCCCCATAGTGAGATAAAGAAAAAGGTCGATGCCATACTGGAAATTGTACAGATCGGCGATTATCAGGACAGATTGCCTGAAAATCTTTCAGGCGGACAGCAGCAGCGAATCGCCCTGGCGCGGGCGATCGTAATCCATCCATGTGTTTTATTGATGGATGAACCGCTGTCCAATCTGGATGCAAAGCTGCGCATTGAAATGCGAAGCGCAATAAGAGAAATACAAAGAACCGTCGGCATCACAACTGTATACGTGACCCATGACCAGGAGGAGGCACTGGCTATTTCCGACCGAATCGCCGTCATGAAGGATGGTGTGATACAGCAGATTGGCAAGCCCGAGACCATCTATACCCGGCCGAAGAATGTTTTCGTTGCGTCCTTTATCGGGCATTCCAATCTTTTCAAAGCGACTTTGTCTTTGGAAGAAGGCCAGGCATATGTCGTATTTTCGGATCATTTTAGGATCAAAACGGCGAATTTGTGCGATAAGGCTGTTCATGGGCAACAAGTCATTGTGAGCATCAGGCCGGAAGAATTTTATGTTTCCGAAAGCGGCGTTACCGCCCGTATAAAAAACAAAACATTCCTGGGAAAGTACGTAAACTACGTCATCGATCCAGTCGATTTCCGTTCCTTCGATACCGTTGCGTCCGCCGAGTTTTGCCAGGATATAGGGAGCTGCAGGCGGCTTTATGAACCGGGCGAAAGCATTTGTCTTGGCGTCAACGCCGGCAAAATGAATGTTTTTACCGAGGATGGGAGAGAAAACCTTCTCAAGGAGTCCGGTATATGATGAGCAGACTGAAGCAAAAGATGGATTTTTGGAATATCGTCACGCTTTGCATTGGGCTCTTATTTGTATTGTTTCTGGTTTACCCGGTGTTCTCCCTGATTTTGAGCGGATTTCGCAGCACCTCCACCGGGGCCTTTTCACTGAGCAATTTTGCAAAGTTCTTTGAAAGAAAATATTACTATCAAACGCTGCTTAACTCGTTTATGGTTTCAACATGCGTTACGCTGCTCTCTACCATAATCGGGACGATGCTTGCCTGGATCACCACCCAATATAAAATAAAAGGGAAACGCCCCATAGAAGTTCTTGTTATTATTTCTATGCTGTCCCCTCCGTTCATTGGCGCGTATTCATGGATATTGCTCGCGGGAAGAAGCGGTCTCATTACCAAATTTGCATCGGAATTTCTGGGTATCACGGCGCCGACAATATACGGGTTCGGCGGTATCGTGCTCGTTTTTACTCTGAAGCTGTTTCCGTTCATATACCTGTACGTATCCGGTGCGCTCAAGAAAATCGATGTTTCTTTGATCGAAGCGGCAGAAAGCTTGGGGTGCAAGCCCGTAAAAAAGCTTGTGAATATCGTTATGCCGCTCATACTCCCTACTATGCTGGGCGGCAGTCTGCTTGTGTTCATGAATTCTCTTGCGGATTTCGGCACGCCGATGCTCATTGGAGAAGGATTTCAAGTAATGCCGGTTCTGATATATTCCGAGTTTATCAGTGAAGTCGGCGGGAAGGCAAACTTCGCGGCCGCAATAGCGTCCATTATGGTGGTTATTATCGCATTTCTGTTTTTTATACAGAAGCATATTATCAATAAGAAATCATTCACCATGAGCTCGCTTCGGCCCATGAAGCCAAAGCCGATATCCGGAATAAAGGCATTCATTTCCTATGCATTTATATTCATCGTCGTGTTTCTTGCGATTATTCCGCAGTTGACGGTGACCTATACTTCATTCCTTAACACAAAGGGTTCAATGTTCACCAGCGAATTCTCGCTGAAAAGCTATGAAGTCGTATTCGATAAATTGTCCGGCGCAATATCCAATACTTATTTGTTCGGCCTCGTCGCTTTATTCTTTATATTGCTGCTGGGCATGTTCATTGCGTACCTTGCGGCAAGGCGCAAAAATCTGTTTACAAATCTGCTCGACACCTTGACGATGTTTCCGTATATCATACCGGGGTCCGTATTGGGGATCACGCTGCTGCTCAGTTTTAACCAAAAGCCTTTATTGCTGAGCGGAACCTGTGCTATAATGATCATATCATTTGTAATCAGGAGATTACCATATACGCTCCGATCAAGTGCCGCGATACTCTATCAAATCAGTCCGAGCTTAGAGGAAGCCTCGATCAGCCTGGGGTGTCCCCCGGTAAAGACATTTTTTCGGATTACAGCGGCGATGATGCTGCCCGGCGTATTTGCGGGCGCAATATTGAGTTGGATAACCGTAATCAACGAACTGAGTTCCTCCGTAATACTTTATACGGCCAATACGAAAACGATGTCCGTAGCGATCTATACGGAGGTTATCCGGGCGAGCTATGGTACGGCGGCTGCGCTTTCGGCTATATTGACCGTGACCACGATCATATCACTGTTAATATTCTTCAAAATATCGGGGAAAAAGGACATCAATCTATAGGATCATAAGGCGTTGAGGCATTGTGATGCAAGGGGAAAGAAGTCAAAACTTTAAAAATCAGTTAAGGCGGGCTTTCTTGCTGTATGCGCTGACGCCTATGATCTGTTTTTCCCTCGTTATATACGCAGTTTTGTTTTTTGTATGGTATTTGGCGATATTCAGCCATGCGAGTGACGGCAACGCGAAAATCACGCATGCCCTAAACACGGTATACTCTTCATATTCGAACGATCTGGAAAGAATGAAAAACGATACCCGCCTGGATGCGCTTTTTGCGGGTGAGGAACCGGAAATCGGCTTATACGAAGAGTTTTATGCATCCTCGAATACGTCCGAGACAGGGTGCAATTTCTTTGTGCTGGATAAAGAGCTGAAGATTCTCTTAAGCAATACGACGAATTCACCGTGGTACGCCGAATCGGCCTATATGGAGGATTATGGAATTATAAAATTGATAAGGGATGATCCCAAAGCAATATCCATCGACATTACAAAGCTGGGGAACCGGGATTCTACGTTGTCGCCTATTATTATGGGTACCGCCATAGAAAGGGACGGGGAAGTGGTCGGTTATATTACTTTAGACCTGCGCTACCATGATCTCATGCAGGTGATTAATATGCATACTTCAAATGATATTTTAATTACCGATCAAAACTATAATATCGCCATTACAACCAACCACAAATTCTCCGACGATTTTGGCAAACTGGCCGTCCTTTTGCGGCGTGACGACCGGTCCTTTCCGAATCTGAACGATTTTAATTATGTTCGGCAAAGAGATTTTTTCGACAATCGTCTGTACCTTTTCAGCATTACTTATACCGGCGTTGTGAATTCCGCCTTTTTATATGTCGGCGCTTTTCTGACCGTCTTATTCTGTATACTTACGTTTATCATGGTGAAATCCGCCAAACGCATTGCCATACAAAAGACAAAGGTAATGGATATAATCGTTGAAAGGATAAAAGGAGTACAGGAGGGGGATCTTGATACGACCCTGCAAATCGATACGAATGATGAATTCAGGATTATTGGGGACGCGTATAACAAAATGCTCAATGATATCAAGCATTTGATCAATGTGAATTCCGAGATCATACAGAGGCATGCAATTGCTGAGATCAAACAGCTCGAATCGCAGTTCAACCCGCATTTTTTGTTCAATACTTTAGAAACCATCCGGTATATGATACAGCTTAAACCAATGATTGCCTGTCAGATGGTTTTAAGCTTATCCGCATTGCTGCGGTACAGCATCAACAATGAGAAAAGCCATGTGACCCTCCTTGAGGATCTAGAGTATACAAAGAACTATCTGCAGATTCAAAAATACCGGCTGAATAATTTGTTTGAATACAACATCGTACTTGACAAAGGCGTGGAGGACTGTGTCATACCCAAACTGATTATTCAGCCCATTATAGAAAACGCTTTCAAGTACGCCCTAAAGAACGATCAAAAGCTCATTGTCGATATCAATGCGTATTTTTCTGGTAGCGATCTAGAAATATGTATTCGTGATAACGGCATAAGCATGTCACCGGAAGAACTCGAAAACATACGGACATTGCTCAATAGTGAGGAAAACAAATCATTGCACATCGGGCTTTATAACGTGCAGCGGAGAATCAGGCTGATGTATGGGAAGGATTACGGCATCCAAATAAACGGTGAAAAGAACAGAGGCACGGTTATAAAAATAAGAATGCCTCAGTGTAAAGGAGGTGGTGACCTTGCTCAAAGTAGTCATTGTTGAAGATGAGGATATCATACGCAATGGATTTGCGCATACGATTGACTGGCTGTATATGGATTGCGTGGTAATAGGCTCGGCGCCCAATGGCCGTGAGGGGCTGCGCATGATACGGAGCCTTTGCCCTGATGTCGTTTTTACCGATATCAAGATGCCGGTGATGAACGGAATCGAGATGCTGGAGGAGGCGAATAAGCATTGTTCTTTCAAAAGCGTTATCCTGACGAGCTTTTCCGAATTCGATTATGCGCAAAAGGCGATCTCGCTCAACGTAACCGAGTATCTTTTAAAACCCGTTGACGAACGGAAGCTGAGGGAACTCATCAGCCGGATTAAAGGTGAAATTGAAGAAGGGAAGATATATAACGAAATATTGGAAAAGACAAAGGATATGAGCGCACTGAAGCTCGACAGCCTCAAAATATATACGGATTATTCCAATGCTGTAAGCATATATACGGTTGAAGTGTTGGACCAAATCAAAAAGAATTATGCTAAAAAAATAAGCATAGACTCCGTTGCCGAGGAACTGGGAATAAGCAACAGCTATTTAAGCAGAAAGTTTAAGGACGATACCGGCCTGACTTTTCATGATATGCTCAATCGCTTCAGGCTGCAAAAGGCGATTGAATTGCTCAATAAGGGGATTTATCGGGTATACGAGGTTTCGGATTTAACGGGATTTTATGACTATAAGTATTTCTGCAGCGTTTTTAAGAAGTACATCGGAGTTTCTCCTACCGAATTTTCAAAAACCCGCAAAATTATCGTAACCAATGTGGCCGAGAACCTTATCGGAGAAGAAAATGTCCAAAGATAATCGATTTTTGCTCCTGTGACCTGAATGACACACCCCTTGATTAAGATGGCGTCCGGCAACCCCTGCCGGCAGCATTTGCCGTAGATGTCCGTGCAGAAGAGTATATAGCTACGAAAACCAGCGGCATCTATAATCACCTGACTTGCCATCGATTTAGGTGATTATAGACGCCATGCGTTACAGCAACTACTTTCCTTGCTAAAAAGGCTCCTTATGCCGCGTTCAGGTGAAACGCGGTATCGGCGGCGTATTTCTTAAAATGCGTCATCAGCAATGCAATAAACACCACCCAGGGTATCAGGGACAGCAAAGAAAATATCATACCTAATACACCGGCCGAAGACGGGATTATCATGAAAAATCCGGAGACCAATCCCCACAAACCAACCGATTTTTTAAATTTGGGGCTTTTTATTAATGCGTAGGCGAATAGTAAGAGGCATATGGTGCTCAATACATAGTAGACATCAAACGCGGTACCTGTATACCCTGCCATCAGGGCCTCGCCGGCCGCAAGATAAATGATTTGCTGCTCAGCCAGCGCCTGAAAATACTGATTACTTAAGGTCAGCATTTCAAATGCCGGATTGGATGGATAATAACAGGCAATACCGATCAAGCCCAGTATAAGCGCCAAAAGAACGGTAACGGGTTTTTCCCGATATAGGAGGACAAAAAGGGCCAAATAGATCACAACGATGATGAGGTTATTAAACAGATACAGAAAATCCAGGCTCAGCAGCCCTAAAAATGCATTTTGCCGATAGAGTTCAAATAACCCTTTCACAGTGTCCGGTGGCGGTGCGATCACATAGACAATGATCTGCATGGGTATCAGAATGAGCATCACTAAAGTCAAATACCAGGCAACGCGATAAAGCGGCTGAAAGTTGATTTTGAAACCTTGAATCATGAATATTACCTCCTGAAAAATCTTTCTATTTTTTAAATAAATACTTTGTAATTTTCGCAAGTTCCCTTTTGATACTTTCTTGCTCCAAGGCCCCATTGGAAGACAGGCTGAGCATAATCATTCCCTGCAGGGCATAGATCATCGTCTTTGCAACAACTTCAATATCATCGGTATAAATAATACCTTCCTGCGTTAATCGAAAAAACGAGGTCTGCCACATACGGCCAAATCGTTCCTCGAGCTTTTGATAGCTGTCATCTCCTTCCGGTTGGACAAATGGATAGAAGTAGAAAAAACGAAAAACATTCGGGTGTTTTAAAAAAAACTCCGCATAGCAGAAGAAAGCGCCCAGGATTTCTTCTACAGGGTCTTCATTGGTATAGGGAACGGTATCCAGCTCGGCAATCATATCCTCTACCATATCAAGGCGCAATGCCCATAACAGCGCATTCAGGTCCTTAAAATAGTAATAAAGATTGGTATACGAATAGCCTGTTACTTCGGCCAAATATCGAACGGTAACGGCTTCATACCCCTTATCATGGATGATCCCTTTTGCAGCCTGCATGAGTTCATTCTGGGTACGTTCTTTTTTTGTTTGCTTCATACGGCCTCCGTGTTATTTAACTTAGTTCAATTATTTTAACTAAGTTAAATATATGGCGTGTTTCCCGCTAATGTCAAGCGGTTTTTACGAAAATGATCGATATTTTTTTCAGGTGCGGCCGGCATCATGTAAGCGATGAATACACAGGCCCCAAGATCGCTTCATCGGGGAATTGTGGGCAAGAGAAACAAGTTTAAAAAATTTGCATCGTATCTAAATAATTAAACGCTGAAATATGATAGCTGAATTATTTGTTTTAATTCGCTATAAGGACAGGTAAAGTATGTTGGGCAATATTGCGGGTGAATTGTTTGCGGCAATAGCTGAAAATAAGTGTGTGGAATTATTTAAATTAATTATATTTATTGCCAATTTTTTAGTTTTAATTCAATCGTGTATTTCAAAAAGAGCCGAATATTGGGCGGTTGAACGCGATTGAACAATTAATAGATGTGCGATTTTTTTCACCTTCCGGAACCAATAAAATTCACAAAAATCGAGCAAATAATTGTTCGCGGCATTTTTTACTTAGGAATTGAAGCATTATAAAGAATATTTAATAGAGATAATAGCGCGAATATAAATAATTCGAAATTCATTTCGGCTTTGAAAAACACAAATAGTAGTAGTTCGACTGGCTGTCAAACCCTGCGCCCAAACGCGAAAAGATGCCCATGATCTGATAGAGTATGGTCTGATTTGCGGCCGTGCAGACGATTTGGCCGCCGGGCATTAACAGGCCGTACAGCGATGAAAAGAAGGCCTCCCTGTTCTGAATATCCTGCGAGCCGCTTTCCACGACAATATAGTGATACGACCTGCTTCCGAAATGGCGTTCCACATCCTCAATGGAGGCATACGCGGCCTCTTCGCATATGGTTTGCAATTCAACCATATTGTAGGGCTGTTCCGAAAGGTAGTAAAGGCGGACATTTTTACTGCCGTGGCTCTTGCAGGCGTTTTTCAGCTGCAGCACCGTTGTGCCATAGGATTTGCCGATACCTAAAATATTGATATCGTCCCCGCCGCCAAATGTCAAAATGTCCAGCACATTGTAGTCGATCAACCCGGCCACATAGGGGTCTACCCCGAATTTTCTTACAAACAGGCGCTTGTTTCGCATTTGCAGCGTCCTGTCCTTTGCATATTCCTCGTTGAATGTCCGGGCGCCGAAGTGGTGCACAAAAGCATCCTTCGCTAAAATGACCTTGTAACCCAATCTTCGGATTGTGAAGCAGATCGCGTCGTCATCGTAACAGCCGGGGTTGAAATCCTCGTCAAACCCGCCCAGGGATTTAAAAAGCCCGCCCCTGTAGATCGCGGCGTAGGTCGAAAGCTTCAGCCGCTCCTCCCACAGGCCGGGATTGCTTACATTATAGCGTTCAGCGGCGGCCTGCATTTCGTCCATCGTCTGGTAGGGCAGGGAAATCTGCTGATAGTTGCAGGAGGCGTCGCATATCGGCACCGCCATGCCGACCTTCGGATCGGTTTCCATACAAATCAGGAGATTGTCGAGCCAGCGGGTGGTCGCTACAATGTCATTGCTGACATTCATGATATATTTCCCCTCGGCAACGCGGAAACCCTGATTAAAGGCCTTGCATACGCCGATATTTTCCGGGAAACTTATTTTTTTTGCGTTGGGCAGGCTGTCGAAATATTCCTTTGTTCCGTCCGTCGACCCGTTGTTGACGGTGATCAGCTCAAAATCGATATGCGACGTATAGCGGTATATGCTTTCGATGCACTGCCGGGTATACTCCTCCAGATGGTTATAGGCGAGCACCACGATGCTCACCAGCGGGGAAACCGCGGTTTTGTCCGCCGTCGAATCTATGCGCATTCTATGCTCTCCTTTGCTGCGTACGTGCGTATGCGCGACTGCCTTTGACTTATATATATGCACATAAAAAGCCATTGGATAACGGTACCGCGCGAACAGAAACACGATTGGGAGTCCGGCCGTTTTACTCCAATAAAAAGGCTGGATACAGGGAAGAAAAAATTTGCCGGGAGCCCTTGACTCTCCCCTTACTGGAACGATTATACTCAGCACAAGAACATGTTCTAAATTGATCCGGGCGGTGATGAAATGCTTACCATAGGGGAATTCTCAGGCATCTGCCGGGTATCGGTCAAAACGCTGCGCTACTACGACCAGATCGGCCTGTTTAAGCCCGGCCGCGTAAACGGGGAAAACGGCTACCGGTATTACGAAGTTCCGCAGCTTCGGGAGATACTGTTGATATCCAGGCTCAAGCAGTACCGGTTCTCCCTGCCGGAAATAGCGGCGATACTCGCTAAAAACGATGCCGAGTATCTCGCCGCGAGCATCCGGAGCAAGCAAGAGGAGATCGCCCGAGAGATCGCCGAGCAGCAAAGCGTCCTGCGCGCGATGAAACAGGATATCGAAAAAATTGAAAGGTGTGGAACATTTATGAATGAAGCTTATACCGTAAAAACGGTTACAATGCAGCCAAAAACAATTTGTACGCTCAGAAGGAAGATGGGAATCAAGGATTTTGGCGCGGCGTTCGGCGACCTTTGCGCCGGCCTGGGGAAGCGCGGCCTGAAACCGTGCGGGCCTTTCCTTTCCATCTATCACGATGAGGAATTCGACAGGGAATGTTCCGATATCGAGGTCGGCGTCGAGGTTGATTCGGGAAGCGGCGAGCATGTGCGCACGTTTGCCCCGGGACTGTGCTGCTTTGCGACGCACATTGGCCCTTACGACGATTTTTCGCAGTGCTATACGGCGCTGGCCGAGTGGATGGAAGGCGAAGGGTATACCGTATCCGGTCCTCCCTTCGAGTTATACATTAAGGGATGCGAAAGCAACGTACTGCCAAGCGCGTATGTGACCGAAATCTATTTCCCCATCACCAGGTAAACAGGCAAGGGCCGGTCCGGTGGACCGGCCCTTGAGATTGTCAAAAAAGTGACTGCGTCACTTTTTTGAGCTTCACAGGAACCGTCTGCATCTTTAATGGCGGCGACGGCCCACAGGCCTAGTGTCCGAGGCGTCTCCCGCCGAGGACCGGCGGTTCCTGCAAGGGAAGCCTTGCGCCGCAAGGCTTTTCGCTCGCGCCGCACATGTCGCCGCTCGCGAATGAAGCCTATTACGGTAGTAGTTTGCTAGCCATCAAAGACTTTCTTGACACTCTGAAGGGCGAACTACCCGATCGGCCCTTATTGCATGAATCAGGATGCCGTACATTGCGGTATTTCTTCCGCGAATCCCACGTATGGTATATGGAACACCATATACGTCTGCAACTGCGCGTAAAATCATTTCAGAAACAGATCAAAAGGTCGCGGCGTAAATCCAACGTGAAGGAGAACGGCATGGAATTGCATGCGGTGAAAGCCTTTTTCGATGAGCAGGCACAGCGGTGGGATTCCATTTGCTATCACGATGCGCGGAAGCTCCAGTATATATTATCCGTATGTGATTTGCTGCCCGGGCAGCGGATAATAGACATTGCGTGCGGCACGGGCGTATTGTTCCCTATGCTGCTGGAAGCGGCGCCCGCGCGGCTTCTGGGGGTGGATCTTTCCGAGGCCATGCTGCAAATGGCGCGGAATAAGCTTCGGGATACGCGCCTGGAGCTTCTGGCGGCGGATTTTTTGGATATGGAGGAATCCGAATTCGACAGGGCGATACTCTACAGCGCATACCCGCATTTTTTTGATAAGGCGGCGCTTGCAAAAAAACTATGGGCGGTGCTTGCGCCCGGCGGGCGCTTTACAATCGCGCACAGCCAGGGCCGCGAACAGATCAACGCCATGCATACACGGCGCGGCGCCGACCCTATTTCCGCCCCCCTGCAATCTGCGGCCAAAGAGCGGCGCTGGTTTCATCCATGGTTCAATGTCGATGCCTGTGTGGATACCAAAGAGCTGTTTATTCTTTCCGGAGTCAAGCCCATAGACATTTAAAACTCAGATTATCGTATCTTTCATATAAAATGGATTTTTTGGAAACGGCAGTAACCTGCATGCCGCACCTGCTGGTTGCTTGGCGCGCCGCTAAACTTGACAAACGAACCCCACATTGCTATTATTAGTTAGTCAATCTAAGTATATTTAGATCAGAGGTGTGAAGATGGATGAGTTTTCGACGCATTTGAACGATTTATTTGTGGATACCTTTCGAAGCATCCTCAAAGTCGAAGAAGAAATGCTCAAGGGGTACGAATCTATCAACCTTACGATCAGCGAAATGCATTTGATCGAATCCGTGGGCAAATGCAGGCAGCAGGGCAGAACCATCAGCAGCATCGCGGAGGATATTGGTATTACGCTGCCCTCGGTGACGGTCGCGATCAATAAGCTGCAAAGGAAAGGGTATGTGGAAAAAGTGCGCGGCGAGGCGGACAGCCGTACGGTATTCGTCAAGCTGACCAGGACAGGCAGGCGTGTGGACGCAGCCCACCGCTATTTTCATGAAAATATGGTGCGAAACGTCGCAAGTGAAATGACTGAAGAAGAGAAACAGGCTTTGGTAAAGGGCATCGTCAAGCTGAATTCCTTCTTCAAAGGAAAGTTAAATAAATCGGAGGCATAAATGAGCTTTTCCCTGATCGGTACCGGAAGCGCATATCCTGCGCGCAGCGTCACAAATGATGAATTGTCGCAGTTGGTGGATACGTCGGATGCGTGGATCAAGACCCGCACCGGGGTGCGGGATAGGCATATTCTCGGCGACGAAACGCTCACACAGATCGTACACCGTGCGGCGCAGCTCGCGCTGGAGGATGCGGGCGTTGCGCCCCAAGAATTGGATCTCATATTGTGCGCAACTGTACGCAACGATTATATTACCCCTTCCATGGCCTGCGTGCTGCAAAAAAATCTTGGCGCGAGCTGTATCAGTATGGATGTGAATGCGGCCTGTTCAGGCTTTTTGTATGCGATGGACGTGGCGGACGGATATTTCGCGCGCAAACGGGTAAAAAAGGTGCTGGTGGTGGCGGCGGAGGCCATGTCCAAGCTGGCGGACTGGAAGGATCGTGCCACCTGCGTGCTCTTTGGCGACGGCGCGGGCGCTGTGGTGCTTTCGGAGGGCGACGACCTGCTGTCGCTGCGCATCACGGCAAGCGGCAATACGGAGTCCCTGTATATCCCGCATGTGGAGGGCAACTGCCCTTTTACGCAGCATGCCAAGACGCAGCCTTTCGTGTATATGAACGGGCAGGATGTCTATAAATTTGCTGTCTCCTCTTTATGCCATGATCTCACCGCGGTCATCGAAGATGCCGGATTGAGCCAGGAAGAAATCGATTACGTACTGCCGCATCAGGCGAACAGCAGGATTATCGACGCCGCCAAGGGCAGGCTGCGCATCGACCCTGAACGATACCTGACCAATATCGAGCATTTTGGCAATACTTCCGCCGCGAGCATTCCCATACTTCTGGATGAGTGCAATCGCGCGCAAATCTTCCGCAAAGGCGATTTGCTCGCGTTTAGCGCGTTTGGCGGGGGCTTTACAACCGGCGCCTGTGTGCTGCGCTGGAGCAAAGGCACCCAACCGCAATAATCTTATTATTTTAATGGAGGGCAATCACATGGTATTCGAAAAAATCGTTCGTATTCTCGCAGACTTCAAGGATATCGATGCACAGAGCATAACGCCCGAAAGCACATTCGAGCAGCTGGCGCTCGATTCGCTTGACAGGGTGGAGCTCATTATGAACTTCGAGGAGGAATTCAACATCCAGATCGAGATGAACGAATCCATCCGGACGATACAGGATCTTGTGGATGAGATTGAAAAACTGTGCAAGGCACAGGGGAGGGCAATCCAATGAGGACCGCGCTGTGCGACCTGTTGGGTATTGAGCACCCCATATTGCAGGGAGGCATGGCGTGGGTAGCGGACGCTTCCCTGGCTTCTGCCGTGAGCAACGGCGGGGGCTTGGGTATCGTTTCCGCCATGAACGCCGACGCGAACTGGCTGCGCAATGAAATCCGCAGCGCACGCGCGCACACGGATAAGCCCTTCGGCGTAAACATCATGCTGATGAGTCCCTTCGTGGACGATGTGGCGCAGGTGGTGTTGGAAGAGGGTGTGCCGGTCGTGACCACGGGCGCGGGCAACCCCGCAAAGTATATGCGCGCGTGGGTGGAGGCAGGCATCAAAGTGATCCCCGTTGTCCCTTCTACCGCCGTCGCCAAGCTGGTTGTGCGCAGCGGCGCTTCCGCCGTCATTGCCGAAGGCGGGGAGTCGGGCGGCCATGTAGGGGAGCTTACCACCATGACGCTGGTGCCGCAGGTATGCGACGCGGTGAATGTGCCGGTGATTGCCGCGGGCGGCATCGCCGACGGGCGCGGCGTGGCGGCCGCCTTCATGCTCGGCGCTGTCGGCGTGCAGGTGGGAACCAGATTCTTGGTAGCCAGCGAATGCACCATACACCAAAATTACAAGGATAAAATATTGCAGGCAAAGGATATCGACACCGCGACGGCAGGCAAACGTTTAGGCCACCCCGTCCGTGCGATGCGCAACGCGTTCATGCGGGAATTCATCCGCAGGGAATATGACAGCAGCATCACCAACGAGGAACTGGAAGCCTACGGCGCGGGCGCGCTCCGGCTTGCGGCGCGCGAAGGGGATGTGAAGAACGGCAGCGTCATGGCGGGGCAGATTGCAGCCATGGTCAACCGGGAACAGCCAGCGTGCGAAATCATACGCGAAATGATGGCCGAGGCCGAGGCGCTGTTAATGGGAGGCGGCCGATGGGCGCAATAGCCTTTTTATTCGCCGGGCAGGGCGCGCAATATACGGGCATGGGCAAAGAGCTTTTTGAATGCTCGGGCGTGGCGCGCGCGGTATTCGATATGGCGGATTCCCTGCGCCCGCAAACGAGCAGCCAGTGCTTTACGGCTCCGAAGGAAGAATTATCAGAGACTATCAATACGCAGCCGTGCCTGTTCGCGGTGGATCTTGCCGCCGCGCGCGCGCTGCAGGAAGCGGGGGTAAAGCCCGACGCCGTGGCTGGGTTTTCGCTCGGAGAGGTCGCCGCGCTGACGTTTGCAGGCATGCTTTCGGATGAGGACGGCTTCCGCTTGGTGATGCGGCGCGCCGCGCTTATGCAACGGGAGGCGGAGCGCTTTCCCGGCGGCATGGCCGCGGTGCTCAAGCTTAGTAACGGGCAGGTAGAAGCGCTTTGCCATGAATTTCCGGGCGTATATCCCGTCAACTACAATTGCCCCGGACAGTTGGTGGTCGCAGGCGAAAAAGAGGCGCTTGCAGCGTTTTGCAGCGCTGTGCAGGAAAAAGGCGGGCGGGCGGTGCCGCTTGCCGTCAACGGTGCGTTCCATTCTCCTTATATGGCCGAATCAGCAAAAATATTAGAAACGGAATTATCTTTTTATACATTCCATGCGGCCATGTATCCGGTCTATGCGAACCGTACGGCGCAGCCTTATCCCGCATCTGCCGTACAAACGCTTGCGAAACAGGTTTGCTCGCACGTGCTGTGGCAAAACACCATAGAGGCAATGGCGGCAAAAGGCATCAATACGTTTATTGAGGTCGGCCCCGGAAAAACGCTCGGCGGGTTCCTGAAAAAAATCGATCCTTCGCTTGCATACTGCAATGTACAGGACAAACAGAGTCTGCAGGAGACGCTGCAATATCTTGACAAAGAGGTGGGAGCATGCTCAATGGCAAAATAGCGGTCGTGACCGGCGCATCCCGCGGAATAGGCAAGGCAATCGCGATCGCATTGGCGGCCGAGGGCGCGGACATTGCGCTCATCTACGCGGGCAACGAGGCCGCGGCGGCCGAAACGTGCGGGCATATCCGCGCGCTGGGGGTCAGGGCGGAGGCCTTCCGCTGCGATGTTTCGGATTTTTCCGCAACGAAGGAAATGGTGAAACAAATTCTTGCGCAGTTCGGCGGCGCCGATATCCTTGTAAACAACGCGGGCATTACGCGCGACGGCCTGCTGCTAACCATGCAGGAAGCGGATTATGATGCGGTGCTGGATACGAACCTGAAAGGCACGTACAACATGATCAAGCACACCGCGCCGCACTTTATTAAAAAAAGGAGCGGGCGCATTATCAACATCTCTTCCATCGCGGGCCTGATCGGAAACGCCGGGCAGGCCAATTACGCGGCGGCCAAGGCAGGGATGATCGGGCTGACGAAAGCGGTCGCGAAGGAGCTTGCCTCGCGCGGCGTCACTTGTAACGCCATCGCGCCGGGCTTTATTCAAACCGATATGACGGACGTCCTGCCGGAGAAAACGCAGCAGGCGCTGCTGGACGCCATCCCCATGAAGCGCATGGGCGCGGCCGAAGAAGTTGCCGCGCTGGCGGCGTTCCTGGCGGGGCCGCATGCCGCCTACATCACCGGCGAAGTGCTGCGGGTGGACGGCGGGCTGGCAATGTAGACGGCGTCCCGGTTTGATTTTTCGCCGGCCCTGCAACAAGCAGACCCCTGATTTTCGAATCATTGGAGGGAAATTGTATATGAAACGAGTCGTTATAACCGGAATGGGGGTTGTGTCCCCCGTTGGAAATACACTGGAGACATTTTGGAACAGCCTCATTGCGGGCAGCTGCGGCATCGACTTCATCACCCGGTTCGATGCATCCGAATACAAGGTGAAGATCGCCGCCGAGGTAAAAGAATTTGATCCCACGCTGTACATGGAGAAGCAGGATATTCGGAAAACCGACCTGTTTGCGCAATATGCCATGGCGGCCGCGGCGCAGGCCATGCAGGACAGCGCGCTGGCCGTGCGCGACCCGTACCGTCTGGGCGTATATGTGGGTTCGGGCATCGGCGGCATGGGTACATTCATGAATGAATGCCAGAAGCTTCTTGAGCAGGGGCCGCGGCGGGTTTCACCGCATTTTATTCCCATGATGATCGCGAACATCGCATCCGGGAGCATCGCCATACGCTATCAAGCGCTGGGGCCGTGCCTGCCGGTCGTCACTGCCTGCGCCACTTCCTCGCACGCTATCGGCGAAGCCTTTCGGGCGATCAAGCACGGCTATGCCGACGCGATACTCGCGGGCGGCGCGGAGGCCGTGCTCAACCCGCTTGCCGTCGCCGGGTTTACCAACTGCATGGCGCTTTCCACAAAGAACGATCCAGAGAATAGCTCCATCCCATTTGACAAACGCCGCGACGGCTTTGTCATGGGCGAGGGCGCGGGCATACTCGTGCTGGAGGAATACGAACACGCAAAAGCGCGGGGCGCAAAGATTTACGCGGAAATCTGCGGTTACGGCAACACCTGCGACGCCTACCATGTCACGGCGCCGCATCCGGAATCGCTGAGCGCCGCGCAGGCCATACGGCTCGCGATGGGCGAGGCAGGTTTGAAAAGCGAACAGGCTGACGCACTCTACATCAATGCCCACGGCACGAGCACCCCGCTCAACGATAAAGCGGAAACGCTGGCCATCAAGAACGCGTTGGGAGAATATGCGTACAAAGCGATGATCAGCTCTACCAAATCGATGACGGGGCATATGCTTGGCGCCGCGGGCGCGGTGGAGGCCATAGCGAGCGTTAAGGCGATTGAACAAGGTATGGTGCCTCCGACGATAGGTTATCAGGAGCCGGACCCGGATTGCGACCTGGATATCGTACCCAATTTGTGCCGCCGGGCGGACGTCCGTTTTGCGCTTTCTTTGTCGTTGGGCTTTGGCGGCCACAACGCCTGCCTGGCCTTTGTAAAAGCGGGGAAGGAGTAAAGCATGAATTTAAAAAATATTCGGGAGCTGGTGCAGCTCCTGGAAAATTCCGGCCTCAGCGTACTGGAGGTTTCGGAAGCGGATACCAAGATCCGGCTGGAAAAGGGAACGGGCCAGCAGACGGCCGCGCTTGCGGCACAGCCGGTGGTTCCAGTACCGCTCCCGAGCGCGCCGGAAGCCGACGGCGCGGTGGATTTCAATCATATCGTCGAGATAAAATCCCCGATGGTGGGCGTGTTTTACGCGGCGCCCGCGCCGGACGCAAAGCCTTTTGTGTCCGTAGGCTCGAAAGTGAAAAAGGGCGATGTGCTGTGCATCATTGAGGCCATGAAGCTGATGAATGAGATCGCCGCCGAGGTCGACGGCGAGGTCGTGGATATCTGCGTGGAAAACGGCCAGGTGGTGGAATACGCGCAGATATTGTTCAAGGTGTTTTAACGGGGGAAAAATATATGGACAGGGAAGAATTGAAAACAATATTGCCGCACAGGGAGCCCATGCTGCTGGTGGATGAGGCGGAGTTGATCGGGTCGGATAAAGCTTGCGGCGCTTACACCGTACGCGGGGACGAATGGTTTTTGCAGGGCCATTTTCCCGGCAACCCGGTGGTCCCGGGCGTGATACTTTGCGAAATCATGGCGCAGGCTTCCTGCGTGCTGGTCGCGCAGAAAATAAAAGGCACCACGCCTTACTTCACCGGCCTCAACCGCGTGCGGTTCCGGCGCAAGGTGGTGCCGGGCGAAACGCTGCGCATAGAAAGCACGATTGTTAAGGAAAAAGCGCCCTTCTATTTCGCCGAGGCGACAGGTCTGGTAAATGGGGAGGTCTGCGTGAGCGCGGAATTCTCCTTCATGCTGGATAAGCAAGGGGAGTGAGGCGTTTGTTTTCCAAGATTTTGATCGCCAACCGCGGCGAAATCGCAGTGCGGATTATACGCGCCTGCAAGGAAATGGGCATCTCGACCGTCGCGGTCTTTTCCGAAGCCGACCGCGACGCGCTGCACGTTAACCTTGCTGATGAAAGCTACTGTATCGGCGCGCCCATGGCGAAGGACAGCTATCTGAATATGTCGGCCATACTTTCCGCGGCCGTGCTTTCGGGCGCGCAGGCCATCCACCCGGGCTACGGGCTGCTTTCCGAAAACGCCAGGTTTGCGCAGCTCTGCGGAGAATGCGGTATCGTGTTCATAGGCCCCCCGGCGGAAGTGATCATAAAGATGGGGGATAAAAACGAGGCCAGGCAAACCATGATCGGCGCGGGCGTACCCGTCATTCCCGGAAGCGGCGTGCTGCCGACGCTGGAGGAAGCGCAAAAAGCAGCGAAGGCAATCGGCTATCCCCTGCTCATTAAGGCGCGCGCGGGCGGCGGCGGACGCGGAATAAGGCTGGTGGAAGAGCCGCAGGCGTTTGAGGCAAACTACCTTGCCGCGTCTTCCGAGGCGCAAAGCGCGTTTGGAGACGGGGCTGTGTATCTTGAAAAGTACCTGTTTCCGGTAAAGCATGTCGAAATGCAGCTCTTATGCGACCGCCACGGCAACGTGGTATGTCTTGGAGAGCGGGAATGCTCCGTACAGCGCAAAAATCAAAAACTGATTGAGGAAAGCCCTTCCCCGGCGGTGGACGCGGCGCTTCGCGCACGCATGATGGAGGTTTGTATCCGCGCCGCGAAAACCGTAGGATACGAGAACGCGGGCACCATCGAGTTTTTGCTGGACGGGGACGGGAACTTCTATTTCATGGAGATGAACACCCGCCTGCAGGTAGAGCACCCCGTGACGGAAATGGTGACCGGCATCGACCTGGTCAAATGGCAGCTCCGCATTGCGGCAGGGCTGCCGCTGCAGTTCAAACAGGAGGATATCCCCATACAGGGCTGTGCGATCGAGTGCCGCATCAACGCGGAAAACCCGGCGCTGCATTTTCGCCCAAGCTGCGGGCGCATTACGCTGCTGCACATACCGGGCGGGCCGTGGGTCAGGTTCGATACCGCGCTGTATCAGGATTATTTTGTGCCGCCGTATTACGATTCCATGATCGGCAAGCTGATCGTACACGCAAAAACGCGCGAGGAGGCCATCCGCAAAATGCAGGCGGCGCTTTGCGAACTTGTCGTGGAGGGGATAGACCACAACAGCGAACTGCAGGTGGAAATCCTCTCGGATGAACGGTTCTGTTCCGGCACCTACACGACCGATTTTATGGCGAAACGGGGGTAAGCTATGCTCAGCAGAGGCTTGTTTAAAAAACCCAAGAATACGCTGGAGGCGGATGGGCGCCAGGAAAACGAGAAACAGCCCGCCGTTCCAGAGGAATTGTGCATGAAGTGCCCTTCCTGCAAGGCGATGCTGTTCCAGGGCGATTTGGTGTCAAACAGCCAGGTTTGCCCGCGCTGCGGCCAGTATTTCCGGATGAGCGCGCGGGAACGGCTCAACAGCGTTTGCGACGCGGATACATTCGTGGAGCATTTTTCCGAAATCGTCTCGGGCAACCCTTTGCAGTTTCCCGGGTACGAAAGGAAGCTTGAGCAGGCAAGGTCCGCAAGCGGCGAACCGGAAGGGGTTGTGTGCGGCACGGCGCGGATCGAAGGCAGCCCCTGCGCTGTGTTCGTAATGGAACCCAACTTCATGCTGGGCAGCATGGGTACGGCATTGGGGGAAAAAGTTACGCTGCTTTTTGAGCTGGCCGCGAAACAGAACCTGCCTGTCGTCGGGTTCACGGTATCCGGCGGGGCGCGCATGCAGGAAGGCATACTTTCGCTCATGCAGATGGCAAAAACCAGCGGCGCGGTCAAAATGCACAGCGCGGCGGGGAACCTTTATATTTGCGTGCTGACGGACCCCACTACCGGCGGCGTCACCGCAAGCTTTGCCATGGAGGCGGATATCATACTGGCCGAACCCCGCGCGCTCATAGGCTTTGCGGGCCCGCGGGTCATCGAGCAGACAATACGGCAAAAGCTGCCCGAACGCTTCCAGCGCGCGGAGTTTTTGCTGGAAAAGGGATTCGTCGACGCCATTGTGGAGCGTAAAGATATCAAACGGACGCTGGGCCGTCTGCTGCTGCTCCACCAAAAGGAGGCGGCGATATGAGCGCAATGGATAAGGTGCGCGCGGCGCGCGCCAACGGCAGGCCGACCGGCCTGGATTTTATAGTAAACATATTTGAAGGGTTTATGGAGCTGCACGGCGACCGCCGCTACAGCGACGACAATGCCGTCGTTGCAGGCATTGCCAGCCTCAAAGGGCTGCCCGTAACGGTGATTGCGCTGGAAAAAGGGCATGATACTAAGGAAAAGATCATGCGGAACTTCGGCGCGGCGCATCCCGAAGGGTATCGCAAGGCGCTTCGCCAAATGAAGCTTGCGGAGAAGTTCCATCGCCCCATCGTTTGCTTTGTGGATACCGCCGGCGCTTACTGCGGCATTCAGGCGGAAGAACGGGGGCAGGGGCAGGCAATTGCGGAAAACCTGATGGAGATGATGTGGCTCAAAACGCCCGTACTGTCCGTTTTCATTGGCGAAGGCGGCAGCGGCGGCGCGCTGGCGCTGGCCGTGGCCGATGAGGTGTGGATGCTGGAAAACGCGGTATATTCGGTCATTTCCCCCGAGGGCTGCGCAAGCATCCTCTGGAAAGATCCCGCGAAAATGCAGGAAGCGGCGGAGAGCCTCAAGCTCACGGCCGACGATCTGTTGAGGCTTGGCGTCATCGAGCGCATCATCCCGGAAGGGGATGTATCCGGGATGTATGCGGAGCTTTCTGAAAAAATATATCAAACGCTGTGCACATACAGGGCAGGGGATATGCAAAACCTGGCCGAACGGCGCTACGCAAGATTTCGAAGCATGGGGGGAAACCAGCTATGATGGCCATCGTAACCGACAGCACGATTTGTATACCGCGCAGCGAGGCCGAAGCGATGGGGCTGTATATCGCATCCAACAGCTACAGCATACGAGGACAAGTGTACCTGGAAGGCTTCAGCGACGAAAACGGCGATTTTGAGCCGCGGATATTTGCTGAACCCGAACGCTGCAAAACTTCGCAGGCGGCGGTCGCGTCGTTTATACAGCTGTTTGAGGAGCTTGTGCGAAAGGGCATGGATGTATTGTGCCTGGTCATTTCCTCGCGTTTGAGCGGCACGTACAGCAGCGCCTGTATCGCGGCGCGGGAGGTGGATTCAGAAAGGATCGCGGTGGTGGATTCGCTTTCCACCTCGGGCGGGCTGTGGCTGCTCGCCAAAAGGGCGCGGGCTCTCTCCGAGCAGGGCCTTTCACTTATGCAGGTCGCAAGCAGGCTGGAACAGCTGCGCGATAAGGCGGGCATCGTTTTTTCCGTAAACGACATGGCGGCGCTCCGGCGCAGCGGGCGGCTGGGCGTCGTGCCCCAGTCGGTCGGGACGGTGCTCAATATCCGCCCCATACTCATGTGCATCCGGGGTGCGGTGGTGGCGCGCGGGCTGGTGCGCGGCAACGCGGAACGCATCCGGGCGCTGGTGAGCCGCGTGCCCGCCGATGCGAAGGAGATCGTCATACAGCACATGGGGGATCGTATGGCGGCCGAGCCGCTGTACCAGGCCATTCGAAAGCGCTTTCCCGATATCGGCATACACATCAGCCGGTTGGGGCCCGTGCTGGGCATACACCTGGGGGCGGGCACGATAGGGATTTCCTGGATCACCGCGTAAGGGTGCGGTTTATCCGTCATAACGCTCCCGCGTTAGTTCGAATAGTTGAGCTGCTTGCCTGTGTTGGCCAGCAGCTTATTGCGTGCCGACAAAAGGCCAGTGGCACTTTGTAGAGGTTTACCGCGCAAGTATAATACAGGGATGGCGTATCTTCCACTCCAAATTCTGTGCAGGGAGCAAATCTGCCCTTCCAGGCGCCGATTGCCGCGCAAATAAACGCTCCCGCAGGTTGCCTGCGGGAGCTGTTGGAAAGTCTATCAATTTAATGCGGCTTGGATGCCGCCGCGGGAACGAGGCATGCTATTCTCCCGATCCGCAGCCCTGCGCGGCAATCAATGCCAGCTGGTCGCCAATGGTTGTATACAGGGCGCTTAACAGTTGCAATTCCTCTTCCGTAACACATTTGGATATTTCTATGGCGATGGCAGCGGCAATAAGCACCAGCTCAGGACCGGAACAGCTGCACAGCATATGCATCCCCCCTGCTTTAAAATATGCAAACGGATGCGGTGCGGTGCGGTTGCGGCGTCTTGAAGAGGAGCGCCAATTGCGCCGTGCGCAGCGGTCTATACGGGCAGTTCCCCGATGAGGCTGCGCATGGCGAGTATGGTGCGGGTAATGAGCGTATCGATATCCCAGCCCAGCATATCCGCGCCGCGCGCAATCACCTCCCGCGAGCAGCCCGCGGCAAAGTTTGGCGTCTTGTATTTCTTCTTGACGGATTTAAGCTCCATATCCGCAACGCTTTTTGAAGGGCGGAGTATGGCGACCGCGCCGATCAGGCCGGTCAGTTCATCCGTAGCATAGAGTATTTTTTCCATAATGTGTTCGGGGGCAATATCCACGGTCAGAGCATACCCGTGGCTTGCGGCCGCGCGGATGATGCGTTCATCCAGTTCCAGTTCGCGCATGATCTGCTGCTGGCGGATGCAGTGTTCCTCGGGATACCGTTCAAAATCCAGGTCGTGCAGCAAACCCACTACCGCCCAAAAGTCTTCTTGCACAGGGTCATATTCTTTGGCAAAATACCGCATCACGCCCGAGACGATATGGGCGTGCAGAAGGTGGAACGGGTCCTGATTGTAACGCTTGAGTATCTCTTCGGCCTGCGCCGGTGTGGGGACGTAAGGCATTTTTCAGTTTCCTTTCGTAGGTTGCTGTTAAATTTTTATAGGGGGGAAGGGCTATCCGGCGGTTACTGCAGCTTCAGCCGGCGAAGCAGTTCGGGTATGCCCGCTTCAAAATTTACGCCGAAACGGACGTCTGTGCCCGCCTCACGGGTGCGGGCGATGCTTTGCACCGTATAATCCACCGCGAGCTGCGCCGATAGCCCAAGGTCGAGGCCGTTCAGAAGCCCCGAGAGCAGCGCGCTTGCGAACACATCGCCGGTACCGTGGTAAGAGCCCGCGATACGCTGCGAAAACGCGTAGCCGACGGTGTCCGTATCGCGGTCGTAAGCTGCGGCGCCAAGCTGTTCGCCGTCAAAATAAACGCCGGTCAGCACGACCTTGCGCGGCCCAAGCGCGCACAGGTCTTTTAATAGTTGCGTGATATACGCGGGCGTATACGGCCCTTCCCGGTACGGCTGGCCCAGCAGCAGCGCCGCCTCGGTCATGTTGGGTACGATCACGTCGGCTTTTGCGCAAAGCTTGCGCATGCCGACGGGAAAGTCCGAATCAAACAGCTTGTACAGCTCGCCGTTATCCGCCATCACGGGGTCGACCAATAGCAGCGTATCCGATGCCTTCAGGCGGCCGAACACCTCGCAGACGATGTCGATCTGCTCGAACGACCCCAGAAAGCCGGTATATATGGAGTCAAAATGCAGCCCGAGCGTCTGCCAATGGGAAACGATGGGCAATATATCTTCCGTCAGGTCCCGGTAGGTATACCCGGTAAATCCGCCTGTGTGCGTGGAAAGCACGGCGGTGGGGATGACGCTTGTCTCGATGCCGGCGGCGGAAAGTATGGGCAGCGCAACGGTCAGTGAACATTTTCCCACGCAGGAGATGTCGTGTATGGCGGCGACTCGTTTTTGCATAGGGCTGTGTATCCTCCGAATTTTATTAGCCGTAATGTAACGGTACAAACACCTTATTTCATACGGGTATTATAGCAATTAAGAAAGCGTTTGTACAGCGCAGACGCGCCCATCAATGCACGTCATATTGCATGATGACGACACTTCTTGGCCGATTATCCAGCGTACCGACGTTTTTCAATATGCCTGCATAATAAAAGCCGTACTTTTCGTGAAAGCGGACGGAATTTTTGTTCTCATCGTCGATCCATGCCGTTACGACGCGGAGCCCGTTTTGATGCGCGCGTACGAGCAGCGCGCGCATGAGCGTGCCGCCATACCCTTTGCATGCGTGTCCGGGCGCGACGTAGATGCTGTTTTCCGCTGTGTCTTTGTAGCCGCTGTACGGGCGGAAGCCGGAAAGGGACGCATAACCTGCGACTATTCCATCCTCCTCCGCGATGAGCGCAGCGTAGGGCGGCGTGCTGTGGGTAAAGAGCCACGCCTGCATGTCCGTATCCGTCAGAAGCGTTCTGTCCCAAATGTGGTTCGTGTTTTGCCGGTAATAATCCATGATCGCCTGCAGCGCACCCAAATCCCCGGCTGCGGCGTCGCGTATCAGCATGGCTCGTTTCCCCCCTGTATCCTATACTCGGGCTACCGTCCCGCGATATCTTTAATGACCTCGCCCGCAAGTATCAACCCCGCGACGGAAGGCACGAACGCCACGCTGCCGGGCACCTGCCGCCGTATGGTGCATTTTCGTTTGGTATCCGGCGGGCATATACAGTGGCTTTTGCAGCTGCTGCTTTCATCCTCTATGGGCGTGATGACTTCCTCTTTGGAATACACAACCTTGAGCGCGGGGATATTCCGCGCCCGGAGCTCCCGCCGCATCACCCGCGCGAGCGGGCAGACGGAGGTTTGATATATGTCGGCTACCTCAAAGCGGGTGGGGTCCAGCTTGTTGCCCGCTCCCATGCTGCTGATGATGGGAACGCCAGCCGCATACGCGTTTTCGATCAGCGTGAGCTTGGAGGATACCGTGTCGATCGCGTCGATGATATAGCTGTACCGCGTCAGGTCATATTCCCCGGCGTTTGCGGCGGCGTAAAAGCACTCGTTTGCCTCCACGATGCACTGTGGGTTGATATCCAGTATGCGTTCTCGCATGACCTCCACTTTTTTACGCCCGACCGTCTTTCTGGTTGCGATCAGCTGCCGGTTGATGTTGGTCAGGCATACGCAGTCGTCGTCGAACAACGCGATCCTGCCCACGCCGCTGCGCGCGAGCGCCTCGGCTGCGAACGCGCCGACCCCGCCGATGCCGAACACCGCCACTGCGGCTTGCTTCAGGTTTTCCATCGCTGCCTTGCCCAGCAGCAGTTCCGTTCTTGAAAAAGAATTCAGCATATCGTTCCTTATAAATAATCAGTCCGCGCGGCATGCGCCGCCGGGCGGAATAAATATTCTGTCATCAGTATGGCCGGATGCGGCCTTATATTATCGCAGCGCCTCGGGCTGTACGGGCACAGGACCAGCTTGCGTTACATGGTATAGGCGGTAGGCCTGCGCGGATACCGGAAAGCCGCCGCAGAGCAACTGTTTGAGCGCGGCGAAATCATTCGCTTCCACACGCAGCGAAATGCCGCAGCTTGCGGTAACCGACCTTAGCGTGGGCATGGTGCATACGCCCAGGCGCGCGGCTAAATACCGCTCGGCGCTGATGGCCTGATGGGTGGAATCAAAAGAGATCATATAGTAATCCGCCGTACGCAAATATTCTTCCCTCCCGTTGTGCTTGAGTATAGCATGTGAAACCGGTATTGACAATGCGCACGGGCCAGGCGTGCGATAACGGAAAACACCTCCGATTGGCTGCATAAGCCGCGCTATCTGTTCGTATTCCACGCGAAAATTCGCGCTTCATAATTTCCACACAACGCGCTGATACCATATGACCTGACAAAGAAGCATGGGCATGGTACATGTACAAGAAAGGAAGAAAAAGATATGTTCCAATCAAAATTTCAGAAAAAGCGCGCAAATAAAAAGCGAATACTTGTTGCCGTTGTTCTCATTGCGGGTATGTTTGTATTAGGCGGATGTTCGCTGCCCGCAGGCAAACCGGCACAGAGCGGTACGGCCGCGGCTTCTGTGCCCGCGGCGGAGATAGGCAAGCCCGAACCATCGGCCGCGGCACAGGATCTTTTGATCCCCGTCGCCGGTATAACGGATCAGCCGGCGTTTTATCCGTATACTGCGAATGGACGGGATATGGAAATACTCGCGGTCACGGCATCCGACGGCACCGTCCGTACGGCGTTCAACACCTGCCAGGTTTGCTACGGCTCCGGCCGCGGGTATTACAAGGTGGACGGCGAGGAGCTGGTTTGTCAGAACTGCGGCAACCGCTTTGGCTTTGACCAGGTGGCGCTTAAACAGGGCGGCTGCAACCCCGTACCCATTGCGGAAGAAGACCGGTCGGAGGTTGACGGGAACATCGTGATTTCCGCTTCGTATCTCAATACGGCCTCGGTACTGTTTGAAAACTGGAAGTAAAAAAGCTAACATAAACCGGCGGGAGCGGGCGCAGGCGGCGAACGGCATGCGCAGCCGCAGTCTGGGGTAGGATAGCGACAGAATGCCTTGAAGGAGGCGCGCCATGACGCAGCAGACCATACTGGTGGTGGATGATGAAGAAAAGATCGTGGAGATTGTAAAGTCCTACCTGGAAGCGGCGGGCTACGGCGTGGTTTGCGCTTACGACGGGGAGGAGGCGCTGCGCCTGTTCGAACAGCATGCGCCCGCCCTCGTGGTGCTCGACCTCATGCTGCCCGGCCTTTCCGGCGAGGCGGTATGCGAGGCCATACGCAAGCGGTCACGTACGCCCATTATCATGCTCACCGCAAAGGTGGAGGAAAGCAGCATCATCGGCGGCCTGCACCTGGGCGCGGACGATTATGTGGTCAAACCCTTCAGCCCCCGCCAGCTCATGGCGCGGATAGAAGCCGTGCTGCGCCGCGCCGCGGGCGATGCCGCATTGTATCGCGCATTATCCTTTGGCGGGGGCGACCTTATCATCGACGACGCGCGGCATGAGGTACGCAAGCGCGGCTTACGCGTGCCACTTACGCCTACGGAGTTCAATATTCTTTTCACCATGGCAAAGCACCCTACCAAAATATTCACGCGGGAGGAACTGATTGCCATCGCGATGGAGGAAGATTACGCCGGCTATGACCGGGTGATCGACACGCACATCAAGAACATCCGGCACAAGATAGAGGATAACCCAAGAAACGCCGTATATATAAAGACCGTGCACGGCGTCGGCTATACGTTTGGCGGTGAATAGTATGAAAATGCGTTCGTTACGGGCACGGCTCTCGTTTTCCTACGCGCTGATCGCGCTGCTTTTGGTGGCGTCGGTCAGCCTTTTTTCCAACCTCTTTTTGCAGGACGCATTTGTGGAATATGTGATCCGTCAGCAGCTCAATAAGAACGAGGCGATGGTCTCGCAGCTTGCACAGCGGTATGACCAAGAAACAGAGGCCTATGACGCTTACGCGCTGGAATCCATCGGCATGAACGCGCTGGAGCAGGGCATGATTTTGCGGGTAAAGGATTCCTCCGGCGCTGTGGTATGGGATGCCATGATCCACAACGGCGGCCTGTGCAACCAAATGCTGCAAAACATGGCGCAAAGCATGCAAAACCGCTATCCCAGCTTTCAAGGCGCTTATGAAGAAAAGAGCTACGCCATTACGGCGGGCGGCGCCGACGCGGGCAGCGTACAGATCGGCTACTACGGCCCCTATTACTTCACCGACAGCGACTTTGCGTTTATCGATACGCTCAACCGCGCGCTCCTCGTCATAGGCATATTTTCCCTCGCGTTTGCGGGGGCGCTGGGCTTTTTTATGGCGCGGCGCATCAGCCGCCCCATTTCGCAGGCGATTGGCGCAGCCGGGCGCATTGCGGCGGGCAATTACAGGGATAAGATCGATGTGCGCGCCGATACGCGGGAACTGGACGGCCTGGTGCAATCCATCAACCGGCTTTCCGGCGCCCTCGAAGAGCAGGATATGCTGCGCAAGCGACTGACCGCGGATATCGCGCATGAATTGCGCACGCCGCTTACCGCGCTGCAGGGGAATATGGAAGCGCTGATCGACGGCGTATGGCAGCCGGAGCAGCGGCGGTTTTTAAGCTGCCACGAAGAGATCCTGCGGCTCAACCGGCTTATTAACGATTTGGAAAACCTTTCCCGGCTGGAAAACCATACGGAAGCGCCGGTAATGACCGAATTCGATCTCTATGCGCTTGCGGAAAAAGCGGCGGCAAGCTTTGAACTCGCCTGCCGTGAAAAGAATCAGAAGCTCACGGTGCAGGGTTCCTCTCTTCAGGTAAAGGCCGATGAAAGCAAGCTTTTTCAGGTGCTTTCTAACTTGATTGCCAACAGCGTGAAGTACACGCCCGCGGGCGGCGAAATCACCGTCAACGTCGAAAAAGAAGCGGGATATGCTTCCTTGAGCGTACAGGATACCGGCATAGGCATCGCGCCGGAGGATATTCCCTATGTGTTCGAACGTTTTTACAGGGCGGATACCTCGCGCAGCAGCCGCACAGGCGGCATAGGCGTGGGGCTTGCTATCGTGAAGGCTATTGTGGATATGCACGGCGGCACCATCGGCGTACAGAGCAAGCTTGGCCGGGGTTCCATCTTTACAGTTCGCCTGCCGCGTGAGTAAGCCGTTGTGAAAACGGACGCGTAGCATAGCCGAAAAGCGCATCGCGCCGGAAAACCGGGGCTAGACAAAAATCGTGAAACATCGGCATAGGCCGTATGCTATACTATATATATCACACAGATGGAGGAATGTATATGAGGCTTGCGCTCGCACAATTGCGTTTGACGGCTTCTCTGGAGGAAAACCTGCTTCATGCGCTCTCCGCCATGGAAATGGCAGCGAAAGAAGGCGCCGAACTGATATTTTTCCCCGAAATACAGCTTTCACCGTTTTTCCCGCAGTATGCGGGGCGGGATGTGAGCGAATATTTAGTTACGCTCGAGCACGAAGCCATCCGTCGTATCCGGGATAAATGCCGGGAACTGCATATCATGGCTTCTCCCAACGTGTATCTTTCATTCAACGGTTCGCGTTTTGACGCCTCGCTGTTTATCAGTGCGGAAGGCGAACTGCTGGGCATATCCAAAATGGTGCACATCACGCAGGCACCGCAGTTTTACGAGCAGGATTACTATACACCGTCCGACGACGGCTTCAAGGTATACGACACGCCGTTTGGCAAGGTAGGCATCGTCATCTGTTTTGA
The DNA here is from genome assembly GCA_036677445.1 of Clostridia bacterium. Classification (GTDB taxonomy): domain Bacteria; phylum Bacillota; class Clostridia; order Christensenellales; family CAG-138; genus JAVBWI01. The sequence goes on from JAVBWI010000026.1 coordinate 56,247, forward strand.
CCGTCACCTGCCTGAAAGTATCCGTACCTGCGCGCTTCGCGACGCGCAGCTTATACTCATTCCCACCGCCAACACAACGGAGGAGCCTATGGAGCTTTTCGAATGGGAACTGCGTGTACAGGCCATGCACAGCAGCGTATATGTCGCCATGTGCAACCGTGTGGGACAGGAGGGGGATATGTGCTTTGCGGGCGAATCGCTCGTGGCCGACCCCAACGGCGATACGCTCTGTAAGGCGGATGCGTCCGAGCAGATACTGCTTGCGGATATCGATCTTCCGCTTGCCCGGGCCGTTCGCGAGGAAAAGCCGTATTTCCGCCTGCGCAGGCCGGAAATGTATGCGTAAGGGGTACGGGCCGTGTGCAGCGGCATATGCAGTTAAGGGTAAGGAGTACATTATATTTATAGAGCAGCTAAAACAGCGCTGTCAGCCTACCGTCCGCCGCGCGTAAAGCTATGATCAATTTCCATAACAGATATAGAACTTATTCGTCTGTCTTTTCTTTTGATGCCATTGAGCAGTATTTGAAAGTGTGCCGCAGTTTCCTCTTTCAATTCGAAATCGGGGTAACGGATACACCATTCGTAGCAAAGCCCCCGTATAGCCATCACAAAATGCCGGGACAGCGCTTCAAGCGGCAGGTCAGTTTTGAATTCCCCCCGCCGTATCCCCTGTTCCAGTATATCGCCGAACATTTTGTAAAGCTCACGGCTATAGCCTTTGATCGCGTCCATATCGACGTCTCTTGTAAGCTGCAACTGATAAACCGTCTGCATCATTTCATAGCCGATTGTGTCCACCAGTACGTCGGCTATTTTTCTGTTCATGGCGAGAAGCACGTCGGAAGCGGGCATATCGGGAGGCAAGGAATTCAGAAAGGTTTTGTAATCCAGATCAAGACGGGCCGTATAATCAGAGATAAACGAAGCGATCAGCGCATCCTTCGATTCGAAATGCACATAGAACGTACCCTTGGATACGCCGGCCTCCTCCACAATGTTGTCTACGCTGACCTCGGTAAAGTCACGTTCACGGAACAGCTTTCCCGCGCTTTCGTATAATTTCTTCTTCGTCTCGGCGGCCTGCTCTTTTCTTTTGCCTGATTTCTCTTTTCCCATATACCCTCCCTGATTGATTTTCGACATAAAGTATTATATAATGACTTCAGTCACTGAACTGGGTCATTAAATTATTATAGGACTCATTGATCTGGAATACAAGCCTGAGCCGCAAATAACAGGTATTTTGCCACCTGCCTGCGCCATGACGTGCTTATGGAAGCAGGTACGGTAAATGGAGGGAATGACTATGAATAACAACAAGCCTTCCCGGAAGCTTATAGCGATAGCGCTGTCCATTGTCATGGTTCTGGCGTCGGCGCCGGTTTTGGCGGAGGCAGAAACGGTGCCGCTCGGCGCAAACGGTGAAATCACGGCCTTTTCGCCACTTGCGGAGGAGGTCTCGGCGCAGCAAGTTCCAACCGGCACGGCGCTTTCCGAACTCACTCTGCCCGGGCGGATTTTTGTCACGGTGGGTGGCAGGCAAACAGACATTGCGGTCGCATGGCAACCGGAGCCTCAGTACGACGGCAACACAATAGGCGAATACATTTTTACCCCCGCGCTGCCGGAGGGCTGTTCATTGGCCGACGGCGTGGAGCCGCCGCAAATCTCCGTAACGGTGGTGGGCCCCATGCTTCGCACGACGGCCGGCGCAATGGCCGCTGCAACGCCGGATTATGCGTGGTACGACGCCAATAAAGCGGCGCCCCGGTTTGAAATCGGCAGCCCCGCGCAGCTAAAAGGCCTTGCCGACATTGTCAACGGCAACCATGGCGCTGCGTTCGCCTTTACGGGCAGGGAAGTCAGCCTGACGGCAGACATCGACCTTTCCGGATATGAAAACTGGACGCCGATCGGGGCAAATTATAATACATTTTCCGGAACCTTTACCGGCAACAGCCATACCATCAGCGGCCTGACAATCAATGCCCCGGCGCAGAGCGGCGTGGGGCTTTTCGGCTTACTGGTGGGGTCGGTATCGGACCTTTATCTTTCAAATGTAAACATTACCGGCTACCAAAATGCCGGCGGCATAGCGGGCGAGGTTTGGGGCAGCATCAGACACTGCGCGGTGATCGGCGGCACGGTCTCCGGCTACGAAAACACCGGCGGCATCGCGGGAAAAGTATCTAATAACGGCAGCCTGCTGACAAGCTGCTTTACCACTTGCGGTGTCCGCGCTACGGGCATTTCTCCCTACAGTGCCGGCGGCGTGGCGGGCAGAGTCGAATACGGAGGAGTCCTATCCGACTGCTATGCCACCGGCTCAGTCAAACCGGGGGAGGGACTTAATATTCAGGCGCTTGGCGGGGTGGTGGGCTCGATATACGGCGGGAGTATTCGAAACTGCTTCGCCGTGGGCGAGGTAACGGGCACTACCCGAATCGGCGGGGTTGCCGGGGGGCTTAGCGGCGCAACAACGCTGGAAAACTGTGCCGCGCTCAACATTCGTGTGGCCGGCGACCCCAATGCCGGCTCATATGGAGGCGTCAATACAGGCCGCGTCGCGGGATATGTCTCAGGCGCACAGGTGATCAATGACATTGCCTTTTCAGGATTGATACTTGTAAACGGCGGCGGCAACAACGCAAACGGCAGCGACAGGTCCTCCGCGCAAATCAAGGCCGAAGGTTTTTTTGAGACAAGCGGTTTTTCCGCGCCGGCCTGGCAAAGCGAAACCGAGAAGCTGCCCATTCTGACCGGCTTCCCCGAAGGGCTGCAGAGCGGGGAACTGCCCGCGCATATAGGCTCCCCGACGCCCAGCGCGCCGCAGACGCTCACAGCCGAGCCCAACGACGGCTCGGCTAAACTCAGTTGGGCCGCGCCCGGAAGCAGCGGCGCAAGCGACATCAGCCGATATGAGGTTCGTAAAAACAACGAGGGCTGGATATCGGTCGGCATGGCAATGACCTACACGTTCACCGGACTGACCAACGGCACAATTTACACCTTTGAAGTGCGGGCCGTCAACAGCTATGGAAACGGCGCCGCGGCCTCTGTTCAGAGGGTACCGGTCAGTTCCGGGAATATAGCGGCCATCCCGGGCGACCGAAGCGTCGTTCTCAATTGGGTGACGCCGCCATCTTTAATCGGAAGAATTACGGATTATTGGGTGCGCTACGATGATGCCTCATGGAAGTACCCCGATGAGAATTACCTGCATACCTTCTTTGGGTTGGCTAACGGCGTAAACTACACCTTTGAAATATGGGGAATTGGCATGAATGGCTCGACTCAAGGCGTACTGTTCAGCGCCAGCATCGTGGCCATGCCTGTCGGCAAGCCTATGGAGCCGGCCAATCTCATCGCGGTTCCGGGGGGCGGGCAGATTGCGCTGAGCTGGGAGGAGGTGTACAGCGACGAGGGCAGCCCCGTTCTGAGATATGAGGTATCCCAGGATGGCGGCGTCAACTGGGTATCGGTCGGTATGGCCATGACCTACACCTTCACCGGCTTGACCAACGGTATGGCCTATCCGCTGCAGGTACGGGCAGTCAATGCCATCGGGACGGGCAACGCGGCGGCGATATCGGCCACGCCGCGCCAGCCGCCCGCAATGATAAGCACGGGCAGCCAAAGCTTTCCTTATGGTTCCGGCGGCGCCTTTACCGTCTCGGCCAGCGGTACGCCGCCCATCGCCTACGCCCTTTCCGGCCAGCCCGGCGGCATCAGCATGAACGAATCGACCGGCAGCGTTACCGTTGAAAGAACGGTACCCGCAGGAGTATATCCCTTTACCGTCACCGCGGCGAACGGTTCGCCGCCCGATGCGGTGCAGGACTTTTCATTGACCATAACGTCCCGCACGCCGCAATTGAGCGACCTGCAATATACAGCCCCGTCCAACCGCACCTACGACGGCGCCAGCACCGGCATCGGCCCGGTAACCGATAAAAACGCCATCGGCCTGTCCTGTACCGTCTATTATCAGGGCATTAGCGGGACAACCTACCCAAGGTCCCAAACACCCCCCAAAAATGCGGGACAGTATGAAGTCATTGCGGCTATTGCGGGAAACACGAATATCAACGCGGCCGAGCTGTCCCTCGGGACCTACCGCATCCTTTCCAAAAGCATCACCGTTACGCCGACAGCCGGGCAGAACAAGGTGTACGGCCAGCCCGATCCGCCGCTGCAGTACACTCTGTCCGATGCTCTTTGCACCGGCGATGAACTGACCGGCACGCTTGCGCGCGCCGCCGGGGAAAATGTGGGGAGCTATGCCATCGCGATGGGAACGCTAACGGCCGGCGGCAACTATACATTGTCGCTCTCGGGCAGCGTCAGCTTCGCCATCACCCCCAAGGCTGACGCCACATTTACCATTGCCGAAATTTCCCCGCGGACCTATACCGGCAGCGCTATTACGCCGGAGCCGCAGGTGAAGGACGGAAGCATCGTTTTAACAAAGAATGTGGACTTCACTTACGGTTACGGCAACAATACCAATGCCGGGGTTTCCGCCGCCGTCAGTATCACCGGCATCGGCAACTATGCGGGCAGCACCGGCTCCGCGATATTTACCATCAACAAGGCGATGCCCCCGCTGACGCTGACGGCCAACCCTGCGGCTACGCAGACACGACCCGGCAGCGTAACGCTTTCGGCGGCATTGCCATCTGACGCGACGGGAACTCTCACCTTCAGAGCAGGGACGGATACCATTGCGGCCGTAACCCTGCCAATGAAAACAGCCGCCTTCACGCCGACAGGCATTGCCAACGCATACAGCTTCACCGTGGAATACAGCGGGGACAGCAATTACGAGGGCAAAACCAGTACGGCGCTGGAATACGGTTTTATAAAATCCGATCAGGCGGCATTAAATACCACGGACGGCACGGTCAGCTTCGGCGACCCATTGGATTTATCAACTTTGGTCAGCGGCGGCTCCGGCACGGGCGCGTTCAGCTTTGCCGTAACCGACGGTCCCGCCAACCTTGACGGCGTCACCCTGATTCCTACCGGCGTGGGCACAGTGAGTATTACGGTGACAAAGGCGGCTGATCATGACTATAACGAAAAGTCCGCCATTTTCACGGTAACGGTCATTCCCCGCGTGATCACCTTTACGGTCGCCTCTGTCCAACCGCAAACCTATACCGGCAGCGCCATCACCCCGGAACCGGAGGTGAAAGACGGTGACATATTCCTGACAGAGGGGATCGATTTCGCCTACGGTTACAGCGACAATACGAGCATCGGAGCTTTCGCTGCCGTCAATATTACCGGCATTGGCAACTACGCAGGCAGCACCGGCTCCACAACATTTACCATCGGCAAGGCTGCGCCGAACATTTTAACCCCTCCAGCTGTCAGCGGTACCATCTATGCCGGAACTGCGCTATCGAAAATCTTGCTGACAGGTGGTGAGGCCAGCGTCAGCGGGCACTTCGAGTGGGCGAATCCTTCGGCGGCCGCGGTACGCGGGGAAAATACTTTCGAGGCCCGCTTCGTGCCGGACGACACGGTGAATTATCTGGAAGTGGAAGGCATCAGCATTACTTTTACCGCAAAAAACCGTCCCGACGGCGACTCAACCCTCTTTGCAGCAAAGCCCAACCAGCCCACCGCTGCCAGCGTAACCGCAGCCGCACAGATGACGAATGGCCGCGCAGCCCTGACCATTACCGGCAGCATAGTCAGGGCGGCCATCGATAAAGCGCTGGCGGACGCCAAAGCCGGAGGCAATGCCGCAAACGGCATCAGCGTAACTATTTCGGTGACAGCCACAGGCGCCACCGGCTTCACGCTTACCCTGGAACGGAATGCCCTGAACCGCCTGCTCAACGCAAGAGTAAAATCCTTCGGTGTTTCCGGCCTGCCGGTCAACTTGGGCTTTGATACGGAGGCCCTCAGGCAGATCCACACACAAAGCGGCGGCGATGTTGTCATCGCCGTCAAGCCTGCGGCGGTGACTGGCCTCTACAATGCCTATGATATCACCATCACTTCGACAAGGGCCAAAAAGGCGGTCGGCATTACCTCGCTGGGGAGGGGCAGCATCATACTAAGCATCTCTGCCGTTCCCGGCAGGAACGAGTCCGGCGGTTATCTATACGGTGCCTATGTGAGCGCGGACAACAAAATTAACCGCATTGCGAATTCGGCCTACGATGCAAACAGCAAGCGCGTGATTTTGTCCATCAATCATTTCTCGGTATACGGCGTGGGCTACGCTGCCCCCAGCGCCGGATTTTTCGATATCGCAAAGCATTGGGCGAAGGACAGCATTGATTACGCGGTAGGCCGGGGGTTGCTTTCGGGAACTTCCGGGAGGGCATTCTCCCCCGATGCGGCCATCACCCGCGGAATACTGGCAACAGCCCTCGGCAGGCTCTCCGGCGCCGATGTGAGCGGCTACAAGGCCAGCAGCTTTCGTGATGTAAAAGCCGGAAGCGTTCTCCAACCTTACATTGAGTGGGCATACAGGGAAGGTATTATGCAGGGCGTCGGAAACAGCCAGTTCGCCCCTGACAGGGCTGTGACCCGCGAGGAAATCGCGGTTATCCTGCAAAATTACGCCAAGGCCACCGGCTACAAGTTGCCTGTGACCCGCGAAGCGGTCACTTTTGCGGACGCTTCCAACATCGGAAATTCCTGTAAAACGGCGGTAACGGCCATGCAGCAGGCGGGCGTCATGATGGGCCGAAGCGATAACAGATTTCATCCCAAATCCAATGCCACCCGGGCGGAGGTTTCCGCCATGCTGCACCGGTATGTCAAGCTAGCCGTCGACCCCGCTACCGCGCAGGGCTGGGCGAGAAACGATGACGGCGGGTACATGTACTACCAAAACGGCGCCGCCGTAACAGGCTCAACGACCATTGACGGCGTGAAATATTACTTCGACAGCATTGGCGTTTTGCAGGCCGCCTAGGTGCGGCGCGGGAATAGCCGTACCAGTTCTCCGGCAACACCCGATTCACCCGCGCCAATGCAAACAAAAAGCAGCGGAAGCAGATAATGACTTCCGCTGCTTTTTGTTTTCCGAATTCAGTCAGTCTTTGGGGCAGGTTCAATCCTTGAGACTACCCGCCTTTTGCCGGCTCCCCACTTTTTGCCGGTGAAAGGCAGGAAACAGAGGCTGCAAGGGCAATTGTTGTCATGAAGCATATCTGACAAAATGAAGTGATGTTCCCGTTGAAATTCCCCTCCGCATGCCTGAAAATAGCAATATAGACATCCTGTCAAAGAAGGATTCCCATCTTTATGATGCCATGCGCAATGTTGAGCAATCGACAGGCATCCGGGCACGATCCTTCAGCATCACATCGCTTGTCGGTCGACCACATCCAAGCAAAACACATGAATATGGAGGGGTATGCATGGAAACTGCAGTCAAAACCAAAAGCGGCAAGCAAACCGTACAGAAAATTGGCCGGTTCCTCAGCGGCATGATCATGCCGAACATCGGCGCGTTTATTGCGTGGGGCTTTATTACAACGCTTTTTATCGAGGTAGGCTGGCTCCCCCACGAGGGGTTTGCCACCATGGTAGGGCCGATACTTCGCTTCCTGTTGCCTATGCTTGTCGGCTACACAGGCGGTAAGCAGGTGGGCGGCGCGCGCGGCGGCATAGCCGGCGCCGTCGCAACGATGGGCGTCATCGTCGGTACCGAGGTCACCATGATCATGGGCGCCATGCTCATAGGCCCTCTGGCCGGTTGGGTGGTCAAACAGTTTGACCGCGCGGTGGAGGGGAAGATCCGTGCCGGCTTTGAAATGCTCGTCAACAACTTCGGTCTGGGCATTCTTGCTATGCTGATGGCGCTGCTGGGTTTTGTAGTCATCGGGCCGGTCGTTCAGGCAATCACGGCGTTCCTGACCGCCGGCGCAACATTGATCAACGACATTCATGCGCTGCCTGCGATCTCCCTCTTCGTGGAACCCGCAAAAGTGCTGTTCTTGAACAATGCCATCAACCATGGTATCATGGGGCCCATCGGTGCGCAGCAGTTTCAGGAGTTCGGGAAATCCATCATGTACCTGGTGGAGACCAATCCCGGCCCCGGCCTGGGCGTGCTTCTGGCCTGCTGGCTGTTCGGCAAGGGTACCGTTAAAGCTTCCGCACCGGGCGCTGTGATCATCCACTTCCTGGGCGGTATCCATGAAATCTATTTTCCGTACATTTTGATGAACCCCGCGCTGCTGCTTTCTGTTATTGCGGGCGGCGCATCCGGTCTTACGATTTTCTCGCTGTTCAATGCCGGCCTTAACGCAACGCCGGCCCCGGGCAGTATCTTTATGCTCATAGCCATGTCGCCCATAAGCGATATTTTCCCGGTATTGTTGGGCGTACTTGTTTCCGCAGCGGTGTCCATGCTCGTATCCATTCCCTTTGTCAAAAAACAGAAGGGAGATGATCTGGAGCTGGCGGCCGCGCAGATAAAATCAATGAAGGCCGAAAGCAAAGGCGCCGCCCCCGCTGCGCTGCACACCGTTTCGGGCATGATCGCCTTCGCGTGCGACGCCGGCATGGGCTCAAGCGCGATGGGCGCGACCACGCTCAAGAAAAAACTCAAGGAGGCAGGCCTGGATATGCCGGTCAAGCATTGCGCCATTGAGGATATTCCGCAGGAAGCCACCATCGTGGTAACGCAATCCTCGTTAAGCGACCGTGCCCGTGAAAAAGCGCCCAAGGCAAAGCTGTTTGCGATTAATAATTTTATCAATGCGCCCGAGTATGACGAAGTGATCGCTTCGCTTAAAGAAGAGTTATAACGTATCGGTGTGCGCAAGCCGGGCCGAAAAAGCGACGCAGGTTGCTTTTTCGGCCGGCATTTTTGCAGAAGAACACGTATCCCCGCGAAGCAAAGTAGAGACTGTTCGGGGCCGGAGGGAAAAGCATGCTTACTTCCCGTCAAAAACAGATCGTCAGCACACTGCTGGATAAAAGCGAATTCGTGCCCGTATCCGAAGTTGCCGCGGCGCTTAGCGTGAGCGGGCGTACCGTGATGCGCGAATTGGATGCACTTGAGTATGATCTGAAAAAGCTGGGGGTCGGGATCGAGCGCAAATCCAGCCAGGGGGTACGGCTCCTTTGCCCCAAAGAGAATACGGCGCAACTACGCGACGCCGTATTTTCAAAGACCAAGCTGTTGCTTTGCTCAAAGGAGGAACGGCGGCAGTATATACTTTCAACCCTGTTAAAATGCTGCGAGCCAGTCAAGACCTATGTGTTCACCAACGCGCTGGGCGTCACGGACACGACCGTCAGCGCCGATCTTGACCGGTGCGAGCAGTGGCTCGAGCGAAATCATATCCAATTGGTGCGCAAACCCGGCGTGGGCGTTTACCTGAATGCGGACGAGTGGGATCTTCGGCGCGGCATGCTCAACCTGTTTTACGATACCTATACATGGCAGGATATCATTGTCATGCTTACGGACCAAAACGAGCTGAACTATTTTGCCGAGCAGGATATAATGGATTTTTTGGATGCCGATTTGCTGTGGACGGTAAGGCGGGCGGCGGAAGAAGAAAAGCGGCTGCGCGTAATCTTGCAGGCGGATAAGGATTATTACGAGTTTCTGATCACGGTTTTTTATATGGTAAGGCGTGTCATGGGTGGGAACACCATCGTATGCTCGCAGGAGCGTATGGCGGAATGGATGCGCAGCGCCGAGTATCCTGTCATCATGGCGCTGCTTCAAAAACTGCAGGCGGCAGCGGGCGCTGAACTGCCCGAGGATGAGGCGGATTACCTCATGCTGCTGCTGCAGGCTTCCCATGGGCGTATGCCCTGCCCCGCGCAGCCGGATGAACGGCTGCAGGCGCTCATCAACGAGATCATCCGCATCGCCGAAAGCGAAACGGGCTACATTCTCGAATCCAATTCCACGTTTTATCACGGCCTGTGCGAACACCTGATACCCGCGATCAACCGGCTCAGGATGCATCTTGAAATACGAAACCCTTTGCTCAAATCCGTAAAAGCGCATTATCCGCACCTGTACGCGCTGGCGAAAACCTGCATCGTGCCGTTGGAGCGCGAGCTTGGCGTTACCGTTCCGGAGGAGGAAATTGCCTATATCGCCATGCATCTTGGCGTCGCGCTGGAAGATAAAAACCTGCAGCGCAACCGCGTATTCCGCGCGGTGGTCTGCTGCCCGGCCGGCATGGTTTCAGCGCAGTTCCTGGCAACCCTACTGGTACGCGAGTTTGGAAATCTGCTCATTGCCGAAATTCTTGCCACCACCAACATCAGCGAGCAGAGTCTGGTGCAGCGCGGCGTGGATATCGTCATATCTACCGTACCTATTCCTGGCCTGCGCACACCAAATATTACCGTTTCGCCTTTTCTTTTGGAAAATGACCGCGCGCAGCTTCGGGCATTGCTTAAAAACATGGCGAGGCAGCACACCAGGTGGGAGCAGGCCGGCGTATCCGGCATAAAGGAACGGCTTTCGGACGTCAAGAACATCATCGACGGCATATTGCAGGTGCTGGATAACTTTTTCCTGATAGACGGCGTGGACATGACGCACGTACAGGATATCATCGCCTTTGTTGCGGCGCATGTCGGCGAGACGCCGGAGCAGGCGGCGCAGATTGAAAAAGCGCTGTTCGAACGTGAAAAATACGGCAGTACGATCGATTTCGGGTCAGGCTGCATGCTGCTGCATTGCAGGACTGCGGGCGTGACCGAGCTTCGGTTCGGCATCATACGCAACGACGGCGGCGTGCTCTACAGCTGCGGGGGAAAGCCGCTGGAACTGGACTTGGTGCTGGTCATGCTCGCTCCCATGCAGTGCCCGGGCGAATATATCTCGGTGATGGGCGCGATCAGTCAGGGAATCATCAACTACGACTATCTGGTGCATGCCTTTAAAACGGGGGGCAGGGCGGATTGCTATGCCGCGCTGGAACGGCTGATGTCCGCGTATCAAAGCGACTATTTTATGATTACGGGAAAGGAACAAGAATAGTGGGACTCTTTACTTCAAAGAACCGGACGAAGGCGAATGACGGCGGCGTGCTTTCGGAGCAGGATATCTTCACAAACCTTCCTTCCATGGATAAATGGCAGGCCATCCGTTTTGCGGGTGAAAAGCTGCTCCTTAAGGGCTGCGTGGAGGAACCCTATATCGACGCAATGATCGAGCGGGAAAAGGTGGTCACCACGTTTCTTGGCGAAGGCGTCGCCATACCGCACGGCGTGGGCGCGGCGAAAAACCATATCAAGAAAACGGGGCTTGTTGTGCTGCAATTCCCCGAAGGCGTGGAATTTGAAGGCGGAAAAGCCAACCTGCTGGTCGGCATTGCGGCGCTGGAGGACGAGCACATCCCTATCCTTGCGGGCGTTGCCAATATCATGACGCAGGAAGACGTGATCGCAAAAATATTGGCCTCCACGGACCCGAAGTTTATATTTGAGAGCTTCATGGAGCATATGGAAGAGCAGGCGCTCTAAGCCTGGAAGGAAAAGTACGAACAGGAACCCCACTGATAAAACCTGAAAGACTTGTCAACGGCCTGTCAAATAAGGAGCTTAAGCGATGATCGTAACCGTTACGCTCAACCCGGCGGTGGATAAAACCGGCGTGATTGAGAACCTCGCGCTGGGCGCCGTCAACCGCATGCAGTCCGTAAGGGTGGACCCTGGCGGCAAGGGAATCAATGTTTCAAAGACATTGCATGCCTTGGGGCAGCAAAGCCGCGCGCTGGGTATACTGGGCGGCGATACCGGCCGGATGATCGACGGCGCGCTTATGCGGATGGGTATCCTTACGGATTTTGTAATGGTACGGCAGCCTACCCGGACCAACCTCAAGCTGATCGACCCTGTGAGCGGGACGACCACCGATATCAACGAGCCGGGGCAAAGCGTATGCTCCGCCACGCTCAATGAAGTGCGGGACAGATTGCTCAATGGCCTGCAGGCGGGCGATATAGTGGTGTTTTCGGGCAGCCTGCCGCCGGGCGCGGCGCAAAGTATTTACCGCGACTGGGCGAAAGAGTGCCGGGGAGCGGGGGCGAAAACCTTTGTGGATGCGGATGGCGAAAGCCTGCGCCTTGCGGCCGAGGCGGTTCCTTACGCGGTCAAACCAAACGAGCACGAGCTTTCGCGGCTGACGGGCAGGCGGCTCAATACGGTGGAAGCGCTGCATGCGGCAGGGCAGGAACTGGTATCAAGCGGTATAAGGCGTGTCGTGATCTCGATGGGCGGCGCGGGCGCGCTGTTCCTTTCGCCGGAAGAAGCATGGTACGGGCACGGCCTTAAGGTGGAGGCGCAGAGCACAGTCGGCGCGGGCGACGCCATGATGGCGGCGCTCTGTTACGGCGAGGAACACGGCCTGCCCTTTACCGGGACCGCGCGGCTCGCCGTTGCCGTGAGCGCCGCGAGCGTGATGCGAAGCGGCAGCCAAAGCGCAGACCCCGAGGCGGTGCGCGTGCTCTCGGAGAAAGTCGTGCTGGAAAAGCTGTAAAGCCGAAAAACGGAGGTGCTATGAAGACCAAAGCGGTCAGGTTATATGGCGCGGGCGATCTGCGCCTGGAAGAATTCGAGCTTCCCCTCATCCGGGAGGATGAGATATTGGTGCGCGTAATATCCGACAGCATCTGCATGTCCACCCATAAATGCGCCATACAGGGGGAACGGCATAAGCGCGTGCCCGGGAACGTGGCGGCACATCCCGTCATCATGGGGCACGAGTTCGCGGGGGATATCGTCGAGGTGGGGGAACGCCACCGCGCGCAGTTTGCGCCCGGCATGCGCTTTGCGCTGCAGCCCGCCATCAATTACAAAGGCAGCATGTGGTCGCCCGGCTATTCTTACGAGTTCTTCGGCGGGGATGCGACCTATTGCATCATACCGCCGGAGGTTATGGAAACGGGATGCCTAATGGAGTACAAAGGCAAATCCTATTACGAGGCCTCGCTCGCGGAGCCCATGAGCTGCATTATCGGCGCGTTCCATGCGGCATTTCACACCCGTGCGGGCAGCTACATCCACGAAATGGGCATACGGGACGGAGGTACGCTGGCCATACTCGCGGGCGCCGGGCCTATGGGCCTGGGCGCGGTGGAATACGCGCTGCACTGCGGCCGCCGCCCGCGGCTCATCGTGGTGACGGATGTGGATGAAGCGCGCCTTGCGCGCGCGCGGGAATTGTATCCGCAGGAGAATGTACGGAAAGAGACCCGCGTTGTGCTGGAGTTTGTGAACACGGCGAAACAGGAGGACGCTATCGCGTATCTTCGCGCGCTTTCCGGCGGCGGATTTGACGACGTGCTGGCCATGGCGCCGGTGCGCGCCGTGGCGGAGCAGGCAAGCGCCGTACTGGGGCGCGACGGGTGCCTGAATTTCTTTGCCGGACCTACCGATCCGGCGTTTGCCGCCATGCTGAACTATTACGACGTGCATTACAACGCTGCGCACGTGATCGGCACAACCGGCGGCAACACGGAGGATATGATCGAAAGCCTGGAGCTTTCCGCGGCTGGGCGCATGGACCCGGCCATTATGGTCACGCACATCGGCGGGCTTAACTGCGCGGCCCAAGCCACGCTCAACCTGCCAAACATCCCCGGCGGCAAAAAGCTTATTTATACGCATGCGGAGATGGAACTGACGGAGCTTGCGCGGCTCCGCGAACACGCGCCTGCGGATAAACGCTTTGCCGCGCTGGCGGATATTGTGGAGTCGCACAATGGGCTGTGGTGCTCTGAAGCGGAGGAATATCTCCTTAAAAACTGGACCTGATACGGGCGCAACTTTTGACGGGAGGATACCGACATGTACCTTAAGGGCAATCCGGTTTCCGGAGGATATGCGGCGGGCAAGGCGTTCCTGTACACACCCTTTGCCGCCGTTATCGATAGAACCAATGTGCAGCCCGGCGGGGAGGAAGCGGCCGTCACCGCCTTCACCGCCGCGCGCGAGGCCGCCGCGGCTGAGCTTGCCGCCATCCATGAGCGGCTGCGGGAAAGCAGCCCCGCACAGGCGGAGATATTCCAAGCGCACCGGGCCATCGTGTTCGATATCGGAGTGGAAGAGGAAGTACTCTTCCGCATACGCGAGCAGCGCATGCAGCCATCCTGGGCGGTGGAGGAAGCTTTCGATATGCTTGCCGAAATGCTCGCGGGCGTGGACGACCCGCTCATTCGCGAGCGCGTATCGGATATGCGGGACGTCAAGCTCCGTCTTTTGCGCTGCTTGCAAGGGCTGCCCGAGCGGGATTTAAGCCGCCTGTCCGAGCCGGTCGTCGTGGTCGCGCACGACCTGTTTCCTTCGGATACGGCGACCATCGATAAGGCGCATGTGCTCGCTGTTGTAACGGAGGTCGGCGGCGCCACCTGCCATACCGCCATCATTGCACGCAGTTACGGGCTTCCGGCGGTGCTGGGCGTGCCGGGCGCGCTTACGCACGTACGGCATGGGGATATGCTTGCGGTGGACGCGGTCAAGGGCGTCGTGTGCGTAGCACCCACGGAAGAAGAAACACGGCAGATTGCGCATCTTCGCGAGCGGCATTTGATGGAGGTTGCGGAACTGAAAAAGTATTTGCAGAACGTATCCCTCTTGGCCGACGGCACGCAGATGGAAGTGGAACTGAACCTGGGCTCAGCCGATGAGGATGAGTTGGAGGCTGCCGCCTATACCGACGGCGTGGGGTTGTTCCGTACGGAATTTCTGTATATGGGCAGGAAGGATCTGCCCACCGAAGAGGAACAGTTTGAAGCGTATAAGCGGGTGCTGGAACGTTTCGGAGAACGCCCCGTGACGATACGCACGCTGGATGTGGGGGGCGATAAGCAGCCGGAATCTATACAGATACCTGCAGAACGCAACCCCTTTATGGGCAACCGCGCGCTGCGGCTGTGCTTTGAACGGACGGAGCTGTTCCATACGCAGCTGCGCGCCTGTCTTCGCGCGAGCATTTTCGGCAACCTTTGGCTGATGTTCCCCATGGTGGGCAGCATCGATGACATCCGCCGGGCCAAGGCAATGCTGGAGGATACGCAGCGCGAGCTGGAGCGGGAAGGATTGGCCTATTCTCAAAGCATGAAGGTAGGCATTATGATCGAGATTCCCTCCATTGCGCTCATGGCGGATTTGGCTGCGCGGGAGGTGGATTTTGCCAGCATAGGCACCAACGACCTGACGCAGTACAGCTTGGCGGTGGATCGTATGAACCCCGCCGTGGCGGCGTATTACCAGAGCTATCACCCCGCGCTGTTCCGCCTGATTGGAAACGTGGCGCAGAGCTTTACGGCGGCGGGCAAAGCGATCGGCGTATGCGGAGAACTGGCGGGGGATGGGCTGGCCGCGGCCGTGCTTATCGGCATGGGTATACGCAGGCTGAGCATGGGGGCGGCGTCGGTGGCGCGGATCAAGCGGCTTTTATCGCGCCTGACGGCTGCAAAAGCGCAGGAGATTTACCGGCAGGTGTGCGGGCTGCATACCGCCGGGGAGGTGGAAAGCTACTTGGAACAGGAGACCGGCTCTTAAACCAACGCACGGAGGTATGCATATGTATTCCAGACAGACGACGATCATCAACCGGACGGGGCTGCACGCCCGCCCCGCCGCCGAGTTTGTGGCGGCGGCGGGCAGGTTCAAATCCCGCATCACGCTCAAACGGCTGGATTCCGCAAAAGAAGCAAACGTAAAATCCATCGTATTCGTGCTTTCGCTGGGGCTTACAAACGGCACGCCGGTGGAGCTTTGCGCGTCGGGCGAGGACGAGATCGAAGCCGTGGATACGCTGGTGGCGTTGATAGAAACGGGTTTTGGCGAATAGAGCCGGCGGCGATATTCGCCTCTAAAATGCAACGCAACAGGGCTGTCCCGGATCAAAAAAGCCGGGACAGCCCCTTTGCCGTATACGGCGTAAGCCGCTTTTTTCATGTGCATACGCTGCGCAGCGTGATATTTGTACGTTAACAAAAGGCAAGCGATATGAATAAAATGTACTATCACAGACGAATTTTTTTCCATAAAGAATTTGTCATTAATATAAAGGAGTTAGTAACTATGCATGGTTATTACGGGCCACAAATGATATATGGCAATCGTCCGCGTGTTGTGCTGAATGCGGCCACGGGTGGCGCCGGTCCACTGCCCATTATCACAACCCTGTTTGCCGAACCGATTTCGGTTGTAAGCGTTACATTGGATGCCGACGAGTTAACCAACCCCTCGATCCTGTTGCATTTTACAGGTATTGTGAATCTTCCGCTGGGTATCTCTGTTACCCTGAACTTTGAAGTGTTCAGAGTCTTGGATAACGGGACGCCTGTGAAAGTAGGCTCCACCTATACCTTCGCTACGCTGGCAACCGTGCTGGAATCCGAATCTTTTGCTTTCCAGCTGTTCGACGCCAACTTGGATCCCGGCACCTATACGTATACTGTGGTACTGTCCACCAACTCGGTTATTGATATTACGCCCGGGCTGACAATCGTCAATGCGACGCTGAGTGCGCTGGGGGTAAATAACAGCTAGGGAACCACATGTTCGTTAATATGCAAGTAATCGGCGGCACGTTGGGGCTGCCTTTACTTGTCGAAAAAGTGGAAGCATCCACTTTTGCGAGTATTACCGCGCAAGTTGCCGCTCGGTTTCCTGCTTACGCAGGGAAAGCTGTCACGCCAACTTACGCTGCGAGGCGTCATTTTGCACCGCGCAGGTCGCTGCAAAATGACGGATTGGAGGCCTCCGGTTATACAAATGGATTGCACTCTGTTTCGTCACTCGATAACCTGCGGCGGCACATAGGGGCCGCCTTACTTTTTCATAACTTTATGATGTATATCTGTTTTAGGTATTTGCTCCCAATTCCGTCCCCGGATTAATATTCATTTGTACATTGAACATAACATCGTTATTCTGAATAAAATATACCATCACAGACGACTTCTTAGGAAAGAATTCGTTGTAAAAAACACTATAAATGGGAGATCGTAATTATGAGCAATTACACGCGATCACAAACGACAAATTATCCGAGCAGAAGCAACGTCGCACTGAATGCGGCCACGGGCGGCGCCGGTCCGCTGCCCATTATTACAACCCTGTTTTCCGATCCGATTACGGTGGTAAGCGTTACGCTGGATGCCGATGAGTTATTTAACCCCTCCATTCTGCTGCATTTCACGGGTATCATCAGCCTGCCGCTGGGTATTTCCGTGACGCTGAACTTTGAGGTACTGCGTGTAGAGGACAATGGTGCCCCTGTGAATGTGGGCTCGACCTATACATTCTCAACGCTGGTAGACGTACTGGAGTCCGAATCCTTTGCTTTCCAGTTGTTTGACGCGAATCTGAATCCCGGCACTTACACCTATACCGTTGTGCTGTCCACCAACTCGATCATCGATGTCACGCCCGGGCTGACTATTGTCAATGCAACGCTGAGCGCGTTAGGGGTCAGTAACGACTAAACTGTCAAATAGACGACGAAAACCGCCATATCGGGAAGAATAGCTGCAAAAGAAAGGTGCCATGCCAAAATATTTTCATAAGTACGCAGGAACATCTAAAAAGCCGTCCGGTACCGATTTTATCGTATCCGGGCGGCCCTTTCTTGTGCCGGCCATGGGTGACAAATGGTTTGCTGTGGAACATCACGTTTGTTGACTCTATACGAATGGCTTTACGAGATCATGGAATAAGTTCCTTATGACATGGTTCGAACTCTACAAATGCAATATTTAGAAAACACACGGACAAATGTCCTGGCGGTGTAAGCATATTAGATATTTGGGTAAAAAGCGCAAATAATCTCGAAGTCGGCACTATATCTTATATTTTTGCCGATATGTATCTTGCTGGAAATATAAAAACGCGCTTGACAAGAGCTTTTCGTATGATTATGATTAAAACAATCAATGACATATATACATATGCGTGACAAATGTCACAGTAAAAAATGAAATCCCCTTGCATGACGCATAGAAGAATAAGCTTTCGGTAAGAGCCCATAGCGGCGGCTGTTTGCTTTGTAGAGCGGAATACCTGAAACGATCTGAATGGAAATGAGGGCAGACCATGGTTGTTGACAGACGCACACGCATTCGTATCGCACATTGGTATTACGAAGTGGGGCTTACGCAGGAGCAAATCGGTAAGCGCCTGCAGATTCCAAGGCAAAAGGTGAACAAGATCGTCAATTCTCTGGTGGAGGACGGTATCGTCACCATCAAGATCAACGGCTTGGATCAGGATTTCATGCGTCTGGAAAGCACTATTGAAGAGCGGTTTCAAATTCGCCAGGCCATTGTGGCCGATTTTGATCAGACAGAGTCTTCCCTGCTGCATGTATTGGGCAGCAAGGCTGCGGAATTTCTGGATGATTTCATTAAGGACCATAACACGATCGGCATTTCATGGGGTTTTACCGTGGGGGAAACAGTCAGCTCCATACGCGCAACCTCCAAACCCGGGTGCCATGTCATACAGCTGGTGGGCGGTATGAACGCGAGCAACCGCATGATAAAGCCCGACGAGATTACGAGAATGCTGGCGGGCAAGCTGCGCTGCAGCTATCAAAATCTGTATGCGCCGGCCACCTTCAACAGCGATATGGCAAAGGAGTTCATGGCGCAGGAAGAAAGCGTGCTGTGTGTGCTGGAAGCCATGAAACGCTGCGATATCGCCATCATGGGTATCGGCGAACTGAGCGCTGACTCTACGATGGTGCAAAATGGCTACATTAACGAAAGCCAGCGTGAAGCGCTGCTGCAGGGCGGCTATCTCGGGGATATCTGCTTTAACCACTTCGACATCAACGGCAATTGGGAAAGCGGCGAATTCAGCCGCCTGACGCTGGGTATCGACCATGATACGCTCAAGACCATACCGCACGTCATCGCGATTGCGGGCGGCGTACACAAACGGGACGCCATTGTCGGGGCGCTCAACACCGGCTGTATCGACGTATTGATCACCGACAGCGTCACTGCCCGCGGCATACTCGATGCGAAAACGGGCGAGGCCGGGCACGGCCGTATCAATTAAGGTTCTAACCGGTCGCTTGATCGCTCCGGACGTTATCCGGCAATACCGGATGCGTAATGTGAAAAGCGAACGGATTTAGGAATAAAATACGGGAGGAAAAAAACATGAAGTCTATCAAAAAACTCGTTGCGATGCTCTTGGCGCTTCTGATGGCGGTTGCCCTGGTTGCGTGCGCAGCGCCGTCCGCCACCGAGAAACCCGCGGCCACAGCCGCACCGGCGCCCGCCGCAGAAGAAACCCAGGCGCCTGAGGGGACCGCAAGCGGCGAACCCATCAAAATCGGCTATGTCAGCGCGCTTTCCGGTGATACCGCTCTGTGGGGGCAGGCAGGCCTTAACGGTATGCTGCTCACCGCTGAGAAGGTCAATGCCGCCGGCGGCATTCTGGGCAGACCCGTCGAAATTATCGGCCTGGATGGCAAGGGCGATGCGGCTGACTCCGTGAGCGCTTATAAGAAACTGGTTGAACAAGAGGGCGTTTGCGCCGTCGTCGGCACCAACTTCTCCAGCTGCAACATTCCCATCGCGGCTGTTTCCGACGAACTGAAGGTTCCCGTTGTCGCCACTGCGGCTTCCAACGAGCTGGTCACCGTGGATGAGAGCGGCAAGCTGCATCCCTACTCCTTCCGCCTCTGCTTTATCGACTCGTTCCAGGGCACTGTGGTTGGCAACTATGCCGCCAAGAAGCTCGGTCTGATGAAGGGCGCCATCATCACCGACATCACCGATGCATATTCCACCGGCGTCGGTTCCTACATCGTGAGCGCGTTTGAAGCGGCCGGCGGCGAGATCGTTGCGGCTGAAGAAGCGCAGAATGGCGACAACGACTTCCGCGCGCAGCTGACCAAGATCGCAAAGGCGCAGCCCGACGTGCTGTTCATTCCCTGGATCTATCAGAATGTTGCGCTTATCGCCAAGCAGGCGCGCGAGCTGGGCATCAACTGCGTCATGCTCGGCACCGACGGCTGGGATTCCCAGGAACTCGCAGACCTCGCGGGCGGTGCTCTTGAAGGCTGCTCCTATGTTTCCCGTATCGGCTTCAACACCCCCGAAGCGGCGGCCTACGGCGAAGAATACGTTGCCAAGTACAACATCAGCCTCGAAGCGGAATGCCTCTTCGGCAACGACGGCCTGCTCTGGATCAAGGATGCCATCGAGCGCGCCGGTTCCGACGATCCGACCGCTATCCGCGATGCATTGGAGAACACCGATACCTTCACCGGTTTGCTGGGCGCTATGACGATGGATCCCGCTACCCACAACCCGCAGAGGGAATGCGCCATATTCACCTGCACAAACGGCGTATTCGAATTCACCGAGATATATGCCGACTGATTGCCGCCGTATGGTATGGGGAGGGGAATATCCCCTCCCCCTTCGATATGGCAGCCGCACTTTGCGAGCGCAGGACGCGGGGCACGCGCCGAAAGCTTACTCCCGGCGGCGGCCTCCCCAAGCTGCGAAACCGGCTTTGCGACTCCTTCAGTCATGCGTTCCCGCTCCCAGTGTGTAGTAAAAGAGATTTGAGGTGTAATACATGTTCCTTCAACAGTTAATCACGGGCATCTCGATCGGCGGTGTGTATGCGCTCATCGCAACGGGGTATTCCCTGGTTTACAGCCTGTTGGATTTTTCCAACTGGGCGCACGGCGAGGTGGCAATGCTTGGCGCCTATGTCGCGTTTATGGCGGTCTCCGCCATGCAATTGCCCTTTCTTGCTTCAGCGGCGCTGGGCATTATCGGCGCGGCGCTGATCAGTTTCTTCAACGAACGGATGGCATACCGGCGCATCCGTCACAACAAATCCCCCAATATGTTCCTGATGATTGCGGCGATGGGCCTTTCCACCACCTATCAAAATGCCGCGACGCTGCTTTTCGGAGCGAAATTTAAAATGTATCCCGCTGTGCTGCCCGTATCGTCGGTGCAGATAGGGGAATTTTATATCGGCGTACTGGATCTTGTCAGCCTTGGGATTACCGCGGTTATGCTGATCATACTGGTACTGGTCATCAACAAGTCCAAATTTGGTCTGAATGTTCGCGCCATCGCCTGCAACAGCCAGACGGCAGGCCTCTTGGGTGTCAAAGTCGATAAAAGCATTGCGATGGTGTTTTTACTTGCCGGCGGGCTTGCTGGCTGTGCGGGCATATTGCTGGGCCTGAAATACAACGTATATCCCACAATGGGAAACGTGGGCCTCAAAGCCTTTATTGCATCGGTGCTCGGCGGGCTGGGCAGCGTACCCGGCGCTATCGCAGGCGCCGTACTGCTGGGCGTTATTGAAACGTTTGCGTCGGGGTATTTGAGCTCCGGCCTGCGCGATCTGATCTCCTTCACACTGCTTATCGTCCTCCTTCTGGTCAGGCCCAGCGGCCTGATGGGTGTGGACGTGCAGGAAAAGGCCTAATAGAAAGTAGGTGAGTCCCACGTGTTAAACTCCTTCCAGCAAGGCGTTATCATACTGGTGTGTATCAACGTCATTGCCGTGTTGGGCATGTCCGTGCTGACGGGTTTTACCCGGCTGTTTTCCTTTGGCAACGCGGGCTTCATGTCCATCGGCGCATATACCTCGGCCATACTCAGCGTCAAGCTGCAGGTGCCCTTTGTGCTTGCGGTGCTTTGCGGTGCCGTGGTGGCGGGCTTTATCAGCTTTTTGCTGGGTTCTTTGACCATCCGGCTCAAAGGCGACTACTTCCTGATTACCTGCCTCGGCTTTGGCGAAAGCATACGCGTGCTGTTTAACTACATACAACCCGTCACAGGCGGCGCAAACGGGTTTTCGAGCATCCCTTCAAGGACCACTGCACTCGTTGCGGCAGGCTGCGCGATCGCCGCGTTTGTCATCGCATGGATGTTCATACACTCGAAGTTCGGCCGTAACCTCATGGCTATCCGGGAAAACGACATGGCGGCGGAAGCCGTCGGTATCAACGTTTTCAAATACAAGCGGCTCGCATTTGTATTCAGCGCGGTGTTCGCCGGCTGGGCAGGCGCATTATACGCGCATTACCTGACGTTTATCACGCCGGCGATGTTCAACCTAGCCAAATCCTGCGAGCTGATCACCACCACCGTTATCGGCGGCCTGGGGTCGCTGACTGGCTCGGTGTTTGGTGCGTTGCTGGTTACGCTGCTGCCGGAGCTGTTCCGCAGCCTTTCGGAATACCGTATGCTGCTCTACGGCATAGCGGTGGTACTGGTTATCCTTCTTAAGCCAGACGGATTGTACGGCTACAAGGAGTTTTCTTTGAAGCGCACCATCCGGTGGTTCGGAAATTTACCCGCGGCCATCAAAAATATGAAGTTCGGCAAGAAAAAGAAACCGGACTGTGAGGAGGAAAGCCTATGAAACCCGTGCTTGAAATGCGCCACGTCGAAAAGCACTTCGGCGGCGTCCGGGCAATCGACGATTTCAGCGTCGTGCTTGAGGATGGCGCCATACACGGGCTGATAGGCCCCAACGGCGCCGGAAAAACCACGATATTCAATACCATTACAGGCATTTACCAGCCCAGCGCCGGCAGCATCCATTTTTACGACGCCGACATAACCTCGGTCAAGCCGCACGAGGCGGCGCAGATGGGCATCGGACGCACATTCCAGAACATACGCCTCTTTGGCAACATGAGCGTGCTGCAAAACGTCATCATGGCGAGTTCTATGGATGCAAAGTACAGCCTGCCCGAGGCGTTGCTGCGCCTGAACAGATACCGTACCAACGAAAAAAGTATACGCGAAAAGGCAATGGACCTGCTCACTGTCGTGGGGCTGGAACAGCGGGCAAACGAGCGCGCCAACTGCCTGCCTTACGGGCACCAGAGAAAGCTGGAGATCGCGCGCGCTATGGCGCTCAATCCCAAGCTGCTGCTGCTGGATGAACCGGCGGCGGGCATGAATACGGAAGAATCGCTCGACCTTGTGGAGTTTATCCGCCAAATCAAAGGACGCTTCCAGATTACCGTGCTGATGATCGAGCACCATATGGACGTTGTCACCAACCTGTGCGATTCAGTGACGGTGCTCAACTTTGGCAAAACCATCGCCGAGGGCACGCCCGCCGAGGTAAAGAACAACCGGGCTGTCATCGACGCATACCTGGGGGTAGAGGAATGATGCTCAAAATAGAAAACCTCAAAGCGGCATACGGCGGGATCGAGGCGCTCAAGGGCATTTCGCTCGAAGTCAACGAAGGCGAGATCGTCGCGGTGCTCGGCGCAAACGGCGCGGGTAAATCCACGCTGCTCAAATGCATTTCCTCCGTTATGAAGCCCACTGCGGGCAGCATTACTTTTCTGGATAAGCCCATTCCCGCCAAGCCCTACGATGTTGTGGAAGCGGGCGTCGTACATGTTCCGGAAGGGCGGCAGATATTCTCCAAGCTCACGGTAATGGAGAATCTGCGCATCGGCTGCGGACTTAGAAACGATGCGGCGGAGATCCGCAAGGATTACGAGCGCGTATTTGCCATGTTCCCGCGGTTGAAGGAGCGCGAGACGCAGTATGGCGGCCTCCTCTCCGGCGGCGAACAGCAAATGCTGGCGGTCGCCCGCGGCATCATGGCGCGGCCCAAACTGATGATGCTTGACGAGCCCTCGCTTGGCCTCGCGCCCATCATCGTGTCGCAGATATTCAATATTGTACGGGAGATCAACCGCCAGGGCACCTCCATTATACTTGTGGAGCAGAACGCCAATAAGGCGCTGGAAATCTGCAGCCGTGCATACATCCTTTCCGTCGGCCGTATTCAGGCTGCCGGAACCAAGGAAGAGATACTCGCCGACGATACGCTCAGCAAGGCGTATCTGGGCGCATAACGGGCGGCTCCGGCCGTTGGTTAAGATCGATCTTGCGCAATGGCGCGCTGGACGTGACGCATCCCGATTTTGCGGTGCGCACGGGGGCGGCCGGATGCGCGCCGCACCCCGTGTGCGGTAACAGTGAGCAGCAGGGAGGCGGCAGCATGTCCATTTATCTCGGCATCGATGCGGGAACCACCAGACTCAAGGCGGCGCTGGTGGATGAAAACGGGAATATTCTGGCCATGGCCGACCGGAACGTGGAAGTATTGCGGCCATTTGAGTGCGCCTGCGAAATGGATATGCAGGCCCTGTGGCGGCAGCTGTGCGGCCTGACCCGCGAGCTTTCGGAAAAGGCGCCCGCGCAGTGGCGGGCAATACGCGGCATCGGCATTTGCGCGCAGGGCGACGGCATGTGGCCTATCGACGCCGCCGGGCAACCCGTTGGCCGCGCCATACTCTGGAACGACACCCGCACCCGCGAAACAGGGATAGAGTGTAACCAAGAGATCGGCGAGTTTCTGGTATCGCGCTGCTCCACAGCGCTGTTTTCAGGCGCGTACCCTGTCATTCTTCAGTGGATGAAGCAGAATCAGCCGGAGGAATATGCCCGCATCGCGCATGTATTGCACTGCAAAGACTGGCTCAATTTCAAGCTGACGGGTGAGATCGCTTCGGATTACTCGGATCAATCCACAGCGTCCATCGATATTTTCACGAAAGCCTATGTGGAAGAACTGTTTGACAAGCTGGACATATCCGAGATGAAGGCCGCGCTGCCGCCGCTCTACCCCAGCACGCATGTGCTGGGCGGCGTTACGGCGCAGGCGCACGAAGAAACCGGCCTGCCCGCAGGCATCCCAGTCATTCTCGGGTGCATCGACGTGGCGGCGGTGGCATTGGGCGCAGGCGTACAAGCTGCCGGCGACGGCTGCTGCATACTGGGAACCACGCTGTGCTGTGAGATATTGCTCGACGCCGCGCAGGTGGATGTATCGGATACCAACGGCAGCGCGCTGTGCAGCGTACTGCCCGGGATGTATAACCGCGTAATGGCCGCTCTGAGCGGCACCTCCACCATCGATTGGGCGAAGGCGATGCTCTGCCCGGAGGTGGAGTTTGAGGAGCTTAACCAAATGCTTGCTCAAGTCCCCGTGGGCAGCAACGGCATACTGTTCCATCCGTATCTGTACGGCGAACGCGCGCCGTTTCGGGATCCGCACGCGTGCGGCGGTTTTTACGGGCTGCGCGCCGGGCATACGAAAATGGATATGCTGCGCGCCGCGTACGAAGGCATGGCGCTCTCGCTCAAGGATTGCTTCCACAGCCTGCCAGAGACGCAGGGGGTGCTGTATCTTTCCGGCGGCGGCGCGCAGAGCGGCTTTACCTGCCAGCTCATCGCCGATTCGCTCAACAAGACCGTACTGCGTCCCGCGCAAAAGGAACTGGGTATCCACGGCATCGTGCTTGCCGTGCGCATGGCGCTTGGCGAGTATGCAGGGGGAGGCGTCTGCGGGAACTCTGTTGCGTTTGAACCTGATTTAGCAGCGCACAAAAAGCTTGCGGCGCTCTACGATACATTCGTCGACCTGCGTAAGAGTATGGCGCCTTACTGGCGCGCGCGGTGGTAAAGCCATGACGTGATCGACCGCGCGGCATATGCCGTGCGTGCGAATAAGAATTCAAACAAACAAAGGAGAAAAACTATGCGTGCATTGGTAAAGACCAAAATTGAACCGGGCAATTTCGGGCTGATGGAGATCGAAACCCCTACGCCCGGCCCGGATCAGGTCAGAATCAAGATTAAGCGTGCCGGTATCTGCCAGACGGACAATGTGTACGTCAACGAAGGCGGCTTTGCGTTGAAACCGCCCGTGGTGCTCGGCCATGAGGTATCCGGCGTTGTGGATATGGTAGGCAAGGACGTTACCCGTTTCAAAGTGGGCGACCGCGTACTGTCCCAGACGACCTACCATGTATGCGGACATTGCCGGTTCTGCAGGCGGGGCGAGTTCAACCACTGCCCCGAACGCCGCGGCATCGGGTCCGCCGCAAACGGCGCGTTCGCGGAATATGTGGTGGTATGGCAGGGCAGCGTGATGCCCTTGCCCGACGAGATGACGTTTGATCAGGGCGCTTCCATCGAGCCGCTTTCCTGCGGTGTGCATGCGTTGACGGAGCGCACGCAGTGCGGCGTCAACGACGTGGTGGTTATCCTCGGGCCGGGGCCGATCGGCCTGTATGCCGCGCAGGTAGCCAAAGCGCAGGGCTCGTACGTAATCATAGCGGGTCTTACGCAGGACGAACCGCGTATGGAACTGGCGCTGAAGCTTGGCATCGACCGTGCGGTGAATACCCAGAAGGAAGACCTGGGAAAGGTTTGCAGGGAATTGACAGAAGGCTATGGAGCGGATGTCGTGGTGGAAGCCACAGGGTCCAGCAAAGCGGTGGATCTGGCTATGAACGTCGTTGCGCGCCGCGGCACGTTTGTGCCCATGGGTGTGTTCAACCACACCATCGATATCGACTTCCACAATATTAAAAAGAAGGAACTGACCGTGCAGGGTTCGCACGCACAGATCCCCACCTCCTGGGAAAAGGCCATTCGCCTGGTGCGTATGGGCAAGGTCAATGTGGATGCGATCATCTCCCATGTGTTCCCCATGAGCGAGTGGGAACAGGCGTTTGAAGTTGTGAAGAACCGGCAGGGCCTTAAGGTCATGCTTGACCCTGAGCGCTAAAAAACAAAGGTATGCGGCGGCCGAATGCCCGCGAAAGCGGACTTCGGCGGTGCTGCTCGGATTAACCCTTTGCGCAAGCAATATAGGGTGCGGGAGGAGATCACATGGTTTTAAAGGAGATTGCAAACGCCGCCTGCGCCGCATTTTGCGGGGCAGGCGTTCCAACGCCGGATAATGAGAAGCGGCAATTGATCCAGTTTGCGGTGGAGGAAGCGATGCAGGCGCAAGGCGCGGCCGATACGGAAGCGGTAAGCGGCGCGCTGTTCAGCCTAAATTGTCAGGGCACGGCGTCGGAAGAAACGCTGATGGAAGCGATACAGGCTGTCCGTCTTTCCGGCGAGATGCCATATTGGCTTACGAAGGCGGCAGCGTGTAGCCTTCGGGCTAAAGGGGAAGCGGATGCGGCGAGGGATTTGCGCGCTTTTATCCGAGACCGCTGGGGCCTTTTGCGCGCGCCCGAAACGGTACAATTGATTGTCAGGCATTACGAAGGGATTCTGGCGGGCATTCTATGGGAAGACCCCCGCAGGGTCGATGTGCTCAAGCACGCATACCGGGATGGATACCGCTATGAAAAGGAGTGCCGCGGCTGTGCGCAGTGTACCATCGCGGCGCTTTTTGACGTGACCGGCAAAAAGGAGGAGCGGCTGTTCCGCGCCGCCAACGGTTTTGCCTCGGGTATGGGACTCTTTGGCGACGGCCCCTGCGGCGGTTATTCCGGCGGCATGCTGTATATGGGCACCTATGCGGGGCGGCGTTTCGAATATTTTGACGGCGACAAAGAGCAAAAGGACCTGAGCATGCGGATGGCCGAAAAGCTGCACACCCGCTTCAAAGAGACTTACGGCAGCGTGATTTGCCATGATATCCACCGCGATATTTTCGGCAGGGCATTTGCGATCCGGAACCCTGAAGAAAAAGCGGGCTTTGAAGCGGCGGGCGCGCATACGGCGGATAAATGCACCGCGGTGGTGGCGACAGCTTCCGCGTGGACGGCGGAGATATTGATGGAAGAGGGTTTCCTCTCCTACTGAACAGCGCATTCTATGATGTAACGAGGTAGACATATGGCGAAAAAAGTTGTGATTGTAGGCGGTGTTGCGGGCGGCGCGTCGACGGCCGCGCGGCTTCGGCGTTTGGACGAATCCGCACAGATCGTCCTATTCGAAAAGGATACGTATATTTCCTTTGCCAATTGCGGCATGCCGTATCATATCGGCGGGGCGATCGCGGAGCGCGGGGCGCTCATCGTGCAGTCCCCCGAGGCGATGCGCACGCGCTTTCGAATCGATGTGCGTACGCACAGCCGTGTGACCGCGGTGGATACGGCAAAGAAGACCGTAAGCGTAGAGAGCGCGGACAGGGGCGCATACGAGGAAAGCTACGACGCGCTGGTGCTTTGCCCCGGCGCCGAGCCGATTGCGCTGGATATCGTCAACACCGCGCCGGAGCGGGTATTTACGCTGCGCACCATCGACGATACGGACCGCATCAACCGGTATATCGAGGAAACCGGCGTACGCAGCGCCGCGGTGATCGGCGGCGGCTTTGTGGGCGTGGAAATGGCGGAAAACCTGCGCGAACGCGGTGTTGACGTGCGGCTCGTTGAGGCGATGGACCATATCCTGGCGCCGTTTGACTCGGATATGGCGGCCATCACACAGAAGGAAATGCGCGCGCACGGCGTAGAACTGACACTTTCCGACGGTATACGCGCCATCGAAGCTTGCGAAGGCGGCGTCCGGGTAACGCTCGCGAGCGGCGTTAGTTTCGAAACGGATATGGTCGTAAGCGCCGTAGGCGTACGCCCGGCGACGGCTTTCCTGAAGGACTCCGGCATTGCGATGGGACCCAGGGGCCATATCGTAACGGATGAACGCATGCGTACCAACATCCCCGACGTATACGCGGCGGGCGACGCCGCGCAGATTACGGATTTTGTGACCGGTCAGCCCACCGCTATTCCGCTCGCAGGCCCCGCAAACCGGCAGGCGCGTATCGTGGCGGACAATATTGCGGGCATAGGGCATACCTACGGCGGCGCGCAGGGAACGGCCGTCATCAAGGTATTCGGCTTGACCGCCGCGGCGACGGGCGCTAACGAGCGGACACTCAAACGCTGCAAAATACCGTATATTGCCGTATACACCCATCCGTTCTCACATGCGACATATTACCCCGGCGCGGTGCAGATTGCGGCGAAGCTGCTGTTCAACCGTGAGGGGCGTATACTCGGTTGCCAGATCGTAGGCGGCGACGGGGTGGATAAGCGGCTGGACGTGGTCGCCGCCGCCATGCGCCTTGGCGCAAAAGTGACGGATCTGTGCGATCTGGAGCTTGCATACGCGCCGCCGTACTCCTCCGCCAAGGACCCGGTCAACATGCTCGGCTATGTTGCCGAAAACGTGCTCGAAGGCATAGCGGATCTGACGGATTACCACGAGGTGGATGCGCGCGACCCCGGAACCACCATATTGCTGGATGTGCGTACGCCGCGCGAGTTCGAGCGCGGGCATATAGAGGGCGCGATCAATATACCGCTCGACGAACTGCGCGAGCGGCTCAGCGAATTGGACCCTGAAAAAGAAATTCTGGAATACTGCCAGGTGGGCGTACGCGCGCACTCGGCGCAGCGTATTCTCCGCCAGCATGGCTTCCGTGTAAAGAACATGTCGGGCGGCTGGAAGACGTATTCCACTAAGGATTAAAGGAGGAAAACATGCAAAACAAAATCAGCGTAGGCGTTTGGGATTACGGCATGGGCACCGACCGCTATGTGGGCGACGGATATAAGGAACGGCTCAGCTTCGTGGAACGCGTGCGCCGTATCGGTAAGCTGGAAGGGGTCGAAGGCATCGAAATCACCTACCCCAACGACGTAAACGAAAACAACTGGGCAGAGATACGCCCTATACTGGAGGAGTGCGGGCTTGCCATCGCGGGCATGGGCGTCGAGCTTGTCTGCGATAAGGAATGGAAGGACGGTTCGCTGTCCTCTGCAAACGCGGCGCAGCGTGAAAAGGCGATCGGCCTTGTCAAGGGCGCGATGGATTTTGCGTGCAGCATCGGCGTGAAAGTCGTCAGCCTGTGGCTGGGGCAGGATGGGTTCGATTATGTGTTCCAGACGGATTATGCAAAGAGCTATGCCCGTTTGATCGATGCGCTGCGCGAGTGCGCGCAGCATGATCCCGGCATCAGGCTGGGCCTTGAGTATAAGACCAGCGAACCTAAAATGAGCTGCATGGTCAAAAACGCGGGCATGGCGCTCTCCGCCGCTATGGCGACCGGCTGCGACAACGTGGGCGTGACGCTGGATGTCGGCCATGCGTTCAACGCGGGCGAAAATCCCGCCGAAGCGGCTTCTATTCTGCTTGCGCAGGGGCGGTTGTTCCACTTGCACCTTAACGACAACTACCGTATCGCGGATGACGATATGCCGGTGGGAACCGTGCATTGGCCGCAGTATTTCGAATTGTTCTACTGGCTGGATCAGCTTCAGTACGACGGCTGGCTGTCGCTGGATATTTATCCCTACCGCGACTGCCCGGATGCCGCGTGCAGGGCCAGCATCCTATTCATCGAGGGCGCGCGCAGGTTTGTGCGCGAGCGGCTGCCTCTGGATTTTGCGGGCAACGTTAACCAAACGCCCGGTACGGTTTTAGAACAGCTGTTCACAAAGTTTTTTGCCTGAAAGGAGCGGAACTATGAAAGCGGCAGTATGGCACGGCTATAAGGACGTGCGAATTCAGGATGTTCCCGTACCCGCCGTACCCGGCGGGCACGTCAAAATCCGGGTTGCCTACGCGGGTATTTGCGGCACGGATCGCCACGAGTATGTTGGCCCCAACTTTATTCCGGTGCAAAAACCGCACCGGCTGACCGGCCGCACCGCGCCGTTGACGCTGGGGCATGAGTTCACCGGCGTTATCGAGGAAGTGGGCGCGGACGTGGAAGGCTGGAAGAAAGGCGACCGCGTTACCGCCAACGGCACGCTGTGCTGTAAGGAATGCGCAATGTGCCGCTCCGGCCGTTACAACGTCTGCGAGAAGCTGGGCTTCCTGGGCGTAGGCACGGACGGCGCGTTTGCGGAATTCGTAAACGTGGATGCGGACAGGCTGTTCCGCGTGCCGGCAAACGTAACCCTGCGGCAGGGCGCATTGGCGGAACCGCTTGCCTGCGGTATCCATTCCACGCGGCTGATGGGCGACATTGCGGGCAGCTCCGTGGTGGTTGTCGGCCCCGGCATCATCGGGCTTGCGTGCATGTTCGCGGCCAAGTTCGCGGGCGCAGGCAAAATATTCGTGGCCGGTGTGGGCAAGGACCGCAAGGAACTTGTTGAAAAGTACGGCTGCACCTATCACGATGTGATGGATTCGGACCTTATGCAAGCGGTCCTGGATTGGAACGGCGGCCTGGCGGATGTCGTATACGAGTGCGTGGGCAGCCAGCGCACGCTGGACAGCGCCATTTCCGTGCTGCGGCCGGGCGCAAAGCTGATGGTGATGGGCGTGTTCGAGAAAAAGCCGGTATTCGATATGAACACCTTCCAGGAAGGGGAGCGCATGCTTTACACCTCCCAGGCGCATGTGGATGAGATCGGCGTCGCGCTGGATTATCTCTCCAAGGGGTATATCGACGCGGACGAGCTCATTACGCGCGAAGTTACGCTGGATACACTGGTAGACGACGGCTTTGAGGAGCTGATCCAAAATGGGCCGAAGCATATTAAAGTGATGATTCGCGTCGGCGACGGAAAGGAGCAATAACCATGGATACCAAGAACGCAAAATTCGCAACAAAGGCCGTACACGCCGGGCAAATGCCGGACCCCGAGACCGGTTCGCTGATCGCCCCCATGTTTATGACCAGCACCTATGTGTGGACGCCCGAGAAGATGGACCGCTATCTTGCCGGCGACAAGGAGGGCATTTTCACATACGCCCGTTCCCGCAACCCGACGCAGAACGATCTGCAGGATAAGGTAGCGGAGCTCGAAGGCGCGGAGGCCGCGTTGGCGACTGCTTCGGGTATGGCGGCGATTTCGCTCGCAGTCATGAACTGCGCGCACACCGGCGACCATGTGATCGCATACAAGACCATTTATGGCGGCACGTACGCGCTGTTTACCAAGATATTTGAAGAATTCAAGATCGACGTTACGTTCGTAACCGATCTCGATCCCGCCACGCTGGATGCGGCAAAGCGCCCCAACACCAAGTGCGTCTATGCCGAAACCATCGCCAACCCCACCATGCGCGTGCTGGATCTTGCCGAGTTTGCAGGCTGGGCCAAGCGCAACAACGTGATGTCCATTGTGGACAGCACATTCACGTCTCCCTACCTGGTTCGTCCGATAGAATATGGCGTGGATGTCGTGGTGCACAGCACAACAAAGTACATCAACGGCCACGGCGACCTGATCGGTGGCATCATTTGCGGCAAATTCGCGTTTGTGGATAAAATCAGAAGCTCCATGTATCAGGAGCTTGGCCCCGTGCCCAGCCCCTTCGCGTGCTGGCTGCAGTTGCGCGGCCTCAAGACCCTGCACCTGCGCCTGCGCGCGCACAGCGAAAACGCGCTTGCGCTTGCAGAATGGCTGGAACAGCAGAAACAGGTGCTTTCCGTATCGTACCCTGGCCTCGCTAGCCACCCGCAATACGAGATTGCGAAAGCGCAGTTTAAAAACGGCTGCGGCGGCATGCTGAACTTTGTAGTGGATGGCGGCATCCCCGGTGCGCAGGCGTTCATTAAAAAGCTGCATATGGCCAAGTATTGCGTGAGCTTGGGCGATCTCGATACGCTGGTACAGCACCCGGCTACCATGACCCACGGTAAAATCCCCAGGGAAGAACGCGAGCGCATGGGTATCCCCGACGGCATGATCCGTATTTCCGTCGGCATCGAGGATATCGAGGATATCATTGCGGATTTCGCGCACGCGTTTGCGCAGGAATAAGCGCATGAAAGGAGCCCTGCATGTTTGAAGAGCAAAAAAAGCAGGTGATCCGTGCCGCATTGACATTGGATAGATACGGCCTGATCGCGCTTTCCGGCGGCAACGTAAGCTGCCGCATGCCATCGGGCGAAATCCTCGTGACGCCTTCCGGCATGATCTACGAGGATATGGAGCCGGACGATGTGCTGGTGATGGACCTTGATAACAACGTGATCGAGGGCATGCGCAAGCCCTCGGTGGATACCGAAGCGCTTCTGTATGTGTTTAAACATATGCCTGCGGTCAACGCCGTTATCCATACCCACCAGCCTTACGCCACGGCCATCGGCCTGGTGATGGACGAATTCCCCGTGGCGGTGACAACGCTCGCCAACGCCACGAAGGGTTCGGTCAAGGTATGCCCCTTCACATCGGCCGCCAGCCTCGCGATGGGGATACAGACTGTGGAAAACCTTGACGGAAAGCTTGCGGTCATATTGAAGCAGCACGGCGTCATGGCGGTGGGCGATTCGCTCAAACAGGCGCTGTATGCCTGCGTGTATCTGGAGGAAGCGGCAAAGACATACACCGTCGCCTGTGCGATGGGTACGCCCGCGCTGCTAAATCCCGCACAGGTGGAGCAGGCCGTACAGGTTTTTAATTACTACGGGCAGGGCAGCAAGCCCATGCCCAAGGAAGTCGTGGGGTAAGTACCCCGCGCGGATATTGCATACCATATGCAGAAAGGATCATAACGATGGACGCCAAACGGGTTCCGGAACTGGCGCGCACCGCGCTGGATTTGCGAATTTTGGGTCTGAAAATGGTACAGCGTGCACGGTCGGGCCATATCGGCGGGGCATTTTCCCTCTCCGAGATCATGGCGGTGCTCTATTTTGAAAAGATGAACATCCGGCCTGACCAGCCGCAATGGGAGGACCGCGACCGCTTTGTGCTTTCCAAGGGCCATGCGACGGTTGCTTTATACCCCGCGCTGGCGATGCGCGGATACTTTCCGGTGGAACGACTGAATACCTTCCGCAGGATCGACGGCAGCCTTTCCGGACATGCCGAAATGCGGTATGTTTCGGGCGTGGATATGTCCACGGGTTCGCTGGGGCAGGGCCTTTCCACCGCGGTGGGCATGGCGCTTGCGGGCAAACAGCAGAACAAAGGCTACTATACCTATGCGGTTGTGGGCGACGGCGAAATACAGGAGGGTCAGATCTGGGAAGCGCTCATGTTCGCAGCGGGCCATAGCCTCGATCATTTGATTGTGGTACTCGACTGCAACAAAGTGCAGCTCGACGGCACCGTAGCCGAAGTGCTGGATACCGGCGACCTTGCGGCCAAATTCAACAGCTTCGGCCTGCACATCCAATCCATCGACGGGCATGATATTTCAGAAATCGCACAGGCCATAGAAATTGCAAAGGCAACAGCGGGCAAGCCGCATATGATCATTGCCAATACCGTTAAGGGCAAAGGCGTTTCCTTCATGGAAGGAAAGAGCCTCTGGCATGGCAAGACTCCGAACGACGAGCAGTTTGAGGCAGCATTTAAAGAGCTGTATGCGCTCAAGGAAGGGGTGTGCTGCAATGAGCGGTAAAATTGCAACCAGAAACGCGTATGGCGCGGCTTTGGCGCAGATGGGCGGGGAAGACCCGAAAATCGTAGCGCTGGACGCGGATGTGAGCACCTGCACCATGTCCTGCATGTTCGGCGAGAAATACCCCGACCGTTTTTATAACGTCGGCATTGCGGAAGCCGACATGGTCGGTATCGCGGCGGGCATGGCGTCCTGCGGCCTGACGCCGTTTGTAAGCGCGTTCGCCATGTTCCTGGCGGGGAGAACGTTCGACCAGATTCGCAACTCCGTATGCTACCCCGGCCTGAACGTAAAGATTGTGGGTACCCACGCGGGGCTTACGGTGGGCGAGGATGGCGCGACGCACCAGTGCCTGGAGGATATCGGGCTCATGCGCAGCATCCCCGGCATGGTGGTGGTGCATCCCGCGGACGCAAACGAGACCGAGGCGGCGGTGCGCGCCATAGCACTCCATAAAGGGCCGGTGTACCTGCGGCTTGGGCGCAAGGCGCTGGAGAACGTTACCGGGTTTGAAGGCTATTCGTTCGAGCTGGGCAAGGCGGTGCAGATGCGCGGCGGCAAGGATGTTACCATCGCCGCAACGGGAATCATGGTTGGCATTGCGCTGCAGGCGGCGGAACTGCTTGCAGGCGAAGGCATCAGCGCGCGCGTGCTCAACTTCCATACCATCAAACCCATGGACCGGGATGCCGTGATCCGCGCCGCAAAGGAAACCGGCGCCATCGTGACCGCGGAAGAGCACAACGTGCTTTGCGGCCTGGGCAGCGCGGTGGCCGAGATCGTGACAGAGACCGTCCCCGTGCCCGTTTTGAAGGTGGGTACGCAGGATACCTTCGGAAAATCCGGCGATTCCGACGCGCTGCTGGAACTCTATGGGCTGACGAAAGAAAAGATTGCGGAGCAGGCCAAACGCGCAATCGCACTGAAGTAACAAGATACAGGGCACATGGAAACAGGAAGGTAAATAAATGCCTTCCTGTTTTGATTCAGACAGAATGAATAGTGAGTATTAAGATTCGGTAATCTTGCCTCCGTTGACATGCAGTACCTGGCCGGTGACATAGGCGGAATCGTCGCTGGCGAGGTATACATACGTGGGCGCGATCTCAAAGGGCTGCGCCGCGCGGCCCAGCGGGGTATCCTTTCCGAATTGCGCGACCTCCAGCTCTGTAAAGCTTGCGGGGATGAGCGGCGTCCACACCGGCCCCGGCGCTACGGCGTTGACGCGGATACCCTTGGGTGCCAGGGAAAGGGAAAGCGAACGCGTAAAGGAAACGATGGCGCCTTTGGTCGCGGAATAGTCTATGAGCGTTTCGTGCCCGGCATAAGCCGTTACGGAAGTCGTATTGATGATGCAGGCGCCCGCCTGCATGTGTTTTAGCGCCGCCTTGGCCATATAAAAGTAGCTGTAAACGTTTGTCGCGAACGTTTCGCACAGCTGTGCCGCGGTAATATCCTCCAGCTTGTTTTGCGGGTACTGCACGGCGATGTTGTTGACCAGTATGCCGATATGCGAGAATGCCCGTATCGTCTTATCGACCGCGTCGATTGCCGCCTGCTCGTTTTTTAAATCGCAGGCAATGAGCAGGCACTGTCTGCCGCATTCCTCGACACACCGTTTGGTTTCCTCCGCATCCTTTGTGTTGCTTAAATGCACCACCGCGATATCCGCGCCTTCTTTGGCGAACGCAATGGCGGCGGCCTGCCCGATGCCGCTGTCGCCGCCGGTGATGATCGCCGTGCGGCCCTTTAATTTGTTGGAGCCGTTGTAAAGCGGGTTGTTTGCGATCGGCTTGGGAGTCATTTCCTGCTGGCTGCCCGGCTGTGTATTCTGGTGCTGCGGCGGGAAGCCCTGCGGCGTGCCGGGGTTCGAGTTCTGATATGTAGAGGGGTTTTCCATGGAGCGCCTCCTTTTTTCTTGTAGGTTCTGCCTAATGCCAAACGATTATGCAGGTATTCTGCGTACGCGGCGGGCCGCCTGCTGTTGAACCAATCCCCGGCATGCAAGCATATGATGATCGTAACGCGGCCGACAGGCATATAATAATCGACATCAGAAATGGGTGAGGCTTATGTGCGGAATAACGGGCATTATAGACTATCGCAGAGATATTGCGGAACAGACGCCGGTCATTGAGCGTATGACGCAGGCGCTGCAGCACCGGGGACCGGATGACTTTGGCTACCATATCGACAGGCACGCGCTGCTTGGACACCGGCGGCTCGTGGTCGTCGACCCCGCGGGCGGCGCGCAGCCCATGCAAAAAACGGTGGACGGCAGCACCTACACCATCGTTTATAACGGGGAACTGTACAACACGGAGGAACTGCGCCAAAGCCTGCTTGCCCTTGGCTTTACATTCAACTCCTATTCGGATACGGAGGTGCTGCTGTGCGCTTATATCGCGTGGGGCGTGGGCTGCGCCGAACGATTGAACGGCATATTCAGCTTTGGCGTTTGGGATTCCTTGCTCGAATCGCTTTACCTGTGCCGTGATCCGTTGGGCGTAAAGCCGCTGTATTATACCGTACAGGGGGATGCGCTGCTGTTCGCGTCGGAGATGAAAGCCATATTGGCGCATCCGTCGGTACGGCCGGTACTGGATGAGGAGGGCGTTTGCGAAATCATGGGGCTGGGCCCGGCGCATAGCCAAAACAGCGGCGTGTTCAAGGGGATATTGCAGCTGCCCGCTGCCCATTTTCTGCTGTATACGCGCGAACGGACCGTGACGCACGAATATTGGAAGCTGCAGGATACGACCCATACCGAAAACGCGGACGAAACGGCGGAGCACATCCGCTTTTTGCTGCTGGATGCGATCAAACGGCAGCTCGTCGCCGATGTACCCGTTTGCACATTCCTTTCGGGCGGGTTGGATTCGAGCACGATTTCCACCGTTGCGGCACGGGAATTTCAGAAACAGGGCCGCACGTTGGATACGTTTTCGGTGGAATATGAAGAAAACAGCCAATTTTATCAGTCCAACGACTTCCAGCCCACGGCGGATGACGCCTGGGTGGGCAGAATGTCGGCGCATATAGGCAGCAAACATAGGCGCGTCATACTCAATAACGGGGAGCTTGCGTCGGCGCTTTACGACGCCGTGCGGGCAAACGACCTGCCCGGTATGGCGGATATCGATTCCTCTCTGCTCTTGTTCTGCCGCGAGGTGCGAAAGCACGCCACTGTCGCGCTATCCGGCGAGTGCGCGGATGAGATATTCGGCGGTTACCCGTGGTATGTCCGCAAGGACCTTGCACACGCGGGTACATTCCCCTGGTCGGGGGCGGTGCGCGAGCGGCATGCGCTGCTTTCGCCCGCGCTCTCGCACATCCGCCTGCCGGAATATGTACAGGCGCAGTATGGCACCACGCTCAGGCAGACGCCGGTCGCGCCCGATGCGTCCGAGGAGGAAACGGCGTTTAAAAGGCTGTTCTACCTGAACGTGAAATGGTTCATGAACACGCTGCTTACCCGCAAGGACAGGATGAGTATGGCGACAAGCCTGGAAGTGCGCGTCCCGTTTGCGGATTACCGGCTGGTGGAATATGCGTTCAACATTCCGCGCGATATGCTCTTTTATAACGGCCGTGAAAAAGGGATACTTCGCAAAGCGCTCACGGGGCTGCTGCCGGAGGAAATACTCTGGCGCAAAAAAAGCCCGTATCCCAAGACGTTCCATCCCGCATATGTCAATGCGGTCTGTACGGCAATGGAAGGTTTCCTGCGCGGCCCGCACTGCAGGATTGGCGAGCTGCTGGACATAGGGGCCGTGCGGGAACTAGTGGATACGGAGGGAAAATCCTTCGGACGCCCCTGGTTTGGGCAGCTGATGATGGGGCCGCAGCTCATCGCCTATCTGGTACAGCTGGAACTATGGCTGCGGGAGTATAACGTCGTCGTTCAGGTATAACTTACCGTGATAAACCGAGACCGGGGCGGGATCGACAATGATCGATTCCGCCTCCGACATTCAGCCTGTCAAAGAATGAAGATTGGGCCTCATAGCAGGGCGCTCCGTCGCCCTGCTAACGCGACAAACAGCGTAGGAACTATCTAAATCTGTCAACTCTGATGGCATGTGCATCAGAGTTGACACCTTGCATGCAGGGGGGGGCGGTGAGCGAACCTGCATGAGAATCCTCGAAAAAGTGGTATGCCACTTTTTCCACAAGCTGCGTTATCCCCTGAGCAGTATGGGTTGGAGCTGTTCACCCGATAACGCGCTCTTTATCGCGTCGGGTATCAGGGTAAAGTCGGCGATCAGGGAGTTGCATTTCTGCAGGGGGTTATCCTGACCAAAGGGCACAAAATAGATGTTTCTAGAGTTGAGCAGCGCGCCGATATTCCGGGCGTTTGCGGACAAGCCGTCGTTGGTGGAAATGGCGATCACCACGGGCTTGCGGTTTCGAAGCTGCGCCTTGCAGGCCATCGTCACCGGCGTATCCGTTACGGCGTTGGCGATCTTTGCAAGCGTATTCCCCGTGCACGGGGCTATCACGAGCACATCAAGCAGGTTTTTCGGACCGACGGGCTCTGCGTCCGCGATGGTCTCGATAGGCGTTTTGCCCGTGATTGAGAGTATCTTTTCTCTGAAGCAGGCTGCCGTACCAAAGCGCGTATCGGTGCCCGCCACGGCAAATGATACGATGGGCAGGATATCATAGCCCAGCGTTTCGAGCCGTTCCATCTCCGTAAGGGCCTTTTCAAGTGTGCAGAATGACCCCGTCATTGCATAACCGATGGTAGTATTATTCAATTTTTAGCTCACCCCAATTTTTCAAGCAATATAGCATGGCGTCCTTAAAATACTGTGCGGCCGAGGCCGGTGCGACTTTGCCGGGAAGGGAGCCCGCCCGCACTACGTTGAGCCCCCGTGCTTTTGCCGCAGTGAGGTCGATATTCTCCATACCGGAAGCGAGTTCCAGAATCAAAGTACCCGTGCGGATGCGCCCGAGCATCGCTGCGTCGAGCAGGCGCGCGGGAATGGTATTGATGATGATATCGGCGTCCTGCAAGGCGCCGGGAAGTTCAGTAAGATGCATGGGCCGGTGCCCGCTGGCCTGTGCGTACGCAAGCTCTTCCCGCTCACGGGATACTACGGAGACATTGCACGAGCAGGCTTTGAAAATATTTGCGACCGCCTTGCCTATCCTGCCATAGCCCAATACGGTCATGCGGCTTCCGTGTATGGTATATGGCGTATTCTGCATGGCGGCCATCAGCGCGCCCTCGGCAGTGGGGATGGAGTTCTGTATGCAGAAGGCTTCCTGCTGCAGCATATCGAAATAGAGGATGCCTCTTTCGGCGGCGTACTGCAGGTGCGCCTCGCTGGCGCGGCCGCCGAAGCAGACAGACCCCCTGTGCAGCCGGCCGAGTATTTGCCAGAGTGCGTCGCCCTGCGTATACAGCTCGATTACGAGCACGCAGGGCGCTTCAAACAGGGCGTCGTCCGCCGCCGGGATATCCGCCTGTGGCGGGGCGTCCCACAGCAAGGTTTGAAATCCGTCTTTTATAAGCAGCCTTGCGAGGCAGACGTTGCGGGGGTCGCTTCCTCCTATGACGAACGGTACATTCCCAAGCCTCATATGGAATACAATATCCTTTCCGGTATTGAATACTATCAAAGTATTGAAACCCTGCTTTTTTGGTTACCGAATTTCGCAATTCACACTGATGCAGCCACAACCCGGCCGTAGCAGATGCAAGCTGCTTTTTGGTTATCGAATTTCGCAATTCATACTGATTGCAAGAAAAACAGGCAACGCCTTTGGGTATCTTAAGCCCTGCTTTCTTTTAAAAAGTATTGTCGCCAATACCTATGCCCGAGCGTTGTAATAGGCGGTAACACCGACGGCAGCACCGCCGGTTTCCACCCTGAGCCGCGCATAGCGCATAAGCGTGGCCACTGCGGTGAGATAATTGCTGCCGGCGGAAACGCCCGTGGTGGTGGAGGAAACATAATAATCCGTGTCGTCAACCGGTGCAATTTGCAGCGTCACCGTGATGGAACCGATTGCATTTGTGTTTCGAAGGAAATAACTGTTCTGGGAATAGGCTCCGATTTCCTGCGTTAGCAGATAAACGGTGCTGTTCGTTGCGACGCTCAGGCTCGTCTGTGTTTCCACAAACCCCTTTGCGCTGATCGCGATCGAATCCTGCGTACCGTTCAAGTCCCGTATGTCAAAATTAACGGCCGTGACGTTGACGGTATCGCGCGCACTTGTCAGATTGCGGATATCCAGATTGGATGCCGTAACGGTGACGAGGCTGGCGGGGGAAAACACGAAGTTGCCTTCTTCATCCGTTGCGACCGGCACGAAATCCTGCGCGTATTGGCCGTAAATAGCAGTTTTCAAACTCCCGGCATTTCTGTTGAATACAAGAGAATTCATCGTTTGCACCTCTTATAAAAGTCTATGCCTGCCCAATGTAGTATGCGGTCAATATGGACCCGATGCCGGTCGCAAAAATGCGCGCGTACCGCAACGGCACGGTGGGAATGAGCAGGTATTCGCCGCCAAGAACGAGCCCCGCTTCCGATGCGGCCGTCTCGAAGTAGCTGTTTGTATTTACCGGCGCAAGTTGCAAAAACACGGTGGTAAGCAGGGAGATAAAATCGGCCCGTACAAAAAACGCGCTTCTTGCGTACGGGCTTGTATCTACCGTCAGCACGGCGGTGCCTCCTAAGAGGAGCGTTGCCGTGTTGGCCGCTACCGTAAACGTATTGGCGTCAGCCAGAACAGAATCCCTGCTGCCGCTTACTGCGCGCATATTGAAGTTTGCGGCGGTGATGGTCGCGGTATCCGTAACCCCGCTAATATTTCGCATGTTGAGCGTCGAGGCTGCAATAGTTTGCGTAGCATTCACCTTGAGTACGGGGCGGCCTTCGGCGTCGACGTGCATAGCGGACAGATCGATTGTTGATGCTCCATATATTGCCGTGTGAACGGACAAATTACTGAAGGAAAGAAAGTTCATAGCCTATGATCCTGTTCCGCCGTATTATGGCTGCGGCGCTTATTCTTTATGGCATTATATGATTCGACTCTGCAGTATGGTGACATACGCGGCCATTCATTTGTACCCTTCACGCCGCATCACAGGATGTAAATACAACGCATATATATATGAATAGCAAGAGGATATCTGCCGTGCCGAAAATTCGGCGTTGCCCGGCATGCCGCCTGCAATATACCCTTATATGAGGTGATACGTCATGAGCGGACAGCACCGCAAATGCTGCCATCGCTGCAGAAACTGCAGCCGCTGCCATTGCTCCGATTGTACACATAGTACAGGCGCAATCAGCGGCGAGTTTCAAGAACATATAGAAGAACTGCAAGTCGGGCCGACAATGAGCTTCACGCGGACTTTTTCCACACAGGAAGCCCGCGAAATAACGCTGTTTGTGAAAAATGTAGGAGGAGGTCCTATCACCGCGCATATGCAAAACAGCCCAAACGGCGTGGACTTTGTTGACGATCCGCAGCAGCTTGCGCTTGCTGCCGGTGAGACAGGATATTTGGTGCCCTACATATTTTCCAAATATATGCGCGTTGCCGCGTCAGGCACCGCGGCGGGCTATGCCCGCGTCTGGTTCCAGATGCAGAACAACCGATATTACCAGCATCCGGTCTGAAAATACAAGTGAGAAGGCTTGGATGGACGGCCATTTAAGGTACAACCCCAAATAACCGTAACTGCGACTTTTAATAAGCAAAGGAGAGAAACTGATGAATAACCTGGTTTTCAATAATATATCCAGCCCGTTGTATACAAACATTACCAATACAACGCTTACCATAAGCGGTGAAATTACAAACACTACGCTAACCGTAACGGGCGACGTAGAAATTACGAATACTACGCTCACCGTAACGGGCGACGTAGAAATTACGAACACCACGCTCACCGTAACCGGCGACGTGGAAATTACGAACACTACGCTCACCGTAACGGGCGACGTGGAAATTACGAATACTACGCTTACCGTAACGGGCGATGTGGAAATTACGAACACCACGCTTACCGTAACGGGCGACGTGGAGATTACGAACACTACGCTCACCGTAACGGGCGATGTGGAGATTACGAACACCACGCTTACCGTAACGGGCGACATCAGTGTCGCGGGGCACACATTTACCGAGTTAAACACAACTGTCAACAATACGACCGGCACCGGCGTTGTATTTGACAATACGGATATTTCCGAAATCACCACCGGCTCCTACTTCATTTACAACGAGGGCGCCAACGCGTTTACGGTTTCCGTACAGGTCAGCCCTACGACGGATGACAACCGGTATGCCTTCGACCTGGATAACGACGATATCGCCGTACCGGTGGACGCAGCCCTTGTTATCCCCATCAGTAAGTTTGGGCAGTATTCGAGGCTGTATTTTGAAGCGACCTCCGCGGCGACATTTGTCGCGTATTACAACGGACAAATGTAATTGAGGCGGCATAGGCTTTATTGACAGCCATTTGCAACTCCGCCGCGCCATGGCTATTGCGTCGGCGTGGCGGATTTTTAGGAGGAATGATGTATGGAACAGGCCGCATCGTTATGCCTGTGTATGATAGCAAAAGATGAGGAAAGGAACATTCAGCGGTGCATAGAAAGTGCACGGGAACTGGTACAGGAGATCGTATTGGTGGACACGGGTTCGAGCGACGCAACGATCACGCTGGCGGAGGGACTG
Source organism: Clostridia bacterium (assembly GCA_036677445.1). Taxonomy (GTDB): domain Bacteria; phylum Bacillota; class Clostridia; order Christensenellales; family CAG-138; genus JAVBWI01. Next base: position 99,068 of record JAVBWI010000026.1, read on the forward strand.
GGCGCAAAGGTTTACACATATGCATGGGACGACAGCTTTGCAAACGCGCGCAATTTTGCCATCAGCCAGACGCAGAGCGACTGGCTGCTGCTGCTTGATGCGGATGAGGCGCTGGATAAAAGCAGCTTCCCGATTATTACCGAGTTCATCCATACCACCGCACTCGACGGCGCGCATTTTCGTATACGCAACTATTCAGGCCGTTATTCTCCCGATAACTACAGCCTGCACAGCGCCATGCGGCTTTTGCGCAACAACGGGAAATACCGCTATGTGGGCGAGATTCATGAGCAGATCACGTCCGGAGAGGACGAAAAGATTTCCGAACGGTTCACAACGCTGGATGCCGTCGTACACCATTACGGGTATCTCGACGATATCGTAACCGAAAAACAAAAACGAAAACGCAATATTCCGATTTTGGAAAATCAACTCAAAAAAAATCCGGATGAACCGTTCACGCTGTTCAACATGGGAAACGAATACCTGTCGATGCACGAGTATTCGGTCGCCCTGCAGTATTATCAAAAAGCGCTCGGTAAAGTTGATAACCACCGCATCGCATTCGTGCCGCATCTGTACTTTCGGATGATCAACTCTTATGAAAGCCTGGGCGAGCACGAACAGGCGCTTAAGATCATACAGGCGGGGCTTGCGGCTTATCCGCGCTGTACGGATTATGAGTTTCTTCGCGCAGGCATCCTGCAAAGGGGCAAACGGTATACGCTCGCCATAGACAGCATGGAGGCGTGCCTGAAAATGGGGAACCCGCCTGCCTCGCTGGAATTTCTGCCGGGCTGCGGTACCTACCGCCCGGCTTTTCAGCTGGGGGAACTCTACCGCGAGCTGGAGGATTACGGCCGCGCGGTGAAGTATTATACGATAGCGCTTTCACACAAGCCGGATTTGTACACCGCGCTCTACCGCGCGGGTGCTGCGCTCAACAGGCTGTACGCCGATAAAAACGAGGTGCGCGGCAAGCTGTTCGCATATTTCGAAAATCCCCGTTATGCGCCCAACGCGCTGGTGGGCGCGGATATTCTGGTGAACGAGGGGTTATATTCGCAGGCGCTCGAGTCACTTGAAGGCCTGACCGATACACAAGGCCGCGAGGCGGAACTTTCGTACGTCAGGGGCCGCGCACTGTTTTACATGGGGCGGCTAAAGGATGCCGCAGCGTTGTTGGAAACGGCATGCGAAGCCCCCGCGGCGCCTGCCGTCATATTGCGCGGTATTCGACCGGCCGGCGCGCTGATGCGCTTCGCGTCCGGATTGATGCAGGGCGATGAAACATTGCTTGACAGGGCGCTCCTGCAGGTCGGCGTCCATTGCAGCCCCAATGAGTATGCTGCGGCAAAGCTGATGAAGGGCATCTTTCTTGAACAGCCGCAGGAGGACCCCCATTATGAGAACGAGGGCAGCGCGGAGCTTGCGGCTATGGTCGGCATACTTGGCATGCTCCTCAAATGCGGCCGCCTGGAGTTGTTTGACCGCATGCTGCACGCGCTAAACTATGTGGACGCCAAGGAGGTGCTCTTAAGCCTGGCGAAGCTCTATGACGAGCACGGGTATTACAAGCTGGCGGCGGAATATGCGCTCCGCAGCATCAAAGAGCTTGACCATATCGACGCGGCAGGCGTAGGCATCCTGTTCAAGAGGCTGTAGAGCAAACAGTACGGCGCGCGTACCGTCAAACCACCTGCGTTCGCGTATTGCCGAACTTCTCATACGCCTTTGTACGCAGGATCTCTTCGAGAATATCGATCAGCCGGTACACATCCTGATAGGATACGTATAGCGCGACAGGCGCAAGCCGCACCACATTCGGCTCGCGAAAATCGGGAATTACGCCGCGCGCCTTCAGAGCCTGGCAGATACGGTATGCTTCCGAATGCTCGAGCGCAACGTGCCCGCCCCGCTTTGCGTCCTCGCGCGGGTTTCCTATGCTGCAGCCGTATTTGGCGAGCCGCCGGTCGATGAGGTACATCATATACGCGGTGAGGCGCAGCGATTTTTCGCGGATGCCCGCGATGCCGATTTCCCGGTAAATATGCAGCGTGCCTTCCAACCCCGCCATGGAGAGAAGCGGCTGGGTGCCGGTGAGCCATCCGTCGGCGTCGTTGGAGTGCTCATATTGGTGCTTAAGCTGGAACTGTGTTGCTTTGCTGTTGCCGAACCATCCGGCAAGGCCCGGCTGCAGGGCAAAATGCCTTTTGTTGATAAACAGCGCCGCAATGGAACCCGGGCCGCCGGAGAGATATTTATACGTGCACCAGACTGCAAAATCCGGGTCAATTTTTTTGAAGTCATGGGGAACCGAGCCGATGGAATGGCACAAATCCCAGCCGATACGGATGCCGCGCTGGCGCGCCTGCGCGGTGATATGCGCCATATCCAGCAGCTGTGCGCTGCGGTACAATACGGAGGGCAGCAGTATGAGCGCCACATCGTCGGTCATGGCGTCTACGATGCTGTCCTCGGAAAGGGTTCTGCCGTCCGCGCTGTGAACAATTTTTACCGCGTCGGCCGGATCGTAGCCGTGCAGCTTTACCTGGCTGTCCACGGCATAGCGGTCGGTAGGGAAATTCAGGTCATCCACCAGAATCTTATATCGCGTTCTGGTGGGCTTATAAAACGTAGCGATGCATTGATGGATGTTGACGGTGGTGCTGTTGGTAACCGTGACCTCTTCCGGGTCGGCGTTGATCAACGGGGCGGTCAGCGCGCCGAGTATGGACGGGTAGCGGAAGTATTTCCCGTCTTCCATACTCCAGATGTTGATGCCATTGGTTTTCCATGCTTCTAAAACGCGCAGCACGGCCTTTTCCGCGTCCTTTGAGCATAATCCCAAAGAGTTGCCATCCATGTAAAGCTCGCCGTCGTTGAGGTAAAAGCGGTCGCGTACCTCTCGCAACGGGTCCCGCACATCCAATTCCTGCGCGAATGCACGGCCTTCTTCAAACGAATATGCCATTTTTCTGCCCTCCGATCTATTATGGTTATATGGTATACAGGCTGCGTTTTGCTGTAAATACGGAGCGTAAAAATCAAAAGAATATAAGGGGATAGCCGTATTCCGCCTTAGAAATTTTGCCGCCGTTAAAGCCTTGATTGCTGAAAATACACCTTAGCGGAAATTGCGCGGATGCGGGGGGAATGCTATACTGTTTCCATCCTAACGCAATTACTGCTTAAGCGCAGGGAAGCGCCTGGCACAGCTTGTCGAAAAAGTGCTTGCGGCACTTTTTCGAGGATTACAGGAACAACCTGTGCGTACGGCACGGGCGGTTGTTCCTGCAAGGAAAGCCTTGCGTCGCAAGGCTTTCCGCCGCCACCGCACATGTCGCTGGCGGCGGTTGGAAGCCTCCGGGGGCTGCGGTCCCCGAATCCCCAAGGGGTTTATCGACAACCTGTGCCAAGTGCAGGGAAGCGCTTGGCATGGTTTAAAAGACGATTACAGTTCGGCAAAGGAGACGGCGCTATGGACTCGATTGATTTGGCTATGCTCAAGCTGCTGCAGAAAAACGCGCGAATCTCGCTTTCCGAGATAAGCGGCCAAATCAACCTCTCCCTTCCTTCGGTAAGCGAACGGCTCCGTAAGCTGGAAAAAAGCGGGGTTATTGAAGGTTATACCGCCAGACTGAATCCCGACAAATTTGACAGGAACCTTTGGTGCTTCTGCTTCATCGTAATGAAAAATAAGAATGCGCACAATGACGATGCGTTTTTGCAGTTCATAGCCGGCGAGCCGGATATTTTGGAATGCCATTGCATCACTGGCGACTACGAGTACCTTTTAAAAATCGCCACGAAATCCACCAAGGAACTGGAGCGGCTGCTTGCGAGGCTGCGCGAGAAGTTTCCCATCGTCCGCTCCAACACGGTTACTGTGCTTTCGACTATAAAGGACATGGATTTGTGTCTGCCCGAATGACCGACACCAACTGCATATCCGGCTTCCTGCTTGCCGCTTAAGCAAATTGTGCGTGCGGCGGGTATTGACATTTCGCGGCAATATCGGTACATTAACGTTAAAGAAATCCCGTTAACGCATCAGTATACGAGAGGCGGAAAATATGGAACAAAAGAAAATGCAATACGGCAGTATTCCCGGCGTTCGGCTGCCCGTATCCCGGCTGGTGTTCGGCTGTGCCTTCCCGGAGATGCGCGGCGGGCAGGAAGTGGGGGACGTATTGGACGCCGCGTTTGCGGCAGGCTTCAATACGTTTGATACGGCGGAAAATTACGGCCCGAGCGAGGCCTCGCTGGGCCGCTGGGTCAACAGCCGCAATATACGCGATCAGGTCGTGGTACTCACAAAGGGCGCGCATCCTTATGACGGGCGCAGCCGGGTCACGCCGCAGGATATCCGGGAGGATATTGAAAAATCCTTTGACCGGCTGGGTACCGACTATATCGACATCTATTTGCTGCACAGGGACGATCCTGAGGTGGAGGTCGGTCCCCTTGTAGAGCTGTTGGATTCCTACAGGCGGGCGGGGCGTATCGGCGTATATGGCGGCTCCAACTGGACGGCCGCGCGGGTTGCCGAAGCCAACGCATATGCGGCGGCGCACGGGCTTTTCTCATTTGCGGTATCCAGCCCGCAGTTCAGCCTGGCAGTGCAGGTGCGTGACCCGTGGGGCGGGTGCGTGAGCATATCGGCGCCCGGACAGCGGGGGGACAGGGCGTGGTATGCCGCACAGAATATTCCCATATTCTCATATTCCAGCCTGGGCAGCGGGATGCTCTCGGGCAGGGTGAAAAGTTCCGAGCCGGAGGCCGCAAAAGCGCTGTTAAATCCGGATACCGTGTTCGGGTACCATGATCCGCTGAATTTTGAGCGGCTTGCCCGTGCGGAACAGCTTGCACAGCGTAAGGGGTGCACCGTGCCCGATATCGGGCTTGCATGGCTGCTGCATCAGGAGTTAACGGTGTATCCAGTGGTCGCCGCAAGCAAGCCTTCGCATATGGCGAGAAATGTCGCGGCGTTCTCCGTTTCGCTGACGCCATCCGAACGGGATTGGCTGGAACACGGCGGGACGCTCGCCTGCTCTCTGGGAGTATAACATTTGAAAAATAGTGTGAGAGGAATAAAGCAATGCAGGATTCCATGAAGTCTGCCGTGCTGGAGGCGAATAAAGAGCTGCAAAGCGCGGGCCTGGCGATATTTACCTGGGGCAATGTCAGCGCCATCGACCGCAAGACAGGGGAAGTTGTTATTAAGCCGAGCGGCGTGCCTTATGAACGCCTGCGGGCGGAGGACCTTGTAGTAACGGACCTCTATGGTAAAGTGCTCGAAGGCAAGCTCAGGCCAAGTTCGGATTTGATGACGCACCTGGTACTGTACCGGAATTTTCCGGCGCTGGGCAGCGTGGCGCACACGCATTCGCGCATGGCGACGGCGTGGGCGCAGGCGGGCAGGGATATTCCGGCGTTTGGGACCACCCATGCGGACTATTTTTACGGCCCCATCCCCTGCGCGAGAAAGCTTTCAGCGGAAGAGATCGGCGGCGCATATGAGGAAGAGACAGGCAACGTTATTGTGGAAACATTCCGCGCACGAAACATCGATCCTGTTGCAATGCCGGCCGTGCTGATACACGGGCACGGCCCCTTTGCCTGGGGCAAGGATACGGCGGAGTGTGTCCACAACGCCATCGTATTGGAAGAGGTGGCCGCCATGGCCTCCGTAACCGTCACAGTACAGCCTGACGCCGCGCCGGTGGATCAGCACCTTTTAGATAAGCACTACCTCCGCAAGCATGGCAAAAACGCCTACTACGGGCAGAAATAGCATCTCAACTACGATCACATAATCGATACGGTCAGGGTTGAGGATGCAAGTAGAAGGATAAGGCCTTCTCCTCGGGGTTGCATCCGATTTGACGACACATGTAAAGCTAAATCGATAATTCTCTGACGGCTTAAGCCAGCCAAAGAACCGTTAGGGGCTTCGGGGGCCGCTTCGCAGTTCGCAATGGTCGCACCGTTCCCTTAGGAGCGGTGTTCCCTTACTCACTGGCCTTCCGCCTCGCTTCATCTGCCACTGGCAGCGCTCGGCTCCGGCTCCCGGAGGTTTTATTCGCGAGCGGCGACATGTGCGGCGCGAGCACAAAGCCTTGCGGCGCAAGGCTTTCCTTTCGGGAACTGCCGACCGTACCCAAAGGGTACAGGCAGTTCCCGCAAACTCAAAAAAGTGACGCAGTCACTTTTTTGAGTTTGTCAAAGGCCGGCAGTTTCCTGCCGGCCTTTGACCTAAAATAAGGAGGTTAGGGAACAAGCGTTGACCGGGCGTTACAGCTCCACGATATCGTAGCCCAGGTAGGTATCGAATGCTTCGCGCAGCGCGTCTTCCACATGTGCAAGCGTCAGGCTGACATGGTGGCGGAAGCCTTCCTTGCAGATGCCGCGCAGCAAGTTCTGCAGATAGGGGATCTCGGCAACGCCCGCGCAGCCGAAGAACGCATCCTCGATGGGGTCTTCCGTAATACGCCCTTCCCCGACATAGAACACCAGCCGGCCTTCCTCCGTCTTGGCGCTCAGGTAAGTCATGGGGCCGGGCTTTAAGCGGCCCTGGTTGCAGCCCCAGCCTACGCCGCCGAGTTCTTCCCTGCCCTTATCGAACATTTTGTGCGATATGGCGGTGCCCTTGCCCGCCATCAGCGAGGGCGCAACCGAACCGCAGTGGAAGAGTATGCATTTATCGGGGTCGTCGCCGAAATTGTTGTTCCAGTCCATACATACCGGCGGCAGTTCGGCCGCGGCCTGCAGCGCCGCCATGGCGATGGCGTTGCAGACGTCCAGCTCGCAGGAGACGGGAATCTCGCTGTCGTTGAACATGCCCATCACCATGCAGGGTGCGATGCGGAACTCATCCTGCATCTCGTTCCAACACCTTAGTCCCATGGCATTTAGATCATAATCCTTTGCAATTTGCTTAAGCGCCACATACAACCGCGCCTGGTTATCCATCTGCTCGACGGGCATGGCGCCGCAATCCGCGGCGTTCGCGATTTTTGCACGCGCGGCCTTGAATGCGTCGCCGCTTGTATCCACCGCGTGCATGGCGGCTAAAAGTTGCGTTAAATCCAACGTTTCCGTATTGACATCGTAATTTTGCAGTGTCAGTTCGTCGAACCGGATGGTCTTAAATACCGTGGTGCGCGCGCCGACCGCGCCTACGTTAAAGCGGCGCATGCGTTTAACGACGTTGCAGGTCTGCGCAAAGGTCAGAAGCTGGCGCTTGAAATCCTCGCTGCCCGGGTGGCATACGTGCGGTTCGAATGCCGTGAATGCGATGCCGCTCTGACGGAATACATCCGCGATGGAAAGCTTGCCGCAGAAAGCGTCGCGGCGGTGCGCGAAATCCATCTTGCCGAACTCGTCGGGGTAAGCCTGCAGCAGAATGGGCACATTCGCATCCCGCAGGGCGGCGGTTGCGCCGTTCTCGTCGCCAAAGTTGGGCAGGGAGAGTATTACGCCGTCAAATTTGCCGCGGTTATCCTCTAAAAACTTTGCGTAGGCTTTGCCTTCCGCCATGGTCTCCACTGCGCCGAAGCGTGTAAGGGTCGGGTCCATCTCCATCGTATCGTGGCCAAGCGCGTGTACCGCCTCACGCATTTCCTTGCGGGCGGAATCGATCAGTTCACCCGGGAAAAAACCGCGGTTGCCGAAAAAGAGCGCGAAGGTTAACTTTGCCATATACCTGGTCCTCCTTGCATTGATGTAGCTGTTGCACGGCCGCTTATGCGAGCGCGCTGTAGTTGAGCTGCTTGAGTACGCCCTGCATGATGCGGGCGGCTTCCTCGATGTTGTCGTTGAGGTAAGCCATGGCCTCACAGGCTTCAAATTCGTTTTTCCCGATGCGCTCATAACGCTGCAGCAGGCGCTTTGCGGCGTACTTGCCGGATTCGCGCACGATGCGCGTCCACATGTTCACGCGCACCACGCCGTCTTCGGCAAAGCCGCGGATATCCTCGTCCTTGAGGCTGGAAACCCCGTGCAGCACCAACATGGGGCGGCCAAGGCTATCTGTCAGGCGCCGCGCCCTCCCCTTGAGGTATTTCGCTTGGGTGCCGATGGATTGCTGTTCGGTTCCAAGGTCGGCCACCAGAAAGTCCACGCCGGTTTCCTGTATGAAGCGCACGGCCTTTTCCACATAATCGTCGTTTTGGCGGGCAAGCTGGCCGTCGCCCACGGCAAGCCCCTCCACAATGCCTTCCACCAGCACGCGGTCTCCGTATTTCTCCACATATTCTTTTGTCAGGCGCAGGTTGTCCTCATAGGGGTAGGATTGTGCGTCGAACATCACGCTGGAAAGAAGATCCGTGCACTCTGTCAGCGCCCATTGATCCCTAACAGGATCGGCATGGTCGAGGTGCGTCATGACGGTGACGTTGGAATAGGGAGCGTCCGGCCCGTCGCAAAGCAGCTTACAGTATTGCATGATCGCCTTCAGGCCGGTTTTCGCGTCCTTGCTGTATGTGACGCGCTGCGCCTGTGGCATGTGCGAATAGTTGCATGTCATCGCCACCACCACGGGTATGTTTTTGATGCCGTGCTCTGTGGCAAATGTATCCGCCGCCTTGAGTATGGCTTCCGTGTTCCAGAAGCTTGCGGTACAGAACAGCGCCAGGCTGACCTTTTTTTTCACCGCGTTCTGAATGACCGCACTTGCCTGTTCTCTATCCGTTACAAATGCCACTTTTCAAGAACCTCTTTTCTGATAAATATCCTGCATCGCGGGGTAAATGCGCCGGTATTGCCGCATCCGCTCCGCGTAGAGCCGCGCATTTACGGGGTCGGGCGTATAGGTTTTTGCCCGCATGGCCGCGGCGCGCGCCGCGGCGGCAAGGTCGGAAATGTCGCGCTGCGCATAGGCGCATAGAAGCGCCAGACCCAGCGTGCCGGTTTCGTTGACCTGCAGCGTATGCACGTCGCGGTTCATCACGTCGGCCTTGATCTGCATCAACAAATCTGAACGCGTGCCGCCGCCCACGGCGGTGATTTCGTTGAGAAAAAGGCCGCATTCACGCAGCAGCTCTACGTTAAACTGCATTTCAAAGCAAATGCCCTCGAGCACCGCCTTGTACAGCTCCGCCTGCGTGGTGGAAACCGTAAGGCCCATTGCCGCGCCGCCGAGCGACGAATCGAGATACGGCGTGCCGGAGCCTCCGACATGCGGCAAAAACAGCAGGTCGGTGGGGCCGTTCGGGCATTCGCCGTCCATGATCTGATAAATGCTTTGCCCGGAAGCTGAGGCCTCCGCCGCGCGGCGCTGTTCAAAGCAATCCCGAAACCAGCGGATGCAGGTGCCGGAGGAGGCGTTAAAAGCGAGCGTAAGATACGTATCCGGGAACACATAAGGCTCGCTGCAGAAGTTATAATCGGCCATTTTGGGGGTCACATCGTCGCCTTGTATCACGAGAGAAATGCACTCGCTCGAGCCCATGCCGTCCACGGAATCGCCGCGCATCACCGCGCCGCCGCCCAGCGCGGCAAGCACCTGGTCGTGGCCGCCGGCCACGACCAAAAGGCGCGGATCAAGCCCCAGCTCAAAAGCGACCTTCGGCAGCAGGCGGCCTATCGGCGTGCCGGTGCGCACGGGCATGGAAAAGCTCTTTATGGAAAGGCCCAGCGCGTCCGCGAACTCTTCCGCCCAGCAGCCGCGCTTGATGTCAAAGAGCATTGTCCGCGAGGCAAGGGAATAATCCACCGCCCGCTCGCCTGTGAGCATAAAACCGATATAATCGCCGAATAGCATGGTGTGTGCGGCGCGTTCAAATATTTCCGGCTGATGCTTTTTGATCCACAGCAGCTTGTTTGCGGAATACATGGGGTTGGCGGCGGTACCTGTGATGGCCTGCGCCTTTTTGGGGTCCATGGCGGCAAGTATGTCCGCCACCTCCTCGCTGCCGCGGATATCCGAATAATAAATGCTGTTTGCGAGCACACGATCCTTTTCATCCAGCAATATGACCGCTTCGCCGAAGGAAGCGATGGCAAGCGCGGTGATGCCGGGGCGGGCTGCTTCTTGCAGCACGGCCCGGACGGCATTCCATACAAGCCGCGCGTCTATCTCCATATACCCCGTCTGGGGGGAGACGGGTGTATATTCCCTATGCGCGTAAGAAAGTATGGCGCCGGATGCATCCACAACCGAAGCCTTACAGCCGGATGTCCCGACATCCAATCCGATATACGGCATGTGAAGCGCTCCCTTCGACAGAATGAAAACGACGTGTTATTTACAGTATAGCACAACTTTATATATTTTCTATACAAATCCATACATGTTAACGATAATATATTCAAAAACCATACCCTGCCCATGACCGATCCTAAACGTATTAAGGAGTTGTACTGTTTTTGGCAAAGCGATGCGAAGTCATACATCACACACATAGGTCTATAAAAATACAATTTGCCTGTAAGTTTTCAAATTCTTGCAATGTACTGTGGCGTCGCATATAATGCAGGTAAGTCCGTACAAAACGCCATTTTATCATTCTTTTAAGACAGCCGCAAACTGAAAAAACCTACTGTTATGGAGGAAACGTTATGAAAATTTTATCCGTACATTCTCCCGATTTTGCCGCTTACGGCCAACTTATACAAGGCTACGACATGCAGGCGCTGATCGATGTGCTCAATGCCTTGCCCAAACCGACGGATGCGGTGCTATACGAGCCAAGCTGCGGCGCGCTCGAAGAGCTGCCTGTTTTTGCGTCGCTCCGGGACGGTTATTTTGGCGGAATGCCCATCCAGATAGGCTGCTGTACCGGGACGAATACCAAGCTCAATTGCCTGGAATACCACCGCGACTCGGAAGTCAACGTATTTGCGCAGGATACCGTAGTGCTCGTTGGCCGGGAGCAGGATATTAAGAACGGCATATATGATACCGCAAATGTGCAGGCCTTTCTAGCGCCCGCAGGCACCGTGCTGGAGTTCTACGCCACCACATTGCATTATGCCCCGTGCGACGGAAAAGCCGGTGAAGGCTTCCGCGCCGCGGTGGTGCTGCCGCGCGGCACCAATACGGAGAAACCGGCCGCACAGGCAGTGAACAAGGAGGATGCCCTGCTGTTTGCGCGCAACAAATGGCTGCTCGCGTTGCCGGGCACGGCGGAGGCCGTCCAAGGTGCGTACATAGGGCTTACGGGCGGAAACATCGATATCGCCGCAGATATATAGAGAAACATTTTGTTATGAAAAATAATACATTTTGCTGGATATGCAATACTATATGCTGCAGCAATTTACAATACATGAAATCGCGTTTCGCACATAAAATATTCCAATTGGTACATAAATAAAATACAACTTTCTTTTTCGAAAAAGGTATGTTGTATTTTATTTCGGTATCCCTTATAATGGTTGCAGCAGCTGTTTGACAGCATGTTTGGATTCGGCCGGGACGGTATATTTCGCCGCAGGTTCTTTTGCTTTATTTCTTATAATTGTGCGCACCCGCGCGTTACGGGCGCATTAGACAGGAGATATTTTGGGAAAAGTCGTCACAAAGTATATGCGGCTGGTACAATCCGTTCGTGAGCTGCTTGCAAGCGGTGAATTGAAGCCCGGGGATCGTTTTTTTTCCGAGCACGCGCTTTGCGAAAAATTTAATCTTAGCCGTCAGACGGTGCGGCAGGCGCTTAGCCTTCTGGAACAGGACGGCCTTATTGAACGAAGGCGGGGCAGCGGCACATATGTGGCGGGCAGCACGCTGGCGGCGCGCAAACGCACAATGTCCGTGGGCGTGATAAGCTCATATCTGGATGATTACATATTTCCCAGCCAGACCAGGGGTGTGGAGCGCGTGCTGAGCGAGCACGGCTATACCATGCAGTTGGGAATAACCTATGATAAGGTTGCAAACGAGGCCAAGCTGCTGCGCGCCATGATCGATAAGGATGTCGACGGCATACTCATTGAACCCGCGAAAAGCGCGCTGCCGCATGTGAACGCGCCCTACTACAAGGAATTGATGCGAAAAGGCATTCCCATATTGCAGGTCAATACATATATTCAGGGGCTTTCGTTGCCGTGCGTTGCCGTGGATGATCTGCGCGGCGGCCGAATGGCGGCCATGCATCTGATCGAAATGGGCCACCGCGCCATCGGCGGCATATTCAAACTGGATGATTATCAGGGGCACCTGCGCTACGCCGGATTTATGGAAGCGCTGGAGCGAAACGGATTGCTGCAAAACGAGGAACACATCCATTGGTATTCCACCGATGACCGCGAACGGCTTTTCGGCGCGCGCGACGCCATGATCATGGAGCGCCTGCGCGGCTGTACGGCGGTATTCTGCTATAACGACCAGGTGGCGCTTGCAGTGATCGAGCAATTGCGCAAAAACGGCGTGCGTGTGCCGGAGGATATGTCCGTCATAGGGTATGACGATTCCAATCTTGCCACCGTCTGCACGCCGGGGCTTACCTCCATCGTGCATCCGGGCGAAAAATTGGGCGAGCTTGCCGCCCACCATCTTTTGGCGCGCATTGAGGACCCAGCGTTTGCAGCGGGCTATCAGTTTGAGCCGCAGCTGGTGCGGCGCGGCTCGGTGCTGCAATTGCAGACTTGAATATCTGTTTCTTATACTACAGGCATCATCAAATCTATGCGATAAAGGAGGCCTTCTCAAATGAAGAAATACGTCGTAGGCGTCGATTTCGGTACGCTTTCGGGCCGTTCCCTGCTGGTGGATGCGGCCACGGGCGAAGAACTTTGTGAGAGCATGCTGGAGTACCCGCATGGGGTAATGGACGAAAAGCTGCCCGACGGTACCCGCCTGGGCAACGACTGGGCGCTGCAGCATCCGCAGGATTATCTTGACGTGTTCGCTAAGACGGTGCCGGAAGTGCTCAAGTGCGCCGGCGTTGCCGCGGAAGATATCATCGGCATAGGCATTGACTTTACCGCCTGCACCCTGCTGCCTGTTAAAAAAGACGGCACGCCGCTGTGCTTCCTGCCGGAATTTGCTCACGAGCCGCACGCGTATATCAAACTGTGGAAGCACCATGCCGCGCAGGATGAGGCGAACAAGCTCAACAAAATTGCGCAGGAGAGAGGGGAGAGCTTTCTCAAGCGCTATGGTGGCAAGATCTCTTCGGAATGGATGTTCCCGAAAATTTGGCAGACCCTTGACGAAGCGCCAGAAATTTACGCTGCCGCAGATTATTTCATTGAAGCGGCGGACTGGGTGATTTGGCAGCTAACCGGCAGGCAGACCCGCAACGCCTGCGCGGCCGGGTATAAGGGAATGTGGCATAAGCAGACAGGGTATCCGTCACCCGCGTTCTTTCAGGCGCTGGATCCGCGCATGGAGAACGTCGTAAAAGACAAGCTCGACTGCCACGTATCGCCGCTTGGCGAAAAGGCGGGTGAGATTACAAAAGAAGCTGCGGCGCTTACCGGGCTGCTGCCCGGCACGGCGGTAGCCGTCGCCAATATCGATGCGCACGTGACCCTTCCCGCCTGCAAGATCGCGGGCCCCGGCAAAATGCTGGCCATCATGGGTACATCTACCTGTCATATCATGGTGGGTACGGAAGAGTACGAGCTGCCCGGCATGTGCGGCGTGGTGGAAGACGGCGTGCTGCCCGGTTATTTTGGCTACGAGGCGGGGCAATCCTGCGTGGGCGATCATTTCGCCTGGTTTGTGGAAAACTGCTGCCCGGCCGGTTATTACGAAGAAGCCAAGGCGAAGAAAATCAATATCCACCAGCTTCTGACGGAAAAAGCCTCCTTACTGCGCGTGGGCGAAAGCGGGTTGGTCGCTCTCGACTGGTGGAACGGCAACCGTTCGGTATTGGTGGATGTGGATCTGACGGGCATCATGCTGGGCATGACGCTTGCGACTAAGCCCGAGGAAATGTACCGTGCGCTTATTGAAGCCACGGCCTACGGCACCCGTAAGATAATGGAAACATTCCGTCAAAACGGCGTGCCGGTTGAGGAGCTTTACGCTTCCGGCGGCATCGCGCATAAGAACCCCATGGCGATGCAGATCTACGCGGACGTGCTCAATGTGCCCATCCGCATCGGCGGCAGCACGCAGGGGCCTGCGCTGGGCGCCGCAATATTTGCGGCGGTGGCCGCGGGCAAAGCGCGCGGCGGATATGACAGCGTATTCGAGGCGGCCGGCATTATGGGCAAGCTGCGCGATGAGGTATATCTGCCCATGCCCGAAAACACGCGCGTATACGATGAGCTGTATGCCGAGTACGATATCCTGCATGAGTATTTCGGCCGCGGCGCCAACGATGCGATGAAGCGCCTCAAAGCCATTCGCCGCCGTGTTACGGAAGCGTAAGGGGGAAGCGAATATGAAAAAGGCGGATAAGCATGAACTGCTCAAATATGTGGGAGACATTTCTGCGCTCCTGGGCATGAAGGAGTATACCCTGCAGGATGGCCGCGCGCGCGGCCTGCGCGCCGTCGATATCAAAAACGGTAAAGGGCTGGAACTGACCGTACTCGCTGACCGGGCAATGGATATTCCTTACCTTTCCTTCCACGGCGTCAACGCGGGCTTTGTTTCCAAAACCGGGCTTGTCGGGCCGGAATATTATGTCGAGGACGGCGTACACGGTTTTTTGAAGAACTTCACGGCGGGTTTCCTAACTTCCTGCGGCATCACGTATGCGGGGCCGCCCTGCGAGGCGGACGGGCGCACGCTGGGGCTGCACGGCCCGCTTTCCAACATACCGGCGGAAAACTTCAACAAATCCATGGAGTATGAAGGGGATGACGCCGTGCTGCGCGTATCCGGCTCCATGCGGCAGGCGTGTGTGTTTGGCGAAAACGTATACCTGCACCGGGTGATGACGGTGGAGACGGAGTCGAATGCCATTCGTATAGAGGATACGGTGGAAAACTGCGGGTTCGAACCACAGCCGCTGATGGGTATTTACCACATCAATATGGGCTATCCCATGCTGGATGCGGGCGCCATGGCGTATTTCAGTGCGCCTACGGTCGAGCCGCGTACGGAATTTGCCGCGCTGGAGCTCTCGGCACATCAAAAAATGATCGCGCCGGAGGTGGGCCGCGACGAACAGTGCTATTTCCACAGCGGCGGCACGGGAAATACCTTCGCCATGCTGCATAACCCCAAACTGGGGTACGCGGTGGTCATTCATTACAACGCCGCGCAATGCCCGGTGCTGTGCGAATGGAAGTGTATGCGCGCGGGCGAGTATGCGCTCGGGCTGGAGCCGACGGTATCCGGCGTGCAGACGCAGACCCAAGCGCGCGAAAAAGGCGAGCTGCGGTTTGTAGGCCCTGGTGAAACTTACAGGATAAACCTCCGCATGGAATTTCTGGATGATGCGGATTTGATCGCGCGGTACATCGCACTTGCCGCACATTGAGGGTAACCAAGAAGCAAACGTCGGCGCTATGTAAAGTTCCGGGAACACCCCGGCCGGGCAACGGCGCCGACGCTCTAAAGAGGGGAATAGGCTTACCAATCCGCCGTATCAAAGCGCAGCGGCCGGAATCCCGGCCGACGCAGTTCAAAAAGGTACACAAATCAACATCATGCGCGGCGAAACGGCACAGTAACATCCTGTTCGACATAAAACAGGAAAAAATACAGTATAGCATTATTTCACAATATCTATTACAATAATACTAGCACTATAATAGAACTGATACTTTTCTCTCTGACAACATTCCATACGTACGCATATACCCTGTTCAGAAGAACAGCGGCAAGGGAGCCGTGTAATAAAAAAAGGGGGTATAAAAATGGAAGCTTTCCTGAATTCTGTCAATGAGATCAACAATGCAATCAACGGCGTCGTATGGGGCGTCCCCATGCTGCTGCTGATTGTAGGCGCAGGAATCTGGCTGACCATCGGAAGCGGATTTTTCCAATTCGCTAAATTCGGCCATGCCATGAAGAACACCATCGGCAAAATGTTTGAAAAGAAAGCAGTAGAGGACAAAGGCGCGGTTTCACCTTTCCAAGCGGTAACTACGGCGCTGGCAGCGACAGTGGGCACCGGTAATATTGCGGGCGTGGCGGGCGCTATCGCGCTGGGCGGCCCGGGCGCAGTGTTTTGGATGTGGATTTCGGCGCTCTTTGGAATGGCGACCAAGTATGCGGAGGTCGTGCTCGCCATCAAATTCCGTGAGCGCAACGCCAAGGGCGATTGGGTAGGCGGCCCGATGTACTATATCACCAAAGGACTGGGCAAAAAATGGCGTTGGCTGGCCGTTCTCTTTGCTGCGTTTGGCGCTCTTGCCGCCTTTGGAATAGGCAACATGACGCAGATCAATACGATAGCCAGCTCGATATTTACTGCCGTTTCCACCGTTTCCACGAACCCCAATGTAGCTCAGTCGGAGATGCTGGTGAAAATTATCGTCGGCGTTGTGGTGGCGGCGGTTGCCGGCTTAGTGCTTATCGGCGGTTTGAAACGAATCGCCCGCGTAACGGAAAAACTGGTGCCGGTGATGAGCGTCATTTATATTCTTAGCTGTCTTACGGTCATCTTCATGCACATCGGCAGCATCGGCGAGGTATTTCGTCAAATATTCGTGGGCGCATTCAATCCTTCGGCCGTGGTGGGCGGCGTAGTGGGCATTACCATAGCACAGTCTATGCGGCGCGGCGTATCGCGCGGCGTATTTTCGAATGAAGCCGGCTTAGGTTCGGCGCCTATCGCGCATGCCGCCGCGGATACGGATAACCCCGTAAAGCAGGGCCTGTATGGCATTTTTGAGGTATTCATGGACACCATCGTGATTTGCACGCTGACGGGGCTTACCATACTGATCAGCGGTACGTCCATCAATTTCGGCCAAAGCGCGGGTGTAGACCTGACGGTCAGCGCATTTACGACATCGTTCGGCGGCAGCTTTGCAAGCGTTGTCGTAGCGGTTGGCATTACGCTCTTTGCAGGTTCCACCATACTGAGCTGGGCGCTCTACGGTATCCGCTGTACGGAGTATCTGTTTGGTACGAAGAGCATCCTTCCTTATCAAATTCTATTCATTCTGTTCATTATCGTCGGTGCGACCATGGAGCTGTCCCTTGCCTGGAATATAGCCGATACATTGAACGGTCTGATGGCTATACCGAACTTGATTGCCGTGCTCGGGCTTTCCGGGTTGGTTATCAAGCTGACAAGGGAATATCGGGAGCAAATCAAAGTAAGAAAATTGGATGCCTGACGATTTCTTGGCTATTGCGTACGGGCGGCGAATTTTTTCGCCGCCTGTTTTGTGGTCAAAAAAGTGCTGCGGCACTTTTTTGAGTTTGCGCCGCATATGTCGCGCTCGCAAAAGAAACCTCCGGGGGCAGCGGCTCCCGAAGCCCTCAAAGGGTCTTTAACTAAGTGACGGCTACGACAGTTCTTGCCGTGGCTGCGCCAAATGGGGCAGGTCAAATCTGCAAACAGAAAGCATGCCAGCGGAATTAAAGCGCATTGCATTATTTCTTAAATATTTATTGAATAACCGCTATTGTATTTACACAATACAGGCGGAACGCTATACTGTCTTAAACGGTTCGGAAAGGGGAAAAAGCATGGATATGACCGATGAAAGGATACTTGCGGAGCTGTCAAAAAACGCAAGGGCGACGGCCTCCGAAATCAGCAGGAAGGTCAGCCTTTCCGTACCGGCTGTTTCCGAGCGTATTCGCAAGCTGGATGAACAGGGGGTAGTCGAGCAGTATACCCTGCGAATCAGCCGGGAAAGCACGGGCTATAAGCTGCTGGCCGTGATATTTGTCAACTTGGAGTCCTCTGCAAATATAACGGGTTTTCGAAACGCCGTTGTGCAGCACGCCGAGATAATAGAGTGTTACCACATGGCGGGGGAATACGACTATATGCTCAAGGCGCTGCTGCGCGATACGGCGGAACTGGAAACATATTTGAGTACAAAGCTCAAGGCAATACCCGGTATACAAAAGACAAACACGCTCATTGTGCTGTCCGCGCTTAAGGAGACCGTCAACCGGTGCGCATTATGAATTCCGCCGCGGCAAAAACCGGATATCCAATTTGTAAACGCAGTTTTGCAGGAAGAAAGTATGATTATTAAAGGATTTCGCTTCGGTATGCTGCTGCAGCTTGCGGTAGGGCCCATCTGCCTGTTTGTGCTGCAGACCGCGGCCTCCTCAGGTTTTCTGGCAGCGGAAGCCGCCGTGCTGGGCGTGGCGCTGGCGGATGCCACCTACATACTTGCCGCCATCTGGGGGTTGGGCGCTACGCTGCGCCGCAGCACGCATGCGGAACATGTACTGCGCTATTTTGGCGCGGCGGTGCTTACTCTTTTTGGCGCGGCCAATGTGCTGGGGGCGTTTGGCATCTCGTTTTTGCCGGGCCTTTCGCTCGCAGCCGGACAAAGCACGGGGAGCGCGTTTTCTAAGGCGCTGCTGCTGACGCTTTCCAATCCGCTTACCATACTGTTTTGGGCGGGTGTGTTTGCGTCCAAAATGGCGGAGGAAGGCATGCGAAAAAAACAGGCGCATCTGTTTGGCCTGGGCACCGCGCTTTCTACATTGTGCTTTTTAACAGCGGCGGCAGCGGCGGGCAGTGCCGTAAGTCAATTGCTCAGCGGAACTTTTATGGCGGTTATGAATGCGGCGGTGGGGCTGGCGCTCATCGGCTTCGGTATCAGGATCGCGTACAAACGGAAGTAAAGATTGGGACGGGCGGGGGCGTATGATTGTTTTTGAATGCTGATTCAAATGCCGGCTGTTACCGTTTCTCCACATCGGTGCAGGCACAAAGCGACTCCAATCTGTTACGCAGCTTTTCGGTGGTTTCTGCGCTCAGGACGTGCTCCATGCCACAGGCATCCCGGAAGGCGACTGCATCATCCACATCCAGTACGCGTGTGAGAAAAGCGCACAACAGATCGTGCTTTTCTTTCACGCCTGTCGCTACGGCAAAGCCCGCTTCCGTCAGGGTGATGGTGCCGTAGGGTTGTTTACGTATATATCCATCCTCGTTAAGTACGCGCATCATGCGGCTCACACTTGCGCGGGTAACGCACAGCATCGCCGCTATATCCGAAGAATGAATCTCTTGTCCGAATTTAGATAACTCGAGTGATGCCTTGAGATAGTCTTCTTTCGAGTGGGTGATCTCTTTGTAATTGCGGCTTGACATGCGTTGCTTCGACCTCCTGTTGCAGCCTGCAGGACCTGAAAATCCGGGCAAATGTAGAAGGGTGTGCATCGGATAATAGGATGAAACCGCAGAATTCATTACCGGCATATGCCCATAATCAGCATAACGATATTACTGGCATATGTCAATAATAGAATTAAAAAAAGAGAGCCGAAGCTCTCTGTGCCTAAAAGCGGTTACTGCAATTCGCAGCGCGCTTGTGCGCGGTGCAGTATCATTTCCCCCGCAATGCTGATGGCGATCTCCGCAGGGGTTTCCGCCTCAATGGCCAGCCCGATGGGGCTGTGTACCCGTGCGGCATCGGTCTCGCTCAACCCTGCTTCCAAAATGCGGCTAAGCGTCTTTTTCACCTTTGTGCGGCTGCCGATCATGCCCACGTAGGTGGCGGGCGTGCGCAGCGCATGCAGCAGCACCTCATAATCCGCTTGGTGCCCGCGCGTCATGATGGCCACGTAATCCGATCCCCCGATGGTGACGGCGCTGCCGATATCCGAAAAGTCTCCCCGCACCACCTCTGCCACGCCGGGGAAAAGCGCGGGGTCGGCGAATTCCGGCCTGTCCTCGAATACCACCGTACGAAAACCGATGTGCGAGAGTACGGGCACGAGCTCCTGTGAGACATGCCCGCCGCCGAAAATATACACGCTGCCTGCCCGCACAAGCGGTTCCACATAGTAAGTGGGC
This sequence comes from Clostridia bacterium, assembly GCA_036677445.1. Taxonomy (GTDB): domain Bacteria; phylum Bacillota; class Clostridia; order Christensenellales; family CAG-138; genus JAVBWI01. The sequence goes on from JAVBWI010000026.1 coordinate 118,918, forward strand.
TCGCCCTGCTGCAGCACGGCGCGGCTTTTGAGAAGCGGGGAAAGGTTCTCCAATGTAATGCGGGAAGAAAACAGCAGCCCGTTTTCAACGTCATAGGTCGCCATATCCCACACGCCGCCCTCCCGGATGGATGTGATCAGCCACGAATCGCGGTTTTGCTTATACAGGGAAAGGATATGCGAAACCACGGCCTTTGCCTGATTATCCGCACCGGAGAAAAACTGAAAGTAAACCGTTACATTTCCGCCGCAGATCATACCCAGGTCCGCCACCTGATTGGGCGCCAGGGTATATCCCCGGGTAAAGGAACGCCGGTTTTGGTGCACGTCCTTCGCCGAGAGCCGCGCGGCGTGTTCCACCGCGCCGCCGCCGATGGTGCCGAAGCTTTCGCCGTTTTGAAAAACCAGCATCTTCGCGCCCATGCCGCGCGGTGTGGAGCCGGAGCTTGCGATAACGGTGACCAGCACAATATCCTCGCCGTGCGCAAGGGTTTCCTGCATGCGCAGATACAGCTCTTTGAGTTCTCTCATGATGCATTACGTTCCTTTATACTGTTTTGCCCGGTGGTACGCATGAGCCTATTATGCCATGCGGTCAGCAAAGGGACCCGGTACCGCTATCATAGCATGTCGCCGGTCGGCCGGCAACGCCTATGGCAGGCATAACAGCCGCGGACGCCAAAACAGAAAACGCCAGGTGTGATGTCAGAGGAGCGTGAACATGCTGAATTTCTCGATATTTTTCAGATATCGTGCCCGGGAAATGATATGCTCGAGTTCCATCAGGGACTGTGCATGATCCTGCACATGCATCAACTGGAGCGCGCTGCGCATGGAGGCCTCAATATCTTCTACCATCTCATGATGCAGAAACATGTGCAGCTTCTCTTTGTCGCGCTGGAACTGCGCGTTCATATCCTCCATGTTTTGAATTCCGGCATCCCAGTCCCGGCAGTATACCGCATCCACGGTGTCTTCCGCAAGCTCCACAATCTCGTCGGAAACCTTGGTGAGGTAGCGGCTGGGGAAAATGAAAAGCGCCACCAGCAGTGCGATGCATACAACATTGGTGATGCGTTTAGCCATTGGCCCCACCTGCCCGCTTGCTGGTCTTTCGCTTACATACGCAGCCGCCATGCTTCTCATATCCCTGTGCGAACAAAAGGCCGTCAGGCGACAGGCTGGCGAAGAATACCTGTGAGGGTGAGGGAAAACCCATTTGCATCAATTGCTGTTTAAGCCAGTCTGTCGTATGCCCGCATTGTACCAGCGCTTTTTCATGCACTTTGCCGTCGAGCACCACGATTTCCGGCAGCCTGTCCTCGTGCGGAGCCAGCTTGCAGTCGGCGACTGTGGGCTGCTGCTGGCTGCCGCGCAGCATGACGCTCAGGTTGCCGTCGGTCTCAATAATGGCGTATGCCACATCGTTTATCTCAAACACATCCTTGCCGCGAAGCTGCTCCATCAGGTCGCTGATCGTATAATTGGAGCTGCGCATGACATCTTCCTGCAGTTTGCCGTTGGCGATAACCACCTGCGGCTTGCCCGCGAGCAGCGTGCGCGCCTTCTCGCTCTTGAGCGACAGAAAGGCCGCGAGCTGCTGGAGTAAAAACAGCGCGAGTATGGGGATAATACCATATACCAGCGGGACGCTGGTATCGCTTATGGGGTCGCTCGCAAGGTCGGCAATGAGCAGCGTAAATATAAGATCAAACGGCTGCAAGTCGCTGATCTGCCGTTTCCCCATCAGCCGTATGACCGTGAACACTAGGACATACAGTATGATTGCACGTAAAAATAAAACCAGCATAATGCATCAATTTGTCAGGCTGAACGAGTTTTCCGTTGTTCAACCTATACCCTCCCGCTTTTCTACTTTCCCCCCTTGCGTAAGCAAGTATGCGGCGCGCACAAACCAATTTGCCTGCATATAGTGAAGCAAGGCGGCGTTTGCGCTTTTTGCCGCGCCGTGAATCCATTCGGAGGTGAGCGCCTTGCCCAGAATTTATTTAAGTCCCTCCACACAAGAGACAAACGAGTATGTTACAGGCGGCAGTGAGGAATACCATATGAACCAACTCGCCGATGCGATGGAACCCTACCTGCGCGCAAGCGGTATCAGTTTTACGCGCAACACGCCGGAGATGACGGCATCTTCTTCCATACGAGCATCCAATGCTGGCAACTACGATTTGCATCTTGCGCTGCACTCCAACGCGGCGCCGGAAGGGCGTTACGGACAGGTACGCGGTTCGGACATATACTATGCGCCGAACAGCTCAAGGGGCCAATGGGCGGCCAATGTCATTGCGGATAATATCAAGGACATCTATCCACTACCGGACCTTGTGCGCGCGCTCCCTACCACCAGCATTGGCGAGGTGACGCAGACGAGGGCGCCCGCGGCGTTCATTGAGCTTGCATACCACGACAATGAGGAGGATGCGGAATGGATTGTGGATAACATGGATTCCATCGCGCGTACCATCACACTGGCGCTCACGGAATATTTCAATATTCCCTTCGTGTGGCCTGTTCCGCCGCGGACGGGTACCGTTACGCTTTCAAGCGGTACGCTCAACATTCGCAGCGGCCCCAGCATGGACGCCAGCGTGATTGCAAGCGCGCGCAATGGCGAGCCTGTGACGATACTTGGCGAGATCGGCGACTGGTATTCCGTGCAGTATGGCGATACATTGGGATTTGCCAACAAAGCATATGTTCGCTAAGCGCTTCCGACTGCTCTGCGCCCCGTAACCGCGAGAAGTATACGGACATAAAAAAGAAGGCTCCGACGGAGCCTTCTTTTTTATATGCTAGAAGGAACTGTCCCACACCCGCATCAGTCTATCCCATGTGGCGGGGCCGACGATGCCGTCCATCGTCAAATCGAACAGCTGCTGGAAGGAAAGTACCGCCGCGCGCGTCTGCGGGCCGAACACGCCGTCCGCTTCCACGGGGGAGAGCGTTCCGTATACGGAGGATAAGTCGTGAAGATATTGCTGCAGCGTGCGCACCGCTTCCCCGCGGGAGCCCTGCCGCAGCAGATAACCGGGGTATGGAACGACCGCGCCGGGCAGCGGCAGGCCTTCGCTTTCCAGTTCGCTCAGTTCCGTCACACTCGTATAGACGCGTGAAAGAGCGTACCATGTCGCGGGGCCGACGATCCCATCCACATTCAGGTTGAATATGTCCTGAAACGTACGGACGGCGGCCTCCGTCTCGGGGCCGAAATAGCCGGTGGAGCTTGAGATGGAGGGAATTGCGGGGTAATCCTGCCGTACACGCAAAAGCTGCCGCTGCACGGTACGCACATATTCGTTCCTGCTGCCGCGGCGCAGCAAAAAGCCCGGATAGGAGCTGTATATGCCGCGGATATCGTTGGTTTCCACCAGTTCCACATCATCGCCGTAATAATACTGCAGCATCTCGAGCGGCGTATAGCCCCGGTTCGCAAGCGTGACCGTGCCCCACTGGGAAAGCCCGTCGCAGGTCGTGGTGCTGCCGTTGCAGTAGGCCGCAAACAACGGCTGCAGCCGCCTTTCACGCCGCGGGTAGATATTGAATATTTCATCCACCAGCTGGCTGATATTGCCGTAAATGTTGCGTCCCGGTATAAATGCCTGGTCATAGGCCGTGGTGCTCGTAATGTTGTAACGGTACCCCCGGCTCGGGTACCATTCCGTGAACACGCGGTTGAGCGCAAAGCCGATCTGCGCGTGGATATTTGCGCGCAGCGCGCTTTCCGGCCAGGTGGGGAAAATTTCGCTGCTGGCCACGTTCTTGATATAGTCGGTGAAGGAAACGGTTACATTGCCGGCGTTGGTCCCCGGCGCGCCAAGGTGCACCGTAATGGCCTCGGGAATATAGACCGTGCGCTGTGGGCTTGGCGCCGCAAATACAGGCGCCGCCATATGGTAAGGGAAAAAGACAGGCGCTGCGGGCGGCGCGTACGCCGGAGGCGGAGCGAATGCCTGCTGCGCTTCCGGGCTCAGATCGGGAGGGCCGATGGGATTGCGCGGGCCAGGCTGCAGCACTGCAGGCTCGGGTATCTCGATGATGGTCTCCCCATTCTCGGGCTGCATGAAGGCAAAGACATGGAACGGCGCGAACGCGGGCGTGCCCGCCTGGCTCGTATCTGCAGCCGCCGCAGGCATCCGTACCGGCAATATGGAGTCGATATCGGGGAACACCTGCACACCGACAACGCGCACCGGCGAATAGCCCGGGGCGCGGACTTCGACGGTGTAGCGAAAAAAGGGAGGCTCACCGCTGTCCGGCTGAAGGCTTGCCTCGAGCGGCGGCGCAGGGACGGTCAATCGTTCTGTACGTCCGCTTATATCGGTGGTAAGAGAGGCGACTTCGCCTGTTTCCTGTGAAGTGACCGTAACCTGTGCATTGGCGATGGGCAGCGGCTGATCCGCTCTTGTAACTTCTACGATCAGGGTTCCCTGTGCCATGGCTCACCATCCTCTTCTATACAGCCTGATGCCATATACTATGCCGGGGATGGGGGAAAATGCCCGCAACCATGTTTGGCTGCGGGCATACCGTCAATTATACTTTCTTGAGCAAAGCGGCCGCAATCAGGGGCGGTACGCAGAATGCGAGCAGAACGGGGAACAGGGGCGCGTAGGAACCGAACGCCATTTGCATGCTTCCCGCCACGGTGGGGCCGAGCAGCGACGCGGGCAGTATGTTCATATTGATCAGGCTGAAATTGATTGCGTAATGGCGCTCGCCGTACATGCGGTTGGCGGCGGAGGCGGTAATGGCGGGTATACCGCCGTAGCCAAAGCCTATCAGCGCAAACCCCGCAACGAGCAGCACAACGCTGTGCAGCTGCGCGGCGCCATACAGCAGCGGAATGGAACTGAAAAACAGTATGCTGTGCAGCAGCATGGTTTTGCGCCGGCCGAGGCGGTCAAAAACACTGCCGAACAACGGGCGGCTCAAACCGTTGCATACGGAGATCAAACCCGACGCGATGGGAGCGAACGCGGCTGCGCCCACCTCAAGCGCTATGGGTACCGCATGGCCTATGACGCTCAGCCCGATTGCGCAAAACAGCAGCCCCCAGAAAAACAGCAGCCAAAAGGAAGGCCTGCGGACCATTTCGCGCGGCGCAAAGGATGCGTCCTGTACGCTGCCGGCGTTTTCCTGCCGGGAGCGGCAGGGCAGGGCGGCGGTTTGTTCCGCGGTGGGCAGCCGCAAAAGCTGCGCACCGGTCAACAGCACCAGCGAGAACACGACGGCAAACAACAGGAAGGTATTTCGCCAACCAAACGCCGTAATCAATATGCCGGCGCCGGTACCCAGCAAAAGCGCGCCGATGCCGAAGCCCAGCAGGAGCGTACCCGAACAAAAGCCGGGCTTTTCCGGAAACCATTTGATCACCGTACCCATAATGGCGTTATACCCTAAGCCTACGCCCAGCCCGCACAGCACGCCGTAAGACAAATAGATACCCCACAGGCTTTGCACGCGGGAGGCGGCAAAAAAGCCCGCAAGCAGGCACAGCGCGGCTGCACGCAGCACAAAACGATAGGAGCGCACACGCAGCAGCAGGCCGCTTAGAAACCCGCCGATGCAGAAAAAGCTCATGGAAAACGTAAATACAAGCGACGTCTGCGCGCGCTGCCATAGAAACTCCGCTTCCAGCGGCGTTACGAATATCGACCATCCGTAGATCAACCCTAAAAACAGGAGCATTACAACGCCGTATAACAGCTGAAGCTTTCTTTGTCGCAGCATATGAGTCCTCGCTTTCAATTATACGAAACAGGATTGTTCCTCCAACGTTCCACCAAGAGCATTCACAACAACGCGTCCTCGTTTTCAATTGTACGAAACAGAATTGTTCCACTGTTTTTATTAACGGCTTCATTCTACCAAGGGCAGCGCCTGAACGTCAAATAATATATTCGGCGGCGTTTGGGGCGGTATTTCGCGTACTGGTGTAAAGGGGGCATATATGATATACTTTTTCCATCCATCGTAAAAACTGCCATGCAATGTAACAGAGCACATCATCTTAATAGCGGGAGGGATGGCTATGAGCAGCTTCCGTCTGCCGGAGGGCATGCGTCTTGGCGTAGCTGCGGCCGCCACGCAGATCGAGGGCGGCGACACGAATAACAGTTGGTATGCATGGTATCAACAGGGGCATATCAAGGATGGCTCGGATCCTTCACGCGCCGCGCAGCATGCCGTGCTGTGGCGGGAGGATGCGGCGGTCATGCGTGAGCTGGGGCTTCAAATCTATCGCATGGGCGTGGAATGGAGCCGTATTGAGCCGGAAGAAGGGCGCTTTGATGAACTGGCGCTCATGCGCTACCGCGAAGAAATTCTGCTGCTTCGAGAATACGGTATCGACGTGCTGCTTACGCTCCATCACTTCACCAACCCGTTGTGGTTCGAAAAAAAAGGCGCTTTCCTGCATAAGGATGCACATGCGATTTTCCTGCGCTTTGTGGAGCGCGTGGTGCGCGCGCTCGGCGATATCGTAAGCGACTATGTCACCGTTAACGAGCCCAACGTATACGCGACATTCGGCTACTTCTTCGGCGAATGGCCGCCGGGGCGCCGCTCCTTTTTCGAGGCGATGCGCGTCATGCGTACGCTCTCGGGCTGCCATGCGTGCGCCTATACGCTCATCCACCGCCTGCGGCGGGAGATGGGCTTTGAGGATACGAAGGTGGGTTTTGCCCACCATATGCGGGTGTTCGCCCCCAAAGACAAAAAGAACATATGGCACCGCACCGGCGCGCGGCTTACCGAGCGGTTTTTCCAAACCGTATTGGAGCGGGCCATGTACGAGGGCAAGGGCGCTTTCCCGCTTGGAAAACCGGCGGGCGTACGGCCGGGGCTGTACTGCGATTTTCATGGCGTCAACTATTATACGCGTTCTACCGTGACCGGCATCGGCGACGGCGTGCGCAGCGGCGCGCCGGTCAACGACCTGGGGTGGGAAATCTATCCCGAAGGCATCGTTGAATGCGCAAAGCATCTTTATCAGCGCTGGGAGCTGCCCATCTATATTACCGAAAACGGTACCTGCGACAATCAGGATGCCTTCCGGTGCCGCTACCTGTTCGAGCATATCGGCGTGCTGTGTAAAAGCGGACTGCCTGTACAGCGCTACTACCACTGGTGCTTTACGGATAACTTCGAGTGGCTGGAAGGCGAAAGCGCCCGCTTTGGTATCGTGCATGTGGACTATGAAACGGGCCGGCGCGTCGTGAAGGAGAGCGGAAACTTTTATGCCGCGCTTATCCGTGAGGGCGGGGTGGATGAAACGCTGTATGAACGCTACTGCCGCCAAAGCTACCGCACCAACAGCGGGAGGGAAAACCCATGACGCAGCAATCGCCGCAATGGTGGAAGGAGCGGGTGGTCTACCAGATCTATCCGCGCAGCTTTTGCGATAGCAACGGGGACGGCGTTGGCGATATCCCCGGCATCATCACCAAGCTGGATGTGCTGTCCGACCTTGGCGTGGGCGTGCTCTGGCTTTCTCCCGTATATTGCTCCCCCAACGAGGATAACGGGTACGATATCAGCGACTACCGGAACATCAACCCGGAGTTCGGCACCATGGCGGATATGGAGCGGCTCATCGCGGAGGCGAATAAGCGCGATATCCGCATCGTCATGGATCTTGTCATTAACCATACCTCCAAAGAGCACGCGTGGTTTGTGCAAAGCCGCGATAAAAACAGCCCTTATCGCGACTATTACATCTGGCGGCCGGGCAAAGGGGAGGGGAAGCCCCCCAATAACTGGACCAGCTTTTTCGCGGAGGATTGCTGGGAGTATGATGCATTGAGCGGCGAATACTACTTGCACCTGTTTGCGCGCGGCATGCCGGATTTGAACTACCGCAACCCCCGCGTAATCGAGGAAGTCAAGGACATCCTGCGGTTTTGGCTAAATAAGGGCGTGGCGGGCTTCCGCTGCGACGTCATCAACGTGATCTGCAAAACCTCGCTGGAGGATGGAAAGAAAAAACTCATACTCACCGGCAGCGAGCATTACCTTTCCCAGCCGGGCAACCACGAAATATTGCGGCGGCTTCGGCGCGAAGTGCTGGACCATTACGATTGCTTTACCGTTGGCGAGACCGTATTCGTTACCCCGCAAATGGGGTATGACCTTTGCGCGCCGGAGCGCAAGGAGCTCAATATGATATTCTCCTTCGAGCATATGGAAACGGATCAGTTGATCGTCAAATGGTTCAAAATGCGCTTTCAGCCGCAAAAGCTTGCCCGTGTCATAACAAAATGGCAGCAGGCGCTTCCATGGAACGCCAATTACCTTGAAAATCACGACCAGCCGCGCAGCGTTTCTCGTTTTGGCGACGACGGCCTGTATTGGGAAAAAAGCGCCAAGCTGCTTGCGACTATGCTCCTTACCCTGCGCGGCACGCCGTTTTTGTTTCAGGGGCAGGAGATCGGCATGACGAATTTCGATTTTACCTCCATGGAGCAGGTCAGGGATGTCGAAAGCCACAACGTCTACCGTTTGGCAAAACGCCTGCATTTCCCCAAAAGCTATCGCTGGCATATGATACGGCGGGCCGGGCGCGATAACGCGCGCACGCCCGTGCAGTGGGACAATACGAAAGACGCGGGCTTTACAACGGGTACGCCGTGGATCGGCGTCAACGCCAATTACGACCGTATCAACATGGCGGCGCAGATGGAGGATCAGGACTCCATACGTAGCTATTATAAACGGTTGATCGCGCTCAGAAAGGCGGCCCCCGTGCTTATTTACGGCGATTTTACGCCGCTTATAATGGGGAAGCGACTGTTTGCCTATCAGAGGACATTGGAAGGCGCAACGTATACCGTGCTGTTGAACTTCTCCAAACGGCCTGTCCGCGCGGCGTTTGGGGGCAAGCAGATGCTTTCCAACTATCCGGACGAGGGGTACGGCGGCAGCCTTCGCCCTTATGAGGCAGTGATACGCAAAAGCGGGGTGATACCATGAGCGGCCATATTCAATACGACGACGGCGTCTTTCGCCTAAATACAGCGCACACCGGCTATTGGTTCCGGGTAACAAAGTTCGGGCATCTGGAGCACATCCATTACGGTGAGCGCCTGCAGGAGCAGGCAGTGGAGCCGTTGCTGTTAAAGCGTACCGCGATGCTGGGCAGCAGCGTGCTCTATGACGTATCCGACCCGACTTACTGCATGGATACCATGCAGTGGGAATGGTCGGGCATCGGCAAGGGGGACTACCGCCACGCGCCCGCGGAGCTGAAAATGCCGGACGGGACGTTTGTGTCGGATTTCACGTTTCAAAATTACGAAATACGCTCGGGCGGCATACCGCCCAAAGAACTGCCCGGTGCATACGACGCGGGCGGAACGTGCGAAACGCTCAAAATCACAATGCGCGATGTGCATGCAGAGGCGGAATTGCTGCTGTATTTTACCGTTTACCCGCAGGCGGACGTGATTACCCGCCGCTGCGTGCTGAAAAACGAAAACGAACACCCGCTCGTAATCCGCCGTTTGATGAGCATGATGCTGGATATGCCAAACCGCGGCTTTTCCATGGTCACGTTTGATGGCGGCTGGATCAAGGAGGCGCACCGGCACGACCGCAGGCTCCAATACGGCATGTATGTCAACGAGAGCACAACTGGCGCCTCGGGCAACCGGCACAACCCCGGCTTTTTGCTTTTTGAGCAGGGCGCTAACCAAATGCAGGGGCGCGTATACGGCTTCAACCTCGTGTACAGCGGCAACCATTTTTCTGCGGTGGAGCTTTCCAACCACGACCTCGTACGCGTGATGACCGGCGTCAGCCCGCATTGCTTCGAGTGGACGCTGATAACGGGCGGGGAATTTGAAACGCCCGAAGCGGTGATGACGTGTTCGGGCGGCGGGTTTAACGGACTGAGCCAAAACTTCCACACTTTCGTACAAAACCATATCGTGCGCGGGGACTGGAAGGACAGAGAGCGCCCCGTGCTTTTGAACAACTGGGAGGCGCACTTTTTCCGTTTCACGCAGGGCAGCCTATTGCGGCTGGCGCGGCGGGCAAGGCGCCTGGGCGTGGAGCTCTTCGTGCTCGACGACGGCTGGTTCGGCGCGCGCGAAAGCGATTTTGCCGGCTTGGGCGATTATACCGTAAACCGCAGGAAATTGCCGGGCGGCATCGGCGGGTTTGCCCGCCGCATACGCAACATGGGCATGGAATTCGGATTATGGTTCGAGCCGGAATGCGTGAATGAAAACAGCGATTGCTTTCGCGCCCACCCGGATTGGGCGGTGCGCGTGCCCGGCCGGGAACCGGCCCGCGGCCGTAATCAGCTGCTGCTGGATTTGTGCAATCCCGCCGTGCGGGAGTATATTGTAGAAAACGTTCGCAGCGTAATCGCGGAAGGGCGGATTTCTTATGTGAAGTGGGATATGAACCGGCACGCGAGCGATGCGTATTCCCCCTGCATACAAAATCAGGGCGAGTTTTTCCACCGCTATATGCTGGGGCTCTACGACGTATTGCGCCGCATATTTTCCGATCAGCCCGGTATTCTTTTGGAGATGTGCTCGAGCGGTGGCAACCGCTTCGACCTTGGCATGCTTTGCTTCGCGCCGCAGATCTGGGCGTCGGACAACACAGACCCCGTGGAGCGGCTGCAGATCCAGGGAGGCCTTTCGTACCTGTATCCGCCTTCCACGATGGGCGCGCATGTTTCGAGCGCGCCGCACCAGCAAACGTTGCGCCAGACCCCTCTTTCCACCCGCTTTCACGCTTCCTGTTTCGGGTGCCTTGGGTATGAACTGGATTTGAAGTACCTTTCCCCGGTTGAAAAACGCGAGATCAGGGCGCAGATCGCTTTTTACAAGAGGCACCGCCGCACGCTGCAGTTCGGGCGCTTTTACCGGTTGGATACGGAAAAGCCGAACAAGGTCTGTTTTCAAAGCCTTGCGCAGGATGACAAGGAGGCGCTTACGGGTTTTTTTCAAACGCAGGCGGCGGCGAGCGAGGGTTTCGACCGTTTGCCCGCGGCCGGGCTGCAGCCGGATGCGGCGTATCGTGTGGAGACCCGCCCGCAGGGCCTGCGCATAAAGGGCTTTGGCGCGCTGATACACCATATACTGCCCGTGCGCATTCATCCGGAAGGCCTTTTAGTGCGCACGGCAGACCGGCACTACATGCTGCCGGACTGCGTGGAAACCTACGAAGCCTGCGGCGACGCGCTTCTCACAGGGCTGCAGCTCAACAACCAGTTCGTGGGCAGCTATTACAATAAAAATATCCGCCTGCTGGGGGATTTCGGCTCCAATATGTATGTCATTACGCGCAAGGAAGGGGATCAAGCCATATGAAACAGGCAACAGCCGCCCGCAACCGTTACGCCTTCGGGCTGGGCACGATCGGCCGCGACATGGTATACGCGCTCATCAGCATGTATATGACGTTCTATCTGACGGATATCCTGCAGCTCTCCAACGAGGTGATGTGGTGGATTACCGGCATCGTACTTGCCGCGCGCATATTCGATGCGCTCAACGACCCCATCATGGGCGCCATTGTGGACAACACCCGTACCAGATACGGCAAGTTCAAGCCGTGGATCGCATTGGGCGCGTTTCTTTCAGGCGCAGTCACGGTGCTGCTGTTTACCGATTTCAGTTTAACGGGCGCAAGCTATATCGGGCTGTTCGCCGTGCTGTATCTGTTTTGGGGCATGAGCTTCACGGCAAACGATATTTCCTACTGGTCCATGCTGCCCTCCCTTTCCATGGATCAAAAGGAACGCGAGCGCATCGGCGCGTTCGCACGCATTTGCGCGAATATCGGCCTGTTTGTCACAGTCGCGGGCATCGTGCCCATAACTACGGCGCTCGGCGACGCGTTGGGCAGCATGCAGCGCGGGTATTTCGCGTTCTCCATAATCATAGTCGCCATTATGTGGGCGGGGCAGTGCATCACGCTTTTCGGCGTAAAGGAGCCGCGCGGCGTGTTTCATGACGAGCCGCCGACCACGCTTCGCGGCATGATCGTTGCCATATTCAAAAACGATCAATTGCTGTTTACCGCCATTGCGATGGCGCTGTTCATGATCGGTTACATGACCACCACCAGCTTCGGCTTGTACTTCTTTAAATACGCTTATGGCGACGAGGGCATGTACTCGGTATTTGCCGTGATACTGGGCATATCGCAAATTGCGGCGCTGCTGATATTTCCGCTGTGCAGCAAACGGTACAGCCGACGCACGCTCTATACGTTTGCCATGGCGCTTGTGGTACTGGGTTATATTATTTTCTTCTTCTCACCCATGCGTATGCTCTTTATCGGCACTGCGGGCGTACTGATATTCATAGGCGAGGCATTCATACAATTGCTGATGCTGGTATTTTTGACGGATACCATCGAATACGGCCAATGGAAGCTGGGCAAGCGCAACGACAGCGTAACGTTCTCGCTGCAGCCCTTTATCAACAAAATGGGCGGCGCCGTTGCGAGCGGCATCGTAGGCGCGACCGTCATCGTTTCCGGCATCAACGATGCCGCTTCTGCCGCGGATGTTACGGCGCAAGGGCTTTTTACAATGAAAATCGCCATGCTTGTGTTGCCGCTTTTATGCATATTGGCAGGATACCTTGTGTATCGTTATAAGTACATCATCGATAAGGAGCTCTTTGCGCGCATACTGCGCGAACTGCGCGAGCGCGGGCAGATCGGCGGGGGGAAAGAAGAATGACGCGCTCCGCCGGGCCAGTGCCGGATGGTTTCCTTTCCCTGTGCGCGTTTGACGTGGTGGCCTAAAACTGCTACAATCTGCGTATGCTGATGTTGGACTTTCAGGCAAACAGGAACCCAATTCCGGAGGTAGTGCATGAAGCCTTGGATCAGAACCGTGCTGTACTTCGCCGCAGCGGTGCTTATCACCGCACTCCTGAGCGTCGGGGCAACAATCATCGTCATGAATACGCAAACGGGGGATCGCGTTCTTTTAGACAGTGCGAAGTTTCAGGCATATAACAGCCTGTCGCCGCTGCTGGAGCTGATGGAGACCATAAAGAAACAGCACTACGGCGACCCGGTGACGGACGAACAGCTTTTGGGAGGCGCGCTCGACGGCGCTCTGGGCAGCATCAAGGATCCGTACGCCCGCTACTATACCGAGGAGGAATATGTCGCTTATCTTGAGCAGCTGGATGGCGCGTATCACGGCATCGGCGCGCTGGTGGGCCAGCCGGATGAGAAGGGCGCGCCGGTACTGAAGGTCTATGGCAAGAGCCCCGCGCAGGCGGCGGGCCTGAAAGCGGGCGATATCATTACCTCGGTGGACGGCACAGAGCTTCCCGGCCTTACGCTGGAGGAGATAGAGACGCTTTTTAACGGCGATGACGGCACGCAGGTAGCGGTAACCATACTGCGCGGTACACAGGTGCAAACCCTGCAGATCACCCGCGGAGCCGGTGTGACACAGCGGGTAACTTATAAGCTTTTTCTGCAGCGTACCGGATATATCAACATCGACAAGTTCACCGGCACTGCCGCGGAAGAATTTTCCGAAGCGCTGCGCGATTTGACGGACCGCGGCATGCGCAGCCTTGTGATTGACCTACGCAACAATCCGGGCGGCGAGTTGGAGCAGGTGGTCGACGTGGCGGACGCCATACTAGGCGAGGGCGTGGTGGTCACGGTACGGCAGGCGGACGGGGAAGAAGAGATATACAGGTCGGATGCGAAAGGCATATCCGTACCGCTTGCAATATTGGTCAATGAAAATTCCGCTTCGGCGAGCGAAATACTTGCCGCTGCCGTGCAGGACCATGGAAGCGGTATTGTGGTGGGCAACAAAACGTATGGCAAGGGCGTGGTGCAAACCACCATGCAGCTAAAGTCCAACCGCGGATGGATCAAGCTCACTACCGCAGCGTATTATACGCCCAACGGAAAAAGTGTGGACGGCGTAGGCGTGCAGCCGGATATCGACATCGATCTGGCGGATGACGTCAAGCACCTGCCCATCGATCAGATCGACCAGGACGATGACGCGCAACTGTGGGCGGCGCTCGACGAAGTGCGCGCGCAGGCGGATGAGCGGGAAGCGGCATAATCCGCATCATCATATTTTATTCGGAGGAAAAAGCAATGCAAACTACGGAGAACTATGAAACACTCATTGGTGCGGCGGCACAGCAGCTTTCGCATGGCGGCGTATTTCTCATGACGGGCAAAGAAGAAAAGAATCCCATGACAATCGGCTGGTGCCAGTGGGGACGTGTTTGGAACATACCCGTGTGTACGGTGCTGGTGCGTCCGAGCCGCTATTCCCATGGCCTTTTGGAGCGAGACGGCGTGTTCACCGTATCCGTTCCGTTGGATGGCGCCATGAAAAAAGAGCTGGGCTTCTGCGGTACGCGTTCCGGGCGTGATGTGAATAAGCTCGAGGCATTGGGGCTTACGACGATGCCGGAGCGTGCGGGCGGCGTTGCGGCGCTTTCGGGCTGTACGCTGCATTTTGAATGCCGTGTGCTTTTCAAGCTGGAAATGGCGGGAAAGCTGCCGCTGCTCGAAGAAGAGCAGCGTACCAAGTTCTATACGCCCGATGAGCAGGCGGGAGAGGACGGCGATCCGCATACCATCTACTATGGGAGGATACTCGCGGCCTACCGTACGGATGCATAAGCAGTTGCCTAAACGCATATTCGCGGCACACCGCCGCAAAAACAAAAAGGATGCGTCATCGCATCCTTTTTTTGCCATCAACAAACCTAGCCTCAGGATATCAAACTGAAATACATGTAACCGGAGGCTTTCAATCCGTCATTTTGCAGTGGCCTGCGCGGTGCAAAATGATACCTTTTAAGAGGCTTTATTCGCGAGCGGCGGCATGTACGGCGCGAGCGCAGAGCCTTGCGGCGCAAGGCTTTCCTTACAGGAACCGCCGGTCCTCGGCGGGAGACACCTCGGACACTAGGCCTGCGGGCCGTCGCCGCCACCCGGTGCAGGCGGTTCCTGTAAAGCTCAAAAAAGTGATGCCAATCACTTTTTTGATACACTAAAAGGATGCGCCATTGCATCCTTTTGCTGTGCAAACGGGCATTGCCCGCTCTTACATTTACAGCGTCCGTGCCGGCCGGACGCTGCGCTCGTGTAAACGCGATGAATCAGCTCCGGCCGCCCTCGTGCTCACTGTGGTGGACGTGGTCACGACGGAAGAGCATGGTGATGCCCCATATGCCGGCCAAGCCTACCAGAGTATAGATGATGCGGGAAACAATGCCGCTCATACCGCCGAAAATGGCGGCCACCAGATCGAACTGGAACAGGCCGATCAGCCCCCAGTTCAGCGCGCCGATGATGATTAAGATCAACGAAAGGGTATCCATACTATCTCTCCTTTGATTCTATCCGCAGTGCGGATAATTTCATCCCCGGCTGAGTGGGGACGGAGAATAGTATGTACGGACACGCGCGATCACATGCATGAAAATGGATATTGCGGGCTTTTCAGCAAGCGAAGCAGCCTTACTGCGGTTGCGCCTGCTTCTTTTTCTCGGGAAATATCTCCAATTCCAACCTGTCAAACGCAACGGGCTCCATAAAATCGGCGGGAAGGAACGCGGTTCGCGCAAAATTTGCAAGCTGTTGCAAATGCTTATTGAGTATCACAGGGCGGCTCTGGTGCAATGCGTGGCAGAGCAGGTCTATGATCTCCTGCCATGCTTCTTCTTCCGTAGGGCGTTCGCCGGGAAATTCCATGACGACATCCTCGACGATTTTTTGATGCGTGCGCAGCAGCGCCCATATTTTCATAGGTTGGCCTCCAATTTTATCAGTTCTTTAAAAAATATGGCGCGGCATAACCGCGCCTAAGCTAGCCAAAAACCTCCAGAAGCAGGCAATTTATTTGTACAACTATAGAGGTTTTCAATCCGTCATTTTGCAGCGGCTTGTGCGGTGCAAAATGACACCTTAGAGCGTAAGTTGACGCGACTGCTTTCCTGCGCAAGCAGGAAACCGAGCGGCAACTTGCGCGGTGAACCTCGAAAAAGTGGATGCTTCCACTTTTTCGACAAGTATGGCGCGGCATAACCGCGCCATACTTACTTTGATTGACACTTAATTCTTGGTAATAAACCAGCCGTAAATCATGGGCAGTCCGGTGGCTTCGTCTATTCCGGCGTAGTCGCCGAAAACGTTGTAAGTTTTGCCGTCGCCCGCATCCACGGTGGCCGCGGTGTTGTGGTACACGAACAGCAGGTCGCCTGAATCCGTCGTCAGTTTTGCGATGATGTACGGATCCGTCTGCACCACCTCCGCCACCTTGCCCACGCACTTATAGGCGGCCTTGTGCAGCGTTTCATTCTTCATGCGGCTGTAGTCCATTTTATGCACGGCGGCGGTGTAGGCCGCGTAATCCGGCGCACGCTCCACCGTGATGGTGCCGGTGGTGGAAAGACCGTCCTTGGTGACGGTGACCTCCAGGTCGTAATGGCCGACCTCCGCCATCTGCGCCGTGAAGGAGAATATGCCGGTAGCCGCGTTGACACTGGGCGTGCCCAGCGTTACGCCGCTGGGGCCTGTTACCGATAGCGTCGCGCCGGGGTCGACGGTACCCTTTACGGTGGCGGTATTGCTTGAAGAGGCGCGCAGGGTGGATTTATCCAGCTCAATATTCGCTTCGGCCTGCGTATAATCCACATTGAAGGCCTGACGGAAGATCTGGTATCCGTTCTTGCGGGCCTCCAGCGTCAGCGTATATACGCCAAGGTCCGAAAGCGGATATTCGCCTGAGAAGGTGCCGTCCGCATTTACAGAAAGCGGCTGCCCCTCTACAAACACGCCGACGGTGCCGTCGTTGACGGTTCCTGCGAACGTGACCTTGCCTTTGTTTACCGCAATAGAGCTTGTCGCAGGCTCGCTCAGCGTTACCGTGAGCGCAGGTACCTGCACGGGGATGGGCGATATTTCAAGCTGGAATACCTCGCCGTCCTCCGTAGTGACGCGTACATCCGGCACGAGGTCGGCCGTTGTGCCGTCCACAGGCTCTTCGGGCAAAAGGCTGGCTTTGGGTATGCGCAGTATTTTCTGGTTGGAGGAACCGATCACGTCGGAACGCTCATCTTCCCCTACACGCATGGTAACGGTGTTGCCCTCACGGGCATAGACGGTAATGATATAGCAATCCACCCCATCGTCATTCAAGCCCTCGGTAACCACGGGGTCCTTTAAAATGGGTGATCCGCCGAAGACGTTGCGGAAGAATCCGCCGATGCCGCCGTAATTGCGGTTAACAAATATTACGCCAAACACTATAAGCAGTACGACCAGCACGCCGACAGCGCCCCAGAACAGCATGTTTTTGTTCCTGCCGCTGCGGAAGGAAGAAGATCCGCCCCGCGATTTGGAAACGGGCGGCTGCTTTTTTATGGGTGCAGTCTGCGACATGGCGGGGGGTGCGGTGCGCTTGCGCGCAGGCGGTGAATAAGAAACATCGTCGTCGTCCATGTTGTACACGGCAGCGTGCTGCGGCGCGCGGCCAAAGCTGCCCTGATACCCGGCGGAGCCGCTCTCATAGCCGCCGACACTCGCAATAGGCTCTTTTGAGCCTTGTTGCTGCGGCGTTTGCAGGGGCTGCGGGTTAAAGCGGCTGCCGGGCGCGGTGGCGCGATACCTGGGCGCGGGCGGCTGTTCGTAAACGGGCTCGTCGTATTCGGACGAATGATATGCGTTTTTTTCATAAGCTGGCGCGTCGTAGGAAGGTTCGCCATAATCGACGCTTTCCTGCGGGGATCCGTTATAGACGGGCGCGGCGGGAGCATGTCCTTCAGGGATATCTTCCACGGCGTTGATGTCGAAGGTAGGCTTGGGCCAGCGTGGCGAGCGGACAAACCCCCAGTTGGGGCGCTCGGTCTCTTCGCTTTGCAACTCGTCTGCCGGCGGCTGTGCAGCGGAGTCAACAGACGGCTGCCGGTACGCAGTGCTTTGCTCGGAAAGCAGGGCACCGCAAACCGCACAGTACTGCATATTCGATTCGCAATAGGCACCGCATTGTTTGCAAACCATGGTATTTTCCTCCTATCCGGCCGCGCGCTATCCGGCCGCGCAGCATGCGCGACAATATAGCGCATAGCTTGTTCCATGTCATTTCATTATACTGGATATGCACCTGCAGTGCAAAGAGAAAATGCCTGCCGTCCGAGACGCGATGGTGTATGTTTACAATTTTGACATGAATGCACGCAAATTATTCCAAAGGCAGCCTGCCCGGGCGCGGCCGGCAGCAGCACGTTGTATTTTCCATAGAGCATGGCCATGACGCCGGGATGGATCTTTTGGGAGAGAAGAATGCTTTTCATTTCCAACAGACCTGCCTCCCGTACGATTGACAGCGGCGCTGTTGTAGAACATAACAGAACGAATTGACGGCGCCCGCAAGCCATGAAAAAGCGTTTCCGGGGCAAATGGGCTGCAGGGCAGGATTCTATTCGCCCCATGGGCCCGCAATATCTGCCGCGCATACATGGAAAAATGCGGGCGGAGCGGACAAAAAGTCTTGCATACCATGGGGGGGCGTGGTATAATTGCGTTTGTTCGGGCAAAGGAACGACCTTTTGCGGGACAACC
Organism: Clostridia bacterium; assembly: GCA_036677445.1. Classification (GTDB taxonomy): domain Bacteria; phylum Bacillota; class Clostridia; order Christensenellales; family CAG-138; genus JAVBWI01. Next base: position 137,529 of record JAVBWI010000026.1, read on the forward strand.
GGTGATTATTCCGCGCAATAGAATTGCAGCAACGGGACAGGGGGTGAAGTATTTGGCAAACATCAAATCCGCTAAGAAACGGGTGGGCATTACCGCAAAGCAGAATCTGCGCAACCGTATGGTGGCGTCCGCGGTGAAGACCTCCATGAAGAGGTACGAACAGGCTTTGGAAGCCGGCGATGCGGCTGCTGCGGAAGCGGCCTATATAAAAGCTGTGAGCACCGTTGATAAAGCTGCGGGCAAGGGCGTAATCCACAAGAATGCCGCCAATCGCAAAAAGGCGCAGCTTGCGGTCAAGCGTACTGCCGCTGCCAACTAAGTCCCCCGTATACATACGAAGAAATTGCAAAACAAAACCCCCGCTTGCGCGAGGGTTTGTTTTTTGCTTGTTTTTTGAAATACGGTATATGTTTTTCTTACTGCGGCGCAACAGAGGTAATTATAGTGTTTCCGCATGCTTACGGATGCAGTCGAAACTTTCGGGGCTGATGACATGCTCGATACGGCATGCATCCGCTCTGGCGACGGTTTCTTCCACGCCCAGCGCCATCAGATAATTCGCGAGCACCTTGTGCCGGTTGTAGACGCGCTCGGCGATCGCCCTGCCCTCTTCCGTTAAAGTGATAAACCCAACGCTGTCCATGCGGATATATCCGTTTTCGCGCAGTCGCTTCATTGCGTAACTGATGCTTGGCTTGGTAAAATGCAGCTCGTTTACAATATCGATCGAACGTACCTGACCGTTCTGCTGGGAGAGCATCAAGATCGCTTCCAGATAATTCTCGGCCGATTCCTGAATCTTCACAGTATATTCCTCCCGTACTCGCTGGATAGCATAGCTTATCATAACACGCAAACACCCGCGGTTCAAACGAAATCTCCAAATCTTAACACGCAGGACACCCCCATGGCACAATTCATAAAAGGGCGTGCGCGCCGACAGCCGTAGCGGTAACGAAAAACCCTTCGTTAAAGGTTCCGCCCTGTAACGAAGGGTTTATAAATATGCCGGTTAATTTTAGAGGGCAGGATCAGAGAACAAGGGACGGGGGCGCATATACCCTCTGTGCCAGCTCCGCATCATACATGAACAGTCCCTTTGCGTCGGAGCCGAACAGGTCGTAGTGGCCCATCAGGTCGCTTGCGTTCTTTTCCTCCTCGCCTTGTTCCTTAATAAACCAATCGAGGAACTGTGTGGTGCGGTAATCCCGGTCTTCCTGCGCGGCGGAATAAATATTGTTGATGGATGCGGTGACATACTGCTCATGCGCGAGCGCGGCAGCAAGAGGCTCCTTAAAGTCCGCGTACGCTTTATCCGGCGCGTCGATCCCGCCCAGCTTCACGGGAACGTCGTTGTTGAGCAGGTATTGAAGGAACAGCATGGCATGGTCGCGTTCCTCCTGCGCCTGTACCTTAAACCAGTTCGCAAAACCGTCCAGGTTGTGCGCGGCATAGTAATTGGACATATCCAGGTACAGGTATGCGGAGTAGAATTCCTTAACAATCTGTTCGCTTAAAAGCTGTTTTACTTTTTCGCTCAGCATATTTTTATCCCTCTTTCCATTGTAATCTTTTTCACCGAAAGCGGCGCTCACACCGCTTTCCTGTTGATTGCGTATGCAATTTATCTGGCTTTAATATACCCCGAATTATACGGCGGAAACAAAAACGACAAACATAGTATGCTTACAAACGGCCGCGCGAAGAAGATGAAATTTTACATAAGCGCAGAAAAAGCCCGCGGTCAGGCGGGCAAACAAACTATTCGGCTGTTTTTTTGCCGGGCGGAGTATTTGCAAATATACGCAGATCGATATCGGATATACTGATGGCGTGCAGGTGATTCAAACAAGCCTGGTTGAGCGTGTGGTACAGATCCTCCATCACATTTGCCATGCCGGATGCGACGACGCAATCCATATCCAAATCGCCTGAACGCCAGCCGGGGGTGATCAATTGAACATCCAGCGCAAAAAGCAGCATATCCAGCGTGATGCTTTCCGGCCGCCGCACCATGAAGTACCCTCCGTCGGGTCCTTCCTTGGCGCCCACCAGTCCGGCGGCCTTGAGGCGGGACATTATTTTGCGAATCCGGGCAGGATTGGTGCACACGGTTTTGGAGAGCGCTTCGCTGCAAACCGTCCTATTGCAGCGGTTTAAATAGACCAGCGCATGCACGGCGATGCCAAATTCACTCGTCATAGGCTTGCTCTCCTCTTTTTTGCACCTGCGCAGGACGCGCAGCCGAATGCGGATTGTATCGCGCCGGTGGGGCATGCGCGTTTGCATGCGCCGCATCGGATGCACTCGGGGCTGTTGGGCGTTTTGTAGGTGGGAATATGCATGGGGCAGGCCCGTTCGCACGCCCTGCAGCGTGTGCAGGCATCCGCATCCACCCGGTAACGGTAGAGCGACACGGGGTTACACAACCCGTACACCGCCCCCAGCGGGCAGAGGTACCGGCAAAACGGCCGGTATACGATGATGGAGAGCAGTATCAGCACCCCGAGCAGCGATACCTTCCACACGAACAGCCCGCCTGCTGCGGCGCGCAGGCCGTCATTAAAAAGCACGAGCGGAATGCCCGCAAGCAGCGTGCCGGAGGGGCAAATGTATTTGCAGAACCACGGCTGCCCCTGGCCGATGAAATCCACCACGAGCAATGGCAGCAACAGCACGAAAATAATCAGTATCGCGTATTTCAGATACCGAAGATAACGGTCGCCGGGCAGGCTGCGAATCTTCTTAAAGAAGGGGATTTTGTAAAGAAGATCCTCAATAAAACCGAAGGGGCACAGCCAGCCGCAGATGAAACGGCCCCAAAAGGCCCCGAACGCCATCAGGAAGCCGACGACATAAAAGGAGAACCGGTAATCGCGGCTGCCTAGCACCGCCTGCAGCGAGCCGATGGGGCACGCGCCAAACGCGCCGGGGCAGGAATAGCAGTTCAGCCCCGGCACACAGACGATTTTGAGCGGCCCGGTATAGATCGTCCCCTGCGCGAAGCCCGCGGCGTAGCCGTTGGTGATGGCGGCCACGCCCAATTGCACCCAGTGTCGAGGGCTTCCTTTTTTGGATTTCGCTCGCTTACCCAATGCCTATACACTCCAAACAGATGGTGGCTGCTTTTCTAAGCACTGCCGCGGCCTCGCCGCGGAATATGCCGAGCACAAGAAATACCGCCGCACAGAGCAGCAACAGCGCGGGCAGATACCGGCGGATGGCGTTCATGCTTATTTCACTTCCTGCAAATACGCGTCGATGATAGCTTCCCAATCCGCTTTGCTCCTTGAGCCGGATATGGATTTGCCCACGATGCCGCCGTTTTTGTCTACGAAAACCGTCTCGGGCACGGCGGTCACCCGGGATAGCTTGATCTTGATAAGATCCGTAGAAGGGAGAAGATGCGTATAATTGGCGCCTGTTTGACTCACGATCTCTTTAGCGAGATCCACCTGCGAGGCGGAAATATTGCCCGTTTGATCCATTACATCCACTACGATACCTGCGATTTGCAGACCCTGATCCGCATATTCCGCCGCAAGCTCGCCAAGATCCGGCATTTCGTTGAGGCAGGGGCCGCAGAAGGTCGCCCAGATATTGATCATCGTCAGGTCATAGTCCGCGAACATCTCCTGCGTGAACTCCGCGCCGTTGATGTCCTGCGCGGTAAAATCGCCAAAGGGGATTCGTTCAGGTACAGCGGTCTCCGCGGGGGCGGAGGCACCCTGCGCGGCGGCGGTTTCCGTGGGCGGCTGTGTCGCAGGGGGCGCAGGTATCGCTTCACAGCCTGCCATAAGCAGTAAAAGGGACAACAAAGCGGCAATCAGAATGGTTGTTTTCTTCATTTCGGATTTTTCCTCCAAATCAGTCGGTTGGTGATCTTGGGCGGTTTCAGAAGGTCAGGATTCGCTGCCGGTCACGATATCATAGGGCCAGCCGTTAATGCCTCCGAAGTCATAGATATATTCATACCCCATTTCCAGCAGCTTTACGGAAGCCTGCATGCTTCGGTTCCCGCTGCGGCAGTAAATGAGTATGGTGGCGGATGTATCGGGCAGCAGCGCGGGCATTTCGCCCTCTATGGTTTCGTTGGGGATAAGCAGCGCGCCGGGGATATGCCCGGCAGCGTATTCTTCTTTCGTCCGCACATCCACGACGATCACGTCCTCGTCCACATCCATTATCTCTTTGGCTTGCTGATAGGTAAGGGTACGGTAAACGCCGGGCTCGTCGGGCTCGCTGCTCCCGCCCAGCCCGCAGGGCGGGCAGAGTAAATTAAGCTCCTCTTCATCGTCCGCAGCGGTATCCGTAGTTGCGGGACGCGGATATGCGGGGCAATTGCCCGCCTGCGCCAACAAATCGTAGCCTTCGGGCAGCGGCTCAACTTCAGGCAGTTCGCAGGCAGCGCAGGATTCTTCGAATTCCGGCACGGTGCTTTCCGGGGCTGCGGCCGCGGGCGCGGAGGTTACGGCGGCGGGCGGCGGGGACTGGGTAACCGTCACTCCGGCGGAGATGGGTTGCGCCATACAGGCATTGAAAAGCAGCGCCAGCGCCAACACCAGCGGCGGCAAAAGCAAAAGGCGGGTTTTTGCAGGGCGATGTCCGGACATGGCAACTCCTTATCTGTTATCAAAATAGTTACAGATAGTATACGGCGGCGGCGATATCTGTGTCAAGCGGATAATCACAGACAGGGTTCGCAGCGGCATACGGGGATTTCGCATATTTGCGGCCGTGCCGTATTGTGGTATAATACATGCAAACATACCTGCGGATTGCGGGAAATTGGAGAGAGTATGACAAGGATTCGCGAATTCTTTTTTAACATAGGCCGGCAGGTACGCCGCATATACGCCAAGGCGGAGGCAAGCTTCCGTCAGGGTTTAAAAAGGCTGACCCGCGCGGAGGATAACGCCCCCGAGGAAAAGCAGGAGCGGGAGCTGTTTCCGCAGGAGGATACGCTGACCCGCCGCGTGCCCGCGGTACATATCAAAGAAGATACGGGCGAAACCCGCCTGTTTGATCCGCTGGAGGAACGTGAGATCAGCGAAGCCGCGCAAAAGGATACGCACCAGGAAAACGAGCCTCTTTTCACGGAACGTCACCGCAAGCGTCCTTTTGTGCTGAGCGTGCTGTTTACCACGATACGCTTTGTGATACTGGGCGTGGTGCTTGCGGGCTTCGCGCTCTTGGGCATGGGAATCGGCATCGCAAAGGCTTATGTGGAGACCACCCCCACGCTGGACCGCGCGCAGCTTACGAAATCCGACCGTACCTCTTATCTGTACGATAAAGACGGCAAGCTCATTACCACCATTGCGGATGTGGAATACCGTGATTGGGCGGATATCGAACAGATTCCGGAAATACTTCAGAATGCGTTTATTGCCGTTGAGGACGTACGGTTTTATATGCACAGCGGCGTGGATATCAAGCGGCTGTTTTCGGCGGCGCTGGAGGTTCTTGGAAACAGCAACGCTTCCGGCGGGAGCACGATTACACAGCAGCTCATTAAAAATAAAATACTAGGAAACGAGCGCACCTATAAGCGCAAGATACAGGAAGCGTATCTTGCCCTGGAGCTGGAAAAGGAAATCGATAAGAAAGAAATACTCGAGGCATATCTGAACGACATCCATCTTGGCGAATCCAATTATGGCATCAAGACCGCTGCCAGGGATTATTTTGGCAAGGAGCTTGACGAACTGACCGTACGCGAGTGCGCCATGCTCGCGGGCCTGACGCAGAACCCATATTACTACAATCCGCGCAAAAACAAATACCAGCGAGACGAATCGTATTGGGCGGACACAATGGACCGTACGGATACCGTGCTGGGCCGTATGTACGAGGCAGGCTTTATTTCCCTGGAGGAATACCGTGCGGCGCTGACGGAGGATGTGCATATCGTCGAAGTATCCGAGCAAAAGCAGATGTACGACATGCCCTATTTTGTGGAATATGCCATACGCGACGTGGTGACGCATCTGTTGGAACAGCGCGGCCTTACGGATACCAACGCCAACCGGAGCGCGGTTGAAAACGAGCTGCGCACGGGCGGCTACCATATCTACACCACTGTGGATCAGGATATACAGCACACCGTACAGGATACGCTTTCCGGCTGGGATCGCTACCCTACCCTGCAAAATCCGAACAACGATGTGACGATCGAGACCAAAGCGGATGGCTCCGTCATCGAGACGGTGCAGCCGCAGGCCTCCGCCGTGGTGTTCGATTACCACGCGGGCGAGCTTCGCGCCGTCGTGGGCGGGCGGAACAGCCCGACCATACGCAAAGGCTTCAACCGCGCGTACCAAAGCTATATGGAAGTAGGCTCCTCCATCAAGCCGCTTGCGGTTTACGGACCCGCGCTGGACGCGGGGGCTTCGCCGGCGACCATTATCGCCAACTTCCCGGCGTCGATTGACGGCTGGGGCGGTGAACGCGGTTACCCGGCTATTGGCAACAGCAAATATATCGGCCCCGTTACCATACGAAGGGGTATCGTTTCCTCGCTCAACGTAGTGGCGGCGCGTACGCTCTATGAACGCGTGCAGCCGGAAGTAGGCGCGAAGTATTTGGAAAATCTGGGCGCGAACGCGTCCAAGATCAATGTCGACGGCCCCGGCCTTGCCCTTGGGACATCGGGGCTTACCACCATACAGATGGCGGCGGCCTACGGCGCTATCGCCGCGGGCGGCGAGTATCGGGAACCGCTGTCCTTTACGCGCGTAGTGGACAGCAACGGCAATGTGATATTGGACGCCAACGAAGTACGGGATAAACGGCAGGTTTATAAGCCAAGCACCGCCTATCTTCTCATCGATATGCTTACCGATGCGGTCAAAAGCGGCACGGGTACCAACGCAAAGATCAGCGGCATGACGGTCGCCGGCAAAACCGGCACCAACTCGGATTACAGCAGCGTCTATTTCGCGGGCATGACGCCGTACTATACCGCATCCGTTTGGGTCGGCCACGACAACCCCAACAATGTGTTAAAGAGCGGCGCCTCCGGCGGCGATTACGCCGCGCCGCTTTGGCAGGCGTTCATGAAAAAGATACATGAAGGTCTTCCGGACAAGAGCATTATGGATGTTTCGCCGGCAGAACTGGGGCTGGTGAAAAAGACGGTCTGCTCAGTATCGGGAATGCTGGCCACCGACGCCTGCTATGCGGACAGCGCGGGACACACGCCCGTTTCGGACTGGTTTTTTGAGGAGAACGTGCCCACGCAATTTTGCGATATGCATGCGGCTGTGTCCCTCTGCAACGAGAGCGGACAGATCGCCACCAGCAATTGTCCGGATGAGACGGTGATCTCCGGCGCGGTCGTGCTTGTACGGCCCGGATCCTATTACGACCGGTTCAGCGATGAGGTGCTTGCACAATGCCTGCCCAATTTCCAGCGCACGCCGCTTTCATTGGATGAATACAAGCAGGGGCTTTCTTCTTCGAGGAACCTGTGTACGCTGCACGGGACCGGCAATCAATCGGTCGCACAGCTCAGGTTTCAGGCGATGACGCTGCGCGATGAAATATTGGAGTACCTGAGCACGGCTGCGCTCAACGCTTCGGATATCCATGCGCTTACGTTGCAGGCGGAAGCGCTTGCGGCAACGGCGAGCAACAACAGCGCGCAATCCATTTCCTATGTCATACTGGAGGCGGAGCAGGAGCTTGGCCGTATACGCGGTACGGCGCGGCCTACGCCGGACCCGGAGGGGCAGGAATGACGATCACGGCGCTAAAAGAGCTGTATGCGTCTGAGCGCGCGCGCCTGCTTGCCCTGTGCGATACGGACGCCCCTGCGGGCATGTATGCTTCCCCCGTGTTCGGGGAAGGGCCGGAAGCTCCCTTCCTTGTGCTGGTGGGCGAGGCGCCGGGCGCGGAAGAAACAAGGCTGTCCCATCCCTTTGTGGGAAAGGCGGGCCGTCAGCTGGACGAGCTGCTTTCTGTTGCGGGCATTCCGCGCGATGAGGTGTATATCACCAACGCGGTCAAATACCGGCCGGTAACTGTTTCCGCGCGTTCCGTGCGCAACCGTACTCCTGCGCGTGAAGAGATACTAAGCTCGCTTCCGCTGCTGCGAAAAGAGTTGCTGCTGCTTCGCCCGCGCTGCATCGCAACACTGGGCAACGTACCCCTTTTTGCGGTGCTTTCTCTGTTCGGCCAACAGAAGAAGGTCGTTGGCGACGTGCATGGCAGCGCGCTCGATGTTTCCATGGAAGAATGGGATACGATGCTCTTCCCGCTGTATCATCCTGCAAGCACCATTTACAACCGTGCGCTTTTGCCCGTTTGCCTTGCGGATGCGACGGCATTGGGAGAACTGTGCGCTGTGAACAAACGGTGAAATCTCGCTTTTTTGTTCGGGCATGTCCTGCCCGTATGCTATAATGAAAGAGAAATGATCACAGGTGTGGTCCTAATCTGCTGGCAAATCCTCCTCTTGGGGGTGTGGGTGATCGCAATTCCCCACTTTCCATCCGATTTGACGACATGTGCGTCAAATCGGCGGAAAAATGCCGCGTGAGCGGCATTTTAACCTACGGAAAACCCCGCTGACAAAGTCCGTAGGACTTTATCAGCGGTCGGAGGCCGCATCGGCGGCCCGAAAGGGCTTATATACCTATGAAGAAGCGATTACTATGCATGCTGCTGCTCGTTATCCTGTGCGTTGGCCTTTTGCCCGGCTTGGCTGCCGCAAGCTCGCGTGAATTTGGGCAGGTCACCGCAGAAGGTGTGCGGCTGCGCAGCCAGCCGAATACGGATTCCCAGGTGCTCGCAGAACTGCCGCTTAATACCGAGGTAGAGGTGCTCGACGAGAAAGACGGCTGGTATCGCGTGCTCTATGGGGATGTTGTGGGATACCTGCGTCAGGATTATATTTTTGTAAACTCCACCGGCAGCCGCGCCGCCTATGTGCTGGAGGACGGCGTCAAGCTGCGCGGCGGCCCGGGCCAATCCTCCTATGTGGTGGCGGAGCTTTCGGCAAGCAAGGGCGTCAAGGTCAAGCAGATGGTCGGCGACTGGTACTTTGTAGTAGCGGGCGACAATGTCGGCTATGTAAACCGCAACTATCTGCTGATGACGCAAGCCACCAACACTGCGAGCAACCTGTTGAAGATGGGCATGGAAGGGCAGGAGGTCAAGCGCATGCAGACGAAGCTACATGACCGCGGCTTCCTGGCCAAAGTAGATGTGACCGGCGCCTATGGCGCCAAAACACGCGAAGCTGTGGCGGAATTCCAGAAAGCCTGCGATTTCGCCGCGGACGGCGTGGCGGGCGCGCAGACGCTGGACGCTCTCTATGATATCAGCAACAAAATCACAAAGGCCAACGCCATCGCCACGCAGGTCAAGGGCAGCGTTGTGATGCTGGATTGGTTCAAGGGCGGAAGCGACTGGCTGTATAAAGGCGCGAAGTTTGTGGTCATCGATGTGAAGACGGGCCTTTCCTTCAACGCACGCCGCTTTGGCGGCTGGTACCATGCGGACAGCGAACCCATTACCGCCAACGATACCGCTATCATGAAAAAAATAGCGGGCGGCAAATGGTCGTGGGACAGGCGGCCGATATGGGTCAGCTTCCACGGAAAAGTGGTTGCCGCGAGCATGCATTGTATGCCGCACATGGATAACCCCACACAGAGCAACAATTTCCCGGGCCATTTCTGCATCCATTTGCTCAACTCCAAGGTGCATGAAACGGGCAAGCCCTGTCCGCGCCATCAGGCTTGCGTGCAGGCTGCTTACCGTTCGGGCAAATAGGCCGCGGTCTCCCGTGGATTCATTAGATAAACGGAGGAAACGAACATGAAAATACTCGTTGCCGACGACGATCAGGTCGTACATGAGGCGCTGGGGATCTATCTCAGGGCGGAGGGCTACGAGCCGGTGGACGTATATGACGGGGAAGCCGCCATACAGGCCGTCAATCAGGAAATCGCCCTGTGTGTGCTGGATATTATGATGCCGGGCCGTTCTGGCATCGAGGTATGCAAGGAGATCCGCAAAACCTCGCAGCTGCCCATCATCATGCTTACCGCCAAGGGCGAGGAGGTTGACCGTATCGTAGGTTTGGAGCTGGGCGCGGACGATTATATCGTAAAGCCCTTCAGCCCCCGGGAGGTGGTCGCGCGCATTAAGGCGGTGCTGCGCCGCACGCAGGAGCAGCAGGAAGGCGACGGCAGCGCGCTGGTATTTAACGGCCTTTCCATCGATTTAAAAAGCTATACCGTCACTTTGCGCGGCGAGTCAGTGATCTGTACGCCCAAGGAGATTGAAATACTGCACATGCTCGCATCCAACCCCGGGCAGGTGTTCACGCGCGAGCAGCTTTTAAACCGTGTGTGGGGGTATGATTTTGCCGGCGAAACCCGTACGGTGGATACGCATATCAAGCGCATACGCGCCAAGCTGGATAACGAGGGCTTGGGATGGAGCATTAAAACCATCTACGGTGTCGGCTACAAATTCGAATTGGATTAGCTGCCTGCGGCCGGTCTGTAATACGGTTTTCAGGCCGGTGTTTGTTGCGGCGGTGGCTGCAATATGAGGTATATCGCCTATGCGGAGCGTATTTCTCTGGCGCATGCTCGTGGTGCTTACTATTACGGTGCTTTTAGCCTCCCTCCTTGTGACGGGAGGCTATATGTACTTGAGCCGCGATGCGTATACCGCTATCAAGCTTGCGGAACTTTCGCCCAAAGCGGAGGCGGTGAGCCAGCTGCTTATAGAATACCGTGCCGGGTTCATCACGCAGGAGGCGTTCTACCGCCTTACGGACAAGCTTCTGCGCGCGGCCGACGCCACCGGAATCATCACGGATGAACAGGGCGAGCCTATGTACCATACGGTGGCGCTGGATGAAGCACCCGCGCAGTATCTCGAAATGCTGGATGCGCAGATCGGCGTGGCGCTCGGCGGCGAAAGCGTGGCGCGCGACGATATCCGCACGCCGGACAACAGCGTGGCGCTGTCCATTTGCGTACCTGTGCAGGATGAAGGGGGCGCTGTAATCGGCAGCGTATTCCTGCTCAAATCGGCCGATGAGATCGATACCACGACCGACCGGCTCAACAACACGCTAATACTGGCGGTCGCCGTGGTGCTGCCCGTTATGCTGCTGCTTTCCTCTTTGAGCGTGCGCAGGCTGGCGGAGCCGCTTCACCAGATGGGTGAGGTCGCCATCAAAATGAGCCAGGGCGATTTTGCCATCCGCGCGGATGAAAACGACGTCGGCGAGGTGGGTTTGCTTGCGCGCGCGCTCAACAACCTGTGTGACACGCTTTCGCAGACGATTTATCAGCTGCGCGCGGAAAAGAGCCAGCTCAATCAGATTCTGTCCAGCTTTTCCGAGGGAATTGCGGCGACGGACAGCGTCGGCGTGCTGACGCATTTCAATCCTGCGCTGATGCGGATGTTTGGGTCCGTGCGGGTCAATACGCGCTGCGAACTGATACCCGATTCCGGGATCTGGGACGCTTTCGATGAGGTGTACCGTACGGGTGAGCCGCAAAGCATGCGCTACCCGCTGCCCGGCGACCGCATGCTTTGGATCACCATCTCGCCCGTAGTCACGGAAGCGGGCGAGCGCACCGGCGTGGTCGGACTGTTCAAGGATATGACGGAAATGGAGCTGCTCGAACGCACGCGCCGCGAATATGTCGCCAATGTCAGCCACGAGCTGCGCACGCCGCTTACCGCCGTTCGGGGCTTGCTGGAGCCGCTTGCCGACGGCATGGTGCAGAGCGAGGAGGACAGGCAGAGATATTACCGCATTATGCTACGCGAGGTAGTACGGCTTTCGCGCCTCATCACGGATATGATGCAGCTTTCGCGCCTACAGGCCGGTACGGAATACATGGAACTCATCGAGGTGGACATCAACGAAATTTTGGAGGATGTGCGCCAAAACTACGTGAAGGAGGCCGCGCAGCGCGGCATCCGGCTGGAGCTTGACGCGCCCGGGCTGCCGCATGTCCTTACCGACCCGGACCGGGTGGAGCAGCTTCTCGTCATATTGCTCGACAATGCGATGCGCTACACGCCGGAAGGCGGCGCCATCACGATTTATGGCGAGGACGGCCCGCGCGTGAATATTTGTGTGACGGATACCGGCTGCGGCATTCCGGAGCAGGATCTGCCGCACGTGTTCGACCGTTTCTATAAGGTGGATAAATCCCGTAAGGAGGGCGGCACGGGCCTCGGGCTCTCCATTGCGCGCCATATTATCGAAAAGCTGGGCGAGAAGATCGCGGTGGAAAGCAAGCTGAACGAAGGCGCCAGCTTCCGCTTTACGCTCAAAAAATATGTCAGCAACGCCATTGCGCTTGGCCCCGTGCAGGAGGATTGGAAAGCCGCGCCTGCAGACCCTATCGGGCTTCCGCCGTTGTTTCCCGTGCAGGCGTGCGAGCCGCAGGCGGGTTTTGCGCAGGCGACAGAGGATGCGCCTTACGAGGTGCTGCCCGAAACCAATAAGAAGCCGCCCGAGCGCAAGCGCCCAAAGCAGGGACCCGCTGGTGAAAAAAAGACCTCGGGCATACAACGGGTATATAAACGCAACCGGCCCAGGCATCCGCACTAAAAAAGGGCCGGCCGCGCTGCATCCGGCCGCAAACAAACCCGCGCATATTTCTCCGTTGCCCACATACCTTGTACTATACAGGGACAAGGGGGAGGCAATATGGAATTTCGGCGAAGAACACGCAGGCGGCGCAGCGCATCGGGCGAGGGCGGGGGTACGGCGAAGGCCATCATCGTATTGCTGGTGGTTGCTGCGGTGGTATATTTGATCAGCGCGTCGGCCGCAGGCACATGGATCGCGCAGCAGGTGCTGGCGCCGGCGTTCGCGGCGTTTGACGATTTTGTGCAGGGCGCGTCGGCAACAAAGTCACCCGAGGCTGCGAATACCGCATCGCCGCAGGCAAACAGCATCGTTTCGGCGGATACCGTCACAGGCGAGGTACAGTTGCCGGCTATGGAGTGCTTTGCGCTGCAAATGGGCGTTTACAGCAGCAAAACCAATGCGGATACACAGGCGACCGCACTGCAGCAGCGCGGCGCAGGGGGCTATGTGATGGAGGACGGCGGCCGGTATCGCGTCCTCGCGGCGGCCTATACCGCGGAGGAGAGCCTCAAACAGGTACGTGAGCAGCTTACGGCGGAGGGACTTGAAAGCGCCGTATATGTGTTCCCGGCTCCGGACAGCACACTGCGCGTAACGGCGGCGCAAGCGCAGCTCGACGGCATTGCGGCAGGGTTTTTGGCGCTCGATGAATTGCAGCGGGACATGGCGTCGGCGTCGCTCACATTCGATCAGCAGCAGCAGCCGGTGCAAGCCGGGCGCGATACGGCGGCGGCTCTGCTTGCGCAGCTGCACGATGCGAGCACGGCGTTCCTTGCGGTGGCGTCGGCGGATAACCCCGTGCTGCAGGCAACCAAGGAATGCTTTGATGCGTATGACGAGGCGCTCTCTGCCCTGGCGGAGTACAAAACCGAAAGTTTTGTAGATTTTTCGTCCAAAATGAAGTACACTCATATATGTATAGCGCATGCTTATGCGCGGCTTGCGCAACAGGTTTCAAACATGGCATGAGCATGTAAACTACGGTTCGGAGGATACAAATGAAAATCGCGGAAGTTGCCCGAACCCTTGGTGCGAGCGTATTATGCTGCGAGGATCGACTCGGCGGGGAGGTTACGTCTGCATTCGGCGCCGATATGATGAGCGACGTGCTGGCCTTCATGAACGAGGAAACACTGCTCTTAACGGGGCTTGTGAATACACATGTGATCCGAACGGCGGAAATGCTTGAGCTTCGCTGCATCGTATTCGTGCGGGGCAAGCCTGTTACGCAGGACATACTGGATCGCGCGGTAGAGCAAAACATTGTGCTGCTGGGTACCGAAAAAACGCTTTATGTGTGCTGCGGCCTGCTGTATGAGGCGGGTTTGCCTGGCTGTGTCAGAGGGTAAGCCCATGGGACTTTCATTGATACAGACATTTCCCGTATCGCACGGCGCTTTTGATACGGCCGGCGAAGCCAGCAGCAAAATCAAGGCAATTCTGAAGAAGCTGGGAATAGCGCCCGGGGTGATTCGCGACGTGGCGATCGCCGCTTATGAGACGGAACTCAATCTTGTCATTCACTCCGTTGGCGGAGAACTTGTTTTAGAAGTACGGCCGGAGCAGATCGTACTTATCTCTCAGGATCAGGGGCCGGGCATTGCGGATATCTCGCTTGCTCTTAAGGAAGGATATTCCACCGCACCCGAGAGCGTGCGGGTGATGGGCTTTGGCGCGGGCATGGGGCTTCCCAATGTGCAGCGGCACTGTGATGATTTCCACATTGAATCCGAGCTGGGGAAAGGCACCGTGATACGGGCCGGCTATACGCTCAATAAACCACAGGCAGGATCTAGCTAGATCACGGAGGATCGTATTTTGTTGTACAAGCATTCGGTTCGCATTGACAGAAGGAAATGCGTGGGCTGCACCAATTGCATTAAAAACTGCCCCACGGAGGCCATTCGTGTGCAGCGAGGCAAGGCCAAGATACTCGACGACCGGTGCATCGACTGCGGGGAGTGTCTGCGCGCCTGCCCGCACCATGCGATGATCGCCGTGACGACGCCCGTCAGCGGGCTGAATTTGTTCAAATATAATATTGTGATACCCTGCGCGCCGCTGTATTCGCAGTTCCGCAACCTTGGAGACCGCGGCGACCTGTTCGAGGCGCTCTATGCGCTTGGCTTTGACGCCATATATGAAGAAGCGCGCGGCGCCGAGATCGAGGCCGAGGCATTGCGCAAATATCTGCGCTCGGGCGAGGCGAATTTCCCTGTCATCTCCTGTAACTGCCCGGTGATTCCAAGGCTTGTGACGACGCTGTTCCCCAATTTGATCGATAACCTCTCGCCCTTCGTATCCGCGACCGAAATTGCCGCGCGTGTGGCGAAGGCGGAGTTCTGCGAGATCATGAACGTGCCCAAGGAATCCGTAGGATGTTACTATATCGCCCCCTGTTCGGCAAAGATGACCAACATTAAAAATCCGCTGGGCATCGATAAAAGCGAAGTGGACGGCGTGTACGCCATGCGCGATATCTACGCGCAGCTGATCGAGAACATAGGCAAGGGCGGCGCGCACCGGGAGGTCGCGCACCCTGCGGGCGCATACGGGCTGGGCACGGCTGTGGTCGGAGGCCTGAGCACGGCTGTGGGTACGGAACACTACCTTGCGGTGGATGGCATCTACAATGTCATACAGTGTCTGGAGGAAATCGACAACGAGCGCCTGCGCAAGCTGATGCTGGTGGAGGCTTCCGCGTGCAGCGGCGGCTGCGTGGGCGGTCCGCTGATGTTCGAGAACCAGTTCGTCGCCAAGAACCGCAACCGCCGTTTGGCCAACTCGCAGCCGCGAATTGATCTTGAGCACGACGAGCACATATTGAAATACGTCAATTCTCCTATGATACGGTACGACAGGCAGTTCGAGCCCCGCAGCGTCATGAAGCTTTCGGATGATATGGGCGAGGCCATGCGTATGATGGAACGTATGGAGGAGATCAGCAAAAGCCTGCCGGGCCTGGATTGCGGCTCCTGCGGGTCGCCGAGCTGCCGGACGCTTGCGGAGGATATCGTGCGCGGGCAGGCGGTGGAGATGGACTGTATTTTTAAGCTGCGGGATAAGCTGCGCATACTCGCACAGGAAATGGCGGATCTGGCCAGCGCCGAAAAGCGCGGCTAAACGGCATATAGGAGGAATGGACCATGCTGGTATCCGAGTTGGCAAAACTTACCGACGCCGTGATCGTGACACGGGAGGTGCCCGACCGGGAAGTGACCTGCGGATATACCTGCGACCTTTTAAGCTGGGTGATGGCCAAGGGCAGGGAGGGCTGCGCCTGGGTAACGGTGCAGACGCATATGAACGTGATCGCGGTCGCGTCGCTGCATGATATGGCCTGCATCATCTGCCCCGAGGGGATAGAGACCGAACCGCCCAGCGTTGCAAAGGCCGCGCAGGAAGGCATCGCCGTGCTTTGCTCAAAAAAGACGGCGTATGAGATCTGCGGGCTGATGCATGCGGCGGGGATTCCCGCCGTATAAGGCCGTGATCAGGCTTGCGGCGGATCTGCATATTCATTCCTGTCTGTCGCCCTGCGCGGATATGGAAATGACGCCGAACAACCTTGTGAATATGGCATATCTCAAGGGATTGGACGCGATTGCCGTATGCGATCACAACTGCGCGCGCAATCTGACCGCCTGCAAGGCGGTGGCGGATGCGCGCGGTTTGATTTTTGTGCCTGGCCTCGAGGTGGAAACCCGTGAGGAAGTGCATGTGCTCACGCTCTTTCCCGCGCTGGAGACCGCGCTCGATTTCGGCACCTGGGTATATGCGCACCTGCCGAATATAGAAAACCGTGCCGATCTGTTCGGAGAGCAGATCGCCATGGATGAGGACGATGCGCCGGTTTATACCGAGCCGCGCCTGCTCATCCAATCCACGACCCTGTCCATCGACGAAGTAGCGGCGCAGTGCCGTTCTCTGGGCGGGGTGCCTGTGCCCGCGCATATCAACCGTACGTCAAACTCGCTGCTGTATAGCCTGGGCTTCGTGCCGCCGCAGCTCAATTTTACCTCGCTGGAGGTGTACCTGAAGCTGCCCGTGCCGGTGGTGGAGCTTGCGCGGTACCATATTCTCTATAATTCCGACGCGCACCTGTTGTGCGACATTTCCGAGCCCGAGCACTTCATCGCCGCCTACGAAAAAAGCCCGGCGGGCATATTGGCATACCTCGCCGAGCAAAAAAAGCCGTTTCACTCATCCGGTCAATAGAGCCCGGGAACAGCACCATACTCCAGGAGCAGGCATCTAATTGTTTTTAATCAGCACGTAGTCCATATGATCCGCGACTTGCACACACGCCTCAAACAGCTTCAACAGCGCATCCGGTACCGCCGTGCCCGATGCCTGCCGTTTTAGCCGCAGGTACAGCAGGGTGCTGTTCCATGCGCTTTTGCGCAGCGTTTCGCATGCGGCGTGCATTTCCGCGGGCGCGGCTTTATCGCGCAGTAAGGCATAGAGCGCCGGTACCGCGCAGGCGCAGTCGGCCGCCGCGGATAGTAGCTCCGCTGTTTCGCGCGCCGGCCGCGCGTATGCAAACGCCGCGGCGCAGCAGGCCGCCTGTACTGCGTTTGCGGCGTCCTGCCCCAAAAGGCAAACGTCCTCACGGTCGATGGGCGTGAGGAAGGCGCGCTGCAAAAAGTCATTGAGCGCGCGCCTGCCGCGCGCCGCTTTTGCGACGCAGGCGGAGATATTTGCGTCGGATGCGGGAACGCCGCGAAGCGCCGCGCGAAGCAACTGCGCGGCGTCTTCCATACAGGCGGCGATTTCCCACAGCAGGGCGCGGCAATCTTTTCGCGGCAGCTTGCTTTTCGCCATTCTGCATCCCCTTCCTCCCGGTTAAGCCTATGCGCCGGGTACGGGCGAATTGCATAGCGCCGCTTTTTTGTTTCATAGTTTGATTCCGACCGGCATTGATAAAGTTATACAAAAACAGCCTGTCTGTATGCATAAATATGCAAATACAATCATACATACGTACATGTCCACATGTGCACCTGCATGCGTGCATACACGAAAAAGCGGCAACATTACTGGACGTTCAGGCAAAAATATTTCCATTTGTTACATACCGGTGTTGTAAAACTGCGACCGATAAAGTATTATTATTATACAAAGGCGTGTCATTTCAATTTTGCACATCGCGGTATCGGGAGGACAAGTATATGCAGCTTGTGACTACGGGAATTGCAGGAACGATGGAATCCGGCGACATACTCATTGAAATTGTGGATAAAGGCGGCCCCGGCGTGGAAGTCGAATTAAACAGCACCGTCAGCAACCAATACGGCAGGCAGATCAAGGCCGTCATTCGCGAGACAATAGCGGCCTGCAATCTTACGGGCGTACATGTCAAAGCTGTGGATAAAGGGTCGCTGGACTGTACCATTCGTGCGCGTGTAACGGCGGCGGCATACCGCGGCTGTAAGTGTGACGCGTGCGAATGGGAATAAGGGAGGAAAATGCCGATGCGTAGACTGCGCAGAACCATGCTGTTCGTACCGGGCAATAATCCCGGTATGATGCGGGACGCCCATATCTACGGGGCGGACTCGCTGATGTTTGATTTGGAGGATTCCGTCGCCATGGCGGAAAAGGATGCGGCGCGGCTGCTGGTGTATCACTCGCTTAAAACCATCCGTTACGGCGGCTGCGAACTGGTGGTGCGCGTCAACCCGCTCAGCACGCCCTATGGCGCGCAGGATGTCGAAGCCGTGGTACGCGCGGGCGCGCAGGTCATACGCCTGCCCAAAACGGAGACCGCGCAGGATATTCTCGATATGGAGCGCGAGGTTGAGCGCGTAGAGCGCGCGGCAGGCATTCCCGTCGGCCGGACGGGGCTGATGGCGGCGGTGGAGGGCGCTATGGGCGTACTCAATGCCGGCCCAATCTGTATGGCGAGCAAGCGGCTCATAGGCATTGCGCTGGGCGCGGAGGATTACTGCGCCAACCTGAAGACCAACCGCACCAAGGAAGGCTCGGAGCTGTTCTTCGCCCGCAGCATGATTTTAAACGCCGCGCGCGCCGCCGGTATCGACGCGCTGGATACCGTTTTCTCGGATGTGGAGGATATGGATGGCTTTGAAACGGAGGTACGCCTCATCAAGGCGCTGGGCTTTGACGGCAAATCCGTCATCAACCCGCGGCAGATCGGCCCCGTCAACAGGATATTCGCGCCCACGGAAAAGGAGATCGAACATGCCCGCCGCATCATTGCGGCGCTTAGGGAAGCGGAGGCAAGGGGTTCCGGCGTCGTGTGCGTCAACGGAAAGATGGTGGACCGCCCTGTGGTGCTGCGCGCACAGCGCGTGATACAGATGGCCAAAGCGTCCGACCTGCTGGTGGAGGAGGAGTGCGTATGAGTAGGGAGTATCTGGAGGCGATCCGCCGCTTTGGCGCATATGAGTCTTACGTGCCCGGCAAAAACCCGCGCATGCCCGTAAAAAGCCCGCTGTCCCTGGGCGAGCGGCAGGAAAAGCATAATAAAATCGTCAAGGATCTTGAGGAAGCGGTGCGGCTTTGCGGCTTAAAGGACGGCATGACCATCTCCTTCCACCATCATTTCCGCGCGGGGGATTATGTCGTCAATATGGTGCTGGATACGCTCGCGCGCATGGGTTTCAAGAATCTCATGGTGGCGGCAAGCAGCCTGACCGACGTGCACGCGCCCATGATCCAACACATCAAAAACGGCGTAGTCACAGGCATCGAGACGAGCGGCCTGCGCGGCGAGCTTGCAAACGCCGTTTCCCACGGCCTGATGGAACGTCCGGTGGTATTCCGCTCGCACGGCGGCCGGGCAAGCGCGATTATGGAGGATGAACTTCACATCGACGTCGCGTTCCTGGGCGCGTCCAGCTGCGACCCGTTCGGCAACGCCAACGGCTATTCGCGCGCAAGCACCGGAAAGACCGCCTGCGGCTCGCTCGGTTATGCCAAGGTGGACGCCCGCCACGCGGATAAGACCATCATTATCACGGATAATATCGTGGAATATCCAAATACCCCTTTCGGCATCTCGCAAAAGCTGGTAGACTACATCGTGGTGGTAGATAGCGTCGGCGATCCACAGAAGATCATGTCCGGCGCAACCCGCTTCACCAAAAACCCGCACGATCTGCTGATTGCGGAGGCCGCGGCAAAGGTGATCGTGCACTCGGGCTATTTTCAGAACGGCTTTTCGCTGCAGACGGGCTCCGGCGGCGCGGCGCTTGCGGTCACGCGGTTTTTGCGCGAGTATATGATAGACCGCGGCGTAAAAGCCAGCTTCGCGCTTGGCGGCATTACCGGCGCTATGGTGCGCCTGCATGAGGAAGGGCTGATCCGAAAGCTGCTCGATGTGCAAAGTTTCGATCTGGATGCGGCAAACTCCCTTAAGAACAACCGCTTCCATACCCAGATCGATGCGAACTACTACGCCAGCCCCTACAACGAGGGCGCCGCCGTCAACCAGCTCGACATCGTGGTGCTTTCCGCGCTGGAGGTGGATGTGGACTTCAATGTCAACGTGCTCACCGGCTCCGACGGAATTATCCGCGGCGCGATAGGCGGCCATCCCGATACTGCGGCGGGGGCGGCGCTGTCCATCGTGGTGGCGCCGCTGCTGCGCGGGCGCATGCCCTGCATACTCGACCATGTGAACACGGTAGTCACCCCGGGCGATACGGTGGACGTACTGGTAACGGATCAGGGCATTGCCGTAAACCCGAGAAGGCCACAGATCAAAGAGCGGCTGTGTGGGGCGCGGCTGCCCGTGACCACCATTGAGGAACTGAAGGCGCGGGCGGAGCGTATCGTGGGCAAGCCGGAACCGCTGCCGTTTGGCGAAAAGATCGTGGGCATCGTCACCTACCGTGACGGCACGGTGATCGATGTGATCCGTGAGATCAAGGATGAAGAATAGGCTGCGGTCTATGGTGCGGCCGCAATGACGGGTATGAACAGCTGAGGTAGGCTGCGGCGATATGAAACCAAATTTAGGAGGAGCAACATGATCGAACTGTTCAAAGAGGGCGTATACCTGCAAAACGGCGTGCCCGTGAGCGGCGGCGAAGGTTTCCCAAGCCCCAGGGAGGCGAGGGAAAATACCATCGCCTATTCCATACTGCGCGCGCACAACAAATCGGATCGTCCGGATAAAATGCGCATCAAATTCGATGCGCTTGCCTCGCACGACATCACCTACGTGGGCATTATACAGACCGCCCGCGGTTCGGGCTTATCGGAGTTCCCCGTTCCATACGCCATGACCAACTGCCACAATTCCCTGTGCGCGGTGGGCGGTACCATCAACGAGGACGACCATGTGTTCGGCCTTTCCGCCGCAAGGAAGTACGGCGGCATATTCGTGCCCGCCAACATGAGCGTGATCCACATGTATGCGCGCGAGGCGCTTTCCGCCTGCGGAAACATGATATTGGGCTCGGACAGCCATACCCGCTACGGCGCTTTAGGCACCATGGGCGTGGGCGAAGGCGGGCCGGAAATCGTCAAGCAGCTACTTTCCAATACCTACGACGTCGATTCGCCCGAGGTGGTGCTGGTGTACCTTGAGGGCGCGCCCAAAGCGGGCGTCGGCCCCCACGATGTCGCCATCGCTCTGGTGGCGGCCACGTTTGAAAACGGCTTCGTGAAAAACAAGGTGTTGGAGTTTGTGGGTCCCGGCGTCGGAAGCCTGACGGTGGATTTCAGAAACGGCATCGACGTCATGACGACCGAAACCACCTGCCTCTCCTCTATCTGGGAGACGGACGACAAGGTGAAGGAGTACTATCAAATACACGGGCGGCCCGAAGCCTACCGCGAACTGAAGCCTGGCGCTGTCGCGTATTACGACAGCATGATCAAAATCGACCTTTCCAAGGTCGATTGCATGATCGCGCTTCCTTACCATCCTTCCAACGCTTATGCGATTAAAGATCTCAACGCCAACCTGCTGGATATACTGCACGGCGTCGAGAAAGAGACCGAAAAGAAGTTCGGCGGTAATGTCGCGCTGGATTTTGCTTCCAAAATCAAGGACGGCAAGCTGTGGGCGGATCAGGGCATTATTGCCGGCTGCGCGGGCGGCCTGTTTGATAACATCTGCGACGCGGCCGCCATACTCGAAGGCGCAAATATCGGCGACGGGTACTTTACACTCTCCGTGTATCCCGGCTCCATGCCCGTCAACCTGGAGCTGTCCAGAAACGGCGTGCTGACAAAGCTTATCGAGGCGGGCGCAATTATCAAGCCCGCGTTCTGCGGCCCGTGCTTTGGCGCGGGGGACGTGCCCGCCAACAACGGCTTTTCCATCCGTCATACCACCCGCAATTTCCCCAACCGCGAGGGCAGCAAACCCGGGCAGGGCCAGCTCGCGGCTGTCGCGCTTATGGACGCCCGTTCCATCGCGGCCACGGCGGCAAATCAGGGCGCGCTGACGCCCGCGACCGAGTGTGAACCCACCGCCGGCGGGCAGAAGTACGCGTATGACAAGGGCGTGTACGATAAGCGCGTTTATTATGGCTTTGGCGGCGCCAGGCCGGAGGAGGAACTGCGCCTGGGGCCCAACATCACGGATTGGCCCAGGATGTATCCGCTTCCGAGGAACGTGCTGTTGGAACTGACGGCGGTCATCAACGACCCCGTCACCACCACCGACGAGCTGATCCCCTCCGGCGAGACTTCGTCGTACCGTTCCAACCCGCTCAAGCTTGCGGAATTCACGCTTTCGCGCCGCTGCCCGGAGTATGTCGGCCTCTGCAAAAAGGTGCAGGCTGCGGAAGCAGAGCGACTCTTGGGCAAAGCGCCTGAAAAGGTCGTAGCGGCGCTCGCAAAGGTGGGCGCGCAGAACGAGCTTTCGGGTACGGCTTTCGGCTCCTCTATATTTGCCAACAAGCCGGGGGACGGTTCCGCGCGCGAGCAGGCGGCCTCCTGCCAGAAGGTGCTGGGCGGCTTTGCCAATATCTGCTATGAGTACGCCACCAAACGTTACCGCAGCAACTGCATCAACTGGGGCATACTGCCCTTCACGCTGGATGAAGGCACGCCTTTCCCCTACGAAGTGGGCGACTTCGTGTTTGTGCCGGATGTACGCGAGGCTATCGAGACCGGTAAAGAGGAAATCCCAGCAAAGGTTATCAAAAAGGACGGCGCGGTGGAGGATATCCGCCTTTACGTCAAGGGCCTTACCCCGGATGAGAAAACCATCATACTCGAGGGCTGCCTGATGAACTATTACGCGGCGCAGCTTGCGAAATAAAATTGAATACACAGCGGCATTTTAACCACAAGAAGACCCGTTGATAAAGTCCTGAGGACTTTATCAGCGGCCTATGAGCAGGAAAGGAAAGTGCGTATGGCAGAAAAAATCAAAATGACCACTCCGCTCGTGGAGATGGACGGCGACGAAATGACCCGAATCATCTGGCAGATGGTGAAGGAAGAGCTGCTGCTGCCTTTTGTGGAGCTTAAGACGGAATATTACGACCTTGGCCTGATGAAGCGCGACCAAACGCGCGACCAAATCACACACGACGCGGGCAATGCCATCAAAAAATACGGCGTCGGCGTCAAGTGCGCCACCATTACCCCCAACAAGCAGCGTATGAGCGAATACAACCTGCACGAAATGTGGAAAAGCCCCAACGGCACCATCCGCGCCATACTCGACGGCACCGTGTTCCGCGCGCCCATACTCGTCGACAGCATCAAGCCGGTCGTAAAGAATTGGAAGCTGCCCATTACCATCGCCCGTCACGCTTACGGCGACGTATATAAGGGAACTGAGTATCGCGTCCCCGAAAAGGGCAGGGCGGAGCTGCTTTTTACCGGCGAGAACGGCGCGAGCTTCCGCGAGACGGTCTATGATTTTGAATGCCCCGGCGTGCTGCAGGCCATGTTCAACAAGGATTCTTCCATCAGATCCTTTGCACACGCCTGCTTCCAGTACTCCATCGCAACAAAGCAGGATTTGTGGTTCGCCACTAAGGACACGATCTCCAAACTTTACGACCAGACCTTCAAGGTGCTCTTTGAGGAGATTTATCAGGCGGACTATGCGGCAAAGTTCAAGGAATTGGGCATCACGTATTTCTATACGCTCATCGACGACGCGGTTGCCCGCGTCATACGAAGCGAGGGCGGCTTCATCTGGGCCTGCAAAAACTACGACGGCGACGTGATGAGCGATATGGTTTCCACGGCTTTCGGTTCGCTTGCGATGATGACCTCCGTGCTGGTAAGCCCCGATGGAAATTTCGAGTATGAAGCGGCGCACGGCACCGTCACCCGCCACTACTATAAGTACCTTGCGGGGGAAGAAACCTCCACCAATCCCGTGGCGACGATATTCGCGTGGACGGGCGCGCTCAAAAAGCGCGGCGAGCTGGATCATCTGCCTGAATTGGCTGCTTTTGGAGACGCGGTGGAAAAGGCCTGCATCAAAACGCTGGATGACGGCATCATGACAAAGGACCTTGTAGGGCTGGTGGAAGGAGGCGCGCCCAAGGCTGTCAATACAATAGAGTTTATCCGCGCCATCCGCGAGCGGCTGGAAGCGAATCTGTAAATTAAGGCGTCCGTATAAGTACCGCCACATAAAAGCCAAGACCCGGCGCTTTTGCGCCGGGTCTTGGCTTTATACCTAAGGGGGAGGAGGGACGCAGTTTTATTTCGTTACAGTGATGTTCGCGGAGGCCACGAGCGTGCGTGTCTGCGAATTGCCGCCAATGCTGGTGGAATAGCGCATTTCCGCCCTGATCTCATATTTTCCCGGCGGCAGGCGCAGTTCAGGGTCTGCAAAATACTTCTCGGCATACGCGGGGTCGGCGTCGGGGCTCAGGCTGCCGCTTTTTACGAATGTGATTTCCAGCGGCTTGTTTTTTTGTATGGTGGTTTTTGCGAGCTCCAACGTGGTAAAATATTCGCCGTTGAAATCGCCGCCAAAAATCGGGAAGTAGACCAGTTGTCTGGTGCCGTATACGTCGATGCTGCTGCGGTTGCTGATGTTTTTGAGCGTCGCGTAGCACTCGATGGGTTCGTTCGCTTTGTATACGCTCTTGTTCAATACCAGTTCCAGCTTGAGGCTGCCGTTTTCCGCGCTTGCCTTTACGGGTTTTGCGGATGCATCCGGCTTCACGGCCAGATATTTGCTGAACACATAAGCGGGCTTCCCTTTGTAAACGACGACGGACCAACTGCCGGATTTGCCGATGTACTGCACGGTCTCACCCTTTTTCAGCCAGCCTACGGCGGGGTATTTTACACTGCTGGGGCCGGTGCGCACATTGACGGCCGTGGTCGCCGTGCGGTATTCCACGGGCACTGCGGATAGATACTTGCTGTAAACATAGGCGGTTTTGTTGTTGTAAACAATTTTGGACCAGTTGCCGCTTTTGCTTACAAACTCCACGATCTCGCCCTTTTTCAGATAGCCTATAGCGGGGTATTTGGCGCTGTTGGGGCCGGTGCGCACATTGACGGACGTAGTAGCCATTCTGTATTCGATGGGCTTTGCCGCCGCGGCGGCGGGCTGCGCCGCCAGCGCGGGCGCGGCAAATAGAAGCAGCATGACCGCGGACAGTACGATTGCAAGCAATTTTTTGTACATACGGATGACCTCCTGTCTTTCTCTATTCTGCAAACGTATATAGAACGGCCGGGGTTGCACGGTATTTATTTCCTGCATGGGCATACTCTATGGGGATATGCCTGTGTGATGGGAAAGGGCAAACGATATTTGCGTGGAAGTCGCGGCGGATTCGCGCAAAAACGGTGAAAAAGAGTGTGAATTGCAAGTAGTTTTGCAAAAATCGTCAAAATATTTTTTGTAACTGCTCATTGAATAGCTCCGCGCTGGTGTTGTATCCTAAAATCCGGCGCGGGTAATTGTTCATCCAGCTTTGTATTACCATTATTTGTTTATCGTTATACTTGCTTATATCTATTCCTTTTGGTATGAAGCGGCGTATTATACTATTTGCATTCTCATTACTGCCGCGCTCGTAGCTGCTGTATGGATGACAATAATATACAGTTGTTCGCTTTTTCCCTTTGCGCTTGCTTGATTGTTCTATTGCTTTCGGGTTTATGAACTCACTGCCATTATCGCATGTGATGGTTTTGAATACCTGGGGGAAGTTTTTGCCGTATATACGTTCTATTCGATTAAGTGCTTTTTGTACTTCTAACTGTGATTTGCTTTTTAGTTTTATAATCAATTCATGGCGTGTATTTCTCTCCGTCAGCACCAGCAAACACGGCTTTGCAGCTGCTTTGCCGATTACGGTATCCATTTCCCAATGCCCGAATTGTCGCTCGTTTGCATCTTCCGGCCTTTTCTCTATGCTCATACATAGCGGTAATTTACTTCTGACTGGACGCACTTTTTTATAATTGCGCTTTCTTTGTCCTCTCATAGGCAGATGCTTATTTGTAAGATGCAGAAACAACCCTTTATCTATATAGTTATATAACGTGCGAGTGCATATGCTGGTATCAAACGTGATACCCTTACACCGTATCCGGCCTATCACGGCGTCAGGGCTTTGCTTATGCTCTATTATCATGGTTTCAATATAAGCTGCTAGGTTATGATCGTTCCCTATTTTTAGCGGTGCGCCTTTGCTGCTTTGTTTGTAATCATGATCTTTCTGTGCTACCTCTGCGCTATACGTTGTATAATATATCCATGTTCTGCCGTCTAACCTTTGATATTCACCGCGCTTTAGTTCTCGGTAAATAGTTGATATATGCACTTCCATTTGCTTGGCTATTTCCTTCGGGGTATGTTTGGCACTATACAAAGCTTCAATTTTGATACGGTCATTGTAATCAAGCTGTCTATGATTTTTCATACTCTCACCCCTATATAAATTTTTGACATGATCGCTACTTGAACGCACCCCCCGAATGCGCCGATATATGGATAAATTGATATGTCTAAATCGGCGCATTCGCCCCCCTTTACGCAAGGGGGATATAATAACCAAGGTGATAGGCTATAGGGACTCCATAATTTACCATTCTAGCGCAACATGCGAATTTAGTCAAAAAAAGGGCGGTTCCCCGCCCGTATTATTATCGTTCTTATCTAAACATCGAATATGGTACTTCTCTACCATCAAGTATTTCATCTATACCTTGCGCAACGACTTCAAACCACATCATATAAGGACGCACATTCTTCTTCACTTCAATATCTTTCCCCTCATCAAATGGGGAAAAATTTGCTTTCTCAAGACTTGCCAATTCACGGATACGATCACATGCCATTCGCAGCTTTCCAACATCCTCATTAGTTAAACGATTGTTTTTCATTGTTTCATCCTCCTTTTCTTGATATTACCAGTATAGCATACTGAACCCAGTATGTCAACAAACAATACTGGACACAGTATGATTTTTTTGCTATTATACGGTAAAGGCGGTGGGAAGATGGGAAAGACTTCATCCAAAGTTAAAGATCGCTGGAACCAAAAAAATTACGATGAATTTAAAATACGTGTGAAAAAAGGCGATAAAGAAATCATTCAAGCCTTTGCAGAACAACAGGGACTAAGCCTGAACAGCTTTATAAATCAACTCATAGAAAATAGCATGAAAGGAGTAGCAAAGTGAATATTCTAAATACACTCCAAACATACTTTTATAATGTGTCTGCTATAATAATGACCGCCCTATGTATTGCGCTTCCCTTTATCGGTTACTTTGTTCTAACCGGAGCTATAAAAAAAACCTTACAGGAGCAAAATGATTTTATCGAAAACAAAATCAATTACACTATAGCTTATAAAAGCATTAAAGGATGTATAAAAACCTTTTTCATCGTTGTCACCTTACTGGTATGGATTATCTGGTTTCTAAGCACAATTTTCTAACATGAAAGGAGAACCATTTCAATGGAAATGAAAGAAATCAACATCAAAATTCTCCCTAATCAATACAAGAAACTTGAAAAACTTGCTACTAAAAGAGGTCAAACCGTAGATGAATTTTTATTTGATTTATTAAGCACTGACAAGTATTCATATGGGCCTGTATGGCTCTTACCATTATTTGTTATTCTTGCCTTTATTCTTGGACGCATATTCGGCCTAATTTTCTAACAAAAACATTCCTAAAAAACCGCCCAAATCGGGCGGTATTTTTTACGAACATTGCGAGCTGCCGCGGGGCATAATATGCTTATAAACACGAACTATAAATTTCTTCAGAAGATCCAATTAGGGCCAGTTGAAACAGAAAACGCGAACATTTATTTACGCTTTCAATCGGGTGTTCCGTTTTACTCGCCGTTCCCCTCGGCGGTCAGGCGTTGCACCAACAACAGGCACAACCTCACCCCTGTTTGCTGCTATTTCTTCATCGCTGATGTATTCCGCATTCAGCATGTTTTCGATCAACTCGGCGGTATCGTATCTGTTTCGGCATACATCGGTTTGCACGTATACATACCCACACAAGGCGCGAAGCGGATACATTGGGTTTGTAAATGCGAGATCATACTCCGGCGCATCAAATGACCAAACAGTACAGATGCGCGTAAACGGATGCGCAAAGTGCGAACGAGTTACCCGCACCGTTGCCGTAATATCGCGCAGCTGCTTATCGAGAAAATTCCAACGTTGTGTTGTAGCATAGATCATCAGCCGCCGTTTTCGACATTGACAAAGGTGCTGAAATAGGATTTTCGGCACGCTCTGCTTACTACTGGCGAAATCGCGGGAATTGAATATCGTACCTATTTCGTCAATGAGCACAAGCGTATTTTCCGGCGCGTGCAGGATATCCTGCGGAGTTCGCAGCGGAAGTATTCGCGTATGCTCTGGGAAATTGAAAAGCCGCAAATTAGTTACTATGGTCAACTGAGGATAACGCTTTGCCTTTCGGTACGCCGCCTCGACCATGCTACACGTTTTCCCCGCACCGAATGCACCGACATACATATGCAGCCCCCAGCCCTCAAACAAAAGCCATTTTTTATTGATGATATAAATAATAAGGTCTTTCAATTCAAGGAAAAGGAAATGCGGCAGCTTCTTCAAATACTGAAATATTACACTAAGCATTATTGTCCTCCTTTCCGCGCTTTTCCAAATACGTTTCCAGTAAAGCCCCGTATCATGGCATACACGAACCACAACACGCCCACAGTAAGCGCAATGCGCAACAGATAGGGTATTGCTTCCCCTAGATTTTGCGGCGTGTTTTCGCCGTCCTGAACGCCCATAAACGCAGCTAAACCGCCAATGATGGTACTATCATCCAGCACATAGTAATAGGGCGTTGCGGTCGGCTCTGACGTACTCTCTAACAGTTCCATTGGCATTAGAATGCTTTCCGGCGTTTCTATCGGCTCTGGCGTGTTCTCCGGCATTTCTGTCGGTTCTAGCGTGCTCTCCGGCGTTGGCGTTGGGTCGGAGAAATCTAAAATATCGTCCTCACCTTCGGCCAGCGCAACCGAAGGAAGTAAGAACAACACCAGAAAGAATAATATTACAAATTTTTTCATATATTTTCACCTTTCATCCGTGCACCACAGTTGGAACAGAACGGTGACACTTTCCCTGTTATGCCATGGCATGCCTTGCACCCCCATAATTCCTTGTCACCAACAAATCCTAAGTATTCCCATTCAGCACGCACCACGGGCGCAACGTCAGCAGTAGGAGCAGACAAAATATATCCCTTTCCAACAACTAACATTGCTCCCATTCGATCTGCTTCACATTCGTGCTCCAACAGCGCATTCGCATCAATATATCTTTTGTTCATACCAGCCGCCCCCCGAATAATTGCGTCAGTAAATAACGCAGCAAAGCAAGCATGCACCACAACAGACCAAAGCCAATTATGGCTATCGCTATATACGGTATCAACTGCGCCGGATGTATGACAGGGCTTAAATCAAAGCCCAACATAGTTAAAAAAGCAACCAAAGCATTCATATCTATCATCCTTTCACTACATAGCAAATAGCTTAAAGATCGTACGGACAACCAACAACACGCACAACACCAACAAAAGCCCCTCGGTCACGGTATAATCCGCAAACAACGTTGTAAGCATCGGCCGGACTTGTGCCGCCTGTACGGTTGCCGTTAGTCCTGGGGCATCAAGCCCCAAGGCAGTTAAAACAGACATTAGTGTATCAGCATCCATGTTTACGCCCTGAACTTGCAACGCTTCTACAATGGCATCTGTTTCCGCTGTTTCCTCAAGCATTGTTGTTTCCGGTCCTTCGCCTGTCGTTCCTTCGGTTATTGTCCCCGCCGTTATAATATACTGATTTCCGTTTGCATCTGTAATAACAATGGTATTATTTGTAGCTTCCGACACTTCTTCCGGTACTTCTTCTGTTGGCACTTCTTCACCTGTCGGCATGTCTGTATCCGTTTCGGTTTCCGCTGATGGTTCGACTTCCGCTGGCGTTTCTGTTTCGCCCTCGGCATACGCTACGATGGGCAAAAGAAGCAGAAAAAGAAATAATAATATTGCTATCTTTTTCATTCAAACAACCTCACAATAAACCGTAATAATATACATGCCATAAGGCTAACAACAATCACGTCCCACAGTGAAAACTCAAAACCATATACATTTATAGGCATTTTGAATAAATCCAATATGCCCGACATAATGGTAAGAAAATCATCCACTCTTATCACCCCTTAAAGAATTTGATAACGGCAAGCACGATCATTAGCCCCACGCCCAATGCAAGCATGGTTGTTATTTCGGTCGGTATGAAAGCAAAGGATGCAGTCAGGAACTCGACAAATCCGCTACCGAAATTTTGGAGCGCAGCAAGCAGATTTGTTATTGTCGCAATCAGACTATCTATGCCATCTATAATAAAGTTGATAATATCTTCGAGGAACTCCCACAGTCCCGATATACCGCCATCATCGCCACCCGGCCCCGGCGTAGGAGTAGGCGTTGGCGTGGGCGGTATAGCACTTTCATTTACCTTTGCTAAAGCAACGACTAACACATCATCTATAATGCTGGGTACAGTCAAAACACCATTTGAATATGTATATCCTGTTGTAGGGGATAACTCCGTATCACCCATGATGACCTTTATGCTGGAAGGCATCACGAACTTTTCTGCTACTTCAAATTCAGCGGTAAATCCGCTTTCCGATCTCTGTTGATTTTTCAGATTCATGTTTGTCAACGAATAGCTGATACTATGTAATGCTTCATTTTCGGTCGTTCCGGCTGCGGCAATATATACATCACCTGTTACACTCGGTATCGTGATTTCGCCGCCAGAATAAGTAAAATCAGTACCTTGCAGCAATTCCTCCATGCCCATTACGACCTGAATTGTTTCAGGCAACACAAAGCCATCATCAGGCATTAGCGTCATATGAAAGGTTTCGCCGTTGGCAATAGTGCTTACGCCCGAATTGACATTAAGGTTTGTAAGCATGTAAACAACATTGTTTTTGCCAATTATATGCGCGTCCTCGTAATTCGGAAAATCATCTTCATCCAACATATACGAAGCCATATCATATTTATCCAGATTGTTCCATGTCCCATTTTTATAAATGGCAGCGTCTACACTTATCCAATCAGCGCCGTTATACTGCTGAATGCTCTCTACCTTATTTGCTGTATCAAGAGATATGTACACATAACCGTTAGTTGGGTATGTCGGCCTGACACCACCAATACGACTATTACTTACCTCGATATTGCTTTTTATCGCTATGCGATCTTCAACGCCATTTGAAGGCAACACAAATACAAGGTTGGTGTCATAGGGCATAGTGGATGGAGTATAATTTGATGTATATAATGCGTTATTGGTTACACGTAATTCATCGATATACATATAATCAAACATATTCGCATCTATTAATATAGATAGCACATTCCCTATATTAATATCATCTGTTTTTGTATTTCCCTTTACCCCATTTACATATATTGTTTTATTTCCATTTTGTCTTACTATAGATATAGCATTCCATTGATTATTACTATAATTTGTTATATCTTCTATTCCTAAATTTTCTACATTATCTATTATTCCTTTTTTTACTTCTCCCTGTATTAACCATTCATATTTATTATTCGACCCTGATGTTTGAGTTATTGTTTTTAATGTATTTGCCGCATACACATAATAAAGAATATCTGTATTTTCACTTTTTATTAATTTCGATATTTTATATGCATCAAAATTTGTTACATCTGTTAAATTTGTATATGATGTACCAAACCATGTTTCACCTGTTGCTATACCATTTTCATCCCGTATATGAAGTGATGGACTACCATCACTAACATATTGTTTCTCTTTTATATTTCTATTTTTCCCCATATGTGTTATTTCATTATAATTTATCACTGGCGGATTAAATATTTTATTGAAAAGAAACGACAAATTTGGATTACTTGCTTTTGCTGTATATATACGTAATTCTATAGTATAATCGCCAGTACCGATATCATCCTGCATATTTATATTCAAACAATGAGTACCATTATCCCAATACAAAGCACGATCAAAAGAACCACTATTCACATAATTTATAGATGCACCTTGTTCATGCTCTGCACTTCCATTTTTTGCACTTGCATCCCTAATATCACCGTCAAAATGATAAAGCGCAAGCGTCTGCCCGTCATCCTCGGGAAGCTCACCATAATTGACAAAATCCGAGAGGAAAACAGTACCCCAAACGTCATTTGCCGTTAAATTAAAGCTATTCCGGCCATCGGGTAATTGATAATACAGATTATAACTATATGCGTCTCCCACGCTTGAAGCATGGCTGTCAAGGTATGTGATATTAACGTATGTCGGTGCATAGGTGATATAGTAATTGTAATTGTCAATTTGTGTATAATAGGTGTTATATTCATTGTTATAATAGATCGTCTCATAGTTTTTTATTTCATAATTGTTTGTAGTATTGTTGATCGTCGTAATAGTCTTATTGTAGGTATTTACGATTTTCGTATTGTTCGTTGTGCTGGTTGTAGTAGTCGTATTAAACTCCTGCGGGTTATAAATGGTCGGTCGGCTTACGGGGTTTACAGGCACAGTATAATAATTTTGTGTTGGTTGGCTAGAGGGAACAGCATCTTTAAACAGCGCATGAATACCCTCTCCCGCTAAATTTGTTGCTACTGCTGTTCCTAATGCCCACAAAAAACCAACTACCGCTTCAGATAGTGCAGAAGCGGACATAACTCCAATATTAAAAACGAGCAAAACAGCGATTATTAACGCTACGACCCGTTGACTTTTCTTCATTTTATTTTCCCCTTTCTTAAAGTAAAGGGCAGGGCGTGAACCCTGCCCGTTGCCGGTTTTCCGTTAGCTTTTGCCGCCGCCGGTGGCTCCCTTGAGCTTACGGAAAATACCGATACCCACGGGAACGAGGGACGCAGCCAGCAAGAACAAAAGAATAGGCTGGCTCGTGATCGAAGTGACAATAGTCCCAACGAGGGAGAATGCATCCTCCATTGCGGTGATAACAGCTTCCATTTTTTTACTCCTTTCGTTTATTTATTGCTACTGCCGCAGCCTTCGGCAGTTACAACCATCGGTATATCCAGCATGAACATTGCCATTATAAAAAGCCCTGACAAAAGCATATCGAACGAGGTATTATCCTTTGCGGCCTTAACCTGTAACCATGTCAACAATGTGATTGGCATTTGCGCCCGTACTTCCATCGTTGGGATTTCCTGCTTTTGCATTGTCGTTTCCCCTTTGTATGGTCTGATATTTGACCTTCATTCCAGTGTCCGGCACTTGGTATTCCTTACCGTCCAAATCGTTAAAAGACAGATTTTCGTATTGCGTGGGAACTTCACGCACTAAACCTTTTCCACCCGCAAAATAAGATTGTCCGAATACCTTTTCATTTTCCTTAGTGATGTATTTCATGATGTAATTCACAATGCGTTCTTTCGGCCCTTCAAGTTTCACGACGGATGTAAAACCTAAAGTCCAGTTTGTGCAATTATAAATCGGCTGTCCCGCTTCTGTGTAATGACCTGAAAACGCTAAAGATAACATCCCGCTGCACAGGCCGTGAAAATGTATTGCCCCATCCTCATGGTATTCAGGAAAAATAAAGTATTTAAGGTTACGACGGCGTGACATATTATCTAGCCAATTCGTAAAAGAACGTAAAATTTCGGTTTTGTCGTAACGGTTGATTTTCTGACTATCGAGCGTAAAGGTAACAAAGAACGACCATTCATTGGCAAAAGCTATTTCCATGCCTTTGTCTTTTGCTCGTTTCATGCTGTCCCTCCTTATACGCTTCTTTTCTGTTTTTAAATTCTCATGTCGTTCTAAATGGTCTTTTGTTTTTAAATACTGCTCATAGTCGTTTTGCTGGAGATATTCAAGCCATGCCGCCGCAGTTAATAATTCTTCCTGCTCTTGCTTCTCGTTTTTGGGCTTGTCGTGCCTGTTGGTTTCAATACCATCGGGATTGAATATTGCACGGTTAAAACAGGTAACTTTTATTTGATGCGGAAAAACTTTAATTCGTGTGTTATAGAAAGTGGAAAGAACGTCATTTTCGTGGGTGACGGTTTTTTGTGGCACTTATCAAGTAGAGTGCCACAAGCGGCACGGGGGCGTGGCAGAGCCACGCACCCCGGCGCCGCCTGTGTTATTCGGCAATCCTCACGGCAAACCGTCCGTCTCGGTTCACCGACAGGGCGAGATTAACTTTTTCGCCGGTCTTGCGCTCCTTATCGGAATAGATGCCGCCAATGTTTCCTTCCGCATCGGCTGCATAGCACATCCAATATTGTTTGTCAGCGCCGGTATTTTTGTCTTTGTACTGCTTTTTTGCTACGCTAAGAAGTGTGACTGTAAACATATTGCGATTTCCTCCGGCTGGTAAGATAAGGGTTTTACCCTTTCGCAATATATCTTACAATTTTCAAACGGTGAAAAAGAGCGGCATTTTGTTTGACAAGCTTCTTCCCGGATGGTAAAATATTTCGGTGAGCCGCTCCGTGTCGGTGCATTGACGCGGGTTTTAACACCCGGGCCGCACATGGGCGAGACTGGTAAGAGGAGGTAACCCGATATGTATGCAATTATACAGACAGGCGGCAAGCAGTACAAGGTGCAGGCCGGTGACGAGGTGCTCGTCGAAAAGCTTTGCGCCCAACCCGGTGAAGAAGTCAGCTTTGACGTGCTGTTGGTAAGCGATGGTGCCGGCGTGCAGGTTGGAAAGCCCGTGGTCGAGGGTATAAGCGCCAAGGCCAAGGTGATCGAGCATGGCAAAGGCCCCAAGGTCATCGCGTTCAAGTACAAGGCCAAGAAGAATTCCAGCAAAAAGCAGGGCCATCGTCAGCCCTATACCAAGGTAGAGATTCTCTCCATCGGGTAAACTGCGATGATTACGGTTTGTATGCTCAAGCAAGGCGGAAAGATCGTCGGCTTTAAAGCAAACGGGCACGCAGGGTTTGACGAAGAGGGCAGCGATATTGTGTGCAGCGCCGTGTCGGCGCTCACGCAGACGATCGCTTTGGGCCTTCAAGAACGGTTACAACTGCCGGTAGGCTTGTCTATAAACGAAGGGAGCATGCATTGCATACTTGGCCGCGAATGCACCAAGGCGCAGTGCGAACAGGCTGCATTGCTGCTAGACACATTGTTGCTGGGCCTAAAGTCTATGGAAGCCGCCTACGGCGAATACCTCAGCATTATGGAAAGGGAGGTGTAAACTATGTTCCAGATGAATCTTCAGTTGTTCGCGCATAAAAAGGGCGTGGGCAGTTCGCGCAACGGACGCGACAGCGAAGCCAAGCGCTTGGGGCCCAAGCGTGCGGACGGTCAGTTCGTACTGGCGGGCAATATTCTTGTAAGGCAGCGCGGCACGCATTTCCATCCCGGCAATAACGTGGGCATCGGCAAGGACGATACCCTGTTCGCTATGGTCGATGGCGTAGTGCGTTTCGAGAGCAGCAGGGCGCGCAAGCAGGTCAGCGTATATCCGCAAGAGGCCGTGGCGCAGTAATAGCGTAATCGCAACAGAACGGACAGAGGCTTTGCCTTCGTCCGTTTTTTTGTGTCGACAAAGTGCCTTGCGCCGCAAGGCTTTCCGCCGCCACCGCACATGTCGCTGGCGGCGGTTGGAAGCCTCGGGAGACTGTGGTCCCCGAATCCCCAGGGGGTTTATCGACAGTCTGTACAAAGTGCCTGACTGCCGAGGTTCACCGCGCAAGTTGCCGCTTTGAAGTGTCATTTTGCACCGTACAGGCACCCGAATGGCACATTCGGGTATTCTACAAGGAATGATATGCGGCCAATGCCGCACGACCAATCGCCAGCAAAATGACGGATGAAAAGCCTCCAGGGCCCGGAGCCTTTAATATGTATGCGACACGTTTGATACGATGCGGCGCGGTGAGGACTGCAAGTCATTCTCAAAAAATGTCATTCCCATGTACAATTATGACAAGCTCCGCATGGCTGTTGTGTTACGACAATGGGCATACTATAATTTCCTTAAGGATGTTAAGGAGTGATGTTTATGCAAAAAGCGCCGCATATACTGATCTGTGACGATCAGAGGATCATCCACGAGACGCTGGGGATTTATTTGGAAAGCGAGGGTTTTACGTATGCCTCCGCTTTTGACGGGATACAGGCGCTTGAAAAGGCGCAAAGCGAGAACCCGAGCCTCATACTGCTCGACCTGATGATGCCGGGAAAATCCGGTATAGAGGTGTGCCGCACGCTTCGGCAGACCAGCCAGGTGCCCATCATCATGCTCACCGCAAAGGGTGAAGAGATCGACCGCATACTCGGCCTGGAGCTGGGCGCGGACGATTATATCGTCAAGCCCTTCAGCACGCGGGAAGTTGTGGCGCGCATCAAGGCGGTGCTGCGCCGAATCAGCCAGCAGCAGGCGCAGCCTGCGCAGACGCTGTACTTTGACCGGCTTGAGATCAACGTGGGCAGCTACGATGTACGTTTTGACGGCAGGACGATTCCGTTCACGCCCAAGGAAGTGGAGATACTGCATCTGCTGGCCTCCCACCCGGGCCGGGTGTATGAGCGCGAGCAGATACTTTCGCTGGTATGGGGCTATGACTATTTCGGCGATACCCGCGCGGTGGACACGCAGATCAAGCGTATCCGGCAAAAACTTCCGCAGGAAGACGTACCCTGGGGCATTAAAACCGTGTACGGCGTAGGATACAAATTCGAGGCAGGTCAATGAAAAGCGGGTTCCTGAAAAGTCTGTTGTGGTTCATGCTGCTCACGCTTCTGCTTTCCGCGCTGCTCACGGGCGTGGTTTTCACCTATACCAGCCGCAATGTGTTCGCGAACATGAAGGCGAACGATATGGTGCCGCGTGCCGCATTTATCAGCAGCATTGTGGCGCAGCTTCAGCGCGGGGAAATCACGCCGCTGGCATTCGAACGCATACTCAACACGGATAAGTCGCTGTGGGACGCCACCGTGCACATATTCGATGCACAGGGCGAATTGATCGCGCGCACAAGCGGCCGTGACAGCGACCGTATCGCGGGCTATCTTTTAGACTATCTGCCGGATACGCTGGCGGATACGTCGGGCATACTGGTGACCTCTTCGGCGGAGCTCGGCATCATCGTCGGCACGCCTGTGTACGGCGTGGACGCCGCGGTTATGGGCGCCGTGTTTCTGACGAAACCCCTTACGGAGGTCAACGCCGCGCTGAACGGACTCAACAGCGCGCTGCTCATAAGCGTACTTGCGGCTTTCCTCGTGCTGCTGCTGCCCGCATATTTCGGTTCCCGCAGCATCACAAGGCCGCTCAGGCAGATGTCCCTTGCCGCGCGCGCTATGGCGATGGGAGATTTCTCCGTGCGTGCGGATGAAAAACGCAAGGATGAAATAGGGCAGCTTGGCCGTTCTCTCAACGAGCTTTCCGAAACGCTGTCTCATACCATCGGTGATTTGATGCTGGAGCGTAACCGCCTGCGCAGCGTGCTAGACGGCCTGCACGAGGGTATCGTGGCCGTGGACGGCGCCGGACGGGTCACCCACTTTAACCCCTCTGCGGCGCGGCTGCTTGGCTGCGCGTCCGATGATCCGCAGGGTGTATTGCGGCAGCTTGGGTCCCTGTGGCCCGATATAGAAAAGACGGTAACGGGCGATCAGGTGCATTCCCGCACGGTTTCGTATGACGGGGCGGAGCTGAAGATCACTGTAACGGATCTTGCCGGGCGCGGCGCTTTGCGCGCGGGCGCGGTCACTTTGATTCAGGATGTGACGGAGGAAGTGCGCCTTGAACAGACCCGGCGCGAGTATGTCGCCAATGTCAGCCACGAGCTGCGCACGCCCATTTCCTCCATCCGCAGCCTTGCGGATGCGCTCAACGACGGGCTTGTCAAGCGTGATGAGGACAAGGCGCGTTATTACGGCTATATTTTGCGCGAGAGCATGCGGCTTTCCAGGCTCATCAATGATCTTCTGGAGCTTTCACGCCTGCAATCCGGCGGCGTGGCGCTTCACAAACATCCGTTTAAGCTGCGGCCGGTGCTGGTGGATCTTTCCGAGCGGTTTGAAACGGTGGCGGGAGACAGCGGCCTGCGCTTCGTGCTGAAGATGCCGGAGGGCGAACTGCCCGTGTATTCCAACGAGGACCGTGTCGAGCAGGTGCTCATCGCACTTTTGGATAACGCGGTCAAATACGCAGCGGACGAGGGCGTTGTCACGCTTGCGGCCGAACGGCAGGAGGACGGCCTGCTGGTGAGCGTTTGCAATACCGGCAACATCGCGCCGGAGCACCTGCCGCACCTGTTTGAACGTTTCTATAAGGCGGATACCGCGCACGCCGAACAGGGCACCGGGCTTGGGCTCGCCATCGCGCGCGAGATCATTACGCTTTTGGGCGAGCGCATCTGGGCGGAAAACCATGACGGCGAAGCCTGTTTCCATTTTACCCTGAAGGATACAAATACGAAAAACGCATAAAGATAATCGGGTTTTATGGGGCTGCTGCACTAAGAAACGGGTGCGGCGGCCCTGTTTGTTAGAAGCGGGCCTGCAAAAATATCCTCGCAAAAAGTGGCGCGTACCATTTTTGCGGCAACTATCGGCGCCTCCTTTTTTATGCAAATCTCGCATATATGCCATTCAATTGTTCTACAAATTTTATATGCACCGTATGCTATACTGTGCCCACTCATAATTGAATGCGGTTACGGCAGTTTGGCCGCGCAGAGGGGAGTGGCACATGCGCATTTCCATCGAACTGTTTCTGCTGGATAACGCGCTGATGAATTTTGCGACGCTTGCGCTGGCCGCGGCGCTCTCCGGCCTGCGGCTAAGAAAATTTCTCGCCATAGCGCTGTGCGGGCTGGGCGCGGTATTCGCCCTGCTGGCGCTATGGATCTGGCCGGTGCTGCTTACCGTCACGCCCAAGCTGGCGTTCGCGGCGATTTTGGCGCTTAGCTTCCATATAGACGGCTGGCAGGGGTATTTGCGCGGGTATTTGTGCATATTGCTGTGCGCGCTTCTTCTGGGC
This sequence comes from Clostridia bacterium, assembly GCA_036677445.1. GTDB lineage: Bacteria > Bacillota > Clostridia > Christensenellales > CAG-138 > JAVBWI01. The sequence continues at coordinate 176,676 of JAVBWI010000026.1, forward strand.
GGGCTTCTGCTTGCCGTAACACTGTGGTGGACAGGGGATACGGGAACAGCCGGTATGGTGGACAGCGTGCTCGTAGGCACGGTGGCGCTGCGGGCGGCGCTTGCGGCGGTCGCGCTTGTGGCGCTTTTGCCGAGGCTGCTGCGTCAATTGCGCATTTCCGCGCGTACGGATGAAAACCGTATCCCGCTGCGCATTGTGATCGACGGGCGGCAGATAGACGCCTTGGCGCTGTTGGATACCGGCAATCTGCTGGTCGAGCCGGTCTCCTCGCTGCCGGTGGTGCTGCTCTCGCGCTGCCCGGCATTCGCGACAGGGTACCCCGTGCGCTATTGCGGCATGGGCGGCGAGGGGGAACTTACGGCCCGACGCTCCAAACGCGCGGAGGTCAAAATTGGCGGTGTTTGGCGGGATATCGATGTGATGGTGGCGCGCGCGCCGCAGCCTATCGCGGGCGCGGACGCCATACTGGGGAGCAGCGCGCTGCCGCCGCCGGAGGTACGCAACAGCGCAAAGAATAAGGGGGAAATACATGGTGCATAGATTCATCGCATGGCTGAGCAGGCTGCTGTTTCGCAGGCCGCGGGGCATATGGTATGTACATTCGGGGGAAACGCTGCCCCCGCCGCTTTCGCCCGAGGAGGAGCAGGAATGGATCGAACGGCTTTCACAAGGGGACGAACGCGCGCCGCACCTGCTGATTGAGCGCAACCTGCGGCTGGTGGTGTATATCGCGCGCAAGTTTGAAAATACCGGTGTCTGCATCGAGGATTTGATTTCCATAGGCACCATCGGCCTTATCAAGGCGGTCAACACATTCGACCCAGTCAAACGCATCAAGCTTGCCACCTATGCATCGCGATGCATCGAAAATGAGATACTCATGCACCTGCGCCGCACCTGCCGGCTTAAGATGGAAGTATCTCTTGACGAACCGCTCAATATCGATTGGGACGGCAACGAACTCCTGCTTTCGGATATACTGGGCACCGAGGGCGACCTGATCGGCCGGGGTATTGAGGATGAAGTGGACCGGGAACTGCTGCTCGCGGCGCTGCAGAAGCTTACCCCGCGCGAGCAGCGCATCGTGCAGCTGCGCTTTGGCCTGAACACCGACCGGGAATGCACCCAAAAGCAGGTCGCGGATATGCTGGGCATTTCGCAAAGCTATATTTCAAGGCTGGAAAAGCGCATCATCAAGCGCCTGCGCAAAGAAATCGCGCGCATGGAATAATAGCCGGGCATCCGCCGGCACATCCGACGTTTTGTATACTACACGAACTTCTGCATATGCTTGAGCGCGTTTTTCTCAAGCCGCGAGACCTGCGCCTGGCTGATGCCGATCTCATGGGAAACCTCCATTTGTGTTTTCCCTTCAAAAAAACGCATTTGCAATATGCGCTGCTCGCGGTCCGCAAGGTGCGAAAACCCCTGCGAGATGGCGATGCTGTCCAGCCAGAACGAGTCGTTTACCTTTGAATCGCCGATTTGGTCCATTACGAATATGGCGTCGCCGTCGTCATGGTAAATTGGCTCATAGAGCGAGATGGGGTCCTGTATGGCGTCGAGCGCGAATACGATATCCTCTTCGGACATTTCAAGGGATTTGGCAATTTCGGTTACGGTCGGTTCGCGGGCGAGCTCGTCCATCAGCCGCGTACGCGCCTGCAGCGCTTTGTAGGCGGTATCGCGCAGGGAGCGGCTGACGCGTATCGTGTTGTTGTCGCGCAGGTGGCGGCGTACCTCGCCGATGATCATGGGCACGGCATAAGTGGAAAATTTTACCTCATGCGACAGGTCGAAATTATCCAGCGCTTTGATAAGCCCTATGCAGCCAACCTGGAACAAATCGTCCATCTGCTCCCCACGGTTGGAAAACCTTTGGATAACGCTTAAGACCAAGCGCAGGTTGCTGCGGAGAAACTCGTCGCGCGCGGCTGTATCGCCATCTTTGACGCGCAACAGCAACGCGCGCATCTGTTTTTGGTTGAGCACAGGCAATTTTGAAGTATCGACACCGCAAATCTCCACCTTGTTGAGTGCCATGAGACCGTCCCCCCGTCCTTGTTCGCTTCGGTACTTTTATCATTGCCGAAGCGATACTTTTTATCCGAGCCGGGCGGGGTGGCAAACACGGCCAAAAACCCGCGAATATGCCCTAGATCGCAGGGAAAACGTGTCGAAAAATAAAATAAAAGGTATTATTTGGCAGTCTGCTGCTGCGGGAAAGAGGAGCGTGCTGACTATTCCGTGCAACACGCGCATAGCCTTAAGAAAGGGCGATGATTCGCTATACGCGATACCATCCCTGGGGGTATACCGGAATGTATACCACCCTCAAAGCCGGCGAAAGGATGAAGGAGCATGGCAGGCAAGCGTCGCGCAACTCCGCACGGCAAACCAATCAGGACATCGAATAAGCGCAAGTCCAAATGGAAGCGTGCGCTGCTTGCCGCGTTGGATCTGCCGGTGGAAACGGAGCCGACCGTACCCAAGCTGACCATTGTGGGCAGGAGCGATCTGTTGGTGGAAAATCACAATGGGGTACTGCAGTACGATACGCAAAGCGTCCGCCTTCTTACGCATGAGGGCGTGCTGAATATACAGGGCGAGGGCCTGCAGCTGATGGAGCTTGCGGCAGGGCGCGCGTATGTGCGGGGGGTTATCGCAGGCGTGCAGTATACGGAGTAGGCTTAAGCGCCTGGGGTGGGATAAATGTGGAATTCTCTGTGCGGATATGTTATGATACGAATGGACGGCCTGGGGCTTGAGCGCATGCTCAACCGCATGCTGCAGGCCGGAATACCGGTTTGGAATGTACGCCGCGAGGGGCGCACCCGCATGACGGCGGAGATCAGCGCGAAGGATTTTTTGCGGCTTCGCTCCCTGCGAAAAGGCGCGCGCTGCCGCATACATATTGCGGAGCGCCACGGCATGCCATTCTTGCTTGCACGGTTCCGCTTTCGGAAGCTTCTTGTGCTCGGCACGCTTTTGTGCTTTGCGCTGCTTGCGGCGGCGCAGACGCGCGTGTGGCACATCCGGGTGGAAGGCTGCGCCCGCGTACCGGAGGCGGTCGTGCTTCGCGCATTGGCGGAGGCGCAGGCCGAAGTGGGCATGGCGTGCGCCAATGTGGAGGCTGCCGCGCTTGGGCAGGCGGTGCGCGCATACGACAGCCGCATCGCGTGGACGGGTATTCGGCTTGACGGCGTGATTATGCAGGTGCAGGTGGTTGAGGCGGAGCCTATCCCCGAGTTGCCGGATAAGAGCCAGCCTGCGGACGTGGTGGCGAAAAAAGACGGGATCATCGAGCGCGTCACGGCGCTTTCCGGCAAGGCGAGCGTTAAGCCGGGCGATGCGGTGCGTTTGGGCGACACACTCATCCGCGGGGATATCACCCGCGAGGGCGCGGCGGAGCGTCTGCTCGTCTATGCCGAGGGCGAGGTGCTCGCACAGGTTTGGTATACCGCCAACGTTACGCTGCCCAATACGCAGCAGCGGCTTTTGCGAAGCGGACGTACGGCACCGTACCGCGCGGTGCTCATCGCGGGGTACCCGGTATACCGCACGGCCGTGGAATATGACGCGTATGAGCTGGAGACGACGGACGACGCGGTGTTCCGGGGCTTGATCCTTCCGGTGCGGCAGGTACGCGGCGTATGCCATGAGCTGACCGAGCAGGAGGTCGTCGCAGACCAGGAGGAGATACTGTCCGAAGCGCTTTTTCGTGCGGAGCTCGAAGCCATAGAGCGCGTGCCCAAAACAGCGCGCATACTAAAGAAAGTAAGCGAGACCACCGTGCTGGAGGATGGCGGTATCACGGCGGTGGTCGCCATCTGCACACAGGAGCAGATCGGCATGACGAGGGAGATAGATGCGGCGCAGCTTGCGCCTCTTGATGAGGTGCAATAATAAATGCGAAAAATATGGACGAGTGCACGGATTGTCCGCATTGTGCGTTAGGCGCAATACGGCATGTTACGGCACAAAACGGAACGAAAGGCAGTGCATTGATTGGCAGAAACGAAGCACCTGCATGATGAAGAGCCGATGCAGGCGGCGCAGCGGGCGGAGGCGCTTTTGCCCGTACAGTCTATGGACGAGCAGATCAAACTGTTCGGCGTATTTGATGAAAATCTGGATATTCTGCAGGCGGAAACGCGTGCGCGCATCAGTACCTCGGCCGATTGCGTAAAGGTCGAGGGCGAGCCTGAGGCGGTGGAGCTTTGTTCTACAGTGCTGGACAAGCTGCTGCAAATGCTTCGAAAAGGCGAACCTATCAACCGCAGCCGCATTCGTTATGCGGTGGATCTTGCCAAAGAGGGCAACGCCGACATGATCGAGCAGATCATGGGCGACGTGATCGCCATCACCAACCGGGGCCGGCAGATCAAATGCAAGACTCTCGGGCAAAAACGCTATGTCCAGGCGCTCAGGGAGTACGATCTGGTGTTCGGCGTCGGCCCTGCGGGTACGGGCAAAACATATCTTGCGGTGGCGATGGCGGTGCTTGCGTTCAAGAACAAAGAGGTCGACCGAATCATACTGACCCGTCCGGCGGTGGAGGCAGGCGAGAAGCTTGGCTTCCTCCCGGGGGATCTGCAAAATAAGGTGGATCCGTACCTGCGCCCGCTGCACGATGCGCTCAATGACTTTTTGGGCAACGAGACTTACCGCAGCCTGACGGAGCGGGGCGCCATTGAAGTGGCGCCGCTTGCCTACATGCGCGGACGCACGCTCAACAACGCATACATCATACTCGACGAAGCGCAGAACAGCACGACCGAGCAGATGAAGATGTTTTTGACGCGCTTTGGCGAAGGCTCCCGCGTGGTGGTTACGGGGGATATTACGCAGATCGACTTGCCGCAGGACCGCAGAAGCGGCCTCGTGCATGCGCTTTCCGTGCTCGAGGGCGTGGAGGGCATACAGCAGGTCTTTCTCACCCATAAGGACGTGGTGCGGCATGATCTCGTGCAGCGAATCATCCGCGCTTACGAAAAGCGCAAAGGCTGACGCACACAAAGGAGGCAAAAATGTCCAAACAGGGAGAGAACAAGGACCGCATCGGCCTTGCGTCGGCATTGATGCTGGCGCTGGTGATTGTCGTTTGCTATCTCTCCGCCGTCGCCGTATTGTCGCCCAGGCGGTATGACGTTGCGGCCGGCCGTGAGGCGGCGCAGACCATCACGGCGCCCCGCGCCGTGGAGGATACGGCTGCGACGCAAGCGCTGCGGGATGCGGCGCGAAACGAAACAAAGGCCGTATACAATCTCGATCAGGAACTGATCGATGAATACATCACGGGCGCGTCGGAATTCTTTGCGGATATCGCAAGCTTCAGGCAGGACGCAGAAGCATTGCGCCTTGCAAACATTTCGGGCTCGGGCCTTCGGGCAGACGGTACGCTTAGCGTGGAACAATGGCAGGCGCTTTTGACAGAGGCGGAGCTAAATCAAATGCTCGGCCGCTTTGCAGTATCGCTTACCCTCGAAGAAGGATGGTGGCTGCTGCATGTGGAGGATACGGAGCTTGTACGCCTGCAGGATGCGGTGCTGCCTAAACTTAAGACCTCCCTGCAAAACGGCATGGAGGAGCGTTCGCTTGCCGCGCAAAAGACGGCGTATTTGCAGGAACTGAATGCGACGAGCATATCCGATACCCTGAAAGCCATCGGACAAAAGGCGTTCAACGCTTATCTCAAGCCCACCTATGTGCCGGATGAAGCGGCGACCGCGCAGGCGCGGGAGGCCGCGGCGGCGGCGGTCCCGCCGGTTGAGATCAAGCGCGGCGACACCATCGTACGCCAGGGCGATGTGGTTACACAGGAACAATACGATATTCTGCGGACATTGGATTTGGTTCGCTCGGAAAAGTCGGACATTATGCTCAACGTCGGCATAGGGCTGCTGCTCGTGTGCATGTTCGCGGGTTTCGCGGCGTATCTCACGCTGTACCGGCGCCGTGTGATTGCAAGCAAAAAGAATATGCTCATACTGTCTGTTGCGATGGCGCTGTCCATGCTGATGGCGCTGGGGCTCAATGCGCTGGATGCGCGCATCACCCCCGGACTGATCGGCGTGATGCTGGTGGCGCTGTTGGTGGACGGGCGCGCGGCTATGGCGGTTAATGTCGTACTTGCGTTTTGCATCGGCATACTGGCGGGCGGGCGCGGGTCCGCCATGCTGGGCTTTGATTCTATGGTCATGACGGCCTCCATGCTTGCGGGAGGCCAAGTGGCGGTATATCTGCTGCGCGGCTACCAAAAACGCGGCACAATCATTACGGCGGGGCTGCTGTCGGGCATGGCGGCGGCGCTGGTGATCGTTGCCGCTTCCATTATGGCGGAAAGGGCGTTGGGCGCCATACTCCTTTCCGCCGCATGGGCGGTGGGTAGCAACGCCATTTCGGCGGTACTGGTGGTGGGTTCACTTTCCCTGTGGGAAAATATGTTTGATATTGCCACCAGCGCCCGGCTCAACGAGCTGAGCAACGCCAACCATCCATTGCTGCGCCAGCTGATGACGGAAGCGCCCGGTACCTACCATCATTCCATGATGGTAGCGGCTTTGGCGGAAAGCGCGGCGGAGGCGATCGAGGCCGACCCGCTGCTTGCGCGCGTAGGCGCATATTACCACGATGTGGGCAAGCTGCGCCGTCCGCTGTATTTTAAAGAAAACCAAAAACCCAATGAAAACATACACGATACGCTGCCCGCGCTTGAAAGCGCGGCAATCATACTTGCACACCAAAAGGACGGCGTAATACTTTTAAACAAGCATAAGATGCCTTCAGCCGTGGTGCAGATCGCTTTTGAGCATCATGGCACCACCATGGCGGCATACTTCTATTACAAGGCCGCCAAGGAGAACAGCGGCAAGCCGCCCGCACAGAAGAACTTCCGCTATCCCGGCGCGCGGCCAAGCACCAAGGAGAGCGCCATCGTACTGTTGGCCGACAGCTGCGAGGCCGCCGTACGTGCGCTGGACAATCCCACCCGTGAGGCCGTGGAGGAGACGGTGGAAAAGGTCATCAAGGGCAAGGTGGACGACGGGCAGCTGGCAGTATGCCCGCTTAATTTCCGGGAGATCACGCTGATACAGCAAAGCTTCCTGCGTACGTTCAACGGCCTGCTGCACGAGCGCATTGCCTATCCGGAGCTTAATCGGGCGGCGGAGGCGGAGCATGATCAACGTATTTGATGAGTCCGGCGCGCTCGATGCGGCCGCGCTGGAATGGATAAGAGCGGCCGCCGCCACGGCGTTTACGATGCAGAACAAACAGGGCAGGCTGGATATGCTTGCGGTCCAACCCGAGCGGATGCGAACGCTCAACCGTGAGCACAGGGGTGTTGACCGCGTGACCGATGTACTGAGCTTCCCTTCGGCAGAGCCCGGCGAAACGCCGCCGGACGGCTTCTGGGGGGATATTGTGCTTTGCCCGCTGCGCGCAAAGGAACAGGCGGCGGAATACGGGCACGGGCTTCACAGAGAGCTTTCGTTTTTAACCATACACGGTATGCTGCACCTCTTCGGGTACGACCATATGCAGCCCGATGAGGAGGAGCGCATGCTTTTTGAGCAAAGGCGGATACTGGAAAGGATGGGACTGTCAAGATGAAACGTACAGTACATGAATTGGAGATAAAGAACATGCTGCGCCTGGCGAACGAGGCCATGGACCGCGCATATGCGCCCTATTCGGGCTACCGCGTGGGGGCGTGTCTCAAGGGAATCTCCGGTGCGTACTATTTGGGATGCAACATAGAGAACGCATCCTTTTCACCCACCAACTGCGCCGAGCGTACCGCAGTATTCAAAGCGGTTTCGGAGGGCGAGTGTAAATTTGAGGCGCTCGCCGTGATCTCAAGCGGAGAACAGATTACGCTGCCCTGCGGCGTCTGCAGGCAGGTGCTCCGTGAGTTTTGCGAGCCGGAAATGCCCGTCATCTGCGCCAACCGCAGCGGCAGGTATCAGATTTATGATCTGGGCGAGCTGCTGCCGCACGCTTTTACTTCGGAGGATATGCGATGACGGGGTTTCAGAGCGGCTTCGTCTCCATCGTGGGGTGTCCAAACGTGGGCAAATCCACACTGCTCAATCGTTTGGTAGGGCAGAAGATCGCCATTGTATCCCCGCGGGCGCAGACCACGCGCAACCGCATTACCGGGGTGCTCACCCGGCCCGGCTACCAGATCGTATTTCTGGATACGCCCGGCGTTGCGTCGCCCAAGAACCGTCTGGGCGAATACATGCGCAAGGTCGCGTATTCTGCGCTGGACGAAGTGGAAGCCATACTGTATCTTGTCGATCCCGTCAACGGCCTGCGCGAGCGGGATGAAGCGCTGACAGAACGTATCCGGCAGGCAAAAGCGCCGTGCATCGCTCTGATCAACAAAATCGACATTTCTTCCCTCGCACAGGTGGAGGCTGCGGAGGCGTTTCTGGCGCAGGCAGGCTGCTTTTCACACATACTGCGCGTGAGTGCGCAGACGGGCGACGGTTTGGGCAGGCTGGAAGAGCTGCTCCATGGGTATCTTGCGGAGGGCCCGCAGTATTTTCCGGACGATATGGTAACGGATTTGCCGGAACGGGTGCTTTGCGCCGAGCTGGTACGCGAAAAAACGCTGCTGTTTCTTCGTGAGGAGATTCCGCACGGCGTAGGCGTCGAGGTCGATAAAATGGCGTTGCGTCCCGAGGGGGATTTAACCGACGTATGGGCGACCATTTACTGCGAACGGACGGGGCACAAGGGCATCATCATTGGGCGGGGCGGCGCGATGCTGCGCCGTATCGGCGAAGAAGCCCGTAAGGATATGGAATGGATGCTGGGTACGCGCGTCAACCTCCAGCTCTATGTCAAGGTGCGGGAGGATTGGCGCAACAGCGCAAGCGCTTTGCGTGAACTCGGTTACGAATAGCGGGTTTCGCAATACGGATTTTCCGTAATTTGCATTTCATTTGAACGCCGCCTCCGTGACACAATAGGAGATATCCCAAAAAGCAAGGAGAGCGCGTCGCTATGGTAAAGAAGGATATTCAAAAGGCATGGCGGGAGTTTTCGCAGACCGGGGCAGTGGGCGCGTACCTGACGTATCGCGCCATGCGCACACAGGAGAAAAAGCAGCCGGAGTAACCGGCCGCAGGGCTTTGGAACAGCGGCTGTCGGGCTGCTCCCCTCTCGGGGCGTTTCTGGCCGGCGACAGCCGCTTTTACTAAGACCCCGTGCGGGTGGGAGGGGGACAATGGCATATCTGACCGTGACGGGCATTGTCACGCGCTATGTGAATTACAAGGACAACGACAGAATACTTACTCTCTTTACCCGTGAATTGGGGCGCGTCGACGCCAAAGCGAGAGGCTGCAGGCGGCCCAAAAGCCCGCTCTTAGCCTGCGCGCAGCCCTTTGTGTTCGGAGAATTTCAGTTATTCGCTTCTAAGGATCACTACACCATAGATCAATGCGACATACGCGAGACATTCTACCCCCTGCGCGAGGATATGGACCGCTTTGCGGCGGCTTCCGCCATGCTCGCGCTCTCGCTGCATGCGGTACAGGAGGGGGAGCCAAGTCCGGAACTGTTCAGCCTGCTTTATCACGGCCTGAGCTTTTTATGCTATGGCGAGTGCAATTCTTTGGATCTCGCACTGTGCTTTGTGACAAAATATTTTCAGGCTACGGGGTTTTGCCCCACCATCACGAACTGCGCCGTGTGCGGGGCGGACCTCCGTGCGATTAAGATCCTGCGGTTCTCACCGGCCGCGGGCGGCGCGCTGTGCGCTGCCTGCGCCGGGAAAGGGCAGGCGGGGGATGCCGTCTCATGCCTTACGCTTGAGGCGATGCGCCGCATGCTGCTGCTCGACGATGCGGATATGGATCGTGTGCGTCTGCCGGATGCCGTACGCCGGGAATTGTTTGCGGTAGTGGAACGGTATTGCATGAACCTGCTGGAACGGGAGAGCAAACCGCTGGAGGCTTTAAAAATGCTTTTGTTAAAAAATAACGACCATGCAGGAAATCCTGCACAGGCATAGAAATTTATTGCCTTTTATTGCGGTCGGGTATATAATAATTAGGCTCTAAGCGCGATAATTGGCCGTTGCGCAGGAATTCCTGCTAAATGCTTATACGCAGCGGCGGCATACTGTTATATACTTTTTATTTTAACATAGGAGGAAGCTACATGGGACACAAGTATGTATATATGTTCAACGAGGGTAATGCGCAGATGCGCAATCTTCTCGGCGGAAAAGGTGCAAATCTGGCGGAAATGACTGGCTTGGGTCTCCCGGTGCCGTTCGGCTTCACCATCACGACGGAAGCCTGTACACGTTACTATCAGGATAACAAACGTATCGGTGACGATATATTGGAACAGATGTTTTCAGCGGTAGAGGAACTGGAAAAGGTGGCGGGCAAAAAATTCGGCGATGTGGCCAACCCCTTCCTCGTCTCTGTTCGTTCCGGCGCGCGCGCTTCCATGCCCGGTATGATGGATACCATATTGAATCTGGGCTTGAACGACGAGACGGTCGAAGGCCTTGCCAAGCTTACCGGCAACGAGCGTTTTGCATATGACAGCTATCGCCGCTTCATTCAGATGTTTGCGGACGTGGTTATGGAAGTCGAAAAATCCAAATTCGACGAGATACTCGACGATGTAAAAAGAGTCAGCAATTGCAAGCTGGATACGGAGCTGACCGCAGAAAATCTCAAGGAGGTCGTGGATCGCTTCAAACAGCTTTACCTGAGCGAAAAGGGCCATAAATTCCCGCAGGATCCCAAAGAACAGATGCTGCAATCCGCCAAGGCGGTGTTCCGCAGCTGGGACAACCCCCGTGCCATCGTATATCGCCGCATGAACGACATTCCCTCGGATTGGGGTACGGCCGTCAACGTACAGGCGATGGTGTTCGGCAACATGGGCAACGATTCCGGTACCGGCGTCGCGTTTACGCGCAACCCCTCCACCGGCGAGAACAAGCTCTACGGCGAATACCTGATGAACGCGCAGGGAGAGGATGTCGTTGCCGGCATCCGCACGCCTTCGCCTATCGAAGAATTGAAAAAGACTTTGCCCGCCGTATATAAGGAGTTTGTAAAAATCGCGGAGACGCTGGAAAAGCATTACCGCGACATGCAGGATATGGAGTTCACCATTGAGCGCGGCAAGCTCTTCATGCTGCAGACCCGCAACGGCAAGCGTACCGCGGCCGCCGCGCTGCAGATTGCCGTGGATCTTGTGCGCGAAGGCATGATAACCAAAGAAGAAGCGTTGCTCAAAATTGACCCGCGTTCGCTCGATTCGCTGCTGCATCCCACCTTCGAGCCGGAGGGACTTAAGAAAAACAAGCCGATCGCGCACGGCCTTCCGGCTTCGCCGGGCGCTGCGTGCGGGCGTATCTACTTCACCGCGACGGATGCGATCGATGCCGTCAAGCGCGGCGAAAAAGTCATACTCGTACGTTTGGAGACTTCCCCCGAGGATATCGAGGGCATGTATGCCGCCGAAGGCATACTCACCGCGCGCGGCGGCATGACATCGCACGCGGCCGTTGTGGCCCGCGGCATGGGTACCTGCTGCGTGGCGGGCTGCTCGGACATCATGGTGCTTGAAAAGAGCCGCAGCTTCTCCACCACCGGCGGTGATGTGCTCAACGAGGGTGACTGGATCTCGCTCGACGGTTCCACCGGCAATGTCTACGGCACAAAGCTTGAAACCATTGAAGCGGGCGTATCCGGCAACTTTGCAACCATCATGATGTGGGCGGATCGCATGCGCAGGCTCAAGGTGCGCACCAATGCGGATACCCCGCACGATGCGGCGCAGGCTGTGAAGTTCGGCGCACAGGGCATCGGCCTTTGCCGTACGGAACACATGTTCTTCGGAGAAGGGCGTATTGCAGCAATGCGCGAGATGATCGTTTCCAAGGATGAAAAGAGCCGCCGCAGGGCGCTTAATAAGCTGCTGCCCATGCAGCGCGGCGACTTTAAGGGCATCTATAAGGCGATGGGCGAATTCCCTGTCACCATCCGCCTCCTGGATCCCCCGCTGCATGAGTTCCTGCCCAACGACGATACGGATATCAAGGCGCTTGCCAAGGAAATGGGCCTTTCCTTTGAAGAACTCAAGCTTACGGTGGCGAACCTGCACGAGTTGAATCCCATGCTGGGCCACCGCGGCTGCCGCCTGGCCATCACCTACCCCGAAATCGCGGAAATGCAGACACGCGCCATTATCGAGGCGGCCATCGAGGTGCGGGGGGAAACGGGTGTTACCATCACCCCGGAGATCATGATCCCGCTGGTAGGCGACGCCAAGGAACTGCAGTTTATTAAGGAGATCGTGGACAAGACCGCGCGCGAGGTCATGAACGAGCGCAATATCACCATCGCCTATCTCGTGGGTACCATGATCGAGGTGCCGCGTGCGGCGTTGGTGGCGGACAGCATTGCAAAGAGCGCGGAGTTCTTCTCCTTTGGCACCAACGATCTCTCGCAGATGACGTTTGGCTTCAGCCGTGACGATGCGGGCAAGTTCCTGGATGATTACTATAAAAAGAAGATTTTCGAATCCGATCCCTTTGCCCGTGTGGATCAGGAAGGCGTAGGCAAGCTGATGGAGTTTGCCTGCGAGCTGGGCCGCAAGACCCGCCCCAATATCAAGCTGGGCATCTGCGGCGAGCATGGCGGCGATCCTTCTTCTATTGAATTCTGCCATAAGCTGGGCCTTAGTTACGTTTCCTGCTCGCCCTTCCGCGTACCCATTGCGCGGCTTGCTGCGGCGCAGGCCAAGATCAAAGAAGACCGAGGCGAGCTGTAACCCGATTTGCTGTATTGATGTGATGTATATTAAGCTGGAAAAAATCCCGTACGGGATTTTTTCCATTATATATAAGGAAAACAGGGCGCTTGAGCCGCCCTGCCGCTTTGTTACACAATAAACATTGTACGAACCATATGAATCCGTCATTTTCGGCGACATGCGCGCCGAAAATGACACCGGTCTTGTGCCATTGCGCGACAAACCGCAGGTTCGAGCGAAAAGGCACAAGCGGAGACAATCGCGCAATGGGCGAAGCCCCTTGCGCGACCTCGCACAAATGCTTGCATTTGTGCGAAAGCGTTATCTGCGAGGAAATCCCGTCGCAGCGGCTTCAACAATACGGCGCAGCCGTATTGTTGACTAGCTGATTACTTCCGCCCCGTACCGCACCGCCGCCTTGAGTACCCGGTACGCGTCGCCGTGTGCGTAAACGGCGGCAATGCCGGGGTAGGCAAGGAGCGCCGCATGCGCCTGCTCGGCGTTTTGGACATGGAACGCTAGCGGAGTCATACGGATATGCGGCGACACTCCCCAGATCAGCGCGCGTATGGCGTCCCGGCCCCAATCCGTAAGATCGATGTGCAGAACTTGCTGCTGCCGCGCCTGCTGCCGGATGCGTTCTTCGGCCTGCGTATGGGAAAGCCCGGCGAGGGCAACCGTTGTATAAGGCTCCAATGCGGATAACGGCAGCAGTGCGGCGGCGGAGCAAATATTTTCCCCGTCGGCGGAAGCCCGCCGCGCATTGCCGTGGCAGTCGTCCAATAATGCCCGAAGCGTTTGTATGTGATTTGGCGTGGTGCCGCAACAGCCGCCTATGGCGGAAGCGCCGCCGTGAAGATAGGGCTCCATGGCTTTTGCCATAGCGGCGGGGGAAATCATATATTTTCCGTTTTGCGGCAGACCGGCGTTGGGACATGCGAACGTGGGCAGCATGCTTGCGCCCGCAAGGCGCGAATAACCTAAGAAAAGCTCCTCCGGACCAAAACCGCAGTTCACCCCCGTCAGCGCCGCGCCGAGTTTTGCGCAGCACAGCGCGAGCACCTCGGGTGGATTGCCGGCATAAGTATTATCATCCGGCTCAAGCGTAAAGCTGCAAAGCGCCGGGAGGCTGCATGCGGCGCGTGCGGCAAGTAGAGCAAGGCGGGCTTCGCATATATCGTTCATGGTCTCGATGAGTATGAGGTCTGCGCCTGCGGCTTCAGCGGCCGCGCATTGTTCGAAAAAGGAACGGTACATCCGTTCCGGCATGTCGGCGTCGCTTCTGTACAGCTCGCCGGTGGGGCCGACGGATGCGGCGACGAAAACGGTCCGCTCCTGGCCGGAAACCGCTTCGCGGCAAAGCGCAATTGCGCTTTGCATAAGCTCCCCCATGCGGTCGGCAAGGTCAAAGCGGGAAAGCCGAAGCGGGCTTGCGCCAAATGTATTGGCGGTGATAATGTCCGCGCCCGCATCGATATACGCCAGATGGATGTCCAGCACGTCCATCGGCCGCGTTGCGTTGAGCAGTTCGGGGCATTCGCCGGGATGCAGCGCGCCGCTTTCCTGAAGCATGGTGCCCATGGCGCCATCCAGCAGCAAAACGCGCGATTGTATGGCTTGTTGAAAAGTCACCGGTGCCTCCTTTTCAGCTGCGCCGCGTACCCGTTGAAAGGACGGCATGCGCCGCAAACAACGTTAAATAAGCATATTTTCCGATAAGTTGTACTTATTGTACCATTCCTTGTTTTGGGTTGCAATCTTTGTGGGTATATGCTACTATAATGCGGATACTGGATACGTATGCGGATTACCGCAGTGAAATAAAGCATGGAGGACTAGGATGGCGACCGTGGAGAAACTCGAGAATAAAAAAGTGAAGCTTACCATTGAAGTGAGCAAGGAAGAATTCGGTGAAGCGCTGCAGCAGGCATATATCAAGACAAGAGCAAGATATAACGTTCCGGGGTTCCGCAAGGGCAAGGCGCCGCGCAAGATGATTGAGAACATGTATGGCGAAGGCGCATTTTTTGAGGACGCGTTTGAGCTGGTGTACGCCAAGGCGTACGATAAAGCGGTGGAAGAGCACAATATCGAGCCTGTTGAACGCCCGGACATTTCCATAGAAAAGATCGGCGTCGAGGAAGGCGTTGCCTTTACGGCGGAAGTTGCCGTGAAGCCGGAGGTTTCACTTGGCGCGTACAAGGGTATAGAAGTAGTAAGCAGAGCGTATACTGTGGAAGACTCGCAGCTTGACGCTATTTTGGAGCAGGAGCGCGAAAAGGTCGCCCGCTATGTGGAAATGGATCGTCCAATCGAGCAGGGCGACCGCGTTTTGTTGGATTATTCGGGCAGTGTGGACGGCGTGAAGTTTGAAGGCGGCACCGCCGAGGATCAGACGCTGGATATCGGTTCCGGGACATTCATCCCGGGCTTTGAGGAGCAGCTGATCGGTCTTCTAAAGGGAGAGGAAAAGGATATTTCCGTTACCTTCCCGGAAGAGTATCACGCCGAAAACCTGAAGGGCAAGGCCGCCGTATTTGCGGTAAAGATCAAAGGCATTCAGAAAAAGGAACTGCCGGAGCTGGACGATGAGTTTGCAAAGGACATTTCCGAATTTGACACGCTGGCCGAATTGCGTGCGGACAAGCGCGCGGCGCTGGAAAAGCGCAACGGGGAGCGCGCAAAATCCGAAATGGAGGATGAGGCGCTGCGTAAGGCAACCGCAAACGCCGCCTTTGATGTGCCGGATGCCATGATACAGCGGCAGATGGATTATATGCTGCAGGATGTCGCCTACAGGCTTTCCATGTCGGGCATCAGCCTGGAGGATTACTGCAAGTACACGGGTATGGATACGGCGGCAATGCGTGAAGGCTACCGTGGCGAGGCGGAGCAGCGTGTGCGCACGCAGCTTGTGCTCGAAGCCATCGCCAAGGAGGAGGGCATCGAGGCGGCACAGGAGGATCTCGACCGTGAGATCGCCCAATATGCCGAGCGTGCCGGTAAGACGCCGGAAGAGTTTAAAGCTTCCCTCAAAGAGGATGATATGGATTATTTCCAGGAGCGTGTTCAGGTACAGAAGACCATCGATCTGATCATGAACAGCGCTGTTCTGATAGAAAAAGCGGAGGACGACGAAAAGGAACCCGCAGAAAATGCGGAGATGCCTGAAGTGCAGGCATAGTACGTCGTTTCCGCCGTAATGCAATAGTTGAATAAGGAGGAAATCGACAATGAGTTTGATACCGATGGTCGTAGAGCAAACCAATCGCGGCGAGCGTTCTTACGATATTTATTCCAGACTGCTCAAGGATCGCATCGTGTTCCTTGGCGGCGAGGTGACGGACGAGGAAGCCAATCTGATCGTTGCGCAGCTGCTGTTTTTGGAAGCGGAGGATCCTGACAAGGACATCAGCCTTTACATCAACAGCCCGGGCGGTTCCGTGACCGCGGGCATGGCGATCTATGATACCATGCAGTATGTGAAGTGCGATGTGTCTACGATCTGCATCGGCATGGCGGCGTCCATGGGCGCGTTTTTGCTGGCTGCGGGTGCCAAAGGCAAGCGGAAGGCGCTGCCCAACGCGGAGATCATGATCCATCAGCCCAGCGGCGGTGTACGCGGGCAGACCACGGACATCAAGATCCAGGCGGAGCGCATGATCGCCATTAAAAAATTGTTGAACAAGATATTGGCCGAACGCACCGGCCAGCCGATAGACCGGGTGGAGGTCGATACCGAGCGGGATAACTTCATGACCGCCGAACAGGCGTTAAATTATGGCCTTATCGATCAGATCCTGCCGCCCAGAAGGTAAGGTGAACTATGCCGAAGTACGAAGATAAGGGCCCCGTCAAATGCACATTCTGCGGTAAAAACCAGGATGAGGTGCACCGTATCATAGCGGGCCCGGGCGTGTACATCTGCAATGAATGCGTGGAGTTGTGCCGCGAGATCATTGAAGAGGATACCGCAAGCCAGCCCGTGGATCTTTCCGACGTACCAAAACCTCGGGAGATCATGGATACTTTGAACCAGTACGTCATCGGGCAGCACGACGCCAAAAAGGCGCTTTCCGTTGCCGTATACAACCATTATAAGCGCATCGGCGCGGGCGCTTCCCGCGACGATGTGGAGCTCCAGAAGAGCAATATCATCATGCTCGGGCCGACCGGTTGCGGCAAGACCATATTGGCGCAGACGCTCGCAAAGATACTCAACGTGCCCTTCGCCATGGCGGACGCCACCTCTTTGACCGAGGCGGGCTATGTCGGCGAGGACGTTGAAAACATTTTGCTTAAGCTCATACAGGCGGCCGATTACGATGTGGAGCGTGCCGAAAAAGGCATCATCTACATCGACGAGATCGACAAAATCGCGCGCAAGAGCGAGAATCCCTCCATCACGCGCGACGTATCCGGCGAAGGCGTGCAGCAGGCGCTTTTGAAGATACTCGAAGGCACCACCGCCAGCGTTCCCCCGCAGGGCGGCCGCAAGCATCCGCATCAGGAGTTCATACAGATCGATACCACAAACATACTGTTCATTTGCGGCGGCGCGTTTGCGGGCATCGACAGCATCATCAAAAAACGCACGGGCGAAAAGCAGATGGGCTTTGGCGCGGATGTGCAGTCCAATACCGAGAAGGATATCGGCGCGATATTGAAGGATATCCTGCCCGAGGATCTTTTGAAGTACGGCCTTATCCCCGAGTTCGTGGGACGTATGCCGGTAATCGTCACGCTGCACCAGCTGGATGAAGCGGCGCTCCTGTCCATACTCACCGAACCCAAGAACGCGCTTGCCCGCCAGTATAGGCGGCTGTTTGAAATGGACGGCGTGGAGCTTACATTCGACGATGCGGCGCTCAAGGCCGTGGCGAAGAAGGCGATCGACCGCAAGACGGGCGCGCGCGGATTGCGCGCCATACTGGAGGATACGATGATGGATGTGATGTACGACATCCCCTCACGGTCAGATGTCGAGAGCTGCACCATCACCAAGGAGACCATTGAAAAGACTCAGCCGCCGCTTTTAAAGCTGCGCGAGGAAAAACGCCTCAAATCCGGGGAGGGCGCCTCCTGACGGATGACGGCGGGCATTTAACAGAGAACGAAAAAGACGTCGGTTTTACGGCGTCTTTTCTTTTCCGAAAATCATCCATTGGGTTCACTGCTCTCTGGCAGTACCTTGTGAATATCGTACTGTACAGTTATAGTCTGAAAACTTGCAAAATTATAAAGGTTCAGCGTTCGGAAACTGACGCCGCCCAGATTGTAGATCTCTACCAATTCCATTACCTGCAGGATGCGTACGGAATCGCACATAAGCACGCGCGGCGCTTTTCCTTCCTCCGATATGCGAAAAAACGTCTTTTGCGTGTACGGATCGGTTTCGGGAGATGCGTCCGTGAGGCGGACGAGCGCTTCCGCCTGGTTAAGGGAGAGCATATTGTATTGGTTGCCGGGCGCATAGGGTTCTTCCCATTCGTAACAGCAGTTTGGGATGCCCAGCAGTATTTTGGGGCTGGAAACATATTGGGAAACATAATCCAGCCCTTGTTGAACGACGTCCAGGGGGGCCAGGTTTTCGGAGCATATGATATCCCCCGGCGTAATAATCAAGCGGTCGAGGATGCGGCTGTATAGGGTAAGCGCTCCGGCCAATATGAATATACTTTCCAACACCACAACCAACCGGATGGATGAGACAATAATCAGCCCAATCGTGTGCAGCCGGTTGGCGGCCAGTTCCAGAAAGGCGGCGTAGGATGCATAATCCTCCGGGAAAATATACTCGAATCCAAAATTCACTCCATAATATCCATAGGCTTGTGCCGCTGCAATGCTATTGTCGATCAGCGCTTGCTGTGCCTGCGGATCGGACAGGATGCCGTGCAGCAGTTCGCCGGAATAAACGCCTTCCACCGTATTGGTAACGACCATCAGCGGCGCTACGCCGGCCTGCCGTGCCGCCGTGACCAGCGGTGCGCTGTCGGGAGCGATGAGTAAGCCGCCGGGACGTATCTCATGGCCGAATATGCTCAGGTAGGTAAGGTAGGGAAATATGGCGCTGTATTGGACCGGGTCATGCACGGGATAAGTATAGCCGTTGACTTCGATGGTAGGACGGACCTCTCCGCTTGTTGGGATGCGCAGAGTCTGCCCGACAAATATGACGTCCGTGTATTCTGCTTCCGGGTTGAGTGAACGCAAACGCCCGGTGGTTATTTCAAATTGCCGCGCGATGGAATACAGCGTATCGCCGGGTTGTACGATATACTCCTTCAAACGCGTTCACTTCCTACTGCACATCTTTTAATTCTTATATGACGCGCGGGCGTAAAAATGAACAGTTTTCGCGTACATCGTCAAATGGAGTATCTTGCTGTGAAAGAAGCGGGATATTCTTTGGTCCGTACGCCATTTTTTGGCTTCTTTTGCGTTGCCTGTTTTCAATTCTTCTTACGCAATTCCCATTTTTCGCTTCTTATGTTTCTATCTTTGTCCGCACATACTACGCAACAGCGGAGGTATGTATATGATTTGGTCACCACTCTCTCTTTTAATACAAATTGGCATTTTTGGGGTCATCGGGCTGGTGTTCTACTGGCGAAGAAGGCGTATGCGGCAACCCCAGCACACGGTTGCCAAACCCAAGCAAAACGTACAGGAAATGCAGCGCCTTGCGCGTATGCGTGCGCGAAAGCTCAATGTGCCCCTGAGCGAAATGACGCGCCCCGCCTGTTTTGAAGATATTGTCGGGCAGGAGGAAGGCATTCGCGCGCTCAAGGCCGCTCTGTGCGGCCCCAACCCGCAGCATGTGCTGCTTTACGGCCCGCCGGGCATAGGGAAGACGTGCGCTGCGCGGCTGGTGCTGGAAGAAGCGAAAAAGCAGCAGGATTCACCTTTTAACGCCGAATCCTGCTTTGTGGAGATGGATGCCACCTGTGTGCGCTTTGATGAGCGTGCGATCGCCGACCCACTGATCGGCTCGGTACACGATCCGATCTATCAGGGCGCGGGCGCGCTGGGCGCGCAGGGGGTGCCGCAGCCCAAGCCGGGCGCGGTAACGCGCGCGCACTGCGGCGTGCTGTTTCTCGATGAGATCGGGGAATTGCATCCCATGCAGATGAACAAGCTGCTAAAGGTGCTGGAGGATCGATATGTACGTTTTGACAGCGCCTATTATTCGGCGGACAACAACAATATCCCGCAGCATATACATGATATTTTCCAGCATGGGCTCCCCGCGGATTTCAGGCTGGTGGGCGCCACCACGCGCCACCCTGAGGAACTGCCACCGGCGCTGCGTTCGCGTTGCATGGAATTATATTTCAAGCCACTGGGGCAAAAAGAGCTTGAGCAGGTTGCGGCGGGCGCGGCCGCGCGCGCGGGTTATGGAATTGAGCCGGAGGCGCTCTACCGCTGTGCGCTGCACGCGCACAGCGGGCGCGATGCGGTGAATATTGTGCAGCTTTGCTGCGGGCTGGCGCACGGCGAAGGGCGTGATCGCGTGGAACGAGCAGATGTCGACTGGGTGGCGCGCACCTGTAACTACATGCCGCGTATGGAACTGCACCTGCCCAAGCATCCGCGGGTCGGGGCTTCCAACGCGCTCGCGGTGGCGGGCGCGGGGCAGGGTATCGTACTGGAAATAGAGTGTATTGCGGTGCCCGCCGTAACGGGGGAAGGCTCCCTCACGCTCAACGGTATCGTAGAAGAGGAGGAGCTGAATATGCGTGACAGGAAGCTGCGGCGTAAAAGTACGGCGCGCGGTTCGGTGGAGAACGTGGTCACCGCGGTTTCCGAACAGTTCGGGCGGGATTGCGCGCATGAACATATTCGCTTCAACATTCCGGGCGGCATACCGGTGGATGGCCCCAGCGCGGGCGTCGCTATGGCCATCGCATTGATGAGCGCGCTGACCGGGCAGGCGGCGGATCATCGGCTCGCCTCCACAGGAGAGATGACCATTTCGGGAGAAGTACGGCCGGTGGGCGGCGTACGTGAAAAGCTGCAGGCGGCGGAAGCGGCGGGCGCCGAACGCGTGCTGATTCCCGCTGCCAATTGGGATGATTCCTTCGCGCTGATGGATATGGAGGTAATCCCGGTAGAGCAGCTCTCGGAGGTTGCGCAGCTCGCCTTCCCCGGCGTACCACTGCGGGGAAGAGAAAACAGGGATACATTGCAGCTGCCCGTTTCAAACGACTCTGCGGCACATCCCGCACAGCAGGAATCCGGCCCTGCGGCCGCCCATCCCGCCGGGCCGGAGACCGCTTCGGCGGCACCCTGCAACAGCGTGCGGCAAAAGGCGTCGGCCGTATCCATACCATAGATTTACAAAGCTGTCACGCCGCCGTGTAACTTGTCATTCACAGAGGTACCCGTTATAATGGGTACACGAGGTGAATGGATATGTTGCAAACCCTACCGGTAATTCCCTTGCGCGGCATGGTCGTACTGCCGGGCGAGGTCGTGCATTGTGACGCCGGCCGAAAAAAGACGCTTGCCGCCATACAGGCCGCGGCCTCCGGGGACGGGGTGGCGTTTTTCTGCACACAAAAAGACGCGCAGGAGGCGGAGCCCGAGACAGACGGACTCGAGCCGGTCGGCACCGTGTGCCGTATTAAACAGGTGTTCCGTATTCAAGGGGATGGTATTCATATGCTGGTGACGGGCATGTCCCGCGCGCATGTGAAGTGCTATACGTCCGAGGATCCGTATTTCGAGGCCAGCGTATACGATATTGCGGCGACAGAAGGGGAGCCCGCTGCCATCGAGGCGCTGCGCAGGCGGGTGCTGGAGGGCTTTTCGGAATATGCGAAGCTGACGAACAAGCTGACCAGCAGCCAGCGTACGGCGGCGGAGTCGGTTTTAGATGCGGGCGAATGCGCGGATGTTGTGGCGGCGCTCGTTATTTCGGAAATCGGCGACAGGCAGCGCCTTCTTGAGGAAGGCAATACGCAAAAGCGGCTGATGCTGCTCGCCACCATGCTGTATCGCGAGCTTGAGGTGTTGCGGCTGGATCAGGAGATCGCGCAAAAGCTGCATGATGAAATAGAAAAAAACCAGAAAGAGCATTATTTGCGCGAGAAAATGCGGATTATCCGCAGGGAACTTGGCGAAGACGAAGAGCAGGAGTCGGACGTTTACCGCGGCAGGATGGAGCAAAAGGCGCTGCCCGAGGCGGTGGCCGAGCGGTTGAAAAAAGAGATCGGCCGGCTTTCTATGCTCCCGGCGGGTTCGCATGAAGCCCCTATGACGCGCGGGTATATTGAATGCGTGCTGGATCTGCCTTGGGCGGAACAGACGCAGGACGATATGGATATCGCGCATGCGCGTTCGGTGCTGGACAGGAACCACTTCGGCATGGAAAAAGTAAAGGACAGAATACTCGAATACCTTGCCGTACAAAAGCTTACGGGCAAGCCGAACGGACAGATACTCTGCCTCGTTGGCCCGCCGGGCGTCGGGAAGACCTCCATTGTCGCTTCCATTGCCGAGTCGATGGGGCGCAAATTCGTGCGCATGAGCCTGGGCGGCATACGCGACGAAGCGGAGATCCGCGGCCACCGGCGTACCTATATCGGCGCCATGCCGGGGCGGATCATCGCGGCGATGCGGCAGGCGGGCTCCGTCAACCCTGTGCTGCTCTTTGATGAAATCGACAAGCTTGCTTCGGATTACCGGGGCGACCCGGCCGCCGCCATGCTGGAGGTATTGGACGGCGCGCAGAACTTTGCCTTCAAGGATCATTTCCTTGAGCTTCCTTACGATTTATCCAAAGCCATGCTGCTCACGACCGCGAACGACGAGCAGAATATTCCCAGGCCGTTGCTGGACCGCATGGAGATCATACATGTCCAAAGCTATCTTGCGGAAGAAAAGCTGCAGATTGCCAAACGGCACCTGCTGCCCAAGCAGTTGGAAGCGCATGGCCTGAAAAAAAGCAGCCTGCGCATCACCGACGGGCAAATTGCCGCCATCATCGACGGCTATACGCGCGAGGCGGGCGTGCGCGAACTGGAGCGGATGCTTGCCTCTGTATGCCGTAAGGCCGCCTGCCAGATCGCGGAGGGCCGTACGCGAATCACAATGAGCACGCAGAAGCTTGCGGAGTATCTGGGCCAGCCGCGTTACCGTGAGGAAGCCGCACGCGAGCAAAACGAAATCGGCGTGGTGACGGGTCTTGCATGGACGCCTGTCGGCGGCGAAACGCTCAGCATTGAAGCTGCGGTAACGCCGGGCACGGGCGCCGTACAGCTTACGGGCCATTTGGGCGACGTCATGCAGGAATCCGGGCGCGCCGCTATGACCTATGTGCGCGCCCACGCGCAGGAGTGGGGGCTCGACCCTTCTTCACTTCTCAAACTGGACGTTCACCTGCATGTTCCGCAGGGCGCCGTACCCAAGGACGGACCCAGCGCGGGCGTTGCCATGGCGTCGGCGGTGTTAAGCGCGCTCACACACATCCCTGCGCGTTCGGATATCGCGATGACAGGCGAAATCACGCTGCGCGGCCGCGTGCTGCCGATAGGCGGCGTACGCGAAAAATCGCTTGCGGCGCTGCGGGCGGGCCTTTCCCGGGTGATTCTGCCCGCCGGAAACAGAAAAGACATTGAGGAAATACCCGAGAGCGCCCGCAACGCGATAGAGTTTTCCTTTACGGATACGCTTGAACAGGTATTTCAGGAAGCGCTGACCGCGCTGCCTATAAAGAATACGGTGCGTGAGAGTGCGCCCTACTATGCCGTACAGCCGCTGCCCACGCCGGATTGGAAAGCGCAGAAAGGCGCGCAGACATGATTGAACGGGAAGAGAACTTTACCATAAAGCAGGCGGAATTTTTTACCAGTGTTGGGCCGGGAACGCAGGCGTATCCCCCGCCGCTTATGGCGGAGATCGCCATCGTGGGCAAGTCCAACGTAGGCAAGTCTTCGCTGATCAATTCGCTGTGCAACAACAATAAGCTGGCGAAAACCTCGCAAAGTCCGGGCAAAACGCGGCTGATCAATTTTTTTGTGATCAACCGATCGTTTTATCTGGTGGATTTGCCCGGATACGGCTTTGCCAAAGCGCCCAAAGAGCAGCAGCAGGCATGGGGGGCGCTGATGGAAAGCTACCTCGCTTCCGGCCGTGTGACGCATTTGTTTTTATTGCTGGATATCCGGCATGCCCCTACGGCCGAGGACAGGCAGATGTTTGAGTGGATGCTTTTCTATGGCGTGCCGTTTACGCTTGTCGCCACCAAAGCGGATAAGCTTTCGCGTTCCCGTCGGCAGCAGGCTGCCAACGCCGCCGCGAAAGCGCTGGGCGCCCCGCCAGCCGCGCTGCCTTACTCCGCGCAGCAGGCGGCGGGGAGGGATGCGCTGCTCACGCGCATCGGCCAGGTGCTTGCGGATGCAAAACCTGCGGCTGCCGAATAAATATTTTACATTGGCCGCCCATAGCGCTTGACAGCACGGGCGGCCTTTCGCATAATAGGATAGGGTCATCGCAACGCAAGTGTCATGCCGGGGCCGTTTATTTGCCCGCGGCTTGCTTTGTGACGATTGGAAACCGTGAATGGAGTGGAGGATTTTAGCATGGGCCTGCACAAATGCCCGAGGTGCGAGTTGAACTATATTCGTGACGATGAAAAGTACTGCAACGTTTGCCGCCGCCAAATGAAAGGCGAATCGGACGACGCGGAGGAAATGCAGAACTTGTGTCTGGAGTGCGGGGAAAACCCTGCGGTGGCCGGCCAGGAGCTGTGCGGTTATTGCCTGAGTGAACGGCGCAGGCGTGAAAAGATGGAAACACTGATGGATCAGCCCACCCAGATCGCCATGGATATGACGCAGCTTGATGAGATCGATGTGCCGCTTTCCAGCGACATTCCTTCGGAGGATCTTCAGGAGATCCATAAGGAGTTTGGCGACGATGACGATACTGCGGAGGATGACGAAGAGCTCGAACCGGATGACGAGTTGGAAGAGGAGTGACGCATCCGGCGTATGAGAATTGCAATGGTTGGTTTTTGAGCGCACCCGCATGCGCTTTCCGCCGGTAAGGAGAAGAAAGCATGAAGGTGTTTGCCATTGGAGATTTGCATCTGTCCGGCGCGGCGGATAAGCCCATGGATATTTTCGGCCCTGCGTGGGGATGCCATGCGGAGCATATCGCCGATGCATGGGCGGCGACGGTCGCAGAGGAGGATCTGGTGTTGCTGCCCGGCGATTTCAGCTGGGCGATGCATCTGGAGGACGCGCGGCCGGATATGGAATTGATCGCCGCGCTGCCCGGCACCAAGCTTATGATACGCGGCAACCACGATTACTGGTGGAGTTCCGTCACCAAAGTGCGCTCTGCGCTGCCGCCCTCCATGTTTGTGATACAGAACGATCATTTTTCCTTCCGGGGTTTGCACGTGGCCGGGACCCGCGGATGGACCTGCCCGGGCAGCGCGGCCTTTTTGCCGGAGGACCAAAAGATCTATGACCGCGAGGTGCTGCGGCTGGGGCTTTCGCTCTCCGGGCTGCCTAACGACGGGTCCCGCATCGCTATGCTGCACTATCCCCCTTTTAACGAAAACCGCGCGCCGTCGGGGTTTTCCGGGTTGCTGGAGGATGCCGGCGTCTCCCTTGCGGTATATGGGCACCTGCACGGAAGAAGCTGTAAGGGTGGCTTTGAGGGTGTACGCAACGGCGTGGAGTATAAGCTGGTCTCCGCCGATCATATCGGCTTCCGGCCCAAGCTGATATTGGAGCTCTGAAGAGCCGAAATCACGGCAAATATGTTCGTTTGTTTCCCGAAGGATGCATAAACCGACGCCTTTCGCGCCAAACCAGCGCGGAGGGCGCTTTTTTGTGCTTTTGAACAGCTGAATATATTTGTGGGGAAGTCGAGCAAAATATTCTTATTACGACACCAAATTACCATAAAAATGGTGACAAGTGTAGTGAAGTGGTGTATAATTACGATACTAATAATAGTGGATAATACTCTTTACACGTCAGAAAGGAGGCGGCCGCATTGTTGATTGGTTCTTTTGCGCACGGTGTGGACGCCAAAGGCCGTGTTTTTATTCCCGCCAAATGGCGCGAAGACCTGGGCGCCTCCGTTATCGTGACCCACGGCATACTCGGCCGGGCCGATACGCGCTGCCTGTTCGGGATGTCGGAGAAGGGCTGGCATGAATTCGCCGCCCGCTTTTCAGACCTTCCCGAAACCGACGTAATGGCGCAGGCCTTCCGCCGCATGGTGTTTTCAAACGCCGCCGACTGCGAAATGGACAAGCAGGGGCGTATACTTATCCCCAACACGCTGCGCGAGTACGCCAGGCTGGATAAGGATGCGGTACTCGTGGGCGTTGACAGCCGTATCGAAATCTGGGGCGCGGAGGCGTGGCAGGCGCACGAACAAAGTATGGCGGAAGATTATAATGCCGCGCTGATGCGCCTGGCACAGGCAGGCATATGAACAGCGGGTATCACGCGCCCATTATGGTGCGGGAAGTGCTCTCCCTGCTGCAGCCGGAACGGGGCGGAATATTTGTCGACGGTACGCTCGGCGGCGGAGGACACGCACAGGCCGTGCTGGAACGGTTGCCGGAAAGCGGCAGGCTCATAGGAATCGACCGTGACGGCGATGCCATTGCGGAAGCCGCAAACAGGCTCCGCCCCTTCGGACAGGCATTCCTGCCGGTGCGCGGCAATTTCTTCGACATGCGGGCATTGCTCGCGTGGCAGGGCGTATCCGCCGCAGACGGCATACTGCTGGATCTTGGCGTATCTTCCCACCAGCTGGATGCGCCGGAGCGCGGGTTCTCTTACCACAGCGAAGCCCCGCTGGATATGCGCATGGATACTTCCGCCGCACTGACGGCATACGATGTAGTCAATACCTATTCGGCACAGGCGCTGACGCAAATCCTGCGGGATTACGGCGAGGAACGCTTTGCGGCGAGAATAGCCGGTGCAATCGTGCGGGTAAGAGAGAACGCCCCCATCCGTTCCACCACGCAGCTTGCGGAAATTATAAAGGCCGCCACGCCCGCGGCCAAGCGCTGGGAAGGCCAGCATCCGGCACGCAGAGCGTTTCAGGCCATCCGTATTGAGGTGAACGGGGAACTCTCCGGGTTGGAGCAGGCCCTGCGCAGCGCTGCGGAGCTTTTAAATCCGGGCGGCAGGCTGTGCGTCCTCACATTCCATTCGCTGGAGGACCGTATCGCCAAACAGCTGTTCCGCACGCTGGAAAACCCCTGCACATGTTCCCCCAAAGCGCCGGCCTGTACCTGCGGCAAGGCGCCGACGGTGCGGGTGCTTACCAAAAAGCCGTTGACGGCGGACACCGGGGAACTGGAAGAAAACGCACGCGCACGCAGTGCAAAGCTGCGTGCCATAGAAAAACTGTAGACCGGGCATGCATACGGTAAGAAAGGAATACCATGGAAGTAGCGAGCAAGCAGCACGCGCAAACCGCATATTCAGCCGCGACGCGGGTGTATTCACCTACGCGGGGCTCTTCTGCATATGCTTATGCGCAGGCTGCCGCAGCGCCGCAGCCGCAGCCACAACAGCAGCCGCAACAGCGCCCGCAGCCAAAACCGCGGCCACAGCAGCGCCCGCAGCTGAGTCTGGGGTGCCGGTGGACGTTGCTTGTTACGGTGATCATGCTGGCAGCTGCTTCGCTTGTGGTGGTATCCCGCTTTGCAAGCATCGCAGAGCAATACAATCAGATTAATCAGCTCAAGTCGGATATCCAAGGCGCGCAGCTTCGTATAGGCGCGCTGAATGTGGCGCTCGAATGCGCCGTAAGCATACAGGATATTCAGGATGCCGCGCAGCGGTTTGGCATGACGTATCCGACTGCTTCACAGTATGTGCGCGCAGGGGATACGCTGGCGATGAAGGACAGCGGCACCGCGGATACGTCCGCAGGGGATGATACCGCGGAACCGGAGGGAGCGTAAGCGCCGGGGGTCGGGCGCAGTGTGCTCATAAAAGCCAGACCCCGTTTCCCAACAGGAGGAATGCATGGGCACACCGGATACCGCAAACAAGCGCAGACTGTTTACGCTGCTCATCATCATAGGCGTACTGTTTCTTCTGCTTTTGGCCCGGCTGTTTTATGTGCAGGTCATCTGGGGGCCGGAACTGCAGGAAAAGGCGTTGCTGCAATGGACGATGGATACAAGCCTTTCCGCCGAACGCGGCCGGATCATGGACCGCGACGGGCAGACGCTTGCGCAGAGCGGTACCGCCTATATGGTGGAGATCAACCCCAAGCAGATTAAATCTGACGAGCTGGTTCGGGTCGCGACAGAACTATCCAATATATTGGATATGAATTATGAGTATGTGCTCAGCCGCGTAAGCGATACGACAAAGCAACAGATCATACTCAAGCGGCAGATCGAACGGGAGCAGGTGGATCAGATCGTCGCATGCAAGCTGGGCAACGGCGTAACGTTCGGCATCGACACCAAGCGGTATTACCCTCTGGGCAACATGCTTTCGCAGACGCTGGGCTTCACTACCGTGGACGGCGTAGGGCAGGAAGGCATTGAGCGCACCTTTAACAAATATCTTGCGGGCGAGCCGGGCAGGCTGATTACGGAGACAGACCGGGACAACAAACCGCTCGCTTACGGTACGCAGGAGTATATCGAGCCGGTAGATGGCTGCGGGCTGGTGCTGACGGTGGATTCGGTGGTGCAGTCCTTCCTTGAAAAAGCGCTGCAGGAGGCTTTGACCATCAACAAAGCCAAGAATGCGCAGGGGCTGGTGATGGATGCGCAGACAGGCGAAATACTTGCCATTTCCACCAAGCCCGACTATGACCCGAACAGCCCGCCGCGCGACGACCTCGCGCTGCTGCAGGCGCTGGTAAAGAACCGCGTGGTATCGGACGCTTACGAGCCGGGTTCGACATTTAAGATCGTTACGCTTTCTTCCGCGCTCGACAGCGGCGCGATAACACTGAACAGCGAATTTGATTGCCCCGGTTTTAAGATCGTCAACGGCGAGCGGATCAAATGCTGGAAGAACGGCCACGGGCATCAGACGCTCGCCAAAGCCGTTCAGAATTCCTGCAACCCGTCCTTCATGACCATGGCGCTTGCGATGGGGAAGGAGACGTTTTACGATTATATTTATAAATTTGGCTTTGGATCCTCCACGGAAAGCGGGCTGACAGGCGAAAGCGGGGGGATCGTGATCCATGAAAAATATATCCGCGACAACAACACCGCTCGAATCGGTTTCGGCCAAAGCATCGCGGTGACGCCCATGCAGCTTGCATCGGCCGTATGCGCCGCGATCAACGGCGGCG
The DNA here is from genome assembly GCA_036677445.1 of Clostridia bacterium. GTDB lineage: Bacteria > Bacillota > Clostridia > Christensenellales > CAG-138 > JAVBWI01. The sequence goes on from JAVBWI010000026.1 coordinate 205,791, forward strand.
AGTTGATGCAGCCGTATATTGTCAAGCAGGTAATCGGCGAAAACGGGGAAATCATAAAGGAGACGCAGCCCACCGTAGTGCGCCGCGTTATCTCGGAGGAAACCTCCGCACAGGTACGTGCCCTGCTCGAGGGCGTAGTCGCCGAGGGCAGCGGCCGCAACGCGCAAATACCCGGCTACCGTGTGGGCGGAAAGACGGGCACCGCGCAGAAGTATGTGGACGGCAAGCCGTCCTCGGGCAGCCTTATCGCCTCGTTCATAGGCTTTGCACCTGCGGACGATCCGAAATACCTCTGCCTGATACTGGTGGATGAACCGCAGGTCGGCGTGATATTCGGAAGCACCGTCGCTGCGCCCTTCGTCAAGGAAGTGATGCAGGAGACGCTGATGCATTACGGCGTCAAACCCTCCGTGGAGGCGGAGACCGCCGTCGTACCCAATGTAGTGGGCAAAACCGCGAAGGAAGCCGCACAGGCGCTCAAAGCCGCCGGCCTTACGGGCGATTATACGGAAGGCGAAGCGGACGCAGAGGTCGTTTCACAGGTGCCGTTTGCGAACGAGACGGTCGTATCCGGCAGCGGCGTGCTGCTTTATACCTCAAAGACCACTGTGGACAGCGAGGCGCAGGGTACGGAGGATCTGGTTACAGTGCCAAACCTGATCGGCAAGACCCGGCTGGAGGCATATGACGCGCTTGCGGCCGTCGGGCTCACGCTGCGTATGGAGCCGGATGACCAAAGCGGCACCGCGATACGCCAAAAGCCGGAAGCGAATGAAAAAGCCGCATTCGGCCAGAGCGTCACGGTGGAATTTTCCGATGTGCAGGAATGATCGAAAAAGGCGTGCCCGGCGGATACATCCGAAATGGACATGCAAAGGAAAGCGCCTTATGGTATACTGTTGAAGGTCGGTCTATGCGCGCCATACGCGTTTTGCCAAACGGCGCGCAGGCAGCCGGAGTAACTGCCGGGCATCAGGCAGATGGTAAAGGAGAAACACAATGTTGCTTTCAAAACTGTGCAAGGGTTTTGAGCACCGCCGTTTAGGGGCGGATATGAACATTGACGTGTTGGAATACGATTCAAGAAAAGTACGGCCGGGCAGCCTGTTCTGCTGCGTGGTGGGCACGTTTTCGGACGGGCATGCCTACGCAGAGACCGCGGTGGAAGCGGGGGCCGCGGCGCTGCTGGCCGAACGCGAGCTTCCCATCGACGTGCCGCAGGTAATTGTGCCGAATACGCGCATCGCCATGGCGGAAATGGCCGCGGCGCTCTACGGCCATCCGGAGCGCGAAATGCAGCTGGTGGGTATTACGGGCACCAACGGCAAAACCACCACCACCTATATGATCAAGGCCATCGCGGAACGTGCGGGCAAAAAGGTGGGGCTTATCGGCACCATACGCAATATGATCGGCGGCCGCGTCATTGAGACCGAGCGTACCACGCCGGAATCGGTCGACCTGTACCGCCTGCTGCGCGAAATGAAGGACGAAGGCGTGGAGCTTGTGGTGATGGAGGTTTCCTCCCATTCGCTGGACCAGCACCGCGTGCACGGGCTGATGTTTGACGTAGGCGAGTTCACCAACCTTACGCAGGATCACCTGGATTACCATAAGACGTTTGAAAATTACCTCGCCGCCAAGCAAAAGCTGTTTTTTCAAAGCAAGTGCGGCGTGATCAATATCGACGACCCGTATGCCGCGGCAATGATGGAGCCGCTGACGCTCCCCATCGTTACGTTCGGCATACGCGAGCGCGCGGATGTCTGTGCATCCGAGATAGACATCACAACCCGCGGCGTGCAGTTCGACATGCACTTCCCCGGCGGGGCCACACGCATCAATATCCCCATTCCCGGGCTGTTCAGCGTGTTTAACGCCATGGGCGCGGCCGCTGTGGCGCTTGCGCTGTATATCCCCATGGAGCATATCAAATCCGGACTGGAGGATATGAAGAGCGTATCCGGCAGGCTGGAGCCGCTGCCTACAGGGGATCTTGGGTTTTCCGTGTTTGTGGACTATGCCCATACGCCCGATGCGCTGGAGAATGTTCTCAAGACCGTACGCGGCTTTGCAAAGGGCAGGATTATAACCGTGTTCGGCTGCGGCGGCGACCGCGACCGCGCCAAGCGCCCCATTATGGGCGAGATCGCGGGCCGGTATTCCGACAGGCTGGTGGTAACCAGCGATAACCCGCGTACGGAGGACCCCTTCAAGATACTCGAAGCCATAGAGGAGGGGGTAAAAAAATCCGGCTGCGCGTATGTAACGATCGAGCAGCGCCGCGAAGCGATCCGGCACGCACTGGAGAACGCCAGGAAGGATGACGTCATCGTCGTTGCGGGCAAGGGCCATGAGAATTATCAGGAGATCAACGGCGTCAAGCATCATTTCGATGATAAGGAGACCGTAATGGAGCTGCTTGCGTCATTGCACAGTTGATCTTCGAAAGGTCGGAACCTACCAAAGCTTAACCGGAGGATGGCATGCAACAACTCATACTGGCCGTATTGATCGGCTTTCTGATATCTTTGGCGCTTGGGCCGCTGGTGATTCCAATGCTCAAGCGGCTGAAATTCGGGCAGACGGAGCGCAACGACGGCCCGCAGTCGCACTTGGTAAAGACCGGCACGCCCACCATGGGCGGCCTGATGATACTTGCAGGGCTGCTCGCAGGCACGCTGACGTTTTCCATGGGGGGCATGGAGTTTGTGCTCCCCGCGCTGCTCGCCACATTTGCATACGGCATGGTCGGGTTCCTGGATGACTTTATCAAGGTCAAGCGCAAGCGTTCGCTTGGGCTCAAGGCCTACCAGAAGATCATCGGACAACTTGGCATCGCGTTCATCGTGGCGCTGTATGCGTACAATAACCCGTACATCGGCTCGAGCATTTATCTGCCCTTTTCCGGCGCCGAATGGAATCTGGGCGTTGCGTATATCCCGTTCGTGATGTTTGTTATCATCAGCGAAGTGAACGCTGTGAACCTTACGGACGGATTGGATGGCCTCGCTTCCGGCGTTACCATGATCTATGCGGCCTCCATGGCGCTGATATTCACACTGATGGCGGCGATGGCGTCCGAGCTCGGGCAGGTGTATTACGGCGCAAACTTAAGTGGCATGTCGGTGTTTGCCGCCGCGGTGACGGGCGCCTGCCTGGGGTTCCTTCGCTATAATTCCTACCCCGCGCGCGTGTTTATGGGCGATACCGGTTCCATGGCATTGGGCGGCGCTGTCGCTATGATGGCCATATTCAGCCGCGCGCTGCTGCTTCTGCCCATCATGGGCGCCTGCTTCGTGGCGTCTGCGGTAAGCGTTGTGCTGCAGGTGGGCTCGTACAAGCTGCGAAAAAAGCGTATCTTCAGAATGGCGCCGCTGCACCACCATTTTGAGGAAAAGGGAGTTCCCGAAACCAAGATCGTTGCAATGTATATGATCGTAACTGCAGTTTTGTGTTTGGTTTGCCTGCTGGCATATGTGTGACTGTTAGCCGTTCAGGGCGGGTTCCGAAAGCCACGGTTCTTGTTGGCGCTTGGCGTGGTGACGGGACAGACGGATGTTTGGGGGAAAGAGGCGGCTCTGTTGCCTCAAGCATCTGCCGCCCGAACGGCTTTTTTCTTAGATATTGAACGCTCCGAAAACGGGACGCGGCGCTTGATTAGGAGAGGGATGAAGCAAATGAAAACCGCGCTGATCGTGGGCATGGCGCGCTCGGGTATTGCAAGCGCAAAGCTGCTGTATGGACAGGGCTGGCATTTGATACTCAACGATTCGCGAACGGCGATACCCGGCATGGAGGAAGCGCTTGCGGGCATTGTATACCGGAACGCGCTCGGGCAGGACCCGCAAACACTGCTTGGCAGCGCGGATATGATGGTATTAAGCCCCGGCGTATCCATGTTCCAGCCATTTATCGAGGCTGCGCGTGCGGCGGGAATAGAGGTCATCGGCGAAATTGAGCTGGGCTGGCGCTATGCGCAGGGGGATTTTTTGTGCATCACCGGCACAAACGGTAAGACGACCTGCACCGCGCTCACCGGCGAAATCTGCAGGCGATCCGGGCGCCGTACGTTTGTTTTAGGCAACATCGGCACACCCATTACGCAGTGCGCATTGGAGACCAGGCCGGGCGACCTGATCGTGGCGGAAACGGCCGCGCTGCAGCTGGAAGGAAATGTTCGCTTTCATGCCAAAGCGGCGGCGGTCTGCAACATTACGGAAGATCATTTGGATCGCTTTTTGACGATGGAGAACTATATCGCGGCCAAATGCAAAATATTTGATAACCAAACGGCGGAGGATTTCGCCGTGCTCAATTACGATGATCCCGTGGTTCGTAAAATGGCCGGCCGCACGTCCGCGCGAAAGCTCTATTTTTCCCGGAGGGAAGCGGTGGAGGATGGCGTATTCCTACACGGGGCGGATATACTTTTCCGGCTGGACGGCCGTGAGCGAAAGCTCTGCACCGCAAGCGAAGTGCGCATTCCCGGCCCTCACAACCTCGAAAACGCAATGCTCAGCGCCGCGTTGGGGCTGAGCCAGGGCGTCGAACCGCAAGCGGTTCGCGAAGCGCTCATGGAGTTTCCGGGTGTGGAGCACCGCATTGAGTTCGTGTGCGAACGGCGGGGCGTACGCTACATCAACGACAGCAAGGGTACCAATCCCGATTCCACCATCAAGGCTGTCGCGGCAATGGATCGCCCAACGGTGCTGCTGCTTGGCGGGTACGACAAGCATAACGCGTTTGACGCGCTGTTTGCCGCCATGCGGGGGAGCCGTATAAAAGCGGCGGTGGTGCTGGGCCAGACCGCGCAAAAGCTGCTGCAGGCCGCGGAACAGGCGGGGTTTTCCAGCGTGCGTCATTGCACAGGCGGCTTTGCGGATGCGGTGGATATGGCCCGTTCCCTCGCTGTACCCGGCGATACCGTACTGCTTTCCCCCGCATGCGCAAGCTGGGATATGTTTGATAACTTTGAGCAGCGCGGCGAGGTATTCAAGCAGATCGTGCTCGCATACGAGGCGTAAAGCAAACTGTCGCGCAGGAACGCAAAAGATTGTGACCGAATATGAGGAATGAAAACGAAAACCGCCTGCATAGGATGAAGGGGCGGTATCGCACGATACGGATACAACGCGGCGGGAGGCGCAGCGTGCATGGAGCGCAGCAAGGGCAAGGTTAAGCTTGGACGCATGGATTTCGCCATCTTCATCACGGTGCTCGCTCTGTGCGCCATCGGGTTGGTGATGGTGTTTTCGGCGAGTTACTATTCCTCCCAGGAAAAATGGGGGGACGGCTTGTTTTATGTGCGTAAACAGCTGATGTACATTGCGCTCGCCATTCCGGTAATGCTGCTGCTCACACGCGTGGATTACCATGTGCTGGATCGCTTCAGAACGCCGGCCCTCATCATTTCAGTGGTGCTGCTTATTGCGGTGCTGTTCTTCGGCTCAGAAGTCAACGGCGCAAAACGCTGGCTGATTATTGCAGGGCAAAGCATACAGCCCTCGGAGGTTGCCAAGTTTGGCATGATACTTTATATGTGCGCCTTTATGTCAAAGCGGCAGCATTTGATGAAGGATTTCGTAAAAGGGCTTGTACCCATGCTGATGGTGATCGGGCTTATCTGCGGGCTCGTCATGCTGCAGCCCAATATGTCCATGGCTGTCATCATCGGTATGATGGGCATTATTATGCTCTATGTCGGCGGCGCCGACATCAAACACATTGCGATACTGATGTTCTGCGGTATCGTCCTGTTCGTCCTTTTTGCGGTGATCGAGCCATACCGCTTCGAGCGGCTAACTACATTCACAAACCCCTGGGAAGACCCTTCCGACAGCGGGTATCAGCTAATACAGTCGCTTTATGCGCTGGGCTCCGGCGGCCTGTTTGGGCAGGGGCTCAATAACAGTCGGCAAAAGCTGCTGTATCTGACATACGGCGAGAGCGATTTCGTGTTTTCCATTGTAGGGGAAGAACTGGGCTTTATCGGCGCGGCATGCGTGATACTACTGTATCTCTTTATTATCTACCGAGGCGTGCGCGTGGCGCTGCGCTGCAAGGACCGCTTCGGGAGCATGCTTGCGGCGGGTATTACCATCGTATTCGCGCTGCAGGTGGCAGTCAACATCGGCGTCGTCACCGGCGCCATGCCCACGACGGGGCAGGCGCTGCCGTTTGTCAGCGCGGGGGGGAGCTCTCTATTAATATTTTTGAGCGCAATGGGCGTGCTTTTGAATATATCCCGGCATACGGCGGAAATATAGAAGGCTGTTTTGCACAAAACAAACGCGGGGAACACGTTTTCCCGTCCGGATGCATAAGATGAAATTGTTCGCGAGCCATCCGGAGGTGAAAGCTGATGTCACGAATCATCGTGGCAGGTGGGTCGCCGCTTTGCGGCGAGCTGCGTGTCCCCGGTGCCAAAAACGCCGCGCTGCCTATATTGGCGGCGGCATTGCTGGCACAATATCCCGTCCGACTGTTGGGCTGCCCGCACTTGAGCGATGTACAGAATATGATCGAGCTGCTGCGCTCGTTGGGCTGTACCATCTGGTGGGAGCAGGATGTGCTGTGCATTGATCCATGCGATGCACAGTGTCACGAAATGCCGGAACATCTTTCCAAGGCGCTTCGTTCTTCCATCTTTCTGCTTGGCCCTATGATCGGCAAATTCAAGCGGGCGACCGCGACCTTCCCCGGGGGCTGCGATATCGGTATGCGTCCTATCGATCTGCACATTGCGGCGTTGTGCGCGCTGGGTGTGCGCATCGATGAGTCGCACGGCACCATCCATTGCGACGGGCGCAACCTGACCGGCGCGCACATTCATTTGGATTATCCCAGCGTAGGCGCGACAGAAAACGCCATGATGGCGGCTGTGGCGGCGCAGGGGGAAACCGTGATACAAAACGCCGCGCGCGAGCCGGAAATCGTGGATTTGCAAAACTTTCTGTGCAAGATGGGATTCTCGGTACATGGCGCCGGCAGCTCGGCCATATCCATTCAGGGCGGCTGCAAGCCGCAGCGGGTGGAGCACCGGATCATGGCGGATCGTATCGTGGCGGGTACATACCTGTGCGCTGCGGCCATTACCGGCGGCGATGTGTGCATGCGCGGCATTGCGCCCGAGCATTTGGGCAGCGTGGTGAGCAAGCTTCGGGAATGCGGATGTGAGATCGAAGCCGGCGTGGACTATCTTCGCGCCAAAGGCCCTGTGCGGCCCAAGGAATTAAAGCGCGTGGAAACCATGCCGCATCCCGGCTTCCCCACGGATATGCAGGCGCAAATATTTGCGCTGTGCACGGTTGCCGACGGTACCAGCATGATCGTGGAAAACGTATTCGAAAACCGCTTCAAGCATGCGTCGGAATTGGCGCGAATGGGCGGAGAGAGCAGTATAAACGGCCGCATTGCGGTGATACGGGGCGTCAAACGACTCACCGGCGCCAGGGTGGATGCGTGGGATCTTCGCGGCGGCGCGGCGCTGATATTGGCGGGCTTACGCGCGGAAGGGGAGACCATTGTGCAGGGCGCGGCGCATATAGACCGCGGGTACGAGGCTATCGAGCGGGATCTTGCCGCTTTGGGCGCGGATATTCACCGGGAAATATGAATCAACGCAGAAAGCGCGGCGTATGACCATGAGACTGGGATCAAAGGCGCTGCCGCGCAAAAGAACCGGGCGCACAGAAAGGGATATTGAATGCCGAAAGAGCAAAGGGGTAAAGGCACGGGAGGTTCGCAGCAAACGCGGGTCTACGCGCCGACACATCGCAAGAGCGGCGGTACGCCGCCACCGGCGCGTGCCACGGCCCCTTCAGGCAATACTCCCGCACGCAAAAAGCCCGCTGCGCCCGCTACGGAACGAAGGCCGCAATCTGCAGAGGCGAAGCAGAAGCGGCAGGCGCGGCAGCAATTGCAGTCGCAAGCACGGGAGCAAATCAGGCCGGAACTCCAACAACAGGTATCGGCGGGGCCGGCGGACCCGGCCAGCCATGCGAAAAAAGCGCAAAACGGCAGGACAAGGCCTGCTAAAAAACAGCAGCAGGCGGGATATGGGAGCATACACCGGCTGGAGGATGTCGGCAATGCGCCATCTCCCCGGGCTGCGCAGCGGGGAAAATCTGCGGACAAGCCGCCGAAAAAGAAAGTGCAGCCGCTGGACCGCAAAAAACTCCTCGCGTATCTGATAGCGGGCGTCGCTGCGGTGGGACTGCTGCTCTCAGGATATTTCGTATTTTTGCTTGAGCATATAGAGGTGGACGGCAATGAGCAGTATTCCGACCAAAGCATCATCGAGCTTTCAGGACTGAAGGCGGGCCGTCACATGCTGCTTTGCGATTTGAATGAAGCAAAGGTCAGCATCGGGACGAACGCTTACCTGAAAGTGGTATCCGTCAAGCGCGAGCTTCCGCGCACCATACGCATCACCGTGCAGGAACGGCAGGAGATCGCGGCCATCGTAAGCCAGGGTTATGACGTTATTATCGATAAAGAGGGGTACGTGCTTTCCATTGGCGCGGGCAGCGATCTGTCCGGCCTGCTGCGTATCACGGGGATGTCGCAGCTTGGCTTTGAGGTCAACGCACCGATCGGCACGCGCAGCGATTTCCAAACACAGACGCTGTTGACGATGATCGAACAGCTCATGGCATTTGAGCTATTTGACGATGTATCCGAGCTGGATCTGTCCAATCCACTGCGTGTTTGCCTGTATACGGACGAAGGCATCACGGTGGTGATCGGGCAGGCGGAGAATTTGTCCGATAAGCTTGCGTGGATGCGTGATGCGCTCCCGTCCTTGCGTACGGGCGGCATTACGGAGGGCACGCTGGATGTAAGCGCCAAGGGGGGGGCGATATTCTCACCCGATAAGATCATTAAGACGCCGCAAGAGAATCCGGAACAGGAAGCGCCTTCAAATGAAGACCCTGCGGAGGACCCTGCCGACCCGGACGACCCAGGCGATGATACTGCCGATCCCGGCGGTACAAGCGGTTAGCCCGCCTCAACGGGGGATGCGGGTAAAAGGAGAAAAATGCGGTTCCTTGGAACATTTTGTATTACGGTTGCACATTACATACCAAATATGGTATATTATTTGTAATTGTATTAGGCGGCAATACAATGACAATCAATACTGGAGGGAAAGCCATTGAAGCATGCAGTAGTGCTGGATATAGGCAGTTCCAAGATCGTCAGTATGTGTGCAAGCCGCGTCGGACAGGATGGACTGGCTGTCAGCGGAGCGGATGTGCGCACCTATGCCGGGTATCGTTTTGGCAAATTCACGGATATGAACGATATGCAGCGCGCCGTGGTCGAAAGCCTGGAAGCGGTACAACGCGAATGCGGTTTCCGCTTACGTGATGTGGCTATTTCCGTCCCGGCTCCGTTTTCAAAACTTTTTGTGGGTACCGGTACGCTAACGTTCGATTCCATACCAAAACGCATAACCGGCGTGGATATCGACATGCTAATCAATAAATCCCTTCCGGATATGCCGCCGGAAGGGTGCAGGCTGATACACAGTACGCCTTACGCCTATGTGCTCGACGGCAAACCGCGTTCGGATCTGCCGGCGGATGCGACGGCTTCCCGCATTGAGGCAATGATTTCCCACGTGTATGTGCGTGAGGATTTTTTGCTTCCCGTGCAGGAAGCAGTCCGGCAGGCCGGCATGCATGCCGGCGTATGCATCAGCGCGTCTTTGGCAGAGGCGCTGATGCTCATCCCGGAAAAGGACAGGCAAAAGCCCTCCGTGCTGTTGGATGCGGGGTATACGCATACGGATGTCAGCGTAGTGCTGCAGTCGGCTATCGTCGCGCAGGATACGCTCGAAGTAGGCGGTATGCACATTATGAGCGACCTCGCCTACGGGCTGGAGGTTGCACAGCCGGTTGCGGAGATGGTCAAGCGCAGGTATGTGTTCTCGCTCGACTATCAGGACAGCATGGAGCTTATACGCACCCCCGACGGTACGCGTAGCGTGGAACGGTCCACGATACAATACATCATTGAGGAACGTGTGAAAGAGCTTTGCTTCATGGTGGATGATACCATGCGGGAACTGGGCGTGGATATTGGGCGGCAGCCGGGCATTTGCCTGACAGGCGGCGGTCTGGCAATGGTGCGCGGCAGCAGAGAGTATCTTGAAGATATGCTGGGGCTCAAGGTGCAGAGGGATATGCCTTGGATGCCCCGCATGAACTCGCCCAATTACGCGAGCGCATTTGGAACGCTGGAATTCGTGCTGCATACGGGCGGCGAGGAGGCTGCCGTACAGCAGGCGGAAGGCGGCGTGCTGCGGCGCTTAAAAGAACTTTTTGTGAAATGAGAAGTAAAATCCGGTTTTTGCTCAAAAAATACTGTAGAATTGAGTCAGCCCCAATTGATAAGCGAACAGGTGAAATCAACGGGCACTTGATAAAGGGGGAAGCGGAATGTTGGAAATGGATTTCGAAAGCGGCCAATTCGCACAGCTCAAGGTCGTTGGCGTGGGCGGTGCGGGTAACAACGCCGTGAACCGGATGATACAGTACGGCCTGCGCGGCGTTGAATTTATTGCCGTCAATACGGACAAGCAGGCGCTGTACCTGTCACGTGCCAACCAAAAGATCCAGATCGGCGAAAAGCTGACCAAGGGTCTGGGTGCTGGCGCGGATCCGGAGATTGGCCGTAAAGCCGCAGAAGAAAGCCGCGACCTGATTACTGAAGCGCTCAAAGGTGCTGATCTGGTGTTCATTACCGCCGGTATGGGCGGCGGCACCGGTACGGGCGCTGCGCCAATTGTTGCGGAGTGCGCCAAGGAAATGGGCATCCTTACCGTTGGCGTGGTCACCAAACCTTTCAAATTTGAAGGCAAGGTGCGCATGAAAAATGCCGAGAACGGTATACAAAACCTCAAGCCTGCCGTGGATACGCTGATCACGATCCCCAACGACAGGCTGCTCGACGTTGTAAAGACGTCAAGCCTTGTGGACGCGCTGCGTGTGGCGGACGATGTATTGCGCCAGGGCATACAGGGCATCAGCGACCTGATCGCGGTACCCAGCATGATCAACCTGGATTTTGCGGATGTAAAATCCGTTATGAAGGAAAAGGGCATGGCCCATATGGGCATCGGTATGGCGTCGGGCGATAAGCGTGCGTTGGAGGCCGCGCGGCAGGCGGTGGAAAGCCCTCTGCTCGAAACGACCATCAACGGCGCCAAGGGTGTGCTGATGAACATCACCGGCGGTACCGACCTCGGCCTGTTTGAAGTAAACGAGGCCGCGGAACTTATTCAGGCGACGGCAGACCCGGATGCGAACATCATCTGGGGCGCGGGCATCGACGATGAGATGGGCGACAGCCTGCGCATTACGGTGATTGCGACCGGCTTTGATACCGTATCCGATGTGCAGCCGCAGCAGCCCCCGGCGCGGCAGCGTATGACCGTGCGCGAAATGCGTGAACCGCTCAGCGGCGTTGTTTCCAAGGAACCGCAGGTACCGTGGCAGCCGCCCCGGCAGCCGGTCGTGCCTTCCCCCCGCAGGCCGGAAGAACTGGAAGAACCGCCCCGCAGCTATGTCCCGAGGGACAAGCACAGCAATCTGGATGTGCCAAGTTTCCTGCGCAACCGCGATAACGATCAGTAGCCATTGAAACACAAAATTAAGTCTGAACGGGGCTGTCTCAGATGCAAAAATCCGAGGCAGCCTGCTTTTTGCTATGCATAATGGAAAAAGCAGTTCTATACCGCTCATCAACACCCAACACCGTAGGTGGCGATACCATAAGAATAACAGCCGACAAGTCTGTCTGCCGGTTTTAGCAGTTGTTTTGAGACAGTCCCGTTTTCATTTCTATCAAGCGATACCGGCATAAAACGCCGCATTTTGCGAAATGCTAATAAAACATATCAATCCGAAATGCACGGATATTTTTGTTGCTCAACGCAGCTGTTTCGCGTCGCGGTGCACCGAAAAGGCGTAGTGACATAAATTCTGCCCGAATTGTACATGCTAGTCGAAAGGGAGGTGTGCCTATGGTAAAAAAGCGCATATGGCTGTTCGTATTGGCGGCGGTCATACTGCTTGCGGCGGTGCTTGTTGGGCTTTCCATTATACTTTCGAAGGAAGGGGAAGGCGTATACAAGGGCGCAAAGCTGGTACTGCAGGTGCAGGATGCGTTTCTGCGCATGCCCGGCAAAGTGGCATGACGGCAAAAAAGTATTCGGCAATACCCATGGCCGATCTGCATGGAAATGCGGGAAACCTTGGGCCGGGTGAACGCGAACAGCGGTATCATCCCTATGTGGATAAGCAGCGGCAGGCGCTCATCGACGGCAACGGCTGCAAATAAACGGACAGCGATGGCATGCGGAGCATGCGGGAACGTGTGAGGAGGGTGTTATTTCTCGTGCAACAGAAAACCAAAGAGCAGACATATCAAAACATGGTGCGGGAGCGTGCGCCGAAAAGCAAAACATTCACGTCGTGTCTGAAGGCATTTCTGGTGGGCGGCATTATATGCTGCATCGGGCAACTGATACATGATGCCGGCGAGGCATGGTTTCAACTCAACGAAAAGGACGTTGCGGCTTTCACGGCTATTGTGCTGGTCTTTTTAGGCGCGACGCTTACCGGGCTTGGCGTATACGATAAAATCGGAAGTTTTGGGGGCGCGGGTTCGGTGGTGCCCATTACGGGTTTTGCGAACTCCATTGTGGCGCCTGCCATGGAATTCAAAGCCGAAGGGTATGTTATGGGCGTGGGCGCTAAGCTGTTCAGCCTGGCAGGGCCCGTACTGGTATATGGGATTTCAAGCTCGGTGCTCGTCGGGCTGCTGTCCCTGCTGTTTAAATAAACCGAATTCAGGAGGAAAGCATGACGGTTTCCAAAAGACGTGGCGAGCATACGGTACTGTTTGAAACGCCGCCGCGAGTGTTAAGCACCGCGAGCATTGTGGGCGATATGGAGGGCGCCGGGCCGCTGGGCCACGCCTTTGACATGGTGCTTACGGACGATACCTGGGGCGAGAGCAGCTGGGAAAAGGCGGAGTGCAAAATGTTTGAGCAGGCCGTTCGGTTGGCGCTCACGAAAGTGAACTGGGATACCAAGATGCTGCATTGTCTGCTGGGCGGAGACCTGCTCAACCAGATTATAACGGCGAATTATGCCGCGCGGCAATTAGGCGTCCCTTTTCTGGGCCTGTACGGCGCCTGCTCCACAATGGCGGAATCATTGCTGCTGGGCAGCATGCTGGTGGACGGCGGTTTCGCGCAAAATGTTGCGTGCGTAGCGTCCAGCCATTTTTCCACCGCGGAGCGGCAGTATCGCTACCCGCTTGAGATGGGCACCACCAGCCCGCCTACGGCGCAGCGTACTGTAACGGGTTCGGGGGCGGTGCTGCTAAGCGCGGAGCCTGCGCCTGCGCAGAAGCAGGGTCCCGCGGTGTTTCGCAATATCCATATCGAAAGCGGCACCATCGGCAAGGTGGTGGATATGGGTATTTCGGATGCATCCAATATGGGCGCAGCCATGGCGCCGGCAGCGTGCGATACGATCGTGACGCATCTTTCGGATACCGGCAGGGCGCCGTCCTATTATGACGCCATCATAACAGGCGATCTGGGCAGCTTCGGCTCGGAAATGCTGCAGGAGCTCTGCATGGATGAAGGCGTGGATATCAAAGGCCGCCACCTGGATTGCGGCAATCTGATATTCGACTCGTCACAGAATGTCAATTGCGGCGGAAGCGGTTGCGGCTGCTCGGCCGTCGTATTAAGCGCGCACTTGCTGCAGCTGTTGGAAAAAGACGCATGGAAGCGGATTCTGTTTATGGCGACCGGTGCGCTGATGAGCCCTTCTGCGACACAGCAGGGGGAAACAATACCCGGTATTGCGCATGCGGTAGTACTGGAAAGGGATGCTTGAATGGATTTTCAGAAATATTTGATGGTATTCGTGATCGGCGGGGGCATCTGCGTGGTTGGGCAGTTGCTAATAAGCCTTACCAATATTTCACCGGCGCGTGTGCTCGTGCTTTTTGTGACGCTGGGCGTATTCCTTACGGCGCTGGGGCTGTACAAGCCCCTTGTGGATTTAGGCGGCGCGGGTGCAACCGTCCCGTTGACAGGGTTTGGATATGCTCTTTGCAACGGCGCCGTTGAGGGTGCGAAGGAAAACGGCGTGATTGGCGCATTCACGGGCGGTATCACCGCAACTGCGGGCGGCGTGGCGGCGGCTGTGGTTTTCGGATATTTGAATGCATTGTTATTCCGGCCTAAAACCAAGAAATAACATCTACCCCGCGGGAATGAGTTGGCGGTTCCCTCTGACAGATGCATCAGAGGATATATAAATAATTTATATATAACCAATGCTTTTTGCTTCTGGATGCAAGACATATCTGATAAAAATAGTAGCACCGGCAGAAACAAAGACTGTATTTAGTTTGCCGGCAAAATCATTTCGCAGGATGAAGATGTTTAGATATAAATTGGAGTTATGTTAAATTCCATCATATGGAATAGGACACAAAAATGACACTTTTCAGATCAGTCATAGAGCAGTATAATGATACAGGAGTAAAAAATTTGCTGTATCGTGATTGGTTATTACGGCGCATTTTCACTGACCGCTGACCATCTGCAGCTAAAATGCAGAGGAGTGTTGCATGGCTCGGCTTCAAGAAGTTCTGGATAATCTGATTTTACAATACGAAGGATATTTTAATATCGAACGTCCGCATATATATGGCGACCGTGAGATTCTTGCATATGCGCAGTATACCCAGCGCATGGAAAAATACCTTCTTGTTCAGCGCGCGCAGCTGTATGCGACGGAATCCTATGAGCATGTTTTTTTTATCCATGTCGCGCATTTGGATGAAACGACCTGGGAAAAGGAAAAATCCATTGCCATACAGGCCGAAAAGGATTATGTCGTTGCGCATAATGAGCATATGTATTCTTATATCACCCTTGTGCTTCTGTGCGATACCATCGACGACGATGTGGTAAAGGCAATCCGGCGGATGCATTATACGAAGAACTATAAATTTTCCATCCAAGGGTATAGCACGGTGCGCGTGGCCGCAATGGATTTGTCCAATGACACGATCGTTACCAACGCGCGGGGCAGGGAAATCAGAAAAGTGCTGGAAAATGCCCTGCATATGTAAAGGCGTTGCCAAGACATTTTATGTGTCTTGTTGACCATAGGCCGTGAAAGGCCGGACTCTTAATCTTTAATTGAAAGGTGGTTAAAGTCATGAGTTCCCTAGTTATCTTACTTATCTCTGCTGTGGTATTGCTTGGCGCTTATTTCACGTACGGCAAATACCTCGCAAAAACGTGGGGTGTGGACGGCGACAGGCCGACTCCCGCCGTTACAATGAGCGATGGCGTGGACTATTGCCCTGCCAAGGCACCGGTCCTCATGGGGCACCATTTTGCGTCTATCGCTGGCGCAGGCCCCATCAACGGCCCCATTCAGGCCTCTGTATTCGGCTGGCTGCCGGTGCTGCTGTGGATACTCATCGGCGGTATTTTCTTTGGCGCTGTGCATGACTTCGGTTCCTTGCTGGCCTCCGTTCGCCACGAGGGCAAATCCATCGGCCACGTCATCGAAGTGAACATCGGCAAAAACGGCAAGCGTCTGTTCCTGGCCTTTGCTTGGTTCACGCTGCTGCTTGTTATCGCCGCGTTCACCTCTATCGTGCAGAGCACGTTCACGGTCGCTGACCCCACTGTGAGTACCGCCAACGGCTCCGTGGCGACAGCGTCAATGCTGTTCATTGTGCTGGCTATCGCGTTCGGCTTCCTTGTATATCGCAGGAATGCATCGCTGCTGGTAAGCTCCGTTGTCGGCGTCATTTTGTTGGGCGTTTGCATCTGGGTCGGCCTGTTGGCGCCTATTACCGGCGTATCCGGCACGTTCTGGCTCGTTTTCATCACCATCTACATTATGGTAGCATGCGTCACGCCGGTATGGATACTGCTCCAGCCGCGTGACTACCTGAACAGCTTCCTTCTGTATGCCATGATGATACTGGCGTTTGTCGGCGTTATCATTGCCAACCCCTCCATGAATACGGCAGCCGTTGCGACTGAAACGTATACCACCACAGGTATGTCGGTCATCGATGGTTCGAAGCTGGGCACGTTGTTCCCGGTACTGTTCATCACCGTTGCCTGCGGCGCTATCTCGGGCTTCCACAGCCTGGTGTCCTCCGGCACGACTTCCAAACAGATTGCAAAAGAGACGGACGCCAAGGTCATCGGCTACGGCGGCATGCTTATTGAGTGCTTCCTCGCCGTGTTGGCGTTGATCGCAGTATCCTCTTTGGGTGGCATGCCTACCGGTGTTGCGAGCGGTAAAGTCTTTGCGCCCGCAACCATTTTTGCAACCGGTATTGCAAACTTCTTCGGCGGCAACCAGGTCGTATTCACGCTCATCACGCTGGCGGTCTCCGCCTTCGCGCTGACCTCTCTGGATACCGCTGCCCGTATGGGCCGCTTCCTGTTCCAGGAGTTCTTTGTAAACGAAGGTGAGAACGCGAAGTCCCTTACCGGCATCCGCAAGTTCCTCGTCAACCCCTACGTTGCTACCGTTGTCACCGTCGGCTTGGGTGCGATTATGGCTGTTGGCGGCTATACGAAGATCTGGCCGCTGTTCGGCGCTGCGAACCAGCTGCTCGCCGGTTTGGCACTCTTGGCCGTCTGCGTATGGTTGGGCAAAATCGGCAAGAAGAATGGCATGTTCTACATCCCCATGGCGTTCATGATCATCGCCACGGTTACCTCCCTTGTCATCACATTCAAGAACCAGTTTACAGCGCTCTTAGCGAATGCTGAAGGTATGGATGTAGTGGCTTCCTTGCTGCAGGTCATCTTCGCGGCCGTCCTGATCGTATTGGCGGTCATTCTGGTCATCGAAGGCATCAAGGCTTTGGCTAGCATCAAGAAGAACAAGGACGTTGCGGCATAAGCAATCCCTTCTGAAGCACAAAGAGGCCTCCGGCTTTGCCGGAGGCCTTTTCTGGCTGCTGACGTCGGACGAATATGCGATGCAAGCCGCATTGCGGTTCAAGTTTTTTGTATTCCGTGGTTTGGATGAACCGTAAGAAGCCTGCCATGCTGAAGAATTTTCTTGAAAACAGAGTCATATACGGATATACTAATTCCAATAGCAGAGTAGGCGTTGCGCGTGAGCCGGTATAAGCGGCTTATGCGGCAGAGGATGGGAAGTTGCCTCTGCCCGAAGAGATGCGAAGGGGTCCGGTACGCCCCGGAGCATCCGCGACACATCGCCGCGTCCGCTGCGCAATGGCACCCGATTTCAGGGGTGGAGTTGCGCCCAAATATACGGGCGTTTTTTTGCGCCCGAAAAGGAGGCGCTTTTTTCATGCAAATCAGACAAAGTACCAAAAGACTTGTGCTTTGCGCCATGTTCACGGCCATCGGCGTATTGCTCTCCGGACCGCTGAGTATCCCGGCATTTCCTGTGGGCGTATATTCGCTCAAGATTGGTTTTGGCGTGCTGCCGGTGATACTTAGCGGCGTGCTGTTCGGTCCCTTATATGGGGGGATCGTGGGGGGCTTGGTGGACCTGCTGCAGGCGCTGCTGTTTCCAAAGGGCGCGTATGTGCCATGGTTCACCATTGTGGGCGTATTCTTCGGATTTATTCCCGGGCTGTACTTCCGCAGGAAACAAAAGCCCACGCTGCCTCGTTTGTTTTTGGCTGTGGGCAGCGGGCAGGTATTCGGTTCGGTAATCTGCAATACGATACTGATGGTGTTGCTGTACGGATTGCCGCTTGGCAGCATTTTGGTGCTGCGGCTTATTAATCAGGCGGTGATGATACCCATCTATACTTTCCTATTGTATTGGCTTGTGCCCCTTTTGCATAAAAGCGGTGTGACAGGCATCCGGGAGACCTGATTGAACAACAAAAACTGAAAAAGGCGCGTTCCCTGTGCAAAGGGAACGCGCCTTTTTATGCATTAAACTATTGTACATCCATCGTATCGCCGGTTGGCCGCTCCGCTTCTTCCGCAAAAACGGCATTGAGGTCCAGCAGATACGATGCGCGCATCCGCGTGCCGAATTCATCCGTTTCATAGCGGTTGAGATAGAGTATATCCGCGTTGTTTCCGGCAAATACATTGGGTGCGCTCAAGTCCAGCAGGCGTTCGCTCGTACCCAACGCCACATCATACACCCACAGCGTGTAAGGGTATGGGTCGGACACAATTCCTTCCGCCGTTTCGGGCGCGCTGCCTTCGGCCTCAGTATCCGTGGGACCGGCCGTGGCACCATCCGCTGTATTGTCTGTGCCCTCCGTTTGCGCGGCCGAGGTATCATCCTCCGTTTGGCCGCCGGAGATGCGGCTTTCAATGTAATATAGCTTCGTACAATCCTGCGACCAGATACAGTCGTAGGGGTAGAATTTGTCGGTAATCAGGCGGGTGCCGCCGGTAGCCAGTTCATAAAGTATGAGCGAATTCTTGGATGTGGCCGTGCCGGTGCTTTCGCTTGAACGCACGACGGCCATATAGCGCGCATCCTCGGAAATGACGAACCTGCTGCCATCTGTAAAGGGTTTTCGAATACCGCCTTCGGGTTTGATGTGGTAAACGACAGAACCTTCTTCCATGGTTGCATGCGCAAAATACAGTTCCCCGTCGCAGTAGCCGAGGGAGCCCTCGTCCACACTGTTGCGGTCCACCACGCTGTGGCGGCTCGCTTCATCCGGTATGGAATAATCAAACTGGTGCAGTTCGACCCCGGAGACGCCCGTGATGGCGTAAATGGTGTTGCCCAGGCTGTTCCATATGAATGTGCTGGTATTACCGCCAAACCCCATTTCGGAAAGATCGTTCAGAAGCTCATAGGTATCCGCATCGAACACATACAGGTGCGTGCTGCCGCTGGTGCGCTCAAGCACAGCGAGCTTGCGGCCGTCGGGCGAGTACTGCGCCTTTTCGATGGCGGAGAACTCGAACGCTGTGGCAAGGGCCGTCTGTCCGTCCTGCCGCATCATATACAGCTGCTGGTATTCGTCTGTGCCGGATTCCGAGGGCAGTTCCCGGCTGAACAGAAAACCGGCGCCGTTAGGGAGGTCGCACAGATACAGTCCATCCGGCACCAGCGTGGGCAGCGTGATTTCGCTGCCGCTCGGAAGCCTTACGGCAGGCGTGTTGAGTGCGGCCAGGTAATTGAGCGTACTGTCATAAGCGGGCAGTTCATCGCCGGTGAGCGTTACGACCTGCCATTGCTCCGCAGGTATGGAGGGGTATTGCCGCAGAGCGTCGGCGAGATACGCATCCGCCTGCGCTTCGGTTTGCATTGCGGGAGAAATCAGCAGCACATTCTGTAAATCCGCGGCAAGCGTTGGAGAAATATTGAACTCCGCGGAAATCGTACCCGAGCAATATCCGGAATATGCGTTGGCGGTAACGAAATAGGAGGTTTGTTCCTGGCGGTCTTTGGGCAGCAGGCGAATGGAAAGCGTATCGCCCTCTTCCACTGTGGTGAACAGCGCCGGCTGGCTGAGCTGGAAATAAAGGCTTACACGGGGGCTGCCAAAGAGCGAATGCTGGAACGTGCCGCGCAGCAGCGGGCTTGTAAGTTCCAGTCCGTGCCGGTAATCCCAATGCGCAAGGTTTTCGAATTCCACGACCAGCCGGGCGGGGTTGTCCAGTGTATAAACGGAATATACCGGCACACCGCAACCTGCCTGTTCCTCCACGCCGCCGGACATACGGCTGCCCGACACAAAGCTGAATGTAAGCATAGTTTCGGTCTTTTCACCGTTTGCCTGGGTCTGTATGGAAAGAGACCTCGCATTCAGGTCGCCAACACCCTGCGCGCTGCCGCCGTATGCGATATCGCCAGCGCTCCGGTATCCGGGCAGGATGGATTCCGTTTGGACATTGGACGGCGCGGCGCATCCGCACAACGCAAGCGTAAGAATAAGGCAAAGGGCAGCTCTAAATTTCATGGGCTGGTCTCCTTGACATCCGTTTTGAGCGCACAGGCGCTTAATTGATATTATACCATAAAACAATGAACAAAAGGAAAACAACCCTGCGGAATCCGTTGCGGCGCGCCGCGGGCCGCAAGGGCAAATCAGGCATTTCTTTCTAAAGGCATCTATGGTATTTTGGTAACGGAGAAACGGAAAGACAGGGACTCCATACCGAATGCGAAAGGCCGGTGATCGGGCATGATTCGGAAATATTGCGTATTTCTTCGGGGAATCAATGTAAACGGCGTCAAAATAAAAATGGATGCGCTAAAAGGTGTATTTCAAAATATGGGCTTTATGGATGCGAAAACAATACTTGCGACAGGCAATGTGATCGTTGCCGCTAAGGGCGGCGATGCCAAGGCGCTGAAGGCGCAAATACAAAGCGCCTTGGGCAATGCTTTTTCTTATGAGGCGCATGTGATTCTGCGTAGCCAAAACGAAATCGCAGAGATTTGTTCCGCGGCGCAGGCGATCGCCGTACCCGAAGGGTGTCATCTTTATTTCCTGCTCTGTGATGACGAGGAAACATTGCTTGTGTTAAAGCAACTGTTCGATTCCATGCCCCATATATCGGAGGAACAGTTTCTCCCGTTTGCGCATGGGGCTTTCTGGATAGTACCCAAGGGCGCTACACTGGATTCGGAATTTGGGTCCAAAATATTGGGAGGAAGAAAATACAAGAGCTTGCTGACCTCAAGGAATATCCATACGATTGAGAAAATATACAAAAGCATGCTGGAATAAAATCGGTTTTACTGCGAATGCGTAATCCGGAAGCGGAGGGATAACGGCTCTCCGTTTTTTCTGTACGGCTTTATTTGAGTAATGGCGGGTAACACGCATACCAATGCCCCGTACAGTTCACAATGTTGTTACAAAGCGCCGCTTGCATCATGCAGACAGCGTGCTATACTATATTAAGGTCAAAGAAAGTCAAAACGAAAGAAGGTGAAGCGTGTGTCGGTGTTGTCGGACAGCATAGAACTGTTTATAAAAGAACTGATGGAGCAGAGCGATGAGGTGTCGCTGCAGCGCAACGAGCTGGCGCAGCACTTTGCCTGTGCGCCTTCCCAGATCAATTATGTGTTGTCCACGCGTTTTACGCTGGAACATGGATACGTCATCATCTCCCGCAGAGGCGGCGGCGGATATATCCGGGTGATGCGCGTGGCGGCCGATCGGGATAATCTGCTGCATGTCATTGCCTGCCGTATTGGGGACGCGCTTTCGCAGCACGAAGCGCACGCCATGATTTCCCGGCTGTTGGAGGATAAAATTTTGAACGAACGTGAAGCAAGGCTGATGGTCTCCGCTGTGGACGGATGCGCCCTGCCCATGCAGGGCCTGCAGGATACTGTTCGGGCGCGGATCATGCGCAGCATGCTGACTGCGCTTTTGCAGGAAGACTGAAGAAGGAGGGAACCTTATGTTATGTGATAATTGCAAGCAGAATCAGGCCAGCGTACATACGGTGACCATCATCAACGGCGTGAAGCAGGAACATTACCTGTGCGCGGATTGCGCCAAGGGCGCGCAGTTCAGCTTACCCTCCCTGATGGATATTCTTTCGGGCTTCCAGGCTGTACCGCAGCAGACTGACGTCTGCACCTGCGAATGCGGCAACAGCTTCGCCCGTTTTCAGGATACCGGGCTGTTGGGCTGCCCCGATTGCTATACGGCGTACCGGAACCTGCTTATACCGGTCATCAAGCGTGCCCAGGGCGGGAGGCTCCGCCATGTCGGCCGCGGGCAGCATCACGCGCAGGAAGGTGCGCAGCAGAATACCGTGCCCGTCAAGGCCGATGCCGCGCAACAGCCGCAGGATGAACGCGAACGCCTGCGCGCGGAACTGCAAAAGGCCGTACGGGAAGAATGCTACGAGCGCGCCGCGGAGCTTCGGGACCGCCTGCGCGCGCTGGAAGGGGGAGAGTGCTGATGACGGATACGATGGACCTCGTACTGTCTTCGCGCGTACGGCTGGCGCGAAACCTGACCGGCCTGCCTTTTTCAAACAGCATGACGGCTGCACAGGTGCAGGAGCTAATCAGCCGGGTGGACGGCGCGATCAACGCCAACCACGATTTTCTCCTGCTGCGCATGGCGGGGTTGCCGCAGCGCGAACGGCGCCTGCTGGTGGAGCGGCATTTGATCAGCCCCGACCTTGCCAAATGCGCGGAGGGCGCGGCGCTTATCAATAAGGATGAAACGGTTTCCATATTGGTGGGCGAGGAAGACCATCTGCGCATCCAATGCATGCTGCCCGGCATGCAGTTGGAGCAGGCGGACGCGTTGTGTATGTCGCTCGACGACATGCTGGGTAAGAAATTGCCCTATGCGTTCGACAGCGAGCTCGGGTACCTTACGGCCTGCCCCACCAATATCGGTTCCGGCATGCGCGCGTCGGTGATGCTGCACCTGCCTGCGCTCTCGCTGACAGGGCAGACGGAGGCGCTGCTTTCCACCATCACGAAGCTTGGTTATACTGTGCGCGGCATCTACGGCGAAGGCAGCGGCGCGCCGGGCCATATTTACCAAATCAGCAATCAAATGACGCTGGGTATACTGGAAGAGGATATATTAAGCAACCTCGGCGCCACAATACAGCGTGTGATGGATCGGGAACGCAGCGTGCGCGAGTCGCTCTACCGCACCAACCGGCTGGAGATCGAGGATCTCGTATACCGTTCCAGCGGCATACTGCGCTATGCCCGCAAGCTGGATACGCATGAGGCCATGGAGCACATCTCCAACCTGAAGCTGGGCGCGGGGCTGGGGCTGCTGCCGGTAAGCGCGCAGGCGTACTTGAACCGCTTGCTTACCGACGTACAAAGCGCCTCGCTGGAGCAACGCCTGGGGGAGGAACTCACGCAGGCGCAACGCGACGAAGCACGCGCAAAAATCGTGCGCGAAGCATTGAAAAACCAACCGGATAACGACTAGATAAAGAGGTGAAAAGTATGAACGTATTTGAACGCTTTACGGAAGGCGCGCGCCGCGCGCTGGGGCTTGCGCAGGAAACCGCAAGGGAACTTGGGCACAACTATGTGGGTACCGAGCATTTGCTGCTGGGCTTGCTGCAGGCGGAGGACAGCCCCGCCAGCCGTGCGCTCGCACAGGCGGGCGTGGAATTGGAGGCGCTGCAGCGGCAGACAGAGCGGCTGGTCGGCCGCGGGGACTACCAGTTTACCGACAGCTTCGGCTATACGCCGCGTACGAAGAAGATCATTGAATTGAGTCTGTACGAAGCAAAAACGCTGAACAACAGCTATATCGGCACGGAGCACCTGCTGCTTGCGCTTATCCGCGAGCGCGAGAGCGTAGCCGCGCGCATATTGCAGGATCTTGGCGTCGATCTTAACGAGCTGCGCAAAGCCATGCTCGAAGGAATGGCGGGCGAGGGCGGCGGCAAGTCCGGCGCCGCGCGCGGCGCCGGCAGCAAAGAAACGCCTACGCTGGATAAATTCGGAAAGGACCTGACCAAGCTAGCGCGCGACGGCGAGCTCGACCCCGTGATCGGCCGCGGCGACGAAATTGCGCGCATCATTCAGATACTAAGCCGCCGCACCAAGAACAACCCCGTATTGATCGGCGACCCCGGCGTGGGCAAATCCGCCATCATAGAGGGCCTGGCGCAGCGTATCGTTTCCGGGGATATTCCGGAAATATTGAAGGATAAGCGCGTGGTCACGCTGGATCTTGGCGGCATGCTCGCGGGAACCAAATACCGCGGCGAGTTTGAAGAACGGATCAAAACCGCCATTGACGAACTCAAAAACAGCGGCAACACCATACTCTTTATCGACGAGCTGCATACCATTGTGGGCGCGGGCGCATCGGAAGGGTCTGTGGACGCTTCCAACATATTAAAGCCCATGCTTGCGCGGGGCGAGATTCAGGTGGTGGGCGCCACCACGCTGGATGAGTACCGCAAGCATATCGAAAAGGACGCGGCGTTTGAGCGCCGGTTCCAGCCCGTGTCCGTGGGCGAGCCCACGCAGGATGAGGCAAAGCAGATACTTTTCGGCCTGCGCGACCGTTACGAGGCGCACCATAAGGCGCGCATTACGGACGAGGCGGTCGAGGCGGCGGTGGAGCTTTCTAGCCGCTATATCTCCGACCGGTATTTGCCGGATAAGGCGATCGACCTGATGGACGAGGCCGCTTCTAAGGTGCGACTGCAGGCGTACGTTTCCCCGCCGGACCTGAAGGAGCTCGAAGCCAAAATCGAGGCCGCACGCAAGGAAAAAGAAGAAGCCGTCAACAACCAGAACTATGAACGCGCCGCACAGGTGCGCGATGCGGAACAGAAGCTCCGCAAGGAGATGGAGGATAAGCGCAAGGATTGGGAAGACGCCCGCAAGGAGCTCAAATGCGTCGTCACCGAGGAGGATGTCGCGCAGGTCGTCGCCGCGTGGACGGGTATTCCCGTCAAGAAGCTGACCGAGGATGAGAGCCAGCGCCTGCTGCATCTGGAGGATACGCTGCATGCCCGGCTCATCGGGCAGGAGGAGGCGGTCTCCGCCGTGGCGCGCGCGATACGCCGCGCGCGCGCGGGGCTGAAGGACCCCAAGCGCCCCATAGGCTCCTACATTTTCCTCGGCCCCACCGGCGTTGGCAAAACGGAGCTGACCAAAGCGCTCGCGGAAGCCATGTTCGGCGATGAGGACGCCATGATCCGGCTGGATATGTCGGAATATATGGAGCCGCACTCCGTTTCCAAGCTGATGGGCTCCCCTCCGGGGTATGTCGGCTATGACGACGGCGGCCAGCTTACCGAAAAGGTGCGCAGGAAGCCATATGCCGTGATACTCTTTGACGAGATCGAAAAAGCGCACCCGGACGTGTTCAACGCGCTGCTGCAGATACTGGAGGACGGCCGTTTAACGGACAGCAAGGGCCGCGTGGTGAGCTTTAAGAACACAATTCTCATCATGACCTCCAACGTCGGCGCAAGCAGACTGAATAAGTCCAACCGCCTGGGCTTCGGCACAGACGACAACGCGTCGGTGAGCAATTACGAGCGCATGAAGGAGACTATGCTCGAAGAGCTTAGGCGCACCTTCCGGCCGGAATTCCTCAACCGTGTGGATGAGATCATACTCTTCCACTCGCTGGAAAAGGATCAGACGCTGGAGATTGTCAAGCTGATGCTCAAGAGCGTGGTGCACAGGCTGGGTGAGCGCGGAATAACGCTTTCCGTAGCGCCGGAGGTGGAATCTTACCTTGCCGAATCCGGTTTTGACCCGACGTATGGCGCGCGCCCGCTGCGCAGGGCGATCCAGCATCAGGTGGAAGACAGCCTGAGCGAGGAGATACTTTCCGGCCGCATACAGCTTGGCGACAGCGTGCAGGCGGTCATGCAGGAGGGAAAGCTGCGCTGGGTGAAGAAAGAAACCGCGCCTCAAGCGGCGATCGCGGAAGAGGCATAGAGCGGGAGGCCACTGATAAAGTCCTTGGACTTTATCAGTGGGGTTTCTGTAGGTTAGAATGCCGCTTATGGCGGCATTCTCCCGCAAATTCGGCGAGTGAATCGCCGAATTTGAATGGGTGTGGGGGATTTTGATCCCCCACGCCCTCTGATAAGGGATTTGGCAGCAAGCTGAGGCCCCCGAACCATCGGTTCGGGGGCCTCTTTGTTGATAAATTGCTGAAGATTAACGCTTGGAGAACTGGGGCGCGCGGCGGGCGGCTTTGAGGCCGTACTTTTTGCGCTCCTTCATTCTCGGGTCGCGGGTGAGATAACCGGCCTTTTTGAGTGCGGGCCGGAGTTCCGGGTTCGCAATCAGAAGAGCGCGGGCGATGCCGTGGCGGATTGCGCCGGCCTGGCCGGTGGTGCCGCCGCCGATGACGTTGACCTTCACGTCGAACTTGCTCAGGGTATCGGTGAGCACCATGGGTGCGCGCACGATCATCTTGAGAGTTTCGAGGCCGAAGTATTCTTCCACGTCACGCTTGTTGACGGTGATGTTGCCCGTGCCGGGAAGCAGACGAACGCGGGCGATGGACTTCTTGCGCCTTCCGGTGCCGAGATACTGAACCTGTGCCATTTGCGTTTATCCCTCCCTTTCTTATTTGAGCTTCAATGCCTGGGGCTTCTGCGCGGCATTCTCATGCTCGGGGCCGGCGTATACGCGCAGCTTGGTGAGCATTTGACGGCCGAGGGGGCCCTTGGGCATCATGCGGCGAATAGATTCATACACAGCGAATTCCGGCTTCTGCTGCATCAGGAGACGATAGCTCGTTTCCTTCAGGCCGCCGGGATAACCGGTGTGATGGTAATACTTCTTTTGATCCAGCTTTCTGCCGGTGAGCACGACCTTGCCGGCGTTTACGATAATCACATGATCGCCGGTATCGACGTGCGGTGTGTATATGGGCTTATGCTTTCCCCTGAGGATTGCGGCAACCTGGGAAGACAGACGGCCGAGCACCATACCTTCTGCGTCCACAATGTACCAATTCCTCTGGAGTGATTCGCCCTTTGCCATATAGGTTTTCATGGCGCTCCTCCCAACGAATTATCAGAATGATTGATGTGGCGACGCTTGTACGCCTTGCTTCCGGGGCGGGCCGCATGACGCCTACCTTATCGAACACACCTGAAACAGTGTAGCAAACAAAGAGGCGGCGTGTCAAGGGAAAGTTCAGAAAATCACCGAAAAGCAGGCGGAAAATGGCCGACGGCCATGCTTCCCTGACCGTCGGCCGTTTTTGCATGCGCGGGAAAACTATGGTTTCCAGCGCACCATCTTTTTTTCAAAATACGCCACCACATAATACATCAGCGCGGCGAGCGCGCACAGCAGGATGATGCTGGCCATTACGAGATTCAATTGGAACACCTGGCCGCCATACACAATCAAATATCCTAAACCCGCTTTGGAAACGAGGTATTCGCCTACGATCACGCCCACCCAGCTCATGCCCACGCTGATCTTGAGCGCGGCCATCATGGTGGGGATGGAAGCGGGCAGCACCACCTTGGCGAAAATCTGTACCTTGGTGGCGCCAAGCGTGCGCATAAGCAGCTGCTTTTCCTCGCTGATCTCCAAAAAGCCGGTCAGTACGGTCAGTATGGTGACCACCAGCGATATGAGCAGCCCCATCGCGATGATGGAGCCGGTCGACGCGCCGATCCATACGATGAGTATGGGGCCGAGCGCAATCTTGGGCAGCGCGTTCAATACCACAAGATACGGGTCGAGTATTTTATTTACTGTCGGGCTCCACCACAGCACAATGGCGATGGCTATGCCAAGCAGCGTGCCCAGCAGGAAGCCCACCACCGTCTCGTAAAGCGTGATGCCGATGTGCATAAACAAGGAGCCGTCCCGATAAAGAGAACCGATTGTATCGATGATTCGGCTGGGGCTGCTGGTGATGAAGGGGTCGATCCACCCTTGCTGCGCCGCAATTTCCCATAACAGAAAAATACCTGCGAGC
This sequence comes from Clostridia bacterium, assembly GCA_036677445.1. Taxonomy (GTDB): domain Bacteria; phylum Bacillota; class Clostridia; order Christensenellales; family CAG-138; genus JAVBWI01. Next base: position 233,262 of record JAVBWI010000026.1, read on the forward strand.
AGCGCGTAGCGCATGGCTACGACGAACGCATGATGCCGCCTGAGGCGCTTCAGGTAGATGAGATGTTCCGCGCTGCCCACTGCTTCATTTAACATACGTATCCAGCTCCTTCCAAATCAAATCAAAATAGTCGTGAAACTCCGGCGCGTTGCGCCGTGCGATGGGGGTGGGCGGCGCGCTCAATTGAATAGTCAGTTCTCGTTTTATGCGCGCGGGGCGCTCGGTAAACACAATGATACGGTCCGCCATGGAGATTGCCTCCGCAATGTCGTGCGTGACGAGCAGGGCCGTCTTGTGCTCCTGCTTGATGATGCGGTGCATCTCATCCGAGGCGCGAAGCCGCGTTTGGTAATCCAGCGCCGAAAAAGGCTCGTCAAGCAGCAGCAAGTCGGGGTCAAACGCCAGGGTGCGAATAAGCGATACCTTCTGGCGCATGCCTCCGGAAAGCTGTCGGGGATAATGATGCCGGAACTCCTCCAGTCCATAGGTGGATAAAAGTGTAAGCGCACGCGCGCGGGTTTCGTCGTTGAGAATATGCTTGACCTCCAGACCGAGCAGTATATTCCCTTCAATATCACGCCAGTCCAGCAAATGGTCACGCTGCAGCATGTAGCCTATTCCCTGCCCGGGCGCGGTCACCTCCTGCCCCTTTAGGCGAACGCTGCCGGAGGAGGGCTTGATGAGCCCGCACAAAATGCTGAGCATGGATGTCTTGCCGCAGCCCGAGGGCCCGACGATGGCGACGAATTCCCCCTCCCGTATGGTCATGTTCAGCATATCTATTGCCAGCGTTTCCGCATGAAGTTCGTGATAAGTGAGGCGTATATCCTTTAGTTCCACGATGATCGGCTCCATGTGCCGCCTCCTTAAAGTACATGATATTTCAAAGTATTCTAAAGCGAGGCAAGGAGTGAACGGCACGTTTTGCCTCAAGCCGCCGTATTGATATAGAAGGACGGATCAGAGTGGCGGGATTGCGCCGCAAATTGAACGCGGCTGAACAGGCGGGAGGGCTTAATCTATGCTGTGGTGGAAATGGTGCTGCAGAAGAGCAGCCGAATATGAATGCGTTCGCCACCGAAAGCGCAGGGCACGCCGGGATTTTGTAGGTACGGTGCTCATTATCGCGGCGATATTGGTGCTGGTGTGCTGCCTGCCGGCCTGGATCATCGCCATTATGGTGTGCGCGACGCTCATCGGCCTTGCAGTGATTTGGTTCTTCGCATAACAGCATAAAGCGTTTTCTGCAAACCGCAGAACAGGGTGAAAGCCGTTTGCAAAGCAAAATAAAAAAGGATGCAAAGCTGCATCCTTTTATTTGCGCTGTTTTCCTTATTAGACGCTGCGGGCGACCTTGCCAGAACGGAGGCAACGGGTGCAGACATCCATCTTGCGCGGCGCACCATCAACCAACACATGCACGCGCTGCACATTAGGTGCCCAGGCGCGCTTTGTCTTACGGTTGGAGTGACTCACCAAATTGCCGGACATGGTGCCCTTTTTGCATACTTCGCAATATTTACCCATTCTGTTACACCTCCTTGCCATGCGATACCGCTAACGATTAAAATCAAACAAACGTATTCTACCATCTGAAGTTTTGTTTTGCAAGAAGAATTTGCACGACAGCCGTGTGAAGACCGAAATGATCCGGCCTGGGGCTGAAGTTTTGTTTTGCAAGAAGAATTCGCCGGCAAATCAAAACAATCGAATCAATGCATTCGAGGGAAACCGGTCTGGCGCAGCGCCTCATACAGCACAACGGCCACAGCATTGGATAGATTGAGCGAGCGAAGGCCCTCGCCCATGGGGATACGTACGGCGTCCTGCGCGCGCCGGTCCAGCAGCGCTTGCGGGAGGCCCGCCGTCTCCTTTCCGAATACCAGAATATCCCCGTCCCGGTATGCTGCATTCGCATAACACTGCTTCGCACGGGTGGAACACAGAAAAAAACGTCCGTCAGGAAATTGTCGCTCCACTTCCTCAAAGCTGTCATGATAGCGAATATCCAGGCAGTGCCAATAATCCAGCCCCGCGCGCTTTAGCTGCCTGTCATCCACCGAAAACCCCAGCGGGCGCACCAAATGCAACACGCTCCCCGTCACCGCACAGGTGCGGGAAATGTTGCCGGTATTTTGCGGGATCTCCGGCTCGACCAGTACAACATGGAACATGTGCCTCTCCTTGTGCGGAAAATCTGCGTCTATCCACTAAACGCTGTAAACGCTATGGATAGTGGCTGCATGGGTATTTTAGCACGCCATATAGAATTTGCAAATATTCTAGAAACATTTGGCGGCATTGACGCGGAATGTTGCAGGCGGCAAACGGATTGGTGTATAATAATATAACGTTGCGGGTGAACCGAAACGATGAACAAGCAACCCGGATAAGGAGCAGGAAATGGATCGAGACAAGCAAGGTCAGCGCCGCGCATATCAATCGGAGCAGGGGCCGCAGCTACCTAATTATATGAAACAGCCGATGGCGGCGGATTCGGTTGCCTCACACGGTGTATATATGGCTTCCCGCGGTACAAGCGGGAACGCTTCCCGTACATCAAACAGCACAGGGCGGGCGGCGCCGCAGGCAGGCCGCACCGGTGCATCCGGCTCGGGCGGAAACGGCGGCAAACGTAAACAGAGGCCGACCCGCTCGCAAAAGTTTCTGCGTCTGGCGCTCATCGTGTTTGGCGCATTGCTTCTGGTGGTGGCGGGCATACTCCTGCTTTCGGGCGGAACGGAAGACCCGACCATGCTCGACTATATGCAAAACGGCACAAAGTTCCTGGACGGTATCAAGGTGGAAGGTATAGACGTAAGCGGATTGAGTCTGGAAGAAGCCAAGCCGCTTATAGAGCAGGCCGTTTCCGCAAAGCTGAACGGCGTGTCCGTCACATTGCAGCATGACGGCAACAGTTGGGCGTTCACGGCGGCGGATATGAGCCTGAGCGCCGATACGGACGACGTGCTCACACAGGCCATGGCGTATGGCAGGGAAGGCTCCTTAAGCGAGAATGCCGAGACGCGGGAGTCGTTGAAAACGCAGGGCAAAGCGTTCTTTGTGACGCTTAGCGCAAACCGCACGGCGCTTACCAACCGGCTCAATACCATTGCATCCGAGGCGAACACCGCGCCCATCGAACCGCACGCCGTACCGTCTCTCGACGAAAACAATGTGCAGAGCTTTGAATTTGTGGAGGGGCAGGACGGACTTACGCTCAACGCGGAGTCCACGGCGGATATTATTGAAACGGCTCTGCGCGAGGGACGGTATCAGGATACGCTCGAACCGGTATTCGACCCCAGTTCCCCGACAATGACGATGGACTTTATCAAGGAAAATACCAAGCGTATTTCCACCTATACAACGCGCTTTCGTCAAAGCAGCTCGGATGAGATTATAAAAAACCGCGTATTTAATATTAAAAAGGCGGCGGAACGAATCAACGGTTATGTGGTGCAGCCCAATGAGGAGTGGAGCTTTAACGGCTGGGTAGGCATGCGCACCAAAGCCGGCGGATGGAAGGAAGCCAACGGCATCAGCGGCGGCAAGGAATATACGCTGCAGGCCGGCGGCGGCATCTGCCAGGTGAGCACAACGCTCTATAACGCGCTTCTGTGCGGCAATGTTCCCGTAACGGACCGCAAAGCGCATTCCATTCCTTCCGACTATGTGCCCAAGGGGCTGGATGCGACGGTGGACAGCAGCGGTATAGATTTGAAGTTCCAGAACGATACCGGCGCGCCGATGTATCTCTTCCTATATGTCACAAATGACCCGGAAAGCGACCGCTATCTCAATATTACGGTTTCGATATACGGTAAACCCTTGCCCGAAGGTGTTACCTACAAGACCCGCAGCGAGATCGTCGAGACGACTCCGCAAACCGAGATCAAATATACCGACGACCCTACCATACCCATCGGCTATCAGCTGCAAAGGGTAGCGGCGCACGACGGCTTTGTCGCCAAGGCCTACCGCGATAAATATGTCAACGGTAAGCTGGATAGTTCGGAATACCTGTACCAGGATAAATATCGCGGCAACGAGGCGGAAATCAGCATTGGAACCGGGAATCCGCTGACCACGTCCATACCGGAGGGCGCGGTTCCCGCGGCGGGTGCAGCGCCCGTGGAAGGAGCCAACGGGGCGGCAAATCAAGGTAACGGGACTGACGATATCCCCAACCTGGATCAGTCGGCCGCATAACAAACGCATGGTTTAGGCAGGGCATTTGCGCCGCTTGACGTTTTTGCATCAAGCGGCGTTTTTTGAAGCCGAAGGGCGCAAAATAGCCGTTAAAGAAACGGTAACGGATGGATACACAGATGAAATGGATTGAATTTGCCGTATATACCACGGATGCGGGGCTGGATATGGTATGCGGGGCGCTTAGTACCGCGGGCGTGGAACAATTTTCAATAGAAGAAAGCAGTGAACGCGTGTCGGCCTTTTTACGGCACACAGCGCCTTATTGGGATTTTGCGGACGCCGTGGCATTGGCCGCGCAAAACGGCCCCTGTGTAAAGGCGTATATTGCGGATATACCCGAAAACCAGCCTCTGCTTGCATCTGCCCGAGCCGCTATCGAGCGGTTGCGCGGCATACCGGCGGATATCGACATAGGGCCGTTGACGGTGTGGGAGTCCGGTATGGATGAAGAGGATTGGGCGAACAACTGGAAGCGGTATTACAAGCCCACGCCCATAGGAGAGCGCCTGTTAATCTGCCCCTCCTGGGAAGCGGGGACGCTTACGCCCGCGCTGACCCATGGGCGCACGGTGGTGCTGATGGACCCGGGCATGGTGTTTGGCACAGGCGCGCACCATACCACGCGCATGTGCCTGGAGGTGCTGGGGCGGCAGGTGCGTTCCGGCGATACAATATTGGATCTGGGCTGCGGCAGCGGCATATTGGCCATCGCCGCGCTGCTTTTGGGCGCGAGAAACGCGCTGTGCGTGGATATCGACCCCGTTGCGGAGCGGGTGGTGCGGGACAATATCGATATGAACGGAATTGACCCCACCCGGTGCGGCATTCGTGTTGGCAACATACTGGCGGATACCGCCTTGCAGAACAGCATAGGCACGGGGTATGATATCGTGGCGGCCAATATCGTGGCGGATGTGGTCATAGCCCTCTGTCCGCTTGTAAAGAACTTTGTGAAACAGCAAGGGCTGTTCCTTTGCTCGGGCATTATCGACGAGCGCGCGGAAGAGGTGCGGGCGGCGCTTATATCGGCAGGCTTTACGGTACTCGAAAAGCTGCGTTCGGCAGAGGAAACCCCCGAAGGCAGCTCTCAGCAGTCGGGCTGGGTAGCGTTTTTAACGCGCAGGCTGTAAACGATACTACGACCATATTGTTGGGGAGGACGCAATGGATCGCTTCTTTATCGATCCCGCGGCAGTAACGGGTGATACCGCCAGCATCACTGGCGAGGACGTAGCGCATATCACGCGCGTTCTGCGACTCCAAAGTGGCGATATCATCACCCTTTGCGACGGACATGCTTTGGAGTATGCCGCGCGCATACGCAGCGCCGATAAGCAATCGGTGCAGGTTGATTTATTGGAACGGCATGCCTGTATTACGGAACCCGCCCATCATATCACACTGTATCAGGCGCTGCCCAAAATCGGCAAGATGGAAGTTATCGTGCAAAAATGCGTAGAGCTCGGCGTTTTTGCTGTTGTGCCGGTTACGACGGAACGCTGTGTGGTCAAGCCCGACGGGGAGTTCGAAAAAAAGCAAATCCGCTACCAGCGTGTGGCATACGAGGCGGCCAAGCAATCCCGGCGTGGCATTGTGCCGCAGGTCATGCCGCTTGCGGCGCTCGACGACTGTGATCTTACAGTCCATGAGCTGATATTGCTTGCCTATGAGGGAGAACGGCAGATTTCTCTCAAACAGGTGCTGAGGGGAACTCAAGCGCGGGATATTGCTTTGATCATCGGGCCGGAGGGCGGGTTTTCGCAAAGCGAGGCCGAGCGGATTACCGGGTGGGGGGCGAAAGCCGTGAGCCTGGGCTCCCGCATATTGCGTACGGAAACAGCGGGCATGTCCATGCTCGCAATGGTACTTTACGAATTGGAGGGCTAATGTGCGGCGTGTCGCTTTCTTCACATTGGGCTGCAAGGTAAACCAGCAGGAAACGGACTCCATGCGGACGATGTTTGAGAATGCCGGGTACGAAACCGTACCCTTTGAATCCGCTGCGGATGTCTACGTGATAAACACCTGCACCGTTACGCAGGTCAGCGATAAAAAATCCAGGCAGATGATTTCCCGGGCGCATGCGCACAATCCGGACGGGCTCATCGCCGTGGTTGGCTGCTATGCGCAGCGCGCGCCGGAGGAAGTGAAGAAGCTTCCCGGCGTGCGGCTGATTGTCGGCACGCAGCACCGTTCCCGTTTGGTGGAACTGGTGGAAAGCGCGCGCGAACAGCGCAGCACGGTGGAGGATATCCAAAAGGCGCGCGCATTTGAAGCATTGCCGGCCGCCGCGCAAAATGTGCGGACACGCACACAATTAAAAATTCAGGATGGCTGCGACCGCTACTGCAGCTACTGTATCATCCCCTACGCGCGCGGGCCGGTGCGTTCTCGTCCGTTGGAAGAGATCAAGGCGGAACTGATGCGGCTGGGCCGATCCGGCTCGCCTGAAGTCGTTTTGACCGGCATCCATCTGATGAGCTATGGCAAGGACTTGCCGGATATGCCTACCCTTGCGGACGTTGTGGCGTTCGCGGCGGATGTGTCCGGCATCGGACGTATCCGCTTGGGGTCGCTGGAACCTGCGCTGGTGGATGGCGCCTTTGTATCTGCGCTGGCCGCCGTACCTACGGATAAACTATGCCTGCAGTTCCATCTTTCCATGCAGAGCGGCAGCGAAACGGTGCTCCGGCGCATGCGCCGCCGTTATACGCCCGCAGAATATGAAGAGGCGTCGCGGCGGCTTCGTGCGGTATTCCCGGATTGCGCGCTCACGACGGATGTGATTGCCGGTTTTCCCGGCGAGACGGAAGCCGAGCACAATGAGACGCTGGCGTTTGTCGAGCGCATGGCATTCGCCCGCCTGCATGTATTTCCGTATTCCCGAAGGTCCGGCACAAAAGCGGCGGATATGCCGGGGCAGGTTGAAAAAGCGGAAAAAGATCGCCGCGCGCATGAATTGATCGCACTGGGCAAGCGGCTGGAGCAGGCGTATCTGCATGCCCGGATAGGCAGCGAGCAGCTTGTGCTGGCGGAAGAAACCTTTGACGGGTATAGCGAGGGGTACGCTGGCAACTATATTCGTGTACGCTTTACAGGGGGCCGGTTGGGGATGCTGCAGCGCGTGCGCATCACCGGAATACAAAATAAAACCGCATTGGGCGAACCAATTTCGTAAACCATGCCGATAAAATGATCATAGTATAAGGAGGCGAAACTATGGACGGCTGCATATTCTGCAAGATCGCGTCGGGGGATATCCCCAGTAAAAAGGCATATGAGGACGAACAGGTGCTGGCGTTTTTCGACATCAACGCGCAGGCGCCTGTGCATGTGCTCATCATTCCCAAGAAGCACGTGGCTTCCGTTATGGAGCTTACCCCCGGAGACGACGCGCTGCTCTGCCACATGTTCCGTGTGGCGCAAAAGCTGGCGACGGAGCTGGGTGTTGCAGACAAAGGCTTCCGCCTTGTGTATAACACGGGCAAGGACGGCGGGCAGTCTGTGATGCACATGCATATGCATCTTTTAGGCGGCAGGGAATTGGGCTGGCCGCCGGGCTGAGCGACGGCAAGTTGCATGAACTCGTTGCGGCAAATGCCCGTAAACTCCTGTTTGCGGGCCTTTGCCGGATATGCCTACTTTCTTCGTCGAATTCTAAAAGAAAATGTGAAAAAGCTGTTGACATAGACGAGCGTGTTTGCTACAATAAACAAGCTGTCCCGCCCGAGAGGGGACGGAGCCGAGCCCGCCCGGTGGGCGAAAAAGCGAGGCGAAGTCCCAGTGAGCAAGGAAGCGTGAGGAAGTA
>JAVBWI010000027.1:0-188370 GCA_036677445.1 Clostridia bacterium
AGGGCTGCGCCACGCCGGGGGTGTAGGCAAGGGACAGATCCTCTTTTGTTTTGACGGGCACGGTGGCGACGACCTCGATCTTTCCTTTCCATTCTGCATGCAGCCGCAGGGATTCTTTGGCGTAATCCATATTCTTTCTCCTTTGCTTTCTATAAGTACTGATGAAACAACAAAACCGTTATTGTGGGAATGGTTACCAGGCACAGCAGCATGGTCTGCAGCACCATCAGCGACACGAACTCTCCCGCAGAACCGTACCGCTTGGCCATCACCGCATTCATGGTGGCCGACGGAGTTACCGAAAGCAACAGCAGAATCGCCGCCACTTCGTCAGCCGGTCTGAGGAGTGATACAAGCCCGAGTGTAGCGATGGGAAACAAAACAAGCGTGCAAACCGATACCAGATACATGACCGGGTCTGTCAGCATTTTTTTGAATTGCACATCTGCGAGCATCATACCGACCGCCAACAGGGAAAGTGGTGTGCACATGTTGCCCGCTATGCCGAGGGTATCCCAAACAATCTCCGGAAGCTGCACCCGAAACGCCACCAGCACGAGCATGAGGAATATACTAACCATCGACGTGTTGGCGAGTACCGATTTTATGCACAGCTTTCCTTGGCCCGAATAGAGGTATATTCCGTAGCTCCAGTGCAGCAGATTGAATACCACCATACACAGCGCGGCGTAGAACAAACTTCCCTTTCCCAATACGGAAATGCAAAGAGGGAACCCCATAAAGGAAATGTTTTTAAAGGTAATCGTTCCGACAACATACGGCCTTTCCTCCTTTGGGATAAAGGAGAGCCTGCTCACGGTATTCGCTCCGGCAATGCATACCGCAAAGCCCAGAGTATAAATCAGCACCAGCATGCACGCATTTTGAACGGTCTGCGCATTCACCTCAATGGCAGATGCGGAGGATAAAATCGCCCCGGGCACCGCCACCTTCATCAGAAGCTCGACCGCGCCGTCCAATACTTTATTATCAAAGAACTTCAACTTTTTCCCGGCGAACCCCAAGGCGACAAACAGGAAAAATTCAATTAAGACTGAAAGGCTTGTTAGAATCCGTTCCATTTCACAACCCGATTAAAGCGGCTTAAATCCCGTTACATACCCGTTTTCATCATACACAACGGCCAGCGGCGTTTTATCCACCAACAACTGCGCCTTGCTCAGCGCTTCGTCCATCAAACGCTGCGTGATATAAAAGCTTTGCAGATGATTCGTATCCCGTATCCACATAATACGGTACCCTGCCGCTTCGTTCGCCCCCGTTATGGTATGCAGGGCCAGTTTAAACGCCAAACGGTCATTTGGCATGATAACCGGCAGCTTAAACCCTGTTACGTCGCAGGACGTGATGCAATTCGGATAGGTTTGCTCCAAATCGATCTTTTGGAATGTTCGCTCGGATATTACATCCGCATTGCCTATGCCGGAAGCGTTATGATGGGAATTTTCCGTTAGATCAAGAACCACAAGCCGCTCTGCAAACGGCGCCGTTATTCCGTTTATGGACGAACGGCCCGTCACGTTAGGATCCATTCCCGCCCCGCTGATGTCCTTTCCCATCTGATCCACAATAAGCATATCAAGCTTCTCAAAAGGGATATGCGGAAGCTGACGGCCGGCGTCCATCAATAAAACGGGCTCTTCTTCCAAAATTCGTTCTGCCGGGACCGCCTCGATGCGGTACGTTTTATGCCGTGCGTTTTCCAGGATCCCCAAGCCAAACAGTACCGGGCTCTTTTCCAGAATCACCTTACCAATCTCCACAATATTGGCGCTCATTTCACCAAAGCCATTCGCATGGCAAATTGCCGCTCCGGCCTGTTTGCCAAGGCCTATGACAATCATCTTCATCAGCCCGCTTTGAATCGGGCCTTTGATATCTGTATGAAGCTTGATTCTTCCAACAGGGACAATCCAATCGGCCTGGGACGCATTGTAATCCAAATGCACCTCAAATCCGTGCTCCTTTGTACGGCCAAGACAAACGGTTTCCATGGAGGAACGAATGGGTGCCCCCACATATTCCTCCACAATTCCATAATCATTGAGTATCTTTTCCTGCCCCTCAGCGGTAGCGCCGCCATGGCTGCCCATCGCCGGCACGATAAACGGTTTGGCCCCAACGGCTATTAACTCTGCAACAAGCGTTTTGATAATGAGCGCAATGTTACAAATCTCTCTGCTGCCGGTCGCAATCGCCACCGTATTGCCTGCATGAATCTTATTCAATACCTGCCTGTTTTTTATGGCCTGACGTACGGCCATGGCAGGATCTTCAAGGGTTACCGCAGGAATCCTGTTTTCTACCCTGTAGAATACCGGCATCTCGTCCTTTCTCAGGAGTTCATCATAGACGCTCATTGCTGTCCCTCCAACTTACTTTTCAACCAAATACCTATAAGGATCAATTCCCAGTTCCTCGCAGATATCGGTCATTTCGCCATATGTCTTATCGTTGACCTTAACGCCAGTCTGGTTTACACGTTCTAAGGACTCATAGGCTTTATCGCCATGCGTATAAATTCGCTCCTGCCCATCGGCCAGGCGGGCGTTTCTTAACTCATTCAGGTATTGGGTCAAATGATCTTCAATTTCCTTTTTATCGCCGAACATCCCATAATCGATGGCCATAAAAAAATGGCACATCTTATCCACCTGTGGTACAACGCGAACATAGTTGCTGGTTCTTCCACCGGAAAAAATGCCGCAAAGGATCTCCACCAACAACGACAGTCCATATCCCTTATGGCCGCCATGGGTTTCCCCTTCCCCGCCCACAGGAAAGATGCCGCCATCCGATTTCGTTGCCCGAATATTCAGGAACTCATTGGGATCCGTATTTGCGCGGCCGTCGGCGTCAATCAACCAGCCGTCCGGCATTTGCTTGCCCGCTTTTGCATAAACCTCCAGCTTGCCCGCCGGGACTACGCTGGTCGCCATATCCAGGTGAAAGGGATGCGGGGACGCCGGTATAGATACCGCAATGGGGTTTGTTCCCAGCATTGGCTGTTTACCATACGTAGGAACAACCAGCGCTTCCGTATTGGTCATGGATACGCCCATAAGTCCCTCGTCCGCCGCCATTTTCGAATAGTAGCCCGCAATGCCATAGTGGTTGGAATTGCGCACCAGCACGATGCCCACGCCGTTCTGTTTTGCCTTATCAATAGCCAGTTGCATCGCTTTAACGGATACAGGCTGCCCAAACGCATCGTGCGCGTCAATTACGGCCGATACCGGCGTCTGTGCGACGATTTCAGGAACGGCGTCTTTATTTATACGGTTTACCTTAATGGAATTCACGTACATGATCAGGCGCTGTACTCCATGTGATTCGATGCCAAATTTATCCGAAGCGAGCAGCACATCCGCAATGGCTTCGCAGTCCTCTTTAACATATCCGTATCTGGTAAAAACCTCAACCGTCAAATCGTGTAACCCATGATAGTCCAAATATTTGTATGCCATGTCTTGAGCCTCCCTAATCAGCCTTGTTTCTTCGCAGCCCCGGCTTATGCGCTTTGCGCCAATCCATCCAAAACGAAAGACACCGCTTATAAAAACTTTACAGCAGTGTCTTTATTATCAGTATCATGAGCAGCGTTATCAGATTCCAATCATATCTGCTCGAAAATAAGGAAGGCAACCGGATGCTTATAGCGCCGCATCTATTCTTTCATGCTTGCACTCTAAAATTTTCGCGCGCGCATCCCCAAGATGCTGTTCGATAACGACCTTAAACGCATCGTAGTCCCAATTCTTCAGCGCAACAAACATACTTTCATGTTGCGAGATAGCCGTATCGGTTACCACGTCGTTTTCGGTCTTATTCAGGTAGTTGATCGCCATAAACTTCTTTTGCGCAAGCGCATATAAATCCGCAAGATAATCATTTCCGGTTCCACGAACGATCATCATATGCAGGTTCAAATCGGCCTGACTGGCCAGATGAAACTCGCCGTGTCGCTTATGACGGCTGCACTCGAGCATGCATTCATGCAGCTCGGGAGTCGCTACCTCAAACTTATTCTCGCATATAATTTGCCCGGCTGTCAGTTCAATGAGCTTCCTTACAAAGCAAACATCGTTTACCTGTTTCTCGTCAAAGAGGGGGAAACGCACCTTGCCGTTTGGTAAAAACTCTGTTAAACCTTCCGCCGTCAAACGCTTGATCGCCTGCACTACGGGAGTCCTGCTGACCTCATATTGACCGCAAATGCTCTCAATTGAGATGACATCGCCGGAATTCCATCGTGCTGCAAGAATACTATCGAGCAGTTTCTCGTAAATTGCCTCATCCAAATTTTTCTTAATTCGCATCTTTCATCATTCCATCTGTTATCAACTTATACTTGCCGTGCCCTGCAATTAAATTTAAAATACAAAACACACTACTTTTTAAATTAACATTTACAATTATATTTTGTCAAGTATTTTTAAACCAATATACCCTGACAATGTGTGCTGCGCAAGACAAACCGATAAGGGGATGGAGATGCGGACACTGCTATTTAGTTTCCAATCTGCTATACCTATTTATACAACGGTAGCACACGCTCAACCGATAGCACCAGTTAGATAAATATCGGCGTGATTTGCCCACGCCGATATTCAGATACCGCCTTAACGGACGCGCTGAGTCAAGCGCATTGCTTATTCCATGTTGGCAAGCAGCGTATCGATCTTCTTCTTGTTCTGTGCATCCAGCTCGCCAAGCGGCTTGCGGGGCAGCCCGGCAAAATCCAGGCCCTGCGCCTGCAGGGTGTATTTGCAAATTTCCTGCCAGTGAGGCACGCCGTTTACCTTGTCGTAGAAGAAGTAGTTTATATAATCCTGAATGTTGTTCTGCGCTTTCTTCGCAGCGTCAACATCCTTCTTAAAGCAAGCATCCTGCAATGCGCGGCACTGCCTGGGCAGAACTGCAGGGAAGCCGGAGAGCCAGCCATCAGCGCCGGCCAGCAGGCCTTCCATTGCGCAGTAATCGTGACCGTAAAACACAGTGAGCTTGTCACCGCAGGCATATTTGAGCTCGTGTACACGGTTCGGATCGCCGTGAGCGGCTTTGATGCACTGAATTGTTCCATCCTCAACCAGAGCGGAAACCTCCTGTGTATTCAGCTCATAGCCGGCAAACCAGGGATTGTTGTAAACCATGATTTCGATATCCAGAGCAGCGCGCAGATCACGGAAATGCTGCATAACAGCCTTCTTGTGGGGGTTGAGATAGAAGGGGAGAATAACCATCACACAGTCAGCACCCTGATCCTCTGCAAATTTGCTCATCTTAATGGTGTTGAGCGTATCATATCTGCCAGTGCCGCAAACCAGGGGAACCTGTCCATTAAGGAAGCTGGCCACATGCGCGATGATCTCCCTCTGTTCTTCCATATTCATGGCAATGTTTTCACCGGTGCTCCCGCATACGGAAATGGTCTGTGCGCCATTGTCAATCAGCCAGGTGAGGTACTTCTCCATACCCTTCTTGTTGTAGGTCTGGTCAGGATTCCAAATCGTCATGGAAGCGGGGCAGATACCAAAGGATTTCTTTACGTCTTTCATAAGCTTTCTCCTATTTCTTGATTTGGCACACACTGTGTGAATTGAGTTTGGGTTTTCCTGAATTGCTGCAAACCATTTATCCTGTAATTATAATAGAGCCACTTTAAATCAAAGTCAATATTAAATTTAATATTTTATATTTAGATTTTACCAAGCGGATCGCATCACCCGCCCAAATACGCTTTGATAATCGTATCCTGCTTGGACAGCCGTGCGCTTAACCCGCTATCGATCACGGCGCCGTTTTCCAGCACATAGCATCTTTGCGAAATGCTAAGCGCCATGAAAGCATTCTGTTCTACGATGATGATAGGGATGCCCATCTCTTTGTTGATACGCTTAAAAATCTCAAACATATCGTCAACAATAATTGGCGCCAGGCCCAAGGAAGGTTCGTCACACATCAATAGTTTTGGGTTGGCCATCAATCCACGCGCAATCGCCACCATCTGCTGTTCGCCGCCGGATAAACAGCCTGCCTTTTGTGTTCTGCGCTCTTTTAAACGGGGGAACAACGCATACATCGCCTCCAGCTTTTCACGCAGCTCTTTTCGGGTGCGGCGAATGGTGTATCCTCCCATCTCCAGATTTTCAAGCACGGTCATATTTGGAAACACTTCCCGTCCCTCCGGAATTTGAACGATCCCCAGCGCTGTTATTTGATGCGCCTTCAGGCTGGTGATATCTTTTCCCAGATATTCGATCTTCCCCTGTTTGACAGGAACCGTACCGCTTATGGAATTCATCAGGGTGGATTTCCCCGCGCCGTTTGAACCAATAACGGCTACAATTTCTTTTTCCGCCACTTCAATTGAAATATTGTGGAGGGCCTGAACGTTTCCATAGAAGGTGTCAATATCGGATACTTTCAACATTCTCTGTTCCCTCCTATTCTGCGCTCTGCTCTTGCTTCAGTTTTACATAGGCGCTGCCCAAATACGCCTTGATGACCTCGTCGTCGTTTTTGATTGCCGCCGGGTCGCCTTCCGCAATCATGCGTCCAAAGGACAGTACGGTAATATGATCGCTTAAATTCATTACCACATCCATGTTGTGTTCAATGAGGAAGAATGTGAACCCCTCCTCAAAGGACTTTTGTATAACAGATACCAATTCCGCCCGTTCCGAAGGATTCAACCCCGCAGCCGGTTCATCCAGAAGAATGAGCTTGGGGTCCGTCATCATCGCGCGGGCGATCTCGGAAATTTTTTGCCGTCCGTAGGGCAGGTTCTTCATGTATTCGTTGCGCAGGTCATACATCCCAAGTTTGTTCAGCAGCGCCTCCGCCTTCTCCTGGAGCATTTTCTCTTCCTTGCGCGTATTTTTAAAATCGAGTATCCCGCGGACGATACCAATCCTGGTCAGCTGATGGCCGCCTACCATCACGTTTTCGAGCAATGTCATGGTAGGAAACACCTTAATATTTTGAAAGGTGCGCCCGATCCCCCTTCTGGCAATTTCAAATGTCTTCAAGCCGGTAATATCCTCGCCGTTAAACTCCACTTTCCCCGTCGTAAGCGGCAGTACGCCCGTAATCAAATTCACAGCGGTCGTTTTCCCGGCTCCATTGGGGCCAATGAGGGAATGGATGGTATGCTCTTTCACATCAATATTCAGGCCGTCCACCGCCAAAAGCCCGCTGAAGCGTTTGGATATGTCGGTCAGTTTCAGAATAACGCTGCTCACTGACGGCTTCCTCCTTCCGTGCTGGATTTACGAAACAAGCCGGCCAGTTTTTTCACACCTCTGCCCACCGCATCGATCCATCCGTTTGGGAACATCAATATGCCGGCAAATATGATCCCATAGAACGCAATCAAATAATAATCTCCTAACTCGCGCAGCAATTCCGGCAATATCGTAACAATCCCCGCGCCAAACATCACACCGGGTACAGAGCCGAGTCCTCCTACAAGCAGTATCAGTACGTAATTCATAGAAACATCCAGCGTATAGGTGGAAGGATTGATATAGCCGTAAAAATGCGCGTACAGAGCGCCGGCAATGGTGCCAAAGATCGCGCATGTGGTAAATGCTTTGATCTTTACCGAAGCAATATTGACGCCGCTCATTTCAACGGCATCCGTATTATCCCGCAGTGAACGGAATAACCGCCCCCATTTCGAGCTGACAATGCGCTGTGCCACAAAAAGCGCGATGATCGCAAAAGCCACATATAGGTAGTAGGACCTTAGATATGTATTGAATGAAAATCCAAACAGGGAATAGGGCTGGATCCCCTTAACGCCCTGCGATCCCCCGGTTAAACGGGTCATATTGTTCAGAAACAGGGTTACAATCTGTGTAAATCCTATCGTCGTCAACGACAGATAGACCCCTTTTAAGCGCAAACTGGGATAGCCGAGAACAACGCCGATAATAAGGCCCATCACAATGGCTGCCAAAATACCCATCCAGGGGGAACAGCCCGTCTTGGTTGTAAGCAGGGCTGAGGTATACGCCCCCAGCGCATAGATGCCGGCAGTACCAAGGTTCATCTGACCGATCAAACCGGTGATAAAATTCAAACCCAACGCAACAATGATATTAAGCAGCACGCGGATAAACACCACAGTCCAATAATCGTTGTTCACAAAAAGCGGCAAGCACAGCACCAAAGTGGAAACTACAATATACAAAATGAGGCTTCTGTTTCTAGCGGGTTGTTTCGTTGCCATGATTTCGTGTCACCCCCTTACGCTCGCTTGCCCAGGAAACCGGAAGGTCTGATGACCAAGAAAACGATTAATAAAATAAAGGAAACCGCATCTTTGTAAACCGCAGGAATAAACAAAGTCGCCATATTTTCCACCAGACCAATAAAAATGCCGCCGAGTATCGCGCCGGGTATATATCCGAATCCGCCGATAACGCCCGCGCAAAACCCCTTCAGCCCGATTGTGGCCGCCATCGTGGCGCTGATATTGACCAAAGGAATAATCAAAAACCCAATCACCGCACAGATAATAGAACTGATTCCCGTTGTAATACAAATGCTTTTGTTAACATTGATCCCCATCAGAGCGGCCGCTTTCTTGTTTTGCTCCACACATCGCATGGCCTTGCCCGTCTTTGTAAATTTAAAGAATATCTGCAGAAGCACAACAAGCGTAACCGCTACGATACAAATGACGATGTTTGCGGATGTGATCGCAAATTTTCCAACCATATATGTCTGATCCAGCCAGCCGGAGACACGCATATTGCCGGACCCCCAGAATAATCTGATAAATTCGGAAATGATCTTCGCAAGAACCACCGTCCCAATAATCGCAAAAATATTGGAACGCATACTGTGCAAACGATTGAAAACCCCTGCTGCCAGCAATGCACCCACAGCCCCCATGACTGCCAACGAAACAATAATTGCCACCGGATACGCCATATTCATTTGAAGAATCATACTTCCGCCGAATATATACGCGCCTAAGGTAATGAGCTTATCATGGCTGAAGTTAAGCAGCCCGGAGGAATTCCAGACCAATGTATACTCGATTCCAACCAGAGCGTAAATCAGTCCATATGCGATGCCGCTGATCAGAAGTTGAACGATCATTGTCTCCATAGCGTTTTCTCCTTATGTCCAATGGATGCCCCTGCCAACCGATACTCGTTGGCAGGAGCATCTTGCAAATACGACTTCCTGTAGAGTATTTCTTATTTTCCCAGAACAACGCTATCGTAGAACTCAGGGGTTTTACCCGCCAGTTTCGCTATCGTGCAGCTATGAACCAGATCATTCTTCTCATCACAATAGAAGGTACCGGAGGGCAGAACCAGCTCGTCGGTCTCCGCAAGGGCGTCGCGTACGGCATCCCGGGTTACCTCTCCCTTTGCCTCAGCGCGCAAAATGGCTTCGCAAACGGCCACCGCGCCGCCGTAGTACGCAGCCGCATATAAATCAGGGGTCTCGCCATAGAGCGCTTTGAACGCTTTTACGAAATCAACGACCACAGCCTCGGTGGAGGTGGATACGAAATCCGTAACGGAATACCAGCCGTCAACCCATTCCGCCTCGCAAAGATTCAGCACGTTATCCAACGTAGCGCCGGGGGAACCGATTACGGGAACATCAGGCAAATAAGTATTCAGCTGCTGTGCGATGATCGCCATCTCAGAGTCATGGGTCCAAATAAACACTGTGTCAACGCCCGCAGCCTGAAGGGCAAGAATGGAAGTGCTGAAATCAACGTCGTTCACGTTGTGCGGCTGATCGACATATTCAATGCCATTGGCCTCAAAGTAAGCCATCGCGGTGTTTGCGCCGCCGGAACCGTATTCGTCGGATGCGTGGAGCAGGCCGACCTTCGCAGCGCCCAGCTTGTCCTTGCAGAACGTTGCCGCCACCTCAGCCATGATCGCATCGGATGCGCGGGTACGGAACATATAGGGATTGCTTCCGTCAATGGAAACGGAAGTACCGCCGACAAGAACGGATACGCCATTGTTCTTCACGGTATCGGAAACCGCCAAGGCATTGGAGCTTCTGTGAGGCCCAATGATCGCGACGCAGCCATCCGAGATCAGCTTCTGCACTGCGGTCAGGGCGCCTTCCTGGGATGTCTGGTCATCTTCAGCGTTCAGGATGAACTTTTCATAACCGGCAGCCTCGTTATACTGGGCCAGAACCATCTCGCTGGCCTTCTGCATACGTTCACCATTGAGGGCGTTATCTCCGGTAAGCATCGCGGCCAAGCCAATGCGATAAACCGGCTGATCGCCTTGGGCAGCGGGTGTCTCGGCCTCCGGGGCGGTTGTGTTAGGGGCAGCGGATGCCGCATTGGCAGCAGGCGCGTTGGAGGCTCCTCCGGCACAGCCGGAGAGCATACCAACCACCATCAACAGTGCAAGCAACAGAGCAAGAGCAGATTTTGTCTTCTTCATTTTCTTCGCCTTTCTTCCTTTATTTTATTTCAGCCATTCCAGTCCCAACCGGATGTTTGCTTTCAATGCTTCGCTCTCAAACCTTGTAACGGCATAAATGTAATCACAAAGTTCATTCAGAGCATTCACATCGTCAGGAAATCCGATCTCCTCCAAAGTAACCGGAACGGATAAAATACGCAAAAATTTCTGCAGTTCACGTATTTCTTCTTCATCAGCCCCGTTTACAGCCAGTTGAAGGGGCAATGCCATGCCAACCAATTCCCCATGAAGATATTCTTTTCGTATATCCTGATGCAAACGACAAATAGCATCATAGAAGTTATGCGCTATGGCCAAAGACTTCCCGCCGACGGACAAATCCGACAAAATGCCTGTTATCATCATGTTCAGACTTATGATGTCCTCTACAAGAGGCGTCGTCAGCCCTTGCTGAAAATCCGCGACAGCCTGCGCGGCGTTTTCCAGATAATACTTATAGGTATACTCCGCGAGGACCATGGCGCAGCGCAACGGGGCTATATATCCGCTGCCGCCCAGGCACATGGTCGTGAAGGCATATTCGGGATATTTCGCCATAGCGTCCACAATACCCGAAACAAAATAACGTACGGGACAATTGGAAACCAAATAGTCGAGATCCGCCAGTACGCAGCTGATCTCATGGTTTAGGAAATTGCTGTTGGAAATATTGCCGTCGGGACTGTATTCTACATATAACAGCGCGTATGATGCGCAGGTCGCGGCAGAAGTAGGAACTGTCATAATCCGAATACCCGCCATATTGGCAGCCGCCTTGGCGATGTCGATAATCCTACCTCCGCCTATGCCAACGGCCACTTGTGCGCCGCTTTCCCTGACCGCTTGCGCCGCGGCAGCAAAGGTTTCACCGGTAGCCGCATCTTCGCATACCCGCTCGGAAAATGAGATTCCCGCCGCTTCCAATGCGGCCCTGGTACGGTTCCCCGTTTTCTTTTCGATCAAAGGATCGGCATAAAAAACAAACGCGCTTTCTCCGTATTCCCTGACTTCCAACCCCAAACGGTTCAGCGCGCCATGATATTGATAATATCTGCCCGCACCCGTTTGTATGTTTTTACCTTCAATCAAATGGTATCAGCCTTTCTTTGTCGGCCACGCTTCTTCCATAGCAATGTTGATTTCTCATTCACTGCATGCAGTTCTCGTATATAAATGTTTTGCGGATGACCGTTTCTGTTTTTTTAGGTGTTTCGAATATTTGGATGAATATGGCGTGCAGTATGCTTTTGGTTTCTGTAATGGATTGCCTTTTAAAATTAAATTTAATATTAAAAATCTTTTATTTATTCAAACACAATACGCATACTTCTGTCAAGGCTTTTCTTTTGGAATTTTTCTTCCCCCGTGTTATGCTATAAATTCTTTTTATATATGGTATAGGCCTTACCTTGTCAACGGATTATAGGGCGCCTTTTTTCTTGCCCGTGGTTGTGGTATTGTGAAGATAACGCATATCCCATCATCAAGTAAGCGGGGCGGCACATATGAAGCAGAATGAACCAAGACGCGCGGTATCGCTTAGTTGGCGGCTCGTTACCATCGTGCTGCTGTGCTGGGTGCTGCCGGTGCTGCTCATTTTGGCGGTAATCGGCGCGTATTCCTATTCCCAGGTGAAGCAGCAGATCGCGGATACCATAACGGTCAGCGCGCAGAATGCCGCCAACATGGTAAAGACCGGCATGGAGAAGGCGTTTTCCGATTCTCGCGCCGCCTCCTACGACCCGACCATCCGCACAGCATATGCCGCCTACCGGAACGACGCGGACAAGGTGGTGCTCTACGATACGCTTATCGACTACCTGACACGCCAATACCGCTATAACGATGTGTTTACCACCACCATGCTGTTCTTCTGCAATGAGCCGGATAACATCTATTACATCAACAACAACGCCAACGCCAACGCATATGGATTTGTTCGAAAATATGTCGCCACCGTACACGATGCCGTGCAGTCTTTGTCCTCTGAAATTGGCACGAATATCCGCTTTGTGGCGCATGATGAAACGCTCTATATGGTAAGAAACCTGGTGGACAGCTCCTTTGACCCGTATGCCATGCTTGTGATGCAGATCGACAAAGCCGTCCTGTTCCGGGAGATGACCGGTATCGTCTGGCTGACGGACGCCACCGTAACGCTGGACGGCGCTTCCGTCACGGTATTTGGCGAGGGGGCGGAAGCGCCGGAAAACGGCAAGCTCGTTAATCTCATGCAGTATGAGGAGAACGGCGGGCTTGTGACGGTTGGACTTAGCCAAAAACTCGATCAGCATGAGGTTTCCTATTTTCTGCGGGTGGACAGCTCCAAACTGTTGGATCAATTGTCCACCATGCAAAAGCTGCTTCTCCCCATCAGCATATTTGTAGTGCCCCTGCTTATCATTGCAATCTTTGCCTTCAACCGGCTGGTTTCGCGCCCAGTGGAACGTCTGGTGGAGGCCGCCGCCATCATAGAAAAAGGCGAACTGGGTTACCAGGCCAGGGATCTCCCTTCAAGCTCCGAATTCCGGTATCTCTACGAGCGCTTCAACAGCATGTCCATGAGCATGAAGGAGCAGTTTGAGCGCAGCTATTATGAGCAGCTTGCCCTGCAGGATTCCCGCATGAAGGCGCTGCAGTCCCAGATCAATCCGCACTTTTTGAACAATACGCTCGAGATCATCAACTGGGAGGCGAGGATGGCGGGCAACCTCAATGTCTCCAGAATGATCGAGGCGCTCTCGACGCTGCTTTCCGCGGCCACCGCGCGCGGCGGAAACCCCATGACGCACTTGAGCGAGGAGCTCGCGTTTGTGGAAGCGTACCTCTACATCATCTCTGTGCGCATGGGCAAGCGGTTGCACGTCATCAAGGAAATCGACGAAGAACTCTTATCGCTGCTTGTTCCGCGGCTCATCATGCAGCCGGTGGTGGAAAACGCGGTGGAGCACGGCATCACCCCGCGCCAGCGCGGTACGCTGACGCTGCGCATATATGCCGAAGGCGAAACGCTGCGGCTGGAGGTGGAAAACGACGGGGGTATGAGCGACACAGACAAGGAAGCAATCAAGCGTTTGCTCTCTGAAGAAACCCCGGAGGAGGACGTTTCAAAGCCCGGCCAGGTGGGCATACGAAACGTAAACCAGCGCTTAAAGCTCCTGTACGGCGGCGGCGCGGGGCTGACTATATCGGAAACGGATGCGGGCGATACGCTCGCGCGTATTTCACTGCCCCTATAAATACTTGCCATGAAATGGCGCAACGAGCGTCAAAAAAAGGCAACGGCAGCAATTCTGATGTTCTCTTGATAAAGATAAAATATAGTTGTCTTACACAAGACGCGCTTCTTTTATTCATATCCAAATATCAAAAATGGAGGACAAGGTAAATGAAGAAACTGTTTGCTCTGTTGCTCGCAGCGCTCATGCTTGTGTTGTCCTTTGGCTGCACGCCCGCCCCGGCGCCCGCAGCAGCCGAAACAGCCGCGCCTGAGGCCAACCAGGCGCCCGCCCCCGATCCGGCCGATGCGGCCAAAGCCCCCGTTCAGCTTGTGGTCGTGACCTCTTACGGCGGGGACGACGGCAACCGCCAGAACTATGAAGCCGCCTACAAGGCATATCAGGCCGCCAGCGGCAACGAAGTGCTCGACGCTTCCGCCACCTCCAACGAGGAATGGAAATCCAAGGTCATGACGGATTTTGAAACCGGCGCCGAACCCGACGTCCTGTTCTATTTCTCCGGCGTGGACGCCAACAAAATCGTGGAAGCGAATAAGGTCGTCTCTATCGATGAGATCCGCGCCGAATATCCGGATTACGCTTCCAACATGAAGGATTCCATGCTGCAGGCTTCCCCCGCGGACGGCAAGAAGTACACCGTGCCCGTAAACGGATACTGGGAAGGCCTCTTTGTGAACAAGAAAGTGCTTGCGGACTGCGGCGTTGCCGTACCCGGCGCGGACTACACCTGGGAACAGTTCCTCAAGGACTGCGAGGCCATCAAATCAAAGGGCTACACCCCCGTCGCCGTCTCCCTGCAGGAAGTCCCGCACTACTGGTTTGAGTTCGCCATATTGAACCATGGCAGCGTAAATAACCACATCGCCCTGCCCGCAAGCGCGACCGACGAAGTTGGGCAGAAGTGGGCATCGGGCCTTGACGACATCACCGCGCTCTATAAAGCCGGTTACCTGCCCAAGAACACACTGACCGCCACGGACGCTGAAACCGTGCAGATGATGGCGGACAATCAGGCAGCGTTCCTCATCGACGGCAGCTGGAAGATCGGCTGGTTCGTGGACAACGCCGCGAGCATCGACGACTTCACCGTGACCTATGTGCCAGGCGCGGGCGAGCGCAAGGCGACCGATATCATCGGCGGTCTCTCCATGGGTTACTACATCACCCGCAAGGCGTGGGACGACCCAATGAAGCGCGAAGCGGCGGTGCAGTTCGTAACGGCCATGACCACGGATGAAGTGGTGAGCCTGTTCGGCGCCACCGCCATCACCGCGCTCAAGAACGGCACCATTCCGCCCGCCGACGCAAACAGCCTGGTCAAAGACGCTCTCGCCATGACCAAGGGTGCCACCGGAATCTCCGGGGCAACGCAGGACGGCCTGAAGGCGGAAGGCCGCGCGGATCTGTTCGCCAACATCAAGAACATCGTGGAAGGCAAGATCACCGCGGCCGACGCCATAGTGAGCGCCCTTTCCAAGTAAATCCGCACCCCACAAGAAGCGGTATCAGAACAAGCGGGGCTGTCCGGGTCTCCCGGGCAGCCCTTTTCATAGTAAGCGCTGATTAATCAGTGGTTACCCAAGGCCTAAGAGGATGACGACATGAACAATACCTCCACCATATTCAAAAGGAAGTCGCCGCTTTTCTTTTTCCTGATCCCTGCGTTTGCGTTTCTTGCGCTGTACCTGTTCTATCCGTTTGTGATGAACGTCGTCAATAGCTTTTCCCACATTTCCGGCCTGGGCACGGCCGCCGAAGGGCTAAACGACCCGTGGTACCTCAACTATGCAAAGCTGTTTTCCGACCCGCAGATGGCCACGGCCCTTAAAAACAGCCTGCTTTTAATGGTATGCACCATCGTATTCCAGGTAGGCGTCGCGCTTGTTTTAGCGCTTCTTGTAGACAATATCCGGCGCGGTCATGAGTTTTTCCGCACGGTCTATTTCTTCCCCATCGTGATCAGCGCGACTGCGCTCGGCCTTTTATTTAACCTCATATTCCTGTATAACGGCGGTATGCTCAACCAGCTGCTGCAAAAGGTATTCGGCCTGACCGAGTTTATCGACTGGAAGGATGAAAGCCACTATCTTTTCACCATGTTTTCGCCCGTGATGTGGCAGTACGTGGGGTTCTATTTTGTCATACTCATCACGGGGCTTAACAACATTTCCCCTGAAATTTACGAAGCCGCGCAATTGGACGGCGCAAGCGGATGGAAGCGGGTGCGTTATGTGACTTTGCCGCTCTTGCGCAATGTGCTTTGCACCTGCCTTGTGCTGGCCATTACCGGCGCGCTCAAAGCGTTCGACCTCCCCTGGGTGATGATGGGCGCCGGCATTCCCATGGATAAATCGTGGCTGACGGGCACGTATATGTATAACCAGACATTCCTTCGTACGGATGTGGACTACGGCTCCACCATCGCCATCGTGATCGTGGTGCTGGGCGTGACGATCTCCAAGCTTGCCAACAAAGTATTCAGGGAAAAGGATTATTAAAATGGAACTGCAGGTAAATACGAAACCCGGTATAAGGACGCGGCGTTTTTCATGGCCCAGGGCGCTCACCTACATTCCGCTGAGCGTTTGGGCTTTTACCACCATATACCCGTTCTTCTGGGTCATCATCAATTCCTTCCGCGTCAGGGGCGAGATCCGCTCGGACAGCTTTTCCATTCCGTGGCCGTGGCTGCCCTCTTTCACGCTGGATAATTATATGACCACATTTGAGCGCGCGGATATGATGACCGCCTACCGCAACAGCCTTTTGATTTCCGTCATCGTTACGGCGGTTGTGGTGGTGCTTGCGGGGCTTGCCGCATATGGCATGGTACGCTATGAGTTCAAGGGCAAGAAGGTGCTCCACTCCCTTATTATCGCCAGCATGATGTTCCCGGTGTTCTCCACCATTATCCCGGTGTTCCGCATGGAGGTTGCGTTGGGGTTAGCGGGTACCACCAATACTTGGCTTTCGCTTCTGGCGACGGCGCTTCCGCAGATCGCGGGGAACTTATCCTTTGCCATCGTGGTGCTGATGGGCTTTATACGCTCGCTGCCCGTGGATATGGAGGAGGCGGCGTACCTGGACGGCTGCAGCGTGTTCCAGATTTATTTCAAAATCATCATGCCGGTGGCGCGGCCCTCGTTTGCGACGGTGGCGATATTCTCCTTCCTCTGGTCGTATAACGACCTGTTTACACAGATGTTCTTTTTGCGCCTGCCCAACCAAAGGACAATCACGCTGCTGCTAAACGAAATCAGCTCCCAGGCGGGCGTCAACTACGGCTTTATGGCGGCGGCGGTGGTCGTGGTGGTCATCCCGGTGGTACTTGTATATATTTTATTGCAGAAGAACATCATCAAGGGCCTGACGGCAGGGGCGATCAAGGGGTAACAGCCAATCTGCTTAACGGTTTTAAGGTATCGGCGCTTCAGAGCGCCGACGAATATTTTTTAATGTGGGGAAACTGCGTTTCCCCACACCCCTTCCTTGGGAACTCCCATAGTGGAAGCCCTCCCCTGCCTCAAAACGTATTATTGAGCGGTAAATCATGCATCTTCTTACAGGAAAGATACACAGTCTGTCGAAAAACCTCTCTGGATTCGGAGGCTTCCAACCGACGCCAGCGACATGCGCGGTGGCGGCGGAAGGTCTTGCAGCGCAAGGCTTTCCTTGCAGGAACAACCGCCCGTGCCGTAGGCACAGGTTGTTCCTGTATCCTCGAAAAAGTGCCGTAGGCACTTTTTCGACATTCATATGTGGTAAACTGTATGTGGAGGTGAACGGCATGTGGAAGGTGGCGCTTATCGACGACGAGGAGATCATCGTCGAAGGGCTCAGGCGCATCGTGCCCTGGGAACGCTACGGCTGCGAAGTGATCGCCGCCGCATACAACGCAGCGGAGGGCGAGCGCGCCATCCGCACGCATACGCCGCACATCGTGGTGACGGACATCAAAATGCCGGACGCGGACGGGCTGACCATGCTGGCCGGGCTTAGGAGCGAGTTTCCGGACATGCAGGTGATCGTGCTTTCCGGCCACAACGATTTCGCGTACGCACAGCAGGCCATATGCCTTGGGGTGCGCCGCTTTTTACTCAAGCCCTCCAAAATGGAGGAAATCGAGGAAGCGCTCCTTTGCGCAACGGCGTATTTAAGCGGCAAAGGCAATGATGCGGAGCAAGAGAAAGCGGCGGAAGAGGAGCTCTTAGGCGCGGGCAGCTATGTCGTCCGGCAGGCGATCGCCTGCATGGAAGAGCACTACGCCGAACGGCTCACATTGCAGACCGTGGCGGAGCATTGTTATGTGTCACAATGGCACCTCTCCAAGCTATTGAACAAGCACGCGGGCCAATCCTTCTACGATTTATTGAATGCCATCCGCATCGGCCGCGCGCGTGAACTGTTGCAGGACCCGAGTCTAAAAATCAGTGAGATCTGCGAGCTGACGGGCTATGCGGATACCGCGCATTTTGCGCGGGTATTCAAGCGCATCGCGGGCATGAGCGCAAACGAATACCGCAACACCGTATGCCGCTTCAAGGCCAGGCCGCAGCAATAACGGCCAAAAAACGACAGTTCATAAACGCGACAAGCAGAAGCAAATAATCGCAGCCTGAGCACTTTTTAAACATGCAGGCTGCGATTTATACTTGATTGTAGATATCACAAGAAGACATTGTTGCCTTTCATACCAAATATGCCGGAGGAACATATGCAATACGGCCATTTTGATAGCGATGCCAAAGAATATGTTATAGACCGCGTGGACCTGCCCGTCTCCTGGACCAACTACATCGGCGCAAAAGATATGTGCGGCGTATTCAACCATACGGCGGGCGGGTACCTGTTTTACAAATCCCCGGAATACCACCGCATTACCCGCTTCCGGCCCAACGGCGTGCCCATGGACGGACCCGGGCACTACGTATACCTGCGGGACGACGAAACGGGCGAATACTGGAGCGTTTCCTGGCAGCCGGTGGGCAAGCCGCTTGAGAACGCGCGCTATTCCTGCCGCCACGGGCTTTCCTATACCGTTTATACGTGCGAATACAACGGCATCCGCGCCACGCAGAGGCTTTCCGTGGCGATGGACGATCCCGTGGAAATCTGGGACGTTACGCTCACAAACATCAGCGGACGGCCGCGAAATATCAGCGTATTTTCCTACTGCGAGTTCTCGTTCCACCACATCGCCATGGACAACCAGAATTTCCAGATGAGCCTGTACGCGGCAGGCTCCCGGTATGAGCGGGGCGTCGTCGAGCATGACCTCTACTACGAGGAGAACGGCTGCCAGTTCTTTACCGCAAGCTTTACGCCGGATGGCTTCGACTGCCTGCGGGACAGCTTTATAGGCCCCTACCGCACGGAAAAGAACCCGCTCGCAGTGGAGCGCGGCGAATGCTCCGGCAGCTTTGAAA
This sequence comes from Clostridia bacterium, assembly GCA_036677445.1. GTDB lineage: Bacteria > Bacillota > Clostridia > Christensenellales > CAG-138 > JAVBWI01. The sequence goes on from JAVBWI010000027.1 coordinate 19,150, forward strand.
AGGGCGGCAACCACTGCGGCGCGCTGCATAAAAGGTTTGCTTTGAGTCCGGATGAAACGGCACGCTTTTTCTTCCTTCTGGGGGAAGGCAAAGCGGAAGCCGGCATCAGGATGCGGGAAAAGTACGGCAATGCGGAAGCCGTGGACGCGCAGGGCAAGAAGCTTGCGGCGTTCTGGGAGGAAAAGCTTTCCTGTTTGCAGGTTATAACCCCCAACCCGGGCATGAACGAACTCATCAACACCTGGACGCTGTACCAAAGTGAGATCAACGTACTGTTCTCCCGCTTTTCCTCCTTCATCGAGGTGGGCGGCCGCACGGGCCTGGGGTACCGCGATACCGCACAGGACGCCATGACCATACCGCACGCAGAGCCGGAGGGCTGCAAGCTGCGCATTCTGCAATTGATGCGTGCGCTGACCTCCCATGGGTACGGCCTGCATCTGTTTGAGCCAAGGTGGTTTGAGCCGGAGGAGGAAAAGCCCTTCAAATCCCCCACCGTCATCCCGACGCCGGAAAAATCCAGCTTTGTGCACGGCATCAAGGACGCCTGCTCGGACGACGCGCTGTGGCTAATCGGCGCAGTGGTGAACTATGTGAAGGAGACGGGGGATTTCGAACTCCTTTCCACCGTGCTTCCCTACGCCGACGAAGGCGAGGACACCGTATACAGCCATCTCAAGCGAATTCTTTTGTTCACCGCGCGGGAAACCGGCCCCAACGGCATCGCAAAGGGCCTGCGGGCGGACTGGAACGACTGCCTGAATTTGGGCGGCGGCGAAAGCGCGATGGCGAGCTTTTTGCATTACTGGGCGCTCAACCAGTTTGTGGAGCTTGCGGGGCATTTAGGGCGCAAAGAGGATGCAAATTACTTTTCCGCCATGGCAAGGGACGTCAGACGCCGCTGTGAGGAAGTGTTATGGGATGGCGCGTGGTACATCCGCGGCATTACGGCGGACGGGCGTAAAATCGGCACCGCCAGCGATAAAGAGGGCAAGGTGCACCTGGAGAGCAACGCCTGGGCGGTACTGTCAGGCGTTGCTTCCCCTGAGCGCGGCCGCGCCTGTATGGACGCGGTGAGGGAATACCTTTTTACGGAATACGGCCTGATGCTCAACGCGCCGCCCTATACCGAGCCCGACGAGAACATAGGGTTTGTTACCCGCGTGTATCCGGGCGTCAAGGAAAACGGCGCGATATTCTCCCATTCCAATCCATGGGCATGGGCGGCAGAATGCAGTTTAGGCCGCGGGGAAGCCGCCATGACATATTACGACGCGCTCTCCCCCTACAACCAGAACGATAAAATCGAGATCCGTCAGGCCGAACCCTACACCTACTGCCAGTTTGTCATGGGGCGCGCGCACACAGCGTTCGGCCGGGCGCGGCACCCGTTTATGACGGGCAGCGCGGGCTGGGCATATTTCAGCGCCACGCAATACATGCTGGGCGTCAGGCCGGGGTTTGACGGGCTTACGGTAGACCCCTGCATCCCCAAAGACTGGAAGGGCTTTTCCGTCACGCGCATCTACCGCGGCGGGATTTACCGCATCCGGGTCAATAACCCGCGCGGCGTGGAAAAAGGTGTCGTGTCCATTCTGGTTGACGGGCGGCGGGCGGAAAAAATCCCGCTCATCCATCCCGGCGAAGCGTGCGATATCGCGGTTGAAATGGGGTAACACAATGATCAGGTTCGGAACGGGCGGCTGGCGCGCCATTATCGCGGATGAGTTTACCAAAGCCAACCTGCAGCTTTTGGTGAGCGGCCTTTGCCGCATGATGCGGGACGAAGGGAAAGCCGAAAAAGGCGTGTGCATCGGCTACGACCGGCGTTTTTTATCCAAAGAAGCCGCGATGTGGGCTGCCGAGGTGTTTGCGGGCAACGGCGTGCTTTGCAGGATTTTGGACCGGGAGGCCCCCACCCCGCTCATTATGTATACCGTGAAGCTCTATTCTCTGGAGTACGGGCTTGCCATCACCGCCAGCCACAACCCGGCCATATATAATGGCTTAAAGCTGTTTACATCCGGAGGCCGGGACGCGGAGGAGATCATAACGCGAAAGCTCGAGGACTATATTGCGCGCGTGAAGGAAGTCAAGACCCTCCCCTATCCGCAGGGCCGTTCGTCGGGGCTGATTGAGGAAATCAACCCGCAGAACGCATATATCGACAGCATACTCTCGCTTGTGGATGTAGAGGCCATCAAATCCGCACGGCTGAAAGTAGCCTTCGACCCGATGTTCGGCGTGAGCCAAACCAGCCTTCGCACCATATTAATGACCGCGCGCTGCGAGGTTTACGCCATACACGAGCGGCACGATACGCTCTTTGGCGGCAGGCTCCCCGCGCCCAACGTGGATACGTTAAGCTCTTTGAGCAACTTCGTAGTGGAGAACAACTGCGACATCGGCATCGCCACCGACGGAGACGCCGACCGCATCGGCGTGATCGACGACAAAGGCGAATTCGTGCACCCCAACCACCTCCTTGTGCTGCTCTACTACTACCTGATGCAGTACCGCGGCTGGCGCGGCCCGGTGGTGCGCAACAACTCCACCACCCACCTGCTGGACAGAGTGGCGGGAGGGTATGGCGAAGCCTCTTACGAGGTGCCGGTGGGCTTTAAGCACATTTCCTCCAAAATGGAGGAGGTCGGCGCGATCATAGGGGGCGAATCCTCCGGCGGCCTTACCGTAAAAGGCCATATCCGGGGTAAGGACGGCATTTATGCCGCCGCCCTGCTGGCTGAAATGATGGCGAAGACGGGCAAACGGCTTTCGGAACTGTATAGCGAAATCACGGACCGGTTCGGCTCCGTCTATACCGCGGAAGCTGAATTGATGCTTACCCCCGTGATCAAAGAGGCGCTAAGCCGCAGGCTGCTGGAGGAAAAGGAGCTTCCGCGCTTCCCGTTTGAGATACAGAAGGTCTCGTACCTGGACGGCTGCAAGGTCTACTTTGCAAACGGCGGCTGGGCCGTGGCGCGCTTTTCGGGCACAGAGCCGCTGCTGCGGCTATGCAGCGAAATGTCCTCCGAGCAGGACGCCTTAACCTGCATCCGTTTGTTCCAAAGCATACTCGAAGGGGTGGCGGCATGAAAATCATCAAGATGCCGGATTACAGCGGCATGAGCAGGCAGGCTGCAAACATACTTTCCGCGCAGGTCATCATGAAGCCGGACAGCGTATTGGGGCTTGCCACGGGTTCTACGCCCATCGGCGTATACAAACAGCTGGTGGAATGGACTAAAAAAGGCGATATCGATTTTTCGCAGATTCGCACCGTCAACCTGGACGAATACTGCGGCCTTGCGCCCGGCCACGCACAGAGCTACGCATATTTTATGTGGGAGCATCTTTTCTCCCATATCAACATCAAAAAAGAAAATGTCCATCTCCCCGATGGGCTGGAAGCGGATGCAAAAAAGGAATGTGCCCGCTACAACGCGCTGTTGGAGGCGCTTGGCTTTATCGATTTGCAGCTCTTAGGCATCGGTCACAACGGGCACATCGGCTTTAACGAGCCGGGGCATGCCTTCGCGCTGGAAACCCATCGCGTCAAGCTGACCGAAAGTACGCGAAAGGCCAATTCCCGCCTGTTTGCAAGCATCCAGGACATGCCGCGCTACGCCTACAGCATGGGCATCAAATCCATCATGCAGGCGCGGCGCCTCCTCGTCATTGTTTCGGGCGCAGACAAGGCGGATATCGTAAAGGAAGCGTTCACGGGCGAGGTCTCCCCCGCCGTGCCCGCCTCCGTATTGCAGCTCCATCCCGGCGTTACGCTGGTGGGAGATGAGGCGGCGTTATCCGGGCTGTAAGGATTATGCGCCCAGTGCAGTCTATTTACAGAGCCTATGCGCGCGTCCGCTTGCTTTGCTACTCCACCGTTACCGATTTTGCAAGGTTGCGCGGTTTATCGATATCGCAGCCCTTGAGCGACGCGACATAATACGCGAACAGCTGCAGCGGCAGCACGGAAAGCGAAGGCAGCGCAAATGCGTCCCCCGCGGGCAGCCATACCACATGGTCGGCTGCTTCCTCCACGCCGGGGGCGCCTTTCTGCGCCAAAGCGATGACCTGCGCGCCGCGCGCCTTGACTTCGCGGATGTTGCTGACCATCTTTTCCAGCAGGCCGCGGTTGGTGCACAGCGCCACCACCAGCGTACCCTGCTCGATAAGCGATATGGTGCCGTGCTTTAACTCGCCCGCGGCATACGCCTCTGAGTGGATGTAGGAAATCTCCTTAAGCTTTAAGGAGCCTTCCAGCGCCAGCGCGTAATCGAGATTGCGGCCGATAAAGAATATATCCTTGTGGTTAAAATACTGCGAGGCAAGGTATTGCAAATGCTCGTGCTGCTTTAACAATTCCTCCGCCTGCGCGGGCAGCTTCTCCAGCGCGGCGAGCCGTTCGCCCGCCTCCGCCTGGTTCAGCCTGCCGTGCAGCAGCCCCAATTGCAGCGTGAGCAGATAGAACATCGCAAGCTGCGTGCTGTACGCCTTGGTGGTGGCGACGGCGATTTCCGGCCCCGCCCAGGTGTAAAGCACATCGTCGCTTTCGTTCGCGATGGCGCTGCCCACCACGTTGACGATGGAAAGCACCTTCGCGCCGCGCGCCTTTGCTTCGCGCAGGGCGAAAAGCGTATCGATGGTCTCGCCGCTCTGGCTGATGACGATGCACAGCGTGTGCTCGTCAAGCAGCGGATTGCTGTAGCGGAATTCCGACGCAAGGTCGCAGTACACGGGTATACGCAGCGCATCCTGCAGCAGCAGGCGGCCGATGCAGCCCACATGCCACGCGGAGCCGCAGGCGACGATCTGTATCTGGCGGACGGAGCGCAATTCCTCGTCGGTGATGTGTTTCAGTTCCAGTTGGATGCGCCCCCCGTGCATGCGCGGGGAAAGCGTATCTCGTATGGCCTTGGGCTGCTCCATGATCTCCTTGATCATGAAATGCTCGTACCCGCCCTTTTCGGCGGAGGCCACGTCCCAGGTGATGGTTTCCTCCCCGCGCTGGACGCGTTCGCCCTGCCGGTCGTAGACGGTGACGGATTCCGGCGTGATGACGGCAAGCTCCCGCTCATGCAGGCGCAGTACCCGGCGGGTGTGCTTTAACAGCGCGGGTACATCCGAGGCGATGAAGTTTTCGCCTTCGCCCAAGCCCACGACCAGCGGGCTGTCCTTACGGGCGGCGATGATCTGCCGCGGATGATCCGAAAACAGTATGCCCAGCGCAAACGCGCCTTCCAGCAGCGCCATGGCCTCCTGCGCGGCGGCGACGGGGTCGCCGTGATAGCAGTAATCCAAGAGCTGCGAAACGATCTCGGTATCCGTCTCGGAACAGAATGTGTATCCGTGCCCCAAAAGGAAATTGCGCAGCGTCACATAATTTTCCACAATGCCGTTGTGTACCACCGCGACCCTGCCGCTGTGCGACATGTGCGGGTGGGCGTTCAGATCCGAAGGCTCGCCGTGCGTGGCCCAGCGCGTGTGGCCGATGCCGCAGGTGCCGGGCATGGCGGCGCCCTCCTCCGTCATCTCCCGCAATACGGCAAGGCGGCCGCGCGCCTTTTTCACATGGATGCCCGCGGGCGTACACAGCGCCAGCCCCGCGGAGTCATAACCCCGATACTCCAGCTTGGTCAGACCTTCCAGCAGTATGGGCGCAGCCTGACGCTCCCCCGTATAACCGACTATTCCACACATATGGCTGTACCTCCAAAACGCTTACACTTCTAAGTAACCGCTGATTAATTCAGAACGATGTCTTGACGGCTGTTTTCACCTCCTGCTGCGTCGCTAAATCTTGAAATAGCGCTGCTATTCCTGCGATTTTGCTCCTTGCAGGCCATGAAACCATCTCGTCAATCCATCATCCCTCATTTAATCAGCGCTTACCTAAGAACAATATACGTTAATACTTTACACCGAATGCCGTGCAAAAGGAACGAAAACTTGTGTGAACAAATACGCGGTGGTATGATAAAGCAGCAAAAACGGTAATGACAGAGGAGTAACCATGCAGCCCCACGATGTATTCAATTATCTCGACCATGCCCAGCTGCGGCGCTCGCCGCCATGTTTAAAAGATATGGAGGCGCTGCTTCGCGCGCTGGGCGACCCGCAAAGCGCGTTTTGCGCCGTGCACATCGCGGGCACCAACGGCAAGGGCTCCACCGCCGCCATGCTGGACTCCATACTGCGCCGCGCGGGGTATAAAACCGGGCTTTTTACCTCGCCGTTCATACACCGTTTCCACGAGCGTATCCGTGTAAACGGCGCGGAAATTTCCGACGCCGCGCTGTGCGCGCACGCCGCGCGCGTGCGGACCGCCGAAGAAAGGGAAGGTCTTCGCCTGAATTTCTTCCAGATCGTTACGGCGATGGGCTTTTTGCATTTTGCCGCGGAGCAATGTGATATCGCCGTGGTGGAAGCGGGACTTGGCGGCAGGCTGGACCCCACCAATGCGCTTCCCCGCCCGGCCGCCGCGGTCATCACCCGCATCGGCCTGGACCATATGGCGCTCTTGGGCGATACGGTAGAAGACATTGCATGGGAGAAAGCGGGCATCATAAAACCCGGCGGCGACGTGGTGCTGCTGTCGCAAACCGCGGAGGTGGAACGGGTCGTAGAGACCGTGTGCAGCGAAAAAAGCGCGCATCTGTATCGCGCGGACGTACCCGCATCTGAAATCAGGGACGGGGCGCTGGTGCTGCACAGCAAACTTGGTCCGCTCACGCTGGGGCTTTCCGGCAGTTACCAGGCGGAAAACGCCGCTGTGGCGCTGGAAACCGTGCGCGTGCTCGGAAAAAGCGGCTTTTCGATACCGAACTCCGCCGTGCGCAAAGGGCTGCTTTGCGCACGCTGGCCCGCGCGGTTCGAACTGCTTTCCCGCGATCCCGTGCTGCTGCTCGACGGCGCGCACAACCCGCAGGGCGCGCAGTCGCTTTGTGACAGCCTGCGGGCATATTACCCCGGCCGCGCCTGCGTATTCTTAATGGCCGGCATGCGCGATAAGGATTATATTGGCTGCATACACGCCGTGGCGCCGCTTGCGCGCGCCATGGTCGCCGTACCGCTCAACGAGGCGCGCGCGCTGCCCGCCTCGATGCTCGCCGATGCAATGCGCCCCTGTTGCGCCACTGTGCGGCAGGCAAACGGCGTGGAAGACGGCCTGCGCATGGCGCTTTCGCTCGCGCAGCCGGAGGATGTGATTTGCGCATTCGGTTCGCTGCATCTGGCGGGGCCGGTACGCGCGTATATGCAGCGTATTTGAGGCGCGCCGTATAGCGCGGCCGAAACCGGCCTGACGTGCAAGAATATCGCGGCATTGTGTTTGCATATCTTGACATGTGTCATTTTGTGCGTTATTATAGTTAAACAACCGGTTAGTTAGGAGTATGTATATGCCAAATGAACCTGCCGAAAGAGAAGAAGCCAAAGAACGCATCATCAAAGCATCCGTAGCGCTGTTTTCGGAAAAGGGCTTTGATTCCACGCGCGTGAACGAAATCGCGGATGCCGCCGACGTGAATAAGGCGCTGATCTATTACTATTTCAAAAGCAAGGCGGACATTCTGGATTATTTGCTGCAAACCCTGTTCGACGATATTAACCGGCTGGCGTTGGACTTCGTGAATGAAAACGTCATCCGCATGATTCAGGACGGGCGGCTGGATATCGAGGCCGACCGTTTCCATTTTATTGACGACAATGCCATCGCTTTGTTTCTGGGGCATATGAAGCAGTATTATGTGCATCTGGTCGATTATGTGCTGGAGCGCAAGTCCGTTTTCCGCATATTGATGCTGGAATCCCTGAAGAAGAGCGGACATCAAAACGACCTGTTCCGGTTTTTCACCATGGCAAAGCCTGATAGCAGCAACAGACTTTATAAAATGATCAGCGAGGCCGATCACGATTTTACGTATCCGCCAGAGCTGGTAGCGCTTAAATTCTTCTTTGTGCTCGTTCCTATTGTCAGCTTTGCCGCCTATTTTGACGAATACAAAACCCTGCTCGGCATCGGGGATGAGCAGCTCAAGAACACCTTCCTCAGCGCCATCGCCATGATAATGCCCGCATTCATCTCCGGAACCGACCTGTTGCTCAACAACGACCTGTACGGCAAGCTGGAATAGGCAAAACAGGCTTCCGGCATGCGGGCGCGCTTGTGCGGAAGCATTTTTTTAGGCGGAATTAACCGAATGGTTAGTTAACATATATTTTCATTGCAATGCATATAACGCAATAAGGAGGAATTTAAAAATGAAAACCATCACGAACGCGGCGCTCAACATGCTGATGAACTATCTCGAACACGATCCCCTGAAGAAACTGCCGGCCATGCTGACGATTGCTGAAAAGATGGATAAAGATCATTTCTACACAAGCCAGATCGCGGCAATACGGGAGGCGCTTTCCGACCAAAACAACGTGTGGTATCGGTTCACGGAGGATCTTTTCCGCGACGTCGACATACGCTGCATCAAAAAGCTGGTGGAATGCTTTTTTGTCAACGCCAGCCTGGGGCGTACCGAACGTATGCTCGCCGCCGCGGAAAAGTACGATTGCAGCATACCGTGGGCCATACTGATGGACCCCACCAGTGCGTGCAACCTTTCCTGCACGGGCTGCTGGGCTGCGGAATACGGAAACAAGAACAATTTATCCTTTGATACGCTGGATTCCATCTGCAGGCAGGGCAAAGAACTGGGGATATTCTTCTATATTTTCTCGGGCGGCGAACCGCTCATGCGCAAAAAGGATATTATCCGGCTGTGCGAGGCAAACCAGGATTGCTATTTTCTTTCCTTCACCAACGGCACGCTGGTGGACGACGCCTTCTGCATGGAGCTGCGGCGCTTGAGCAACTTCAGCCTCGCATTTTCGATAGAAGGCGACGAAGCCGCTACGGATATGCGCCGGGGCGAGGGCACTTATCAGAGGGTCATCGCCGCGATGGAACGCATGCGGTCGCACCGCCTGCCCTTTGGCTATTCCACCTGCTACCACAGGTATAACACAGCGAGCGTAGGCTCGGATGCGTTTGTCGACCATATGATCGAGCTGGGCTGCCGTTTTTCGTGGAACTTCACCTATATGCCCGTCGGCAGGGATGCTAAATGCGATTTGATCGCCACGCCCGAGCAGCGCGCCTATATGTACCGCCGCGTACGCGAGATCCGCAGTACAAAGCCCATATTCGCCATGGATTTCTGGAACGACGGCGAATTCACAAACGGCTGCATCGCGGGCGGGCGGCAATATCTGCATATCAACGCCGCGGGGGATGTGGAGCCCTGCGCATTCATACACTACGCCAATGCCAACATCCACGACGTAACGCTAATAGAGGCGCTGCAGTCGCCGCTGTTCATGGCATACCGCAAGGGCCAGCCGTTCAACGGCAACCATCTGCGGCCCTGCCCCCTTTTAGATAACCCCGAAGCGCTTGCCGCGATGGTGCATGAATCCGGCGCCGTATCCACCGATATGGAAGCGCCCGAAGACGTGGACGCGCTCTGCGCAAAAACCGCGCTGCCCGCAAAGCAGTGGGCCGCAGTAGCCGACCGGATATGGGCGGACAGAAACGCGGGGACCGAGACCGCCGCAAAATAATGGCGCCATCCGTTTTCAATAAGCAACAAAAAGTTGCCTGAGCATGCCGATACGTATGCTCAGGCAACTTTTTGTTGCCGGCCTCTCTTTACAGTTTACCCGCGCTTACTGAGCACTTCCTTTTCGTAGGCCTTTACGATAGAGAACCATTCCCCGTCCGCGGGAACGTTGTTTTCCATACAGTAATAATCCCACACGGCGCCAAGGGGCAATGTCTTTCTCTCCTCCATCAGGGCAAAGCGCCGGGTATAGTCGCCTTCCGCTTCCGCCCGCTTGATGGCGGCGACCGGCGAAAGCGCGGCGGAAAGCAGCGCCTTCCTTGCGTTTCGCATGCCGATGGCCCAGCAGGCGATGCGGTTGATGGAAGCGTCAAAATAATCGAGCCCTATAAACACCCGTTTTTCAAAGCCGTTGTACAGCACCTCGTCCATGATCTGCTGCAGCTCGTCGTTCAGGGATATGACATGGTCGCTGTCCCACCGCACGCCGCGGCTGACATGCAGCAGCACACGGTCCAGAAAAGACAGCACGGCGGAAATTTTTGCGCTGACCACCTCCGTGGGGTGGAAATGCCCGGCGTCCAGACAATACAGCTTGTTGCGGGTAAGCGCGTAGCCCATGGAGTATTCGTGGCTGGCGACGGTGTAGCTTTCCACGCCCACGCCGAAAAGCTTGCTTTCCACGGCGCAGGGTACCATGGTATCGTCCACCGGCGGGGCGAATATCGCATCCAGCGATTGGGTCATCAGTTCCCTGAGCGCGGCGGTATCCGCGCAGTTATCCTTATAGCCGTCGGGCATCCAGTAATTGACGACGCAGGGCTGCCCCAGCTTACGCGCGAACTCCAGCCCGATCTCGCGGCAACGCTTGCCGTGCTCCACCCAGAACGCGCGCACGTTTTCCTTTCGGCTGGAAAGCGAAAAATCGCCGTCCATCATCGGGTGGGAAAAGAACGTGGGGTTAAAATCCAGGCCCATGCCCGCCTGCTTCGCCCAATCCGCCCAGTTTTGGAACTGCTCGATGGTGTACGCGTCCCGGTCCACCTTTTTGCCGTTTTTTTCCGCGTAGCAGGCGTGCAGGTTGAGCTTTGCCGCGCCGGGGATCAGCGTGCGCGCCGTATCGATATCCCGCCGCAGCTCCTCCGGCGTCCTGGCCCGGCCGGGGTAATTGCCGGTTGTGGCAATGCCGCCGGTCAGCGACCCTGTGCCGTCAAAGCCGATCACGTCGTCGCCCTGCCAGCAGTGCATGGAAACGGGAATGGAGTCCGCGCGTTTGACGGCGGCTTCCACGTCCACACCCAGTTGCGCGTACTGTTCCTTGGCATAGGCATAGCCTTTTTCAATTTGCTGCTGCGTCATCTAAATCCTCCCCCTGCGCTTTAGCCGCGCACGATCTCGTACGCTATGCCCAGCGCCTGTGCGATTTTCGCAATGGTATCCGCATGGTGCCCCACACCCAGCGCGTAATGGTGTGTCGGCCCCGCCATCACCCATTTTTTAATGAATTCCTTTGTGGTAGGCGCAAAGAAGCCGCGCGTATTGGTGTTGCCCGTGGGGGGGATGGGTCCTTTCTTGGAAAGCCCTTCCCCGATGATAAACTTGAACTTGCCGTCAAACGTCTGCGATATGCACAGCATGGTGATGGGGCCTTCCTTGATCTTGAACTCCACGGAAGCGCCGCTGCCCGGCTTGCCGTGGTATTTCATAAGGCTGCGCAGCACGGGCTTTCCATCGGCGATGGCAATATGGTGCGGGCCGTCGTGGCCGACGAATATAAAGTCCTCGTCAAAATCGAAGGGATGGAATTCCGCGAAGCTGCCGCCGATGTTCAGGCGATCCATAATGAACATGGCCAGGCAGGTCTTGATATCGAACTCGCCGCACATGGGCACGCCCTGCGCGTTAAGCAGCGAGTTTCCCACAATGAAGGAGCTGACCACGTTCTGGTGCGCGGAGTTGGGCAGGCCGTTGTAGTAATAGGCAAGCCCTGTGAGCGAATATTTTTCCACAAATTTATCCAGCGTGACGGCCGCCTTGGCCGCTTTGTACAAATCTGCGTCCGTCAGCTTGGTGGTGATGGGATCGCTTACAGGGTCGGGCGTATCGAAGCACTCCAGAATGAGGGCGCTCTTTTTTGCGATCTCTTCTTCGGTCACAGTCTCGTAAACGGCCAGCACGTCGTCCACTTCCAAGAGGGGCACATGCACGCCGAATGCGCCGGATACCGCGGTGGGGTCGGCGTGCATATCGTACATGGCCTCCAGCACATGGCCCATCAGGCCGAAACGCGCGCCCTTCAAATCGTGCAGCACCTTGGCGATATCGCACCAGTCGGCAAGCGCCTGCTGCGCCTCTAAATCGTCGTACAGGGTGCCGAGAATGACGTCGTTTATAGATTTACCCATGCGGACGGCGACGCCCGTAAACTCCGGCACGGAGCAGATATTGTCGTTTTCGAGCTGCTGACGGGTATTGGCATGGTCGTAATCCATTTTGCGGCGGGGCTGCAGGGCCACGAGCACCATAGGCAGGTTCACATCCCGTATGATAGGTGCGAACACCGAGGAGGTGGCATACGTGAGCATATTGCAAAACAGCAGGTCCAAGCGGCTGGACTTCATATCCTGCAGCGCCTGATACGCCTTTTCGCTCTCATCGATCATACCAAAATCCACGATTTCCACATCCTGCGGTGACAGGAGCGCCTTGAAATCCTCGTGATATTCCATCAGCCTGTTCTGCAGCCCTTCAAACTGATCCCAGTAGGTGGGATGCGCGACGCCGAAGACGCCGATGCGGGCTGTGCGTTTCTTTAAGCGGTCTACCATGCTGTTTCCCTCCATTTGTTTGTTCTAAATTTGCATTGCAAATAACAGGCACTGTAAAAGACTTGTGCCATCGTGCAACAAAGCCTTGTTTTTTCTTAGATTATGATTGATTATAGTACGATTCCGTGCTTTAATGAATGTAGATTTCAAATTTGTATTTGTTTAAAATGAACATTCACGGCAGGAGGTTCCCAAATGCAGGCGCCTGTAAGAATGCCCTTTTCCGGCATCAGGCCGCTCGTGCGGTATGTACAATCCCTCGATGTATCGAAGGGTGAATTCCCCGTTTTTACCCAGCCATACGACTGCCGCCTGTTTTATGTGTACAGGGGCGGCGGCGAGATATACATTGAGGATAAGGTCTATGCGTTCCACCGCGGCGATATCGCCATGTGGCAACCGGGGACCCGTTACCGAATGGATACTGCGGACAGCAAGTCCATGCAGTTTCTCGCGGTCAACTTCGATTATACGCAAGATTTCCGCTTCAAAGATTTTCCCATTCCGCCCGACCGCTCTGATCAGTTCCGCGAAGAGGAAATGCTGTTTCGGGTGGCGTTTACAGACATTGCCCGCCTGAACGAACCGGTCTACCTCACCGGCATGCAGCCGGTGGAGGACGCCCTGCTCGAAATGAAGCGGGAATACCAGAGCAAGCGGGTATATTATCGGGAGCGCCTCTCGGGATTGATGCTCTCCATTTTGGGGCAGATCGCCCGCAAAATCTCCCTTGGCGTTACCGAACAGACGGACGCCCAGCAAAAGATCGAGCAGGTCATCGCATACATTCAGGCGCACTGCGCGGAGGATATCTCCAACGAAAGTATCGGCGCGCTGTTCAATTACCATCCCAATTACCTGAACAAGCAGATGGTGCTCTACACGGAAAAGCCGCTGCACCAGTACCTCATCGCCTGCCGGATCGCCAAGGCCATCGACCTGATACTCAGCACGAACGATCCTATCAGTGAAATTGCCGCGTCGGTCGGCTTCAACGATATCTGCCACTTCTCCAAGCTCTTTAAGCAAAAGACAGGCAGCAGCCCCAGCGATTTTCGGCGCGCCTCGCTCAAGGGAAGATGATTATTCCATCAGGAAAACGCAGGCGGGCGGAGGAACGGTTTCTCCTTCCCGTTGGATGGGGTAGAGAATATCCGCCATATAGCCGCTCCACTTAGCCTGCACGGGGCTTACGGCTTTTTTCGCATCCGTCGCGGCAAGGTCGCCGCTTTCGTAATACCCGAACACTTTGCCTTCGAAGAGCCATATGGAGTAATTGCGGATGCCCGCCTCGCGCAGCATCGCAAGCATTTCCGGCCAGATCTCGCGGTGGCGGCGGATATACTCCTGCTCCATGCCTTCCCTGAGGCCCAGCACAAATGCGCGCCGTTGTGCCATGTGCTTATATCTTGCGCTTGAGGCTTCCGCCCTTGATCGCGTCGATGGAGACGGAAATCAATAGCACCGCGCCGATGATAACGTCCTGCCAGAATGTCTGTACATTGAGCATTGTCATGCCGTTATTGAGCGTACACAGCACCAGCACGCCGATGAATGTGCCCAGTATGGTGCCGCGGCCGCCCGTGAGGCCCGCGCCGCCCAATATTACGGCGGAAAGCGCCTGCATGTTGGTGTTCATCGCCGCCATGGGCAGCCCCGAGCCGGTCTGCGCCGCGAGCATGATGCTGGCCACGCCCGCCATGGTGCCGTTGATAACATACAGCAGGAACTTGATGCGGTTGACCTTGATGCCCGAAAGAAAGCTCGCCTGCGGGTTGCCGCCGATCATATAAATCGTGCGGCCGAACACGGTGTATTTGGAAATAAAGTGGAACAGCAGGTAGCAGACCACCATTACGATCAGCGTGAAGGGGATGCCGGCGACATAGCCGCGGCCGATAAACTTGAACGCGGGGTCCGAGATGACCAGCGTCTGCCCGTCCGAAATCAAATAGGCGATGCCGCGCAGCATCTGCATGCTGGCGATGGTGGTGATGAACGCGTTGAGCTTGAGCACCGTAATGAAAAAGCCGTTGAACGAGCCCACCAGCGCGCCGGCGAGTATACCGCCCAGCAGCGTGACAATGATGTTGCTGTTTTCCATCCGAGCCAGCACCGCGACCACCATGCCCACCACCGCGATCTGCGAGCCTACGGAAATGTCGATGGAGCCGGAAACGTTGATAAACGTCATGCTGCACGCGACCGTCCCCACGATGGCGGCGTACAGGCCGATGTTCAGGAAGTTGCTCATGCGGAAAAAGTAAGGCGAATTGAGCCCGAAGAATATGATGAGCACCACCAATGCCGTACTGACTGTCAATATGGAGGATGCATCGCCGGATGAAAGCCTCTTTTTCATGACGCCGATCCATCCTTCCCGGCCCATGCTGTTGTTCTCCTGGTTCACCATTGTTGTCAGCCTCCAATCGCGTATTGTATCACAGATTCCTGCGAAGCCTCTTTGGCATTGAGCAGGCCCGTTATTTCGCCGTCGTGCATGATCATGATCCGGTCGGACATCGTCAAAAGCTCAGGCATTTCGGAGGTGATCATGATCACGCATTTGCCTTTCTGGCAAAGGTCGTCCAGTATCTTGTAAATCTCCGCCTTGGAGCCGACGTCGATGCCCCGGGTAGGTTCGTTTAAAATGAGTATTTCCGGCTCCAACTCCAGCCATTTGGAAAGCACCACCTTCTGCTGGTTGCCGCCGGAGAGCGACTCGGCCCGCGTATCCGCCGACGGGGTTTTGATCTTGAGGTTCCTGATCCACTTTGCGGTGATGGTATCCTCCAGCCTGCGGTTGGTAAGCTTGTGCCTGGTATTCTTGGAATAAAAGGATACCAGCATGTTGTTCCGGATAGAGCTGTTGAGTATCAGGCCTTCCGTCTTGCGCTCCGCTGGCACATAGGCGATGCCGCACCTGAGCGCGTCGAGCGGGCTCTTAATGGAAACCGGCTTGCCGCCGACTTTTATTTCACCGCCGTATACGATATCCTGCCCGAAGAGCGCAGGGCCAAGCTCCTGATGGCCGGAGCCCAGGAGCCCATATATGCCGAAAATCTCCCCTTTTCGGGCGGAAAAGCTCACATTTTTGAGGGAGGCGTTGGTCAGCCCTTCCACCTCAATGGCGACCTCCCCCACCTGAGCGCACTCCTTCGGGTACATATCCGAAATGGTGCGGCCCACCATCATGGCGATCAGCTGCTCCTTGGTGGCATCCTTGACGTCGATATGCCCCGTTACATGGCCGTCGCGCAGCACCACGACGCGGTGCGCCACCGTAAATATCTCATCCAGCTTATGTGAAATGTATATAATGGAGATGCCGTCGCGGGAAGCCTGCCGGATGAACTTAAAAAGGTTTTCCGTTTCCACATCGTTCAATGCGGAGGTAGGTTCGTCCATGATCAGGACCTTCACGTCGTTGGCAATCACCTTTGCGATCTCTATCAATTGCTTTTGCGCCACGCTGCACTTTCCGATGGGAATGCGCGGATCGATATCCACGCCGATACGGCCCATGATTTTTTTCGCGCCTTCATACATGCTGCGATAATCCACCATCAGGCCCTTTTTCGGAATATCCCCCATATAAATGTTTTCCGCCACGGATACGGTGGCGACATAATTGAGTTCCTGGTGTATAATGCCCACGCCGGCCATTTTGGCCTCGGAAGGCAGATGAAACTTCACCTGTTTCCCCTCCAGCTCGATGGTGCCGCTGTCGCAGCTGTACACGCCGGAAAGAATTTTAATCAGCGTGGATTTGCCCGCGCCGTTTTCACCGAGCAGCGCAACGACTTCGCCCCTCTTCACCTCCAGGCTGACGTTGGAAAGCGCCTTTACGCCGGGAAATTCCTTGGAGATACCCGTCGCGCGAAGCACTACCTCCCGCCCGTCCGCATCGCACGAATCGGACATACAGGCCTGTATTCTTTCATCCAATGCCTTCACCTCATTTTCGCAGTCCCTGCGCCGCATACCGGCGCGGCAGTTATCCTACCTGCCTCGCGCCGGCAGGATGCTCCCGCCGGCGCGAGGCTCGTTTCACAAATACGTATCGAATTACAGATTTGCCCAGGGCAAATTGTCGATGGGATAGTATTCCTTAATGTTGCTCCAGTCGATCATGATGTGGTCGATGTAGTACGCCTCTTCCAGCGGTTCGCCCGCGATCATCTTCTCGACGATGGGCATTACCCATTCGCCGTAGCGGTTGGGGAAGAAGCCTACGCTGCCGATCCAGGAGGTCTTGCCTTCCACGGCGTACATGGGCTCTACAAAGTCCGCGGTGCAGTTCTGGGAGGTGAGCACGATATGATCGGCACGGCCCGCCGTTTCGGCTGCCGCGTATACGCCGCTTGCCGCAACGTCGTTGATGGTGGTGACGGCGATATGGGTGGCGTCCGGGTGCGCCATCAGGAAGTCCGCAAAGCGCTGCTGCGTGATCTGCGCGTCGTTCTGGCCGTCGATCTCGATGATCTGGTCATCGGTGAATTGGATGCCCGCATTGCGCAGGCCGCCGGGATACGCCTTAACGCGGGGTGCCACGGCCTCGCCGGATACCGGCTGAATGATCAAGACGACATAGTCCAGTTCGCCTTCCCAGTTTTCCTGAACGTATTTACCGGCAGATTCGCCCGCGATGGTGCCCGCGCGGGTGTTGTCCGCGCCGAAGAACACGGCACCCGGATGCGCGATATCCACCGCCACAACAGGGATGCCTGCGGCGTCGAATTTCTCCATGATGACCGGGGCGACAGCCTGGTCGACGTTGAACTCAATCATGTACTGGATTCCCATTGTGATCAGGTCGTCCGCGTTCTTAACGGCGGTGGCGCCGTCGGAGTTGTTGTCCACGCAAATGAGCTCCCAGCCGCGTGCGGCCGCTTCTTTTTCCATGGAATTGCGGACCTGCTTGCCAAAGGAGCCTTTTTCATTGATGTTTGCAAAGCCGACCTTGACAGGCGCCGCTTCCTCGGCAGGTTCTTCGGCGCCCGCGGGCGCCTCGGTGGCGGCCGGTGCCGCAGGCTCTTCGGTTGCCGCGGGCGCCGTGCAGGCAACAAGTGCAAATACCATCATGAAACAAAGTACAGAGAGTAAAAGTTTCTTCATTGGAACATTCCCCTTTCCTTATGTGACTGTTTTTCGTCCCCTGGGGGACAAATGGATTTTCATTGACAGATTAAATCAGATACGCGCAACATTGCATCAGTTTGTGATGTTATATGATTTTTATTGCTCGATTCTGATTATAGGGAGTAACCTTCCGCTCTGTCAATGCAGGAAGGGGAACTGGTTTATTTTTCACTGGGATATTCATTTTGCACAATCAGAGGCTATGGGAGAGTATGGCTTCCTTGTCAAATTCAGCTCGCTCGAGTACGGTGTAATCGCCGCCGTTGCGCAGCACGAGGATACGGTCGCACATGCCGGTCAGCTCGTCGATGTGCGAGGAAGCCAGGAGTATTGTGCCGCCTTTTTGCACAAAGTTGCTCATAAAATTGTAGATCTCAATTTTGGAGGATTTATCGATATTCCGGGTCGGCTCTTCCAATATTAATATCCGGCTGTTGGAAAACAGCAGCCTGCAGAGCAGCACCTTTTGCTGGTTGCCCGTGCTCAGGCAGGAGACCTTTTCCCGCATGGAGCCGGTCTTGATATTAAAACGGCGCACATACCGCCTTGCGACGTTTTCTTCCTTATCCCTGCGCAGCAGGCCAAGCAGGCGAAGCGCCTTCAGGTTGCTCAGCGAAATATTGGGCGCGATGGGAAACTCGTTTTGCAGGCCGCATTCCACGCGGTCCTCCTGCAAATGGCCGATCCCAAAGCGCATGGCGTCCCCGGGGCTTTTGATGCTTACCTTCTGCCCGTGCAGGTACAGCGCGCCGTCCGTGATATGGTCCAGGCCGTAGATCGCGCGCGGTATCGCCATGCGCAGCTCCGTTCGAAGGGCGGAAATGCCGAGTATCTCCCCGCGGTACAAATCCATATTCAAATGCCGGAGGCCCCCCTGCGTGGATACATCCGCAAGCCGCAGCATGGGCGGCCCGTGCAGTGAGCGCAGTTTGGGATAAATATCCGGCGTTTCCATGTGCTTGCCCGAGAGTATTTCCATCAGCCGTTTGCTGCTGATGGCGTCGTTTTGCACCGTGTCCGCCAAGCGGCCGTTTTCGAGCACCATCACTTCGTCCACGATTTGCAGCATGGTATTGAGCCGGTGTGTGGTGATGAGCACGCAACCGCCCTTTTGCGCGATCTGCTCAAACATGTGCAGTATCGCCGCATAATTCGGGTCCTCCGGCGAGAAATCCGGTTCGTCGAACACCACGAGCCGTGCTGAGGCCCGGTACGCCCGCATCAGCTCCACCAGCCGTCCATCGCGCAGGCTGAGCGAGGAAGCCGGGGCAAACACATCCATCCTGATGTGCAGCGAGGCGTACAGCGCCGCGGCCTCCCTGTACAGCTCCTTCCATTTGATTAGGCCGATGGCGCTTTTCGGGTACATGTCCCGCAGCGTGTTTTCCGCAATGCTGAGCGTGCCGATCAGGTTGGAGGTATTGAGTATGCAGAATATGCCGTTTTTATCCGCATCCGCAGGCTCCCTGGGCGCGAACGGCTTTCCGAACAGGCGTATCTCGCCGCTGTCCGGCCGGACCAGGCCCGCAATATGGTGTAAAAGCGTACTTTTCCCCGATCCGTTCTGCCCCACGATGCCATAGATGCGCCCGCTGTAAAACGCCGCGCTTACATCACAAAGCGCGAGCGTATCGTCATACCGCTTTGTGATATGACGCAGTTCCAAAATGGGCTCTGTCTCCATGCCGCGCCCCTCTTTCATTCCGTAGTCGTGTACAGCTTCACGTTGTGATCGTAAAAGAATACTTTGTATTTTGCTTCGATCTGTATATTTGATACCACACGCGAAAAGCGGTCGAGCGGCGCAAGGGGGACAAACGCCCGCTTGCCGAATTTTGTATAATCCATCAGCATGATGGTCTCCTGCGCGCGTTCCATGACCATTTTGTTGAGCACCGCCTGCTCCCGGCTGGATACGGTATATCCGGCGTGGATGGTAGCGCCCTGCGCGGACAGAAACGCCTTATCGATGTACATGTTTTCCATATTGGTGTGCGCGTACATGCCGCAGGTCGAAAGCCTCCCGTCAAGAAGTTCCACATCGCCTCCGAGCAGCACCGTGGAAATTTCCGGCCTTCGCACCGTTTCGGCGACAACGTCCAGATTATTCGTTACCACGATCAGGTTATGAAGCCTGGGCAAATGGCGCGCAAAGCATGCGCCCGTGCTGCCGGAACCTATAAAGACCGCCTCCCCCTCCTCGATCATTTGCGCGGCGATCTGACCGATGAGGTTCTTTTCGTGGGAGAACACGTCCGTGCCCATATTGATGGACACTTCGTCCGTTTCGCTTTCCACCAGCATAGCGCCCCCGTGCTCCTTGCGTAAGAAGCCCTCCTCGCCCAACTGATCCAGGTCGCGGCGCACCGTGGCAAGCGAGACGCTCAGCAGTGAGCAGAGCGTGTTCACATCCACATGCTTGTATTCCAACAATATTTCTTTGATCTTCTTCCGGCGTTCCGCTGCAAACATATGCGCTCCCCTCGATGTGGTGAAATACTCAACAACATCATAACATGCCGAAAAATGCAGTACAATTCATAACGCTCAAAAAACATCAGAAACGTGTAAATGTATGCATCACAAATACACGCGGCCATTGGAGACTGGCGCGCCGCATGGCGTCAACCGGTGCGCTCGCAAAATGTGTATTCATATATGGTTTTGTTTTTTTATACTGAGATATTTTTCTGGCCAAATAAGATATTTTAGAAGTAATTTTATAAAAAATGTATATTCGGACCAAAAAAAGTGGTGAATAAGATTGTCCTGCGGCCGGGATGAGGGCGGCAGGATGTATAGTAGATGTACGCTGATATCTTGCCCTATTTGCAGTTTCCATGTTTACCGGGCGTAAATCCGGGAATAAAAGCGATATCCTGTTGTCGGTCATAGTGCGTTGCAAGCGACCGATGATACCGATAAATACAATCACAAAGGAGGAATGGACATGAGAAGAAAGCCGGTCGCAATCATAGCGGGCGTCCTCGCCTGGCTGATGCTGTGTGGTACGGCGCTTGCCGCCAGCGTGGACATAGACGACAGCAACAAATCAGTCTACGCCAACGGAAACGCCATCACAATCAAGGCGGACGACGCGGACCCTGCCAAAACCATTGTGACCGCGGATGATCCAACCGTAACCGTTGACAGCAACAAGAACATCACAAACTATACCATTTACGGCGGCTGGAAGGATGCCAACGACACCGCCGGAGGTACATCCATCACGATTGAAGGCGGTACCGTTAACGACGTGTATGGCGGCGGCCACGCTACGGCAACAAACAACCAAACCAGCAACGCCAACGTTACAGGCGACACAAGCATTGTTGTCAACGGCGGCACCGTGACAGGCGACATTTTTGGCGGCGGCGATGCGGACAGTACTGCCGGCGGCTCTGGTCTTCAGTTTAATAATGAAGCCAAGGCATATGCAAATGTAACCGGCAGTACCAGCATCGAAATCAACGGCGGGACTGTTGAAGGCTCCATACACGGCGGCGGCGATGCAGATGCTACCGACAAGAGTGTTCGTGGTACTGCTTCTGCCCAAGCAAATGTAACCGGCAGCACCAGCATTGTAGTAAGCGGCGGTGAAGTGGGCGGTTCTGTTTATGGCGGCGGCGATAAGGAGACTACTAACGACATTTTGGGTAATGCCAGTGCCCAAGCCGATGTCGGCAGTACCGATATCGATATCACCGGCAGCACCGTCGGCGGCGACGTTTACGGCGGCAGCAGAGACGGCGGTATCAGCGGCAGCACCGATGTCGATATCTCTGACAGTTCTGTCGGCGGCTCCGTCTACGGCGGCAGCGAAAAAGGCACCGTCACGGGCAGTACCGCTGTCATCGTCAAAGATGACAGTACGGTTTCCGGCAACGTCTACGGCGGCGGCAGGAACGGCAACGTCGGCGGCAGTACCAGCGTCGGCATCACCGACAGCACGGTTAACGGCGATGTCTATGGCGGCAGCCGCGACGGCGATGTCGGCGGCAATACCGATGTAGCGATCACCGGAAGCAGTGTAACAGGCAATGTATACGGCGGTGGCCAGGGTGTCTTACTTAATCCATCCGACATAGGCGGCACCACCAATGTTACTGTTATTAACAGCACCGTCGGCGAAATCTACGGCGGCGGTGACCGCAGTAACGCAAGCGGGACATCGGTCACCATGGGGGGTACAACCGCAGCCACAGCCATCTATGCGGGCAGCCGCAACAGCGGCTGGAGCAGCTCGGCCTCCATCGTGATCACGGGCGGCACGCTATCCACCGGCAATGTTTACGGGTGGGGACGCGAGCACGATTGCCGGGCAAACATCACCACCATATCGGTGTCTTCGCTTACCGCGCGCAACTTTACCTTCTGGCTTCACCGGGACTTGAACCCGATACCGGCCATTCCGTTATCGGGCAATTTGCAGTGGGACAGCGTAGCAAGAACAGATGCCGATCCGATTAAGGATCTCTTCCGTTTGCTGCTTCCCTACAGATTGACGCAGCCCGCCCCGCGTACGGTAACCGTCACCTTTTATTATAAGGTTGGTGGCACTACCGTTCACACAGAAGTGCATCCGTTGACCGTAGCGCCCGGCGAAAGCCAGACCGCCACCCCTATGTGGGACGGCGACGGCTACTACGATATTACCGGTAATACGGAGCCTGTAACAGTGGATTTCGGGTCTGCAAACCAGACCAGGGATATTGCGGTAACGCCCAAGACGGACACTGTGACTGTTACGTTCATATTTAAAAACGGTACGTCGGAAGTGAGCAGGCAGCAGGTCGAGTCGGAAGTGCTTTCGGTCAACAAGCTGTCCTCGACCGTGCGTGGCTCCCGCACGGAAGACGAGCACTATGAAGCCGCGGAATCCGACGTGGACGTGCAGTTCGGTCAGGCCGACTTTGAGAAGGAAGTGCAGCTCACGCCCAAGACGGACACGGTGACCGTTACGTTCATATTTAAGAACGGAACATCGGAAGTGAGCAGGCAACAGGTCGAGTCGGAAGTGCTTTCGGTCAACAAGCTGTCCTCGACCGTGCGTGGCTCCCGTGTGGAAGACGAGCACTATGAAGCCGCGGAATCCAACGTGGACGTGCAGTTCGGTCAGGCCGACTTTGAGAAGGAAGTACAGCTCACGCCCAAGACCAGAACCGTCACCGTCGTGTTCAATTATCTCTATCGCGGCAACGTCGTCCACTCCGAGAGTATACCGGTTGATGTCACCTACGGCGAAGCGCCCCGTGACATCTACCCCACCGCATGGGATGGCGACGGTCGTTACATCGTACCTTCCGAGATTGATCCCGCATCGGTCGACTTCCTGTATAACGGAGATCAGATGGTCATTCAAATCGACGTCAGGCGCGTCGCCAGAGACGATGACGATGACGAGCTCCCGCTCGGCCCCGGTACGACGGAAGAAGGCGCACAAGGCATCCCGCTTGGCGTGCCCCGCACCGACAACACGTCTTCGGCCAGCCTGCTGCTGACCATACTCGCATTCGCGTGCCTCGCAATGATCGCGGCGCTGAGAAAGGCCAACAAAGAGTAATACTGCGCATTCAACCTGCAGCCGCTCCGCGTTCACACGGAGCGGCTTTTTTATACGTAAAAACCCGCCCCAAAACGCGCGGCACGCGCATATGCTGTACGGAAAGGAGTGACGTGAATGTTTGAAAAGCGAAACGCGCGCGCCCGTGCACAGGCACAGCTTCGGGGCGCACCGGAATACCCCGAGATACACGGTACGGTAACTTTGAAGGCGGTGGATCGCGGTACGCTGGTCATTACGGAGGTGTTCGGCTTGCCCCATACGCCCGGCGCATGCAACGCGCGGGTGTTCGCGCTGCACATTCATGAAGGGAAAAGCTGCACGGGAAACGCAACCGATCCTTTTGCGGATGCCGGCGGGCATTACAACCCGCAGAATTGCGAACACCCCCAGCACGCGGGCGACCTGCCCCCTCTCTTTGCCAATGCAGGCTATGCGTGGGGCGCGGTGGTAACAGACCGTTTTTCCGTGGAAGAGGTCATCGGCCGCGCGGTGATCCTGCATGCGGGCGTGGACGATTTCACCTCGCAGCCGGCAGGCAACGCCGGCGCGAAAATCGCCTGCGGGATCATACGGTAGCGCCAAGGTAGCGGTACTATTCACCTGAAATAATTGGTCCTTTTAGAATTGCGCTCTTCGCACAACTGCGGAGGGTGCAATTTGCGAATTGGCGCGAATTTTATACGGAACGGGCGAAAAAAGGCAGGTCTGGAGACATATCTATCCGGCCGGATTTGACAGCGATGCGCTATATATTATAAGATAGAAACAGCATCATTTCATTCATACACATCTTTAGAAAGGGGGCCGAAGAAATGAGAGTTGCTTTGTGCGGCTTGGGAAAAGCAGGAATACAGCTTGTCCGTCTTGCGGTACAGCGGCCCGAGCTGGAGATCGTCATGGCTTTTTGCCGTGACGGGAGCAAAAAAGCGGGCAAGACGATATCGGACGTTTTCCCCTACAAGGACTTCCCCAGTCCTATCTATGAAATCGGCGGCGCGGACAGCGTATTCGCGCAGGACAGACCGGATGTGGTCATCGATTTTTCCAGCAATACGGCGACCATGGAGCTATTGCCGGCATGCGCGAAGCACGGCGTGAAAATGGTCGTCTGCACCACCAATTTTACGGATGAAGATATGCTTCTTATGCAGCATACGGCCAGAAACACACCGGGCTTTTCACTGGTGTACGCGCCCAACATTACGCTCGGGGTCAACGTGCTGATGATGCTCACGGAACAAACGGCGCGCTGCCTGCCGGAATTCGATTACGCCATTACCGAAAAGCACCACAGCCGCAAGGCGGACGTATCCGCCACGGCAAGAAAAATCGCCGATAATCTGTCGGAGATACTGGGCAGACCCATATCGGTCAATTCCATACGCGCGGGCGGGTATGTCGGCCTGCACGAGGTGATGGCGGTGAGCGAATACGAGCGGATCACCATCATACACGAATCCTTTTCGCGGCAGGCGTTTGCAAGCGGCGCGGTCATTGCGGCCGATTATCTGCTTACCCGGGAGGGATACTTCGAAATGCGCGACGTCGTGGCCGATTATTTCGGCGACAGGCTCGCGTGCCCAAGTCCATTGCCTGCCTGAATGGCGGCTGGATAAACTTATACAAAAAGTATGAAGCGGAGGGATGTCGGTATCCCTCCGTCCCAAGTGTCAAAAAAGTGCTGCAGCACTTTTTTGAGCTTTACACAGGAACTGCCTGTACCTGAAGGTACGGTCGGCAGTTCCTGAGAGGAAAGCCTTGCGCCGCAAGGCTTTTCGCTCACGCCGCACATGTCGCCGCTCGCGAAAAAAAACCTCCGGGGACAG
The DNA here is from genome assembly GCA_036677445.1 of Clostridia bacterium. GTDB lineage: Bacteria > Bacillota > Clostridia > Christensenellales > CAG-138 > JAVBWI01. The sequence continues at coordinate 44,129 of JAVBWI010000027.1, forward strand.
CGGTCCCCGAAACCTCTAAAAAGTTATTTGATAAGCTGGGGCGAAGGAATGGCAGTATCCCTCCGCCCCAGCTTTACCTATGCATCGTAATGTTACCGGCTTGTCTATGCATATGCTCATCAATCACAGGGAATAGACATAACCGCCCGCCTTCGCTCATAAGCTGTAATAGCTTGTTCGAGGGGGTAGGGTGCATGCGCAGCAAACAGCAGGGCAGCCAAGAGCGGACATGGGGAAGAGCGTCCGACGCATATATAGAGGAACGGGTACTGCAGGTGGCCGGATATATCGTAGAAAACGGCGCCACCGTGCGCGACGCCGCCAAGGTATTCAAGGTAAGCAAATCCACCGTACACAAGGACGTTTCCGAGCGCCTGTGCGGCATCAACCCCACGCTTGCGCGCGAGGTGCGGCAGGTGCTGGATATCAATAAAGCGGAACGGCATATCCGCGGGGGTCAGGCGACCTGCCGCAAATACCGCGAGCAGGGCGAGGCCGCGGCGCATTAATCGCGCGCCTGGGATTGCGCATGCGTCAGCGGCGCCGCACAGGCGCACGCGGCGTATACGCGTGCCGCACCCGCGTTTTTAAGCGCCGCCGCGCATGCACATAGCGTGCTGCCGGTGGTCACGACGTCGTCCACCAAAAGCAGCGCGCGGCCGCGGGCCGCGGGCGACGCCCGAAAAGCGCCCCGGACATTGGAGGCGCGCATATGCGCAGGCAACTGTGCCTGCGAACAGGTATCCATGATACGCGTAAGCAAGCTCTCTTCTATCGGCACATCATATCTTTTGGCTAAAACGCGCGTGAGCAGCATGCTCTGATTATATCCGCGCGTTTTTTGCCTGCCGGCATACAGCGGCACGGGCAGGATAGCATCGATGGTCCATTGGGCAGGCAGCCGCATGCAGGCGGCAAAACTGCGCGCCAGATACCGCGCATTGCCGTATTTGAAGCGGTGCATGGCGGCGTGCAGCGCCTCGCAGTACACAAGCCCCGCGTACAGGCCTGAAAGCCCCTGCGGCGGGTCCAGCAACCCCGCAGGATGAATGCGCGCCGCGCAGGCCGCGCACAGGCCGTTTTCATCCACATGCGCCTGCCGGTCGCAGGCGAAGCAGGCCACATCCGGCGGATACAGCACGTCGAGCAAACGATCCCATACAACCCCGGCCTTCATACATCCCTCTCCTGCAGCATCAATGGCGCCAGCTCGCTCATGCGCACGCCCATCGCGCTGTAGCGCTTGCGCATGCGCTTGTTTTCCACCATTTGCAGCACGCTGTCCCACCGGCCGACGATGACGACCTGCGCGCGCGCGCGGGTGACGGCCGTATACAGGAGATTGCGGGTCATTAGCATGGGCGGCCCGGAAAACAGCGGCAGTACCACCACGGGGAACTCGCTGCCCTGGCTTTTGTGTATGGAAATGCAGTAGGCAAGCTCCAGCTCGTCCAGCTGATTGAAGGTGTAGCTGGCCATGCGCTCGTCGTCAAACAGCACGTCAAGCGATTGCTCCACCATATCCATACGGAAAATGGTGCCAAGGTCCCCGTTGTATACGCCCGTACCCAGCTCCGGCGCGCCGTCGTTTTTTGTCCGCGACCATTCCATGCGGTAATCGTTCTTGATCTGCATGATCTTGTCGCCTTCACGGAATACGGCGTCGCCATACTCCCGCTCCGCCTTGTGGGGCGCGGGCGGATTGAGCGCGGCCTGCAGCCGCGCGTTGAGGTTTCTGACGCCCAGCGGCCCTTTCTTCGTAGGGGAAAGCACCTGAATATCCTTTTGCGGGTCGCGTGTGAACAGCGCCGCATCCCCGCCGCTGTACAGCGCGATCACACGGGAAAGCGCCTGCTCCGTCGCCGGGCAGGAAAGGAAAGTAAAATCCGATTCCGGTTCGGGCATGGGCGGCTCGCCCGCGTTGATGCGGTGCGCGTTTTGCGCAATGCCGCTGCGGCCGGCCTGCCGGTAAATTTCCGTCAGCCGTATCACGGGCAGCGCGCCGCTCTCTATGATATCGTGCAGCACCGTACCCGCGCCCACCGGCGGGAGCTGATCCGCGTCGCCCACCATCACAAGGCGCGTACCGGCGGGCAGCGCGCGCAGCAGCGCGTACAGCAGCGGCAGGTCCACCATGCTCATCTCGTCCACGACGACCATATCGTAAAACAGCGGGTTGTCCTCGTTGCGCGCAAAGCGCGGCTGGCCTTCGCCACCGTATTCCAGCAGCCTGTGGATGGTGGCCGCCTCGAAGCCCGTCGCCTCCGTCATGCGCTTGGCGGCGCGGCCCGTGGGCGCGCACAGCGTAAAATCCAGCCCCAGCCGCGTCATAATGTGCAGGATAAATTGCAGTATCGTCGTCTTTCCTGTGCCGGGGCCGCCGGTGATGACCATTGCGCCCTCGCGCAAGGCACAAAGCACCGCCCTGCGCTGCTCGGACGCAAGCTCTATTAAAAGCTCCCGTTCCAGCGCCGCGAGCTCCCGCGGGAGGTCGATTGTCGCATCCTCCTCCGGCGCGTGCGCGAGCAGCAGCAGCCTTCTTGCGCAGTCCTTTTCCATATGGTGCAGCGCGGGCAGGTATACCGCGTCGGTCTCGCCCGCCATGGAATAATGCAGTGACCCGTCGAGTATGAGCGAATCGAGCGCCTCGTCGACCGGCTCCATTGCGGCGCCAAGCATCTCCGCAGCGCCCTGGAGCAGCGCTTCGCGCGGAAGGTAGGTATGCCCTTCCTGCCGCGCCCAAATGAGCATATAGCGCACCCCCGCGCGCAGCCTCCGCTGCGACTCCGGCTCAATGCCCATGTTCTGCGCGATCTTGTCCGCCGTTTTGAAGCCGATGCCCTCCACATCCTCCACCAGACTGTAGGGGTTTTCCTGCACGCGCAGCAGGCAGCCCGCGCCATAGAGCTGGTAGAGCTGCATCCCCTGCCTCACGGTAATGCCATAGCCTGAAAGCGTCATCATCACGTCGCGCATGGCGCGCTGTTCATAATAAGAGGCGGCAATGCCCGCCGCGCGCGCACGGCCGATGCCGGGAATTTCCTGCAGGCGCTCCGGCGCGTTTTCCAGGACGTTGAGCGTGTCCAGCCCGAAATGCTGCAGGATATTCCTGGCCGTAGCCTCCCCTACGCCCTTGATGAGCCCGCTGCCCAAATAGCTTTGCAGCGCCGAGAGCGTGGCCGGCGCGACCGTTTTGCAGGAGTCCGCTTTAAACTGGCGGCCATAGCTTTTGTGCTCGACATAGCCGCCGATAAGCTCCACGCGCTCGCCGGGGCTCGGAAGCGGCAGCGCGCCCACGGCTGTGATCTCCTCGCCGGCATCGTCGACAAGCTCCAGCACCGTCCAGCCGTTTTCCGCGTTGCGATAAATGATACGCTTGACCTCGCCCATGAGCTGTTCCATGATTCCTCCCCGCATTTGCTCCTTGCGCAGGACTTTTTGCCCGCTCTGCATACTCCATTTTATTATAAAGGCTTTGTAGAGCGATTGCCAGTTTTGCAAAAAGTCCGGCCGCCTATAAAAAGCGTCACATCAACAAAAGTTTAAGCATTTGGGAAGCGGTTTTCAGCTGATAAATGCCGGGCGGCACTGCAAAAGGTTTATATCGCATTTATCCAAATTTTACGCCGCATGGCGGGTTTTAGAGGGCGTAGCATATGTGTTTTCGGGTAACATAGAAAGCAGAATGATTTGTATGTCAGGAGTGTATGCGTTTGCGGCTTGGAATCGTATTGTTGTGGTGTCTGTTTTTACTGTGTATTACGCGTACCGCGCAGCGCCCCTTGGCGGCGCTGTCGCTGCGCGATTCTTCCTGGGCGGCGCTGTCGCTGCTCTTATTATGCGCGAACGCTTTCGTGTTTCGCCCTGTCACCGAATTTGCGCTTAACCCCGCCGCGTTGATATTGTGCATCGCGACCGGTGCGGCCGCATCCAGGAACTGCAAAGGCATGCGCGTGATGCAGGCGATCGCCTGCGCCGTGCCCGCCTCGCTGTGCATGCTTGCGCTTTCGCGGCTGCAAACCGCCGGCGTCATCGCGCTGCCCGAACCGGGGCTGTTTTTGGCGCTTGCCGGTCTGCTGTTTTTGCTGCCGCTGCGCGAGGCGCCTGCCGCCGCGCTGTTTGGTATGTCGGTCGCGCCAATATTGTTGGGCTTCTGGAACGCGGGTCTGGATTTGTACTCCTTTGGCTATACGGTGATGGATATCGGCTTGGATCTCGCGTTTGACGCGCAGGTCGCCGGATTATTTTTAGCAGGTATGCTGTTTTCGCTGCTCGCTTACCGGAAACGGCCCGCCGAACATATGCCCCAAAATTCGCGCGCGACTCCCTGAGGCGTCACTTTACAAACCCTCCATGAGAGTTGTGGGGGCGTAGAATACCCCCACGTTTAATCCAATTTGCCGCCATGAGCGGCATTTTAACCAACAGAAAACCCATCGACCAAGTCCGCAGGACTTTGTCGATGGCCTGAAGCGGGCGCCTATGACGCCCGCTCTTTTATATATGCCAATGCTTATTCCGCGGGTTCCGGGGGAAAATTGTTATAGATTCGCACGGCGTATACATTGCCGCTGGAAATATCGTCCTCCGTGTAGCCGGAAACGGCGTTGCCAACTTCAAACTCATCGCTCACCAGCTGCTCCTCCATGGGCAGCGCGTTTGGGCCGGGAATGCCGTACAGGGTATCCGCATCCACAGCGACCCATAGATCGCCTATGCGGAACGACTGCCCGCCGGGCGCGACCTCGTCGATGATCCCGTCGATGTTGACGATGCCCTTCGCGGCGACGGCGGGCGGCTGTGTGCTTTGCCCCGGAGCGATTCCACCCCGGTTCATGGAGAATATGCCGACCGCCAGCAGCAGGCAGGCGGCGATGCCGCCGCAGATTGCGGTTATTTTCTTTCTGTTCATAAAATGTATTTCCTTCTTTCTTCGTTGTTGGTCCAAGAGCGCCAGCGTCCTTTTTTCAAAATCGGCGCCGGGCCGCACATGGTCGAATGCCGTTTTATACTGTTGTTCATCGCTCATTACCGAATCCTCCTATCTGGTCTTTGAGTATGCTGCGCCCCCGCGCAAGCCAGGACCCAACGGTGGATGGGTTGGCATGCAGGATCTGCGCGATTTCGGATATGGAGTATCCTTCGTAATAATGCAGGTGGACGGGCAGTCGATATTTTCTGTCCAGCTGCAGCACCGCGTTGAGCAGCGTAAAATCCTGCTGCGGCATGCCCGCAAGGTCCTCCGTCAGGGGAACGGTGTCCGAAAACCAGCGTGATTTTAACTGATCCTTGCATCGGTTGATCGTAGCGCGGATCAGCCATGCCTTCTCGTGCGCGGCGTCATGGAATAGGGGCGCCCTGCGCAGGTAGGCTAAGAATACCTCCTGTACGGCGTCCTCGGCGTCAGCAGTGTTCTTCATATAGGTGAAGGCGACCTTAAACAGGCTTTGGGAGTAAGCCGCCACTGCATTGCGGATGTTTTCATTGAGCTCGGATGAAACATACACGCCGTTCATCACCTCCTCACCAATAACACGATTAAGACTCCCCGTATTTCGCATGGAAATAAAATATATTCTTCCGGTATGCGGCAACCCCATACGGATATTGGCGGCACGGCATAATTATATTATAAACGTCAACCCGGCGCGGTTTATGCGCAAGGCCGCCGCATGCGCAAAAAAAGATGGCGCCGCCGTTTGAGGCATTGCCATCCCAATCTTTTCGCTAACCGTCCCGGGGGTGAATCTTCCCGAACATGCCGTTCGGGCATTCATTTGGAATTAATCTGAAACGTAGGGCAGAAGGGCAACGATACGGGCCCGCTTGATCGCGATAGCCAGCTCGCGCTGATGCTTCGCGCACACGCCGGACATCCGGCGAGGCATGATCTTGCCGCGCTCGGTGATGCACTTGCGCAGGCGTGCGGTATCCTTATAGTCGATATGCTCCATCTTATCCACGCAGAACTGACAGACCTTGCGCCTGCCCTTGCGTCCGCCGCGGGGACGCGCTTTACGTTCTTCCATGGGGTATTCCTCCTATTCTTGAGTCCTTGGGTGACGTGAACCCAACCGCAATTTGCGGCTGGCATCCACTCAGAAGGGAAGCTCGTCCTCCCTGATATTTTCGAAACCGGTAAGATCCTGCATGGAGGATGCGGCCTTTTGTCCGCCGCCCGCGGTATAGGCGGGCGCGCCGCCTTCCTGCTGGCCCTTGGGCGTGAGGAATTCGACCTCGTCCGCCGAAATATCCAGCGAGACGCGGGTAGCGCCATCCTTGGCTTCGTAAGTACGGGCCTGCAACTCGCCCACGACGGCCACTTTGCGGCCTTTGGCCAAAAATTTCTGGCAAGTCTCGCCGAGCTGCCGCCACGCATTGACGCGGAAATAATCCGTCTGCCGCTCGCCGCCCTGCGACGCAAAGCGGCGTGTTACCGCAACAGAGAAGGAGCACACGGAAACGCCGCCCGTAGTGGTGCGGGTCTCCGGGTCGTGCGTGAGGTTGCCGATAATGAAAATCTTATTCATGCTTCCACCTTCCTTTGTGGCTTTCGCTTCGCATGCAAATTTGCTTCCCGGCCGTCTAAAGGCGTTTACGCCTCTTTGCTGGTTACCATGTAGCGCAGTATGCTTTCGTCGTTCTTAAAGTTACGCTCGAGCTCTTTGGGGAACTCCGGCGCGCTGTTGAACGTCATCAGTACATAATAGCCTTCGGTTTTGTAATCGATTGGATAAGCCAGGCGGGTCTTGCCCCATTCGTCGAGCTTCACTACTTCGCCGCCGTTGGTCGCCAAGATGTCGGAGTACTTCTGGATGCAGGCTTTTGTCGCCTCTTCCTCAAGTTCCGGCGTGATGATATAGAGCACTTCGTATGCGTTCACGCATATCACCTCCTTATGGTCTAAAGTGGCCCGGCATCCTTGTGCCGGGCAAGAAGGACGTTAGCAACAGGTATTGTAACACAGTATTGCGCGGCATGCAAGAAAAACCACGGGAAAAGGGCGTGTTTTTCTTGATTTTGCAATTATTTGTTTACTTTCGCCCTGTTGGTCGGTATACTCAACTTGTCACGTTATGTCCTTTCAAGGGGCTTTGTACCGGATCATACATGGCCTTCTACAGGGATTGGGGGAGCATCATGGATTGGAACTACATTCCAGAGATCATATCCATATGTGTTCTTGCGGTCATTCTGGTATTCCATCACAAAACCATTTATGTCCGAACACGCAGGGACAAGCTGTTTGTGCGCTGTATCTGGACGTCTATTATCGCCATGCTCCTCAATATCCTCTCCCTGATTGCCATCATAGAGGCGAAGGAAGTTCCCTTTTGGCTGAACCTTTTGATCAACGACCTGTTTTTCAGCTTCTCGCCGCTCATTGTGGTCACGTTCGGGGAATATTGGCTTTACCTTGTATTCGAGGATACGCAGCAGCATGCGTATTACCGCTTCGGCAGGTATTATCTGTATGTGTTTGCCGCCCTGATGGTACTTGGGACCGTCGTCAACCATTTCACGCCCATACTGTACTATTTCGACGAGAACCTGCAATATCGGGCAGGAACGGCGGCCTTTGTGCCGGTCGTTCTTGTGTTAAGCTGCATCGGCGTGGCGGCGGCGGGGCTCATACTGAACAAAAACAACGTACAAAAATCCATACGCGGGGCGCTCTTTGCCGTACCGGCGGTCGTAGCTGCCATCATTCTTATTCAGCAGCTTTTGCCCGGCATGCAGCTGATAGGTACGGCGCTGATGATCGGCGTGCTGCTGATCTATTTGAGCTTTCACAGCAACTCCGTCGCTTATGACAAGCTGACGGACTGCCTCAACAAGGATTCCCTTTATCTTGCGCTGCGCCGTAACTATCCGCTTGCGCCGCCCCGCGCGTTTCTTATGGTAACAATGAGCAACTATCCGGTGATACGAAACGAATATGGCCACCAGATGATGGACGAGCTTATAAGCGCCGTATCCACCTACCTGAAGCAGGTGTACGGTCCGTCGCACACGTACCGTATCGGGGAGGATACGTTTGTCTGCGCCATGCTGGAGCATGTGGGCATCCGCTGCATGGAAGAAACGTATTCGCACCTCAACGCCGACTGGCTTGTCGGCGGCGTGCTCTGCCGGGTGGACTGCGCCGTCGCCTGCTATGAGGTTCTCGATATCGGCATGCTGACGCCGGATATGCTTTCCTACCTGAAATATGCCATTTCCAAAGCCGAAAACGGCGGCAGCCACGGCGTAATTCCCTGCAACCCGGAGCTTATGGCGGAATACGAGCGGGAGAAGCAGATCGCGCTGCAATTGAAGGAAGCCATCAAGAACGGCGCGTTCTCGCTGTTCTTCGACCCCATCTGCAAAGTAAGCGACGAAAAGCTTTCCATCGTCGGCGCGGATTGCGGCATCGGCTTCCGGTTCGCAGAGGGCGGCTCCTTTTCCTATGAGCAGATACTGCCGGTGGCCGAGCGGTACAACCTGCTCAACCCCATCAACGAGCTGATACTCCAGCGTGCCTGCGCATTCCAGAGGCGGCTCAACACCATGGGCCTTGGGGATATTTTGCTGTTTTGCGAGATCACGCAGACGCAGCTGCGTTCTGAAAGCATCATCTCGAGGCTTCGCAATATCATAGAGGACGAGCACGCCGACCCCGACCGCATCAAGCTGCAGCTGGGCGGGCAAACCGTCTGCATCGGCCTTCGCGTACGTGAAAACCTTGAGCTGCTTTACCGGAGCGGCATCGGCGTGTGCCTGAAGGATACCGGGCGCAGCAACCTGGACGACCTTCTGACCACGCCCTTTGCCTATGTTAAGCTGGATGAAGCGGCGCTTTTCAGCATGGGGTTAAGCTCCCGGCTCAACGCGTTCTTCCGGCTGGCGCTGTCCTTCTTTTCGCAGTTTGGCACCACCGTTATCGCAAGGAATGTGATTTCCACCGAGCACATACTCTACCTTGAATCGCACGGCATCGAGTACGTACAGGGCGCGGGCGTATCCGCGCCGCTGCTGGAGGCGGATTTTATCGTACGGCTCAAGGCAGAACGGGAAATGTATTAATGTGTCGAAAAAGTGCCTTGCGGCACTTTTTCGAGGATTACAGGAACAACCTGTGCCTACGGCGACGGCGACGGCCCGCAGGCCTAGTGTCCGAGGCGTCTCCCGCCGAGGACCGGCGGTTCCTGAGAGGAAAGCCTTGCGACGCAAGGCTTTACGCCGCCACCGCACATGTCGCTCTTCGGCGGTTCTTAAGCCTCCGGGAGCTGTGGCCCCCGAAGGGGTCTTTGACAAGCAAAGGCCGCAGACTGATATAGTCGGCGGCCTTTGTTGCTTTTTACCCGAACATTATACACACGGCGCTTAAGTACCCTTCCCGTCCGTTGGCGACAGCCTTATACCAGCTGCCGGCGACTTCGAGCAGGGTAAGCTCCGTGCCCTCTCCGAGTTCCGCAATTACGCCATAACTGGTGCCGGGGCCGCTGCGGAAATTGGCAATGATGCCGGGCTTGACCCAGGCTGTCGCATTGACGGGGACGGAGGGCGCCGTAACGGTGCCGCCCGTGCCGGAGGTACCTGCCGTCAGGTACTTCACGCGCACGTAACCGAAGGTATCCCCCAGCCTTGCGGTGAGCCAGTATTTATCCGCCGTACCGATGACCTCTACCGCCGCTCCCTTTTCATAGGTGCCCAGCGTAGCCGCGCTTGTGCTGGGCGACTGGTAGAGATACGTTTTATCCTTGGCGACGTAGCTCGCATGCACCGGCTGCGTCGCGTCGGGGTTCATCAGCAGGTAACGGGTCTGTACATAGCCGAGCTTCCCTTTGGAGGTTTCCACCTTGCACCAGTCAGGCCCCATTTGCAGCACTTTGACCGTGGCGCCCGCGGAAAGCGTTACGACGGTCGTATCCTTGGTGGAGGAGAAGCCTGTACGCACCGGCACGTTGGAAACCATGACCGTAGCGGCCACAATGGCGGGATCCTCCTTATAATCGGCGGGCTGCTTATAGCTGCCGTAGCTGACCTTTTTCGCCTGCAGGGCTTTAATTAGCGCTTCGTTCTTGGCGCGGTTTTTCGAGATGACGCAGGTGGTGCCCGGCGGGCAATTGTAGAATATCCATTTCGCATGGTCGGGAAGCACGCGCACGCAGCCGTGGGAGAGCGCCTTGCCCAAACCGTTGTACGCGCTTTTGGACATATCCGTAATGCTCTTGCTGTCATACATGACCGAATGGATATAGACGCCGCGCACAACCTGTGACCAATACTGCGCATACTGGCCATACGCCACAAAATACCCGAAGCGCTCCTTCAGATGCCCAAGCTTATACGTGCCCGAACCCGTCGGATTTTCGGCGTTGCCCGTGGTGCACAACCCCTGCAGCACGATCTTGTCGTACAGGCCGGTACTGCTCTTTTCGTACACGGTGATGACCTGATTGATAAGGTCGATATCGATCTGATAGCGGCTGGGATCGGTGTTGTCGTAATCCACCTTGCTGGTGTAGCCGGATAGCACCTTGGCCTCTGCCGTTTGGGCGGGCAGTAGCGCGGCACACAGCAATACCACCGCCACCAGACCCGTCAAAACACGTTTCATATGGCATCGTCCTCCTAAATTTGTCATTCGCCGGGAAGCCCGGCGCGGCTTCTTTTACTGTATCAAGTATAGACGGCCGGGACAAGCCTTTCGCATGTTTCCCTTACGTTTTAACAAAAAGTTCATGTTTACGCAAAACACACGGCGTATAGTGTGCTTACGCATAATGCGCCGCTTGCAGAGCATAGGCTGTTGCGGGAGGGAATGCCCTTGCCAAAACGCATATGGACAGGAGTTTTTTGCATGTGTGTCGCCTTGTGTATCGGCCGCATACTGCTAATTGGCCTTGCGCCGTGCGGCGGGCGCACCGTTCTGCCCGCCGCGCCGTATACCGGTGCAGAGCTCAGGGCGGATCTGCAGGCGCTGCAGCAAAAGTACCCCGAAGCGCTGGAAATCGAAACCATCGGCTATTCGCGGGAGGGTCGGGCGCTGTACGCCGCGCGCGCGGGCAGCCGGAGCGCCAGGCATCACGTGCTGATACAGGCGGGCATCCATGCCAGGGAACATATGACCAGCCTGCTTGTCATGGCGCAGCTCGAGCGCCTGCTGCAGCGCGGCGTGCCGGAGGACTTTTGCTTTCATATGCTGCCCGGTACAAACCCGGACGGCGCGGCCATCAGCCAGACCTGCGCGGCTTCCGCCGCGGTCAAGGCCATCTATTGCGACGACCGCGCGGCGGGTTTCACCGATTTGCCTCTCGGCGAGTATCTGCGCGAGTGGAAGGCCAATGCCGTTGGCGTGGATTTAAACCGCAATTTTGACGCCGGATGGCAGCTGATCGACACACGGCCCGGCCCCTCCTCCGCCAACTACCGTGGTACGTCGCCCGAAAGCGAGCCGGAAACGCAGGCGCTGGTTTCCTATACGCTGCGCTTCCCCTTTGACGCGACGCTCAGCTACCACGCCACCGGCAGCGAGATATACTACGATTTCGGCTGCAACGCGCCCGTCAACGAGGCGGGGTTGTCATTGGCGCGCTCTATCAATCGCCGCACGCGCTACAAGCTGGTGCCGGATGACGGGACTTCCTTTGGCGGCTATAAGGATTGGGCCATACAGGCGCTCTGTATCCCGTCGCTCACCGTAGAGATCGGCGTCTCGCCCGCGCCGCTGCCGCTAAGCGAGTACGCCGCCATCTGGCGCAAAAACCGCGATGTGCCATTTATCGTTGCGAAGTGGGTGAGGCAAAGGGAAAACAAACCTTGACTTGCTTTACAAAGCATAGCCCGTCGCCTTTATGAAGGCCGATGAAAACGCGAATTGGACAAGCAGAGTCCGCGCCTACCTGCCGCAGCTTTCATTTTTTACGAACCTTGCAGCAAAACCGCATCCATCTGCGTCATATAAGCAGCCGGGCAATGGGGAAGAAAAAGCCCGGCGTGCCGGGGGTATTCATTCTGCGGGACGAACGCTTTGAAGCATTGTACACGGCCTGCTCTCCCATGGTGTATTGGACTGCGTACGGGCTGACCAACAACCACCACACCGCCTTGGAACTCACACAAACGGTATTTTTAAAAGCGTTTGTGCGGTGGGATACGGTTAACGCGCTTGCGCCCCCGCAGGCAAGAAGCTGGCTTTACCGCGCGGCAAAGAACGCGGCCATTGACCGTATGCGGCATGAGCGGCGCGAGCTTGCTGCGGAATGCGTGCCCGAACGCGAGGATATGGACGTAAGCGCCCTGCCCGAAGCCGCGCTGCTGCAAACGGAAACAACAGAGGCCGTATGGGCGGAAGTGGACGCCCTGCCCAAAGTGTACCGGGAGGCCGTAGTGCTGCATTATTTTGCCGACCTCACGCAAAAAGAGGCGGCGGAGGCGCTCATGGTTTCCGGGGGCACATACCGTTCCCGCCTGACCCGTGCGCGGGAGCTTTTAACATCCGCTTTAGGAAAGGAGGAGGCGCTATGAAAGATCAAGTGCAGCTGGACGAACTGCTGTACAACACGGCGGCGGCAAAAACAAACGCCCTGCCGCTTGCGGATATGCTCGCCCGCGTATACCGCGAGGCGGAGCAGGAAAAGCGGAAAGCGCGGCAAATGCCTCCCTTCAGGCGCATACTTCTCCCTGCGGCGGCGGCTTGCGCGGCGCTCCTGATCGTTTCCTTTCTGGCCCGCACCGTAGTAGTGGAAGGAAAAACGTATGTTGCATGGAACGGGGCGGTGGAAATAGACGGCGTTACGCACCGGATGGATGCATCTTCGGAAAAGACGGCGCTCAGGCGGCTGTTTGATACCAATCAGTATGTGATTGCGGACGATCCTTCGCCCACGGGGGATATCATGGTGTTCCCGCCGGAAGCAAAAGAGCAGAAGACCAAACAGGAAACGAAGGTTAAGTATATACAGAAGGCGGTGTCCATGGAGCCTGTTACCGTATACCCCGTCATCGGCGACCTTGTGGTGCGGGAAGGACCGGATACCGCGTATGCGGAGCTTGCGGAACTATACAGCGGCCAGTGCGTAAAGAAGGTTGGCATGTACGGCAGATGGGCCATTATTGAGTGGAACGGCGCGCTCGCCTACGCATTTGACGCGTATCTTTTTGAAGCGCCGGAAGAAATCCCCTCTTATCCGCCGGTAAAGCGGTACGCCACGGAGCCCGTCAATGTGCGCGCGCTGCCGACAAGCAGGGAGGAATCCGCCGTGCTTTACGAATTGCGGACAAATGAACCCGTTTCCTGTACCGGCGTGATCGGGGAATGGGCGCAGATCGAATGGAAGGGCGGCACGGCGTACGTGTTTACAAAATACCTCAAAAGCAGCGCGTTCTAGCGTCCGCCCAGCCGATTTCCGCTTTACAAACCCGCGCGCGCCCGTTATAATAAAGGCTGATTAAAGCGTGGATTGGGATGAGTAGGGTCCGGGTTTCCCTCACAAGCGAGCCGCGGGCGGTGTAAGCGCGGCGGAGCGGAAGGACCTGAATATCACCCATGAGTGGCCGGGCGAAACGGAGGGCGCAGCCTTTTACGAAGTAAGCCGGCACGGGATCGCCCGTTATCGCGATGGCGCGTTATTGCGCGCACAAAATGAGCGGACGCACAAAGCTGCGTCAACTCGGGTGGTACCGCGTGGAAGTAAAGCCGCGTCCCGATTGGGACGCGGCTTTTTGCATGTCGGCAAAGTGCCAACCGGCACTTTGCCGAGGCTCACTGTCAATGCATAAATGAACTTGGTATTTATGGTTAAGGTTTGCGATAGTCTGCATTTTATGTAAACTACGGTAAGCAATAATCGGTAAGCAACCGTTAAGGAGGATGCGCATGTACAAGAAAGTTCCCACCACGCTGGATTTCGTATCCCGCGAAAAGGACGTGCTGGCGTTCTGGAAGGAAAACAAGGTGTTTGAAAAGAGCACCGGGCACCGCAAGGGCGCGAAAACCTATACGTTTTTCGACGGCCCGCCGACGGCCAACGGCAAGCCGCATATCGGCCATATACTCACCCGCTGCATAAAGGACATCATTCCCCGCTACAAGACCATGAAGGGGTACGACGTGCTGCGCAAGGCGGGCTGGGATACGCACGGCCTGCCGGTAGAGCTGGAAGTTGAAAAACAGCTGGGGCTGGACGGCAAGGAGCAGATCGAAGCCTACGGCGTAGAGCCCTTCATCAAAAAATGTAAGGAATCCGTTTGGAAGTACAAGGGCGAGTGGGAAGAGATGAGCGACCGTGTCGGCTTCTGGGCGGATATGGAAAACCCGTACATCACCTACGACAACGACTACATCGAATCCGAGTGGTGGGCATTAAAGCAGATCTACGAAAAGGGCCTTCTTTACAAAGGCCATAAGGTCGTGCCCTACTGCCCGCGCTGCGGCACCGCGCTTTCCTCTCACGAGGTGGCCCAAGGATATAAGGACGTAAAGGATACCTCGGTCATCGTCAAGTTCAAGGTAAAGGGCGAGGAGAACGCCTACATACTCGCATGGACGACCACGCCCTGGACGCTTCCTTCTAACGTCAGCCTGTGCGTCAACGCAAAGGAAACGTACGCGCGGGTCAAGGCGGACGGCGTCGTATACATTATGGCGGAATACCTCATTCCCTCCGTGCTGGGCGAAGATGCGGAAATACTTTCCCGTTTCCCCGGCAAGGATCTGGTGGGCACGGATTACGAGCCGCTGTTCGATTTCCCCGTGAACGCCGGCGGCAAGCGCGGCTGGTATGTGATGAGCGACGATTACGTTACGCTTACCGACGGCACCGGCGTCGTGCACAACGCGCCCGCCTTCGGTGAAGACGACGCGCGCGTGGGCCGCGAATGGGACCTTCCCTTCATACAGCTGGTGGACGCCAAGGGTCACATGACCGGCGGCACGCCGTGGGACGGCATGTATGTCAAGGACGCCGACCACGCCATCATACACGATTTGGAGCACAGCGGGCTGCTGTTGCGCGCCATTGGCTTCGAGCACAACTATCCGTTCTGCTGGCGCTGCGACACGCCGCTGATCTACTATGCCCGGAAGTCCTGGTTTGTGAAAATGACCGCGGTAAAGGAGAAGCTGATTGCCTTCAACCGCCGCGTCAACTGGATTCCCGAAACCATCAAGGAAGGCCGCATGGGCAACTTTCTGGAGAACGTCATCGACTGGGGCATTTCCCGCGAGCGGTATTGGGGCACCCCGCTGCCGGTGTGGACCTGCTCAAAATGCGGCAAGATCCACGTGGTGGGCAGCATCGCGGAGCTGCGTGAACTTGGGAAAGACGTACCGGAGGATATCGAGCTGCACAAGCCGTTTATCGACCAGGTGCACCTTTCTTGCCCCGACTGCGGCGGCGATATGAAGCGCGAGCCGGAGGTTATCGACTGCTGGTTCGACAGCGGCTCCATGCCCTTCGCGCAGTGGCACTATCCGTTTGAAAACAAGGATATATTCACGACCCGCTATCCCGCCGATTTTATCAGCGAGGCCATCGACCAGACGCGCGGCTGGTTCTATACGCTGCTCGCGGTATCCACCTGTTTGTTTGACGACCCTTCCTTCCTCAACTGCATCGTGCTCGGCCATGTGCAGGATAAGGACGGCCGCAAGATGTCCAAGCACCTGGGCAACGTCGTCGACCCGTGGACGGTGCTCAACAAGCAGGGCGCGGACGCGGTGCGCTGGTACTTTTTCACCGCCTCCATGCCGTGGCTGCCCAACCGCTTCTACGAGGACGCCGTCAACGAGAGCCAGCGCAAGTTCATGGGAACGCTGTGGAACACCTACGCGTTTTACATACTCTACGCCGAGATCGACAAGTTCGACCCGACGCAGCATAAGCTGGTACGCGAAAACCTGACCGAAATGGACCGGTGGGTGCTTTCCCGCCTGAACACGCTCACCCGCGAGGTGGACGGGCACCTGGACGCCATGCGCATCACCGAGGGCGGCCGCGCGCTGCAGAAGTTCGTTGACGAGCTTTCCAACTGGTATGTGCGCCGCTGCCGCGAACGCTTCTGGGGCAAGGATATGACGCCGGACAAGGAAGCCGCGTACATGACGCTGTATACCGTGCTGGAGACGCTCAACCGGCTGTGTGCGCCGTTTGTGCCCTTCCTTGCGGAAGAAATCTACCAGAACCTGGTGCGCACGGTGGATCAGACCGTTCCCGAAAGCGTGCATCTGTCCGACTACCCTGCGGCCGATGCATCCTTCATCGATTCGGAGCTGGAAAATTGTATGGAGCGGGTGCTGGATATCGTGGTGCTGGGCCGCGCGGCGCGCAACACCGCCGCTATCAAGAACCGCCAGCCCATCGCCTGCATGTATGTGCAGGGTGAAGAGCTGCCCGCGGGCTATGTGGCCATCATCGCGGAGGAGCTCAACGTCAAGGAAGTCCGCTTTGTGGAGGACGCCTCCTCCTTCGTTTCCTACCGCGCCAAACCCCAGTTGAAGACATTGGGGCCGCGCTATGGCAAGGTGCTGCCCAAGATCAACGCCTACCTTTCCGGCGACGGCGTGGGCGATCTGGTGGTGGCGGCGCACAACGCGGGGCAGGCGTATACCTTTGAGGTGGACGGCGCAGCCGTATCGCTGGAAAAGGAGGATGTGCTGGTTGAACCCATGCAGAAGGCGGGCTTTGTGACCGTGACAGAACGCGAGCTTTCCGTTGTGCTGGACACCAACCTGACCCCGGCGCTTATCGACGAAGGGTTCGTGCGCGAGGTGACCAGCAAGGTGCAGACCATGCGTAAGGAAGCAGGCTTCGACGTGACCGACCACATCGCGCTCACCTACGCGGGCAACGCGCGCATGGCCGAGATTTTCGCCCGCTTTGGCGCGGATATCGCCGCGGATACGCTTTCGGACAGCGTAGAGGCCGCAGCACCTCGAGGATATGTGAAGGAGTGGGATATCAACGGCGAGGCCGTCACGCTGGGCGTGGAAAAGAAGTAGGATGATAGGTGTGGGAACCTTTTTCGTGAAAAAGGTTCCCACACCCTCTAAAAAGCAAAATTGTTCTGCTTACAAATCCGATCATGCATTCAATTCCAGCGCCTCTGTCTGCACCACGCCGTAATTATCCGTTAACGACACGCGTATTTGTACGTCGCCGCCTTCGGGTACGATGAACGGTTCGGCAAACGCGTTATAAAACATGCACTCGGAATATTGTCCGCTATCCACGGCGCCTTCCGGCGTAAAGCAGGCCGACAAATCGATATTTTGCTCCTGTACCGGCATGCCGTTCACCATAAGCTGCATGGTGCCGCTGACCGGCCAGTTACTCAGCATCTCGCTGCCCTGCTCACTCGGCGGCCCATTATAGGTTGGCGTGACGTGCGTCACAATCTGCCCGGATATGCTCCACTGCCCGCCATTCACCGTAACCGATCCGTTATGGGTAAGCCACACGGTCATTTGGTTGCGCTCTTTCAGGCCATAAACGGTCTCCAGGAGCTGGGTATGGGTTTCGCCATCCTTCTGAAAACCCGCGGACAACCGCATTTCGCTGCTGACAGGCAATGTTATGCTGCATTGAAACGCCCTCCCCGCGGTGAGCACGCCATCCGCCTCCACGATATCCATACCGGCCGCCGCCGAGAAAACGGCGGTCATGCCCTCCGTATAGGTTCGTGGCGTAGCCGTGATGTCCAGCGTGACCCGACCGGAGAATGGATCATACGCCGCGACGGAATAAGAATAATCCGCGACAAGGCTGTCCTGCGCCTGCCACGGCACTGTGGCGTAGCTGTCAATCCCCTGCGCAGCATTTATTTGAATGGAATCGATACGGCTATTTAACATAGCGACCTGCTGCCGCACCGCATCGGATTGCCGGTTG
The DNA here is from genome assembly GCA_036677445.1 of Clostridia bacterium. Taxonomy (GTDB): domain Bacteria; phylum Bacillota; class Clostridia; order Christensenellales; family CAG-138; genus JAVBWI01. Next base: position 62,005 of record JAVBWI010000027.1, read on the forward strand.
AACAACAATATGCCGCCAATCAGAATGATAGCGGCCATACCGGCCAGGCTTAGAATGTATTGCCTTTTCATCTTTTTCAGCTGTACTTCCATACCGGCAAGCAACGCGTAAAAGCCTTCTGTGGATACTGCCGCCTTGGCTTTGCCGTTTTCCGCGCCTGTCGCAAGCAGTTCATCCACTCCAATGTTAAATAGCTTACTTAATTCCATCAGGTTGTCGAGCGTCGGTATGGCCGCGCCGGACTCCCATTTGGAAACTGCCTGCCGCGATACGTGCAGAAGCTCGGCTAGCTTTTCCTGCGAATACCCGGCGGCCTTTCGAAGCTGCTGGATTCGTTCCGCTATTTGCATAAATGCTCTCCCCCCGTTCTGTATTCATTCTACACGAAACCCTTTTCCCGCACCACCACTTCCCGGTTTCTTTCTGTCAACCGGCGGTTGCAGAGACCGAAAACATCAGGTTTGACACCCTCGCGCTGACAACTGACAAAACCGGCAAGCAGACTTGTCGGCTGTTATTCTTATGGTATCGCCACCTACGGTGGCGACGAAAGATTATTTTATTTAATAGCGGGCGGGCTCCGCCCCCCGCGCCCCCTGGGGTACGGATTTACTTATGTCGGCCCCCATGTACATCTGCCTCATAACATGCCGCCCTGTCGGCCTGCCCTTCAGGCATAATACACCAACCCATATAATCCGTTAAAACCGGCGATATGTGCGCCGGTTTTGACACCTTGCACGGCCGCCGCCCGCAACCTTAATATGTCGCCTTCGGCGACATCAGTGGTACCCGAAGGGTGGAAAACACCGTAGTGTTTTTGGCGGCCGTGAAAAAAACCGTCCCGCCGTGCAAAGCACGACGGGACGTAAAACTCGCGCAAATGCTTGCATTTGCGCGAACAGGCTATGCCTGTTGTAGCCATTCCGCCGGGCGGATATCCGCGAAACCGGCTTCCTCATCCACCGTGCCCAGCGTCATCAGCGGGTAGTATTCCTGCACGCGCTTGACGCGCGGCTCCTGCGTGGCGACGATGACGCCGGTGCCGCATACCTGTACGTTAAACTCCTGCATCATGGCGACGAGCGCCTTCGCGGTGCCGCCTCCCTTCATAAAGTCGTCGATGATGAGCGCCTTCTGCCCCGCGACAAGGCTGCGCCTGGGCAGGCTCATGGTCTGCACCCGTTTGGAGGAGGCGCTCATGTAATTGAGCGTCACCACCGAGCCTTCGGAAATGCGGTTGTCCCGCCGCGCGGTCACAAGGGGCTTGCCCAGCGCCTTTGCGACCATCAGCGAGATGGGCACGCCCATGGACTCTACCGTCACCACCACATCCGGCTGCTGGCGATGAAATTTCTTTGCGAATATCTCGCCCATGCGGGTAAGCAGCCGCGGGTTGGAAAACAGGTCCACCGTGTAGAGGAAACCGCCCGCAAGGATACGCTCCTTTGTGGAAAGCTCCTTGCATAGTGTTTCCACGAACGCCGCATCCGCCGCATCCTCGTTGAACGGGAAAAAGCGCACGCCGCCCGCCGCGCCGTTGACGCTTTCCACCATGCCCTGGCCGTACTTTGCAAGCACGGTTCGTACGGTCGTGATGTCCTCGCTCAATGTGGATTTTGCACACCCGAACCACTCCACAAATTCCCGCAGCGTAAACAAACGCCCGGGTTCGCAACTTAACGCGCGCGTAATTGCAGCAACGCGCTCGCTCCGCTTCAATTTTTCCATTGCTCGGCCATCCTTCCCCTTATTGAAATCTGATTGTATTGTGTGATGCATAGCATAGGCACGACACGCCGCGCCCTTGCGCGTGCCGGATTATTAGGAACAGTATACCTAATTTCCCGCACGTTTACAAGTGCAAATTTAATGAACGTTCGGAAAATATCCCGGATATGTTGAATCAAAAAAGCGGAGGCATTGCATTTCCCCTTCGCTGTTCCGATGCGCAGGATGCAGCCTCCGGCCGCGTTACTTGCAAAGCTCTATCCGCGGGTTTTCATGGTTTTTGCGGTACAGCACCAGCTTACGCCCGATGCACTGCACGATCTCCGCCCGAAGCGGTACCTTGAGCGCATCCGCCGCCTCCCGCGCGCCTAGCGGCGCGGTCTCGAGTACGGTGATTTTAATAAGCTCCCGCGCTTCCAGCGCCAGGGAAAGCTGCTCGATCATCTCCGTACCGATGCCGCTTTTACCGATTTGAAAAATCGGCTGCAGTGTGTTTGCCATACTCCGAAGCTGCGCCCTCTGCCTGCTGTTCAATTCCATGCACTACCACCTTAATAAGATTTTTTTATCAGTATTCCCGCGAAAACGAACCTAAGTTCAAGAATAACGAGTCATCCCTACCGGCCGACGGAGCGATATTTCAACGCAGTCTATACCCATTACGCAGTATACCTTGTATAGCCTAGCTGTATATAGTTGTATTCGTATTTCTCTTCATAAGCCATTTCTCCTTCACCTTTAAGAAGTTTTATGAATATGCTATAAGTTTCGTCCGGCCCAACGCACCAACTCTTTGAGGCATAGCTGTAAGCTTCGCCATAAAGCGCAACATCGTTAAAATCAATATCTTTATAGTAACCATCCCTGGCATTCCCCAACGCTGCTGTAATTTGATTCCCCAGCGATGTGAACACCTTTTGAATCTGCTCAGGGCTTTTACCCATTACATTGATGTTATAATCAACACGGCTTATACGTTTGGAATCATCGTATGTGAATTCCAATGTGGTCTCGCACCCTTCGATCAAGAGTCCTTCGATAATATACGTATAGGGATGCTCACCCTCATAAGAGTCCCATATCACGCCCGCATATGTCGGCGTGGCGTGATACTTGGACAGTATGTCCTCCGTGCCTGCGGTAAACAATTCCGGATCATGATAGATACCCGTGGGATCGAAGGCCCAATCGGTATACTCCGGCTTTCTATCCAACGGATAGTACGATATGTCATACCAATGAAAATAGGTGCGATCGAGCTTGTTCCGGTAAGCGGCAATATACATCGCCCTTCCTCTGGCACAGCTCTCTGTCGTTCCCAGTTCAAAGGTACAGTCTTTATGTTTCCACATGACAGTTGTTTCTTCCTCGAAACGGTCGCTGGGCTCAAGTTCCCAATAATCATTCCATTCATAAAAGGCGGAGGGCTCCCCAAGCAGCTTTTTCATCTCATAATAAATTTCCTCATAACCGGCGTACATGCTTTGCGTCGTATGCACCTGTTCAATTTCCCCATTCCTGACTATTATGCGCAGCATGGTAAAATCGCCGCCGATGTGCAGGCCGGTTATTTCATAAACGCCGGGTACTTCTTTATATTCCGCGTCATATTTCGCAGCGATCTGCCCGGCCGGCAGGGTAAACAGCTCGCTATCCCCAAATATGCCTGCCGGGTCGCAGGACGCCGGCAGAAGAGCCGCTGAAGGTAATTCTACACTCTTCTCCGGCAGCCCTGAAGCTGATGGCGCTGAAGCGCCCGGCACAGGTGCGTTTGCGGAATCGGATGTTGGCTCCTGCAGCGCAGCCCTTGCGGCGCAGCCGCACAGAAATAAGCATACCAGCAGTATTACAGTAAAGCGTTTCATAGCTTTATTTCCTTCTGTGTTTCATTCAATCCATATCTTCACAAAATCCTGTATCGCCGCTTACAGCGGCGGCGAAACGTGTCAAAAAAGTGCCGCGGCACTTTTTTGAGTTTTACAGGAACCGCCTGCACCTTCGGCGCGGCCGGCGGTTCCTGCAAGGAAAGCCTTACTCCGCAAGGCCTTACGCTCGCGCCGTACATACCGCCGCTCGCGAATAAAGCCTGCTGCGACGGCATCTTTTCAACCCACCAAAAGCTCTTTCAATTTGCTGCGGGCGGGTTTCCGCTCCCCGTAAATACAGGCGTTTTCCCCATGACAGGCCGCTTTGTCGGCCTGTACTCCAAGCACAATAAGCCAAACCATATCATCCGTCAAAACTGACGACCTGTGCGTCAGTTTTGACACCTTGCACGGCCGCCGCCCGGAAAACGCCGCAGCGTTTTTAGGCGACCGTGAGAAAACCTTTCGTTTGAATGGGCCATAGCCCATTCAAGCGAAACCCTCGTGAAGATGGCTTTGCCATCTTCACGAAATGAAGTCAAATTCCCACTCGCCCAGCCGTACCGTGCTGCCGTCTTCCGCGCCCGCCTCGCGCAGGGCCGCCACGATGCCTGTTTTTTGCAGCAGCATCTGGAAGCGGCGCATGGAGGCTTCGTCGTTGGGGTCGGTGGTGTCGAGTATGCGCTCCACATCCCCGCCGGTCACCACGAAGGCGCCGTCGTCCTCGCGGGTAATTGCAAAGCCCGGCTCGTACTGGGGCTGCAGTTCCAGTTCTTCCTCGTCGTACTCGAGAACCGGCGGCAGCGTTATGAGCAGCTTGACCGTCGCATCCAGCAGTTGTTCCAATCCCTGATGCCCTGCAGCGGATACGGGGAAAACGGAAATGCCTTTGGGTGTGAGTGCAGACTCAAGCTTTTTTAGTCCTTCTTCCGCCTCGGGGATATCCATTTTGTTGGCTGCCACGATTTGCGGCAGGGAAGCGAGCTTTTTGCTGTACGCCGAAAGCTCGGCGTTGATGGCGTCATAATCCTCCAGCGGGTCACGGCCTTCGCTGCCGCTCGCGTCCACCACATGCACCAGCATGCGGGTACGCTCCACATGGCGCAAAAAGTCGTGCCCAAGGCCCGCGCCTTCCGCCGCGCCCTCGATGAGGCCGGGGATATCCGCCAGCACAAAGCTCTTTTCATACCGCTGCACCACGCCCAGGTTGGGCGTGAGGGTGGTGAAATGATAATTGGCGATTTTGGGCTTCGCCGCGGTGAGCACGGAAAGCAGCGTGGACTTTCCCACGTTGGGAAGACCGATCAGCCCCACATCCGCGATGGTCTTGAGTTCCAGCTCCACCTCGCGCTCAAGCGTTTTCTGCCCCGGCTGCGCAAACCTCGGCGCCTGCCGGGTGGGCGTAGCGAAGCGCGCATTGCCCTTGCCGCCGTGCCCGCCGGGAAGCAGCATGCGCGTTTTTCCGGGCCGGTTCATATCGGCGATGACGGCGCCCGTCTCTATATCGCGTACTACGGTGCCTACGGGCACCTTGACGACCATATCCTCGCCGTCCCGCCCGCGCGAAAGCTCTGCCTTGCCGTCCTCCCCGCGCTGCGCCCGGAAATGCCGCTGAAACTTGAACGCAAGCAGCGTCGTCTGGCCCGGGTCGGCTTCGAACACCACGTCCCCGCCGTGCCCGCCGTCGCCGCCGGACGGGCCGCCGCGCGCGACGTATTTTTCACGGTGGAAGGCCGAACAGCCGTCGCCGCCGTCGCCGGATTTGATTACGATCTTTGCCCTGTCTATAAACTGCATGTTTGCTCCTGTCTTAGTAACCACGGATGAATTCGAAACGTTGTGTTGACGGCTGTTTCACGTCCTGCCGCGTCACTAAAATCTTGAATAGCGCTGCTATCCCTTCGATTTTGCCCCTTGCAGACATGAAACCATCCCGTCAATATCATCCCTCATTTCATCAGCGCCTACTTAGTCCTCCATTATTCCGCCTGCGCCTTATAGTATTCGCAGACCTGCCGCACGCAGCAATCCGCGCATTTGGGCTTGCGCGCATCGCACACCCGCCGCCCGTGGAATATCAGCCAATGGTGCGCGTCGCCCCAGTCGGATTCAGGGATAGCGGCCATCAGCTGGCGTTCGGTATGAAGCACATCCTTTGCGTTTGCGAACCCGATGCGGTTGGCGACGCGGAACACATGCGTATCCACCGCAATGGCGGGGATATGGAAAGCGTTGCTGACCACCACGTTCGCCGTCTTTCTCCCCACGCCGGGCAGCTTTACGAGCGCATCGCGGTCGCGCGGAACCTCGCCGCCGTACTGCTCTATAAGAATTTTGCTCGCCGCGATGATGTTGCGCCCCTTTGTCTGGTACAGCCCGCAGCTTTGTATGTAGGGGAACAGCTCGTCCTCCGACAAAGCGGCGATCTGTTCCGGCGTGTTATACACGGGGAAAAGCTTTCGGGTGCACTTGTTCACCTGCTTGTCCGTACTCTGGGCGCTGAGCATGGTGGCGACGAGCAGCTCGTATGGAGTCGTATATAAAAGTTCCGGCCTGGGGTTGGGGTACGCCGCGCTTAAAGCGCTGAGCGCCGTTCGGATGCCCTGTTCATCCAGCATGGCTTACGTCCTGATCTTTCCTTCATGATTCTTTTCCAGTATGTGCGCAAGCGATACGGCGTACGCGCTGATTTCATCCTCGTCCCTGCCCTCGAGCATGATGCGTATAAGCGGCTCCGTACCCGAGGCGCGCAAGAGCACGCGGCCCTCCTCGCCCAATTTCGCTTCCACCTCGCGCACCTGCGCCCACAGCTCTTCATCCCGCATGGCGGGTTCCTTTTGATTTTCCTCTACGCGCACATTGACCAGCACCTGCGGATAGATGGGAATCTCGCCTGCAAGCGCGCTCATGCGTTTGCCGCTCAGCTTCAGCACATTCAAAAGCTGTATGGCCGAAAGCATGCCGTCCCCCGTGGTATGGTGGTCGGTAAATATGATATGGCCGGACTGTTCCCCGCCCAGGTTGACCTTCTTTTCCAGCATGCGCTCGAGCACATAGCGGTCGCCGACGGCGGTCTCCTCAATACGGATGCCCGCCTGCTTCATGCGCTGCTTGAGGCCAAGGTTGCTCATGACGGTGATGACCAGCGTATCCTCCTTGAGCGTTCCGCGCGCGTGCATATCCAGCGCGCAGATGCCCAGGATGCGGTCGCCGTCGATGATGCGGCCGCGCTCGTCGGTGGCGATGAGCCGGTCGGCGTCGCCGTCAAAGGCGAGCCCCACGTCCGCGCCCAGCTCGCTCACCAGCTGCTGCAGGCGTTCGGGGTGGGTGGACCCGCACTGGTCGTTGATGTTATAGCCGTCCGGCTCGTCCGAAAAGCTCAACACCTCCGCGCCCAGGCCGCAGAACACTTCGCGCGCGATATCCGACGCCGCGCCGTTGGCGCAGTCGAGTACGATGCGAAGGCCTTCAAACCGCGTAAGCGCGGTGCCCTGCAAAAATTCGCGGTATTCATCCTTTGCGCGGCGCACGCGTGTGACTCGCCCCACGCCGCCGCCCACCGGACGGGGCAGCGGGGTGTTCTCGCGCAGGATGGCCTCGATCTGATCCTCCAGCGCGTCGGAAAGCTTGAAGCCCGCGGTATCGAACCATTTGATTCCGTTGTATTCCATGGAGTTGTGCGAGGCGGAAATGACCACCGCGGCGTCCGCGCCGTACAGGCGCACCAAATACGCCAAAGCGGGCGTCGGCACCACGCCCACCTGCACCACGTCGCCGCCGACCGAGCAAATGCCCGCCGCAAGCGCGCAGGAAAGCATATCGCCGGATTTTCTCGTATCCATGCCGACAAGTATGCGGGGCGAATGCACCTCGCTTGCAAGCACGAACGCGCCCGCGGCGCCTATACGCATGGCAAGCTCACAGCTCAATGTATCGTTTGCGATACCGCGCACCCCGTCGGTGCCAAAAAGTCTGGCCATGAAAATTCTCCTCCGCTTTTACTGTACCGGGTGAAACATGATGCATGTACGGATTTTTGCGGCGCGGGATGCTCCGGCGCCGGTTCTGGGGTAAGCCGCTATTCGTTCACGGCTTCGCGCAGCGTGGACAAATACTCCAGCGCCTGCGTCGCCGCCACCGCGCCGTCGCTTACGGCGGTGACGACCTGCCGAAGCGGCGTTTCCCGCGCGTCGCCAGCGGCGTAAACGCCCTTGATGGAAGTGCGCATAAACGGGTCGGTCTGTATATATCCGCTCGCCGTGAGCGGAAGCTGCCCGCGCACAAGATCGGTTCTTGGTTGAATGCCCACCGCTATGAACACGCCGGATACCGGAATCTGGCGCTGCGCTCCGGTATCCACATGCCTGAGCCGGATACCCGCAAGCGCGCCCTCGCCCAAAAGCTCCGTGACCACATGATTCCAAACCATCTGTATCTTAGGCTCGGCCAGCACCGCCTTTTGCAGCAGCATGCAGCCGCGCAGGGCGTCGCGGCGATGTACCATGTATACGCGGTTGGCAAAACGGGCGAGGTAGAGCGCATCCGAAAGCGCGGTATCGCCGCCGCCTATCACCGCCACGTCGCGGCCGCGGAAAAACGCGCCGTCGCAGGTGGCGCAGTAGGAGACCCCCGTGCCGGTGAGCGTTTCTTCCCGCGCAACGCCCAGCTTGCGCGGGCTTGCGCCGGTGCAGAGTATCACGGAGCGCGCCTGCACCCGTTCGGACGCGGTCTGTATATGTTTGACGGGATACATCAGATCCAGCTCGCTCACGGGCTCATAGCGTATGGAAAGCCCAAATCTGGACGCCTGCTGCTCCATCCGGAGCCCCAGCTCGCTGCCCGCGATCCCCTCCGGGAAACCGGGGTAATTATCCATCTGGTGGGTCTTCGCCGCCTGGCCGCCCACAAACACTTCTTCAAAGAGCACCGCCTGCGCGCCGCCGCGCGCGGCATACAGCCCCGCTGCAAGGCCGGCAGGCCCTCCGCCGATGATCGCGATATCTATCATGTTCCCTCTCCTTTAGCCGCATTCTAAGGTATGTGCTTTCTGCCTCCGGCAGTACGGCCGGGCGGGGTTTACCCGCGCAGGCGTTTGATCATTGCGGCAGGGTCCTCCGCCGAGAACACCGTATTGCCCGCCACCAGCACCGTGGCGCCCGCGTCGATACAGGCCTTCGCGGTCTCCGGGTTGACGCCGCCGTCGATTTCGATTTCAAGGGGAATGCCCCGCTCCTGCGCCATGGCGCAAAGGGCGCGGATTTTATGGAGCACCGCGGGCAAAAATTTCTGCCCGCCAAAGCCGGGGTTGACGCTCATCAGCAGCACCATATCACAATATTCCAGCGCGCATTCGAGCGTGTTTACCGGCGTTGCCGGGTTTAGCGCCAGCCCCGCCTTTTTGCCCGCGTCGCGTATGCGCTGGAGCTGGCGCTGTATGTGCCGTTCCGCCTCGACATGGAAGACGATACTATCCGCGCCCGCTTTGACGAATAAGTCGATCCAGTCCGCCGGATGCTCCACCATCAGGTGCACGTCGAGCGGCAGCGCGGTGTGCGGGCGCAGCGCGGCGCACATCATGGGCCCGAATGTCAGGTTGGGCACGAAGTTACCGTCCATTACGTCGAAATGGATCCAGTCCGCACCGCTTTTTTCCAGCATTTCCACGGCGGTCCCCATCCGGGCAAAGTCCGCGGACAGTATGGATGGCGCGATTTTAATCATGAACGTTTCCTCTTTTCCTGCATATCTGTATCAGCCAAAACGCCGCACGTCTACTTATCGTACAGGTGTTTTCGCATCTGTTCGAACTGCTCCGAAAGCTCTTTATAACGCGCATAACGCCCCGGTGAAAGCTTTCCTTCATAGAGGAGCGCCTTGACGGCGCAATCCGGCTCGGTTCGATGGGAACAGGCCGCAAAGCGGCAGCGGCCGGGCGCATCGCCAAACTCGCGGTAAGCGCGATTTAACGCCTCCTGATCCAGCGCGGAAAGCTCCAGGAGCGAAAACCCCGGCGTATCCAGCACCGCGCCGCCGCGGTACGGCCAAAGCTCTGCGTGGCGCGTGGTGTGGCGGCCGCGGTCCGTACGGCGCGCGAGCCCGCCCACCGGCAGGTGCAGCGCCGGCAGCAGGGCGTTGAGCAGAGAGCTTTTCCCCACCGCGCTCTGGCCCGCAAAGCAGCTCACCTGCCCGGCAAGCGCATCCGAAAGCCGCTCCACCCCCGCGCCGGTATGCGCGGAGAGTGTCAGCGTACGGTAGTGCGGCGCGTATTCCGCAGTAATCTCTTCCACCGCCGCCTGTTCCGCTTCGTCGCATTTATTGATGACGATGAGCGGCTCTATCGAAAGGGGCGCCGCCTGCAGCAGCAGTTTATCGCACAAAAGAAGGTCCGGCTTTGGCGCGGATACCGAAAGCACGATCACGATCTGGTCGATGTTGGCGACCTGCGGGCGCAGCAGCAGATTTCGGCGTGGCAATATCGCAGCAAGCGCGGCGTGCCCTTCCTGCTGGCGCTCAAATTCCACATGATCGCCGCATACGGGGGATAACCCCTCGTGCCGGAAGTGCCCGCGCGCCTGGCAGGTGACTTCTTCCCCTTTTTGCGCAAGGACGGTATAGAACCCGCCCACGCCCTTTAGCAGCAAGCCGGTTTCCTGCATGCCTTTACCCCAGATACGAGAACGTGACGGCCGTCCTTCGTATCTCCGTGCCGTTCTGGTATAATATCAATTCCTGCTCTCCTCCCTCGCCGATGGCGGCGGAAATGGAAATCTCCTGCGCGTTGCCCGCCGCAAGCACCGTTTCGTACACCACCTGCTCATAGGCGACGCCGCCTATCTCCAGCGGTACCGTCGCCATGATCTTCGTATCCGCCTGCGCGATATCCAGCGAGAACACGATATTCGCGGTATATATTTCCGGCCCGATGCCCGATACCGTGAGCCCCACCGTCGAGGTGCTCGCCGCGCTTTCGCCCTGCGCGGGGTTTTGCTTCTGCACGGTATCCGTCACCGTGTTTTCGGCGGACGGCGCAAGGCGCACGCGGAAGCTGGAAAATCCGCGGTCGTGCAGCAGAGACAGCGCTTCTTTAAGCGAAAGCTGCGTGACCTCCGGCATTTCGATGCTGCGGCTGGGTTCGCCGCTGATAAAGAGCTGCACCTCGTCCCCTTCCAGAAGGGAGGTATCGGCAACGGGATCCTGCTTGAATACGGTGCCCACCGGCGCTTCGGAAATACGGTATTCCACGCCGCCGCGTTTTAAGCCCGCCTCCAAGAGCGCCTCCTCGGCCTGCGCGAGCGTCATACCCGTCAGATCCGGCGCGAGCGGCATCGCCGCCCCCGCGCTCACCGAAATGGAAATGACCCCGCCCGCCTTTAACGCCGTGCCTGCCGCGGGCGTCTGCTCGATGACCACGCCGCTTGGGTAGGCGTCGCTCGCGACGGTTTCAATGACTTCCGTGGTATACGCGCGAAGCTTCGCGGTGCTTTTGGCTTCCTCCAGAGTCTTGCCCACCAGCGTAGGCACAAGATCCGTGCTGGCGTTGGTGCTGCGCTCCAAGAGCGTCTGCCCCGTTAAAAGCAAAATGCCGAACAAAGCGATCAGCGCCGCCGCCGTAAACGCGATGCGCAATATGCCGCGCCTGCCGGGCTTGCGCTTTTTCGGTTTTTCCGGCGCCGCCTGCCGCGCGAAATCGCCCGCGGGCTCGCGCAGCACGCGCAAAAGATCCTGCCGCATTTCCTTTGCGCTCCGGTAGCGAAGCGAGGGCTGCTTGCGCGTCGCCTTCATAATGACGTCGTTGAGCGCGGGCGGCAGCGTGGGGTTGTGCATAATGGGCGGGACAATCTCTTCCTGCAGATGCTTGAGCGCGACGGATACGGAGGTTTCCCCCTCAAACGGCAGGCGGCCGGTCACCATCTCATAAAGCGTAATGCCCATGGAATAGATGTCGCTTTCCACCGTGACCTGCCTGCCCTTGGCCTGCTCGGGGGAAAGATAATGTACGGAGCCGAGCACGTTTGCGCCCGTAAACGTCACGGTCGTAGACTCCGCGTTGCGCGCGATGCCGAAATCCGCCAGTTTGGCGCGGCCGCGCGGGTTGACGATAATATTCTGCGGCTTGACGTCCCGGTGGATGATTCCCTTTTCATGCGCGTGAGAGAGCGCTTCGAGCACCTGCGCGCCCAGATTGATGGCGGAGCGGGGCAGCATCCGTCCCTGGGAGCGGATACGTTCCTTGAGCGTGCAGCCTTCCACATATTCGAGCACGATGTAGGGGACATCCCCCTGCGTACCCACATCGTAGGACCGCACGATGTTTTCGTGCGAAAGCACCAGCACCGCCTGCGCTTCCTGCTCGAAACGGCGCAGGAAGGCCGCGTCCTTTTCAAACTCGGGCTTTAATACCTTGACGGCCACCGTGCGGTGGGGGGATACAAGCTGCTGGGCTTTGTATACGTCCGCCATGCCGCCGGAGCCGATTTTTTCTATAACGCGGTACTTGCCGGATAATATTTCCCCGATCATACGGCTTCACCTCCCGCATTTTGCGCGAGCACAACGGTCACGTTGTCCGTCCCGCCCGCGTCGAGCGCGCGCCGCACCAACCGATCGCAGATTTCCTGCAGCGGCGCCTGCTCGCGCAGGGCTTCTTCTATCGCCGTATCCGGCAGGCTGCCGTGCAGCCCGTCCGAGCAAAGCAGCAGCATGTCGTTTTCGCCCCAGCGGCGCTGAAAATAATCCGCCTCCTCATTCTCGGCGGTACCCAGCGCGCGCGTGATGATGTTGCGCTGGGGGTGAACGTACGCTTCGGCGCGGGTAATGGAGCCGTTCGCCACCAACACCGCCACCAGGCTGTGATCGTGCGTGACCTGCGTGAGCGTCCACCCGTCAAAATGGTACAGGCGGCTGTCGCCGATGTTGGCGGCGACATATTGGTCGGGGAAAAGCAGCGCCAGCGTGAGCGTGGTGCCCATGCCGCGGCAGCCCTCCTCGCTTTGCGCGTGGCGGTAAATATCCAGATTGACCTGCCGGATGGCCTGGCGGATGCGCAGCACGGGGTCCCCGCGCAGCCTGCCGTCCTCATCGCGGCAAAGCGTGGTACAGAGCCCGTCCACCGCAAGCGTGCTCGCACGCTTGCCGGCGGCATGCCCGCCCATGCCGTCCGCCACGGCGATAAGCGGCACGCCGCAGCGCCCGGGCAGATAAAGGCTGTCCTCATTGCTCAGCCGACGCCCCACGTGGGTCTGTGCGGCAAATATCATGCTTTGCCTCCCTTCGGTTGAAACCGCGCGCGGATATCGTCCGCTTCAGCATTTAGATCCCTGTGGAAACAGCGCACGGTATGTTCCCCGCCGGAAAACCGGCGCGCCATTTCCTCCGCCGCCCAAACGGAGCGGTGCCGCCCGCCCGTGCAGCCGAACGCCATCATCACGCGCTGCTTGCCCTGCGCCGCAAAGCCGGGCAGCATTTGCCGGAGCATCTGCTCCGCCGCGTCAAAAAAGGACCGGGCCTTTTGATCCTGAAACAGATACGCGCATACAGGCTCGTCCTGCCCGGAAAGCGGACGCAGCTGCGGCTCATAAAACGGGTTGGGTAAAAAGCGCATGTCCAGCACCATATCCGCGTCGATGGGCAAACCGCGCTTATAGCCGAAGCTCATAAACAGCAGCAGCAGATGCGCAAGCGGCTGCAGGGAGAGCGCCTCCTCCAGCCGGGTATAAAAATCGAACGGTTTTAAGTCGCTGGTGTCGACGACGGCATGCGCGCGTTCGCGCAGGGCCTGCAGCAGCGCGCGTTCGCGCGAGATGCTGCGCGTAATATCCCCGCCGCCTGCAAGCGGATGCCTGCGCCGCGTTTCGCCGTAGCGGCGCTGGAGCACATCGTCCCGGCAGTCCAGGAAGAGTATGCGGTATTCCACGTCCGATTCGTCCAGCTTCGTGAGCATGCGCTCCCAATCGATGCCAAACACGCTTTCACGGCTGTCGATGGCGAGCGCCGCGCGGGGCACCGCGGGGGACGCGTTCCTGCATTGTTCCAAAAATGCCGGAAGGAGACCCGTCGGGAGGTTGTCCACGCAATAATAACCCAGATCCTCCAGCCGCCGCAACGCAAGGGACTTGCCCGCGCCCGAAAGGCCCGTGACGATGAGCAGCGTTAAATCCGGCATGCGGCGTTCTCCTTTCTTTGTCTGTCGAAAAAGTGCCTTGTGGCACTTTTTCGAGGATTACAGGAACAACCTGTGCCTGGGGTGACGGCGACGGCCCGCAGGCCTAGTGTCCGAGGCGTCTCCCATCGAGGACCGGTTGTTCCTGAAAGGAAAGCCTTGCGCTGCAAGGCTTTCCGCCGCCACCGCACATGTCGCTCTTCGGCGGCTGGAAACCTGCGGGAACTGCGGTCCCCGAATCCCCAAGGGGCTTATTGACGACAAACTCTTTTGGACTTTGTCGATGGGTTTACTAAAGCGTTATTGGGCGTCCTCGCCCCACATTTTCGGCTCGCAGGCAAGCTCCACGCCGGAATGCGCGAATACCTTTTCCTTTACGTACGCAATCAGCCTGAGCACATCGTCCGCCGTGGCGTCCCCGTTGTTTACGATGAATCCCGCGTGCAGGGTGCTTACTTGCGCACCGCCCACGCGCGCGCCCTTGAGCCCGGCGCCCTCTATGAGCGCCCCGGCGTAACAGCCGGGCGGACGCTTGAATATACTGCCGGCGCTGGGGTAGTTAAGCGGCTGCTTTTCCCGCCGCCTGGCCATGTAATCCGCCTGGCGTTGTTTTGCGCCCCCGTCATCCGGCGAAAGCGCAAGCGTGGCGGCGAGCACGACGCGTTCGGGCGCGCAGTAGACGCTTGTACGGTAGCCAAGCTCTCCTTCCTGCACTTCGCGGTCGTATATGCGACCGTTTTCCAGTACGCGGACGCTGCGCAGCACCTGTTTCATCTCCCCGCCGTATGCGCCCGCGTTCATGGCGCATGCGCCGCCGAGCGTGCCCGGGATGCCGCAGGCCCATTCAAGCCCCTGCAGATTGCGTGAAAGCGCCTCCTGCGAGAGAGCGGTAAGCGTGATCCCCGCGCCTGCCGTTAGCAGATTTCTCTGTTCTTCGATGGAAGCCATAGCGGGGCCGATGACGATGACCAGCCCGCGAATTCCGCCGTCGCGCACGATCAGGTTGGAACCGTTGCCCATTATATAATACGGTATTTGCAGCGCGTCGCACGCGGCGACGGCGCGGCGTATTTCCCCGCCGTCTTGCGCATGCAGCACCGCATCCGCGGGGCCGCCCAGCCGGAACGTCGTCAGCGTACGCATAGGCACGCCGCGCTGTATATGCATATCCGTAAGTTGGCTTAACAGCGCATCCATACGCTCCAAGGCCGCACTTCCTTTCCCAATAAAAAACTGCATTCGTCTTTCTATTGTAGCGCACTCGCAGGCTTTGTGCAACGCCGCAGCAGGCGCGAAGCCTGGTATGTAGTGCGATGTATGTCAAATCCTGCTTACTTCATTCAAAAATGCAGCGCTGCATTTTCACAGGACGCCTCTGACAAGCCTTAAGGTTAATTTAAGGTAAATTTTTAACAAACTGTTATAGAATCAAGACAGCAAAGCGGCGCATCGTATATATGCCGCACATGGTACGCCGTTTAGTATATGCAGCATAGGAGGAAAGAGAATGCTAGGTTCACGAATCAAGGCGATCAGCCTGATACTTTCACTGATGCTCCTGGTATCGGCCTGCGCGGGCACAACCGTACCCGCAACAGCAACGCCTGCGGCTGAGCCGGCCGCGGCGCCTGAGACGATGCCGGAAGCGGTCGCCTATACCCCCGGTACGTATACGGCGGTAAGCACCGGGCACAACGGCGAGATGACTGTGGAAACAAAGTTCAGCGAGAATGAGATCGTTTCCGTCAAGGTGCTGGAAAGCGCCGAAACCGCGCACATTTTCCGCGCGGCAGCCGAACGGATCCCGGCGGCCATCGTACAAGGCCAGACCCTCAACGTCGACACGGTATCCGGCGCCACCATCTCGCGCGCGGCCATTTTGAGCGCGGTAGCCGACTGCGTCAGGCAGGCGGGCGGCAACGACGAGTCGTTGCGCAATAAAGAACTCGCGCCGGTTACAAAGAACGCGGACCAAACGCTCGAAACACAGGTGCTGGTGGTGGGCAGCGGCATCGCAGGGCTTTCCGCGGCCATCGAGGCCGCCGGTAACGGCGCCAAAGTGCTGCTGCTTGAAAAGCTCGCGGTCATAGGCGGCAGCTCCTCCATCAGCGGCGGCAAGCTGCAGGCTTCCGAATCCTTCGTTATGAAGGCGGACGGCATTGAGGATACCAAAGAGGCCTTTGCCAAATACCTGATGGATTGCGCGCGCGACCTTGCCGACCCGGAAATGATAGAAGCCATCGCGTACAATTCGGCGGACAACGTACAGTGGCTCTCGGACCTGGGCGTACAGTTCATGCCCGACCTTGTGGCGCTGCACCCCTACCGTACCCCGTGGCGCGGGCATCTTCCCGTTGAGCAGAAGGGCTACGGCTACACGACCCCCATGGAAGAAAAAGCGCGCGCGCTGGGTGTGGAAATCCTTACGGAAACGCCGGCCAAATCCCTCATCATGGAAGACGGCAAAGTGGTTGGTGTGAACGCGCAGGATAAAACAGGCGCGGCGGTCGCCATCAAGGCCGGCGCCGTTATCTTAGCGACCGGCGGCTTTGACCGCAGCCCGGAACTGATGGAGCTGTATTCGCCCCTGATTAAAGACCATACGTCCTCCGGCGTGGTGGGCAATACCGGAGACGGCCTCATCATGGCGCGGGACGCGGGTGCGGAAATCATCGCCCGTTCTGGCGCTATAGGCAACTGCCTGGATACCACATTCACGTATATGACCAACACCAACGGCGGCAGCTACCAGGCGGCCTCCACCGGCTTGTTCGTAGCGGGCGAGGGTAGGCGTTTTGTGGATGAAAACAACTTCAGCTTTGCGCGTACGGCAGCCATGCTGGATAACGGGTATACCTGTTTCTACAGCATATTCGACCAAAAGAGCTATGTGGACGCTTTGGAACGCGCTATTTCCATGCAGCGCGCATTCAAGGCCGACAGCATGGAAGAGCTGGCGGGCATGACCGGTATGAATCCCGCCGTACTTTCCGAAACGGTAACGCGCTATAACGAGCTCTGCGCAGCCGGGGAAGACAAGGATTTTCATAAGCCCGCTCAGTTCCTCACCCCCGTGGATCAGGGTCCCTATTATGCGCTGCTCCATACGTACGTGGTATCCGGCACGTTCGGCGGCCCCAGGATCAACATGGACGGCCAGGTGATCAATACCGCGGGCGAGCCCATTCCCGGCCTTTATGCCGCAGGCGAGGTTGCGAACGGCCAGTTCCTCTGCTATGAATACCCGGGCAGCGGATCGGCGCTGATTTCCTACCTGACGTTCGGCAGGCTCGCGGGCGCGGCGGCCGCCAAAACGGCAATCGGCTGATCCACAATTGCAGCAAAAACGCAAGGCGACCATATTGGTCGCCTTGTATGTTAATCAAGTGCGGGCAGGCAGATGAGGAATGTGCTGCCTTCCCCCTGGGCACTATGCACCCGGATATCGCCGCCGTGGCTTTGCACGATGCTTTGCGCGATAGACAGCCCCAGGCCGGTGGATTCCGGGTTGCCTTTGCGGGCATTGTGATAATACCGGTCAAACAAATACGGAAGCTCCGCCGCGGGGATACCGGGGCCGGTATCCTGGACGGCGATGCACCCGCCGTCCCCGTCGAAGGCGCATTCTATTTCAATGCGGCCGCCTGCGGGCGTGTAGTGCAGCGCGTTCTCTAAAAGGTTCTGCAGGGCCTGCTGCAGGCGGAAGCTGTCGCCCAGTATATTGCCGTCGGACTTCACCCGAAGCTCCACCGCAATATCCTTTGCGCGCGCCGCAAGCCGGGCGCTTTCATATGCGCCGCGGCAAAGCCGCGAAAGCGAAAGCGCCTCATGCTCGAATGTGACCTTGCCTTCCTCAAGCTTGGCGATGAGGAAAAGATCCTCGATCAGGCGGCTTAAGAACTCCAGGCGCTCCTGCATGTTCAGCTTGCGCTGCGCGTCGCCTTCGTTATGCGTTTCCAGCATGTCCGTATAGCCGCGCAGCACGAAAAGCGGGCTGCGCAGGTCATGGAAGATATTGAGCATCAGGGAATGCTTGCGCTTCTGCTCGGCCACGATTTTGGCGTTGGTTTGGGCAAGCTCCGCGGTGCGCGCAGCCACCTTGGCGTCCAGGTTGGCGTTGGCCTTGGCCAGCTCCGCCACAAGGCGGTCGCTTTCGTTGAACTTGCTTACGAATTTGTGGTTGATGACAAGCAGGCAGGCCACCACGAACACCAGAAAGTCCATCTGCGAAGCCGTAACGTAGGCAAACACCGTTTCCATGGGCAGCGTCCCCTGATTGACCATGGAAAGGTAACTGCGCAGGCCGTACCGCGCGGCCATACCGAACAGCAGCACATAGGCGAGGGGCTTTTCATCATGAGCGGCCAGCACCAGGCAGATAAGCCCCGCAAAATACGGCATATTCGCCAGCATGATCTGCAATAGCGTACCCGGTATCGTATAGCGAAGCAGCAGCAGAAAGCCGTACAGGAGCATGAGCCCCAAGGGGGAAAGCAGGAAATTCCAGCTTCCGGGAAGGGAAGAGTTGGTCAGCCAGAAGCACAGCGCGTAGCAAATGACCACCGTGAATATATCCAGCGGCAGCTTCAGCCAGTGAAGACTGTCCTCCATCAGCCCGACGGAGGCGGAAAGCGTCCGTACAAAAGCGATGGCAGCCAGCACAAACAGCCATAAAAGGTAAGTTTCACTGCGTTTTTGCAGATACAGCGACAGGCTGTAAATGGTAATCAGAAAGCAGGCGCCGCAGGAAAATGTGTTGACCCAGCCCGGGGACAGCGCACCCACAGGCAGCGCCAGGCCGGAGAGCATGATGCAGCCGTATTGGAACAGGTATTCCACCGCCAGAAAGAAACAGATGGGAGGCAATGCTTTGCGCATTTGTACGCCCTCCGATATAATACTATGCATAGTATACCATACAGAAAGGACAGCGCCATGATCCGTGTACTGTTGGTTGAGGACGACGGAAGCATCGCCGAAATCATACGCTATTACCTGAAGCAAAGCGGGGAATACGAAGTCACCGTGGCGCCGGATGCGTCCGCGGCCCTGACGAAGGCGCAGGCGGAAGCGTTCGACGTGATTCTCCTGGATGTGATGCTGCCGGATACGGACGGCGTGGAGCTGTGCACGCACTTTAGGGAAAAGCTGTATTGCCCCATTATTTTTATTTCCTGCATCGACGATGAGGAGACAATCATCCGCGCGCTGCGTATGGGTGGAGACGATTATCTGGTAAAGCCCTTCAACTGTGAAATGCTGCAGGCCCGCATGGAGGCAAACCTCCGGCGCGTACGGATGGAGCAGCGCCACGAGGTGCCCGAGCGTATCGTATTTGCGCGGTTTTGTGTGGATACGAAAAAACACAGCGTTGAAAAAGACGGGAAAAGAAAAGACCTTTCCCCCATCGAATACAACCTTCTGCAGTTTTTTATCAGCCATCCGGAAACGAATTTCACGCTCAGCGCGCTGTATGAAAAGATATGGGGCCGCCCCAGCCTGGGCGATGTGCGCACGGTGATGGTACACATTCACAATTTGCGCAAAAAGATCGAAGACGATCCCAATAACCCGGAATATCTGTGCAGCATCCGGGGAAAGGGATACGTGTTTCATGCGGCCGGAGGGCAGGAGGGCCCTTCCCGGCAACTTCTTTAACAAATCATTCGATCAGGCCGCAACGGCCTTCTTTCTTCTTCATCTATTACACAGCTTATTGTTATTGCGCATTTTGCGCATCCCCCATCGCCTGCGCCATGCGCGCATAAAACGCATTTTTGCCTGCGGCGTCGCCCGTGAGCGCGGTTTGCGCCTCCTGCAGCAACGCGTCGTAATGCTGCTGCCACAGCGCGGGCCTGGGGCAAACCGGCGTGCGGTACGCGTTATAGAAGGTTTGCAGCTGTCCGTCCGCATAGTGCAGGTCTTCTGTATGCGCCACGGCGGGCAGCGCGCCCAGCGCCGTTACTTTCGCCTGCGACTGTTCCCCGAGCAGCAGCGTAATGAGCCCCGCGGCATGTTCGGCAAACCCGCCCTGCGCGCCGGCGTCGATGCCGATATACTGTACCTGCTCGGTAAACCCGCCAAGCGGCAGCGCGTCAAAAGTGAAACCGCCGGACGCCATTTTGCGGGATAAGTCGCCGAACGCCCGCCCGTCGCCGATCATGAACGGCACCTGCCCCGCCTTGAAATCCCCTTCCTGCGCCATGGCGCCCGTTAGCCCCATACGCGCGGCAACGATGGGAGGCGCGCACAGCGCGCCGTAGCGCGTTGTGGAACGCGAATCCATCGCCGCCTGCAGCACGTCCGCAAGCGCGGAGGGCTCCCCCGCCTTCACCGGCGCCGCCGCGCCCACTTCCGGCCAGGCTAGCCCCAGTTCCTGCACCAGCACGGTGTTGCCCAGCAAAAAATAGCCGCTGTACAGGTATGGCGCGGCATACGCCGTACCCTCGGAGGACAGCGGCAGCATATTGCCCGCGAAGGCGGGCAGCGTGAGCGAAAGCGGAGCAAACTGCTCCGCCGTGAGCTCGCCCATGGGGAATGACCACGCATCCGGACGCTCGCCGCGGGAAAGGCGCTCCTGCACGGCCTCGGCGGTCAGCCCCAGCACCTCGATGTATACGCCCGCGTGCGCGCGCTCATACTGGGAAGCGACGTTTTCCAAATAAGACGTGATGCTTCCCTGGCAGGTCTTAAACCCCACCACATGCCATACCGTGATGACGCCGCTCCACGCTTCCTTTTCGCCGGAGAGCCATTCGCGGTAATAATTGCGCCCCAGCGCCCCTTCCAGATAGGGCGGCGCAAACACAAGAAACGCCACCAGTATGGCGGCCACCGCCGCACGCAGCACCAGCGTGAATCCCTTCATGTCTGTCCCCCCCTCCGAGGCGTTTACGCTCGTTTCAATGTATGGCGGATCGTGCAAAAGAATACCCCCTCCGCATACACCCGCCAGTACAAGAGGCGGGTAAAAACGTATGGCGCATCGTGCAAAAGAATACCCCCTCCGCCTGCACCCGCCAGAACAGGAGACGGGTGAAAACGTATGGCGCGCCGCGCAAAAGAATACCCCCTCCGCCTGCGTCCGCCCGGACAAGGGACGGTAAAAAGGGCTGGAAAATATTTTCGCGCCGTGTATAAGGCGCCTTGCACAGGGGCATACTGCATGTGGGGGAGTCCGTTTTTCACCTTTCCGAAATCCATTCGACAAGCAAAGTGCAATTGAGACAGAAGCCCCCGCCTTTTTACAAAGGAGCGGGGAAATGGACAGAGAATAAAAGATAGGCTTGTCCTAAAAGGCAGGCAATGATCAGGCAGGCCGGGCATGCGCCCGGTGAAGGAGGCGATACGATGGAACTCAACGCCACCCGTAAAGGGCAGCGTGTCAAGGTCCAGCTTTCGGGGGAGCTTGACCACCACAGCGCGGAATCCGTCCGCGGAGCGCTGGACGCGCTCATTTCCGACCCGATGGTGCGGGAACTGGTGCTGGACATGTCCGGTGTGCAATTTATGGACAGTTCCGGCCTTGGTGTGATACTTGGGCGCTACCGCACGCTCACGGAACGGGGAGGGCGGCTGCTCCTAAGCGGCGTACCCGTCCCAATCGACCGGATATTCCGCATATCCGGCCTGTACGCGCTGGTAGAGCGGGCGTAACGCAAAAAAGCTAATCGACTGGGGAAAAGAGGGGTATGGACATGCATGACAACCAGATGCACCTGCAATTTATGAGTCTGTCACAAAACGAAGCGTTCGCACGCTCGGTCGCCGGCGCGTTTCTCACACAGCTCAACCCGACGCTGGAGGAGCTGACCGACGTGCGCACGGCGGTATCCGAAGCCGTGACCAACGCGATTATACACGGCTACGGCAACGGGCCGGGCATGATCACGCTCGAAGGCTATCTCAAGGAGAACTGCTGTACGCTGGTGGTGCGCGACGCCGGCATCGGCATACCCGATGTGGAGCTTGCGCGGCAGCCGTTTTACACCTCGCACCCGGAGCTGGAACGTTCCGGCATGGGCTTCACGCTGATGGAAACGTTCATGGACGAAGTAAGCGTGGACTCCCGTGTGGGGGAGGGCACCACCGTCACCATGAAAAAGACCATCAAGAGGCAGGAATCGGCATGATGGACGCGGCACCGCTGCCCCACGAGGAGGTATTGGCGCTCATCCGCGCGACGCAGGCGGGCGATGAGACGGCGATGGACGCCCTTGTCCGGCACAACACGGCGCTGGTCAAATCCATCGTGAAAAAATACCTTGGCAGGGGCGTGGAATTTGACGACCTGTTCCAGATCGGCTGCCTGGGATTGGTAAAAGCCATACAGAATTACGACGAGCAGTTTAACGTCCGCTTTTCCACCTATGCCGTACCCATGATCGCGGGCGAGATCAAGCGGTTTCTCCGGGACGACGGCATGATCAAGGTCAGCCGCTCCATAAAGGAGCTGGCGACCCGCGCCGCCGCGGCGCAGGAGCGGCTCAGGCGCACGCTGGGCGGCGACCCCGGCATACTGGAGCTTGCGCGCGAGGTGGACGCGGAGCCGGAGGATATCGCCGTGGCGCTGGAGGCGGTGCGCCCACATGTGTCGCTTTACGAGCATGTGTACGACGACGGCTCGGAGGCGACGCTTTTAGACCGTATGCAGCAGACAGGCGGCGGCGAGGATACGGGCGTGGTGGACCGTATATTGCTCAAGGAGCTGTTGGGCCAGTTGGAGGCGCGCGAGCGCCAGTTGATCGTGCTCAGGTACTTTCAGGACAAAACGCAGTCCGAAATCGCGCGGCTCATGGGCGTTTCGCAGGTGCAGATTTCCCGGCTGGAAAACCGCATTATAAGCAAATTAAGGGATGCGGCGCACTGATACGCGCCGCAATCCGGTCGCAACCGGAAAAAACCGGTGCGGTTCGCGGCGGCCGATGTTTGCTTGATTTTTGCTGCTTTTTTAACAAAGGGTGCAATCCGTGCGGCGTGCCGTCCCTTACCATATACGCGCAGTCCGTCTTCAAAAATATGCCAATATTCCATAACTAACGCGAATATGAAGCGCCGTTGACAAAACTTTTCCTTTCTGCAATGATAGTGTTGTGCGTATCTAAATGCTCCCTTTCACGTACACATATACTATCCATCAGCACGGGCAGGTAAGCCGCGGGCGCTGTTTTGTGCGCCGTGCGGATCAGATTATAAAAATTAAAAGGAGGCCAACGAAATATGATTGTGCTGTATGCCGCAATTGCGGTCGCTGTTGCTGCGCTCTTTGCAGCGATGCTCTTCTTCCGTTCAAACGGACGCATACGCATAGAGAACGCACGGATGGAGGAAATCTCCGGTTACATCCGCACGGGGGCCATGGCGTTTTTGCGGCGCGAGTACCGGGTGATCGCCCTGTTTGCGGCGGTGCTTTTTCTGGTTCTGCTGTTCATCCCTTCCATGGGCTACAGGGTCGCGACCAGCTTTTTGTTTGGCGCGCTGCTTTCGACAGGCGCCGGATATGTGGGCATGCGCAGCGCGACCTCCGCCAACGCCCGTACGGCGCAGGCCGCCGCCCAGAGCGAAAGGGCGGCGCTCGACGTCGCTTTTACCGGCGGCTCCATCATGGGGCTGTGCGTGGTTGGCCTGGGGCTCATGGGCGTGACGGTATGCTATCTGGTATTTGAGGATGCGTCCATACTCACCGGCTTCTCCCTGGGCGCAAGCTCCGTGGCGCTCTTTGCGCGCGTAGGCGGGGGCATCTACACCAAGGCGGCGGATGTCGGCGCCGATCTCGTAGGCAAGGTGGAGGCGGGCATTCCGGAGGACGACCCGCGAAACCCCGCCGTCATCGCCGACAATGTGGGCGATAACGTGGGAGACGTCGCCGGTATGGGCGCGGATCTTTTTGAAAGCTATGTCGGCTCCATCGTATCGGCGGTTATACTCGGGGCGGTCTCCTTCCGGCAGAGCGGCGTGCTGTTCGTAATGGCTATTTGCGCGCTGGGGGTATTCGCCTCCATTATCGGCGTGCTGTACGTAAAGCTTCTGAAAAAGGGCGACCCGCAGCGCATGATGATGTCGGGCACCTATATCAGCATGGCGCTGCTGCTCATAGGCGCGATTTTGCTTGACCGCGCCATGCTCGGCGGGCTCTCGCGCTTTTTCGCCATACTCTCCGGCGTCATTTCCGGCATAGTGATCGGCGCGGTGACGGAATGGTATACCGCGAGCGCCTTCCGGCACGTGAAGTTTATCGTCAAGCAAAGCCGGACCAGCCCTGCCACCAACATACTGGCAGGCCTTTCGCTGGGTATGCGCTCCACGGCCATCCCGGTGCTGGTAATCGTTGCCGCGGTCATCATCGCTTATGCTTCGGCAGGCCTGTTCGGCGTGGCGCTCTCCGCGGTCGGCATGCTTTCGACCGTAGGCGCTGTCATCGCGGTGGACGCCTACGGGCCCATCGCGGATAATGCCGGCGGCATCGCCCAAATGGCAAATCTCCCGCACGCGGTACGGGAGATAACGGATAAGCTGGATTCCATAGGCAATACCACCGCCGCTGTCGGCAAGGGCTTTTCCATAGGCTCCGCCGCGCTTACCGCGCTGGCGCTTTTATCCTCCTACGCCGCTACCGTCAGGCTGGATATTGTGAACATACTCGACGCCGTCGTCATCGGCGGCATATTTATCGGCGCGATGCTCGCGTACCTGTTCTCGTCGCTTGCGATCGAGGCGGTCGGCCGTTCGGCGGGCGATATGATATTGGAAGTGCGCCGCCAGTTCAAATGCATCCCTGGGATACTGGAAGGCTCGGGTACGCCGGATTATGCCAAGTGCGTGGATATTTCCACCGC
Source organism: Clostridia bacterium (assembly GCA_036677445.1). GTDB lineage: Bacteria > Bacillota > Clostridia > Christensenellales > CAG-138 > JAVBWI01. Next base: position 86,595 of record JAVBWI010000027.1, read on the forward strand.
CTCCGCGCTCAGGCAGATGATCGCGCCGGGCATTCTGGCCGTGACGGCGCCCTTGCTGGTAGGCCTTGTGCTGGGGAAATCCGCGCTCGCCGGCATGCTCATAGGCGCGACGGTGTGCGGCGTACTGCTGGCGGTGCAGATGTCCAACTCGGGCGGCGCATGGGATAACGCCAAGAAGGCCATCGAAGAAACCGGCAAGGGCACGCCCGAGCACGCGGCGGCCGTCATCGGCGATACCGTCGGCGACCCGCTCAAGGATACCGCGGGGCCTGCGCTGAATATACTCATCAAGCTGATGAGCATCGTGGCGCTGCTGTTCGCGCCGCTGTTCATGTAGCGCGGCAAATCGTCTACGCGATCAAAACTGCCCACACCGATATACGAAACCCGCATGCCGCTTTTCTGCATGCGGGTTTGTTGTTTACAGATCCATATCCCAGCGTTCTTCCAGCACGCCTTCGCCCCATTCCGGGTTTTCGTGCGTATGCGTAATAGCAAAGCCCCTGCTTTGGTAGATGTGCCTTGCCGCCTTCAAAGCGCTGAAGGTTTCCAAAAACACATGCCGGTATCCTTTTTCGCGGCAGAAATCCAGCGCCATATCCATCAGCCTGCAGCCCAGGCCCCTGCCCCGCATTTCGGGTTCGAGCAAAAAGTACCTAAGCTGTGCGGTTTGTTCATCCGCCTGCGCAATGGCGATGCTGCCCACCGGCCGGCCCTCGAATTCCGGTATCAGCATGCACTCCTTTCCCGCGTTGTAATGCTCCGCAAATCGGCGGACCGCTTTGTCCACATACTCCGCAAAAACGCAAGAGAGCCGATACTCCTGCGCATATAATTCCTGATGGCGGGCGATCACATACGCGATATCGCCCGGAATAAAATCCCGGATGGGTATGGGATTCACGGCGCGGCTAAATGCGCTTTTGATAAACGCCATGGCGTTTTGCACCTCCGGCAGGTCCGTATCCGTAAGCGGTGAAATCAGCGCCCGGATCTGCTGATCCGACCTTTGGTCAAGCGTGCTTACCGCCTGCACACCTTTTTCGGTCAGGAGAATATCGTTTACCCGATTGTCCTCCTCCGATGCGGCCCGCGTGATTAGCCCGGCCCTTTCAAATCCCTTTAGAATCCTGCTTAAATAGCTGCGGTCGATGTTGAGCAGCCCGGAAAGATTGTTCGCGCAGCAACGATGCGCCTTGCCGATTTCAAACAGCACGCGCGCCTGCGTGAGCGAATAGCCGGACTCTAATATCTGTTGGTCCAGCAACCCCAGAATGTTGGTATAAAACCGATTGAAGCTTCTGATTTGGGCAACGACGTCTTCTTGCGGCATACTGTTTCCCTCCACCATTAAAAATAGTTGACTCCGTCCACAAATAAGATACTTTATTTTGCGGACTGAGTCAACTATGTTTGCGGCAGGGTTAATGCAGCTTATATCCCGCATCCTCCAGCGTGCTGCGAATTTCGAACACGTGCCGCCGGTCACGCGTTTCCAGCTCAATGCTGACGGCGGATTCCGTTACGTTCATATCCGCGGCCATACGGTCGTGCTGCACGGTCACGATATTCGCGCCGGTGGTGGAGATCATGGACAAAAGCTTGACGAGCTGGCCGGGCTTATCCGTCAGCGTGGTGCGTATGAGCGTTTTGCGGCCGGTGCGGATGAGGCCCTTGTCGATGATGCGCGCCACCATGGTCACATCGATATTGCCGCCCGAGAGCAGCGCGACGGTGGGGCGGTCGGGCAGGGGGGCCACCTTTTTGCTGAGCATGGCCGCGACACCCGCGGCGCCCGCGCCCTCGCTGACGATCTTGCACTTTTCCAGAAGATGCAGTATGGCTTTTGCGATATCGTCGTCATCCACCGTGACCACATCGTCCAGATAATCGCGGCAGAGCGGGTAGGTGAGTTCCCCCGGCGTTTTGACGGCGATGCCGTCCGCGATGGTATTGGCGGAGGCCAGCGTCACGATGCGCTGCGCCTGTATGGAGCTCCTCATGGAGGCGGCGCTTTGCGGCTCCACGCCGATGACCCGGACAGTGGGGTCGATTCCCTTTGCGGCGATGGCGATGCCCGAGGCCAGCCCGCCGCCGCCGAGCGGCACGAGTATCTGCCCGGCCTTGATATCCTCGAGTATTTCTATACCCAGCGTGCCCTGGCCGGCGATGACGCGTTCATCGTTGAAAGGGTGTATGAATGTGGCGCCCGTTTTTTTCACCAGCTGCAGCGCGTGCGCGCACGCGTCGTCGTAGGAATTGCCGTAGAGCACCACATTGGCGCCGTAATGTTCCGTTGCGGCAATTTTGGAAAGCGGCGCGCCTGATGGCATGACGATGGTGCAATCGAGCGAAAGCTCTCGCGCGGCGCGCGCCACGCCTTGCGCGTGGTTGCCCGCGGAGGCGGCGAGCACGCCCGCCTTTTTTTGTTCCTCGGTGAGCTGGAGTATGCAGTTAAACGCGCCGCGCACTTTGAAGGCGCCGGTGTATTGCAGGTTTTCCAGCTTGATATACAGTTCTCCGCCATCGGGAAGCATCATTTGCGTAAGATCGGTACGGCGGACATACGGTGCGATCCGCTCCTTTGCGGCGCGTATGTCGTCAAGCGCGATGGGCATGGACAACCCTCCCGTCTTGTATTTTATTCTGCTTTTCCAGTATCATACACCGTATCCTTTATACGCGCAAGCGTCCGTGCCGACGGAAATTCCTGCGGAAAAAAGAGCGCAAAACCCCGCTTGCCGGCAAACTCCTTATTAGGGGCGTGGGGGATCGAAATCCCCCGCAGTCTATTCAAATTCGGCGATTCACTCGCCGAATTTGTAAAAGAATGCCGCCATGGGCGGCATGCTAACCTGCAGATACCCCACTGATAAAGTCCGAAGGACTTTGTCAGTGGTCTCGCAAAACCCCATTTTTCCATTTAACGCTTGCAAACGCCGCTTCTGCGGGGTATTCTGGAAGCAAATCACAGGAGGGATGTGTCATGCGCAAAAAGAAGCTGGTAGCGCCCATCGTCGTTACGGTGCTTTTGATCGCTCTGCTTATCGCATACATGTGCGTGTACGCGCTCGTGCCGATCCCAACGGCCCTGAAGGTCGTGCTGATCGTGGCGCTTATCGGGCTTGTTGGCGTGGCGGTGTTTGTCCTTGTGGAACGAATTAAAGAGATAAGGAGCGGTGAAGAGGATGATCTTAGTAAATACTGATTACATTACCGGAAAGGAACTCCAAACGCTGGGGTTGGTCAAGGGCAGCACCATCCAGTCGGTCAACGTCGGGCGCGACATCACGCAGGCGTTTAAAACGCTGGTCGGCGGGGAGCTGAAATCCTACAACGAAATGATGAACAACGCGCGCGCCATCGCCACCAAGCGCATGGTGGCCGAGGCCGAAGCGCTCGGCGCGGACGCCGTCGTCAACATACGCTATGCGTCGTCCGCCGTTATGCAGAGCGCGGCGGAGGTCATGGCCTACGGCACGGCGGTGAAGTTTCAATAATTTCGGCATTTTTAACCTACGGAAAAACCGCAAATAAAGCCGCAGGGCTTTATTTGCGGTCAAGAAGCGGCTGTCTCAGATGCAAAATCCGAGGCAGCCTGTTTTTTATGCAAAAATAGTATCAGCCGGCAAGTTTGCTTACCGGTTTATCAATTGTTCTGAGGCGGCCGCTTTTTTTTGTTCCCGTATTCTGTATGTGTATGTCCATTCATATATTGGTTACGACAGAACTATACGAGTAAGAGAGGTGCAGCCTATGGAACCCATCTGGGGCGAATTGAAATTGGAGCGCGTGGCGGGCAGGACCGTGGCGCAGGCGTTTGTAGAGGGCGACATCCCGATGCCCGCGGGGCGGGAGGCGCAACGAATACTGCAGGTGGAAGGGCAGATCCATAATGAGGCCGCCCGCTGCACGGACGGGCGCGTGCAGGTGGAAGGTACGCTTTCGCTGCAGATGCTTTGCATGAGCCCGGAGCATGTGCCCTTCGACGTACACGCTGCAACGCGATACAGCCACAACATCCCGCTTGCGGGCGTGGAAGAGGGTATGCAGGCCAAAGTAACGCCGCAGCTGCTGGACCTAAGGTGCGTGCTGCAGGACCGCCACGCCCATGTGGAGGCGGTCGCAGAGCTCAATACCATGGTACAGAAGAACGACGTCATACAGGTGCTCGCGGACGTCAGCGGCGCAAACAACCTGCAGACGCTGCATGCGGACGCGCAGCTGGGCCAATTGAGGGAACTGACCACATCCACGCTGCGCATGCACGAAATGTTGGATGCGCCCGGCGTTGTACACACGCTGCGCGCGAACGCCGCCGCGCACATTAAGGACGCCGCGCTGGAAGAGAACGGCATCGCCGTGGAAGGTACGCTGTATGTCGCCGTGCTTTACACCAAAGAGGGCGACCAATTGATGCAGTCCATGCACCAAATCCCCTTCAGCGAGCTCATTCCGCTGGATCTAGATGCATCCTCCTGCGGACGGGTGCGCATATCGCCCATGGTGCGGGATTTGTCCGTTTCGGTAAGCGCCGAGCCGGATATGCTGGAAATGGACGCCGCGATACTGCTCGGCGTCCACTGCATCGCACATGAACAGCTGCGTTCGCTCGCCGACGCCTATACGCCAGACGGCGATATCGAATTCGTGCAGCAGCAGGTGGAGCAGCTCTCCCCTGTCGACTCTATGGCGCAGCAGTGCAGGATCAATGAAACGCTGCGCTTACCCGAAAACCTGCCTGAAGCCGCCCGTGTAATTTACGCCGCCGCACGCCCGACGGTGCTTGGAATTTCGGACAGCGACGGGGCGCTCGCCGTGGACGGCCTTCTCATCACCACGCTGGTGTATCAGAGCGCGGAGGGAGCGGCCATTGCCTTTGAGGAGGATGTCCCCTTCCGCTGCACGCTGGACGTACCCTATTCGCCGGATGCCGAAGTCAGGGTGCGCGCGCTGGAAGTGCGCGGCAGCGGCTCGGGCCGTATGCTCAACGTAGAGTATCTGCTTGAAACAGAGGCGGACTTATATGAGCTGCAGCAGATCATGCTGGCGGTGGATGCGGCGCCTGCGGCGCCTGTTGCCCGCGATAACGGAATCATCGTCCACCTGGCTTCCGGAGGGGAGACCTTCTGGGACGCCGGCAAGCGCTATGGCGTCACGGCCGCACAGGTACAGATGTGGAACCCGCAGCTTACGGAGCCTTTTGCGGAAGGTGTGCCGATACTCATACTTTCCGCCTCGGGACACAAACGCAAGGTATAGCGGCATAAGCAATATACAATATCAATAGGGAATAAAAAACAGCGCAAAGGGCCGTACGCTTATCTTGCAAAAGCGTACGGCCCACTGCGTTTTGGTCTGGATTTAAAGTATGTAATCCGCCACGATCTTGACGAGCAGCAGCGCAATGACCGCCGCCATCACCGGGCGGATAAAGCGCGCGCCGTTTTTTATCGCCAGCCTGGAACCCAGAAAGTTGCCCAGTATGGCGCATGCCGCCGCGGGAACGCCCACTAAGTAAAGCACCTTGCCGCCCATGATGAACGCGATGAGCGCGCCTATGTTGGAGGCAAGGTTGACCACCTTCGCGTTGCCGGAAGCGCCAAGCAGATCATACCCCAGCAGCGACACGAACAGCAGCGTGTAAAACGTGCCTGCGCCGGGGCCAAAAAAGCCGTCGTACGCCCCCACCCCCAAGCCCACCGCGGCACTGAGCGCATATTCCTTTTCCCGGGCCGGCGTCTTTTCCGCGGCGGCTTCCCCAAAGCGCCGGTTGGTCATTAAAAACACCGCCACCACGGGCAGCAGCGCCATCAGGCAGTAGCCCAGGTATTTTTCATCCAGGTGCAGCGTGAGCCGCGCGCCCAGATTGGAGCCGAGCAGCGCGCCGCCCGCCGCAAACAGCGCGGGGACGACCCGCACGTGCCCGGCGCGGTAGAATTTTACCGCGCTCACGGCGGTGCCCAGGCTCATGGCGAACTTATTCGTTCCGTAAGCCATGTGCAGCGGCAACCCCGCGAACACATAGGCAGGCAAGGATATGATTCCGCCGCCGCCCGCGATGGAATCTGTAAAGCCCGCCAAAAATACCAGCGGGCAGACGATCAAAAGCTGCATATGGATGGATTGCATATTGCCTCCGGCATGGCTGTATTATATGGTTATGTTTTATTCTACCAGCGAATATGGCAAGGCACAAATGAAATATAAACAGGGTTTCATATAAAAACAAGGTATCCCTTTCGTTAATTGGGAATATATGTGCTATACTGTAGCTGACCGTCATTTTATATGAAAAGGAGAAAACCGTCATGTTCGATGACAAGCGAAGCAAAAAAGTGGTGTTTGTCGCACATTGTATTCTGAACCAAAATGCCAAGCTGGACAAATGCGCCCATTACCCTGGCCCGATTCGGGAAACTGCGCAGCTGCTGCTGGACAGCGGCGTTGGCGTCATACAGCTTCCCTGCCCGGAACTCATGTACCTGGGGCTTGACCGTGAGACGGAGAAAACGGCGCACCCGACCGTAATGGAAGAGGATACGCGTATCGCCAGGCGGATGCGCACGGAAAAATCGCAGGCGGTCTGCCAAAGAATCGTCGACGACATACTTTACCAGATCGAAGAGTATCAAAAGAACGGCTTTGAGATCATCGGGCTTGTGGGCATCAACGGCTCCCCGACATGCGGCGTGAATACGACCTGGATGGAAAATAAGGAAGTGGAGGGATACGGCGTACTGGTCAGCCTTCTCTTTGACGCATTGTCCCAAAAAGGCATCGCGATGGACATGACCGGCATTAAGGCCTGCGATCCCGTATCCGCCCAACAGGCTGTCAAAAGTTTGCTCGACGATTGACCTTTAAAAAGTGGCACACCACTTTTTCGACATGAAAACGGGCCGCTCGTTTATGAGCGGCCCGCGTAAAAACATGTGAATTAGTTCAAGGCATCCTTAAAAGCTTTGCCGGCCTTGAAAGAGGGGGCTTTGGAAGCGGGGATATCGATTTCCGCGCCGGTCATGGGGTTGTGGCCTTTGCGCGCTTCACGGCTCTTCACCTCAAAAACGCCGAAACCGACCATCTGCACCTTTTCACCGGCCTTCAGGGAATCGGTGACAGCGGCTACAAAAGCATTGAGCGCCTTTTCAGCATCTTTTTTGGAGAGTTCGCTCTTCTGCGCAACGGCGGCAATCAAATCGGTCTTGTTCATAAATGGAATATCCTCCTTAATTGTTGTCAAAGTCTTTAATCAGCAAATAGTACGCCGAACCCTATTGTACCAGCCTTTTTGCCGATATACAAGCCCTTTCACTGCTTATTTTTGCCTGTTTTCGGCACTTTTAACGCTGTTCCACAATACTTCCTGTTCCATGAGCGGAAGTTCTTCAAGCGAACGTCCGTTCTTGGCCGCCAACGCCTCCATATGCGAAAAGCGCGTGGTGAATTTCTCGCACGCATCGCTGAGCAATTGCTCAGGATCCAGCCCCAAGAGCCGCGCCACGTTGACGGCGGCAAACAGCAGATCGCCCATTTCCTCGGCGACATTGCCGTCGCCCCGCATGGCTGCCTGCAGCTCCCCCGTCTCTTCCGTCAGCTTGGGGAAGGCCTGCGCCGCGTCTTCCCAATCGAAGCCAACCTGGGCGGCCTTTTTTTGCAGCTTGTATGCGCGCATGAGCGCGGGCAGGTTCCTGGGCACCGCTTGTAGCACCTCGGACTGGGTGGTAAAGTGCTTCTCGGCCTTTTTAAGCTGCTCCCACTTTTCCACCACGGCGCCGGGGGTATCGGCACGGCCGGTACCGAATATATGCGGATGGCGGTAAATCAGCTTCTGCACGATGCCGGTGGTAACGTCCCTGCCGGTAAAGCGCCCCTGCTCACGCGCGATCTCCGCATGGAACACGCACTGGAGCAGCACGTCGCCCAGTTCCTCGCACAAGGCTGCGTCATCCGATTGATCGATGGCGTCGAGCACCTCGTAGCATTCTTCGATCATTGTCTTCTTGAGGCTTTCGTGTGTCTGCTCCCTGTCCCAAGGGCAGCCGCCCGGCGCACGCAGGCGGTGCATCACGCGTTCGAGTTCCCCGTAGCCAAAGCGCGAGAGCTGCATCAACTCCACCGGCGGCACGAGCAGCACGGTGGCGGCGTGATAACCGCCCTGCCTGTCCAGCTCGTAAAGCGGCAGCGATTTTATGCGATAGCCGCCATCTTCCCCCATGGCGCAAAGTTGTACGGGATGCGCATCGGGATAGTATTCCAATAATGCGAGCTTGACCTCGCCCGCGCGGATGCGGGTATCCAGTTCCTCAACGGCCAGCAAAACGCAAGGATCGACGGACGCAGGCAGCGCGGACGCCGCCGCGGTCACGAACGCGTCATACCCCAGGCCCGACTGCGCGATCGCGCTTTGCGCATAGCCCGCGCCGGGCAGCGCCCGCACACAAACGCCCGCCGCCCGCGCCTGCGCAGCCAGGGGGGTAAGCGCCTCCCCCATGCCCCGGCCGGGCACGGCGTACACAACGTCGCCCGTTTGACAGGCCGCGAGGAGCCTCTGTGCAATCGCGCCGTTGAGCGCGTCGAAATCCTCCGCCTGCTCGTACAGGTCGTCCATGCTCAAAAACTTTAGCCCGGCGTCGCGCAGCGGACGCAGGCAGGGGGTATCCGCCGTTTGCACGAACAGCGTCTTCGCGCTTTTGCAGCAGCTGAGCGCCGCGACGGATATGGATTGCGGCGTGGACAGCGCCGCGATGGTCAATACAGACATGATTGCTCCTTAACAAATTACTGTTTGCCGCCGCGCCCGCCGAGCAGCCGCTTCAGCCTGCCGCCGCCGGGGATGAACGCGAGATCCTCGGGGCTGAACATCCTGAGCACCACCGCCGCCGCAACATAGAGCGCCACGCCGGCCCCCACCGAGACGAGCGTCGCGACCGCGTGGCTCGCATGGCCTTGGAGCAGCCTGAAAAGAACGGACACCAGCACGCCCATCAGCACGGAGGATAATATCGGCTTGCCGAACACATCGAACAGATTGAGCTTCAGGTCGGCCTTGCGCACCAGGTATATAACATCCAGTATGCCCGCTACGGCGTAGCACACCACGGTGGATACCGCCGCGCCCTGAATGTTGATTTCCGGCCTGTGCATGAGCACAAGCAGTGTCACGACCTTGAGCAGGCCGCCAAAGAGCAGGTTGACGACGGGCACGTTGGGCTTGCCCAGGCCCTGTATCACGCCGGTAAGCGTCTGCACCAGCGACAGAAACACCACGCCCACGCACGCCGTCTGCAGCAGGCCCGCCGCAAGCGTAAGCTGCGTGGGGCTCAATGTCGTAAACAGCATGCCGAGTATGGGCTCGGCCAGCACAAACAGGCCCACCGCGCACGGCGTGCCGATGATGAGCGCCAGCTTCATGCCCGTGCGCGCCGCGTGGCGCACATGCTTGTAATCCTTTTGGGCCATGAATGCGGAAATGGCGGGCACAAGGCTCATCGCAAGCGCGGAGGTAAGCACCGCGGGCATGTTGATGATGGGCGTGACATAGGAATACAGCAGCGAATAGGCTTCGCCCGCGGCATCCACCGAGTAGCCGATGCCCTTCAGCACGCGGATGATAAGCGCGCTGTCCACAATGCCCGCAAGCGGCATGATGGAGGCGCCGATCGTTACCGGTACGGCGATGGCGAATATCTGCCTGCTGATGGAGCCGAATGTGTGCTGCGTTTTCGAACGGGGTGAACGCGCCGCCTGCGCCCTCAAATCGCTCTTGCGGCGCATGTAGAATATCCAAATCACAATGAGCGCCAGAAGCTCCGACGCGCTCACACCGATAAGCGCGCCCATGGCGGCGTATTCCGGCCCTTTTTCCAGAAGCTTGAAGGCAAGCGTGAAGCCGACGGCCAGTTTGCCCAATTGCTCCATGACCTGGGACATGGCGGTGCCCGTCATGCGCTGCATGCCCTGCAGGTACCCGCGGTACGCGCACATGAGCGAAACGAACAGCAGCGCAGGGGCCAGCGCCCGGAAGGAAAGCGCCTGCTTGGCGATCTCCGCCGTAGCGTCCGCCGGGTAGGAGATGGCCGCGAGCGCGTCCGCGCCCACAAACATAATGAGCGTCGTGCCCGCGCCGATGATAAGCAGCAGCCGGAAGGCCGTTTTGAACACGGCGCGCGCGCCGCGGTAATCGCCTAGCGTCACGCGTTCAGATACGAGCTTGGATATGGCGGTGGGCAGGCCTGCCGACGAGATGACCAGCAGCCACGTGTAGTAACGGTATACGATGTCGTAATAGCGCATGCCCTCTACACCAACGATGTTGTTGAGAGGGATGCGATACACCGCGCCGATAAACTTTACGAGCAAACCGGCAACGGCCAGCACGGCCGCGCCGCGCACGAAGGACTTCTTTTCCATGCAATACTCCTTCACCCGAATTGCACTCGGGTCTACTGCACAATACAGTATACCAGATTTTTTGGATTTGCCAACCTGCGCCTGTCCTCATGGGAATTTGTGAACGCGCGGGGGATTTTCTGCAACTTATACCGCCGTATACACGCAGCGCCTTGCACTATGGTATACTGTGCGTAAGACAAATTATTCTTCAAAAGCTAAGGGAGGTTGGGAAAAGTATGTTTAAGAACAAGGACGGCACGCTATCCATGAAAAAGATCGTGTCCACCGTAATACTTGTATTTTTGGTAGGCTCGCTGGTATTGGGGAGCATAGTGGTCATCCCTGCGGGGCATACCGGCGTGGTAGTGACGCTGGGCAGTGTCAGCGATTTGGTATTGCAGGAAGGTATGCACTTCAAAATACCCTACGCGCAGCAGGTCGTACTCATAGACAACCGCATCGTCAAGCTGGAGGTTACCACGCAGGCCTTCTCCAAGGATCTCCAGACGATATCGGCTGTGCTCGCGGTCAATTACCGCATCGACAAAGGCATGGGCAATTCCATATATAAAAATGTAGGCGGCGCTTATGAAAGCGTGCTGGTCGTACCCGCGGTGCATGAGGTGTTAAAGGCGGTCGTCGCCGAATACACCGCAAGCACGCTGGTGGCCAACCGCGGTGCGGTATCCGTCGAGTTGGATGAATTCATCAAGCAAAAGCTGCAGTTATCCGGCATTATGGTGGAAGATCTCAATATCATAGACTGGGATTTTTCGGATGAATACATTGCGGCCATCGAGCAGAAGCAGGTAGCGGAGCAAAACCTCATCAAAACCCGCACCGAGCAGGAGCAGGCAGTAGTCATCGCCGAAGCCACGGCTAAGCAGAAGGTCATCGCCGCGCAGGCCGAAGCGGAAGCCGCCGTGATAGAAGCCGAAGCAAAAGCCAAGCGCATTACTCTGGAAGCGGAAGCGCAGGCCGAAGCCAACCGGAAGCTTGCCGAATCGCTCAGCCGGGAGCTCATCGATTACGAGACAATCAACAAGTGGGACGGCAAGCTGCCGCAGGTGCAGACGGGTTCCGCCGGTTCGCTGATCGATATCGGGCTGGGAGAATAAATACAGGCCGCTGACGGAATCCTACGGATCTTGTCAGCGGGTTTTCTGTGTGTTAAAATGCCGCTCATTTGGCGGCATTTTTTTAATTTGATGCGCAAAGACGCTGCGTTGTTAAATTGGATTAAAAGCGGGATATTCTACTCCCCCACACCCACGGAGGGGTTGTCGATACTCTGATGGCTGTCTCAGATGCAACAATCCGAGGCAGCCTACTTTTTGCTATGGATAATGGAAAAGTAGTTCTATACCGCTCATCAACTCCCCAAAGGGCGAGATTGCAAGCCCACCGACCTTCGGTCGTACAATAGACCAAACGCGTACTAAAGGGGGACGCGGGGGGCGGAGCCCGCCCGCTATTAAATAAAATAATCTTTCGTCGCCACCGTAGGTGGCGATACCATAAGAATAACAGCCGACAAGTCTGTCTACCGGTTTTATCAGTTTTGAGACACCCCCTTTTTCTTGCATATATCGCGCCGTGCCGATATAATCAGACTGGGTTAAGATGTCGAAACATACGACCGATATTATAGAAGAAGGTGTTATATATGAAGCTTGGCGTCGTGGGGCTTCCCAACGTAGGCAAGAGCACGCTGTTCAACGCCATCACGCAGGCTGGGGCGCAGGCGGCGAATTATCCGTTTTGTACGATAGAGCCCAACGTGGGCATGGTGGCCGTGCCGGACGAGCGCCTGAACGTGCTCGCAAAAATGCACAACCCTGAAAAACTTACCCCTACCACCATCGAGTTTGTGGATATCGCGGGGCTGGTGCAGGGCGCTTCGCGCGGGGAAGGGCTTGGCAACAAGTTCCTCGCGCATATCCGCGAGGTGGATGCGGTGGTGCATGTGGTGCGCTGCTTCGAGGACGAGAATATCGTACACGTGGACGGTTCCGTCAACCCCATCCGCGATATGGAAACCATCAACCTTGAGCTGATATTCGCGGATATGGAAGCGGTGGAAAAGCGTCTGGACCGTACCAGGAAGCAGGCAAAGGGCGGCGACAAGACCCTGCTTGCCGAAGCGGCGCTGCTTGAAAGCGCGTACGCGCACCTGGAAAGCGGCAAGCCCGCGCGCACGCTGCCCGAAGAAGCGGCCGCGCTGTGCAGGCAGCTTTTCCTGCTGACGGCCAAGCCCATCATATATGTTGCGAACATCCGCGAGGAGGATATCGGCAAAAACGACATCCCGGGCGTGCGCGAGCTTTACGCTGCTGCGGCGGCGGAGGGCGCGGAGGCGCTGACCATCTGCGCCCGCGTGGAGGAGGAGCTTTCCTCCCTGGAGCCTGAGGAAAAACAGGCGTTTTTGGAGGAACTGGGCATCGGCGAAAGCGGCCTTGACCAACTGGTAAAGGCATGCTACCGGCTATTGGGTTTAATCAGCTACCTAACGGCGGGTCCCAAGGAAGTGCGCGCATGGACGATCGAGCGGGGCACCAAAGCGCCGCAGGCCGCGGGAAAGATCCATACGGATTTCGAGCGCGGGTTCATCCGCGCGGAGATCGTCGCCTACGACACGCTCATGCAGCACGGCAGCATGCAGGCCTGCCGCGAGAAGGGCCTGATCCGCTCGGAGGGAAAGGAGTATGTGATGCAGGACGGGGATATCGTGCTTTTCCGGTTTAACGTATAAGCGGGAGTTGTGAACAAAGTAAGAATTACGGGCGATTTTCCACACAAATCGACCTGTGTTTGATACAATGAACCCGAAAAGCGCGTGGGGGGACGATAAACAAAAATCTATGCGCACACCAACGGCAAAGGGGCGATGATATGCGGAAACTCATTTGTAGAATTTTAGCGGCGATGCTGCTGCTGATGGTTGTGCCCTTGACTGGGACACAGACTGCGCTTGCGGCCACGGATTATTCCAACGTACGCGTGCTGCTTACCATCGGCAGCGTGAAAACACTGACCATTCCCGTGAGCGGAAGCTATTTCATACAGGAAAACGGCGCCAGCTTCAAAGACGGCACGCTGACGGTGAATGTCTCGGGCAATAAGCTCGTGGTATCTCATTCCTCCAAAGGCGAGCTGTACACGGGCAGCAGCCTGCAGATCATGCGGGCATCCATCTCGCCCTCGGCAGGGTATTTCAGGCTGGCCACCTCCGGGGTGACACGTTCTTTCCTGGGTCATCTGACACTCAAGTATTCCGGCGGCACGATCCGCGCCATCAACGTGGTGCCTCTGCCGCACTATCTTTACGGCGTCGTAGCCTATGAGATGAGCAACCTTTTCCCGCTCGAAGCGCTCAAAGCTCAGGCTGTGGCCGCCAAATGCTATGTGCTGGCCAATATGAACAGCAGCAGCGATTACGACATCGGCGATACCGCCAGCGACCAGGTCTATAAGGGCTATAATTCCAGCTACACCAACGTCATTAAAGCGGTGGACGCCACCTACAATGTCGGCCTGTACCTTGGCAGCAAGATACTGTGCAGCTACTTTGCGGCTTCCAACGGCGGCTACACGCTGCTTCCCTCCGACGCGTGGGGCGGCACCAACCGCTACCAGTGGGACAAAGCCTATGACCGCGTAGCGGACAAGTATGACGTAGCCAACCCCGAAAGCGTGCAGGAGACCGTGTTCTTCCCTTCCAAGGGGGACAACGGCAAAATCAGCGCGGCGCTTTCCAACTACCTGCGCGGCCGCGCGGCGCTGATACTGCAAAGCGCCAGGTATATCGACTCTTACAGCACAGTGCTGCGTGTCGACTCCATTGACAAACTGAAATCCTCCGGCGACAGCACGGCGGATATCGCGATGACCGTCACAGTGCGGCTTTCCGACGGCACAGCGCAACAGATTAGTTTCGACTATGACAACCTGAACCTCAACGAACTCGTTTGGAACGGTGTGATGACTCTTTCCGCGTCGCTTCGCCTGTTCACCGTCACCGAAGTCAGCGGCGGCTACAACGTGACCCGTGCGCGCTACGGGCACGGCGTCGGGCTTTCGCAGCGCGGCGCGCAGCAAATGGCCAACCAGGGCTGGGGTTATGAGAAGATACTCAATTTCTATTATCCCGGCGCGGCCATCAAAACCATGGGCATCGCGGCGCCCGCGGATCCTAATAAACCCGCGGATACCACCGGCGGCTCGGATACGACAGGCCTGGGCACGCCCATCGCCACCGCCGTGACCACGGCAAACGTCAACTTCCGCGCGGGCGCGTCCTCCTCTTCATCGCTGCTGGGTGTGGTGCCCAAGGGCGCAAGCCTCAGTATCTACGCGCAGGAGAACGGCTTCTCGCTCACACAGTATAACGGTGTAGCGGGGTATATTTCCAACAGCTACCTCAAGGTCAGCGCCGCGACAGATCCGGGCACGGATACGCAAGAGCCTTCCGGCGGCGGCAAAACGGTGGCGGCATACGGCCAGGTCACCTCCAGCACGCTCAACTTCCGCGATCAGCCCGCCACCAGCGGCAAGATACTCCAGCGCCTTACAAAGGGCGACAATATCAGCATTTACGGTTATGTGCAGAACAGCACCTGGTACTATTGCAGCGCAAACGGCGTCGACGGCTATGTAAGCGCACAGTACGTCAAGCTGACCGGTACGCCGGGCAATACCGGCAATACGGATACCGGCAACACCGATACGTCAGCAAATCCCGATGTATCCGGCGGGGCGAAGGGCGTCATCACCGCAAGCGGCGTAAACCTGCGCACCAACCCATCCACCTCCAGAGGTACCGTGATCACGAAGCTGGATGCGAATACGCAGGTAACCGTGCTTGGCGAATCCGGCGATTATTACGCCATACAGGCGGGCTCCACCCAGGGCTATATACTCAAGACCTATGTGCGCATCACAAGCTCGGGCGCAAGCTCAGAGCCTGCGGTACAGGGTTACGGGCAAACCACGGGCAACGTCAATTTCCGCTCCGGCCCCAGCACGTCAAACTCCATACTCTCCAAGCTCTCGAAGGGTACGGCGGTCACTATTTACAGCAGCGCGAACGGCTGGTATTATGTGAGCGTCAACGGCACGATGGGCTATTTGAGCGGCGATTATGTAAAGGTAACCGGCAGTGCTGAAACGGGCAGCGCCGGTACTTCCGGCGGCACGACCACCACGGTATGGACCGGCGTCGTCGTGAACGAATATGTGCGCATGCGTTCCACGCCGGATCTTTCGACGCAGAACAATATCATCGCCAATTATGACGTGGGCACGCAAGTCACCATACTCGGCCAGACAGGCGATTTCTACCTCGTGACCATGAACGGCACGATGGGCTACATGCACAAGGATTATGTCAAGGTAACCGGCCAGCAGACGGTGAACAGCGGCACAAGCGCCACCACGGGCGTGACCACCGCCACGGTATATCTGCGCTCCGGTCCTTCCACCGGCAAGAGCATCGTGACCACGCTCAAAAAGGGCGTTACCATCGTCATACTCGGTTCCGAGGGCGACTGGTATCAGGCGCAGGCAGGTTCGTATACGGGGTACCTCGTCAAGAAGTATGTCTCCGTCCAGTAACGAAATGCCCGGTATTCCCCAAATGCCTAAGTACCCGCCCTTTTAGGACGGGTACTTTTTTGCAACTGCACGCCGGAAAAGCCTCGACAAAGGGGGTGTCGCATTAAGCATTTTCAATGCGATCCACCGGATCGATTTTGCCCCGTTTGGGGCACGAACCCGGGCTGTCGCGCTAAGTGGTTGAATAATTATTCGCCGTATGCACTTAACGCGACAGCCCCTTTGTCGACACGCTGCATGCGCCGGGACATTGCGGCGCAAGCTAACGGTACCTATCCAAAAGGAGCTGTTGAACATGTTTGATAAAGAGAAACTGACCCCGGACGCCAGGCGTTATTTCGATTCCCTGCCCTTGTTCTTAAAGGAATCGCTGACGCAGACCAGCGTGGACCTGACCACGAAGGAGGAGCTTATAAACTTCTGCGAACACGTGCAGCGGAAAAGCTGATTAAGTTGCGGTACGCTCCCCGGCTGCGGTATACTATTATCGGTATAAACCGACAAATACCGGGGAGGTGCAAAATGCCAATAGGGGACTCCAGCCGCCGCCATCCCCGCAAAAAGCGGCTTTCCATGCTTTGGTCCTATCCCCTCACTGCGGCGGCCGCCGCAATCGGCGTGCTTCTTTTTGCGCTTCTTTACAATGGCAGCGGCGCTTCGGTGCTGCTTGCGGCCATGCCCTCCCCCATAGCGGAGGTTTCGGCCACGCCCGCGCCCGCGGCCACGCCGACGCCGGCAATTACCGGCAGGCTGCTGCCCTGCCTGGAAGGGAACGTATGGGGTTATAAAAACACAAGCGGGCAGACAGCCATAGCGCCGCAATTTTTGCGCGCGCTGGAGTTTGGCAAAGATGCCTGCGCATTCGCCGCCGTGGAACAGGACGGTGCGCTGCGTTACGGCCTGCTTTCGCGCAGCGGCATATGGGCGGCGGAACCGGTCTGGAGCGACGTGCGCGGCTTTTCGGAAGGATTGGCCGCCGTGGAGCAGGACGGAAAATGGGGGTATATCGATACCGCCGGTAAAACCGTAATTCCGTGCGTCTACCGCGAAGCGGGCGATTTCCACAACGGACGCGCCTCTGTGCGCCCCGCCTCAAGTTTCGGGTATATCGACCCGGACGGCGATTTTGCCATAGCCGCGCAGTTTGACCTCGCGGGTGATTTCGGCGACGATATGGCGTTTGTGAAGCAAAACTCCAAGCAATACATCATCAACAAAGTGGGCGAAAAGATCGCCACGCTGGGCAAGGAAAGCGGAACAGTCTACAGCGGCGGCTTTGCCGCTATAAACAATGGCGACGGCACCTGGAGCTACTTCAACACCGCGCGCAGACGCGCCTTTACGCAAACCTATGAGGGCGCGGGCAATTTTTCGGAGGACTACGCCGCCGTCAAACGGGACGGGCTGTGGGGGTATATCAATACCGGCGGCGTAATGGTGATCGGCGCCCAATATGCGGCCGCGGGCGAGTTTTCGCAAAGCCGCGCGCCGGTGCAGGATACCGCCGGCAAGTGGGGGTTCATCGATAAGGCCGGGGAGCATATCATCCCCTGCCTGTATGATGAAGCGGGCGCGTTCTATATGGATACGGCGGTGGTAAAGACGGGCAATATCGTAGGGGTAGTGAACCGCAGCGGAGAATTCACACAGCTGTATACCGTAGGGTAACCCGCATCAAAGCGGCGAGAGCGCATGCAGAAAATGCGCGCAGGCGATGAGATCCGCACAGCCGCCGGGGCTGATATCGCGGGCAATAAAGTCAGTATCCATGTCTTTGAGTGCATTACGCCAGGCCTCCGACCCGACAGGCAGCACGCGGGATAATAACGCGGCGGCGGCAGACCTTGCATACGCCGCCGTTTCGGCGTTTTGCCGCGTCAGTACGTTGGTATCCGGCACCTGCGCCATCAGATGGAGCAGCGCGTAAAGCAGCGCGTCGTTTTCATTCGCGCCGCCGCAAAGCGCCCCTTCATAGGCAGGCAGCGCGGTATTGCGCACGCTCTTGAACCCCTCTTCCGCCTCGCCCCGCACGCCAAGCGCTCCATAGAGCAAATACGCACGCTCGCCCTTTGTGGCGGGCGCTTTTATTGGATGCAGCTCCCGCGCGCAAATGCCCTCTGTGAACGCGGCGGCAATTTCGCAGACGGAATCGGGATAAAGCGCTTTTTCCGCGGCATTTAGCCTGCCGGCCGCCGCGGCAAGAAGCCCCAGCGAGAATAAGGCGCCCTTGTGCGTATTGACTCCGCCGGTGGCGGCGAACATATCCCGCTCGGCCTGTACGCCCAGCGGCCTGCAGGCGGCAAACGCTTCCAGGGGCGAAAGCTTCGCGGTATATCCGCCCATGGCGGCAATGTTTTCAAAATATGGCAGCAGCGCACCGGCGCTTTTGACGAACAGCGCGTGATCCATATCCGCATGCGCGCCGTTGTTGGCTCTGTCCACCAGCCCCGGCTTGGGGGTAGCGTCGACCTCCGCAACGAGCGCCGCATGGCACAGGCGGCCGATATGCGCAGTACCGCTCATGCGCGCGCCCGCAGGTGCGCGCAAAGCGCGCGGCCTTCCTCGCTGACAAGGTAAGCATAGGTGGTATCCGGCACCAGCCCCCGCAGCCCTTCCATCTCCCCGGCTTTTAGCAGCTTGCGCACGCGCGAGGCGGAGACGGGCGCGCCCGCCTGCTCCTTGCGCTCGAATACTGTCAGCGCGATCCCATGGGCCGGCATAACGCGGCGCATGGCATCGTTATACAGGCCGGTCAGCGGGTCAAGCGGCTCGGACCCGGCAAAGCGAAGCGAAATACCCAGGCGGGGCGCGATGCGCTGTGCAAAGAGCGTCGCGTCCAGTTCCGCATGCGCGGAAGCCGCGCCGGAGGGATCCTTCAAAAAATAGCTGGGAAACGTGGCGGCCGAAATGATATACCGCCCGCCGGGATGCACGCGGACGTTTTCTAAATCCGCCGTGCCTTCGCGCACCAGCTTCAGGCGCACGGCAAAGGGAAAGTCGCTCTTTTCCTCTTCCACCACAAACACATGCAGCAGCGCCGCGCGCGCGGCGGCCAGCTCCACAAGATACCGGTGCCCGCAGGTGAAGGGGTTGGCGTTCATTACGATTGCGCCCGCGGGGCGGCGGCCGTCATCCGAAGCGTCCAGCGCCGCCAGGTATTCCTGCAGCCCCGCGGGGCGGCTGGTCAAAAGCGCCGCCTGTGTCGCTTCCGCGAGCGGCGTAAAGCCCAGCGTACGGAACAGCGGCACATTGCCGGGCTTGGTAAATACGAACACCTCGTCAATGCCGGCTTGCCTGAGCCGCGTATACAGATGGCTGATGATGCTGTTGAGCAGCGCTTCCCCCTGCCGGGAAGGCGTGACGGCTACACACTGGATGGTAGCGCCCTCGTACCCGCCGCAGGCGATGAGCGCCTCGCCCTCAAACAGCCCGCAGCAGTAGTCCAGCCCCGGCGCAAGGCGTATGCCCGCAAGGGAAAGCAGCTCTTCCACCGCTTTGCGTTCAAAACGCAGGGAAATGTCACGAAGCTCCATTGCATTTCTCCTCCGCCAAAAGAAATATATCCCTGCAAAGATTCTGCTGTCAGTATTACGCACGCGCCTGCCGCAAAAGCGAGGCGATGGCCTGCTGCACCTCTTTGAGGGAATGCGTTTGCCGGCTGACGCAATCCGCCGCGGCTTTGCCGCACACCAGGCAGCCGCGCCGCGTCAGCCCCAGCGACGTGCGGCTGACGGGCACGCCCGCAGGCAGTATCACGTCGATATCCATCAGCCTGCCCAACGGGTGGCTTTCTTCTATCGCACAACACAGGCGCTTGAGCGCAATGGGCTGCGCATCCACGCACCAGTACCCTTCCGGTCCGGTGGCAAAGCAATCCATGCGCGCGTAAAGCTGTATAAGGCCGTGCTGCTCGAGCGCGGCGAAAACCGCCTCCGCGCCCGCGGCGAACACTTCCGCGCCCGCCGCGCAGCGCTTGACCGGCCCCGGAATGTTGCACAGCAGGCACACCACCGGCGCGCCGTAAGCATGCAACAGCGCGCGCTGTTCTTGGGCGCGCCGCTCCCGGCTGAGGAGTATCATCTCAAGCGTTGCCGCTTCCCCTGCAAATAACGTTTCCAGTTCCATACATACAGTGTAATAGAATTGTACTCCGCCCGCAAGGTACTGTACCACCAACAGGCAATATAAAAACAGTATCAATCCGTCCAATCTGACGACATGCGCGTCAGATTGGACACCTTGCATACGGGCGAGCGGTGAGCAAGCCTGTATGCAAACCTCAAGAAAGTGGCACGCCACTTTCTTGACAATAAAGCGAACCGTCCGATATCCGGACGGTTCGCTTCAGGAAGAAGAATATGAATGGTGTGACTACTATACTGATTCCTTATGGAATGAGCATTATACCTCAAAAAGCAGCTTGGCGTACGAGGGCAGCGGCCAGCAGGATTCCGCGGTGATGATCTCCAGCGCATCCGCCGTTTCGCGCACAGCGCCCATGGCGGGAACGAGCACGTCGCGGCAGTATGTGGCTTCGGAAAGCGCGTCTTCTCCTCTGTCGGCCACAAGGGCGGCATCCAACGCCGCGATCCTGTCGTACAGTTTGGAGGCAAGGGCTGAGAGTTGGGCAGCAAGCCTGGGCTCCATACCGGCGTCCACGCCGATGGCCTGCTTGGCCGCGGCGGCCTTTGCGAGCTTGCTGGTATACCCGGACACGGCGGGCAATATCTTTTGCCGCGCGAGATCCAGCGTGGTCAGCGCTTCGATTTTGATGACCTTCACATAGTTCTCCAGCAATATCTCATAGCGGGAACGCATTTCCTTCTCGGTATATACGCAATGCTTTGTAAAGAGCGCGATGTTCTTTTCCGCAACAAAGAAGGGCAGTGTTTCCACCGTGGATTTGAGGTTGAGAAGCCCCCGGCGTTCCGCCTCGGCCACCCATTCTTCCGCGTAGTTGTTGCCGTTGAAGAGGATACGTTTATGGGCGACGAACGTCTCGCGCACCAGCTTGGCGAGCGATACGCCGAAATCCGGCGCTTTTTCAAGTTCATCGGCAAACTGCATGAGCGCATCGGCAACGATGGTATTGAGCACGATGTTGGGGCCTGCGATGGAGAACGAGGAACCCAGCATGCGGAACTCGAACTTGTTGCCGGTGAACGCAAACGGCGAAGTACGGTTGCGGTCGGTGCTGTCCTTGGGGATATTGGGCAAAACATGCACGCCCATCGCCATATCGTCCTTACTGGGGGCGAGATAATCGGCGTCTTTCTCGATGGCTTCCACAACGCCCATCAGCTCATCGCCCAGGAATATGGAAACGATGGCCGGCGGGGCTTCGTTGGCGCCCAGACGGTGGTCGTTCGCGGCGCTGGCGACGGAAACGCGCAGCATATCCTGATAATCGTCCACAGCCTTTATGACGGCGGCGAGGAACAGCAGGAACTGCTTGTTTTCCATGGGGGACTTGCCGGGATCCAGCAGGTTCACGCCGGTATCCGTCGCAATGCTCCAGTTGTTGTGCTTGCCGCTGCCGTTGACGCCCGCAAAGGGCTTTTCATGCAGCAGGCAGACCAGGCCGTGGCGCTTCGCGACCTTCTGCATCAGCTCCATGGTGAGCTGGTTGTGGTCGGTAGCGATATTGGTATCGGTGAATATGGGCGCAAGCTCGTGCTGCGCGGGCGCGACCTCGTTGTGCTCGGTCTTGGCCAATACGCCCAGCTTCCACAGTTCGATGTCCAGGTCGTGCATGTAAGCCGCGACGCGGGGCTTGAGCGCGCCGAAATAATGATCGTCCATCTCCTGCCCCTTGGGCGGGCGGGCGCCAAAGAGCGTGCGGCCGGTAAAGCGCAGATCCGGGCGCAGTTTAAAGAGTTCCTCATCCACGAGGAAATATTCCTGCTCGGGTCCGACGGTGCTGACGACGCGGGTCACTTCGTCATGCCCGAACAGCTTGAGTATGCGCAGCGCCTGCACGTTGATGGCTTCCATGGAGCGCAGCAGCGGGGTCTTTTTGTCCAGCGCCTCTCCGCCGTACGAGCAGAACGCGGTGGGAATGTAGAGCGTATTGTCCTTAATAAAAGCGGGGCTGGTCGGGTCCCACGCGGTATAGCCGCGCGCCTCAAACGTGGCGCGAAGGCCGCCCGAGGGGAAGGAGGAAGCGTCCGGCTCGCCCTTGACGAGTTCCTTGCCGGAAAACTCCATGATGATGCTGCCGTCCTTGCAGGGGGAAATGAAGCCGTCGTGCTTTTCGGCGGTGATTCCCGTCATGGGCTGGAACCAATGGGTAAAATGGGTCGCGCCCTTTTCAATGGCCCAATCCTTCATGGCGTTGGCCACAATGTCCGCCACACCGGGCTCCAGATCCTGACCGAGGCGTATGGTCTGCTGAATCTTGCGGTAGGTCTCCTTGGGCAGGCGCGCCTTCATCACTGCCCGGTTGAATACCATGCTGCCGAATAGTTCCTTTAATTCGCTCATCGTCTCGTCCTCCTGTCAAAGTCAAAATAGCCGTATTTAAATTTTGAGGGCACTGTGCCTGTCGCACAGCGCCCTTGCCGTCCTAAAAAAATATGTTGTTACTATAACCCGCAGAATACATCTTTGTCAATGGGTATTTCTGTTTTTTACGCGACACAGCGCATTTTATTCTTTTTAACGCCGGTGCATTCTGTTATAATACGCATATTGCGTGAAAGGAAACCAAACCCGTGCAAGATACAAGAAAACGGATGCTGCTCGCCGAGGCCGCCCTGCTGCTGGCGGGGCTCATTTGGGGCAGCGGCTTCGTGGTAATGAAAAATACGCTTTCCGCCCTGCCCGTCAACTGGCTGCTTGCGCTGCGCTTTTTTATTGCGGCTATTGTGCTTTGCGCCGTGCTGTGGCGCAAGGTCATTCGGGCCGATAAGGCTGCGCTGACCGCCGGCGCGGTGTGCGGCATATTGTTGTACCTCGCTTATTATATGCAGACCGCCGGACTGCAGTTCACGACCGCGGGCAACAACGCGTTTTTGACGGCGGTGTATGTGGTGCTGGTGCCTTTTCTGCACTGGGCCGCAAGTAAAAAAAGCCCCGGCCCCCGCGCAGTAGTCGCGGGATTCCTGTGCCTGGCCGGCGTGGGTGCGATCGCGCTGCAGCAGAACTTTTCCGTCAATATCGGCGATGCGCTCACGCTGCTGTGCGGCGTGCTGTACGCGCTGCACATTATGGCCGTAAGCCGCTTTACGCGGCAAGGGGTGGATGTACTGCTGCTGACCGCCCTGCAGTTCGTGGGGACCACGGTATGCGCCGCCGCTGCCGGCCTGCTCTTCGAGCCGTTCCCCGCAGCCGCGGTGCTTTTCGCGCCGGATACATTCTTGTCCCTTCTCTATCTGGGCTTCTGCTGCACGCTGTTGGCGCTGCTGCTGCAAAATATAGGCCTCCGCTTCGCGCCGCCCGCGCACGCGTCGCTGCTGATGAGCACGGAAGCGCCCTTCGGCTTTCTGTTCGGCATTATATTCCTCTCCGAGCCTTTCACGCTGCGCTTCGGGCTGGGCGCGGGGCTGATCGCGGGCTCCATCGTGCTCTCGGAGCTGGGGCAAAAGCAGCAGGCCCCCTTGCAGGTGAATGAAACGGGCGCCGTTTCTTCCGGAAAATAAAGCCTGCCGACTTATAAGCCGCGTGTTCCTATAAAGGATACGCGGCTTTTTGATTGCCGCGTTGACACAAAACTGTATTATGCATATAATACAGTTGACAGGTTGCGATAAACCCCTGGGGATTCGGGGACCGCTTCGCAGTTCGCAATGGTCGCACCGTTCCCTTAGGAATGGTGCTCCCTTACTCACTGGCCTTCCGCCTCGCTTCATCTGCCACTGGCAGCGCTCGGCTCCGGCTCCCAGAGGCTTCCAACCGCCGCCAGCGACATGTGCGGTGGCGGCGGAAAGCCTTGCCGCGCAAGGCTTTCCTTGCAGGAACAACCGCCCGTGCCATAGGCACAGGTTGTTCCTGCAATCCTCGAAAAAGTGCCACAAGGCACTTTTTCGACAAGCTTGAAGGGGAGGATGCTCCATTGGATTTTGCCGCCGTAAGATTAAACGACCGGGAGCCGGTATACCAGCAGCTCGTCACATACGTCAAACGCTGTGTGGCAAGCGGCGAGGCGGCCGACGGCGAGCTTTTGCCTTCGCGCAGGGAGCTTGCGGCGCTCCTGGGCATCAACCCCAACACGGTCCAAAAGGCATACGGCCAGCTGGAGGAAGAGGGCATACTCCAAACGCCGCGCAACGCGCCCTCGCGCCTTTGCGTCACAAAAGAACTGCAGGCGCGCGTGGAGGAGGAACTAAGCCACGCCTTCGTGCGCGCGTTCGTCGCGCAGGCGAAGGAAAACCGGCTGAACCTGCCGCGCCTGACGGCACTTATACACGAACACTGGGGGGACGGGGAATGAAGGGTTTTACGCAAAGCGGGTATTACAAACTCACACGGCGGCTACTGCCGGAAACGCTGCGGCGCGCGCTGCTCCTTTGCGCGGGGCTGTTTATCATTGCTGCCGCGGCGCTCTACGGGCAGGTGACGGAGCAGACCTGCACGCTGCCGTATGAGGCGCTCGTCGCCCGCGCGGACATACACAATATGCTCTATGCGGCGGCGGGGCTGTTCGCCATTCTCACGGGCGTGCAGATCTACCGCGACAATTACAGGAATAAGGGCTATTACGCCACCATGCTGCTGCCCTTCCCCCGCCGCCATGTGTTTTTCGCCTACTGCACCGCGGGCGTACTCGGCATATTGCTGCTGTGGGCGGCGATGATAGGCTTCCTGCTTATGTGTTATCCGGTCACGGCGGCGCTGTGCCAGCGCACATTTTCAAATAGCAGCCTGTACGCAAACGCGGCGCTGACGCTTGCGCGCGACAACGGCCTGTTCCTTGCCTTTGTGCGAGGCGGGCTGTTCCGCATGCTGCTGCCCATGACGGCGCCCGAGTGGCTTTCCACGCTTCTTGTCGCGCTAATGCTGGGCTGCCTGCCGGCTTACGTGCTGCTGGGCGAACGCAAACGCATGTCGGGGCTGCTGGCCTTCCCCGTGACGCCCATGCTGTTTGCCGCCGTCGGGAATCGCTATGCGAGCGCGGCGCTGCAGGGTACGTACAGCAACATCTATCCCTTCGACATCACCGACGGGCAGACGGCATTCTGGGTTTCCACCGCGCTTGCGCTCGCGCTGCTCGTATTCATGCTCTGGCGCGGTGTATACAATTGCAACCGCGACGCGAACTATGATTAAGGGGAGAACAATATGAAGGCATTTCTCTATCGCCATATCGCGCCCGTATGCCTGCTGTTGTGCGCCGTTGTGCTCCTTAGCGCGTTTATCGGCGTGCGCAGCCGGGCGGGCGCGGGCGAATACCGGTTGATGGACATATCCGGCGACGTAACGCGGCTCAACGATATTGCCATCCGTCTGCTGCTGGAGGACGGCGCGCATACGCAGAGCCTATATTTGGACGGCGGCGTTCTCACGCACCGGTTTTCTCCCGTGCCGGCTTACGCCGGATGGGTCGAAACGTACTATTCCCTCCACCAGGAATTCGTGGAGGACAAAGACGCCGACGTGCGCGTGGATGTTTCCTCGGAGCGTCAGCCCGAATTCGGTCAGGATACCGTACGCGACATCATGACCCGCACCGCGGACCGGGCGCGCGTGAGCGCGGAACTGACCGCGTTTCTTACCCGCGCCGGGTCGTATAAACCGCGCACGGTGCGCGTGGTAACGGACCTGACCGTGCAGGATGACGGGCACCCGTTCATATTCACATTCGACCGGCTTCGGTATCAATACCCGGCAACGCCCCCGTCCGAATGGGATAGCGACGGCTCTAAAAAGCGGGAGGATATATCCCCGTACTCCGAAATAGGCTCCGAAACCCTCGACCCGCGCTATTTGGCCGTCAGCGGGCGCGCCCAGCAATTGTATGACGCGGACTCGGCAGGACGGGTCTACTTTACGCCGGAAGTGCTTTCAAACCATACAGGCGGCAGCGCAATTTACCGCGTGGAGGAATGGAGCGGCGATTCCTATTCCATGGAGCCCGCCACGCGGGACGGGTATGAATATTACCTGCCTTATTATGAAACTCCGCGCGGCGGCGTGACCGAGCTCGCTTCGTTTCCCGTACGCAACATGCGCATGCTGCGGCTGGATATCGCGGAGGATAAAATCTGCCTGCTGTTCATAGTTGACGGCATGCTTACGCTGCGCGCGTATACGCCCGACGGCAGGCTGATCGCCGATACGCCCATGTTTGCGCTGGACCCCGATACCATATGGCAGACGAACTTCACCCACAACCACGACGACGGCTCCGCCATGCTGTGTTACGCGCTGTGGCCGGAGATCCCGGCGGACCCGGAAAACCCAATGCAGACCCTCGTCTGCGTGGAGCTAAACGACGGCAGAGCCGCGCTGCGCTCGCGCATCGACCGCCCCCTCGATACCGTGGGCGTCGCATTCGCTTTTGACCGCTGGGTGCTTCTGCGAACCGGCCGCGCGGCCAGCGACGGCTTACAGGATTCCCTGTATGGACCGCTCCGCTATTACCTGACCCTGCTCGACGCTGCAGGCGGCAGCCTGTACGAGGGCGAGATCGTAACCGATGCCGCACAGGACCATCTGCAGTATTACGGCAAAACCATCCACAATTCCATCGGCCTTGCGGAAAGCTTTTCGCCCGTCCGGTCGCTGCGCTTTGCGGATGACGCCATTTCCCGGAGGTAGAGCATGCTCGAAGCACAGAATATCAGCTATTCCTACCCGAACGGGCCCTACGCGCTGCGCGGCGTCAGCCTGACGCTCAACCGCGGGGAGATTGTGGGGCTGCTGGGCGAAAACGGCGCGGGCAAGACCACGCTGATGAAATGTCTTTTGGGGCTGTACCGGCCGGATAACGGCAGCGTAACGCTGGACGGGGAAAGCGGCGAGCGCATACGCGGCGAGCTCGCCTATGTCAGCGGCCAGGGCGCGTCGTTCTCCCGGTACACGCCGCTGGAGATGGGCGAGTTTCTGGCGGAATTCCACCCGCGCTTTGCGCTTGAAAAGTACCATAAACTGCTGCGCTTTTTCGAGCTGCCCGACCAGCCCGTCTGCCATATGTCCGCGGGACAGCGGGCGCGCGCGGAGCTCGCCTGCGGGTTTTGCCGGGGAGCGGGGTATATCCTGATGGATGAGCCGTTCGCCAACAAGGACGTATTCACCCGGCAGGATTTTTTGAAGCTGATGGCGGGCGCGCTAAACGACAACCAGGCCATACTGCTCGGCACCCATTTAGTGCAGGAGGCGGAGCCGGTGATCGGCCGCGCGCTGATACTGCGCGAGGGAAAAATCGTGCGGGATGTGGATATGGAAGCACTGCGCGAAGAGGGCGGCTCCCTGCTTAAAGTGTTCGCGGACGCCGTGGGCTATGACGCCAAACGCGTGGCGCGCCTGTTTGCGGAATAAAGCCGACTTCGCGCTATGCCCGTACCTACGCCCTGCCCAGCAGCACCGCGAGCAGGCACAAGCCAACGCTGAGCAATATGTACAGCACGCCCATGCCTGCCTTTCCGCCGCTTAACAGATTGGTTGTTTCCAGCGCGAATGTGGAAAACGTGGTAAAACCGCCGCAAACGCCGACCTTGAGAAGCAGGAGCAGTTCGGGCGAGAGTCCCTCCGCTTTGCCGGCCAGCCCCGCGAGTACGCCGATGGCCAGCGCGCCAATTACATTGATAAATAGCGTGACGAGCGGGAAGCCCGCGGTTCCGGAACCGGAACCAGACTCAGCAGGTAGCGGAGCACCGCCCCCGCAAACCCTCCGGTGCCCACCAACAAACAATTCAGCATTCCATTCTTCCCCTTTTCATAAGCAAAAGCCGATAACCCCGCGTCAAACGCGGAAGTTACCGGCTTTTCGTGAGCGTTTTTGCGTTTGTTACAGGAAATTGTAATCCTGCAAGGTAGGATGGCCGTTTTTCAATCGCTTGTCAACGGCTTTCCTTTTTTACCCACCGCACGACGGGGTTTCTTGCCGCTTGGGTATTGTCGGGCCTGCCCACGGGGGTGGTTACCGGTGCGGCGTGCAGGTCGTCAGGGTTTGCCTTAGCCACTTCGGCGATGTCCAGCATGGCGGCGATCAGGCGGTCAAGATCCTCCCGGCTTTCCGTCTCCGTCGGCTCGAACATCATGGCTTCGTGCACGATGAGCGGGAAGTAAATTGTGGGCGGATGGAACCCGCGGTCGATGAGCGCCTTGGCAATATCCGTCGTGTGCACCCCATAGCTTAACAGCTCGCCCGGCTCCAGCACGCACTCGTGCATGCAGATGCGGTCATGCGGCAAACCGTAGATCCCTTTCAGGTGATGCTGGATATAGTTTGCGTTGAGCACAGCGTTCTCGCTTGCTTCCTTCAACCCTTCGCCGCCCAGCGAGAGTATGTACGCATACGCCTTGACCAGCACGCCGAAGTTCGCGAAAAAAGTCTTTACCTGCCCGATGGACAGCGGCCGGTCATAATCGGGCAGGGCGGCGGCATCCCCTTCATGCGGGAATATGACGGGGCGGGGCAGATAGGGTATCAGCTCTTTTTTCACGCCCACCGGGCCGGAGCCCGGGCCGCCGCCGCCATGCGGGGTGGCAAACGTCTTGTGCAAATTGATATGCACCACGTCAAAGCCCATATCGCCCGGCCGCGCGACGCCCATGATGGCGTTGGCGTTGGCGCCGTCGTAGTATAAAAGCCCGCCCGCTTCGTGTACAAGCCTGGCGATCTCGACAATATTGCGCTCGAACAGGCCCAGCGTGCTGGGGTTGGTGAGCATAAGCCCCGCGGTCTGATCGCTGAGCTTTTCGCGCAGGGCATCTAAATCCACCCCGCCGTCGGGCGCGGACTTGATTTCCACCGCCTTGAAGCCCGCAAGCGCGGCGGAAGCCGGGTTGGTGCCGTGCGCGGCGTCGGGTATGAGCATTTCGGTCCGGCCATACTCCTGCCGCATGTCGTGGTAGGCCTTGATGACCATCAGCCCCGCCAGCTCCCCGTGCGCGCCCGCCGCGGGCTGCAACGTGAATTTATCCATGCCGCAGATCTCGCACAGCGCGCGGTCCAGCTCCGCCATCAGCTTAAAAACGCCCAGCAGGTCGCTTTCCTCCAGCAGCGGATGCAGATCGTTAAAGAGCGCGGGCAGCTCCTCGTTCACCTTGGGGTTATACTTCATGGTGCAGCTGCCCAGCGGGTAGCTTCCGTTATCCACGCCGTAATTGCGGCGGGAAAGGCGGGTATAGTGGCGGATGAGCCCGACTTCGGAAAGCTCGGGCAGCGGCAGGGCAGCGCCCAAGAGTTCCTCCGGCAGCAGGCCGTCCAGCTGCGGCACGTCAAGCAGCGGCAGGTCCGCCGCGCGGCGGCCGGGGTGGCTCTGTTCAAACAGCAGCGGCGCTGTACTTCTCATTTTGCGCTCACCTCCAATGCATTCAGGAACGCGTCGATCTCTTCGCGCGTGTTCATTTCCGTGGCGCAATAAAGAATTCCACGGTCGCCGGGGAAATACCGGTTGAGCCGCAGTCCGCCGATAAAGCCGCGGTCCCGGAGCTTGGCGTTGAGTACCGCGGGCTCCTTCGCGGAATCTATCACGAACTCGTGGAAGAAGGGGGTATCCATATAGCGCCCGCGCATGCCGGGAACGGCGAGTATGCCGTCGCGGAGGTAATGCGCCTTTTGCAGGCAAAGCGACGCGACCTCTTTGAGGCCCTGCGGGCCCATCGCCGCAAGGTATACCGCGGCGCTCATGGCACACAGGCTCTGGTTGGAGCAGATGTTGGAGGACGCTTTTTCGCGCCGGATATGCTGTTCGCGCGCCTGCAGCGTCAGCACGAACGCGCGGTTGCCCTCGTTATCCGCCGTTTCACCCACGATCCTTCCGGGCAGGTTGCGGATATACTGCTGCTTTGCCGTCATAAACCCGAGATACGGGCCGCCCGCGCAAAGCGGCATGCCCAGCGGCTGGCCCTCGCCCACGCAGATATCCGCGCCGCAATCGCCGGGGCGCTTCAACAGCCCTAGCGAAATGGGGTTGGCCACCGCAACCAGGAGCGCCTTGTGCGCGTGCAGCAGCTCCGCCGCGGGGGTAAAAGCTTCGACGCAGCCGAAGAAGTTGGGGCTTTGCAAAAGCGCGCCCGCGGCGCCTTCCATATTTGCCTCCAGCGCGGACAGATCCGTGAGCCCCTCGCTAGTAAGCGGTATTTCGACGAGCTCAAAGCCCGCAAAGCGCGCATAGGTTTTGAGCGTGCCGACATACTGCGGGTTGAGGCCCGCGGAATAGAGCACCTTACTTTTGCGCGTCGCACCGCGCAGCATCACCATGGCTTCGGCGCAGGCCGTGCCGCCGTCGTATACGGAGGCGTTGGAAACGTCCAGCCCGGTCAGCTCGCAAAGAAGCGTCTGGTATTCGAATATGCTCTGCAGCATGCCCTGGCTCATTTCCGCCTGATACGGGGTATAGGCGGTGTAGAACTCCGCGCGGGAAGTAATTGCGTTCACCACCGCGGGGATGTAATGGCGGTACGCGCCCGCGCCGCGAAAGAGCGGCAGTTCCCCCGCGCCGCCCGCAAGCGCCTTGAATATGCCGCGCACCTCCTGCTCGCTTTTCCCTGCGGGCAGATTAAGCGGGCGGTTGAGCTCCGCCTCCGCCGGGATATCCGCAAACAGGTCTTCCATGCGCTCTAAGCCGATGGCCGCAAGCATTTGCCGCCGCTCCTCCGGCGTGTTGGGTACATAGCTTCGCATGCGCCCTCCTTTCAGCCCTGTTCGGCAATAAAGGCGTCGTAGGCCGCCGCATCCATCAGCGCGGCTTCGTCAATTTCATTCACTTTAAATATGGCGATGTAATGTTCATAGGGCGCTTCGTTTAGAAGCTCCGGATTTGCGTCCAGCGCTTCGTTGACGGCAACAACCTCGCCGCCCACCGGCGTATAGACGTTGGAGACCGCCTTGACGGACTCGACCACCGCGAAACTGTCGCCCGCAGCAAAGCTGTCGCCTGCGGCGGGCAGTTCGGCGTACACAATGTCGCCCAGCGCCTCCTGCGCGTGCGCGGTAATGCCCACGCTGGCGTTTTCGCCCTCGAACAGCACCCATTCATGCTCACTGGTATATTTGCGGTCGTTGGGGGTCATAGACAATTCCTCCTTACATAATCATACTTTGCGCAATGAATCTGTTGATGTGGGTCCGCTTTACCTGCTTCGTTTATAGAACGGCATGGGAACGACCTGCGCGCGAAGCGCGCGGGCGCGCACCATGATTTCCAGCTCCGGGGCATTTGCGGCTTCCTCCGTGACCAACGCCATGGCGTAATTGCCGCCGAGTGTCGGCGCGGGGGAGCCGGACGTGGTATGCCCGACAAGCACGCCGTTTTGCATGACCTCCATATGCTCCCGCGCGATGCCGCGGTCCAGGAGTTTTAAGCCTACGCGCCTGCGTTTCGGCGGTGCGAGCAGCGCGTCCCTGCCGATAAAGCTTTCTTTATTAAGCTTGACGGCAAACGCAAGCCCTGCTTCGAGCGG
This sequence comes from Clostridia bacterium, assembly GCA_036677445.1. Lineage (GTDB taxonomy): Bacteria > Bacillota > Clostridia > Christensenellales > CAG-138 > JAVBWI01. The sequence continues at coordinate 118,173 of JAVBWI010000027.1, forward strand.
TGAAATTTCTTTTGTAAGCTCATGGCCGTAGAGTGGCATGCACGCTTCAAAGCGCAGCGTGTCGCGCGCGCCAAGGCCGCAGGGCAAAATGTCAAACGCCTTCCCGGCTTCCATCAGCGCCGCGTGCAGCGCGGGGCCGTTTGGTGATTCGCAGTAGATCTCAAATCCATCCTCGCCGGTATAGCCCGTGCGCGACACCACTGCGGGAATGCCCGCCACATTGATCCTGGATACAAAGGTATAGTTCTTCTCGGGCAGCGCCGTATCGCACAGGGGGGCAAGCAGCTGCTCCGCTTTCGGCCCCTGCAGCGCAAGCTGCGCCCAGGCGGCGGATTCGTTTTTGAGCACCGCGTCATACCCCGCGGCCTGCGCCTGCATCCATGCGAAATCCTTATCGGTATTGGACGCATTGACCACCACGAGATATTTTTCTTCGGTAAACTTGTAGACGAGTACGTCATCCACCGTGCCGCCGTCGGGATAGCACATGACGGAATACCGGCAGCGGCCGACCTGCATGGAAGCGATGTCATTGGTCAGGATGTTCTGCAAATAAGGAAGCGCCCCCGGCCCTTTTACGAACACCTCGCCCATATGGGATACGTCGAACAACCCGCAGCGTTCGCGCACGGCCTTGTGCTCCTCCAATATAGAGGAATACTGCACCGGCAGCGCCCAGCCGCCAAAGTCCACCATTTTGCCGCAGAGCGTCAGATGCGTTTGGTAAAGCGGCGTTTTTTTCAATCCATCCTCCATAGTGTGAACCTCCTGTTTTAGTATGTGTCACCCGAACGCCATATCCTGCTTGGCTCTCCCTTTGCCAAAAAGCACAATAAAAGGCGCGCTAAACACATAGCGCGCCTCCGTCCTTGCGCCTGAGAGATTCCCCTTCTAAGTAACCTCTGATTAATTCGGAACGTTGTCTTGACGGCTGGTTTCATGTCCTGCTGCGTTAAGCTAAAATCTTGAAATAGCGCCGCTATTCCTTCGATTTTGCTCCTTGCAGGCCCAGATACCATCTCGTCAACCCATCATCCCTCATTTCATCAGTGCTTACCAAAAAGGGTTGCCCCGTCGGCGCCATAATCAAATGGCTTTCCGGAGTTTTGTCAGAGCACGGTTCTTTTGCCTGAGAGTTTTTGCTTTTCCCCTTCGGCGCCGCGTACGCGGTCTCTCCCGAGCCCGTCATCCAAACATATTCTGTTTTTACCGTCTTGTATACTTTATTCTTTTTTGAAATTATCTTGTATACTTTTAGTATAACAATCTCAAATATAATTGCAAGCATAAGGTGGTAAGCTGCCTAAGGAATTACATCGCCCCTATGCAGCGCCGCCTACAGCGTCCGAATAATCAGGATACAGGTGACAAACAAATGGTTGGATATATGAAACGGATACTCAACGGCGGTGACATTTGTCCATATGCTTCATTGACATTGCCGCTGCGCAGGCTGTATAATTTAAACAAAGTGTCTGGAAACGTTTCCGGCCGCCTGTGCGCGGCAAACCAGTTCATCAGCGGTTATCCAAAGACGCACGCCGCCTGATGGTTTGCTCGCCGGACGCCGGTATTCGCATGCCGATTTTGCCAATGCCGGGCTTATGTTCAGGCTGCTTAAACCCTTGGCATGGCTTGACTGCCCCATGAACGTTGCCCTATGCGCCGCCCCGTACCGCCCGGGTACAGGGCGGCGCAGCCCGTTTTGGGAAAACCAAACGTTTACGCGCCGCCCGCAATGTGCTATGCTCAACACATGACCTCAAGGAGGACGCCATGCGTAAGAGCGGTATCTTACTGCATATCACTTCGCTCCCTTCCCCCCACGGCATCGGTACGATGGGGCGCGAAGCATTCGCTTTTGCGGAGTTTCTGCATGCGGCGCGCCAGCGTTATTGGCAGATGCTTCCCTTAGGCCCTACCGGCTTTGGAGATTCGCCTTACCAATCCTTTTCCTCGTTTGCCGGCAACCCGTACCTGATCGACCTTACGCTGTTGACCGAGGACGGCCTGCTGAGCCCCGGCGAAGCGGATGCGGCCGATTGGGGCAACGACGCACGCCGGGTGGATTATAACGCAATATTCCGGCATCGGTATGCCCTGCTGCGCAGGGCATACCGCCGCGGCTATGCACGCGACGCCGCGCAGGTAGACGCGTTTATGCGGGAAAACGCGCACTGGCTGCCGGATTATGCGCTGTTTATGGCGCTCAAGGCACACTTTTCCATGCGCGCATGGATGGAATGGGAGGACGCGGATATCCGCCTGCGCAAGCCGGAGGCGCTTGTCCGCTACCGGGAACTGCTTTTTGACGACATCCAATTCCACGCCTATGTACAGTACCTGTTCTTCTCGCAATGGGCCGCGCTCAAAGCGTACTGCGGGGCGCTTAATATATCGCTCATAGGCGACCTGCCTATTTATGTGGCGCTCGACTCGGCGGACGTTTGGGCGCGGCCGGAAAACTACCTGCTGGATGAAGCGCGCCGCCCCGCGTACGTGGCGGGCGTACCGCCGGATTATTTTTCCGCCACGGGCCAGCTTTGGGGCAACCCCATTTACGACTGGGCGCACATGCGGGAGGACGGCTATGCCTGGTGGATGCGGCGCATAGAGGCCTCGGCAGGGCTGTTCGACGTGCTGCGCATCGACCATTTCAGGGGCCTGGAAAGCTATTGGCGCGTACCCTACGGGAACGAGACCGCGCAAAACGGCGAATGGGTAAGAGGCCCCGGGCCGGGCTTTGTGCAGACGCTTAAGGGAAACTTCCCCAATCTTCCCATCATCGCGGAGGATCTGGGTTTTTTGACGGAGGATGTGCATGCGCTGTTGAAAAGCGCGGGATACCCCGGCATGCGGGTGTTGCAGTTTGCGTTTGACTCCCGGGAGGAAAGCCGTTATCTCCCCCATACCTATGAACCGCATTGCGTTTGTTACACTGGTACGCACGACAACAACACCGCCGCAGGCTGGATGCACGATGGCGACCCGGAGGCGGTGGGCTATGCGGACGAGTATCTGGGGCTCAACGCGCAGGAAGGGCTGCATTGGGGTATCATCCGCGGCGGCATGAGCTCCGTGGCGGAACTGTTCATCGCACAGATGCAGGATTACCTGGGGCTTGGCGCACAGGCGCGCATGAATACGCCGAGTACGCTGGGCGGCAACTGGCAGTGGCGGATGCTGCCCGGCGAGGCGGACGCGGCGCTCTCGGAAAAGATCGCAAGGTATACAAAAATGTACGGACGGGGGTAAGACGGGGGAACAGGTAGAAGCCTTAAGAACCGTATCCGTTTCGATCACGCGCATTGCGCGATCGTATTTTTATGCATTTTTTCATAAAGGGGCTAACGCATGAGATCAGTCTATATTCTACTGACCCGGACCAACACGCTCTTTGCACGGGCTATCCACCGAATCACAGGCGATTCCTACACGCATGCAGCTTTGGGAATGGACCGCAGCCTGCATAAATTATACAGTTTTGGAAGGCGGTATTCTTACCTTATGCTGCCCGGCGGATTGATCACGGAGAATATCCATGCCGGCGTGTACGGGCGCAACGGGCAGGCGCCCGCCGTTTTATGCGAAATACGGGTTTCGGACGCCGTATACGGTAAAATTGAAAAAACCATAGGCGATATGATGCGCAACAGCAGAAAGTACCACTACAGCATCATCGGCGCCTGGGCCTGCTATTTCAATATTCCCTGTCGCCGCAGCCGTCACTTTTTTTGCTCCCAGTTTGTTGCGGAGGTGATCCGGCAAAGCGGCGCGCTGCAGCTGCCAAAGGATCCTTCCCTGATGATGCCGGACGACTTTCTGCGTTTGCCCGATGTGGAAACCGTATACTCCGGCGCATTGGGAGCGATACGCGCTCCCGGCGTAAAACAGGCAGTTTCATAATAAAAAATCCGCCGGCAAAGCCCTTGGGACTTTGCCGGCGGTACTTTCATTTTGGGAGAACAGCGCAATTACGGAGTGGTCCCTGCTCCTCCGTTCGTACCCGCGGTACCACCGGTGCCGCCGACGTCGCTTGTACCGTTCGTGCCGTTCGTGCCGTTTGTACCGCCGGCGCCGCCCGTATTACCCGTACCGTTCGTTTCACCATTGGTTATGAACGTACCGTCGGGCGCGATGTAGGCCGTTTCGGTCTGGCCATCCTGCGTGGTATATTCCACTATATAGACCTGCTGCGTCCCCTGCAAACCGTGCGTGATGCGGCCGATACTGGCACCTTCATACCTTTCCTGCAACGCGGATTTGATATCCGGCACGTCGCTTTCCGTAACTTCCGTACCCTCGGCAAAATCCGGGATGGTTAAACCGGGGCCGCCCGGGATAGACGTGTTTCCGCCCGTGCCGTTTCCGCCTATGTCATCCGTGAGCGCCGGGGACGTTCCAAGCGGGGTTTGCGCGGGCAGCGGATTGGCCGTGGGTGTGGGCGTAGGCGTTGTGGTGCATCCTCCAAGGATCGCCGCAAGCAGCAGCAGCGCCATACCCATGCTTAATGTGCGTTTCATGTTTGTTCCTCCTTTAGCATTTGGCGCGCGGGATTACCCGCGCCGCGGGTTTTCCCGCCATCTTCGGGCATAGTATGCCCATGTTGACAAAATGTAAACTTTTTTGCGCCGCCTGCAACCACGGCGCGCAATGCTGCGTATATGGGATGTACGACCACAGGAGAATGAAAAGACGGAAGGTGCTTAACATGAAATCAACCAAACGCTTGGCAATATTTACGCTTTGCGCGGTTTTGCTTGTATCGTTTGCGGGGTGCGCCGTGCAGCAGCCCGCCCCCGCGCAGACCGGGGAACCCGCCGCGCCCGCCTTAGCGCAAACGCTTCGCCTGCCCGCGCTGCAGGAAGCGAAGCCGCTGTCCGCGCCCAGTTACGATACGGCGGAGCAATCCCCCGCCGCAGGCTACGGCGCCAACGAATTTTCCTTCGCGCTCGCCGCCGCGCTCTCAAAAAAAGGCGAGAACATGATCGTTTCGCCGTTTTCCGTATGGATGACGCTTGCGGCGCTCGCCAACGCAACCGGTACGGACGCATTGCCCGCGCTGCTGCAATCGCTGGGCGTGGAGGATCTTACCGTACAAGAGATCAACGACTCCGTATCCCGCATGCTCTATGAGCTGACCGGCAACGAGGGCGCGGATACGCACAACCCGCTTGCCATCGCCAATGCGGTGTTTGTGGACAACGAGGTCACGCTGAAAAAGGCGTTTGCGCAAAGCTTCCTTGATTATTACCGCGGCGCCGCCATGAACGTGGATTTTAAAGACCCCGCCGCCATCGACGCCATCAACGGCTGGGCCAGCGAACACACCGGCGGCCTGATTAAGGATATCGTAAAGGAAATTCCGGATGAAACGGTCGTGGCGCTTGCCAACGCCATCTATTTTTCCGACCGGTGGGCGTGGGAGTTCGACGAGGAAGAGACCGAGGAAATGACGTTCCACGGCGCAAAGAACGACGTGACGGCTCCCTTCATGCTGCGCGAAGGCGACGCGCTCTCTTACTATGAGGACAACGCGCTGCAGGGCATCAACCTGAACTTTAAAACCGGCGGCGGCCTGTATATCCTGCTGCCCAGGGACGGCGACGCGGACGCGCTTTTACAGGGTATGACCGCGGAACGCTTTGCCGAGATTGTAAAAGACACCCGCCCCGCCACCGGCAAACTGCTGCTGCCGCGGTTTGAATTGCTTTCGGATTTTAAGCTCAACGACGCGCTCAAGCAGCTGGGCGTACCGCTCTTGGACCCCGATACGGCGCCCGTATCCGGCCTTGTGGAAGAAACGGATACCTACATTGCGGCCAGCCTGCACCAGGCGATGATTTCCGTGGATGAAAAAGGAACCACCGCCGCCGCCGTTACGGTGGAAATGATGGCCGGTACCTCCCTGCCCATGCCCACCGAGCCGTTCTCCATGGTATGCGACCGCCCCTTCGTGTTTGTGCTGCACAGGTGGACGGCCGACGCGGGCGAACAGGTGCTTTTTACCGGCGTGGTCAACCAGCTTTAAGTATGATACACCAGTGATTTCCTGCCAATATACCCCGCGCAAGATTGCAATGCGGCGCATATCCTGTTATGATTAAAATACGTATGTGATACGTACATAACGGATGGAAGGGGGCGCGCCGGGCGCAAAAGCCCCGCGCGGCAGGCGGAAGTTATGGCTCAACAAACCCTGGAAGCGCTGTATGAAGCGCATGCCAAAACCGTATACTGGGCTGCCTACGGCGTATCGCACAACACGGAGGCTGCGGCGGACGCTGTGCAGAATGCGTTTTTGAGCGCGCACCAGCATATGGATACGCTTGCCGATTTGACAAGCGAACAATGCCGCGCATGGCTGTACCGCTGCGCGGTAAACAGCAGCATCGATATGCTCAGGCGCAACAAGCGCAGCATACCTATGGAGGATGCCGGCATTGCCGTGCCGGATACGGCGCACGGCCCCGAAACACAGGCGGAGATAAACGAGACCCGCGAGGCTATACGCCGCGAGTTGGACGCGCTGCCGGAAAAATACCGCGAGCCGTTGTACTTATACTACTTTGCGGAACTGGATTACCATCAAATTGCAGACTTGCTGAACATGAGCGAAGGTACGCTGAAATCCCGCATGTCGCGGGGGCGCGAATTGCTCAAAAAAGGATTGCGGAAAGGAGGCGAGCTGTATGCGTAACGAACAGGAAATTTCCATAGACGCTTTGCTTCGCGATATTGCGCGGCAGCAAAACGCCGCCCTGCCGCTCGACGACTGGAAGCGGGAGATATTGAAAAAAGCGCAGGCGGACAAAATGCCCGGTGCGCAGCCGCCCGCCTTTGACGAATTTGCAGCGCTGCGCCGCAGGAAGAACATCCGCAGGATCACCCTCGGGGTGGCCACCGCCGCGGCGGCGCTCCTTATACTGTTGGGTACGCGCTCGCTCTGGCAAGGCGGCATAGGCATGAAAAACGCCGCGTCCGCTTCGGAAGCGCCCGTTGAGGATTGGCAGATGTACGCGATGGAAGCGCCGGCCCAAGAGCTGGCGGAAGCGCCGATGGACATCATGTCCCTGCCGGAAGAATCCACGCAGGCGCCCGCTGCGCCAGAACCCGCCGCGCCGGCGCCCGCTGAACGCCCGGCCGCGGATTCGGCCGGAGGCGCGGCATCCGGCACAGACTCCGGCGCCAATGAAAGAAATATTCGCGGCGTGTTTACCGAGGAAGAAACCCAAGCGCTTTCTGCCGTACTTGCGGCGACAGCGCCCGGCAATGGCGATAGGGCGGTATACGACGGCGTGTTTACACAGATCACGCGCGCGGAAATGGCCAGCTTGACGGTGCAGCCGCTCGACGGCGGCGCGCAGCAAACGATCCAACGCGATCTGCTCTATAGGGTGGTGCTGGATACACGCGTTGAAAACGCGCCGATCTATGCGGTGGATGCGGCTACGTTCGAGGTGCTGGGCAAGATCGTAGAATAACAGTATTGAAAACCATACGGGGCTTCGTTTGCCGGATATACGGCAGAACGAAGCCCTTTGGTATATTGGAACCGTCTGGGCGTGATGAGGTTAGCGTATGGGAAAAGTGTATGCATTTGAAGCCATTATCCGCAAAGCGGAGGACATGGACGCCGCGTATATCGAAATTCCGTTTGATGTTCCGGCCGCGTTCGGAAAAGGACGGGTGCCGGTAACCGCTACTTTCGACGGGGAAGGGTATGAGGGCAGCGTGGTAAAGATGGGAACGCCCTGCCATATACTCGGTATCCGCAAGGATATCCGCGCGAAAATCGGCAAGCAGCCCGGCGACAGCGTAACCGTTACGCTGCAAGAGCGGGAGTACCCCCGCAAGAAGGGATAATCCGGCGGGATTCAGGGCGCCTATCCAAAAAAAATCAGCCCAGCAGGTCCCCGCCCACGAATCTTCTTCCCGCCGCCGCGCACGCGGCCAGTACGGAATAGCTGCCCGCCGCCGGGTCCAGTACCCAATCCCCCGGCAGCGTGACGCATTCGATCAGCCGCCTTTGCAGCTCGACGGGCTTGGCGTGCGGATGCCCTTTTTGCGCCTGCTCGCGCCATACGTCGGGTATGGCATGATCCTTCCAAACGCCTTTTGCGCGTTTGGGGCGCTTTTGGAGCACCACAAGGTATTCCGACGTGCGGCGCGTGCGGTAGCCCATGCCGATGCGCACTTTTTCCCACACGACCATATCCACCAATTCCAGCTCGGTATCGGCAAGCCAGGGCAGCACGCCCTCGCATAAATGAAATTTATCGACCCACAAAAACAGGTGCCCGCTTTTTTGGAGCACACGGTTGAGATCCCGCAAGAAGGCACAGATCAGGCCCTCCTTCATCTGCGGCAAGCCGGACCGATCCCGCCCGCGGCGCACGCCCTCGTTGCCGTAGCAGAGCTTATCCAGTATGCCGCGGTATTGCGGGTCGAAAAACGCGGCGGCAATGCTCTCGTCGTGTACGGAGGCAAGCAAGGCAAGACCGTCGAGACGGTTTTTCGCATCGGGCAGTATACCGGCGTCAGGAAGTATGGGTTGATCGTATAACTGCATAGCTCCCTCCGTATAAAATTAGAATACCTGTATTGTACCATAACGCCGCGGAATATGCCAAAAAGCTTGCATTTTGGCGGACGGCTGTGCTACAATAACTGAAAAATAAAAGTTATGCCGGTCTGCTTTTCGCCGGACGCGAAAAAGCAGTGCCGCATAACGGAATCTGCGATGACGGAGCCGGGTTTCCGATACAGCGCATGACCAGAGAACGCCGCCGGGGCGATTGCCCCGCGCTGGAAGCGGCGAGTGCGCGCAGGAATTTTCCCTTTCTCTCCCGAGCATCCCCGGTGAAGCCCATTTTGGGTGCGTAGTCGGCGGCGGGTAAGCCCGATACAGCGGCGAAGACCCCGTATTTGCGGGGTGAAACAGGGTGGTACCACGAGAGCGCGCAGCGCATCGTCCTTGGCGGGACGATGCGCTTTTTTGTTGTTTTTGCGTGTGTCAAAGCCCTGTGCGGCAGAATGAAAGAAATTTTACCCTTTCGGGGATCAGAAGGAGGCAGGAATATGCTCGAAACATTGGAAAAGATCGGCCGCGAGGCATTCGAAAGCCTTGCAGCCGCAAAGGAAGAAGCCGACCTTGAAACGCTTTCGGTAAGCGTTTTAGGGCGCAGCGGCTCGCTCACGGAAATATTGCGCACCATGGGCAAGCTGCACAAGGACGTGCGCGCGCAGTTCGGCCAGCAGGCCAACAAGTTAAAGCGCGAGTTGGAAGAAGCCATAGCCGTTAAAAGGCAGGCCATCGCCGAAGAGGAAAAATCCCGCAGATTTTTGCGCGAGACGCTGGATATCACCGAGCCGGGCCGCCGTGTGCTGCCCCGCGGAAGGCTGCACCCCATGACGCGGACATACCGCGAAATCCGCGACGCGCTCATCGGCATGGGCTTCATCACCTTCGACGGACCGGAGGTGGAGCTGGATAAATACAACTTCACAATGCTCAACCTGCCGCCCGACCATCCCGCGCGGGATATGCAGGATACATTCTATATCAACGACTCCGTGGTGCTTCGGACCCACACTTCTCCCTGCGAGGCGCGGGCTCTGCTCACGATGGAGCCGCCGTTCCGGGTAGTCATCCCCGGCCGCTGCTTCCGTGTGGACGAGGTGGATGCGAGCCATTCCCCCATATTCATGCAGATGGAGGGGCTGGTGGTGGACCGCAACATCACGCTTGCGGATTTGAAGGGCACGCTGGAAGCCTTTGTGCACGCCGTGTTCGGCGAGGATGTGAAAACACGCTTCCGGCCCAGCTACTTCCCGTTCACCGAGCCTTCGGCGGAGCTGGACATTTCCTGCACCATCTGCGGCGGCAAGGGCTGCCGGGTGTGCAAGGGCACGGGCTGGCTGGAGATACTCGGCTGCGGCGTGACCAACCCGCACGAAATAGAGAACTGCGGCCTTGACCCCCACGAATGGAGCGCCTTCGCCTTCGGGCTGGGCGTGGACCGCGTCGCAAGCCTCAAATACGGCGTAACCGATATCCGGCTCGAGTATGAGAACGACGCGCGGTTCCTGGGACAATTTTAACGGATAGTTGGTAATGTATAATGAATAATTCAGGAAGGAATTCCTGAAGGGAATTTCTTTGAAACAATTTACAATGCATAGAATATTGTCCGCTTTCTTTTGGTTCTTTTCTTTTGCGGAAAGAAAAGAACCGTCCCCAAATCTCTGTATGGAGGATTGCCTGATATGAAATTGCCTTTGAAATGGTTAAAGGAATACATCGAATACGACGTGACCCACGAGGAGTTCGTGGAAAAAATGATGTGGCGCGGCTTTGAGGTGGCGGATATATTGCCCGAGCTTCCGGATGTTTATGGCGTGGTCGTCGGCCGTGTGCTGAGCGTGGAGCAGCATCCCAATGCGGAAAAGCTGCACGTCTGCACCGTGGACGCGGGCGAAGGCCGCATCCGGACAATCGTGTGCGGCGCGCCCAACGTGGTGCCCAACATGCTGACGCCCGTGGCGCTGCCCGGGGCAAAGCTGCCCGGCGGCGTGGAGATTTCCCCCACCGTGATGCGCGGTATTGCGAGCGACGGCATGCTCTGTTCCGGCAGCGAGCTGGGCCTGACCGACGCCGACTACCCCGGCAGCGAAGTATACGGCCTGCTGGCCATACAGGGCGAGCATCCGCTCGGAGAGCCCATCGCCGAGGCCGTGGGCTTAAACGACGTGGTGTTCAACATCGAACTCACGCCCAACCGCCCGGATTGCCAGAGCATCATCGGCATGTGCCGCGAGGCCGCAGCCGCTTTAGGCAAGCCTTTTCAGACGCCGGTCATCAAAGAAATCCCCGGCGCCGGCCGCGCCGGCGAATACGCGAGCGTTACCGTGGAGAACGCGGAACTCTGCCCCCGCTACGCCGCGCGCGTGGTAACGGATATCCGCATCGCCCCCTCCCCCGCCTGGATGCAGAAAAAGCTTCGCAGCGTAGGCTTACGGCCCATCAACAACATTGTGGACATCACCAACTTCGTGATGGTGGAGTACGGCCACCCCATGCATGCGTTTGACCTCGCCTGCGTGGCGGACGCGCATATCATCGTGCGCAACGCCTATGAGAACGAGACCGTACGCACGCTGGACAGCAAGGACCGGCCCGTCGACCCTTCCATGCTGCTCATCGCCGACCCCAAGAAGGGCGTGGGCATCGCGGGCGTAATGGGCGGCGAGAACTCCGAAATCAAACCCGAAACCAAAGCCGTACTCTTTGAGGCGGCGGTGTTCAAGAACAGCAACATCCGCGCGACCGCGAGAAAGCTCAAGCATATGACCGACGCAGCCGCCCGGTTCATAAAGGGCGTAGAGCCGGTCAGCGCCAAAAAGGCGCTGGACCGCGCCATTGAGCTGGTGGCGGAGTTTAAGGCCGGACGCATTGTGGGCGATACCATAGACGTTTGCGCGGCGGATTTGCGCGACCGCGAGATTGATGTGGATGTGCCGCACATCAACCGGCTGCTGAACACTTCTTTCTCGGGGCAGGAAATGGCGGATATGCTGGCCACCATCCATATACCGGCCACGCCCGCGGGCGACAAACTGCACATCGCCGTGCCGCACTACCGCACGGATATCGAGAGCGGCGTGGAAGCGGACTGGGATATCGCCGAGGAAGTCGCGCGCATATACGGCTACTACAACATCGCCCCCACGCTTATGCGCGGCGATACCTTCCGCGGCCGTTTGACGCCGCCGTTCCGGCTGGAGGACGCGGTGAAGGATCAGCTTGCCGCATTGGGCGCGTACGAGATGTACAACTACAACTTCACCGGCCCCGCCGCGCTGGACGCGCTGCTGCTGCCCGAAGGGGATGAAAAGCGGCAGGCGGTAAAGATATTGAATCCCTTCGGCGAGGACCAGAGCCTGATGCGCACCACGCTCATCGCCGGCATGCTTCGCGTCGCCGCGTTGAACCTCAACCGCCGCACCGGGCAAGGCCGCTTCTTTGAGGTGGGCAACGTACATTTTGACAACAACGCCGAGCTTGCGGAAGAGCGCAAGATGGTAGGACTGCTGTTCTTCGGCGAGGGCGAGGATTTTTACACGCTCAAGGGTACGGTGGAAGAACTGATGGATTCGCTGGGCATTTCCGGCCTGCGCTTTGTGCGCGGCGGCGGAGCGTACCTGCACCCGGGCCGCAGCGCGCTTCTTTATGCGGGCGAGACGTGCATAGGTGAGCTGGGCGAGGTGCACCCCGACGTGGCCGACGCTTTCGGCGTGGATGCGCGCGCTTATGTTGCGGAGCTTCCATTTTCGGAACTGTTTGCGCTGCACAACCGCGAGCGTACCTATAAGGCGCTGCCCCGTTACCCGGTGGTGCAGCGCGACCTCGCCGTGATTGCGGACGAAGCAGTTACCGCCGAGACGCTCAAGTCCGCCATCGAGCGGGTACAGGGTCTGCCTCTGGGCGTTCTAGTGGAGCAGGTGCGGCTGTTCGACGTATTTCGCGGCGGCACGATGCCGGCAGGCAAAAAGAGCATGGCGTACTCCTTCACGCTGCGCGCGGAGGACCGCACGCTCAACGAGGAGGATATCGGCGCGGCCATGAACGCGATCATCGCCGCGCTGGATATGGCAGGTGGCAAGCTGCGGGAGTAGAGGGTCGAGAATACGCGGGAGCCTTTTTAAGAAAGGTTCCCGCACCCTCTAAAAACCGCGGGCGGAAAATAGAGCTCTATGCCAATCGTGGGGTAAAGCAATAGGGTGTAACAAGTGGGGGACTGGAGCGCAAGCGAACAGTCCCCTAAAGTATTTTCTGCAGTCATGATCCGGATACGGAAACCGCGATAAATCATAGAAAAACTTGGAAGCACAGGCAAATAGCCTGCGACAAAACGTCTCCCTTCCCCGTCTACTATAAAAAGGAATAGAAGGGATTAGCTTATATGAAGAAGCGGTTTTTGTGCGCGTTGCTGTGCCTGGTTCTGTTTTTGGGAGCGCTTCCCGCGGCTTCGCTGGCGGCGAATACGCCCGCGCCTACCTACGACGACGCGAGCGCCGCGGCGGACATACTGGACGGGCTCCGGAATGACGGCGACTTTGCCGGGCTCTATCTCAAGGACAACGGCGCAAAGGTGGTCGTTATGCTCATCAACGCGACCGCGGCGCGCAAAAACGAGATCCGCGCCATGGTGCAGCGGCCGGATGTGGTGGAATTCAAGAGCGCGAAGTATTCCTATGCGGAGCTGGACCGAATCTGCTTTGAGGCCATCGCCGGCAACGGCACATTCGAAGTCACGACGAGCGGCCTCGACGAAATCAACAATTGCGTGGTCGTCACCGTCTATTACGGCGGCGAGGCGGCCGCGCGGGCCTATTACGCCAAAAAATACGGTAACCGCGTGAAGGTGATCGGTTCGGATTACGTATCCATGGGCGACCTGTATAACCCCATCGCGGTCTCCAACGAACAATGGATACGCGAGGTGTTTCCGGACGCGATGGAGCTGAGCACGGCGAACGCCCGCTTCGTGTTTTCCGGCGCGCCCAGGGCCGTAAAAACCCGCGCAGTGCTCAACACGCAGGGGGAATCCCTTACGCTGTACCGATTTAAAACACAACAGGATTACGAGAAAGCCAAGGCCATGATCCGCGGGACCACGGTGGTATCCGGCGGCAAAACCGTATATGTGGATACGGAATTTGCCTCCACGTATTTCTATAACGGCGCAAGCAACATGCTTGCACTCTACTGCGGCAGCACGCAGCGTACGTTCTCCACGCTCTACGAACGGAATTTCTATCCGGCCGGGGGTCTGGGCGGCTTCTTTTCGCTGCGGAACTCTGCGATTTACAAAGGAACGGAGGGCCGGGTCTTGCCGGATGAACATACGCCGGAATCGCCGCAGGCTTTGCGCAAGCTTTCTGACGCCGTCTGTTTGGGCATCGTGAAGCGCACGCCGGATGTGAAGGGTAAGGCCGGCGAATACGAGATCGCCGTTACCGAAAGCATCCGCGGTGCGGCAAAGAACGCCATCCGTGTATCCGCCATGCCCGAAGTACTGGAAAAAGGGCGCACATACATGCTGTTCCTTGTGAAGGACGGCGCGTCGGCGGGCTGGCGGCTGACAGACAACGTGTATTTCTCCGTATTCGAGCTTAACGATAAAGGATATGTGCTGCCCGTGCGCGAATACGGCATGACCAGGCCCGTTTCGCTCTCAACGTTTAAAAAGGGCCTGTAATCTTCACTTTTTCTGATGCAGCATGCCGGCCGCAAGCCGCCTGAGCCGCTCGGGGGTGTTGTCCTGCGGGTGGCGGGCGCAGTGCGCAAGCAAACGGCGCTTGACCTCCCCCACCTGCTCGCCGGGCGGCAGATTGAGCCACTCCATGATATCGCGGCCGTTGCAGCGCAACTCGCTTTCTGAAAACGGAGCGCCCTCCGCGCGCATGCGCGCGATCACCTCGCGCCAGCGCAGGGCCATAAACGATGTAGCGAGGCCCGAGCCGCGCACATCGGCTTCGCGGATATCGCACAGCAGCAGCGCGCGTTCATAGCCTATTTCCGCAAAGCGGGCGCGCAGCGTGCTTTCCCGCGCGCGGCCGTTGAGGTCGTACATATGGTGCTCCACTAAAAACAGCACGTCTTCCACGATGGATTTTGGGAATCGCAGCCGTTCCAATATTTCCCGGGCAATAGGCACACCCAGCGTATCATGCCCCAGCATGGGCGTCTTGCCGTGCGGCAGCAGCCCCTCCGGCGTGGCGGCATGCCCGCCCGCATCGGTGGGCAGGCCCTTTTCACGCAGCGCCGCAGGCTTGCCCACATCGTGCAGCAGCCCGGCCAGGCGCAGCGTCAGTGTCGCTGAGGCGGCGTCGCAGGCGTGCAGGTTGTGCCGCAGCACATCGTACGCGTGAAACTGCGGGCGCTGCGCTACCCCGTCCCCTTCCAGCAGCGCCGGGAACAAATACAGGAACGCGCCCATTTCGTACAGCAGTTGCAGCCCGCGCAGCACGGGCGAACCCTGCCGTTCGGTCAGCGCGGGGTAGCGGATATCGCTGAGTAGTATCTTCGTAAGCTCGTCCCGCTTGCGCTCCCATGCGATATCCTGTAAGCCCGCCACGTTTTCGCAGGCCGCGGCCCATGTACCCGGATCAATGGAGAACCCCAGCTCGCACGCGAAGCGAACTAGGCGCAGCACGCGCAGGCCGTCGTCGCGCAATATGACCGCGGGATCGGGGGAGGTGGCGCGGATGATGCGCGCGTCGATATCCCCAATGCCGCCGGTCGGGTCGAACAGTTCGCCGGTAAGCACATCGGCATACAGCGCGTTGCAGGTAAAATCCCGCCGGAAGGCGTCGTCCTCTATGGTCTTACTGAAACGTACCGCTTCCGGCCGGTGGGTACCGCCTTCGCCGTATACGTCGCCCCGGAAGGTGGTATGCTCGAAATGGAGTTCACCCATATGGATTTCCACCGTGCCGAACTGCGGCGCTTTTTCAATGCAGCGGACCGCGTTTTGATCGCATACCGCCTTGACTTCAATGGGTTTTAGAACAGAGCAGATATCCATGTCGCTGGGCGGCAAATTTAGCTGTGCGTTGCGCGGCAGGCCGCCGACGGCGTAAAGCGAAGCGCCCGCTTCAGAAAACAAGCGGGCGAGCTGGGTCAGTTCGATTGGATAGCTGGGCAAGTACATGGGTGATTTCTCCGCTATATGATGAACATCATTCTTCCCCGTCGAACAGCTTTCCTTCCATCTGCGTGATGTCAAGCTCCGCTTCGGCAAACCCGTTTTCACCGTTTTCCGCCTTGGGCGCGATGGCGATGCTGACCACACGGGTGCCTTCATCCGCGCGCATGAGGCGCACGCCCTGCGTGTCCCGGCCGGCCGTCACGCTGATCTGCTCCATCGGCATGCGGATGACCATGCCGTCGTCGCGGATGAGCAGCAGGTCTTCCTCGCCCGTGACCATGGCAAGCCCGCACAGGTCGCCGGTCTTTTCCGTGATCTGCATGGCGATGATGCCCTTGCCGCCGCGCTTCTGGCCGCGGTAGGCGTCCTCCGGCGTGCGTTTGCCCATGCCGTTTTCGGTCACGGTCAATACGTCCGCGCCGGGCAGCACGCGCACCATATCCACAACGAAGTCGTCCTCATCCAGGTGGATGGATTTTACGCCTGTGGCGGCGCGGCCCATGGCGCGCACGTCGTTTTCATCAAAGCGGATGCACTTGCCCTTGCTGGTCGCGAGCATGAATTCGTCCTTGCCTCCCGAAAGCTCCACGGCGATCAGCTCATCCCCCTCGCGCAGGTTCTGCGCGTTGAGGCCGCCGCGGCGGATGTTTTCAAAATCCGAAAGCGGTGTTTTCTTAATGACGCCCTGCCTGGTCGCCATGACAAGGTACTCGCCCTCGTCGTCTTTTGTGACGGGGAACATCGCCGTAATGCGCTCGCCGCCCTGCAATTGCAGGAGGTTAACGATGGCCGTGCCCTTGGCGGCGCGCCCCGCCTCGGGGATGACATAGCACTTGATTTTGAACGCGCGGCCATAGTTCGTAAAGAACAGGATATGCGCGTGGGTGGAGCTGACGAACAGGTGCTCCACAAAATCCTCCTCGCGCGTGCCCTGCCCCATCACGCCGCGGCCGCCTCTGTTTTGCGCGCGGTAGGTATCCGAGGCAAGGCGCTTGATGTAGCCAAAGCGCGTGAGCGTGACGCACATTTCCTCTTCCTGTATGATGTCGTCCATATCGATATCCTCGATGATATCCGTGATATCCGTGCGGCGCGCGTCGCCGAATTTGCGTTTTATCTCGAGCGCCTCGTCCCGGATAATGGAAAGCAGCAGCTTCTCGTCGGCAAGTATGCTCTGCAGGTAGGCGACCGTTTTCCTAAGTTCCTCGAACTCGTTCAATATCTTTTCGCGCTCCAGCCCTGTCAGCCGCTGCAGACGCATATCCAGTATGGCCTGCGCCTGTTTTTCGCTGAACGCAAACCGCTCCATCAGGCGCGCCTTGGCCTCGGGGGCGTTGGGCGACTTTTTGATGATATCTACGACCTCGTCGATATGATCCAGCGCTTTGATGAGGCCTTCCAACAGATGCATCCGTTCCTGCGCGCGCTCCAGGTCGTACTGCGTGCGGCGGGTCACGACCTGCTTCTGGTGTGCGAGGTAATGCACCAATATTTCGCGCAGGGTGAGCACTTTGGGCTCGCCGTCCACCAAGGCGATCATAATGACGCCGAAGGTATCCTGCATGGCGGTGTGCTTGTAAAGCTGGTTCAATACCACGTTGGCGTTGACGTCCTTCTTGAGGTCAATGACGATGCGCATGCCGGTGCGGTCGGTCTCGTCCCTAAGGTCCGCAATGCCTTCGATCTTTTTATCGTGCACCAGCTCCGCGATACGCTCGACCAGCCGTGCCTTGTTGACCTGGTACGGTATCTCCGTGACGACGATACGGCTTTTGCCCTGCGGCAGCTGCTCGATCTCCGCCTTGGCGCGCACGACAATGCGCCCGCGGCCGGTATGGTAGGCGGAAGCGATGCCGGCGCGGCCCATGATGACGCCGCCGGTGGGAAAATCCGGCCCCGGCAAATACTCCATCAGGTCATCCACCGTCGCGTCGGGGTTATCGATCAATGCGCAGAGCGCGTCAATGGTTTCGTTCAGGTTGTGCGGGGGGATGTTGGTCGCCATGCCCACCGCGATGCCGCCCGAGCCGTTGACCAGCAGGTTCGGAAAGCGCGCGGGCAGCACGGTGGGCTGCAGCAGCGTTTCATCGAAGTTGGGCATGAAATCCACGGTGTTCTTATCGATATCCGCCATCATTTCGGTGGCGAGCTTTGAAAAGCGCGCCTCGGTGTAACGCATGGCGGCGGCGGAGTCGCCGTCGACGGAACCGAAGTTGCCGTGCCCTTCCACCAGCGGATAGCGGGTATTGAAATCCTGCGCCAGCCTGACCATGGCGTCGTATACGGAGCCGTCGCCGTGGGGGTGGTATTTGCCCAAGACGTCGCCCACGATACGGGCGGATTTACGGAAGGGCTTGTCCGGCTGCAGGCCCAGCTCATCCATGGAATAGAGTATGCGGCGGTGCACCGGCTTCAGGCCGTCGCGCACATCCGGCAGGGCGCGGTTGATGATGACGGCCATTGCATAGGAAATGAAGGAGTGCTTCATTTCCCGTTCGATGGGCAGCGGCTGGATGCGGAGGATATCGCTCATAAGTCTCTTTCGTACCTTTCTGCTGTTTTAAGGGTACGTCGGGGGCTTTGCCCCCAAACCCCTACCAAAGGGACGTAACGTCCCTTTGGAATCCCCATATAGGGCGCCGGTTTTCTTTTGTTCCTTTTCTTTAGCAAAAGAAAAGGAACGTACTCTTTTTATATGTCAAGATCGGTTACAAGCTTCGAGTTCGCTTCAATAAACTCGCGCCGCGGCTCGACTTTATCGCCCATCAATATGGTGAATATCTCGTCGTCCACCAGCATGTCGTCGTCCAGGTGCACCTGCTTCATGATGCGCTGCTCCGGGTCCATGGTGGTTTCCCAAAGCTGCTCGGGGTTCATTTCGCCAAGGCCCTTATACCGCTGTATGCCGGGCTTGGGGTCGCGGCCGATCTCGGTGAGTATGGCGTCGAGTTCTTCGTCGGAATAGGCGTAGCGCTCGATTTTGCCGCGGCTTATCTTATACAGCGGCGGCTGCGCGACATAGACGTAGCCCTGCTCGATCAGCGGCCGCATGTGCCGGTAGAAGAATGTTAAGAGCAGCGTGCGGATATGGCTGCCGTCGACATCCGCATCCGTCATGCAGATGATCTTGTGGTACCTTAGCTTGCTCACGTCAAAATCCGTATCCAGCCCCGCGCCAAAGGCGGTGATCATGGCCTTGATCTCGGCGTTGGCGAGCATTTTATCCAGCCTCGTCCGCTCCACATTCAATATTTTACCGCGAAGGGGCAGTATGGCCTGGAACTGCGGGTTCCTGCCCTGCTTGGCGGAGCCGCCCGCGCTATCGCCCTCCACAATGAACAGCTCGCATTTGCTGGGGTCCTTTTCGCGGCAGTCGGCAAGCTTGCCCGGGAGGCTGGTGCTGTCCAGCGCCGTCTTTCGCCGGGTAAGCTCGCGCGCGCGGCGCGCGGCGTCGCGCGCGCGGCAGGCGGTGATGCATTTATCGATGAGCACCCGCGCGACGGCCGGGTTTTCTTCCAGGTAAGTCGAAAGCCCGTTTGCAACGGCGCCGTCCACCAGCGGGCGGATATCTGCGTTGCCAAGCTTGGTTTTTGTCTGCCCCTCGAACTGGGGTTCGGTAAGCTTGACGCTGACGATGGCGGTCAGGCCCTCGCGGATATCCTCGCCCGAGAGCGAAGGATCGGCGCTTTTGAGCATGTTGTATTTGCGCGCGTAGTCGTTCACCACGCGGGTGAGCGCGGATTTAAAGCCCACCAGATGCGCGCCGCCCTCGATGGTGGAAATATTGTTGGCAAACGTGAATATGGTCTCGTTATAGCCGTCGTTGTACTGCATGGCGACCTCGACGCTCGCGGTCTCCACGCCGTCTTCCTCGCGGTCGGCGGCGATATAGATGGGCTCGGGGTGGAGCACTTCTTTGTTTTTATTGAGGTGCTGCACAAAGGATACGATGCCGCCCTCGTAGCAGAACGCTTTGGCGGCGGCCTGATCGGCCCGCTCGTCCTCTATGCAGATGCGGATGCCCGCGTTCAGAAACGCCAGTTCGCGGAACCTGCCCATCATGGTTTCAAAGTGGAAATTCACTTCGTCGAATATTTCCGCATCCGGCAAAAACCAGATGGTGGTGCCGTGTTCCTCCTCGGGGCAGGAGGCGATCTTCTCGACCTCGGTCGTCGGCACGCCGCGCGCATAGGATTGCTGGTATACCTCGCCGTCGCGGCAAACGGTAGCCACCAGCTTTTCGGAAAGCGCGTTGACGCAGCTTAAGCCCACGCCGTGCAGTCCCCCGGAAACCTTGTAGCCGCCGCCGCCGAATTTTCCGCCCGCGTGCAGCATGGTCAGCGCCACCTCCAGCGCGTTTTTCCCCGTCTTCTCGTGGTAGCCCACGGGGATGCCGCGTCCGTCATCCTGCACGGTAATGGAGTTATCCGCATGGATGGTGACGGAAACATGCGTGCAGTAGCCTGCAAGCGCTTCGTCGATGGAGTTATCCACCACCTCGGTCACCAGATGATGCAGCCCGCGCGTATCCGTGGAGCCAATATACATACCCGGGCGGCGGCGCACGGCCTCCAGCCCTTCGAGCACCTGTATCTGCGACGCGTCGTACTGCTGCGCCGCGACGTTCATTCCGTTATTCATCTGTTCGCTCATGCAAAAATCCTTTCGTGCGCCCCCACATAACGGACGCGCAATGATAGCGTAAATATCTGTTGCGGCGTTTCACGGCTGCACGCGCCGTATGCATTGCCGCGGGTTTACAGTTCGTTGATGCCGTCCATCGCGAACCGTTTTTGCAGCGTGGCGGCGCTGATGGCGGAGGCAACCACGCGGGTTTCCTCCCCTTCCTTCACGAGCAGGTAGGCGCGTTCCCCTTCCGGGCAGGGGGTAAAGCGCCCGGCCTGTTTTGCGCGGCGGATGAACGCAGCGGTCTCCGGCGCGCAAAGCGCGCTTTTGGGGGAGAGGATTGCGATAATATCCCGCGAGGGGACGCAAACATCCCATCCGATGTGTACGATCATACAGGGTCCTCCGTTGTTTTTTCTGCCGCCCTATCGTCTATTGGCAAGTATCCCCAATTTCCGAAAGTACAACAGCGCCGTCCCCCACGCGATACACCGTCATATCCGAAATGCCCGCGGCGGAAAGCCCCGCAAGCTGCGTGCAGGTCAGAAACGTCTGGCAGCCCTGCATGGCGGAAGCAAGCAGGCGCTGGCGCGCGCAATCCAGCTCCGAAAGCACATCGTCCAGAAGCAATACGGGCGGCTCCTGCTTAACATCGCGCACCAGCGCAAGCTCGGAAAGCTTGAGCGAAAGCGCCGCGGTGCGCTGCTGCCCCTGCGAGCCGTAGGCGCGCACATCCACGCCGTCCAATTCCAGAAAAATATCGTCCCTGTGCGGGCCGACGGATGTGCTGCCGCGCTGCGCGTCGCGCTCCGCCATACCCGAAAGCGCTTGGAGCATAGCAGCCGTGAGCGCCGCGGTATCGTCCGGCTCCAGCGCGGGCTGGTAGAGTACGCGGAGCGTTTCGCGCCCGCCGGAAAGCGTGCGGTGCAGTTCCGCCGCCATGACGGAAAGTTTTTCCATAAACGCCGCCCGCGCACAGATGAGCTCGGCGCCAAGCGCCGCCAACTGTTCATCCCACGGGGCGAGCAGCGCCTTTGTTACGTGCGGTTCCCGCAGCAGCGCATTGCGCTGCTTGAGGGCCAGATTGTACTGCTGCAGGCGGTAATAGTACGCGGGCTGCAGCTGTGAAAGCTCCATATCCAGAAACCTGCGCCGCTCGGACGGACCCTGCTTGATAAGGCGCAGATCCTCCGGCGAAAACATCACCACATGCAGGCAGCCCATCAATTCCCCCGAGCGGGAAAGCGGCATGTTGTCTATACGCAGTTCCCGCCGCTGTTCGCGCGAAAGGCGGCACTCGATGCTATGGGAGCCGGTGCGCTTTTGAAGCCCCAGCCCGACAAACGCCCCCGGCTGCCCCTGACGGATCAGCTCCGCGTCGTGCCGCGTGCGGTGGCTGCGGCCCAGCGCGCAAAGAAAGAGCGATTCGAGCACATTGGTTTTGCCCGCCGCGTTTTCCCCCACAAGCACGCAAAGCCCGGGCGCGGGCTTCAGTGCGAGGCTCGCATAGCTGCGAAAGTCGTGTAGGCGGATGCTCTCTACCTGCATGGGGGATTCCTTTCCGTCTGCACCCAAGGCGGATTTTTTGCATGCGGTGTCTCTTTGCGCAAAGTTTGTGCAAAAATTGTAAAACAAAGCGCCGTACACAAAAAAAGCCCGTCGGGTCTATGGAATAAGTATACCATATCGGACGGGTTTTGTATATATATTTAAGAAGAAAACCTTACAGCAGCAATGCCGGCGCGTATTTTTTGATGTAGCCCAGCGTGGTCTGTGCGAGCCGTTCATGGCCGCGCGCGTTGGGGTGCAGGCCGTCGTCGCTGACGCAGACGCGGTAGTCTTCATCTTCAAGCATGGAAGCGCGCAGCAGTATGAGCGGCGTTTTGGTGGTTTGCGCCACGCGCTCCACTACGGCATTATACCGTTCATGCCACCAGTAGATACGGCCCACGCTGCCCAGGAACTGCAGTATGCGGTTTGCACGCTCGGGCTCGCCGCGGGTAAAAAAGCGGAAGTAGCGGTCTGCGTCGATAGGCGGCAAATCGCACAGTATGGGCTGGCTGCCCGCCTCCTGCACGGTGGTCACGATTTCGAGCAGATTTTTCTCGTATTCCGGCAGCGGCGTGTTGGGCTGGTGGGGCGAGAGCGGGTCGCGCGCGACGGCATCCCAATCGAAATCGCAGTCGTTGCCGCCCACCTCCAGCAGCACAAGCGAGGGCTTTTCGCCCTGCGTAAGCTTTGCGCGCAGGGAACTGACCAACTCGCCGCTTTTGCAGCCAAAGTGAGAAATGTTTTCCACCGCAGGCTTGAGAAACTGCGCCACCTGCGTGCAGAAGCCTTCACGCAGCAGCACGTGCCTGCCGCGCGCGGCATCGTAGCTCACGCCCTTGGATATGGAATCCCCGGCCACCAATATGGGCCCGCAGTTTTTGATTTCCTTGAGCATACTTATTCCTCCGTCAGCAGGCGGTGCAGCACGCTCGCGTCGAGCTGCTCCGTCAGCAGCATGTGCAGCGCACACCCGTCGAGCAGCGCAAGGTACGCGCGGCTGTAGGCGCGAAAGCGCTGCGCGCCGGGGCCCGTCATACGCAGCGAGCCCACTTCCAGCATCACGGCCCATTCCCGCTGCTTGGCGACGACGCGTTTTCTGAGCGCGCCATCCTCGCGCAGCGCCTCGCTCATGAGCGCGAAGTGCAGGCGCATGGCGTCCCGGTCAGAGAGCAGCGAATCCGTGAGCAGGGAAAGCGCGTCCATCGCCGGGCGGTTATCGGTAAGCGCATCGATCCAGGCGAATATGATCTCGGTCATACGCCCGAGGTGTTCTTCCGCTATATCCAGAACCAAATATTCTTTGGAAGGGTAGTGGTAATACAAAGTCCCCTTTGAAAGCTTTACCGCCTTTGCAATATCGGCCAAACTTGTGGCATGCACGCCGCCCGTCATAAAAAGCGCCGAAGCCGTCTGGCGAATCCCTTCGCGCGTGCTTTCCGCTTCCATGTTCTTCTTTGCCATATCCGCTCTCCCCTTTCAGTCGGTCGGCCGACCGATTATGCGTTTAGTGTAACGCATGGATTGCACGTTGTCAAGCCCTGGGTTATAATATTAGCATTGACGCGGACAATAACAAATATTGCATTGCAGGTTCGATTGCTATGAGCCTGTTTAAAAAAAATAACAGACAGTAGAAATGAGGTATTGCTCACGTGAACTATCCCGAAGCGCCTGTCAAGATATTCGAAGGCATCCATTGGGTCGGTGCGCTCAACCCGGAATTGAAGCGATTCGACGTCATCATGGAAACCAAATACGGCACCAGCTATAATGCCTATCTGGTGCGGGGCACGGAAAAAACCGTGCTGATCGATACCGTGAAGGATGGGTTCCTTGCGCAAAGCATGGGGCTGATCCGCCAGCTTATCGACCCGGCGGATATTGACTATATCCTGCTGCAGCACACCGAGCCCGACCATTCCGGCTCCATCGCGCAGATGATGGAGCTGGCGCCCAAAGCACGCATACTGTGCTCCAAGGCGGCGTCGCTGTATTTGCCGCACATCGCCAACCACGAGCTGCCCATAGACGTGGTGAAGGACGGCGACGTACTGCAACTGGGCGGACGCACGCTGCGCATCATTTCCGCGCCGTTTTTGCACTGGCCGGATACCATGTTTACGTACGACGACGCATCCGGCGCGCTCTTTACCTGCGACGCGTTCGGCTGCCACTTTGCGCCTGAGCGTATATTGGAAAGCCTGACGGATGAGCGCTTCAAGCAGGCGCGCCGGTATTATTACGACTGCATCGTGAGCCCCTTCGCGCCGCATGTGACGCGCGCCATCGCGCATGTGGAGGAACTGAAGCTTCCTAAGATTTCCGCCATACTCCCCTCGCACGGACCGGTGCTGGACCGTGACCCGATGGGCGCCATTGCGCTCTACGCCGAGTGGGCGAAAGAACGTGCGCCGTTAAAGGGCGACCGCGTATTTATTGGATATGTCACCTGCTACGGCTATACCCGCGCCATGGCGGACAAGCTGGCCGGATGCCTGCGGGAGCGGGGCGTGCAGGTAGATATGAGCGACCTTGCGGATATTTCACCCGAAGAGGCCGCGGACCGTATCCATCAGGCGGACGTGCTGGCGATCGGAACCCCTACCGTCAATGCGGACAGCCTGCCCCCCATCTGGGCGGCGCTTTCGCACGTATCGGTGCCCGTTGTGCGTTCCCGAACGGCAGTCGTATTCGGTTCCTTCGGGTGGAGCGGCGAAGCCGTACCCATGGCGGAGCAAAGGCTGATAGGTTTGGGGTACAAGGTGATCGGCACGGTGAAATCTCGGTTTAAGCCGGATGCCGCCGTACTCGACGATATGTCCGTGCTGGCGGATAAAATTACCGCCGTGATGAAATTGGATAAATAAGCCTGAACAATCGAATTGAGCAAAATATACACCGCGCGCGCCAAAGGGGTTTTGGCGCGCGCGGCTTTGTATTCCCACTTCATTTGCAAGTGGTAATTGCCTATTAGGCAATTACATCAAATCCTTATTGATGTACCCGAATGTACCATTCGGGTGCAGAAAGTGGCTAAGTTTTGTTTTCCGACGACTTCCATTCTTCGATCAGCTTGAGGATATCGCTTTCAAATACCAGCTCGTCGCTGCCGGGGATATCCGTAACGCCGATATCCACGAGGCATAGCGGCGGGAACAGTACGCACCACCAGTTTTGCCCCCGCGCTTGCCCCAGTTCCACCCGCAGGGCTTCATACGCGCCCGCGGGATAGGTAACTTCCCCATAGGCTTTATCCGGGAACTGCATTACGCCAAAGCGCAGCTGCGCGTCATAGGCGCAGCCCTCTTCACGCAATACCTCCTTCACCGTTTCAAGCACGCCGCCGCCGGAATTAAGCAATACTTCTTCCGCCTCGTCCAGGCTGCCCGCGGGCGCGAATTCCTGAAGCAGCGCGTCGCGCACAAGCAGCTTTACACGCTGGTCTTCCTCTGAATCGCTGTTGGCCACCACATGCAGCCGCAGCACCCCCGGCGCGCCGCCTTCAAGCAGCGCCGAGGCATGCGCGCTTGCCGCCTGCGCCTGCGCACTCAGCAGTTTGGGGCTTGCGGCTTCCCAGAAGAAAACCGTGAACAGAAGCACCGATACCAATATTCCAAGCCGGCGTATGAAACGCATATGATCCCTCCTGTGCGTGGATTGCTTAGAGTATGCACAGGTGAAACGATATTTAGACATGTTACACACAAAAAACAGGGCCCGCTCTATGGCAGGCCCCGATTGATGCATCATATATTACATTAGTCTAATTTTTTTCGTCCTATCACAAGCCGCCGAAGCGATTCTTCGCGCCCGAGCAGCAATCCGATTTCGATGGCGCCGCCGGGGGTCACGAGCCTGCCCGCGAGCGAAATGCGCACGGGCCAAAGCAACGTGCCGTTTTTCATGCCCTTTTCCTGCGCCATGCCGATGAGCGTATCGTGCAGGGCGGTTTCCGTCCATTCCGGCAGCGCGGCGAGCGCGGGGATGACCAGATCCAGCACCTCGCGGGAGACTGCGGAATCTGTTTTCGACTTCTTGTTGGTGAACAGCTCCGCGTCGTAGCTTTCATCCAGCGCATACAGAAAATCGATCATATCGGGAATCTGCGTGAACACCTCCACGCGGGGCTGAAGTATGCGGCAAAGCACATCCGTATCCATATTGCCCACGCCCGCCATGATATAGTAGGACAGCGCATGGGCGGTGAACGCTTCGGGTGAAAGCGCACGGATATATTCGGCGTTGAGCCACGTCAGCTTGGCCGGGTCGAATATGGCGGGCGATTTGCTCATGCCCGAAACATCGAATGCTTCCACCAGTTCGTTTAGCGTAAACACTTCGCGGTCGTCGCCCGGGTTCCAGCCCAGGAGCGCAATGTAATTGAGCACGGCTTCCTTAAGGTAACCCTTTGCGATCAGATCCTGGAAGGAAGCGTCGCCCGTGCGCTTAGAAAGCTTATGCTGCGAATCCTTCATGATGGGCGGCATGTGGATGTAGGCGGGAATCTCCCACCCGAACGCCCGGTACAAAAGATCGTACTTTGGCGCGGAGGAAAGGTACTCCATGCCGCGCATGACGTGCGTGATGCCCATCAGGTGGTCGTCCACCACGTTTGCGAAGTTGTAGGTCGGCATGCCGTCAGCCTTGATGAGTACGTTGTCGTCCAGCGTGGCGTTTTCCACCGTGATATCGCCAAAGAGCAAATCGGAAAACGTGGTCGTTCCCGTAAGCGGCACATTCTGGCGCACGACATAGGGCATGCCGGCGTTCAGGCGCGCCCGTACCTCCTCCCCGCTCAAATGCAGGCAGTGCTTGTCGTACTTGAATGTCTCCCCCCGCGCAGCGGCCGCTTCCCGGCGCTCCTCGAGCTCTTCCTTTGTGCAGAAGCAGCGGTAGGCGTGGCCGGTTTTGATCAGCTCTTCCGCGTACGGCGCATAGAGCGGCTTGCGCTCGCTCTGCACGTAGGGGCCGAAGCCGCCGCCGATATCCGGGCCTTCGTCCCATTCCATTCCCACGCTTTTCAATGTTTCGTAAATGATTTCCACGGCGCCTTCGACGTAACGCTCCTGATCGGTATCCTCTATGCGCAGCAAAAACACGCCGTCGTTTTTGCGCGCAAACAGATATGCGTAGAGCGCCGAGCGCAGGTTGCCTATGTGCATATAGCCCGTGGGGCTGGGGGCGAAGCGGGTTCTGACTGTCACTGTGTATGCTCCTTTGGTCGTAATAAAGAAACGTATGGGGGGCCGCCCCCATACCCCGCCAAAGGGGCGTGTCCCTTTGGAATCCCATTCAATAAAACGCATCCTGCGTTTTATTTATGGGTTCTTAGGGTTGTTACAGCCCTAAGCGGGAGTTTGAGGGCGGGGCCCTCAACGTATTTTATTTCTATTACCCTTTCCAGCTGTCCTTCAGGCCGACGATGCGGTTGAACACGGGCGTTTCGGGCGTATGCGCGGTATCCGCGCAGAAGTAACCCATACGCATGAACTGTGATTTATCGCCGG
Organism: Clostridia bacterium; assembly: GCA_036677445.1. Classification (GTDB taxonomy): domain Bacteria; phylum Bacillota; class Clostridia; order Christensenellales; family CAG-138; genus JAVBWI01. The sequence goes on from JAVBWI010000027.1 coordinate 145,573, forward strand.
GTTTTTCGTTGGCCAGGGCCGGTTCCACCATGGCGGCCGTGACCACGCGGCTGTTGGGGTTGAGGTTTTCGATAAAATCGTCCTTGTCCACCACGTCGGCGAGTATCAGCTCCTCATAGAGCCGTACGGACGCGGGCACCGCGTCCGCGGCGTTCACCCAGTGCAGCGTACCCTTTACCTTGCGTGCGCATTCGCCGCTCTTGCTTTCGGGGTCGTAGGTGCATTTGATAAGGGTGACGTTACCCGCATCATCCGTTTCATAGCCCGTGCATTTGACGATATATGCGGATTTTAAGCGTACTTCACCGTCCGGCTGGAGCCTGAAATATTTTTTGGGCGGGTCCACCATGAAATCCTCGCGCTCAATATACAGCTCGCGGCCGAAACGCACTTTGCGCGTGCCCATTTCCGGCGCGTTGGGGTGGTTTTCCATCTCGATTTCCTCCGTCTTGCCTTCGGGCCAGTTTTCCACCACCAGCTTGACAGGGTCGAGCACGGCCATCATGCGCGGCGCGCGGACGTTCAAATCCTCGCGCACGCAATGCTCCAGCATGGCGGTATCCACGACGGAATCCGATTTGGCGACGCCCACGCGGTTCAAAAAATCGCGTATCGCCTCCGGCGTGTAGCCGCGCCGCCGCAAACCGCACAGCGTGGGCATGCGCGGGTCATCCCAGCCTTCCACGTAGCCGCCCTCCACCAGCATGCGCAAATAGCGCTTGGACATGATGGTGTTGGTAAGGTTGAGTCGGGCGAACTCGATCTGCCGGGGCTTGGGGTCGAACTCGCACTGCTCCACCACCCAGTCGTAAAGCGGGCGGTGGATTTCATACTCCAGCGAGCAGAGCGAATGCGTCACGCCCTCGATGGCGTCCTGTATGGGGTGGGCGAAATCGTACATGGGATAAATGCACCATTTATCGCCGGTGTGGTGGTGCGTGGCGTGTATGATGCGGTACATGGCGGGGTCGCGCAGGTTGATATTGGGCGAGGCCATATCGATTTTTGCGCGCAGCGTACGGGAGCCATCCGGAAATTCGCCTTTTTTCATGCGCTCGAACAGATCGAGGTTTTCTTCAACGGAACGGTCGCGGTAAGGGGAATTTTTGCCCGGCTCGGTCAGCGTGCCGCGGTATTCGCGCATTTCGTCCTTCGTAAGGTCGCAGACATACGCCGCGCCCTTTTTGATGAGCTTGACGGCGAGCTCGTAGCAGGTATCGAAATAATCCGAGCCGTAGAACACGCTGCCCCACTGGAAGCCCAGCCAGCGGATATCCTCCTGTATGGCGTCGACGTATTCCTCATCCTCTTTGGTGGGGTTGGTGTCGTCGTAGCGGAGGTTACAAATACCGCCGTACTGTTCGGCCATGGAAAAGTCGATAAACAGCGCCTTAGCATGCCCGATATGCAAATAACCGTTGGGTTCGGGCGGGAAACGGGTCCGCACATAGGAGACCTTCTGCTGCTGCAGATCCTGCTCGATGGCTTCCTCGATAAAGTTTTTGGATCTTTGCAGCTCTTCCATAGTAACTCTCCCCTTTTCATTCATACTCTAAAGGCTTTCTCCGCGCGTATCTTCGGCGGGGCATACCCTTTTTTCCATTTCATTATTATCCTGCACCGCTTGAGTCTTGTCAATAAAAACACCCGCAATACACCGCGCAAACGCTATACCGCCACTGCCACCCCCGCCGCGAGCAACACAACGATGCGCTCGCGCACGGGCAGGCCGGAAAGCTGCTCCAACGCGTCCGCATACCATGCAAGCTGCCCGGCGTGCGCGGCGGCAGCCGTATCCACACTTTCATACGGGGTGACATGGTCGGTTTTATAATCGAGCAGCACCCAGCCACCCTCTTCCACAAAGCAGCAGTCGATCACGCCCTGCAGCAGCACATACTCCTCCTGCCCCGCGCCAGGGAGGGACTCGGCGGGGATGTTGGCGGCGAACTCCAGCTCGCGCTCCACACGCTTGGCCCGGCGAAGCCGAAGCCCGAGGTTGCTTTCCAGAAACCGTGCAAGTTCGGGCGCGGAGACCGCTTGTGCCTCCTTGGGGGAAAGCCGGCCTTCGCGCACCATGCGCAGCATCTCCGCCTCCACAAAGGGCAGCGTATCGCCTGCGGGGCAGGCGGCAATATTAAGTTCCCGCAATGCGGCGTGCACCGCGGTGCCGCGCTGCGCGGCGGTCAGCTGCTTATCCCCGCGCGTAAAGGCGGGGGCTGTTCGCAACACCACATCGTGCGCGTGCGTCAGCTCGCTGACGCTGCGTTTGCTGGGTACGGCCGTCGCCTGCGCGTACGGGTAACGCCACGCAAAGCGCGCGCGAATCTGCTCCAGCAGCCGTTCCTGCCCGATTCCATCGTTCTCCGGCTGCGCGGCTGCGGGCGCCGCAACGGGTATTTCGCGGCGGTCATGCAGGAACAATGGCAGCGCCCCGCTTTGTTGGGCGACGGGAAGCAGCCAGTGAAGGTAATGCTCCGCCTTTGCGCAATAGGCGGGGGTGATTTCCGCCTGCGCCGCTTCCCGCGCGCGCCCGGCCGCATCCTTCAGGCAGCCGATGAGCAGGAGCCGCGTGCGCGCGCGGGTCATGCCCACATAGAGTATGCGCATTTCCTCCGCAAGCTGCTGCCGGTGCAGGCGTACGGCGATGGCGCGGCGGTACAGCGTATCCCGGCGTACATTGTTCAACCGCATGCGCACGCCTAAGCCCAGCTCGCGCTCGCACAAAAGGTCAGCCCGGTCGCTCTGCCGGTTGAAGCGCTGGCCCAGGCCCGCGCAGATGACCACAGGGTATTCAAGCCCTTTGGCGGCGTGCATGGACAATACGCGCACCACATCCGCCGCGCCTGCCTGCGCGCGGCCCATATCCGCCGTGGCCGCCGCGCGGTCCATATACTGCAGAAAACTCCATATGTCGCAGGGGAAGCCCGCCGCCGCGTAATCGCGCGCGCGGATTAAAAGCGCGTCGAGGTTCCCCTGCCGTTCCCGGCCGCCGGGCAGCGCGCCCGCGCAGTCGTAAAAACCCGTTTCATCCAGCAGCTGCGCCAAAAACTCCGGCAGCGGCAACAGCTTCGCCTCCCGCCGCCATCCCTCCAGCCGGAGAAGAACGCCGTTCGCCCTGCTTGCAAGCGGCGCGCCGCTCTCTGCGCACAGCTCCAGGCGCTCAAGCAGGGTTTCCGCGGGAAAGGCGGTGTTGAGCTCGATCAACGCTTCCACCGAAAAACCGAACACCGGCGAGCGGAGCACGCTTAAAAGCGGGATATCCTGCCGACGGTTGTCTATCACCCGCAGGAGGTTTAAAAAAACCTGTACCTCGATGGCGTCAAAATACCCACCGGTCAACTGCACATACGCCGGAATGCCCATTTTCGCGAGCGTCTGCGCCCAGACCTCCGCCGCGCGGCGGTGCGCGCGAAGCAGCACCGTGAAATCCGCATAGCGCAGGGCGCGGGGCTCCCCCGTTTTGGGGTCGGGGTAACGATGCTCCCGCATCAGCGCGCGGATGCGCCGCGCGGCGAGCGTCGCTTCCGCTTCGGCGTCGCTGACAGCTTCGGCTTCCGCCCGCTCGTCTTCCGCCTGTTCGTTTTCAGGCGCTTCCCCGTTTTCTTCATCCTCTTCGGCCGCAGCGGCGTCGGGTACGGCTTCCGTATCCCCGCGCTCGATAATGTGCAGCTCGCAGCCCGCAAGCGGCGCCGCGTCATCCTGCCCGCCCTCCGGCCGCGCGGGCAAATGCAGCGCGGCGCGCTCGTCATACGAAAGCTCGCCCACTTCCGCCGACATGATGCGGGAGAATACGCCGTTGACGGCATCGATGACGGGCCGTTCGCTGCGGAAATTCACGTTGAGGTGTATCTGTGCGCCGGGCGCGCCGGGCAGCCCGGTAAAAGACGCAAGCTTTTCCAGGAACAGCCCCGGGTCGGCCTGCCGGAAACGGTAAATGGATTGTTTGACGTCGCCGACGAGGAACACGTTATCCTCCCGCCGCACGGCGCTGATGAGGCATTCCTGTATGCGGCTGCTGTCCTGGTATTCATCCAGAAACACATATTGAAACCGGGTGCGAAGCGCGCTTTGCACGTCCTCTTCCCTTAGCGCGCGCAAGGAAAAATGCTCCATATCCGAGAAATCCACCACGCCGCGCTCCCGCTTCAATTCCGCGTACGCCGCGTCCATATCCCGCACAAAAGCGCACAGCGCGGCAATGGGCGTCTTGAGCTCCGCCATACACGCGGCCTCTTCGGCAAGCGGGCGAACGAGCGACTTCTGCTGCGCCCTGATAACCGCTTTCGCCGCGTCGCGCAGCGCCTGTACCTGTTTCTTTTCCTCTGGATAACTATCGCCGCGGGGCCATTTGTTGAACTTCGCGAACTCGATGGATAGCAGCTGCGTGCGGTAGGCGGCAAGGCTTTTGCACCTCTTGAGTGCGCGAACCTGCGCCGCATCCTCATCCAGTATGCCAAGCGAAGCGATCAGCTCCGAAGGGACGATATCCCGCGCCTGTTCCAGCGCGCTTACCGCCCCGGCGGCCTGCGCCCGCATATCTTCTAAAATCACATTAAGCGCCGGATGGTGCAAAAATTCCGTTTCGCCGCCCGCATACGCCCGCTCCGCTAAATCGAGCCATTGCCACGGGTCGGGCTGGGCAAGCAGGAAGCCGTATAACTCCTGTGCTTGGGAAAACAGCTTTTCCTCGCCGCCCACCGCGCGCAGCAGCCCCAAAAACGCGGGGTCTTCGGCCTCATAGCGCGATTGGGCCGTATCCTCGAGCGCCTGCTGCTGTAGCATGGCGGACTGTACCTCGTCCGCCGGGCGAAAGCCGGGATCCAGCCCCAGCCGGTGGAAATTGCGCCGAAGCACATATAAACAGAACCTGTGCAGCGTGGAAATATTGGCGCGGCCGACGGAAAGCGCCTGTGTCCGAAGCCGCGCGCCCGCTTCGGGAGCGGCGGATGCTTCGTCCGCCTCCTTCGCGGCCTGAAAAAGGCGCGCGGATATACGCCGCTTCATTTCGGCGGTGGCGGCTTCCGTGAACGTAACGACCAAAAAGCGGTCGATATCCGTACCCGCCGCGACCAGCCGCACGATGCGCTCTGTCAATACCGCCGTTTTGCCGCTGCCCGCGGCGGCGCTTACCAAAAGATTACAGCCTTCCTGCCCGATCGCGGCCTGCTGCTCGTTTGTCCAGTTCATGCGTCGCCCTCCCCTTCGCCGTTGTGCGCGAGCGCCCGGAAGAATTCCTGCTGCGAGCGCTTTTTGATTTGCCGCACGCGGCAGCCGGGCAGGCGCGTATCAAAGCGGCAAACGCTTTTATAATCGCAATAGGCGCAGGCGGTGCCCTGCCCCTGCTTCACGGGCGCAGCTTCCGCGCGGCCGGAAAGCAGCTCCGAAGCGATCTCCGCCGCGCGCCGCATGGCGAACCGCAGCAGCAGTTCCATCTGTTCGTTGGTAAGCAGGCGGGGGTTCTCCTTCAGCGTATCGTCCTTTTTTCGCATCAGCCCCGCTACCACCTGCGAGCTTCCGCTAAGCGCCCGCTCGGTCGCCTCCACCGCGCCTTCTTGATGAAGCAGCACGCCGTTTAAGCGCAGTTCCGCCGCGGCTTTCTCCTCCTTGCCCTCCTCCGCAACCGGGTCATGCACAGGCTGGTAGAACATGCCCGCGGGCGCGCCTCCTTCCGCGGCCGAAACCGCGGCAAGGTAAACGGGCAGCTGCAATAAGAGCCCGTCCGCAACGTCGCCGTAGTTGAACGCCCGGCTGCCGGTTTTATAATCCACTACGCGTAGCAAACGTTTACCGCCCTCGGTTTGCGCCGCATCCACACGGTCGATAACGCCGGAAAGCTCCGCCTCGCCATCGGGCAGCCGCAGCGTGAGCGGAGGAAGCGCGTCGTCCTGCCCAAAACGCAGCTCCGTACCCACGGGCCTGAAATCGCCCGCCGCGAAGAAACGGCACAGCGCCCAGGCCGTTTCGCGCACGGCGTCCGTCCAGAATACCGAAAGCGCACGTGCGCGCGGCGTAGCGCATAAGAGGCCGTCCTGGTAGCGCCTGAGGCAATCCGGGAATATAGCGTCGAGCATGGCCTCCGCCTCTTCGCGGGTGATAGCCGCCCAGTCGAGGCCGCGCGCGCCGACTTCCCGCACGAAGGCTTCCAGCGCCATGTGCGAAAAGCTGCCGATATCCGCCTTCTTTTCACGGAATTCCCTGCGCGGAAGCGCTTTGAGGCCGTATTGCGCGAAGTGCCGGAAGGGGCAGGCGCGGAATGTCTCCAAACGGCTGACAGTGCTAAAAAGCCGTTTGCCGTATAGCTTCTTAGCCAGCGGCGCGCCGAAGGATTTGGGCGCGGCGGGCTCACGCGCGAATGCTTCCGCCTGCTGTAGCCGCTCACGAAAGCCCGGCTGCTCTTTATAATAGGCGCGCAGCGCCGCGGTCAGCTGCGCCTGCGGCCCGCCCATGTTGCGCGCGAGCAGCGCGAAACCGCTCTGCGGGGTTTCGGGCAGCGCGTCCGGCGTAAGGTTTCCCGTGGCGGCATACTCCGTGCAGCCGGGAAACAGTTCGCGCACACGGTCAATGAGCGTGGAAGGCACCAGCTCCCGCGTGCCGTCGGCATACGAAAAACCCAGCCACAACCCTTCGTTCGCGCGCGAAAGCGCGCGGTAAACGGATAGCCTGTCCGCCTCGGCGCGGCGCGCCGTATCGCCCCAGGGAGCAATTTCCAGCTTGGAAAGCGCCGCAAGCTCGGTGTCGTCGATGATATCGTCATCCACGCGCGGGGCGGGCAGAAGCCCTTCGTTGCAGCCCAGCAGAAACAGCGCGCGCACCTCGCGGCTTCTGGTGCGGTTGACATCGCCAAAGAGCACCTGATCCGCCGTTGCGGGGATGATTCCCACCTGATAGGCGGAAAGCGCTTCGGTCAACACCTCAAGGAACTCGCGTTTGTCCATTTTCGCCGCGCCGAGTATGGCATGGAGCTGCTCAAAGAGCTCTATGAGTATATCCCATACCTGCGCGTGCTCCTCCATCAGCGCAAAGCGGCTCTCTTCCCGCAGGCGCTGCACGCCTCTCAAGAGCTGTGTTTCGACATGCAGCGCGCGGAGATATTCATACAATGCCTCCGTCATCTCCCCCGCTGTATGGGCGGTAAGCCCCTTGCGAAGCGCGGCAAGCGGCGGTATCAGCGCGGCGCGCACGCGTTCGGCCGCTTCTTCCTCCGGCGGGAAAGGGGCTTCAAACACCTTGCCGCCCAACAGCCCGCGGCGCAGACAGTAGTTTTCAAATGCTTCCGCATCGGCGGGCGAAACACCCGCAAGGCCGGTTTTGGCAATGCGGAACAGTTCCGCGCGCGGCAGGCCGCCCGTGGCGGCGCGCGCCGCGCACAGCAGCAGCTCCACAGTCGGGTGCCCCTGCATACTGCGCCGCGCATCCATAAACACGGGGATATCGCGCCGGGCGAACGCGCGCTGCACCGCATGGGCGTAGGCGGGCATGTCCGAGGCGATAACGGCCATATCGCGGTATCGTACGCCCCTTCTCGCGGCTGCCGCCACGGCGTCGGCCATATTCTCCACCTCCGCGGTGCGGTCGGTGGCGCCCACAACGGCGATCGCAGCCGCTTCCCCCTGATAGGGGCGGGACGGATAGGCGTACAGTTCCTGCTCCAAACGAACGAGCGCCGGATCCTTGCCGGGGGGCGGCGGTACGGAGGATAAGGATTTGACAAACACGGCACATCCTAAATCCGCCGCGGCCTGTGCGAGCCGCTCATACGCGCGGCGTTCCGGGGCGAACAGCGCGGCGTCCCGCGCATCCGGGTCGGGATCCATACAGAACGTGACGGTCAGCGTTTTGCATACGCGCATCATCTGCTCCAGTATGGCGTAAAGCTGTTCGGTCAGCAGTTCAAACCCGTCAATATATACTTCCGCGCCGCTTAAAAAGGAGTTGGGCAGCGCGGCTAAGAGCGCGTTCTGCGCGCCCTCGCTGTCAATATAGTGTTCCTCCAGATATTCCTGCGTGGCGGCATAGAGCGTGGCGATATCCGAAAGCTTGGCCGCAAGCGCGGAGGCTTCGGGGAGCTTTTGTGCGGCTTCGCGCAGCATATCCGGCGTGATGAAAAACCGCCTGCACGAGACAAACAGTTCATCCATGCGCGCGGCAAAGCCCGCGCGCCGCGCAACGGCGCCAAACGCGACAAGTTCCGCGCGGTGTTTGTGTGCCGCGCGGCGCACCACCATCCGCCGCCCCTGTGCGGAAAGGAAGGGACGTTCCTGTGCATGTACGGCGCGCTCGGCAAGGCGCGCAAAGCTGAGCACCTGAATGCCCAGCAACCCGCCCAGCTGCATGGAAAGCGCGCGCTCGGTTTCGAACGTGAACTGCTCGGGCACGATGAGCACGGCGCGGCGTCCTTCGTTCATGCAGGCGCGCAGTTCATTTTTTATGAAATACGTTTTCCCCGACCCGGCGCGGCCGATTAAAAAACGGACTCTTGCAGGCATAGGCTCCCCTTCCTTTTGTGTCGACAAAGTGCCAAATGGCACTTTGTTGGGATTTACCGCGTAAGTTAGCGTTCGGTTTCCTGCATACGCAGGAAAGCTGTCGCGCTAACTTCGCTCTAAGGTGTCGTCATTTTGCACCGCACAGGTCGCTGCAAAATGACGGATTAAAAGCCTCCAGTTACGCACATTTTTATATTCTGAAACTGAGGCTTGTCGAATCTGGAATGTGAGAAATTTTGATTCCCCCCTGATAATGGATTTGTTAGAATTTCGCTTTGTGCAGCGGCGTATATTGCATGCGCCCGCCCACGTTCTCGCTTTCATACAGCACCAGCTGGTTGGCGGTGAACGCCGCGCCCTCCGCCGCGTCGCCGGCGATATTGGAAAGCGCCGGGGGCACCTCCTCTGCGTGCTGCACGTTTCGCGCAAGCGTGATATGCGGCGTCAGCCGCTTGTGGGAGCCTGTGAGCGGAAACCCGCGCGCACAAAGCGCGGCGGTAAGCGTTTCGTGCAGGCGGTACAGCTCGGCAAGCTCGCCCGAAAGGCTGATAAAGCCCGTACGCGCGTCGCCGCGCAAAAAGCTGCCGTAGCCCGAAAGCCGAAGCACAAACGGCCGGATGCCGCGCACGGCCTCTTCGCAGGCCGCCGCTGCACCCGAAAGATCCGAACTTTCGCCGATAAAGTGCAGCGTGATATGAAAGTTTTCCGGCGGCACATACCTGCCGCCGGCGGAAGCCCCGCGCAGGCGCTGCTGCGCGCCGGCGAGCGCGCGGCGCACATCCGGCGGGAGCGGTATTGCAATAAATAAACGCATTGATTGAACCTCCAAAGAGTGGGTAACTATATTATAGCACAGCCCGCCGTACCGTTTTTGGTACTGCTTTGGTATTGCTGCAAGATTTTACTTGACAAAATGGCCAAAACTGTGTTAAACAAACATGATGGGCAATATGTTCAAATGACAAACGGCAGAAAGGAGTGATAGCTGTGAAGATTAAGAACATCAACAACCCCAAGCGCTTTTTTGAGGTGCTCAACCAGTGCCACGGTCGCGTGGAGCTGATAACCTCCGAAGGCGACAGGCTCAACCTCAAGAGCACGCTGTGCCAGTACATCGCGCTCACGCAGATGTTCAAGGATGCCCGCATCGACGATGTGGAGCTGATCGTCTCCGAGCCTGAGGATTTTGCCAAGCTCTTGGAGTTCCTGGTGCGCGGCTAAATCCCACACAAGCGTCGGCCCGTGCGCCGACATGATTTTTGCATGATTCCGGAGGGTTCTTTGCCCTCCGTTTTTTTGTGTTGCGGACTTTTCAACAGTAAAAGGCTCCGGTTTTAATACGCCAACGGTACAACGGCCAGCAGCGCCGTTTTCCCCAGCGTCATGTCGAAGAGTTGCGCGGCAAACCTGCGTATTCCCTTTCGATCCGCGCAAAAAATAGTATCCCGATGCGTCGGAGCAGACATGCGCAGCTAGAGGCTCGTATTCGAAATTATCATTGCGCTGCCCTATTGTCAGCAGGTTCTTACTATCCGGAAACGGCGCAGGATGCCCGCATCCACCCCCGCCCAGAATAAGGCATCCGCTAAAAAGCATGCAGAACAGCAGGAGGCAAGCAAGCTTCAGGAACTTGAAAACACGGGAACGGGGGTTATGCATAAAGAGTCTCTCCTTCTGGCGCTGTATATGAATGGCCTTGCAGAGGGACGGGCTGGATACATCACCAGTATATAGCACACCGTTTATGCGCACAAGAAAAAACGGAGCGGAAAGGGATTACCCCCGTGCCGCTCCGTTCAAATACTCCGTCGAACGTTTTAACCCCATGTTACACGCCCACATGAGAGAGCGCAGACGTTATGCGCCCGTCTCACCCCGGCGCAGTAGACGCTTCCGTTTGCGATGCTGGAGGGATGCGCTCGCAAACAGGGAAATCAGTATACTCAACGCGGCCGAGGCGAGATAAGTGATGGGCAAGCCGAGAAGATAGAATCCATCCGCATCTCCCTCTGTCACAAACAATCCGGAAATTTCCATTCCGGGAGATAACCCCATAATTAATAAATCAATGCCCATATACAGCCAGTACCCGGCAAACACAGCAGCGCCCAAACAGACCCATTTGAGTATGACAATTCCCTCCGTATCAAATTTGTCATAAAGGGACGAAAGGCCGCGCTGTTTTCTTAAGCGGCCAGCATACCAAGAAAAGGCGAAGTATGCCGCAAGCAGACCGAATACGAGTAGCAGCATCAAAAGCGTATCAACTAGATTTCCTTTTCGGGAATTGGAAACAAAAGTCAAAACCAACTGAGGGATGGCCCAAAGGACTAGTATCACGAACAGTACGACGCGTGCTGCGGTAAGCGGTTTCATAGGCTCCCTCCTCCGAATTGGTAATTCCATATTAGCATAATGGAAGGTTAAATGGGAGTCACTATCAATCTAATAGTACATATTTCATGATCTCAGGCATATGCCTATTCATATCCTTTCCATAGGAGTATCCCGATGCCTCTTCATAGGAGGCGCCCGCCCCAATGTTATATCGGCTGGCGATCGTTGCAATCTGATCCAAAGAAAGCTTATTGGAGGGGATATCCGCAAAATCAATTTTCTTCAGGTCTGCAAGATGCTTAGCAGAAATGAAGATGCTGAATTTTGGATTCTGGAGAGCTTTGATGATTTCTTTTTCCATAGTCGTATTTAGAATGTTTGGGGAAATCCCAAGTGTTTCGGCGGCAACTCTTATCTGCATACTAAGATCGCCAAATGATGTTTTATTAGGGTCCTTGGTAGCATCCCGCCACATATCGCTCCACAATCCGCCAATTAATGGAAGGTTGGCAATTTCATCTGGAGTCTTGCCCCAATACTGTTCAGGAATCACTGGTGTTGTTCCCTTTCTAACAAAGTATGCAGCGGGATCGATCCATGGCGGATCGCCGCCCACTTCGGACCATGCCACACCGGCCAGGAGTTCCACAGGTATATCATATTTTTTCGCGGCGGCTTTAATAACGTCCCGATAGCCATATACCCACTGATTTTTAAACCCATATAAAAATTGGCTACCTTTATTATAAAGTTTCATATATTGCCACTCTATTGCCAATAATGTATTCCAAGGCACATGAGAATTCGTCGGTATATCTTTGTAAGCTGCTTCAATTTCAGTAATCTCATCTTCTAAATGCTGCATGTTCTTGGTAACAACTTCTGATTCTTCAAGTGAAGACAAGTTTGATTCGTTAATCTTCGGCTCTTCAAAATTCGATTGCTGACCATATGACGTAGGCACCGGCATAGTTCCCAATACTAGATCCTGCTCAATGTATGGATTGGCTGCTTCTTCTGTATAAGATCTTGGCATTATAGAAACCATATACTTTTCCTGCGCCTGCTTCTCCTTCGCGTTGCCATTTCCATTCACTACCATGGCCTGTACTTGCGCAGCTATGCCCGATAGGTCCGCGATAGATTTCTTGTTCTTTACACCGAGGTTTTCTAAATACTCCGCATAAGCCACATAAGGATCGCCGCCGCTGAATGAAGCATCCGTCATGCTCAAAATCCCTTTATCTACCTTGTTATCGGATAAAATAAAATCCGGCATGTCATTCGTTTGTAAAAGCCTATCTTTATCATAGGCGGTCTGCGTCTTAGGACCCCATATACCATCCACCTTAACGCCCAGCCGTTGCTGCTCTTTGCGCACATCGTCGGTGCTTTGTATGTACGCAGGAACCCGGGATCTATCCACTATAAATCTGCCCGCCATTATAATTGCCCCCTCCATATCATTTGTGTGATGCATGGGTTCGCTCGCCATGTTTGGGGAACACCCTAACCTGACGCATTTATCCATTGCGCGTGCGGGGTCTTCTTCAAAGCCGCGGGTCATTGACAAACCCTGCGTTTTAACCCACAAAAATTCCGCTGACAAAGTCTTTTGGACTTTGTCAGCGGCTTGAAAAAGTGGATGCATCCGCTTATTCAGCAGGTTTACGCGCCCGGATAGATCGCCTGTACCTGCAAATAGCCTGCTTCGCCCAGGCTGGCGATCAGCTCGTCGCGGTAGACGCGGTCCTGCGCCGTCGCGCCTTTATATATATTGCCGCGCTGCGCGCCCGTAAGGCCCGCCAAAAACCGCATGCAGTTTTCCGGTGTGGTGATGCGCGCATATTCCTTGGCGCTGCCGCCGGATTTCTTTTGCGCCGCCTGCAGCTGCGCGATATAGTCCGCATACGCGCTCTGCGCGGTGGAAAACGCGAGCTGTCTCGTCTCTGCCTGCCGATTGGCGTTATACATCTGCACCTCCAGCGCGCGCGCCCGCTCCCGCTCTACGGCCTCCATCAAAAGCTGCGCCAGCGTGGCGGAATACTGCGCCTCCATCTGCGCGATGTCGTCCGCCTCCGCGTCCATCTGCCTGTCCTTCATGTCGGTCACATAGGTGCTTCTGCCCATGCCGCGCGCCCACGCGTCCGCGTCCAGCTCGGCGCGATTTTCCTCGGTCAACTCCTTGCGCCGTTCGATGGCCTGGTCCACGCCGGGGCGCAGGCTGCTTGCAAGCTGTGCCCGCAGGGACGCCGTGGATTGCGGCGTGTAAGAAAGGGCGGGCGTCTGCAGCAGCGACTGTATGCCCTGCATGAATGCGCCCAGGCCGCCCGTCAACTGGCTGACTGCCGTAGCGGGCCCCTGCTGCGCCTGATACGCCGCCTGTGATTTCGGGCCCCATACGCCGTCCACCTGAAGGCTCGCGCCCTGCGCGTTGAGCTGCCGCTGCAGGCGACGGACCCCCTCACCGTCGGTCACGCCCACAGGCGGCGTGTAACCCGGGATAAAATAGCCTGTCATACTTTCCTCCTTTACCCGCCGTAGCCTGCAAGCAGCTCGTCAGCATACCGGTCAAGCTCTTCTTCAAGATACGCTTCCCACGTTTTCTCTTCATCGATCTCGGCCTCGATAGCGCCCGGCACATCGTCGTCCTCGTCCGACCTACGCCGGAAGGCCGCGCCTTCAAAGCCCGGCACGCGGGAGCCGGGCTTTAGGCCCGTCACGCTGCTGGGCGTGTAGCCAAGCATATTTCCATACGAATCAAACGCCTTCGCATACTTGGCAAACTGCCAGCCGTTGCCGATATCGTAATACATGCCGTTGGGGCTGATCTTCGCGCCCATCGGGTAATAGAACCCGTCCTCGCGCAGCAGCGCGCCGTAATCCGTGTAAGCGCGCCCGTCGCTGCCGCGGTATACGTTGCCGGTATATCCGCTGATATGGGTGTATACGGGCGGCGCGGCGGATGCGCCCGAACCCCTGCCGGTTGTGCCGCCGGACGTACCGCCGCCCTGCATGCCGGTATACGCCTTGTACGGGTCCGCGCCCGCGCCGTAAAGCGCGTCCAGCGCCGCCTGGGATTTATTCCCCCACGCACCGTCCATTTTGACGCCCAGCGTTTGCTGCAGCGCGCGCACCTCCGTGGTGGAAAGCCCCGGTACGCGGTAATCGCTTCTTACTGCCATTTGGTATCCTCCTTATTTGGGATGGCCTGCAGCCACTTCTCCGGTTCCAAGGCCCCTTTGCAGCGGAACCTGATAGCACAGGCTATCCATTCTGCAGTTGTTCCTCCATCTCCAGCAGCTTCTGATAGAGTATGGAAAAGTTCTGGTTCAGGTTGTTTTCATTCTGGGCGACCTGCGTGTCGTATTCCTCGGGGCTTGCCTCCTTATCCATGCGCCGGAGCAGCAGTACGGGGAAAAGCGCCTGTACGCCGGTGGGAATGTACGCCATGCTGCATTCTCCTTTCTTGTTAAATGACATCCGGCAATGCTAAAGCGCGCGCAGACGGTGCTCGAATACCATTTGTACGCCGCCCAGTATGCGGAAGCGGGAGCCCGCCTCGTTGGAAAAGCGGAAGGCGAATGTGCGCCCCTCGTTGCGAAGCGGTATTTCCAGCACGTCTTCCTCCCGTTCCGGCATCAGGCAGCGGTAATTATGGAGGTTCCGGCCGATGCGGGCGTCCAGCAGCAGCACCGCGCCCTCTCCGGCGCTCTCCCCCGCGCCGCGTATATACATCTCCTGCAGGCACTTGATGCCGGGCTTGCTGCCCAAATCCGTCAGCGGCGTGTGCCAGTAGGCGTCGATGGGCGCGCCGTCGTAATCCGGCCCCTCGTCAAAGCGGTATACGGTGCGCGCTTCGTTGATAAGGTAGAGCGTACCGTCGTGCGCGCAGATGTCGGATACCGTAAAGCCGCGCCGCAGCATATAAGCTTGCCGCGCCGTATCGTAAACGATCAGCGCGTTGTCCGCCGTACGGGCGGCGCCCGCACCGCTTTGGTCGCGGCTTTGTTCATATGCGGTGAAAATGAGCTTTTCGCCCAGCTTGGCGGCGCGGCAGTTGGTGAAGGACGCCCCTTCGAGGAAGCCGCGTATGCGCCGCGCGCTGCGGCTTCTAAGAGCCGTCTGCCCGTCGAAGTAATACAGCCCCGCGCCGGTCATCCAGTAGGGCACGTCGCCGTAGAGTACCCGCGCGGTGTTCTGCATCTGCTCCACCTCGGCATACACGCGGTACACGCGGAAATTGCCCGGCCTGTCGCCCAGCAGCCGGTAAACGGAGCGGCGCTTGAATATCAAAAGCTGGTTGGAAAGCGCGCACAGCCCCGTAATGGGGTCGCCTGAGGTATCGCCCACCTCCACATGCCCGCCGCCAGTGTTTTCGCTCGCCTCGTCCACTGCCCAGCTTTCGATCGTCCGCTCGTCCCCCGGGGCCTGGCTCCAGTACAGTCGGCAGGGGTGCGCAGGGTCGCCCGCGGAAAACAGGCGGCCGTAATGCATGGCAAGGAAGTTGACGGAAATGTTGGAAAGCTTCGCTTCGCTGCCGAACGCCTGCATGGCGTTTATGCCGTCCCATTTGACGATTGCGTGTTCGCCGCAGGCAAGAAGCAGGTAGTCGGCGCTGCCGATCTGCGTCTCGCAGGCGTCAAAGCGCAGGCCCTTCACCGTTTCGGGGTAAGAGAACAGCAGCGTCCACGCGGGGGCCTCGTCGGTGATGACATACGCGTATACGTCGTTGCCCGCGATGGCGAGAAAGCGCTCGCTCACCAGCCCCTGCCAGTGCAGGAGCTTCCGTATGGGCTTTTCCCCCGGCACCGCCGCCGCGATATGCTTCACATACCCGCGCGCCACGGCAAGGCTGCCGTCGGCGGTATCCATATTGCAGGCGTCGGGGCTGCTGCCCGGTTCTATCGCGCCCTCCTGCGCGCTTTGGTCGATGCCCAGGAATGCGGGTATGCGGTACTCGGCCACGGCCATATTCTCACCACCTGTTCTCGAACCGGTAGCGGTCCGGCTCGCCCAAAGCGGCGCGCAGGCTGCGCTTGCCCGCGTTGTACAGCTCGAAATACACGTTTGCCCCGCGCTGCATGGCAGGGTCGGCGCTCGCGCGCTCGCGCGCCACCACATAGGTTACGATCATGCCGTGGCAGAAGTCGGGCAGCTCCGGCACGTCGGTGGGGGAGCTCATATCATCGGGCAGGTAGCGGTAGTGAACGAGCACCGCGCCGTCGTCGCACAGCACGCGCACGCGCGTGCTGGAAGGCCCGGTGATAAAGGGCACGCGCGCCATGCCGCGGGATACGGAAAGCACCTTGGCGCAGCAGCGCGGCAGCTCCGCGATATCCGCAATACCGCCGGAAACATTGAGCGGGTCGCTGCGGCGAAGCTGCAGAACGGTCGCAAGGTCCGTTACGGCTTCGTTGGCGTAACGGGTCAGCTTGTCACGCCAGGTATCCACCGTCTGGCTGTCGTGGCCGCGGTCAAGCTGCGCCAAAGCGGAGACGATGATATCGTTGAGCGTCATGCCCCTCACCCGACCTTTTTACCGCGCCCGCGGTAGGCGCGCACCTTCTCTTCGCTTTCCACACGCACGCGGGCGCTCTGGGCGATGAGCGCGGCGAGGCTTTGCGGAAGCGCCACCTCCACGCCGGTCTTGATGCGGAAGAAGTGGCCGTTGATGCCGCCCTCCCAGTAGCCGCCCAGGTTATCCGGCGATATGGTAACGCGGACTTTGGGCTCGGATTGCAGCGCCGCGCCGGTATCCGAGGCGAGGCGGTCGATCTGCTGTTCGGTTAAGTAATTCATATATTTTCTCCTCTCATGTTTTCGAGAAAGTGCCTTGCGGCACTTTCTCGAGGTTCACCGTGCAAGTCGTCGCTCGGTTTCCTGCTTACGCAGGAAAGCTGTCGCGCCAACTTGCGCTTCAAGGTGTCATTTTGCACCGTACATGCCGCTGCAAAATGACGGATTGAAAGCCTCCGGGGGCAGGCCCCCGAAGCCCCTGGGGGGTATTTACTCAACGCAGCCCTGCATTCCCCTATACGGCTTCCAATCGTCAAAACGGATGACATGCGCATCCGTTTTGACACCTTGCACGGCCGCCGCCCGGGGAATGCCGCAGCATTCCTAGGCGGCCGTGTGGAATCCGTCCCAATGCGCTGATGCGCATTGGGACGACCTCAGAAAAATGGCCAACGCCATTTTTCTGACTATGCGCTTACACTGTGCTCGATGCGTACCACCCACAGCGGGTTGAGTATGGTGGCGGTGTAGGCCGCGACCTTTGCGCCCACCGTACCGCGCTGGTCAAGCGGATCGGCCGCGCCGGCGCTGCCGGGGCGTTTGACGATGGTCTGCAGCGTGCCGGAGCCCATCACGTCCACCACGCCGTAGGAATCAGCGCCGAACACCAGCGTGGCGTGGATATCCAGCCCCGCTTTGGTGGTGTCGTCCAGAGCGCCCGCGTCCTCGCTGTACACCAGCGTGTCCGCGGCAATGGCGGAGGCGACGACAACGGAAAGCGTAATGGTATTGGCCGCCTGGCTGACGCCGGCGACAGCGTATTCCGTACTGCCGATCCTGATCTTCGCGCCCTCCTGCGAAAGGTAAGCGCGGGCGGCGTCGGAAATGCCGTCCACCACCACGTCCGCGCTGCCCGCGGCGTGGCTTGCGACGGCGGTCAGCACGCTCTGGCGGTACACCTTTGTTTCGGTGCTTTCCACAAACACCACGCCGAACAGGCGGCCGATCTCGCCGGAATAGATCTGCTCCGCGTTAGAGTATTTGGAGACGTCCTGCCACAGGCTGTCGCTCTGCAGGTCATAGGTGGCCTCCGGCGAGCAGATGCAGATAAAGTGCGGCTTGCGCGCCTCGCCCTTTTCGTTGGCGGTGAAATGGCGCGCCTTGGCCTTTTTGAGCGTCCGTACGGCCTTTCGCACCTCGGAAACGCTCAGCTTGTCGTTCACGGTGACCTGCAGGCGGGACGTACGGCCGCCCGCATACTGTACGTTGGTGCCGGCGCACATGGCGTCGCGGGTGATCCACTCCACTACGGTGCCCAACTGCTCGCCCAAGAGCTCCGCGCTGTCGGATACCACCTCGTCGTAGGCGGTCGCTTCCAGAACATCCGAGATCTCCACATACGCGCCGTACTGCGCGACCTCGGCCTCCACCCTGCTTTGGGAGAGAGACTGCCCTTCCGGCGTTACGCCTTCCATGAGCGGGGCGGCGGCCAGTTCCGGCGAAAACAGGTCGTAGCGCCGGAACTCCACGCGCTTGCCGTTGTTGCGCGGTATGGAGCGCTTCTGGCCGAATTTGGCGAATACCAGCTTGGTGCGCGCGGTCTCCAGCAGCTTTTTGTCGTAGAAGTTTTTGTTGAGGTACGTCTGGCTGCCGCCGCCCGGAAGGGCCGCGGCGGTGTTGATGGTGGTTTGTGTATTGGACATATGCTTCCTCCTTATGTATTATCAAAAAAGCGGCATCCGCCGCTTTTTTGAGTTTCCACATGCAGGTTCGCTCACCGCTCACCTGCGACCTTTGTTTGTCGCCGTAGGCGACATCGGTGGTGCCCGAAGGGTGCCTGCAAGGTGTCATTTCTGACGCACCTGTCGTCAGAAATGACGGATTTTATGGTTTCTCCGATATTTTACGCAAGTGGGGCGGCGGAGCGCCCCGCTACGTGGGCCTTTGATGGGTTCTCAGGCGCGTTACGCTTCCACATTCTTTACAGCTTGACCTTTACGCCCCGGCGGGCCTTTTCGCGGTATTCGTGCTCCAGCTTCGCGAACTCCTCCGGCGACATGGAAAGGTAGTCCCGCGCAGGCGCCGCGGCGGTGTCCGCGCGGGCGGCGCGGGGCAGCCCTTCGCGCGCGCGAAGGCGGGTGACGATGGCCTGCATGGCGTTGCGCTCCGCCTCGGCGGCGCGCTTTTCCGCCTGGTATACGCGTACGGCGGCGTAGGCGGGCATCTCGATTACCAGCCGCACAAAAGCCGGGTCCTGTACGGCGGCTTCCAGGTCGAAATCCTCGGGCAGCAGGTTCTGCTGCAGCAGTGCGTCGATCTCGCGCTTGAGGCTCTCCGGGTCAAGGGCGCGGGCATTGCCCGCGGGGGGCGGCGCAGGCTGCGCGGGCATGCGCCCGGGCATTGCGCCCGCGGGCATACCGTCCGCGGGCGCGGCGGGCGCCAGGCCTGCCTGCGGCGTATATTCGAATGCGCTCTCGGGGAAACGGGTAAATTTCTCTTTCATAAGCTCCTCCTTTTTCTTTGTGGGTCGTATGTGGTTGAACGGTGGTTCTTAACGGGTTAGTTGGCCGCCCGCTTTGCGCGCGCGCCGCCCCGCGGGGCCATCAGCCGTTTTACGCGCGCCGCTATGCCGCCTCCGCCGCCGGTTTCCCCCGCGGGCCCATTGGGGGCGGCCGGGCCGCTCTGCGGCGGGGCGGCCGCAGGCTGCTCCGCCTCATCTGCGCGCTTGGCCTGTCTTAGCACCTGCTCCTTGCCGTCGAAGTGCATCAGCTCTACCGCCTGGTCGGGGCGGAGTACGCCAAGCTGTATCATCTGCAGCACCAGCTCGTTCTGGCTGATGACACTCCAGCGGTTCTCCTTCTGCACCTTGATGGATATGGAAAACTCGACGGGCAGGCTGCGTCCGTCGGGCAGCGCGCGGGTGAGCATGCTTCCGTCGAAAACGCGCCGCTGCACCTGCCCGTCCATGGCGACGGAAACGACGCGCGGCAAGAGGTTAAACTCGCGTTCCACCTCGATTTCCATGCGCACGGCGTCGCGATAGGCCTCGTGCATCTGCCGGGAGGCCATGCGCGCGCGTTTGCTGCTCATTTCCTGCAGCGCCGCGATGGCGGAGGCCGCCGTGATGCCGCCCGCCGTCCCCCCGCGGGAAAAGTCGTTCGCTCCGCTTTCTTCCTTAATGGATTCGAGCATGCCTCGGATGTACTGCATGATGTACGAGGGCAGCGGCGGCGTGGCGAACCAGCTCACGCCGTTGAGGCTTTCGCCCGTGTGCACCTCCTTCGCCCAGTCGCGCAGGTCATCCGCGTCAAAGCCGCTCGCCTCGGTGATGAGCAGCTTGTTGTGCGAGGCCATCAGCGCGTTTTTGAGCACGATCTGGTCCAGCTTGTCGGCGTACTGCTGCTGCGCCGCAAACATGTCCACAAGGCCCAGCCCCAGCGGGCTTCCTTTGCGCGTGAATAGCGGCGTCACGATAAACGGGTACTGCCCGTTGGAAAAATAGCCTTGCGGCTTCAGCTCCCGGCTGTCCAACAGCACCTGCCCGCCCGCAAGCTGCGCCATGTGCACGCGGCAGCCGCCGGTTTTTTCGTCGTACTCGCGCCACCAGTATTCCAGCAGGAGCGCGGTCTTGGTGCGGTCGGCGGTGAGGAGTGAATCCTCCATCACGGATTGCTGCGCATACCCGTCCGAATCCCCGTCATAAGCGGGGAAGCGGGCGGACAGCCACTCGCGCGTGCGCACCGCGAACTTGAACACCGCGCGTCCGTCCTGAATATCTGTGCACAGCGGGTCGAAGAGTACGCCGCGATTGTCCGCGTGGCGAATGAACGCGCCGCCCAATCCGTTGTTGAGCGCGGGGTCATAGCCTACCTCCTGCACCATGTAGCCGCCCACGAGCAGGTCGTGCACCAGACGCCGGTATTCGCGCTCGTAGCAGGCGGCGTCGTGGTTCTGGCGGATCACCGCCTCCAGCACACGGGCGGCCGCCGTATCCTCCGGCGTTTCGGGCGAGATCACCGCCTCCGGCAGCGAATCCATCAGGTCCGCCGCGATGTTCTCCACCGTGCTCTGTATTACGGGGGTCACGGGGCGCGGCTCGTTGGGGTCGCCTTGCGGAATGTCGTGCCAATGGTCGCCGCAGTACATGCGCTCGGCATGCTCCAGCCGCCGCCACTCGCCCGCGTAGGCGGCGCGGAATTCCTCGAACAGCGCGTACGCGCGGGCGCGCAGCGCATCCCGGCCTTCTTTTTGGTTCATGTGCCAACTCCTTTCTGTTTTGCGCGCAGCAAAAAAGCCCGCGCAAGTGCGTGAGCTTTTTATAATGCGAACAAATGTTTTTATGTTAGCAGTATAGCACAGATATCCGAACGGTACAGGTGAGAAGCTTTCTTAGAAGGCATGGCGCAGGAATGCACCGCCAAACGCCCTGGCGCTAATGCATTACAAGCTCCCACGGGCAAACGAATTCTTTGCCGTCCAGGTAGAAAAGCGGCGAATCCTGTGAAAAATGCAGCGCCAGCCTGTAAGCAAGCAGCGCCTGCCTGCGCCTGTGCGCGGCCTTGTTCGCTGCGCGGTCGCCGTATTTGTCGTCGCCCAGCACGGGGTGGCCGGTATGCGAGAGATGCGCCCTGATCTGGTGCGTGCGGCCGGTGTACAGCCGCACTTCCAATAAGCTCTGTTCGCCGTCCGTTTCCAGTACGCGATAGCCGGTTTTGATGAGCAG
Source organism: Clostridia bacterium (assembly GCA_036677445.1). Classification (GTDB taxonomy): domain Bacteria; phylum Bacillota; class Clostridia; order Christensenellales; family CAG-138; genus JAVBWI01. The sequence goes on from JAVBWI010000027.1 coordinate 166,861, forward strand.
CGCGCCGGGCGAGGGGGAATCGAACACATACAGCCTGCCCGCTTCCGCATCCTTTTTCGCCCAGGCTTCCAATATAGCCTCCTGCCGCTGCATGCGGCCCAGAACGATGCAGCGGTAGTACTTCTCGATACGCTGCTCCTTTATCGCCGCGGCCAGATCCCGCTCCGCCTCCGGCGTGCGCGCGAAAAGCAGCAGGCCTTCGGTGTTCGCGTCCAGCCGGTGTACGGGGTACAGCGCGCCAAAGTATGGTTCCAGCCTTGCCTGCAGGGAGTCTTTTCCGCCGTCCGCCGCTGTAACCTCAACGCCCGCGCGCTTTGCCACGACGAGCAGGTTTTCATCCGCATATACGACGTCACTGGCATCCTGCACAGGCAGCGCTGTGATTTGTGTGGAAAAAGGCGCGAACGCGCCGCCATGCGGCAGGGAAAAGAACTGCATGCGCTCCTTTTTCGTGGGATGCTCGAATGCGAGCGAATATGCCCACAGCGCAATCTGTCCGCGCGCGGGCGAAGGATGGTAACGCTGGTCAAAACGGATGGGCCAGCCGTGCGCGGCCAGCTGCGCGCGGATCTGGTGCTTGCGGCCGGTCAGCAGCGCAATGTCAAGCAGCGCATACGCCCCTTCGCGCGCGAGAACCTGATAGCGCAGTACGGCCTGCCTGGCTTCCGGCGCGGGGTCGGGGGATACCTCCACCCGCAGCGCGCCTTCTGTATCGCGGATATAGTCGGTAAGCTCGCCGGATGGGGGGATATCCCCCTCCACTACTGCGGCATAGCGCTTTTGTGCCTGTCGAAGAGCAAACTGCGCAGAAAGCCGCGCCGCCGCCTTGCTGGTGCGCGCGAACACCATTGCGCCGCCCACGGGTCTATCCAGCCGGTGGCACAGGCCAAGGTATACCGCGCCCGGCTTGTTATATTTTTCTTTGATATAGGCTTTGAGTATGGAAAGAAGATCCTCGTCGCCCGAAGAATCCGCCTGTACCGGCGTGTTCGCGGGCTTTTCCACAACCAGGATATGATTGTCCTCGTACAAAATGGGGGGTACGCTCACAGCCACCACGCCCTCCCCGATGCGCCGCAGGGCAGCGTAAGCTCCCCGCGCTCAATGGGCAGGCCGACTTCATCGGATTCCACCCTCGCGCCGCGGCCAGATAAAGCCACAGTAAGCACATTTTTCAGCACGCTGGGCGCCAGGCCCGTCGTGTAGGAATTGATCAGAAAAAACAGCGGCGTATCCGAAAGCAGCTTTACCGCCGCATCCACCAGAGGGTAAAGATCCTGCTCGATCTTCCACATCTCGCCGTCCGGCCCGCGGCCGTAGCTGGGCGGGTCCATCAATATGCCGTCGTAGCGGTTGCCGCGCCGCTGCTCCCGCAGTACGAATTTCATTACGTCGTCCACCAGAAAGCGTACGGGTGCATCCTGCATGCCGCTTGCCGCAAGGTTGTCCTTCGCCCAGGCGGTCATGCCTTTAGCCGCGTCCACATGCGCCACCTGCGCGCCCGCTTTGGCGCAGGCGCAGGTAGCGCCCCCCGTGTAGGCGAACAGGTTCAATACCTTTGCGCCGGGGCGCCGGTCAAGAAGCGACCGCATCCAGTCCCAATTCACGGCCTGTTCGGGGAACAGCCCCGTATGCTTGAAGCCCGTTGGCCGCACGAGGAATGTAAGGTCGCGGTAGCGTATGCGCCAGCCTTCGGGGAGCGTCCGCCTATATTCCCAATGCCCGCCGCCTGTGCTGGAGCGGATATAATGCGCATCCGGCGCGGACTCCGTCCGCAGGGGCCATACGGCCTGCGGATCGGGGCGCAGCAGGGTAAACTTGCCCCAGCGTTCCAGCTTTTCGCCGCCGCCCGCGTCAAGCAGCGCATAATCCTCCCAGCCGTCTGCCAGATACATTACTCTCCCTCTTCCTCTGCGTTTTCAGGCAGCACCGTCTTCGGGCGGAGGCCGTCCGCCACAACGGCGATCAGGCCCAGCCCGAGCGCGCTGTAATAGGTGATCAATCGCCACAGCAGCAGGGCGGGGAAACGCGCCGCGGGCGTAAACAGCTTGGCAAACACCATGTAAAAGCCGCCTTCGCTGGCGATAGAAGCGCCGGGCAGCGGAACAAAGCATACGGCGATGTACAAGAGGCCCTGCAGCAGCACCACATACAGAAAGCCGTGCGTCGAAAAGCCCAGCCCACGGTAGATAAAATACGTTACCGCCATATACGCTGCCGCTTCGCCCGCAGACACCAGCCAAATAAGGAACATACCCAGCCGCTGTTTGAGCGCGAAGCGTACCGCGCCCTGATAATCCACAATGATGCGCTTCCAGTTTTTGTGAATATTCTCGACGGTCTCGGCTTTTTTGATCAGGCGGTGGCGCGCCAGGAAATCTATAAGACTCTCTCCTGTGCGAAATATCCAGTCCGGCTTGGTAAACGCGAGCAAGGCAACCACCAGAATGCCAAGGCACAGCAGGTAGCCGATGATGTACAGCACGATCATGGTGATGCCGCCTTCGAGCACATCTCCGGAAATGAATATAAAGCCCAGCGTGCCTAACAGCGTGAGCGTAAACTGCCAGGCCAAAAGCTTGAGCATCAGTACGGAGGTCGCCACGCCCACCCGCATGCCGCGCCTGCGCATCTGCAGCACCTGCATGGGCTGCCCGCCGGAAGAGAACGGCGTGAGCGCGCTGTAAAAGAACCCCAGCATGGTGGTCAGTACGCTCTCCCCGAGCGGCTGGGGGGCTTCCATGTATTTGCAGGCAAGCTGATACATCAGCACATCGAAATAATAGTAAAGCAGCATACTCCCGACCGCTGCGATAAACCAGAGAGGGTCGATCTGGCGAATGACCTCGCTGATATCTGCAACGTTCGGGTCAAGCAGCGCCATCAATGCAAGTATAACGAGCGGCAGCAGCACCAGGAGGATCTTTTTCCAAAGCCCTTTCCGCATAGAAACCTCTCTTCTTCTGAATTATGCCTATAGTATCATGCCCACTGCATACACGCAAGCCGGATGGAGTTAGTTCCCAGTATCTTCACATTGCAGTCCGAATGGCTTTCCATTCCAGAAAAGGGGCCTTCTTGCGCTTGCCGTTCCCTGCGGGTATACTACAGTGGGAGGTGGCAATATGCAACAGCAGGATCTGTTCTCCGCCGCGCGCAAAAACGCGGCGCCCCTTGCAGACCGCATGCGCCCGCGTACGCTGGATGAATTTATAGGCCAGCAGCATATCGTGGGGCCGGGGCGGCTTCTTCGCCGCGCCATCGAGATGGACCGCCTGCAAAGCAGCATATTTTTCGGCCCCCCCGGCTGCGGCAAAACGACGCTCGCCTCCGTCATCGCGAACGCCACGGGCGCGGCGTTCGAAAAGCTCAACGCCGTCACGGCGGGCGTAAAGGACGTGCGCGAGATCATCGCCCAGGCGGAGGACAGGCTGTCGCTCTACGGGAAATCCACCTACCTGCTGCTGGACGAATGCCACCGCTGGAACAAGGCGCAGTCGGACAGTATTTTGCCCGCGCTGGAAAAGGGCACGCTGCGTTTTATAGGCTCCACCACCGAAAACCCCATGATCAGCATGACGGGCGCTATCGTAAGCCGCTGCCGTGTGTTCCAATTCTATCCGCTTTCCACAAAAGATATCGAGTCCGCGGTGCGGCAGGCGCTTTTTGACAGCGAGCGCGGGCTGGGAAAGTACCATGCGGAGCTTTCGCCCGAAGCGATGGAACACATTTGCCGCATGGCCAACGGCGATTGCAGGACTGCGTTAAACGCGCTGGAGCTTGCCGTGTTGACCACCGCGCCGGATACGGACGGCGTTATCCGCATCACGCAGGAGATCGCGGCCGAATCCGTGCAGCAAAAGGTCATCGCGCTCGACGAACAGCTGTATTACGATATGCTCAGCGCCTTTTGCAAAAGCCTGCGCGGCAGCGACGCGGACGCCGCGCTCGCGTGGTTCGCGCGGCTCATTTACGCGGGCATGGATCCTCGCATCATCGCCCGGCGGCTCATCGCCCACGCCAGCGAGGATATCGGTATGGCCAACCCGCAGGCCATGGTGCAGGCGGTTTCCGCCGCGACGGCGCTCGAGTACATCGGCATGCCGGAAGCGCGGCTGCCGCTCACGCAGGCGATATTGTATTTGTGCGAATCCCCCAAATCCAACGCCGTGGTTATGGCGGTGGATGCGGCCATGGCCGACGCCGCTTCTACGTTTGACGAGCCCGTTCCCGTGCATTTAAGGGATACCTCCTACAGCGGCGCGAAAACGCTGGGCGCGGGCAAGGGCTACAAATACCCGCACGACTTTCCCGGCCATTATGTGGAGCAGGACTACCTGCCCCCCTCGTTGAAAAACAAACGATATTACCAGCCAAGCGATCAGGGCAGCGAGGCGGCCATCCGTGAAAACCATAAAAAGCGGGGAAAAATAAAAGAATAAAAACGAGGCTGCCTCAGATGCAAAAATCCGAGACAACCTACATTCACGAAAAGTAATGGAAAATTGGCTATACGCTCATCCGATTTGGTAGTACAGCAGGTCAAACGCGCACCAAAGGGGGCGCGGGGGGCGAAGCAGCGCGCCCCCTGCGGCGGAGCAAGTGCGACGGAAGGCCAGTGGGCAAAGGAGTGCAAGGAAGCGGCGCTTGCCGCTTTCGATGCGCGACTATTGCGAACTGCTAAAGCCCGCCCGCTATTAAATAAAATAATCGATCGCGACGGCCCGCAGGCCTAGTGTCCGAGGCGTCTCCCGCCGAGGACGCGCCGCTGTATCGGCGATACCATAAGAATGTCAGCTGACAAGTCTGCATGCCGGAGACAGCCCCATTCTATGCAAATTGTCTTAAGTATTGCCTTGACCGGGGCGCGGGCACGCCGCAGGCTCCGCCCGCTCCAGCCGCAGCACACGCGCCACCGCCTTGTACAGCAGGAAGGTCAATAAGCCGTTCGCGCCCGCCTTTACGGCGTTAAAGGGCACGATGACGGGCAGCAGCATATCCACCACGACCTGCCGCGGCACGCCCATAAAGCCAACCGTGAATATGAGGTTGAGCGGTATCATCATCAGTATCATGGCCACACCGCCGCACAAGAGCGCCGTAACCGCACCCTTGCGGCAGCGCCAGCGGCGGTAAATTGTCCCCGCCACCAGCACGAACGCGCCTGTGGCGCAAAAGTGCATCAGCGCGCCGACCCAGCCGCTCACCTGGGAGACGAGGAGCCATTGCAAGAGGCTTACCACCGCCGTCAAAAGCAGCCCCCACAGCGGCCCGTAAAGGAATGTACCGATCAATATGGGCACATCCGCCATGTCGTACTCCAGGAACGAAGCGCTGGGGAATATGGGGAAGCGAATGAAATACACCAGCAGCAGCGAAAGCGCCGCCAGCATCCCCAAGCGAACCAACCGACCTGTGTTTTCCCGTTTCATTTTTCCCTTCTCCGTTTCAAATAGCGTATGCTTCTGCAAAAAAACGCCCCCGGTTCGGGGGCGTTTCAATCAAAGTGCGGCGCAAAAAAATCGTCGCGCTTCTCTCGTCCGGACTATACCGTCGGCGCCAAATTCGCATTGGCTCAACCCTGCAATCACTTGCCGGGCTCGCGGGCTCGTCGGTAAGGCTCTCGCCCTGCCGCATCACCGCCGGTGGGGAATTGCACCCCGCCCCGAAGCATCGCACACAGTATAGCAGATTGGAACGCGGGATTCAATACCCTGCGTGTGAATAACGCGTGTAATATGTATCCAGCAGATTATTGTTCTATCAATACGGCCCTGCAGAACGCCCCTTCCGCGCCCGCAATTTTTACGGGCGGCGCAAACAGCGTGTAGCTCCCCTCCGGCACATTGCAAAGGTCAAGCTGCTCGATGATGGCGACATGGTTTTGTAACAGCGCCGTGTGCACGGGCAGCTCCTCATCCGGCCGCGCAACGCTCAGCGCGTCGGTGCCTACCGTGACGACGCCGCGGGAAACGAGGTATTCCGCCGCCGCAGGCGACAGGTACGCGTTCCCGCCACCCTTTAACAGCAGGCGCAAAGTATCTTTGGGCAGATAGCTTTCCAAATAGGCCGCGTCCAAACGCGCGTTTTCGGGCACGGCAAGGACGGTGCAGGGGCCGATGTAATGCGTGAGCGGCATGGCGGCAATATCCGCCCCGCCCTCGTAGAAATGCAAATACGCGTCGCAGTGCGTGCCCGCGTGCAGGCTCGCGTGCAGCGTGGAAAGGTTATAGGAATCCCCCCGGGCCATGCTGCAGTTCGTTTGGAGCTCGGCCGGCGGGGTGCCGGGGTAAAGCGGCGCGGAACGAAGTTCGCGCGAGATGTCGTAGATGCGCACAGGGCATACCGCCTCGCATGTTTTTCACCAGTATAGCATATCGGATTGTCGTATGGCGTTTTGCCGGAGTATTTCATATATAATTCGCTTTCCAACCCGCTCCGCCTTTGATATGGCTGCCGATTATGCTAAGATATACATGCTGTCACGCATATGCTGCGTGCGCAGTTTTACAGCGGTTTTTCAGGGACAATGGGGTCCGCACAGATAAATATATACATAGCGTGATAAGAATGCCTGCGCCAATCAAATTTGCCGTGCCATTCGCGGCAAATATTACGCCCGGCCGGTGCCTTCAGTTGCCGGCGGGTATAAGGAGGTTTCCTATCCATGTTACACGACCTGAACAAAAAAGGCTTCGCCACACGGCAGATCCACACCGGCGCAGTCGGCATTCCCGGCATCAATCCTCTTTCCACCCCTATTTTCCAGACCAGTACGTTCATATTCGACGATGCGGCGCAGGGTGGGCGGCGCTTCAAACTCGAAGAGCCCGGCTACATTTACACGCGTCTTGGCAACCCCAACGCGGGGCAGGTGAGCGAAAAGCTTGCTTCGCTCGAAGGCGGGGAGGCGGGGCTCACGCTGGCGTCCGGCATGGGCGCGATCACCACCGTGTTCTGGACGGTGCTGCGTGCCGGCGACCATGTGCTTGCGGATGAGACGCTTTACGGCTGCACATTCGCCTACCTCTCGCACGGCCTTACGCGCTATGGGGTAGAAGTCTCCTTCGTAGATTTCACCGACCCGCAAAATGTTACAAAGCATCTGCGCAAGAACACAAAGATCGTCTATTTCGAGACTCCGGCCAACCCCAACATGAAGATCATCGACATAGAAGCCGTTTCCGCCGCCGCGCACGCTTACAGCAGCGATATCAAGGTGGTGGTGGATAACACCTTCTGTACGCCGTATATTCAGCGTCCGCTGGAATGGGGCGCTGATGTGGTGGTGCATTCGGGCACAAAGTACCTGAACGGGCACGGCGACGTGATCGCGGGCATGATCGTGGGCAAAGCGGACTTTATCGGCGAATGCTGCATATTCGGGCTGAAGGATATGACCGGCGCGGTCGTCGGCCCGTTTGAAGCGTATCTGATCGCCCGCGGCCTGAAAACGCTGGATATCCGCATGGAACGGCACAGCAAAAACGCCATGGCCGTCGCGGAGTTTCTGGAGGGGCACGAAAAGGTCAAAACGGTCTACTATCCCGGCCTGAAAAGCTGCGCGGGCTATGAGACGGCCAAAAAGCAGATGCGCCTGCCCGGCGGCATGATCACATTCGAGCTGGACGCGTCCAAGGCGGAGTGCGAGACATTTATCAATTCCCTGGAGCTGTGCTCGCTTGCCGTATCGCTGGGCGATACGGAAACGCTCATACAGCATCCGGCCTCCATGACACACAGCACCTACACGCCCGAGGAACTCAAAGAGGCGGGCATCAGCGAAGGCATGATCCGCCTTTCCGTCGGCTTGGAGGACCCGGAGGATATCATAGCCGATATTCAAAACGGCCTGTCAAAAATCTGATACTTTCTGCGGCGGGCGGCGCAAATGGCGGTGCAGCCGCCCGCAGTCGGAATAAAGGCCGCATGGCAACGCGTGCGGCCTTTTAGAGTGTCAAAAAAGTGACTGCGTCACTTTTTTGAGTTTCACAGGAACCGCCTGCATCTTCGATGCGGTCGGCGGTTCCTGCAGGGAAAGCCTTGCGATGCAAGGCTTTGCGCTCGCGCCGCACATGTCGCCGCTCGCGAATAAAGCCTATTGCGACAGTCGTTTGTTATCCATCAAAGACTTTTTGCCACTCTGAGGGACTGTACAATTTCGGATGCCTTTGCCTCCTGCGGCGTGTCAAGCGCCCGCTTTTTTTCGAACAGCGTGTACAACAAGCATAGAAGCAACCATTACAGCAGCGTATACAGCCACAGCCCGGTCGCAACGATGCCGACAAGCGCGTTTAATATTAACAGCGCCATGGGCAGGCGGCGCTTTTTTTTTGTTTTGACCGCACGGTATTCCATGCCCGCAATCAGGAGCCCCACAAGGGCGGCAGCCGTAGCGGAAAATGCCGGATACTGCGCGTAAAACGCGCCTTCACCGAGCAGCCGGTCGTAAAGCAGGAAGCCCGCGCCCGTACTGCACAGAAACGACAGGAATAGCGCCATCGTTATAACCCTCCTTCATAACAGTACATGGATCAGCCGTATTATAGCATAGAAATTATGCAAAAAATAGCTGGAAGCGCCCGATATATGCATGCTATACTATAACATGAAGCAATAGGGCCCGGCACGGTTTGCCCGCCCTGCTGTAAGCAAGTTTTTATTATACACGATGATAAGGAGGGCTTTTCAGCATGCAATACTCCCGCGAAGTGGAGGAAATGGTATGCGTCGCAAAAGGCGCAAAGCATGACCCCGCGCCCATACCCGAAGAGGGCAAATGGGTAAAGGCCAAACAGATTACCGATATCAGCGGCCTTACGCACGGCGTAGGCTGGTGCGCGCCGCAGCAGGGCGCATGTAAACTGACGCTCAACGTCAAAAACGGCGTGATCGAGGAAGCGCTTGTCGAGACGCTCGGCTGTTCCGGTATGACGCATTCGGCGGCCATGGCCTCCGAAGTGCTGCCCGGCAAGACAATACTCGAGGCGCTCAATACCGACCTCGTTTGCGACGCCATCAACACCGCCATGCGCGAGCTGTTCCTGCAGATCGCTTACGGCCGTACGCAGAGCGCTTTCTCGGAGGGCGGCCTGCCTATCGGCGCGGGCCTCGAGGATCTCGGCAAGGGCCTCAGGTCCCAGATCGGCACCATGTACGGCACAAAGTGCAAGGGCGTCCGCTACCTGGAAATGGCGGAAGGCTATGTGCTTAACATCGGCCTGGATGAGAACGGCGAGGTCATCGGCTACCGCTTCGTATCCTTGGGCAAGATGATGGACGCCATCAAGAAGGGCGTCGACCCAAAGGAAGCGTATGAAAAGAATATCGGCACCTACGGCCGTTTTGCGGACGCCGCCAAAGTGATCGATCCGCGCCACGAATAAGAGGGGAGGGAGTAGCATGATCCAATTTGAAGGGTACGACAGAAGAATAGAAAAGATCAACCGCTCCCTCGCCGAATACGGCATCAAGGGATTGGAAGACGCGCGCGCCATCTGCGACGCCAAGGGCGTGGACGTGGAAGGTATTGTGCGCTCAATACAGCCCATCGCGTTTGAAAACGCCGTTTGGGCTTACATTGCGGGCGCCGCCATCGCCATCAAAAAAGGCTGCAAGTGTGCCGCGGACGCCGCGGAGGCGCTGGGTGTCGGCTTGCAGGCGTTCTGCATCCCCGGTTCCGTCGCCGACCAGCGCGCCGTCGGTTTGGGCCACGGCAACCTCGCGGCCATGCTGCTGCGCGAAGAGACCAAGTGCTTCGCTTTCCTGGCAGGCCATGAAAGCTTCGCCGCGGCCGAAGGCGCCATCGGCATCGCAAAGACGGCCAACAAGGTGCGAAAATCGCCACTGCAGGTTATACTGAACGGCCTCGGCAAGGACGCCGCCACCATCATTTCCCGCATCAACGGCTTCACGCTCGTCGAGACGGAGTATGATTATTACACAGGCGAGCTCAAAGTGTTGTTTGAAAAGGCCTACTCCACCGGCGACCGCGCGAAGGTGCGCTGCTACGGCGCGGACGACGTGAACGAGGGCGTGGCCATTATGCGCCACGAGAGCGTGGATGTTTCCATCACCGGCAACTCCACCAACCCCACCCGCTTCCAGCATCCCGTCGCGGGCACCTACAAGAAGTGGTGCGTCGAAAACGGCAAGAAATATTTCTCCGTCGCATCCGGAGGCGGCACGGGCCGCACCCTGCATCCCGACAACATGGCGGCCGGCCCCGCTTCCTACGGCATGACGGATACCATGGGCCGCATGCACTCTGACGCGCAGTTCGCAGGCTCCTCCTCCGTGCCCGCGCATGTGGAAATGATGGGCCTCATCGGCATGGGCAACAACCCCATGGTGGGCGCTTCCGTCGCGGTAGCCGTCGCCATCGAACAGGCGGGTTAATCTGGCCGCTGACAACATCCTATAGACTTTGTCAGCGGGTTTTCTGAAGGTCAGATTGCCGCTATGAGCGGCATTCTCCCACAAATTCGGTGAGTGAATCGCCGAATTTGAATGGGATGTGGGGGATTGCGTCCCCCACACCCCCTAACGGGCGTTTTCAGGAACACCTGACCTGAATGGAACATTCGTGTATTCTTCAGGGGAAGATGTGCTCCAGTTAGCCGCACAATCAATCGCCCGCTCCCGAATGAAGCCTAAAACGAAAGCATCCGGATGGTTTTTGTTGCGGGCTTTCCGACAGCTATGCTGTCCGGTGGTATCATCATCGGGCAGCTGTTTTATAAGAAAACGGGTTTTATTCCCGTAAACGTGTTTAAAATTAAGGCAGTGCTTTTTCGCCGCAGATACGAAGGAGCATGCCCGGAAAGAAAGGAGATATACTATGAAGTCGCTGAAAGGTACCAAAACCGAAGCCAACCTGTTGACCGCTTTTGCCGGTGAATCCCAGGCACGCACCAAGTACACCTATTATGCATCCCGCGCCAAGAAAGATGGCTACGAGCAGATCGCCGCGCTGTTTATGGAGACTGCCGAGAATGAGAAGGAGCATGCGAAGCTCTGGTTCAAACTGCTGCATGACGGTATCCCCGCCACGTCGGAAAACCTGAAGGACGCCGCCGCAGGCGAAAACTACGAGTGGACGGATATGTACGCCAACATGGCGAAGGATGCCCGCGAGGAGGGTTTTGAGAATATCGCCAAGATGATGGACGGCGTTGCGGCGGTCGAAAAGCGCCACGAAGAACGCTACCGCAAACTGCTTGCCAATATCGAGGAGGGCAAGGTGTTCAAGCGCGACACACCCGTCAAGTGGCAGTGTGCCAATTGCGGCCATGTACATGAAGGTACCGACGCGCCCGACGTATGCCCCGTTTGCGCGCACCCCTTAAGCTTCTTCCAGATACTCGCGGAGAATTATTAATCATTTCAGGCCATCGACAAAGTCCTACTGACTTTGTCGATGGGTTTTCTGCGGGTTAAAATGCCGCTCATAGCGGCATTTTTTCCGCCAATTTGACGCACAAAGACGCTGCGCTGTCAAATTGGATTAAATGTGGGGGGCTTCCCGTAGGGAAGCGGGTTCGTTGGCTCATGAGAGCCAAAAATCGATCCTGTGAATCGATTTTAGAACCCCGAGTACCTCGATGCGAATCCCCCACACCCCCAGGGCGGGTTTGTCGATACTTGGCTGACGCGCATGTCGTCAGCTTTGATTTATTTTATGGGGTTTATCATCAACGACTGCGTGAACGGAGTGTTTCACCGTTGCTCATGTCGGCATCATATCATTCATATAATTCGTCATTTCCGGTGGCATGCCACGGAATCGCATATTTCAGCCTATCGTTAAAAATCTTTCCTTTTAAGGCACCCTTCCGATGCGCATACTAACAAAAAATCCGAACAAGGAGTGCTGCGGTTTGATTCAACTCACCCATGCGCGCGTCACGGTGCCCGAAGGCGGCAAGCTCATGCGGCTAAAAGGCGCTTTGCTCAAAGAAAATACCGGGCAGGGCCGTCTGCCCGTTCTGCACGATTTCACGCTGTGGCTGGGGCGGGGCGAAGCCTGGGCGGTGCTTGGCGAGCCGGGCGCGGGCAAAACCACGCTGCTCCGGGTCATCGCCGGGCAGATCATACCGGAAAAAGGCTCCTGCACGGTGCACGGCCGCGCCGCGGCCGCCATCGGCCTGGACGGACTGCTGCCCCGCGAGACGGGCGCGGGAAATGTAAAGCTAAGCTGCGGCATGCAGGGCATGGACGCGGCGGGCACCCGCGGACACATCGCGGCGGTGGGCGCGCACTGCGGCCTGGGCGAACAGTACTATAAGCCGGTATCCGGCTATGACAAGTCCATGCGGGCGCGGCTCCTGCTATCCATGGCGCTGGTGCAAAAGCCAGACGTTTTGCTGCTTTCGGATGTGCTGGAGCATTGCGACCTGCCGTTTCAGCAGGCCTGCGTGACAGAAATCCGCCGCATGCAGCGCGCGGGCATGACGCTGCTGATGGAAAGCGAAATCCCCGCGCTGCTGCGCCGCCTGTGCGAGAGCGCGCTGTGGCTTTCTTCCGGCCGCCTGCACCGGCTGGGCACGTTTGAAACGGTATACGGCGCGTACAGCTTCCCGCGCGCGGTTTCATCCACCCGGTCAGTGGATATGAAAGGGTTTATTGAACGCGAACGCGCCGCGTTTTCCGCGCCGCTTTCACCCGGAACAGGCACCCCCGGCCGCGAGGAATTACCCTGGCCGCCGGAAGCGCGCCGCGCCCTAAACGAAGCCGAGGCGCGCATTCAGCGGCTCAACGACCAGCTGACCGCATACGCTTCCGCCAACCTCGCCTTCGAGCAGGAAAACCTGCGGCTGGAAAACGCGGCCCAACTGCAGGAAGCGCATGTAAAGGAAGCGGAGGCCACGCTTTCGCGCCTGCTCGCCGCATTTTCACAAACGCTGCGGGTCATGTATGCGCAGTTTTTGCACTTGAAGCAAAGCAGCGTGCCCGGAAAACGGGCACGCCGCAACCGCTGACTAAGAATTTGGTGATTTAGAGCGTATCGCCGGCGTTTTGCGCAACCGCCGGTTGGGCGGGCGCGTCGGCTTCGGGTTCCTCCGGCAAAGCCTTCAGTTTTGAGATGGCAGAGACGGCGCGTATGAGATAATACAACACCCAGCCGTGGAACGCGATATCGATGCCGGCGGACAGATCCAGCTCGGGAATAGCGAAAACCAGCAGCACCACCGTATCCAGCGCAAACAACACCAATGCGGCGATCAGCCAGCCGGGGCGCCTGGCGGATAAAAAGTAGCAAAGCCCATAAAAGCCAAGCAGCAATGCCGCGATAACTGCGCCGCCAACGGGAAATACTGCAAGCGCCAATTCATAATACAGCTCAAGCCCTACCGCAACGCTCATCTGCGGCAGAAACGCTGAAAACGGGAATGTGAGCGCTGCGCCAACAATGTAGAGCACAATATTCACCAATGTGAGCCCCAACATGAGGAGCAGATTGTTTCTCCCCTTTTGCATGACCGCCAAACACTGTATCCTATCCATATTCTAAATCCCCCCACTGCAACTATTGCGTTGTAATTCCTGTAGATATTATCCCAGAAATACACAGCATGCCGCAAATGTATATACTGGCAGGCTTGGGGGGTTTTCTCTCCCTTGCAGGCAAAGCGGGGCGGCCGGTTACTTTGCGACCGGCCGCCCCGCTTTATGCATATTGATCGTTTTATGCAGCTCAGATTTTAATCAGCGTGTAGTTCTGCGTACCCAGCCCCAGCATTTCTGCGTGCGCCATGCAGCAGCGCCAGTCCGTCGTGGGGAATATGTCGGTAAAATGGTCATGATGGGCGCGCCTGGACTCTGTGAGCATACTGCCGGGCACGGGCGGCTGCGCGTTCACGGCGTCCGCGCAGGCGACGTCCAGCGCCACCGGGTCGAAGGAAGCGAACATGCCGACATCCGGCACGATGGGAACGTCGTTTTCACCGTGGCAGTCGCAGTACGGCGACACGTCGACGACGAGGCTTACATGGAACTGCGGCCGTTTGTACAATACCGCGCAGGCGTACTCGGCGATCTTTTTATCCAGCTGCTCGTTGGCCGAACTCTCCGCGGCGTAAATGGCGTCCACCGGGCACACGCCCAGGCAGCGCCCGCAGCCCACGCATTTGTTCAAGTCGATGCAGCATACGCCGGAATCGAATGCCTGTGCGTCGTGCGCGCAGACTTCCGCGCACGCCTTGCAGCCGATGCACAGAGTGTCGTTCACCGTGGCCTTGCCGCTCGAGTGCATATCCATCTTGCCCGCGCGGGAGCCGCAGCCCATGCCGATATTTTTGAGCGCGCCGCCAAAACCCGTGCACTCGTGCCCCTTGAAATGGGTGAGCGAAATGAACACATCCGCGTCCATTACCGCCCGGCCGACACGCGCTTCCTTTAAAAGTTTACCGCCGGGGATGGGGATGCGCAGTTCGTCCGTACCCTTGAGGCCGTCGGCGATGAGCACATGGCATCCGGTGGAAAAGGGCGTGAAGCCGTTTTCATACGCGGTATCGATATGGTCCAGCGCATTTTTGCGCCCGCCGGCATACAGCGTGTTGCAGTCCGTCAGGAAGGGTTTCCCGCCCAGCTCCCGCACGAGGTCCGCCACCACCTTCGCATAGTTGGGCCTAAGAAACGCGAGGTTGCCCGGCTCGCCGAAGTGAATCTTGATGGCGGCGTACTTATGCGTAAAATCGATTTGATCCATGCCCGCGGCAAGAAGCAGCTTGCGCAGCTTCACGAGCAGATTGTTTTCGCCTGAGCGCACGCGCAGGTCGGTAAAATACACCTTGGAAGACGTCATATTCTCCCCCTCCTGTAAGTTGCCGGTTTGGTTTTCAGTATACGACCAAAAATTTGGTAAGGAAAGGGGGTCGACAGAATTCCTTGTGAATTCGTCCCCGTTCTGCTATACTCGTTGCTGGGCAAAACTTTGCTTTGGCTTTTCGAAAAAGTGCCATGCGGCACTTTTTCGAGGATTACAGGAACAACCTGTGCCATTACGGTGACGGCGACGGCCCGCAGGCCAAGTATCCGAGGCGTCTCCCGCCGAGGACCGGTTGTTCGCAAGGAAGCCTTGCGCCGCAAGGCTTTTCCGCCGCCACCGCGCATGTCGCTGGCGGCGGTTCTTAAGCCTCCGGGGGCTGCGGCCCCCGAATCCCCAAGGGATTTATCGACAGCCTGACAACGTGCCATTGGCACTTTGTCAAGAATAAAAAAGGAGGGGTAGGAACATGCCATATTTGGCTGGTATATACGACGCCGTGGTGATTGGCGGCGGGCACGCGGGCTGCGAAGCCGGCCTTGCGCTTTCGCGCATGGGCTGTTCCACCCTGCTTTTGACGCTCAACCTGGACAGCATCGGTCTCATGCCCTGCAACCCGGCCATCGGCGGCACCAGCAAGGGGCATCTTGTACGGGAACTCGACGCCATGGGCGGGGAGATGGGGCTGGCCGCCGACGATACGCTCATACAGATGCGCATGCTGAACCTGGGCAAAGGGCCCGCCGTGCATTCGCTGCGCGCGCAGATGGATAAGCGCCGCTACCACGAGCGCATGAAGCGCACGCTGGAAGAACAGCAGAACTTAACGCTGCTGCAGGGCGAGTGCGAGCGGATACTGACGCAAAACGGCAAAATCTCCGGCATACTGACCGCAGCGGGCGCACGGATCGACTGCCGCGCAGTGGTTATTTGCACCGGCGTATATTTAAAGAGCCGCATATTGATCGGCGAGTGGCAGCAATTGAGCGGCCCCGCGGGGCTGATGCGCGCGGAGGGGCTTTCCGCCGCGTTGAGCGAGCTGGGGTTCACCGTACGCCGCTTTAAGACGGGCACGCCCGCGCGCCTGAACGGACTGAGCCTCGATTACGGCAAAATGCAAATGCAGCCGGGCGACGTGCCCATGCCGGCGTTCTCGTTTCTGACGCCGCAGCGGGATTTCCCGCAGACGCCCTGCTACCTGACCTATACCAACGAGAACACGCACAGCGTCATCCGCGCCAACCTGCACCGCTCGCCCATGTACGCGGGCGTCATAAAGGGGACGGGCGCGCGCTACTGCCCTTCGATAGAGGATAAGGTGGTGCGCTTTGCGGATAAGGACCGCCACCAGATATTCATCGAGCCGGAAGGCCGCTCCACCAACGAGATGTACGTGCAGGGCATGAACACCAGCCTGCCCGCCGACGTGCAGGTGGAAATGCTGCGCACCATAGAGGGGCTGACTCATTGCGAAGTGGTGCGCCCCGGCTACGCCATAGAATATGACTGTATCGACCCCACTTCGCTCAACGCGCTCTTGGGCGCAAAGGATATTCCCGGCCTGTATTTCGCCGGGCAGGTCAACGGCACCTCCGGTTACGAGGAAGCCGCGGCGCAGGGCCTGTACGCCGCCGCAAACGCCGGGTTGTACCTGCGCGGCGAGTCTCCGCTGTACCTGGGCCGCGCGGACGCCTACATCGGCGTTTTGGCGGACGACCTTACCACCAAGGGCGTGGACGAACCCTACCGCATGATGACCTCGCGCGCGGAATACCGGCTGCTGCTGCGGCAGGACAACGCGGATTTGCGCTTGACCGCGCTTGCGCGCTGCACGGGATTGATTTCGGACGCGCGCTACGATATGCTGATGAAAAAGAAGGACGGCATCGCCCGCGCGATGGAGGCGCTCAAGCGCATCGCCCCGCCGGACGAGCGCCTGCAGGCATACTTGAAGGAAAAGGGCGAACCGGTTGCGAGGACGGGCATCCCGCTTTGTGACCTTTTAAAGCGGCAGGGGGTGCGCTATACGGAGCTGTCGGCGCTCTACGATACGCTGCCCGAGCTACAGCCCGACGCGCTGGAACAGGTGGAAATATTCGCCCGCTACGACGGGTATATCGACAAGCAGCGCGAGCAGGTGCGCCGCATGCAGTCGCTGGAGGATTCGGCGCTGCCCGAAAATGCGGATTACCTTTCCATCGGCGGCCTCCGCATGGAAGCGCGGCAGAAGCTGCACGCGCGAAAGCCCCGCAGCATCGGCCAGGCCGCGCGCATCCCCGGCGTATCGCCCGCGGATGTGGCGGTGCTCCTGATTTGGCGCAGGGCGCAGGGGAAGGAGGCGGGCGCTTGAAGTCGCTCTTAAGCGAAAAGCTGCCGCAGCTTACCGACGTACAGCGCGATACGCTGTGCGCTTATTACGAGCTTTTAATGGAAGCCAACGCCCGTATCAACCTGACCGCCATCACGGAAAAAGCCGAAGCGGCGGACAAGCATTTCGTGGATTCCCTCCTGTCGCTCCCCTTTTTGCCGCATGGCGCGCGCTGCATCGACGTGGGCACGGGCGCGGGCTTCCCCGGCATCCCGCTTCTCATCGCCCGGCCGGATATCAAAATGACGCTGCTGGATAGTTTAAACAAGCGCGTGGCGTTTTTGCAGGAAACGCTCAACACGCTGGGGCTTACCGCTCTGTGCGTGCATGCGCGGGCGGAGGATGCGGGGCGCGACCCAAAATACCGCGAACAGTACGATATCGCGCTTTCGCGCGCGGTTGCGCCGCTTTCCGTATTATTGGAGCTGACCCTGCCGTTTTTGCGGGTCGGCGGCGTTTCTGTCTGCTATAAAGGAAAAAGCGCGCAGGAGGAAGCGGACCTGGCGCAACCTGCCTGCAAGGCGCTCAACTGCACCCTGACGGTGCAGCCGGTCAACGCGGCGTATGGCGAGCGGGCGCTGGTTTTGGCGAAGAAGAACGCGCCCACCCAAGCCCGTTACCCGCGCAAGGCGGGCGAGCCGGGCCGCAAGCCTCTTTAGGTAAGCGCTGATGAATTCGGAACGTTGTCTTGACGGCTGGTTTCACGTCCTGCCGCGTTAAGCTAAATCTTGAAATAGCGCTGCTATTCCTTCGATTTTGCTCCTTGCAGGCCACGAAACCATCTCGTCAATCCATCATCCCTTATTTCATCAGTCCTTACCTAGCACATCTACCGCGCGCGAAACGGCGCGAATACGGGGGATTCCACACTACCTTTGTAAACGATGCAGGAAACCGGACCTACACGGCGAAAGACGATGGTAAAAGGAGGGAGCACAATGGCAGTGTTCGACTTTTTAAAGGACAAGCGCAATGAGGATGACGTACCGGCAGCCGCGGGCGCGGGCGTTGCCGTCGCATTGCCGGGCGCGGACGGCCGCAGGCTGATGCGCCTGCCGATCGAGGATATCCGCCCCAACCCCAACCAGCCCCGCAAAACCTTTGACGACGAAGGCCTGGAAGAGCTTGCCGATTCCATCAAGCAGGTCGGTCTGATACAGCCGCTGGTGGTGCGCCGCATGCCGGATGGGTACGAGCTTGTCGCGGGGGAGCGCCGTTTGCGCGCCTGCAAGCTCTTGGGCATGCACGAGATTCCCTGCCTTGTGGAAGACATGATGGTGGAGCAGGAAAGCGCGATGGTCGCGCTCATCGAAAACCTCCAGCGCGAAAACCTGCATTATCTGGAAGAGGCGGAGTGCTATTCGCAGCTCATCGCCCTCTATGGCCTGACACAGGAGGAGCTTGCCGCCCGCCTGGGCAAGAGCCAATCCGCCGTCGCCAACAAGCTGCGCGTGCTCCGGCTTTCGCCCGAGGTAAAGAACGCCATGACCGAGGCGCGCATGACCGAGCGCCACGCCCGCGCCCTTTTGCGGCTGCGGGACGACAAGACGCAGCTGCAGGTCATCGAAAAGGTAAGGACGCGTTCGCTTTCCGTAAAGGATACCGAAAAGCTGGTGGACAAGACCCTCAACCGCCTCTACGACGAAAAGCACGACGGCGCGGCCCCCCGGCCCAAGATACTGCGGTATCTCCGCGATTACCGGCTGTTTTTAAACTCCATCAGCGTCGCGGCCAAGCAGCTGAACGACGCGGGTATGCAGGTGACGGTGGAGCAGACCGACGTCGCCGACGGCGTGGATGTGTTTATTCGGGTGAGAAGGAATAATAGCGGCGAAGAATAGATTGGGGCTACCTCACAGTTCGCAATGGTCGCACTTACCCTGACGGGCCTGTGCTCCCTTGCTCACTGGGCCTGCGCTTCGCTTACTCCGCCACCGGCGGCGCTCAGCTTCGGCCCTCAAACCCCGCCAAAGGGAATAGAGGAACATCCGAGGCGGGAGATGCCTCGTATGCTAGGCGTGCGGGCCGTCGCCTTTGGAATCCCAACAAGTTTAGCGCCTGCATGGACAATCTCCGTGCAGGCGCTTTTTTTGTTATAAATTGGTGCTCAATTTATTGTTATTTCTACAAAACATGGTATAATAATGCATAATATTCTTCTTAATCCATACGAGTGTATTAGCATTGTGAGGGAAGGTGCTACTTTATAAAAGAGGCGTATCCTTTTCGCAGGGACTTGCGTCTCACCACTAAAGGAAAGGCCTCTATCTATCAAAATATAATATTAACTTTAGTAAGCGAAGTATACCTGCTTTTTGGATTTTTGTCAAGGGGGAGATTGTAAATGTTAAAAGGAAGCAACGATGACATACTGATTGCTAAGAACGTACCGGATATATGCGTTCCTTTTTATCAGATTTGGCAAGAACTTGTTGATAGTCGAACACTAGATGTATATCAGTATCGGGTATTGACTTCTTTGAGCGCTCTAAAGGAATTGGATTCAGTCATCGAAAAAACATTATCAGGGCTTTTTAATTCTGATGCGAATATCGAGGCTTGTCGAAGCGAAACATTATATATCTTAAATCAAGATACAGTTTTGGAGCGGCATTGCAAGCCAATTTTAAATCGTTTGAAGGCATCCCTTGGAAAAAAGCCATCATCTGACGCAGAAAAGAATTGTATGTTGCACCAAATCAGACATATGATAAAGATGATTGATTCAACATATTTGGAATTTGCACTGGAAGAGCTAAAATCTAGTATTATACAAACTAGTATTGGGGAAATCGAAAAATTTTCTAATATAGTGGCTAGTCAAGCAATATATAACGGTTGGTCTTCACATGCATTGTTTGACATGTTGCGGTATTTTCGACAAGAAAAAGATTTTAATTTACAATGGGATAGCTTTAAAAAAGAACTAATCAACTCAACTATGGTCGAGCATCACGTGCTTATCAACGTTCCCTTTCCAAGCAAAAACGTTCTTGAACTAGAAAAGTCGTTAGATGCTTTAAGCAGGTTGGGATTGAACATCAAAACATATGAACAAATAGTATCTGAGTTTGCCGAAATTTTAGACATTCGCACATTGGTAAACTCAGAAAAGCGTTATTTTCATGTAATCGTCAATACTAAGGATATTTACACTGCTTCTCATGCGGCAATTACGAAAATATCTGAACAACTAAATCTTGCAAGTTTTTATAATTTGGTCTGTGCCTGGGATTTACAGTCTGTAGTCATTGTATCAATTAACTCACAAAGCAAGTATCATCGTGCATTTACTGCTAAAGAATTATATGAGACACATGATTACATAGATAGCTCAGGCAGAATCTTTGAAAATACACGTCAAACTTTCACTGATGAGAGCAAAAAAGCTATTCGGGACAAGTTGCAAGGCTCATTTGGATATACTAATATAAGTAGGGCGTCATTATTTCAGGAAGAAAAATATATGAACTTATGGGTCGCATTGGAGTCATTGGCTCGTACCAATATGTACTCAGACATTATTTTAAATGTAAAAGAAACTGTACCAGCTGCAACATCTCTGCGCTACATTTATCGCATCGTGAGAAACTTTGTTGAAGATTGTGGAAGATGTAAAATAAAGTTCAACTTTTCAACATGTTCTATTGATATGAAACAAGAAACAAAACAAAAAATGGTGAGTGAGACCATCGCTGTCTTCCATAATGCTGTTCTATTTTCCGAATTGCAAGACAAATGCAAGGTTAATTCATTGCTATATCATAGAACAAACGATATTTTTCGCTTAGTCACAGACACGTCATTTGCAAAAAGTAAAGTCGAAAATCATTATAAGCGAGTGAACTGGCAAATCCAGCGATTATACCGAATAAGAAACGAAATTGCTCATGCGGCATTGCGAGAGCAAACATCATTAATTGTATACATTGAACATCTATATGATTATCTTTCATCTTATATATCAGAAATAGTCACTTGCCTAATTGAAAAGAAACTAGATACAATTGAAGATGCCCTATGCTCTATAAAGGACAATTACGATGTTTTTATTGCCCTAGCGGATAGTCAAGATAAATGCTTAGTGCAGAACAGTACTCTAGTGACGGGAATTATTAGTTTAATCTAAGCCAAGACTGAGCCACAATGAATAGTGGCTTGTGCTAATTACTTTACGCCGAATAGCATTACTACAAAATCATTCAACTTATTCTTTATGTCTTGCGCATTATGGGGTCTGTAAATAGTTTTGTGCTTTCACCGATAAGGTACAATAAATTGCGCAAATTGAAAAAGGACATATGGAGGCCGCATGATAGAATAGGTTTGCTAGAACCATTCATACAAAGGAGGGCCAATCATATGTCCAAGAAAA